>NZ_JAKCFB010000016.1 GCF_024198235.1 Myxococcus dinghuensis | reverse complement strand
GTACCCGGACGCGGTACGGGTCGCACCGCACGGCACGTCGGTCCAGGCAGCCGAGCAAGGTGGGCCTCGCGTCCACATTGCGCTGGGAACAAGGGGACACACCCTCCCTCCCAGTCTCTCCAGTAGGGGGTTGCATGGCGTGGCGCGGCGGATGGGTGATGTCGTTGTGGGTGATGGGCGCGGGTTGTGGTGGGACGCTGCCTGAGGGGGTGACGGACACCGGAGAGGAGGCGACGGAGCGCGGCGCTCCGGTCGAGGCGGCGGTCTGCGTCCCGACGGCGGCGGACACCCAGCGGGTCAAGACGGTGTTCCCTCCCTCCACGATTGGCGTCCCCCACCTCGCCTGGGGCCCCGGGTGGTTCGAGGACTTCCAGGGGACGCTGTTCTTCGCGGCCAACTTCGAGGACGGCCGCCGCGCCCTCTGGAAGAGCGACGGCACCAGCGGGGGGACCACCGAGGTGAAGTCCTTCCCCGTCACCGAGGGGACGATGACCCCCGAGGTGGCTCGACTCACCGCGGCGTCCTCCCAGCTCTTCTTCCAGGCGGCGGACGCGGCGCACGGACAGGAGCTGTGGGTGAGCGACGGCACCGCCGCGGGCACCCGCTTCGTCAAGGACCTGACACCGGGACCCGAGGGCTCGTACCTGCCTCACCGCGCCGTGGTGGGCAACTCGCTCGTCTTCATCCGGGAGATCGACGACGACGCCAGTTCGACCACGCGCTACGAGCTGTGGGTGTCGGACGGGACGGCCGCGGGGACGGTCCGCGTGCGCGACTTCGGCGCCGACGTGGAGGTGGGCTCCGCGTCCGTCGACGCGGGAGGGGCGCTGCGCTTCTTCGTCTTCGAGCGGGGTGGGGGCGCCTGGCTGTGGCGTTCGGATGGCACCTCCGCGGGGACCGTCGCGGTCAAGCGGCTGACCTCCTCGCCCGATGCGTTCGTCTCCGGCCTGCGCACGTCCGGCGCGCTGTCCCTGTTCCTGCTGACGGAGGACTCGGGGCTGCGTGAGCTGTGGAAGACGGACGGCACGGCGGCGGGCACGCTGCGCCTGGCCTCCTTCGGTGCCTCGCGGGCCATCGACGTCCTCGGGGCGCTGGGCGGGTCCGCCTATGTCACGACGACGTCCTACGCCACCCAGTACATGGTGCTGTACCGCGTGCCGCTCGCGGGCGGGAACCCGACCTCGTTCGTCACCCTGCCCAACGACTACGTCGCGCAGGGGGAGGCCTTCCCGTTCATCGAGGACGTCAGCCAGGCGCCGGGGGGCTCGAAGCTGTTCTTCGAGGTCACCATCGGCAGCAGCGGCCCGGGGCCCCGGGACCGCCAGTTGTGGGTGACGGATGGCACGGCCGCGGGCACCCAGTTGCTGCGCCGGCCGCTCAGCTTGTCGGACGAGTACGGCTCGCCCGTGTACGCCGTGTCCGACGACCTGGTGCTCTTCACCGCCTTCGACTTCGGGGGGGCTGGCATCGAGCCCTGGGTGAGCGATGGCCGCCCCGACGGCACGCGCCGGTTGAAGGACATCGTCGCGGGGGCGTCCTCGTCGTACCCCCGGGAGTTCTTCCGGGTGGGCTCCCGCGTGTACTTCAGCGCCTACGACGACACGCAGGCCGTCCAGACGTGGTCCGTGGCGCTGGGTGACACCTGCGTGGCGCCTCCTCGGGCCCGCTAGGGCGCGTCACTCGCCCGGCGTCAGCAGGGGCGCAGACCGGGGCACGGTCCCGCCCCGCTGATGCCGGAACGCGACGAAGAGCATGATCGCGAAGGTGACCACGAGCACGGCGAACTCCTCGACGCCGTCGAGCGGGTCCTCGTGCTCGTTGATGAGCGCGAGGCTCAAGAGGCAGAGCACCAGGTGCGTCGCGAAGACGGGGAGCGACGCGCTGCCCAGCATCGCGAGCACCCGGGGCTTCAACCTCGCGACCAGCGGGGGCGCGACCCGACCGACGAGCACCGCGACGACCCCGAAGTTCAGGAGGCGCAGCGCCCCCAACGTCCACTTGTCGAAGAGGAGGGGCGCCCACTCCGTCACGACGCCCAGCCCGAACGCCTCGTAGCGCACCAGGAGGAACGCCACCGACAGCACCAGCGCGCCCGCGAACCTCGAGGCGCTGTGGCGCTGCGGTGGGGGCGCGGGGCTCCGGGCGTGCCGGGCTCCTCGCCAGACGCCGACCACCCAGAGGAACTGCCAGGCGAAGAGGTCGAACGCCCCCGACGTGTCGAACCGCGCCGGGGAGCCGGGGAAGGTCTCCAGCCAGTCATAGAGGGCGTGCTTCAGTCCCACCTGCGCCGCGAGCCACACCAACCCGCTGACGACCAGCATCCGCGCCCAGCCGAACCGGTGCGCGCCCGTGAGCACCAGGGGCGTCAGCGCGAGGAGGACGACGTACAACGGGAGGATGTCCAGCAGGGGCGGGCAGTAGAGCAGCACCAGGCTGCTCCAGAGCGCGGTGAGCGGCTCGCGGTGGAAGAAGTCGAGCAGGTTGCGGATGGCGGGGCGGTCTCCGAACACGCCCAGCGTGCCGATGACGGCGAACGCGAAGGCCAGCAGCCCCACGTGGTACCGGTAGACCTTGAGGGCGCGTTTCCACATCCCCCGCCACATCGTCGCCGCGGGGCCCTTCGGGCGGGCCTGCGTCACGCCGACGAGGAACGCGGACAGGAACACGAAGCCCTCCGCCGCGGAGATGAAACCCAGCGGCTGACTGCTGTACGCGTTCAGCCGGGTCGGCAGGTGCGTGAGCGTCATCAGGACGAGGAGGATTCCCCGCAGGGCGTCGAGCTCGGGGCGGCGTTGCATGGGGCGCGTGGCGACGCGGCGCGCGGCGAGGCGCACCCGTCAATAGGGGACCACTTCCTCCTCCAACTGACGCCGGAGGATGTCGGGGCGCCGTCGCGCGAAGTCGCGCAGGCCCTCCACGTCCACGCTCCACTGCTCCATCGAGCGAGGATGCCGCCACCGCGCGATGTGCTCGCCCATCTCCGGCGCCAGCTTCGCCGCGGCCTGGTCCACCGCCGCGAGCACCCGCTCCGGCGCGAAGGTGGTCTCCAGGTGCCAGGCGAAGCGGGCGAGGAAGCGCGCCTTGAACGCGGGCGACTTCATGAGCGAGCGCAACAGGAGGACCGAGTCCTCGGGGAGGGACTCGTCGCGGAGCACGCGCGCCAGCGAGTTCACCTCGGGGCCGTTCAGCGCGGCCGTGTCCAGGTCGTAGACCAGCCACCGCCACCGCCCATCCCCCGGGGCCCGCGTGGCGCCCGGCGTGCCGTCGCGATACCGCCAGAACTTGACGTTGTTGTGCGGCCAGTCGGCGTTGTCGAGGAAGAGCTGCGCGACCTGGTAGTCGATGAACTCGTCCACGTCGACGCGCGCCTCGACGTACGCGAAGGCCTCGGGGTCGGCGAGGTCGTGCTCCTTCACGAACGTCACCAGCGCGCGATAGGGCTCGACGTCCTCCTCCTCGCCGGTGTCGAGCAGCCCCGGTCCCTCCAGGATGACGACCTTCTTCCGGCTGAGGCCGTGATGGCCCGCCAGGTAGTACTCGTCGTAGCGCTCGCGCACCTCGTGCAGCCCCCAGTACTCTCCGTCGAGGAACACCACGGTGGGGCGGCACGCCTGGAGCGCGAGCGACGTCGTCTCGCGCAGCAGCTCCTGGAGCGTGCAGTCCCGCAGCTTCGTCCAGAGCTGGTCCTGCCCCGAGGTGCGGATGATGAGCCGCTTGAAGTCGCTCAGCGGAAGCGCCGGGAAGAAGGACGCCTGGAACGTCTCCGGGCCGTAGTCCTCCTTCGCGTACAGGCGCAGGCTCTTCTGCGGCATCGCCGCGCTGCCCGAGCC
This sequence comes from Myxococcus dinghuensis, assembly GCF_024198235.1. Taxonomy (GTDB): domain Bacteria; phylum Myxococcota; class Myxococcia; order Myxococcales; family Myxococcaceae; genus Myxococcus; species Myxococcus dinghuensis. The sequence goes on along the minus strand of NZ_JAKCFB010000016.1, from coordinate 202,584 downwards.
GTGGATGCGCACGCCCGCGTTCTGGGAGAGCACCGGCGCGCCCGACTCGTCGAACCACTCGACGTGCACGGGGCGCTCCCACTCCTTGCCATCCTGCCGGTAGTTGCCGTGCCCCCAGGTGTCTTCCCAGACAGGGTTGTCCGCGTAGGCGCGGCCGGGGACGTAGATGCCCCGGTCCGTGTCGAAGAAGTTCCCGGCGTCCGTCACGAGCGACAGGACGGGCAGGGTGTAGGGCTTCTGTCCGATGAGCCAGGTGCGCGCCTCGCTCGGCCCCACCGGTGTCTCGCCCGCGTACCGCTGGATGCGCACCACCGTGGCCAGCGTCACCGGCCCCTCGGGAGGACTCCACCGCCACTCCTCGGGCGCCTCGGCGGGGTTGGTGCGGACGAGGCTGAGCGGCGCGGGCTGGCCCTGGCGGCGCAGCAGGGCGAGCGGCGCCCGGTACTCGGGCGAGGTGGGCGTGGGCAGCGAGCCGTCCAGCGTGTAGTGCGTCGTCGTGTCGGACTCGGTGGGCAGCGTGAGCAGGGCCTCCGCCGCCACGAGGTTGTCGGCCGCGCCGAACGTCAGGCGCTGGAAGTCGAGCCGCGTGCGGACCTCCGTGCCGGCGGCGTCATAGGCGACGACCTCCAAGGACGCGCTCTCATGGGTCGGCTTCCAGGGGATGCTCCACTGCCCGGCCTCCAGCCGGGCCTCACCCAGGCTCACGCCTCCCTCGAAGACCTCGACGCGCACGAAGGTCGTGGTCCCCTGGAGGATGCCGCGCAGCACGTGCTGCTCGTTGTCCATCGCCTCGATGAGGACCCGGGGCTCCACGACCTCCTCTCGCACCGGCTCGTCCGCCGCCGTGCGCTGACACGCGCAGAGCGAGAGGAGGAGGGCGCCGAGCAGGGCGCGACGCGGGGACAGGGGCGCGCGCGAGGAATGCGCGGAACGCGCCTCCCCCGAGGGCACGGAGAGGAGATGGCTCATGGTTGAGGCGGGCGGGGGGCCAGGGAGTGGTACTCGCTTTGAGCCCATAGCAATTGACGTGCCGCTTCAACCTCATGAAATCAGGACGGTTCCCTGGAGGGTGGGCGTGGCACTCTGCCAGGGACGGTGTGGTGGATTGCCAGGGTGCGGCGGAGGGGAGCGGGGCCCGTGGCCCGTCCTGGTGCTTGCCGGCCCGCGCGGTGCGCGTCACGATTCATGGGATGTACCGGGCGCTGACGCGACGACAGCGGCACCGTGTCCGTGGATGCCCGCACCGCCGCGGGCTCCTGGCGAGGCCCCGGCTGCTTCCACCGAGAGTCCTCGCGCGGAGCCTCACATGAGCGCGGAGGCTTCTCCCCGGCGCTGCGCGACGTGTGGCCGCGAGCTGGCGGCGCGCGAGGTCTACTACCGCTTCCACCTGGTGCTGCAGGGCGAGCAGGACCTCGTCGAGGTCGCGTCGGACGAGGACGAGGGAGAGTCCCTGGAGGCGTTGGTGGAGCGCCTCGCGCGCGCGCCCGAGGACCCTCGGGAGCTGGAGGAGCAGGTCCACTGGGAACGCTCGGGGGTGGTGTGCGGCGCCTGTCGCGCGGTGGTGGTGCGGACGCTGACACCCCCCACGGAAGGTGCCGGACCGCATTGAGGCCGCCCGCCCGGCCCGCGGCCACGGTGCCCTGGGCGTCAGCGTGGCGACTCGTCGCTCACGCGGTAGTGGACGTCGCTCCAGGGGGCCACGCGGCGCACGGAGGTGTCGTCATCCCACGCGCGCACGCTGTCCCGCACCTTCGCCCCCCGCCCAGGGCATGAGCGGATGGACGTGTGGCGGCCGCGACGTGTGGCGTGGCCATGGACGTGCCCGAGTTCATCGCGGTCGCGTGGTCGTGCTCGATTCCCGCGGAGAGGATTTCATCTCCGGGCGCGAACAGGTCGATGCAGGGGCTGTCGTTGGCGAGGCTCGCGCTTTCACACCCCCTCAACTTTCTGAGCGGGGTGGGGTGGAAACAGCAGGCTTTCAAGGGTGGGGCCCCGTCGTCCGCAAGGATGGCGCGATGGCATCGTGATTGCTGTTGGCCGTGCCACCACTGCATGGGGGCTCGTCCATGGACTCGCATCGACTTCGGTTGTTGTTCACCCGGGCGCTCCGGGCATCGCTGGTGTCTCCGCTGGTGCTGGCGGGCTGTGATGGAGGCAGCGCGGACCTGCGGGGCTTCGTCCCGCCGGCCTGTGCGGATGGGTCGGTCGCGATGACGGGGCTGTCGCTTCCGTCGTCTCCGGACTTCGTGCAGTTGCGCATCACCCACGACTCCCTGTCCACGCCGGGGAAGCTCTCGTCGACGGGGACGCCCTGCGCGACGGCGAGCCAGCCGGCGACGTGCCAGGCCGAACTCGAGGCCTTGCGCCCGGAGCATGGCTTCGGGGCGGCGTGCGAGGCCCTGTGTGGCGACTACTTCCTCGCGACGTCGAAGGGGGACGAGGTCTCGGCCATCGATTCGAAGCCCGCCCTGAAGACGTTCCTGGGCGGCATCGACGCGCCGCAGGAGGCGGTGCTGCTCGCCCTGTCGGAGGGCTACAACGTCAGTTGCCACAAGCTCGAACAGGGGGGCGTCAAGGCGGCGGGGGACAGTGGCTTCCAGGTCATCGGCACGCAGGGGTTCGCCTGCGGCGAGGGGACGGCGCTGACCCAGTACGTGCTCCTGGTTTCGTCGGCGGGTGGGGTGACCGAGCTGGAGCGCTACGTGCTCGAGCGCGGGGACAAGAACTGCCAGGTGGGGCGCGTCCCGGTGGGGTTGCGGTCGGACGGCTCGGGGGGCTGCGAGGACGTCCTCGGCCACCACTTCGCCGTCATCGCCCACCTGGAGGCCGCGTCCATCCAGGCCTTCCTCCGGCTGCGCGAGGAGCTGGCGCTGCATGGCGCGGAGGTCGCGCTCCAGGAGGCGGCCCTGCGCAGCGCGCGGGAGGAGGTGCGGCACACGGACATCACCCGGCGCCTGGCGGCCCGGCATGGCGCGAGCGCGGAGGTCCCCCGCGTGGAGGCGCTGCCGCTGCGCTCCTTTTACGAGGTGTCGCTCGACAACGCGGTGGAGGGCTGTGTGCGTGAGACGTTCGGCGCGCTGGTGGCGCACCACCAGGCGCTGCACGCGCGGGACGAGGAGGTGCGCGTGGCCATGGCGGGCATCGCGGAGGACGAGACGCGACACGCGGAGCTGTCCTGGGAGATCGACCGCTGGGCGGCCGGGAAGCTGCCCGCGGGCGAGCGCGAGGCCCTCCGCGTGGCCCAGCGGCGCGCGGTGGAGGCGCTGCGCGCCGAGCTCTCCAAGCCGGTGGACCCGGTGCTCGTCTCCGAGGCGGGGCTGCCCTCGGCCGACGTGGCCGTGGCCATGCTGGACACGCTCGCGCGCGAGCTGTGGGCCTGAGCGGGCCTACGTGGCCGCGAGGACCTCGCGCAGCCGCTCCTCGAGGAAGCGTCGCTCCGGCGCGGTGCGGACCAGCGCGAGGGCCCGGCGATAGGCCACCGCGGCCTCCGCTCCGCGGCCCATGCGGCGCAGCAGGTCCGCGCGGGCGGCGGGCAGCAGGTAGTACTCGGTGAGCCTCCCCGAGGCCTCCAGGTCGTCCACCAGCGCGAGCCCGTGCTCGGGGCCGCGCGCCATGGCCACCGCCGCCGCGCGGTTGAGCTCCACCACGGGGCTGGGCGCGAGCACGCAGAGCCGGCCGTACAACGCGGCGATCTGCTCCCAATCCGTGTCCTCGGGGCGCGCGGCCCGCGCGTGCAGCGCGGCGATGGCGGCCTGGTGGGTGAAGACGCCCCGGGCGCCCAGCGCGAGCGCCGCGTCGAGCTGGGCGAGGCCCTCGGTCATCTCCTCCGGGTCCCACTGCGAGCGGTCCTGCCGGTCGAGCAGGACGAGCCCTCCGTCCGCGGACACCCGGGCCCGGCGCCGGGAGTGGTGCAGCAGCATGAGCGCCAGCAGCGAGGCCACCTCCGCCTGGTGGGGCAGGAGCGCGCGGGTCAGCCGGCCCAGTCGCAGGGCCTCCGCGCACAGGTCCACGCGGAGCAGCTCCGCGCCCTCCGTCGCGGCATAACCTTCCGAGAACAGCAGGTAGATGGCGTGGAGCACCCCCTGCGTGCGCTCCCCGAGCGCGTCCACCTCCGGGACGACGTAGGGGATGCGCGCGTCGCGGATCTTCCGTTGGGCCCGGACGAGCCGCTGCGCCATCGTCGGGGCGGTGACCAGGAAGGCGCGGGCCACCTCCTCCGTCGTCAGGCCGCACAGCGTGCGCAGCGCGAGCGCGACCTGGGCCTCCTGCCCCAGCGCGGGGTGACAGCAGGTGAAGAGCAGCCGGAGCGAGTCGTCGGGCGCGTCACTCCAGTCCACTTCGTCCAGGGCGGGGGCGGCGTCCTGCGCCACGCGCGCGCGGGTCTCCAGCGTGTCCGCGCGGGCGGCGAGCCGGACGTCGCGCCGCACCCGGTCCACCCCCTTGTGGTGGGCGGCGCGCAGGAGCCACGCGCGGGGCTCCGTGGGGATTCCCTCGCGGGGCCATTGCTGGAGCGCCGCCGCGAAGGCCTCTTGAACGACCTCCTCCGCGGCGGCGAAGTCCCCGCCCATCAGCCGGATGACCCGCGCCACGATGCGGCCGTAGTCGGCGCGGTGGGTCCGCGCGAGGATGGACGGGACGTCCTTCACGAGACCTCAGCCCTGGGACTGGGAGAAGTCCACGATGGGGCGCACCTCGATGGTGCCCCACTTCGCGCTGGGCAGGCGCGCGGCGATGGCGATGGCCTCGTCGAGGTCCTTCGCCTCCACCAGGTAGAAGCCCCCGAGCTGCTCCCGCGTCTCCGCGAAGGGGCCGTCCGTCGTCAGCCGCTTGCCGTCGCGGATGCGCACCGAGGTGGCCGTCGTCGTGGGCTGGAGCGCCTCGCCCGCGATGAAGTTGCCGCTCTTCTGGATGGCGTCGGTGAAGGCGAAGTACTCGTCCAGGGCCTGCTTCGACTCGGCCTCGGACAGCGACTCCCAGTTCTTCTCGTTCTCGTAGATGGCCAGCAGATACTTCATGGGAAGGTCCTCACGGGGGTTGAAGGGGAGCTCGTGCTCCCCCTTCCGGTCGAATGGCCACGGGGGAATTCGACCGGGATTTTCGCGGGGATTTTCCGGCGGGGCTCAGCCGGGCTCGCCCAGGGGCGAGAAGTGGCTGAAGGGCCCGGGGCCCCTGCCCAACGGCAGCGGATGCTCCAGCGAGGCGGTGACGTGGGCCTTCGCGCGTCGGGTGGCCTCCAGCACGTCCTGCCCCAGCGCGAGCCACGCGGCGATGGAGGCGGACAGGGTGCACCCCGTGCCATGGGTGTTGTGGGTCTTCACCTCGCGCAGATAGAGCGTCTCCATCCGCTCGCCGTCGAACCACACGTCCACGCCCCGCAGGTCGCCGGGCATGCCGCCGCCCTTGACGAGCACGGTCCGGGGGCCGAGCCGGTGGATGCGGCGGGCGGCCTCCCGCATGTCCTCCAGGGTCCGCAGCTCCATGCCCGCGAGCAGCTCGGCCTCGTGGCGGTTGGGGGTGACGACGGCGGCGAGCGGGAGCAGGTGCTCCTTCAACGCGCCGACGGCCGAGTCGTCGATGAGCCGCGCCCCGGCGCGGGACACCATGACGGGGTCCACCACCAACGGGGCCTGGGCGAGGGACTTCAGGCGCCACGCCACCACGGAGATGATCTCCGCGTTGACGAGCATGCCGGCCTTGACGGCGCCGACCTGGAAGTCGTCCGCGACGGCGTCGATCTGCGCGGCCACCGCGGCGGCGGGGAGCACGTCCACGCGCGTGACGCCCCGGGTGTTCTGGGCGGTGATGGCGGTCAGGGCGCTGGTGCCGTGCACGCGGTGGAACGAGAAGGTGTGGAGGTCCGCCTGGATGCCCGCGCCCCCGCCGCTGTCGGAGCCGGCGATGGTGAGGGCGGTCGGGACGGGCTTGGAGGTCTGCATGCGCCGCATGCTGGAGCACCCCACGTGGTGGGTGCCACTCCAAATGCATGGCCCCGGACCCGCCGCATGCGGGCCCGGGGCTCACGGTGAGTCAAGCGCCGGTCAGATGACGGTGCCCGCGGTCAGGAAGACGACCTCCGCCGCGCGCACGTCCCCCAGGCCGGTGAACGTCGCCGTGTCGACGAGCAGCAGCCATTCACCCAGCAGGCTGCGCTCGTAGAACATGTTCGAGGCGGGCGTCGAGCCCCCGGGCGCCAGGCTGCACGCGTCCGAGAACGCGGCGTTCTGGAAGGGCGTGGTGCAGCCCGCCGTCGCCAGGTCGCACGCGGGGGGCCCGGAGCGGCAGGCGTCGAACGGCACGTAGTGCAGGACGCGCTCGATGCCTCCGGGGCCGTCGCGGTCCATGTCCACCAGCTCGAACTCGCCGACGTACGCGCCCAGCTTGAAGGCATCCAGCGTGTCACGCACCAGCACCGCCGGCACCGTGCTCGTCGAGCCGCTGGCCGTCACCACGTTGACGCGCGCGTTGAGCACGCGGTGGCCGTTGCGCTGCGACAGCTCCAGGGACGCGGCCACGTCGCTCGCGGTGACCTGGAAGCGCGCGGCCCGGTACGTCGTCGCGCCGTTGACCAGGTTGCCCAGCTCCTTCATCCGGGCCAGCTCCGGGGCCGTCATCGGATGGAAGGTGCTCCCGGGCAGGCGCCGGTAGTAGCGCGTCTGGCTCTGGCCGGTGTGGGCGGCCAGGCTGTCCAGGTGCTCCACCAACTGGGTCTTCATCTGCGGGTAGGTGAGCAGGTTGAAGTCGATCTGCGACTGGAACGCGGCCGGGATGGCGCTCTCGCCCGTGGCGGGGTTGAAGGGCAGGAACTGGTACTCCGCCACGCGGACGAGCTCCCAGTAGCGGATGATGAGCTGGTCCAGTGTGCGCAGCGCAGTGGTGTACACCTGCTGCCCGATGAGGAGCTGGTCGTACTTGCGCAGCTCCGTCCCCGAGCTGAAGTTGAGGATGTCGTTGAGCGCGTCCCGCGCGGCGACCGCGTTGCGCTGGCGCATCATCACCAGGTCCCGCTCCATGAGCGCCAGCCGGTACTCGGCCTGCGCCTTGCTGAGCTGGGCCTGGAGGTCGAGCAGGTCCAGGGTGATCTCCACCTGGGACTGGCTGAGGATCTCCTTCTTCACCTCGTCCGCGATGACGCTGCGCGCGGGCTTCTTCTGGTTGTCGGAGATGATGTCCCACAGCGTCGAGCTGCCCGACTTCAGGCTGTCCTTGAAGGGCTTGCTCTTGGCCGCGGCCTCGGCGCTGTTCTTGAGGGCCTCCCACACCTTCGTGTGCAGCGCGGCGGGTTCGTGGCTGGCGGGGCCGGCGCCCGACACCGCCGTGGCGCTCGTCTCCGACTTGAGGGTCTTCTTGAACTCGTCCCACAAGGACTCGCCCGCCTTGCTGGCCAGGTCGGAGGCGAACTGGCCGCCATACGCGGAGGCCACCTTGCCCAGCAGCTCCACCACGAAGTCGCCGAAGTTCTTGATGCCGCCGTTGTAGGCGTTGTTGATGCGTGTGTCCGTCGCCTGGATGCTCTCCGTGAGCAGCGTCAGCGCGCCCTTGCGGTTGTCCATGGACGTCTGGAGGGCGGCGAGGTTCGCCTGGGCCACGGTGATGCGCTGCTCGGCCGCGGTCTTCTCCGCGTCGAGCGTGGTGACCTCCGTGTTCATCATCGTCTGGTGCTGCGTCATCCAGGCCGACAGTTGCAGGCCGTTGGAGAGCGTCAGCCACTGCGTCACCGAGCTGTCCAGCACGCCGTAGAGCGTGTCGAACTCGGCGCGGAGCTGCTCGTAGCGCGGGCGCGGGTTGTGCGGCGTGTCCTTGGCCAGGCCGTAGAAGTTGCGCTGGTTCTGGATGTAGCTGAGCCGGTTGATGTCGTGGGCCATCAGCGGGCACAGCGCGCCGTAGAGGTAGCGGTCGGTGAACGGGCGGTTGGCCGCGAGCGCCTCGTCGCAGCTCATGCCCGCCTGCGCGAGGATGCCGCCCATCTCCATGAGGTTCTGGGTGTAGTGGAACGCGGCCCGCTGGAGCTCGCCGCGCTTGAACAGGGCATTGCCCTGGGCCTGGGTGATGCGCCACGACTGCGGCGCCAGCAGGGCGCGCAGCATGTCCACGTCCCGCCGCGCGGCGCGGAGGATGCGCTGGGTGCCGACGGTGCCCAGCGTGCCCGCGGTCCCGTCCGTGGCGAAGGGGCCCACGGCGCAGGTGCGCTGCTCGTCACGCGGGACGCAGAGGTAGTCGTCGTAGTGCTCGCAGGAGCCCGGGGGGGCCTCGCGCACCGTCACCGTCACCGTGGTGTAGGGGCGGCCGCCGCGCAGGCCCTTCTTTCCACCCTGGGGCGCCAGGGTGACCAGCTCCGCCCGCGTGTCCCGGAACCGGCCGTTGAAGGGCGCCTCCAGGTCCACGTCGTGGAAGGTCTGCACCTTGTTCCGGCAGGCCAGGTCGCCGAAGAACGGGTTGTAGAGGCAGGTGGAGTCCGCGCAGTCCTTGTAGCCGTTCGAGTTGTTGTCGATGCCGTCCGTGCACTGCGCGAAGGTGTTCTCCTGGACGCCACACGCCGCGCCCGCGAGCGGGCTGTTGGCGCACTGGTAGTCGTAACAGTCAGCGAAGCCGTCCCCGTCGTTGTCGAGGCCGTCCGTGCATGTGGCGAAGGTGGCCTCCTGGAGGAAGGGATAGGTCTCCGGCTCGCACAGCTTCACGTAGGGGTTGTTCTTGCAGCCGCTGTCCTCGCAATCCGTCTTCCCGTCCCCGTCGTTGTCGATGCCGTCCGAGCACGTCTCCGGCGTGCGCTCGGAGCCGCAGGCGGTGAGGACGCGGGGGTTGTAGCGGCACTCGTCGTCGGCGCAGTCGATGTCTCCGTCGAGGTCGTTGTCGAGCCCATCCGCGCAGGCGGTGTCGCTGGCCTCCTCCAGTCCGCTGGTCATCGCGAGCGGAGCGCCCAGGCCGCACAGCCCGGCCTCGTAGCAACCCGGGTCCTGGCAGTCGGTGAGGCCGTCCCCGTCGTTGTCGACGAGGTCGAAGCACTGCTCCTGGCCTCCCTCGCCCTGGCCGCCGCAGACGGTGGAGTAGCGCTGACAGCCGAAGTCACCGCAGTCGACGTAGCCGTCGCCGTCGTTGTCCTTCCCGTCCGCGCAGTCCGTCTCCGAGTACTCGCTGTCGGACGTGCGGCCCTGCTGACAGAAGCCGCGCGCGGCGCACTGGGGATCCAGACAGTCGACCTTGCCGTCGTTGTCGTTGTCCTTGCCGTCGCTGCACGCCTCCGCGGAGGACTCCAGCTGGAGCGGCGTGAAGCTGGCGTTCCCGCACACCGTGACGTGCGGGTTCTTCGAGCACGCGTAGTCCGCGCAGTCCTTGTAGCCGTTGTGGTCGTTGTCGATGCCGTCGGAGCACTGCGCGTTGTCCGCCTCCGTGAGCAGGTCGCACAGGGCGATGGCGGGGTTCCACCGACAGGCGAGGCTCTGGCAGTGCAGGTCCTCGTCCATGTAGCACTGCTCCGGCGTCACCCGCTTCGACTTGGACGGCTCGTTGGGAACGCCCGGGCCGATGAGCGAGGTGTAGCGGATGACGACGTCGCCCGAGCGACCGCCCTTGCCGCCGTTGCTGCCGTTCTGCGGCGCGCGGGTGGAGGTGCCCGTGCAGGTCACCTTCGGGTCGGGGCCGTTGTTGCCGGTGATGGTGGCGGTGATGTTCGTGGCCGTGCCCGCCGCGCCGTTCCAGCCGTCCTCGCCGCGCTCCGCGACGGTGTTGACGCGCACGCCGTTGAGGACGTTGGTGTAGAGCACGAAGCTCCCGCCCGCCTGACCGTCGCGCCCGTGGGGGAGGATGGCGTCGTTCGGGTCCGAGTCATGCTGGGGGGCGCGCGGGTCGGGCGTGGTGCGGATGGGGAGGTCGTTCGAGACGAACTCACCCGAGGCGACCAGCAGCGACACCCCGCCCGTCGTCACCGGGCCGGCCAGCTCCACGCGCGGCGCGATGACGACGATGGCGGCGTACTTGCGCTGGGTCGGGTCGCCCTCCGTCGGTTCGTAGAGGCTGGCGCAGGCGTGCGTGGTGAAGCAGGCGTTGGCGGAGAGCGTGTTCCAGGTGATGACGGGGGACTGCGTGGCGAGCACGCCATCCGCCTGGGGCAGCAGCGCCTGGTTGCCGCGCAGGAACACCGGGTAGTCGCGGGCATACGCGGTGAGCACGCGGACCTTGTCGGTGGCGACGTGCCGCTGGGTGAGCACCGCGCGGAGGTCATCGAAGCGGGGGCTGGGCAGCATCGCCAGCAGCTCTCCCACGGTGGCGTCGAGCGTGGCCGGCGCGGGGGGCAGGCCCCGCAGCTCCGAGAACTCCATGGGCGACGAGAACGCCAGGGCCTGCGCCGACGTGCCAGTCATTGACGCATCGGGCTGTGTGCCTTCGTCCCATCCGCCCGTTCCATCACATGCACCCAGCGCCAGCGCGCAGACCACTCCCCAGGCGCCCCGCCAGAGGTGGCGGGGGCTTCGTTGAAAATCCATCGCGGTTGCTCCTTTGCTGGCGAGCTGAACGGGGACCGCGGATTTCCTTCTCCAGATTCGCGTGGACTACCATCCCGCGCACCATGTCCCGCTCCCGTCTCTCCGCTGGTAGCGTCCTGGTGTTCCTGTTGAACCTCCTGCTGCTCCCGCCCGGCACCGCCGAGGCCCGGACGGCCTTGCTCCAGGCGGACGGCCACTGGCGCCTGGAAGTGGACGGCAAACCGTATGTCGCCAAGGGGGTGACCTTCAGCGGTTCCAGCTCGTCGGCGGCATATGACGCGGACTGCGCGCGGCTGGCGTCGCTGGGCGTCAACACGCTGCGGACGTGGGGCGTGGGGGCGGAGACCCGCGCGCTCCTCGACGCGGCGCACAAGCACGGCTTGAAGGTGCTCGTGGGGCTGTGGATGCGCCATGGCCAACCCGGCGCGGAGGACGACGACTCCTTCGACTACCTCACCGACACCGCGGGCATGAAGAAGCAACACGCCGACACGCTGGAGAGCGTGCGCCGCTACAAGGACCACCCCGCGGTGCTCGCCTGGGGGTTGGGCAACGAGGTCATCCTCAACAGCCCCAACGACGCGGCGAAGGAGGCCTACGCCCGCTTCCTGGAGAAGGTCGTCCAGGACATCAAGAAGGCGGACGGGGACCACCCGGTGGTCTCCGTGGACGCGTGGGTGCTCGCCGTGCCCTGGTGGGAGAAGTTCGTGCCGTCGTTGGATGCGTATGGCCTCAACGTCTACGGCCGGGGCGTGGACGTGCTGCCCGGGGAGCTGAAGAAGCTGGGCGTCACCAAGCCCTGGCTCATCACCGAGTTCGGCGCGCAGGGCGAGTGGGAGGCCCCCAAGGACGCGAACGGCATCCCCCGCGAGCCGGACGACCGTGAGAAGTACGCCATCATCGTCGACACCTGGACGCGCAGCCTCGCGCCCCACGTCGCGGACGGGCGGTGTCTGGGCTTGTTCGTCTTCAACTACAGCGCGACGTTCGACCACACGAGCCTGTGGCTGGGCATGTTGTCGGGCAAGCTCCTGCGGCCCGCGTATCACGCGGTGCGCGAGGCCTACTCCGGCCATGCGCCCGTCACGCCACTGCCCGAGGTGAAGGCCTTCACCGTGCGAGGCGTGAGCCGTGAGCCCGGCGGAGCCTGGGCGGACGTCCACTTCGAGGCGAGGGACGCGTTGGGCCGCCCCCTGGATGTCTCGTTCGCCTACAACTTCCGCGGCGCCGCCACGCGCTTCGAGCGCGGCGAGGTCATCCGCTTGAAGTCCAGCCCCGGCCCCACGCCCGACTCGTGGCGGGTGCGCGTGCCCTCCACCGTGAAGGGGCCCATCAAGCTCTACGCCTTCGCCAAGGACGCCTCCGGCACCCTGGTGATGGCCACCAACTCCGTCGCCGCGCCCGCCGGCCGCTGAGCCGGGGGCGGCGGGGCTGGTTCGTCAGGAAGGGATGGATTTTTCATTTATTGAGAAATTGAGTGTTTCTCGCGTCATCCGCGTCTATAGGTCGGCGCGAATGCCACGAGTCCCCCCTCCGCGCCCCTCCACTCCCGGCGACACGACCTCTCCGCCCGCACCGACGAAGGCCTGGCGATGGCGCCTGGGCGCCGTGGGCGGGTTGCTCCTCCTGGGAGTGGCGTGGGGGCTCTGGCCCGCCGCCAGGGAGGAGGAGGCTCCGGTGGTGGGGGCTCCTCGCCCGGAGCAGGAGGCGTCGACGGAGCGCGAGGCGGCGCGGCATGGCGCGGGGCAGGAGGTCTCCGCGGAGTCGGGAGACGCGCTGGCCGCCGCGCCTCGCTACGACCCCACCACGTGCTGGAGCGACCTGGCGCGCTTCGACGAGGGCGTGCGCGTCGACACGTTCCGGGAGTGGGCCGCGCCGCTGCTCGCGTCGAGGGATCCGCTCGTCCGCATGTACCTGAAGGAGCGGCTCACCGAGCTCATCGGCGGCGACGCGGGGAGGGCCCTCGAGGTGCTCTCGTGGACGAAGGAGGCGGGGCCCAAGGAGTTCAAGGTCTTCGCCATGGCCTTGAAGGACTCGGAGGCGGTGCACCGGCCGGAGGTCGCGAGGGGCATCCTGGACCTGGGCCTGGACACGGCGCTGGAGCCGGAGCGACGCGCCGGGGTGTTGTCGGCGCTGGATACGCAGCGGCGACTCTCCGCCGAGACGCTCACCCGGCTGACGGACTTCGCGAAGGACCCGGCCTCCGGCGAGGCGGGGTGGGCCGCGGCGCGGACCCTCGCGCGGGTGATGCGCAACGACCATGCGCGCGCGGCGGACGCGGCGCCGTACCTGGACGGGCTGCTGACGATTGGCCAGGAGTCGCTGGACGAGCACGTGCGCTACATGGCGCTGTCGACGCCCATGGAGACCGCGCCCGTGCTGGATGCGCGCGCGGTGGGGCGCTACGCCCAGGTGCTCACGACGGAGGGCAGCCCGGATGGGCGGGGGGCGGCGGCGCACAACCTGGCGCTCTCCGAGGACCCCCGGAGGGTCCTGGAGACATTCGAGCGCGCCTTCGGACCGGAGCAGGACGTCTGCGTGCGCTGGGCCCTGTTCCGCTTCTCCGCGCGCGCTGCCGGGCGTGACGCGCTGCCGGTCATGGCCCGCATGGCGCTTACGGACCCGCGCTTCCAGACGACCTACCAGGACTTCGAACGCATCTACGCCAGCGGCGTCATGGACTTCGAGCGCGTGTGGCTGTCGCTCCCGGACCAGGACCCGTACGGCTGCCTCCACCGGGATTGAGCCGGGAGCGTGCCCCCATGAATCGTCGTCACCTCCCCGTGTGGGTGTCGCTGTGGTTGTCGTCGTCGCCGTGCCTCGCGGCGGGGGCGCCGGACGCCTCCGTGTCGCGCGCGCCCGAGCCGCGCGCGCAGGCCTGCTCCGTCGAGGGGCTGATGGACTCCATCCGGCGGGGACTCCAGTCGGGGTCTCCGGCCTACCAGCGCTACCTCCGCGAGCTGTTGAAGGAGTCCGCCGTCACGCTGCCGGAGGCGGCGCTGCGCGAGGCCTTCGAGCGGGAGACGGCGCCGGTCATGGTGGAGCACCTGGCGGCGGCGCTGGCGGCGAGGACGGACCGGGGGGAGGGGGTGGAGACGTTGCGGCTGGTCGCGAAGCGGGCGCTGGGGGACGCGGACCCGGCGGTGCGCGCCGCGGCCACGCGGGCCCTGCGGCGCACGAGCGCGGAGGAGCACACCGGGGACATGTACCAACGCCTCGTGCGGGACGCGTCGCCCGAGGTGCGCGCGGAGGCCGCGACGAACCTCATCGAGGACAACCAGTACGTCTACGCGGGCGCGCATGGGCCGGCCTCCGACGTGGCGGTGGCGGCGGCGGTGGCGTCGTCGGACCCGGCGGTGACGGCGCGCATCCTCGGCAACATCTCCACGGCGCCCATCAGCGCGGAGTCCGCCCAGCGCATCCACGCGCTGGTGGACAGCGACGACGCGCGGGTCCGCGCCGCCGCGGTGACGGCGCTGGGCGGCGTGCCCGCGGCGCAGATGGAGCGGGCGCGACAGGTGTTGGCGACGAGGTACCGCGACGAGACGGACGTGGGCGTGCGCTCCGCCATCCTCCAGGGCCTCGCCCGGCTGGGGTTCTCCAGCGCCATCCCGGAGCTGCGGCGGCTGCGCGGCGTGGACCCCCGTCTCACGGGGGAGGCCGACGCGTGGATTCAAGCACTGAGTACCGGTCTTCAGGAGTGGAGCCTGCTCCTGAGGGAGAAGCAGCGCGTGGGCCAGGCTCATTGAGCAGTCTCTTCGGGGCCGCGACGGGCGGCCCGAAAGGAACAACGATGCGTAGCTCCAAGACGCGCCTCGCGGTGCTCGCGACCCTGGCGGCCCTTCCGACCGCCGCGGTCGCCTATACCGCCGTCGCGCCGTACCCCAGCACCGTCAGCGCGACCACCTACTACTCGAGCGGCACGTACCATGGCGCCGTGGACGTCGCGAACTCCCGCTGCAACTACTGGGGAGCCGAGACGGGGGTCTCCGCCACCGTCTATTGGAACGTGACGGTGCGCACCTCGGGGGTGGTGTGCAACGGCAACGGCAGCGGCAACCAGAACGAGGCGCTGCTCAACCTGGGGAGCGGCTGGTCCTTCCGCCAATGGCACTGGATCAAGACGAGCGACTCCTACGACCGCACGTGCAACCGCTGCCAGGTCGGCAACCTGGGCGGCACCGGCAACGCCACCGGTCCCCACTCCCACTTCCAGAAGGACCAGTACGGCACCAAGAACACCTCCTGGTACTCGTCGTACACGACGAAGGGCGAGGCGCTCGATCGGGGTGAGTTGATGGGCTACATCTAGCCGCCAGCGCTCCGGTTCCCTCCGGAGCACGGGCCAGGGCGGTCGAGCAGGTCGCCCTCCCTGGCTCGTGGTGCGGCCGGCCATGCGTCAACTTGACGCGGCGCCACACCCTCCGCCTCCGAGGTATGAAGGGGCGTGCTCCGTCCGCCCTCCCACTCCTCGGCGGTCCCGCCTGGCACGTCGCTGTCGAGGCCCGCGCTCTCCGGGTTCCGTCGCTCCGCCCAGGACATGGCGGACCTGCTGTCGTCCACGGCCATCGCGCTGAACTGGATGATGCGGTTGCGCTGGCACGCGGTGGCGGGGCAGGCGCTCAGCGTCGTCATCGCCACGAAGGTCTTCGAGCTGGACCTGCCCGTCTTCCCGCTGCTGTTGCTGGTGGCGACGACGGGGGTGTCCAACCTGCTGCTCATGCTCTGGCTGCGGCGCGACCCCGTCGTGCATCCGCACCACATGGGCGTCGTGCTCGCGTTCGACACGGTGCTGCTGACGGCGCTGTTGTCCCTGTCCGGGGGGCCGGACAACCCCTTCGGCATGCTGTACCTGCTGCACGTGGCGCTCGCGGCGCTCGTGCTGGGGCCCCGGTGGACGGTGTTCCTGGCGTGCCTGGCGGTGCTGGGGCCGGCGCTGCTGCTGCTGTGTCACATCCCGCTGCGCGAGGCGGCGCACGCCATCGGGGGGGTGCCCGCCGGCATGCGCCACACGATGGGGATGTGGGTCGCGTTCACGCTCACGGTGCTGCTCATCGCGTTGATGGTGGCGCGGGTGTCGGGGGCGCTGCGAGACAGGAACATGGCGCTGGTGCGCACGCAGCTCCTGGCGGCGCGCGCGGAGCGGCTGGCGTCCCTGAGCACCCTGGCCGCGGGCGCCGCGCACGAGCTGGGCTCGCCGCTGGGGACCATCGCCATCGCGGCCAACGAGCTGGAGGCGCTCATCCTGGAGGACCCGCAGCAGGCGCTGGAGGATGCCCGCCTCATCCGGGACCAGGTGGAGCGCTGCCGCGACATCCTGGAGCGCATGAGCGCCCGGGCCGGGCAGGCCGCCGGAGAGCTTCCTGAGCCGACGACGACCAGCGTGGTGCTCGGCCGGCTGCGTGAGCAACTGGGCGCCGGCGAGCTGGCCCGCGTGCGCTTCGACACGAGCCCGGACCTGCCCTTGTTCCTGCCCACGCGCGGGCTGGTGCAGGTGCTGGCCAACCTGGTGCGCAACGGCCTGCAGGCGAGCGAGTCCGGGCAGGCCCCGGTGTCCGTGCGTGTGCTGGGTGGGGAGGGGGGCCGCGCCCGCTTCCTCGTGGAGGACCAGGGCGCCGGCATCGCGGCGGACCTGCTGCCGAGGCTGGGGGAGCCGTTCTTCACCACCAAGGCCCCGGGGCAGGGCATGGGGTTGGGGCTGTTCCTGAGCCAGACGTTCGCGGCGCTCTGTGGGGGACGGCTGGAGCTGGCCTCGGAGCCGGGCAAGGGGACGTGCGTGATGCTGGAGCTGCCGTGCCGGAAGGAGTCGCTGAATGTCGCCGCCTGAGACGCCTCCGGTCGTGCTCGTCATCGACGACGACGAGCCCTATCGCGAGCGGCTGGTGCGGGCCTTCGGGCGCAAGGGGTTCGCGGCGCATGGGGCCTCGAGCGCGCAGGAGGCGCTGGCGCACGCGCGGGCGCTGCGCCCGGGCTATGCCGTCATCGACCTGCGTCTGCCGGATGGTTCGGGGCTGGACCTGGTGCGCGAGCTGAAGGCGCTCGACGCGCGCGTCACGATGGTGGTGCTCACGGGCTATGGGAGCATCGCCACGGCGGTGGAGGCCGTGCGGCGCGGGGCGACGCACTACCTGTCGAAGCCG
Organism: Myxococcus dinghuensis; assembly: GCF_024198235.1. Classification (GTDB taxonomy): domain Bacteria; phylum Myxococcota; class Myxococcia; order Myxococcales; family Myxococcaceae; genus Myxococcus; species Myxococcus dinghuensis. The sequence goes on along the minus strand of NZ_JAKCFB010000016.1, from coordinate 185,966 downwards.
GTGGACGTGGACGACATCCTGCTCGCCTTCGCCGGCGCCACCCTGCCGGCGGGCGAGGCGGCGGCCCGGGAGCACCAGGTGCCTTCCCTGGCGCGCGCGGAGTGGGAGCACATCCAGCGCGTGCTCGCGGACTGCGGCGGCAACATCTCCCAGGCCGCGCGGCTGCTGCGCATCCAGCGCCGCAGCCTCCAGCGGAAGCTGTCCAAGCACCCCGTGCGGGACTGAATTCCCACGCACGCGGGGGGTGCGTCACCAAGACGCACGAGGCGCAGGGGCCGGACGGTTAGGTTGGCGCCTTGTCGGGAAGTCGACGGTCGTTCCGGGCACGGACGGCGGGGCACGCCCGGACGGAGACGCGAAGGCCATGCTCTATCCCACGGTTCTCTGGCTCCACTCCTGGTTGCGCTGGGGCGTGGTGCTGCTGGTGCTCTTCGCCGTGAGCAGGTCGCTCGTGGGCTGGCTGCGCGGGCGCGAGCGGACCCGCGGGGACCGGCTCCTCCAGGTGGGCTGTGTCTCCGCGTTCGACCTGCAGATGCTGCTGGGCATGCTCCTGTACTTCGGGCTCAGCCCCTTCACGCCCGTGGCGACCGGTTCCTTTCGCGCCAACCTGGCCGTCCCCGCGCTGCGCTTCTTCAGCGTCGAGCACCCGACGGTGATGTTGCTGGCGCTCGCGGCCGCGCACGTCGGGTCCGCGCTGGGTCAGCGGGCGGAGCCGTCCGCGCGGCGCCACCGGCTGTGGGCGCTGGGGCTCCTCGTCGCCATGGCGCTCGTCGCCGTCGGGATTCCCTGGGCCGGGTTGTCCCATGGCCGTCCCCTGTTCCGGAGCTTCTGAGGTCCTCGCGCCATGTTCGATCTCCTCTGGTTGCTCATGATGCTGCCCTCCACGGAAACGCCCGTGTCCCGGAAGGCGGGGCGCGCGCAGTCGGGAGGCCGGCGTCTCCCGAAGCAGGAGAGTGTGTCCGAGTCGTCACTTCCGCCGCCTGCGCGAAGGGCTCGTCCCCAGGTCCAGGCCCGCCAGTCGCGAAGGTCGCCTGCCCGGTCGCGTCGCTCGGGGCGGCGGGGCTCGAGATGAGGCGGCTCACGCCTCGGGTGCGGGTCCCACCCCGGTGCCGGAGGTAGGGGACTCGACTTCGGGGCACATTCGACTTGTGGTGGGGCGGCGCATGCCGGAACCTCGGTGGTGATGAAGCCATCTCTTCCGGTCATGGCCTCGCTCCTCGTCCTCGTGAGTACCGGAGCCTGTCGGCGACAGCCCTCCTCCGAGAGCCCGCGGTGGGAGACACTTCCCCAGGCCGAGGCGGGCCAGCTCCGACCGCTGGATGCCTTCGAGCGGATCGAGGACCGGGGGCTGCGCTCCCAGGCCCTGTTCCTCGAGGCCAGCCGCGTCTTCTTCCATCCGCGCTGCGCGAACTGTCATCCCGACGGTGACAGCCCCTTCCAGGACTCCGGAGGGCAGCCGCACAGCCCGCCGGTGACGCGCGGCCCCGAGGACCGGGGCGTGGTGGGCATGGAGTGCGCGGGCTGTCATCAGGACCACAACCTGGAGCTGGCGCGTGTGCCGGGGGCGCCCAACTGGCACCTGGCGCCGCGCACCATGGCCTGGGTGGGCAAGACGCCGCGTCAGGTGTGCGAGCAGCTCAAGGACCCGGCGCGCAATGGCGGCAAGACGCTGGCGCAGCTGGTCGAGCACAACGCGCATGACGAACTGGTGGGGTGGGGATGGAACCCCGGAGCGGGGCGCGAGCCCGCGCCGGGAACTCAGGCGCACTTCGGGCGCATCGTCGCGGCCTGGGTGGCCACGGGCGCCGAGTGCCCGGGCGAGGAGGCACGGCCATGACGACACTCAAGGTTCGCGTCAACGGGGAGGACAAGGAGCTGGACGTCGACCCGGAGATGCCGCTGTTGTGGGCGCTGCGCGACGTGCTGCGCCTGACGGGCACCAAGTATGGCTGTGGTCAGGCCCTGTGCGGCGCGTGCAGCGTGCACCTGGACGGGCAGGTGGTGCGCGCGTGCGTGACGCCCATCCGCCGCGCGGAGGGGCGCTCCGTCACCACGATTGAAGGCCTCTCTCCGGATGGAGGGCACCCCCTCCAGCGCGCCTGGGTCGAGATGGGCGTGCCGCAGTGTGGGTTCTGCCAGTCCGGTCAGTTGATGTGCGCGGCGGCGCTGCTGGCGAAGAAGCCGCAGCCCACGGACGCGGACATCGACCAGTCGCTCGCGGGCAACCTCTGCCGCTGTGGGACGTACACGCGCATCCGCGCGGCCGTGAAGAAGGCCGCGGGCCTGCCGGACGGGAAGTAGGGAGGACGCGATGAGCCAGCCAGTGACGATGACGCGTCGTTCCTTCCTCGAGGGGCTCAACCTGTCGGTGGGAGGCCTGGCCCTGGGGCTGGGCCCCACGCTGACGGAGGCGGAGGCCCGCTCCAAGGTCGTGCCCACGGTGCTGAAACCCAACGTCTTCGTCCACGTGGCGGCGGACGGAGTGGTCACCATCGTCTGCGCCCGCTCGGAGATGGGGCAGGGCGTGCGCAGCTCCCTGCCGGTGCTCATCGCGGATGAGCTGGGCGCGGACATGGCGCGGGTGCGGGTGCTCCAGGCGGATGGGGACAAGGCCTACGGGGACCAGAACACGGACGGCTCCAGCAGCGTCCGCGGCGTCTATGACGACCTGCGCCGCACCGGGGCCACCGCGCGCACGATGCTCGTCACGGCGGCGGCGAACCGCTGGAAGGTGAAGGCTGTCGACTGCGAGGCGCGCGACCATGCCGTGTTCCGCCGGGGCACGGGGGAGTCCATCGGCTTCGGGGAGCTGGTGCGGGACGCGGCGCGCCTGCCCGTGCCGCGCGCGGAGGACGTGCGGCTGCGCCCGCGCGCCGAGCTGCGCAACGTGGGTGGGGACCTGCCCCTCTTGGATGGGCCGGCCTATGTGAACGGCACGGCCGTCTTCGGCGCGGACATCGCGCTGGAGGGGATGCTCGTCGCGGTGGTGGCCCGGCCCGCCGTCGTCGGCGGACGCGTGATGCGCTTCGACGCGACGCGCGCGCTCGCGGTGCCCGGGGTGAAGCACGTGGTGGAGGTTCCGGCGCCGAAGGCGCCCTACCTCTTCCAGTCCTGGGGCGGCGTGGCGGTGCTGGCGGAGAACACCTGGGCGGCGATGCGCGGGCGCGCGGCGCTGGACATCACCTGGGAGGATGGCGGGAACGAGACGTACGACTCGGAGGCGTTCCGCGAGACGCTGCTGGCGTCCGTGCGCGCGCCGGGGGAGCCCTTCCGGCAGGTGGGTGACGTGGACGCGGCCTTCGCGAGGGCCGCGCGGGTGGTGGAGGCGGAGTACTGCACGCCGCACCTGCCGCACGCGCCCATGGAGCCGCCGGTGGCGCTGGCGTGGGTGAAGGACGGGGCCTGCGAGGTCTGGGCGCCCACCCAGCATCCGCAGGCGGCGCGGACGGAGGCGGCGCAGGTGGCGGGCCTGCCCGAGTCGCAGGTGACGGTGCACGTCACGCTCCTGGGCGGTGGCTTCGGCCGCAAGTCGAAGGCGGATTTCGTCGGGGAGGCCGTGTACCTGTCGAAGCAGGTGGGGGCCCCGGTGCGCGTGCAGTGGACGCGCGAGGACGACATCCGTCACGACTACTACCACACGACCGCGGCCCAGCGGCTCCGCGCCGCGCTGGACGAGCAGGGGCGGCCGACCGCGTGGCTGCATCGCACGGCGTTCCCCTCCATCCGCTCCACGTTCTCCACGGACGTGAAGGGGCCGGTGTTCCGCGACTTGAATCAGGGCGTGCTCGACCTGGCGCTCGCCATCCCCAATGTCCGCGCGGAGGCCTGCGAGGCGCTCGCGCACGTGCGCATCGGTTGGCTGCGCTCCGTGTACAACATCTTCCACGCGTTCTCCGTGGGCTCGTTCATGGACGAGCTGGCGCATGCCCGGGGCATGGACCCGCGAGACAACCTGCTCGACGTCGTGGGGCCCGCGCGGCACATGTCGCTGGCGGAGCTGGGCGTGCCCAAGTTGCCCAACTACGAGGCGCCGCTGGAGAAGCACCCCGTGGACGTCGGCCGGCTGCGCGGGGTCATCGAGCGCGTCACGGAGCTGTCGCGCTGGAGCGAGCGCGGGAAGGACGGGCGGGCGCTGGGGCTCGCGGCGCACCGCAGCTTCCTGAGCTACGTGGCCGTCGTCGTGTCCATGAAGAAGGACGAGGCGGGCCGCGCCCGCGTCGACGAGGCGTGGGTGGTGGTGGACGCCGGGCTGGTCGTCAACGCGGACCGCGTGCGCGCGCAGATGGAGGGCTCGGTCATCTTCGGGATGAGCCTGGCGCTCTATGGCGCCATCACCATGAAGGACGGCGCGACCCAGCAGTCGAACTTCCGCGACTTCCGGCTGGTCCGCATGGCCGAGGCGCCCCGTCGCATCCACGTCGACATCGTCCGGAGCGAGGAGGCGCCGGGTGGCGTCGGCGAGCCGGGCGTGCCGCCCGTGGCTCCGGCCATCGCGAACGCGCTGTTCGCCCTGACGGGGACACGGGCGCGGGATTTGCCCATCATCCGGTCGCATCGGGTGTGAGAGGTCGGTTCGTGTCGAGAAGCCCGATGGATGAGCACATTGCCCCGGTCCCCATGGAGAAGGCCTATCGCCTGCTCAACCATGGCCCGACGGTCCTGGTGTCCGCGCGTCATGGGGGCGTGGACGACGTCATGGCGGCGGCCTGGGCCTGCGCGTTGGACTATTCACCGCCCAAGCTGACCGTGGTGCTCGACAGGAGCACCAAGACGCGCCAGCTCGTCGAGAAGGCCGGCACCTTCGTCATCCAGGTCCCCACCGTGGCGCAGGCTCGACTCACGTATCAGGTCGGGCATCGCAGCCTGTTCACCGATGTCGACAAGCTGAAGCACTGCGGCGTGTCGTTGTTCGAGGTCGACGGCCACGACCTGCCGTTCGTCTCGGGGTGTTCGGCCTGGCTGGCCTGCAAGCTCGTTCCAGAGCCTCACAACCAGGAGACGTACGACCTGTTCATCGGAGAGTGCGTCGGGGCATGGGCAGACACGCGCGTCTTCGAGGACGGGCACTGGAACTTCGAGCGCGCGAATCCGGACTTGCGCAGCCTGCACTACATCGCGGGCGGGCAGTTCTACGCCATCGGTGAGTCCTTGAACGTGGACGAGTGAGCGCACGCCGCTCGCCAGGACGCGCCGGAGACCGGCGCGTCGCGGCGGAGCGGACCGCTACCGGATGAGCGTCACCGTGCCGGAGGGCCTGTTGTCACCCGTCGAGCCGTTGATGATGTTGCCGAAGCAATCACTCATCTCGATGCGCCAGACATACGTCCCCGTCCCCTGGTCGACGCCGTTGAACTTCCCGTTCCAGGAGTAGTCCAGCAGCGTGGGGCCCTGGGACGAGAAGATGACCTGTCCCCAGCGGTTGTAGATGTAGAAGCGAGACCCGGGATAGTCATCCAGGTTCAACGGCCGGAAGAGGTCATTCAGCCCGTCCCCGTTCGGCGTGAACGCGCTGGGGACCGCGACCTTGCGCGGGTTGTGCTGCGCCACGATCTGCTGGCCCGACCCCGAGCAGCCATGGACATTGTCGGTCACGGTCACCGAGTAGACGTAGTTGACGGCCGGCACCGGAGGCCCGTTGGGAGGGGGAGAGGCTCCCAGGGAGGGCAGGACGATGTAGGTCGGGTTCACGTTCGGGTTGTTGAGATACGTCGCCGGTGACCACGTGGTGCTGTAGGTCCTGGGGATGGAGGGGTCCCGGTATTCCAACTGGTAGGACACGGGCAGCTGGCCCGAGGTGATACCCCCGTTGCAGGCATAGAGGTGGTGCGTGCGTGGCGTCACCACGAGGCGCTGGACGAAGTAGGTCAGCGGGTTCGACACCACGGAGCGGCTCGGGTTCGAGGCCTCGTAGCTCAGCATTCGGTACTGAAAGATGCCGGCCGTGGGCTCGGAATGCGAGGCATGCAGGGTGGTACTCCCCGGGATGTTGGCCCAGCTCCCGCCATTGTCGGGGCTGCGCTGCCACTGGTAGGCCGGGGTCGCGAACGGAATGGTGGAGGGCCACCATGCATGCAACTGGACCGCCCCGTTGTTGCACGTGTGACTCCGGTCCACGACCCCCCCATTCTGGAAGGACGCGATGATGGGCGGGTAGCACGGCGCGAACGAGATGTCGTCGATGACCAGGTCGTTCCCGCTGTTGTTCTGGTTGCGATTCACCAGGGCGACGTCGACCGAGGTGACGCCCGGGGGCAGGTCGAACATGAAGCCGACCTTCTGCCACTGGAAGGGGGAGGTGGGTTGGATGACGATGTCCCCACTGGAGGCGACGAATCCAGAAGGTCCATAGATGACGAACCGGATGCGTGGGACCTCGTAGGTCCCGTTCCTGTCGAGATTGCCGACCCAGGCGGAGAACTCGTACTTGAAGGCGGGCGTCAGTCCATTGACCGTGGTTCGATAGAACTCACCTGGGTGGTCATCCGCGTCCACCATGAGGAAGTACCCGTTCGTATCGCCGGGAGTGTGGTCCTCCGGGATGCCATGCCAGGGACCTCTGCAGTTCACGGAGCTGTTCGTGCGCGTGTACTGGTTGGGGGAGATTGCGCAGATCGAGTTGTACTCATACGTCGTGGCGCCCGCCGGAAGGGGCGGGCCTGGATTGGCGCCGCTGCCGAAATCCATGGTGACGGCCGCCGGTCCCATGATTCCGTCGCAGAACGACGACTCGCTCGTGGCGGTGTTGAGGAGGTCCACGCCGATGGAGGCGGACTGTCCGCCGATGTCCTCGTAGACATCGAGGCTCCCGACGAGGTCCTCGGTGCCCTCGGCGGAATCCCACTGCACCGTCGCGGAGCCCCGGTCGCCCGACAGCAAGGTGCCGCGGTAGACGCTCCAACTGACGATGGATTGATTGTGGGGCGGAGAGGGCCAGTCGACGTAGTAGGTCTCGATTTGTCCCTGCGCCACGCGCGTCGGGCCCCGGATGTAGCCATCCGCCAGACAGGGAAGTGAAACGAGACACGAGAGCACGAGCAAGAGATGTTTCATGGGGAGCACCTTGGACAGAGGCTCGCGCGCGGTGGACGTGCGCCACCCGAGGCACATGAGCCTGCTCGCGCACGCGGGGGCGCGCGCGGGGTTCCGTGATGATGCGTTCCAGCGGGAGGGACGGATTCGTTGCTGATGCGGCTTTTGCTGCAAAAGCAAGCTAATCCGGACATCACTCCCAGTGCAAGCGCGCGGAGGTGTCAACGCGAGTCCAAGGCACTTCGTTGCGATTCGATGACGATCCGCCTCCTGGTGCGAGGCCGTTCGTGTCTGTGCGCCGTGATGGGATGTTCCATCCAGCGGACGCGCTTGGGGCCTGCGCGGGCTCCACCCTGGGACGCTGGGGAGCCCGCGCTGACTCACACGCCAGGGCCGCCGGCCCGGGCCGTTCTCGTGGGACGCAGGTGGATGGGTGGTCCCTCGGGCGAAGGGAGGATCCACGCCTTCGCGCCCAGGCCGTCTTCCTCCTTCGCCAGGTCCACGGTGGGGTCCACCAGCGGCTCCGACATGCGCCCGTTGAGGGAGACCCTCACGTCGGCCCGGACCTCGACGGGGTGGTGGGTGGTCGCCTCGAAGTCGCGGGCGATGTGGTGCGCGAGCTGGAGGATGAGGTCGGGCTGCACCGCCATCTCCCGCTCCTGGAGGCGCGTGAGGTACTGGCTGGGCACGACGTGCCACTCCCGGCCCGTGACGCCGTCACGCACCATGAACGTCGCGCTCCCGTTCTTCTCCCGTGTCATCACCCGCCAGGAGAACCGCATCCCCTGCTCGTGCCAGAGCACGTTGCCACCATAGGCGTGGGTGCGTAGGGGTAAGGCGACCTGGAGGAAGGCGTAGACCAGCGCCGCGCCCAGGGCCACGCGGCCCCTCCAGCTGGGAGCGGGGACGGCGCCGTGGGTGGGGGAGGCGACCGTCTCGGATGGCCGCCGACGCAGCCGCGCGAGGAGCCGGCGTGGCCACGAGGGCTCGAAGAAGACCATCGCCGCCGTCACCATGATGAAGGGGAACATCCCGATGGGGAACAGCACGAACGTCACCGTGTGGAAGCCCAGCACCACGACGTAGGCGAACGGCCGCGTGCGGCGCCACAGCAGGAACAGCACGATGGTGGTGTCGAACAGCATCCCGCCCCAGGCGGCCGCATACGCCACCCAGCGTTGCTCCAGCAGGGGGCCCACCCACGGCAGGCCCGTGCGCGCCGCCAGCCAGATGTTGAGCGGTTGGGCGTGGACCAGCCAGTCGGTGGTGACCTTCGCCAGCCCCGCGTACACGTAGACGACCGCGACCTGGAAGCGCAGCAGCACCGTGCACCACGTGGGCAGCCAGTCGCTCCGGAGCGCCGGCTCGCGCAGCGCGTCCAGGGAGAACGCCCGATGCGCCGGGATGAAACACAGCAGTCCCAGCAGCAGGCTCACGAGATAATAGTGGTTGAGGTAGTTCGTGACGTCGACGAGCTGCACGTACGCGAAGACGGCGAACAACAGCGCCACCGTCACCCGGTAGAACAACCCCAGCATCAACAGCACGCCGAGCACACCCAGGGCCACGAAGAGCGCGGGCATCCACGTGCTCGGCAGCGCCGGCAGCCAGCCGAACCCCCAGTACGTGAAGCGGAACCGAGGGCGCGCGAACAGCACGTCCACCCACCCGTAGGTCAGGAAGCGCACGGCCGAGACCGCGATGATCGCCCCCAAGGCCATGCGGAAGACCGCGAGCGCCGCGATATCCCGGGGAGCCAGGAGCCAGCTCCAGACGCGGGGGTATGACTCCCTCGGTGTGCCCTCGCGCCCCTCCGCGTCAGTCATTGTCCCCCTCGAGGCCGGCGGGGGGCTCCAGGTCCAGCGTGGTGATGAAGTCGGTCTTCAGCAGGTCGGTGATGCCCTTGAACCCGTTGTACACCTGCTGCACCGACGCCTTGTCCTGCACCAGCGCCTGCTTCAGGTCGTCCTCCTCGATGGCGACCAGGGCCGCGTCCGCCGCGAGCACCTGCTCACGCATCCGCGTGGCGACCGTCTCCGCGCCCGCCGCCGTCAGCACGTCGTCGAAGCCCGGCCCGGAGAAGTCCGGCCCGCAGCCGTCCATGACGCGGCGGAAGCCCACCAGGTTCTGCCGCAGGTTCTTCTTCGAGCGGCCCGCGAACTGCGACTCCAGGAGCTCGGGACAGACATCCGACGAGCAGTCGCGCAGCGCCAGGGGGCGCGCCAGCTTCTGGTCCTTGCCCTCGCGCTCGACGTAGAAGATCGCGTCGCTCATCGTGTTGAGCGCCACCTGCGTCGTCGGGAAGACCGCGTTGCCCGCGCCGGCCGTCGACAGCGTCTTCACGAAGTTGCCGCTCTCCGGCGCCCAGGCGTCCACCAGCGTCTGGGCGCGCGTGCTCACGTCGGCCGCCACCACCGCCGCGTAGGCCCGCTTGCGCGCGGCCCGCTCGTCCGCGGACAGCGCCGCCCACGTCCCGTTCGCCACGATGACGGAGTTCGCCCCGCACGCGGTCTCCGCGCCCTCGTAGAACAGCAGGTACTCCAGCGCCAGGAACCCACGCCGCGTCACGAGACTGGTCGCGAAGCCCGGCGCCTCGTAGCCCTTGGAAACCAACTGCTCCTCGATGGAGCAGCGGTTGTAGAGCGGGAAGGAGTGGATGTTGTCGCGGATCTCCTGGCCGCCCGGCGTGCTGCGCGGCGCCGCGGGCCCGATCTGGATCGCCTCCATCACCTGCCAGGTGTCCATCGCCTCGTGGAACGCCGCGCGCGCCGCCGCCTGGGTCGCCGCGTCAGGCGCGTCCCGTAGCGCGGCCGTCGCGTCCCGCAACGCCTGCGCCTTCGGCAGGAACTCCCGCGCCGTTCCGAGGATGCAGTCGCTCGTCGCGCTCAAGACCTGTGCGCGGACATCCTCGCCACCCACGGGCGGGCTCGGCGGCTTGGGCTTGGTGTCGCTACAGGCCAGGCACAACACCGTGGTCAATGACAGAACCCCCATCCATGACGAGGAGGGGGCTTTCCGCTGACTCCGAAAGAGACTCATGGCGCCGGAGTATAGGTCGGATGTTGAGACTGACAATCGTTATCGGATTCGTCCATCCCGCTCCAAGATGAGAGTATTTCTCATGAAGCCATGTGTCGGACCGGGGGAGCCACGCGGCCTCCCGGCGAGGACGTGCGCGCGCCCCCTCTCACGGGGTCTAATCAGATGAGAATCTCTCTCATGTATTCATGTTGCGTTTTGTTGCCCGGTGTCTTGACTTTGTCGGATTCGAAGACTACTCACCGCACCGTTTCGTGGTGTTGAAAATGAGAATCGTTCTCGTTTCCGCCGCCCAGCCGAGGTTGAACATGTCGAATCAAAAGACGGTCCGGAGCTTCAAGAAGCTGCTGCCTGGGGTGTTGGCCCTGGGCCTCGCCGCCGCCTCCCTGGGCGGCTGTGGTGACGACGAGGATCCGGTGGTGCCCGACGCGGGGCCGGAAGTCGACGCGGGCACGGACGCCGGTACGGATGCCGGTACGGACGCGGGCACCGATGGCGGGACCACCACCACCACGCCGGACACGGACCTGGCGTTCGTGCGGCTCAACGCGAACGGCTCGGTGGACAACTCGTTCGGCGCCGGCGGCAACGGGATTTCGCGGGTGGACCTGGGCGCGGGCGCGGGCACGGTGCGTGACTCCATGTGGGGCATCGACCGGGACGCGCAGGACCGGTTGGTGGTGTTCGCCACGAAGAAGGCGGAGGGCACGCGCACGGATACCGACCGCGTCATCGCCCGGCTGACCGCCAACGGCGCGCTGGACGAGACCTTCAACGCCAGCCCCGCGGCCAATGCGCGCAAGGGCTTCTACGCGCTGGACATCAGCGGCCTGGGTGACTCCGCCCGGCACGGCCTGGTGCAGGCGGACGGGAAGATCATCTCGTCGGGCTACCTGCCGCAGCCCTCGGGCGTGGGCGCCCAGTCCGCCAACCGCATCGTGCTGCTCCGCCTGGAGTCGACGGGCGTGGTGGACGGCACCTTCGGAAGCAAGGGCGTGGTGAACTCCTCGCCGTTCGCGACCAACGACCCCACGAAGGAGTGGGGCATCGCGGAGGCCTATGCCGCGGTCCAGCAGTCCACGGGTGCGTATGTCACCACGGGCTACGGTCGCGCCGCGGGCATCGCTGGCAACACGGTGGACCTCATCTCCTTCCGCTACACGGCGGCGGGCCTGTTGGATCCGACGTATGGCACCAACGGCGCGTTCATCCTGGACCTGGCCGGAGACCATGAGCGGGGCCGCGACGCGGTGGCGCTGAAGGACGACCGGGTGTTCATGGTGGGCAGCGGGACGCCGACGTCCGGCAACATCGACGCCATGGCGGTGTTCCTCACGGCGGATGGGCATCCGGCCACCGAGCCCGGCTTCACCGAGGGCTACAAGCTCTACTCCTTCGACCGTCCGGACGAGGCCTTCTTCGACGTGGCCCGCGCGGACGTGGGCGCGGAGGAGTACGTGGCGGCGGCGGGCTACCGCGCGGGTGGTGGACAGGACGAGGACGCCATCCTGCTCATCCGGAACATCACGACCGGCGCGGAGTTCGCGGGCGCGGTGCCCTTCTCCGAGACGGAGAACGACCGCTTCTGGGGCGTGACGTTCGGCCCGGACCACAAGGTGTATGCGGCGGGGTTCGTCACGGAAGGCGGTGACAACCGCTTCGCGGTGGCCCGCTTCAACCTGGACGGGTCGCGCGACACCACCTTCGGGACGGGCGGCATCGTGACGGTGAACGTCATCGCCGGCAAGCTGGACGAGGCCGTCCGCGGCGTGGTGGTCCAGTCCGACGGGAAGATCGTCCTCGCGGGCGCCGCCGAGGCTCGCTAGACGGCGTCACCGAGAATCGTCGTCCACGGTGGTCGGTCCGCGCTGGCGGGGCATCCTTCTGCTCCGCCGACAGGGCCGGCCACCGTGCCTCTTCGCCCGCTCTCCAGGAGTCTTCGTCGTCATGGGTGTATCGCGCTGGGCAGTGACAGTGGTTTCCTTCATCTTCGCCTCGGAGGCCTGGGCCCAGTCGCCAGCGGCGCCCGAGGAGCCCGCGCCGGCGCCCACGGAGGCCCCGCGAGCGCCCGCCCCGGCCGCCGAGCCCGTGCTCGAAGCCTCCGACGCGGCGCCCGCCGATGCGCCCGTCCAGCCCCAGCTGCTCCTGGAGCCGCCCACCGCCAGCGACGGCACCGTCGCCGCCGAGCCCCCGAGCGAGCCGCCGGCCGACAACGGCCGGAAGTTCGAGAGCGTGGTGGTGGGCACGTCCGAGGCGAAGACGAGCGGCTCCATCCACATCCTCAAGCCGGAGAAGCTGCAGCGCTACGAGCTGGATGATCCCCAGGCCATCCTCCAGTCCGTGCCGGGTGTGTATGGCCGAGGTGAGGACGGCTTCGGCTTGCGGCCGAACCTGGGCCTGCGCGGCGTCAACCCGGACCGCAGCAAGAAGGTCACCTTGCTGGAGGACGGCATCCTCTTCGGGCCGGCGCCATACTCCGCGCCCGCCGCCTACTACTTCCCGCTGATGACCCGCATGCAGTCGGTGCGCGTGCTGAAGGGGCCGTCCTCGGTGCAGCAGGGGCCCCAGACGGTGGGGGGCTCGGTGGACCTCATCACCCGCGACATCCCCGTGCAGGAGACGTTCGGGCTGGACGTCGCGGGCGGGCAATACCTCTACGGCAAGGCCCACGGCTTCTTCGGGGCCAGCACCGAGCGCGCGGGCTTCCTCATCGAGGGCATCCACCTGCGCAGCAACGGGTTCAAGGAACTCGACGACAGCGACACGACCACCGGCTTCCACCGCAACGAGTGGATGGCGAAGGCCCGCTACCGGCTGGTGCCGGACGGTGACGTGCGGCAGACGCTCCAGCTCAAGCTGGGCTACTCCGACGAAGGCTCCAACGAGACGTACCTGGGCTTGTCGGACGCGGACTTCGCGGCGAACCCGCTGCGCCGCTACGAGGCCAGCCAGTTCGACCACATGCAGTGGCACCGGACCCAGGCGGTGCTCAGCCACGTGCTGGAGGCGCGCGACCTGGTGGTGACGACGTCGCTGTATCGCCAGGACCTGGACCGCAGCTGGCGCAAGGTGAATGGCTTCCGCGGAGTCTCCATCTCGGACGTGCTCGCGGACCCCACCAGCGCGCGCAACGCCATCTACTACGGGGTCCTCACGGGGCAACTGGACTCGTCCTCGCCCGGGGAGACCCTCCTCATCGGCCCGAACCACCGCGTGTTCGTCAACCAGGGCCTCCAGAGCATCGCGCGCTGGACGACGCGGACGGGGCCGTTGTCGCACAACGCCGAGTTCGGCGTGCGGTATCACTTCGACAGCATCGACCGTCGCCACACGCAGGACGGCTTCCGGATGGTGGCCGGGGAGCTGGTGGCCGAAGGTGGCACGACCGAGGTGACCGCCGACAACAAGGACTCGACGCACGCGCTCGCGCTGCACGCGACGGATGCCATCGCCTGGGGCCCGTTGACGGTGACGCCCGGGGTGCGCCTGGAGATCATCCGCTCCAAGTCCCACGACAAGATGGCGGACACGGTCGACCGCGGCTCGCTGGAGGCGTTGATGCCGGGCGTGGGCGTGTATGGCGCCCTCAATCCCGCGCTCGGCGTGTTCGCCGGCGCCTACCGGGGTTTCTCTCCGCCCGCGCCGGGCCAGCCGCAGGCCGTCCACGCGGAGAAGAGCATCAACTACGAGGCGGGCGCCCGCTGGACGCGGCGCGGTGAGCGCTTCGAGGTGGTGGGCTTCTTCAACGACTACGCCAACCTCACCGATGTCTGCACGTTCTCCAACGGTTGCCTCAACGACAACCTGGACCGTCAGGTGGACGCGGGCGAGGCGAACATCTACGGCCTGGAGGCCTACGCGGAGAAGACCTTCCGCCCCGGCGGGGGCATCACCTTCCCGTTGACGGTGGCGTACACGTTCACACGCACCAAGCTGCTCAACGACTTCCGTTCGGCGGACCCGCAGTTCGGCAACGTGGTGGCGGGGGACGAGCTGCCCTATGTCCCTCGGCACCAGCTCTTCGCCTCCGTCGGCGTGGAGGGCTCGCGGTGGGGCGCGTTCATCAGCACGACCTACGTCGCCAGCATGCGCGAGCAGGCGGGGCAGGGGGAGATTCCCCCGGGGCTGAAGACGGGCGCCCTGCTGACGTTCGACGTCAACGCCAACTGGAACATCACCCGCTGGGGGCAATTGTACGTGAGCGGGCGCAACCTCCTGGACGAGGCGGTCATCGTCGGGCGCCGCCCCTACGGTGCCCGTCCCAACGCGCCTCGCACCGTCATCGGTGGGGTCAAGGTCCAGCTCTAGCCCGCTGCACGGTCGAGCGACCTCGCGTCAGCCTCCGCGCTGCCCAGCCGCCTGCCCATGAGCCAACCCTCGTGTGCACGCGGCGGGCAGGGCCGCTCGCCGGCGAGACGGGCGAGCCCTCGATGAGTGGATGAGAAATGGAGGCGTGGATGAAAGCCAGATGAGATGTCTCTCATCACGCCCCGAGTTCACGGACACGATTCCTGGCATCGGGCATGACATCCGCAATGCCTTTCGCGCCACGGAGCATTGGAGCCCAGCCGCGACCGGCGCGAGGTGTCGGATGTCGCGTACGTCCGTGGAGGTCTCCCGGGGGGCGGGATGGCGCTGGGTCCTGTGGTCGTCGCTGGGGCTGGTCCTGCTTCGACTCGTCTACGCGGGACAGGTGGAGCTGGCGCCCCAGGAGGCCTATTACTGGCAATACGCCCGGCACCTCGATTGGTCATACCTGGACCACCCGCCGTTGTGCGCATGGCTGATGGCGCTGTCGAAGTTCTTCCTGGGGGACTCCGAGGTCGCGCTCCGCGTGCCCGCCATCCTGTGCTCGGCCGCGCTCAGTTGTGTCATGTACTCGCTGGGGACCCGGTTGTACTCCCCGGCGGTCGGACTGCTGACCGCGCTCGCCGCGAATGCCACGGTCCTCTTCGGACTGGGCGCGGTGGTGATGACGCCGGACGTTCCCCTGGTGCTGGCCTGGGCGGCGGCGCTGCGGGTGCTCTGTGAGCTGGTGTTGCCGGATGGGCGCGGGCCGGGCCGCTTCGGCTGGCGCTGGTATCTGCTGGGCCTGCTGTGTGGCCTGGGGATGCTGTCCAAGTACACCGCGGCGCTGCTGCCGCTCCAGGTGCTGGTGACGGCCCTGGTGATGCCGCGAGGCCGCGAGGCCCTGCGCACCGCCCATCCCTACGTCGCGTGTGTGCTCGCGGCCCTGGTGTTCTCGCCCGTGTTCTTCTGGAACCAGGCGCATGACTGGGCCTCGTTCGCCTTCCAGACGACGGGGCGCACCCAGACCGTGACTGGCTTCCACGGCTACCTCGTCGGCCGGTACGTGGGACTCCAGTCCGTGGCCGTCGGGCCGCTGCTCTACCTGGCGTTGCTGCTGACGGCCGGGGTCCTCGTGCGCCAGGCGTGGCGAGGGGATGCGCGGGCGCGCCTCCTGGGCCTCGCGAGCGTGCCGGGGCTGCTCGTGTTCACCCTGGTGAGCCCCTTCCACTGGGTGAAGATGAACTGGGTGGCCCCCGCGTACATCGGCCTGCTGGTGGCCGCGGCCGGTGGGGCGTGGGCGCTGCGTCACCGCCGCGTCGTGCGGGCGTACGCGGGGCTGAGCATGGGCGTGGGCGCGGCGTTGATGGTGGCCATGTACTTGATGCCGCTCTGCCCGTGGATTCCCTTCCGCGAGCGGGACAACCTGGTGAGCGGCTGGCGTGAGCTGGCCGAGGCCGTGCAACGACACCGGGACTCGGCCGGGCATCCCGCGCCCCTGGTGGTGGGGTGGGGCTACAAGACCGCCAGCGAGCTGGCCTTCTACCTGGAGGACCAACCCCAGACACAGTCGGACTCCGCGCTGGGCGGCGACGGGCTGGCGTATTCCTTCTGGATGGACCAGGCGAGCCCCGGGCAGGACGCCATCATCGTCGCGGACATGCGGCAGCCGCTGAAGGATGCCGCGACACGGCTCGACGCGCATTGCGAGTCGGTGAGGGAGCTGCCCCCCGTGACGGTGCACCGGGGCTCGCGGGAGGTGACGACCTTCAAGCTGTGGTCCTGTCATCGCTGGCAGGCGAAGCCAGCGGTGGCGAGCCGGACGCTTCCCGTCGCAAGGGGAGGCGGCAAATGAAGCGGCTCTCCGCGTCCACGCGCGCGTAGTCGAGGGTGCCTCCATGTGCCTGGGCAATGCCTCGCGACAACGCGAGCCCCAGCCCCGTGCCCTCCGTGCTTCGCGACGTGTCGGCGCGGGCGAAGCGCTCGAAGAGCCGGGGCTGGAAGGCGGCATCCACGCCAGGGCCATCGTCTCCCACGGTGACCTGGACCTCGACGTCCGTCACCGCCAGCTCCACCCGGATGCGGTGACGCGCGTGGCGACGCGCGTTGTCGAGCAGGTTGTCGAGCAGCCGGGCCAACAGGATGGGGCTGCCCTGGACGAGGGTGGGAGGCCCCATGAGCTCCAGGGTCAGGCCCTGGGGCCGCGCCACGAGGTGTTTCCGCGCGCGCTCCAGGGAGCGCTGGGCCAGCGCGTACAGCTCGACGGGTTCGGCGTCCACCACCCGTGCATCCGCGTCCGCGCGCGCCAGTTGGAGCAGCTCGTCCACGAGCCGGGAGAGCCGTTGGGTCTCGTCGAGGACGATCTCCAGCGAGCGCCGGTACTCTTCCGGCGTGCGTTCGCGCCGCAGGCAGACCTCCGTCTCACCGAGGATGACGGTCAGCGGGGTGCGCAGCTCGTGCGCCGCGTCGGAGGTGAAGGCCCGGATGCGCTCGAAGGACGTGCGCGCGTCCGCGAGCAGGCCGTTCAGGGTCGTGGCCAGCTCGTCCCATTCGTCCCCGTTGCCGCGGACCGGGAGGCTCAGGTCCAGCTTCGAGGCGCGGGCCGCGCGGGCGCGGTCGCTGGCCTCGCGCAGGGGCTCCATCGCGCGGCGGGCGAGCGCGCTGCCCAGCGCCAGCGACCCCAGCGCGGCCAGGGGGGCGGTGAGGGCCATGCCGCCCAGCGCCTGGAGGGCCTCGTCGAAGAGGCCTTCCTCCTCGTCCTTCCGCCGGGCTTCGTGCGGGTCGGAGATCTTCTCCTGCATCTCACGCCACTCTCCCCAGACGAGCGTCGCCATCACCGCGGCGCCATACAGCAGGAGCGTTCCCAGGACGGACGTGGCGAAGAAGAGCGTCAGGTGGGCGCGCAGGGTCCGAGGTCGTCTCATGGTCGGCTCCGCAGCACGTAACCGACACCCCTCACGGTGTGGATGAGCTTGCGCTTGAAGGGGGCGTCCACCTTGGCCCGGAGGTAGCGGATGTAGACCTCCACGACGTTGGAGAACGTCTCGAAGTCGTGGTCCCACACCGCCTGGACGATGCGGGTGCGGGAGACGACCTCCCCCGCGTGCTGGAGGAGGAACTGCAACAGGGCGAACTCGCGGGCCGTCAGGAACAGGTCCACGTTCGAGCGGGTCACCCTTCGCGTGGTCGGGTCCAGGGTCAGGTCCGCGTGACTCAACAGCGGGCCGCCCCGCTGGACGACGCGGCGGAGGATGGCCCGGATTCTCGCGAGCAGCTCCTCGAAGGAGAAGGGCTTGACGAGGTAGTCGTCCGCCCCGGCGTTGAGCGCGAGGATGCGGTCGGCGACCGCGTCCTTCGCGGTCAGCATGATGACCGGGGTGTTGTCTCCCTGCGCGCGCATGGCCCGCAGGAGGTCGACGCCCGCGAGCCCCGGCAGCATCCAGTCCAGGATGACCAGGTCGAAGCGCTCGAGGCGCAGCAGCTCCTGGGTCTGGAGGCCGTCGACGCACTCGCGGACCCGGAAGCCCTCTTCCTCCAGCCCGCGCGCGATGAACGCCCTGACGCGCAGCTCGTCTTCTACGATGAGTATGGACACGACCGGGTTTCCCTAGCGGTTGCTGGACTGGAGTGGCACACGTCGTCGTTCCTCGTCATGGGGACTCAGGGGGCGCGCGCTTCGGAGGTGGGAAGCTCAACCTCAAGTGGGCGCCCTTCGGGGTGGGCAGGAACCGCGCCTGGGCTCCGTGTGCCCGGGCGACCAGGAGGACCAGGGACAGGCCGACCCCGTGTCCTGGCTTTCCCGCGCGTGCGCGGGGGGAGCGGTAGAAGGGCTCGAAGACGCGCTCCGACTCCTCGGGGGCGATGCCCGGTCCCTCGTCCCGGACGTCCAGGAGCAGCGCCTCGGGCGTGGACTGGAGGAGGAGCCAGACGCGGCCCTCCCCGGAGAACTTGAGCGCGTTCTCCACCACGTTGTCGACGAGCTGCCGCAACAGCTGGCTGTCCCCTGGGATGAGTCCCGGCGTCTGGAGGTCGGCGTGGACACGGCGGCGCTGGTCGTCGGGCAGGGCGCGCACGGCGTCCTCCACGACGTCGGAGAGGCTCACGGTCTCGACCAGCTCGAGGGGCCCCTCCGCGCCCTCCGCGAGCACCAGCAGCCGCTCCACGAGCCTCCCCAGGGAGGTCACCGTGCGGTGCATCCGCGTGAGCGCGGCGGCCGTCTCCGGCGGTTGGGGCGTCTCGGACTGGAGCTCCAGCTCCGCCTGGAGCGTGGACAGGGGCGTGCGCAGCTCGTGCGCGGCGTTGGCCGCGAAGCGGCGAGACTGCTCGAGGGCCGTGTGGAGGCGACCGAGGAGCCCCACCAGCGCGGTGCGGACCGCGTTCACCTCCTCGTAGCGGGCCTCGGCGTGGAGGTTCGGGGGGAGGTCGGCGCCCGGCTCGAGGTGGGCCAGGGACTCGCCGAGTTCGGTGAGGGGGCGCGCGGCCCAGCGGGCCACGCGGCGGCTCAGCGCGAGGCTCATGACCGCGGCGCCCGCAGCGGTGAGCAGCACGGCCAGCAGCAGCCCCAGGCGGATGCGCGGCATGCTGTCGAGCGTCTCCTGCGCCACGGCCAGCCGGCCCTGGGCCTCCACGCCGCAGCGCCTCACGTCCTCCATCCCCGGCGCGTGGACCCAGGTGCAGCCGGTGACGGGGAGGATGTGTGGCGCGCCCCCCAGCCGCGTGGCTCCCGCGAACAGGGCGATCTGGATTCCGAACGACTGGAGCTCCTGCTGCTCGGCGTCGGCCTCGCGACGGGCCTGGGTGTCCGAGAGGCCCACCACCTCCTCCGCCATGTCCGTCGCGACGTCGTTCAGCCGGCGGTCCTCCGCCGCGCGCAACATCTGGTAGGCGAGCAGCCCCGTGGCGCCCGCGGTGAGCGCGGTGCTCGTGAGCGCCAGCCCCAGCATCGCGCGGGAGAGGCGGCGCACCAGCGTGTCGCGGGCCTGGGGACGGTCAGCCGCTTCCAAGTCGATAGCCCTCGCCGCGCAGCGTGATGACGACCTCGTCGCCCAGCTTTCTGCGGATCCTCGCGACCAGCACCTCCAGGCTGCTCTCGGCGCCCGCGGTGGCTTCTCCCCAGATGGACTCCAGCATCACGTCCTTGCTCACGACCCGGTCCGCCCTCGACGCGAGCGCCTCCAGGATGGCCCACTCGCGCGAGGTGACGGCCACCGCCTGCCCCGCGCGGAGGGCCTCGCGCCTCCCGAAGTCGAGCTCGACGTCGCCGATCCGCACGCAGACGGCGCTCGCCCGTTCCCGTCGTCGCCCCACCGCGCGGACCCGGGCGCGAAGCTCCGCGATGGCGAAGGGCTTGCCCAGGAAGTCGTCCGCGCCCGCGTCCAACCCCTCCACGCGCTCGTTCACGCGGTTGTGGGCCGTGAGGATGAGGATGGGCGTCTGGATGCCGTCCCTGCGCAGCTCGCGGCAGAGCGACAGGCCGGAGCCGTCCGGCAACCCGAGGTCGAGCACGATGACGTCGGGTTCGGAGAGGAGCGCCTGGCGCGCCTGCTCGATGTCCTCGGCCTGGCGGACGAGGTGGCCATCCCGCTCGAGTGCCTGGGCGACGAGCGCGCGGAGTTCCTGGTGGTCGTCGACGACGAGGACATGCATGGGGGGATAACCGGTCGGGGCCACCAGCTATACCATCCGTGATGCGCCTCTGGACCGAGCCGGGGAGCGGGGCGTTCAGCCGCCGTTTACCTGGGGCTGGCAGGGTCCGCGCATGTCCTCCTGGAGCGGAGTGCGAAGCGCGGGGCCCCCCCTGGCCCTGCTTGCAAGCTTGTGGGTCGTGGTGGGCTGTGCGAGCTCTCCCTATGACCGGGCCTGGGTGTCGCGGGAGCTGTCCGGGCTCGCCGCGCCCATGGGGCCCGAGGGGGCGGGCTCCGCCTCGCTCCCTCCGGGGGGCGCGGACACCGGGGCGCTGGACGCCCGGACCGCGGTCGCGGTGGCCCTGTGGAACAGCGCCGCGCTCCAGGCGGACATGGCGCAGCTCGGCGTCTCTCGCGCGGACCTGGCGGAGGCGGGGGCGCTGCCCAACCCCACCTTCTCCCTGCTGCTGCCCGTGGGGCCCCGGACGATCGAGAGCTCGCTGCTGCTGCCGCTCGTCTCCCTCTGGCAGCGCCCCTCGAGGGTCGCCGCCGCGAAGCTCCAGGTCGAGCAGGTCGCGCGCGGGCTGGTCCAGAACGGACTGGACCTCGCGCGGGACGTCCGCGTGGCCCACGCGGACTGGGTGCTCGCGGAGCGCCGTCTCCAGGCCCTCGATGAACTCCAGGCGTTGTGGACCCGGACCGTCGAACTGGTCGATGCCCGCTTCGCGGCGGGCGACGCGAGCCGGGTCGAGGTCGAGGCGTTGCGCGCGGAGGCGTGGACCGCGGAGGACAGCGCCCGTCGCGCCCGGACGGACGTGGCGTTGGCCCGGGAGCGACTGCGGCTGCTGATGGGCGTGGTCCAGAGCCCGTTGTTCGCGCAGGCCCACCCCGTCGCGGAGCCGTGGGACGCGCGGCCGTTGCGGCCGGTCCAGGCCCTGGTGGAGCTGGCCCTGGCCGCGAGGCCGGACGTGCGCGCTGCCGAGCTGGGCATCGAGGCGGCGGGGGGCCGGCTGGGCTGGGAGAAGTCGCGCATCCTCCAGTTGTTCGCGCGGCTGGACACCAAGCCCTCGACGTCCTCCAGCGGGAAGCCCCAGGCGCTCTGGGTGCCGGGCGCGCAGGTCGAGCTTCCGATCTTCAACTGGAACCCGGGCGGCATCGGGCGGGCGGAGGCGGAGCTGCTGCGCGCCTCCTCTCGCTACGTCCTGCTGCGCCAGCAGGTGTCGACCGAGGTCTTCCTGGCCCGGGAGCAGGCGCTCCAGGCTTCGGATTCCTTCGCCGCGTTCCAGTCCAACATCCTTCCCGCGTTCACCGCGGCGAGCGAAGGCGCGCAGAAGGCCTTCGACGCGGGTGACCTGTCCTACCTCCCGGTGCTGGACGCCCTTCGCCGCCTCGCGGGCGCGCGACTGCGGGCGCTCGACATCGAGGCGGACCTCCGCCGCGCACTCGCTCAGCTGGACCGCAGCCTGGGCAAACAAGGAGTGGCCCATGAGTAGTCCTCTTCGTCGCCTGTTCAGCTCTTGTCTCGTCGCCGCGCTCCTCGCCTGTGAGGGCGGGAAGCCCGCGGCGCCTCCTCCTCCGGCGACGGTGAGCGCGCACGTGCCCGAGTCCTCGCTGGCGACCGTGACGCTCCGCCCGGAGGCGGAGGCGCGGCTGGACCTGCAAGTCCAGCCGGTCCGGGCGCAGCGCGCGGAGCGCAAGCACGTGCTCGGCGGCGAGGTCGTCGTGCCCTCCGGCAACGCGCTGGTGGTGACCGCCCCCGTCGCGGGTGTCGTCACCCTGGTGGGGCCGCCCGAGTCCCTGCGCGCCGGCGCCGCGGTGAAGCGGGGAGAGGTCCTGTTGCGGTTGGTGCCGCTCGCGGCGGTGGACCGGGACCTGCGCGCCCAGGCGCAGCGCGCGGTGGACTCCGCCCTGGCGCGGGAAGAGGCGGCGGCGGCCCGGCTCGCCCGCGCCGAGCGCGTGTTGAAGGACGGGGCCGGCACCGAGCGCGCCGTCGAGGAGGCGCGGGCGGACCATGCCGTGGCCCAGGCGGAGCTCCAGGCCGCGCGCTCTCGACTGGAGATGGTGGGCCGCTCGCCCCTCGAGGCGGACGTCAGCCTGCAGGTGCGCGTTCCCCGTGACGGGGTGCTCCGGCAGGTCGCGGTCGCGCCCGGTCAATCCCTCGCGGCCGGTGCGACGCTCTTCGAGGTGGTGGGCGTCAGCGCGAACTGGGTGCGCGTCCCGCTCTTCGTCGACGAGGCGGCCCGCTTGAAGTCGGACGCGCCGGTCCGCATCCACGGGCTCTTGTCGGGCAAGGACACGGGGGTGGAGGCGCTGCCGGTGTCGGGGCCTCCCGCCGCCGACCCGACGTCCGCCACGGTGGACGTCTTCTACGAACTGCCCGCGTCCGCGCGCTTCGCTCCGGGCCAGCGGGTCGGCGTCTCGCTGACCTCCGGTGACGCGCAGGAGGTCCTCGCCGTCCCGTCGTCGTCCGTCGTCTACGACGCGCTGGGCGGTGCCTGGGTCTACGTGCGTCAGCAGGAGCACGTCTATGCCCGCAGCCGTGTCGACGTGTTGCGGCTGGAGGGGACGGAGTTGCTGCTGGCCCGAGGCCCTTCCGTGGGGACCCCCGTCGTGGTGACGGGGGCCGCGGAGCTGTTCGGAACGGAATTCGGCGCTGGCCACTGACGGAGCCCTCTCCTCGACATGCGCAAGCTCATCTCAGCCTGTCTTCATTTCCGACTCGTCCCCATCGCGGCCTCGGTGCTGCTCCTCGTGCTCGGCTACACGAGCCTGCGCGGCATGCCGGTGGACGTCTTCCCGGAGTTCGCGCCGCCGCTGGTGGAGATCCAGACGGAGGTGCCCGGCCTCTCCAGCCTGGAGGTGGAGAGCCTGGTCACCACGCCCCTGGAGAACGGGCTCGCGGGCGTGCCCGCGCTCGCGACGCTCCGGTCCAAGTCCGTGATGGGCCTCTCCTCCGTGGTGCTCATCTTCGAGCGGGGGGCGGACCTGTTCCGCGCGCGGCAACTGGTGCAGGAGCGGCTGGCCCGGGTGGCCCCCACGCTCCCCGCCGCCGCGAGACCGCCGGTGATGTTGTCGCCCGTGTCCGCGACGAGCCGCGTGCTCAAGGTGGGCCTGCGCTCGGACTCGCTCGACCGCATGGCGCTCTCGGACGTGGCGCGGTGGACCATCCGACCCCGGTTGATGGGAATCGCAGGGGTGGCCAACGTCGCCATCTGGGGCCAGCGTGACCGCCAGTTCCAGGTGAAGGTCGACCCCGAGCGGCTGCGGGCCGCCAACATCCGCCTGGAGGACGTGCTACGCGCGGCGGGCGACGCGAGCGCGCCGGCGTCCGGTGGCTTCGTCGACACGCCGAACCAGCGGCTGGCCGTCAGCCTCACGAGCGCCGCGTCACTGGAGACGCTGAAGGAGGTCCCCGTCGCCTTCCGCAACGGGGCGTCGATCCGGCTCGCGGACGTGGCCACGGTGGAGGAGGGGCACCCGCCGCCGATTGGCGAGGGCATCGTCGATGACGAGGCCGGCATCCTGCTCATCGTGGAGAAGCAGCCCTGGGGGAACACGCTGGAGGTGACCGAGCAGGTCGAGGCGGTCCTCGAGCAGCTCCGCCCCGCGCTCCAAGGGGTCACCATCGTGCCGGGCATCTTCCGTCCCGCCACCTTCATCGAGACCGCGCTGGGCAACCTCCGGCACGCGGTGCTGCTGGGCTGTGTGATGGTCGTCGTCGTGCTGTTCGCCTTCCTCCAGAACTGGCGGACGGCGGCCATCAGCATCGTGGCCATCCCGTTGTCGCTGGTGGGCGCCATCGTCGCCCTGCGCATGGTGGGGGCGACCATCGACACCATGGTGCTGGCCGGCCTGGTGCTCGCGCTGGGCGAGGTGGTGGACGACGCCATCATCGACGTGGAGAACGTCCAGCGGCGCCTGGAGGAGAATCGCCGGCTCGGGGGGGCGCGCTCCGCGTTCCAGGTGGTCCTGGATGCCTCGCTCGAGGTGCGCAGCGCCGTCGTCTACGCCACGGTCATCGTCATCCTCGTGTTCCTCCCCGTGTTCTTCCTGGAGGGCGTGAGCGGCGCGTTCTTCCGCCCGCTCGCCGTGGCGTACGTGCTCGCGGTGTTCGCGTCGATGGTGGTCGCGCTCACGGTGACGCCCGTGCTGTGCCTGCTGTTCCTGACGCACCGGGAGGAGAAGGCGCCGCGGCTGGGGACGTGGCTGCGCGGACGGATGGGCCCGCTGGTGGGGTGGGTGCTGGACCGGCCGCGGGTGGCGGTCCGGAGCGTCGTGGGGGTGCTCGTGGCGGGCATGGCCCTGGCGGCCCTCCTGGGCGAGGGCTTCCTGCCCCACTTCCAGGAGACGGACTTCCTCATGCACTGGGTGGCCAAGCCCGGCACGTCCGGCGACGCGGTCCTGCGCACGGCCCTGCGCGCCAGCGCGGAGCTGCGCGCCATCCCGGGCGTGAAGCACTTCGGCGCGCACATCGGCCGGGCGGAGGTGGCAGACGAGGTGGTGGGCCCCAACTTCGCGGAGCTGTGGATCAGCCTGGACGGCGCGGACGACTACGCCGCGACGGTGCGGCGCATCAACGAAGTGGTGGAGGGCTACCCGGGCCTCTACCGCGACGTCCAGACGTACCTCCAGGAGCGCATCAAGGAGGTCCTGAGCGGCGCCAGCGGCTCCATCGTCGTGCGCGCCTACGGGCCGGACCTGGACGCGCTGCGCGCCAAGGCGGGGGAGCTGGAGTCCAGGCTCCGGGCCATCCCCGGTGTGGTGAACCTCAAGGTGGAGCCGCAGGTGCTGGTGCCCCAGCTCCAGGTGCGGCTGGACCCCGAGGCGGGGCGGCGACTGGGGCTGACGCCGGGGGACGTGCGGCGAGCGGCGAGCACCCTGCTCCAGGGCACCAAGGTCGGCGAGGTCTATGTCGAGGAGCGCACCATCGACGTCGTCGTCTGGGGCAGCGACTCCCTGCGCCACGACGTGGCGGCGGTCAAGGAGCTGCGCCTGATGACGCCCTCGGGGGCACCGGTCCGGCTCGGCGATGTCTCGCGCGTGGAGATGGCCTCCGTGCCCAACATCGTTCAGCACGAGGGGGCGTCACGCCGCCTGGACGTCACGTGCGACGCGAGGGGCCGGGCCCTGGGGGCGGTCGTGAGCGACATCCAGGCGGTGGTGTCGAGCGTGGAGTGGCCCGCCGGCCACTACGCGCGGGTCCTGGGGGAGTACGCGGAGCGGCAGGAGGCCCGCACGCGGTTGATCGCCTTGTCGCTGCTGGCCGTGCTGGGCATCGCCCTGGTGCTCTACCTCGACTTCCAGTCCTACCGGCTGGTGGTCTTCACGCTGGGGACGCTGCCCTTCGCGTTGGTGGGAGGGCTGGTGGGGGTCCTGCTCACGGGCGGCGTGGTGTCACTGGGTTCCCTGGTGGGCTTCGTCACGGTGCTCGGCGTGGCGGCGCGGAACGGCATCCTGCTGGTCAGCCACTACCGGCACCTGGAGGAGGTGGAAGGCGTGCCCTTCGGACGCGAGCTGGTGCTCCAGGGGACGCTGGAGCGGCTCCAGCCCATGGCGATGACGACCCTGACGACGGCCCTGGCGCTGGTGCCGCTCGTCGTCGGTGGCCTGAAGCCCGGGCAGGAGATCGAACACCCCATGGCCGTGGTCATCCTGGGCGGACTCTTCTCGTCCGCGGTCCTCAACGTCTTGCTCGTCCCCGCGCTGTACCTGCGCTTCGGGCGCGGCGCGGCGTCGCGGGAGACGGGCCCTGGCGAAGTGTCTCCGCCCGCCTCGCAGGACTCCCTCAAGGCTTCATAGCGGGCGGACGCGCGCGACGCTCCCGTTCTCCACGCCTCTTCGCGAAGTGGAGCCCCAGGAGCGTCAGCAGGAGCGGGGCGGCGGCGAGCCCACTGCAACCACCGGAAGAGAGCGGGCCCGTCGTCTCCTGGAGGTGCTCCAGCGGCACCTGCTCGGCGACCGGGGGCCGCGGTGGAGCGGGCTGGGTGGGGTTGGAGGGCGGAGGAGCCGGTGGGGTGGGGGGGGCCTCGACCTCGACGAGGAGTCGCTTCTCCGCTTGGGAGTAGCCCAGGACCGCGCGGGCGTGGACCTCGAAGACGCCGGGGGACGGGAACACCTGCGTGTGGTCCATCCCGGTGCCGACGACGTCCTCCTTGCCCAGGCGCCACTCGATGCTCGCGCCCTCGTGGCTGGGGGCCGCGGTGAACGACACGGTCAGCGGGGCGAACCCCTTCAAGGGGCTGGTCGCCACGGCGAGCGTCAAGGCGACCCGCTTCGAGAGGACGAACTCGTCGGCGACGCCCCCATCCGGTGTCACCAGCCTCGCCGTGAGGACGTCCTGGTGGATGCGGACGTCGAGGAAGCCATAGTCCTTGTCGCTGCGCACCGCGGTCCACCGGGGCAGCGGGTTCGGGAACTTGCGCAGCACGGCGCCTCCCGTTCCCACCACGACATACGTGACGCCCCGCTTCCCCTTGGGGGCGACGCTCTCGCCCACCAGGGGGAACGTCCGCTCGTAGTCGTGGTCGTGCCCGGTCAGCACCAGGTCCACGTCCCCTTGTTCGAAGAGTGGCGCGAAGGTCTCCCGGAACTGGGTGTCGATGCCGTGGCCCCCGCTGGACCAGGGCGGGTGGTGCATCATGACCAGCTTCCAACGGGCCTGGCTCGCGCGGAGGTCCTCGACGAGCCACTCCCGCTGTTCCTTGGGAGAACATGCGCCGCCCGCGAGTCCCATGGCGCAGTTCGTGTCGAGCGAGACGATGTGGGCATCCCCCCAGTCGAACGAGTAGTAGCGCTCCGTGTCCTGGTCGTTGTTCGTGGGGAGATGGAAGTTGTCGAAGTAGGGCTGCCCGCGGTCCGTCAGGTATTCGTGATTGCCCGGGGTGGCGAAGGCGGGGGCGCCGCGCAGCAGCTCCGCCAGCGGCGCGAAGAACCGGCTCTGGAACTCCGCGTGGGTGCCGGACGAATAGGCGTTGTCGCCCAAGGCGAGGAACAACTGGGGGGCCGCGTCCGTCATGGCCTCGGCCACGCGCATCTGCATGGCGCCTCCCGTCCCGGAGTCACCCACGGCGATGAAGTGCACCGCGTCCCCGGGCCCCGGCGCCGTCCGGAACGTGAACGGGCCGAGCGAGGCCCCGCAGGCCTCGACGACGTAGTCATAGGCGGTGTTCGCCTGCAGGTCCTTCACCGCGAGCACGTGCTGTGTCCGCGGGCCTTCGCTGGTGGGCACGCTCTCCAGGGCCTCTCCGGTCCGCCCCAGGCGCAGCGTCGCGGCGCAGGGCCGCCTCACGTTGAAGACGATGAGCGCCCGGTCCCGCGTGACGTTCTGCAGGTAGGGCTCACGCGTGAAGGGGCCCGCCGTTGCCTCGCCGCCGAGCAACAGCACCCACACTCCCAGCCACCGCACGAACGGCTCGCCACGCACAGCCGCGAAGATGCTGTGGGGGCAGGCAGCCGTGAGTGTCCTGGAGGGTGAGCGACGTCATTCTCCACGACGTCTCATGCCCGCAGCCCTCGTGGGCGGGCCCCCGCCGCTCAATGCACGGCTTGGGGCGGCTGGAGCTCGGGGCCGGAGAGCGGCAGCTCGACGATGAACGACGCGCCTTGCCCCTGACGGCTCTCCACGCGGATGGTGCCCTGGTGGGCCTCGACGATGCGGCGGCTGAGGAACAGGCCCAGGCCCAGGCCGCCATAGTTGCGGGCCGAGACGGCGCGCCCGAACTTGTCGAAGATGCGGCCCAGGTCCTGCTTCGCGATGCCGATTCCCCGGTCCCGCACGGTGAGTCGCCCCATTCCGGACTCCTTCTCCACCCTCAGCACCACGGGCTCCCCGGCGCCGTACTTGATGGCGTTGGACACCAGGCCCCGCACCACCTGCTCCAGCCTGCGTCCATCCCAGCGCCCCACCACCGGGCCCGGCGATTGGATGACCAGCTCGCTGCCGGCCTGCGAGGCCGGCGTGCGGAACTGCCGCGCCACCTCGCGCACGACCTCGGACAGGTCCACGTCTCCCAGCTCGAGCGGCAGGGGGGCGCCGGTGAGCTGCGTGACGTCCAGCAGGTCGTTGATGAGGGCGGTGAGCTTGCGCACCTGGAGCGACGTGTTCTGCGCGGTGTGCAGCACCCGCTGTCGTAGCTGTCCCTCGGAGGTCGACCCCATCGCCGCTCGCGCCAGGCCCTGCAGCTTGATCTGGAGCGGCGTCAGCGGCGTCTTCAGCTCGTGCGAGGCGACGGTGAGGAACTCGTCGCGCAGCCGCACGGCCTCCTGGAGCTGGACCTCGATCTCCTTCAACTGCGTGACGTCCTGGATGGCGAGCACGACGGTGGAGGGGTGGCCGTGCATCGCCGGGAGCTGTTCGGAGTCGACGAGCACCTCGCGGCGTCCCAGCAGCGTCATCCACGTCCCCGGCACCCGGCGCAAGGCCTCGCCCTGGGCCGCGCGGGCACCGGGCGTCCGCTCGTTGCGCATGGGCTGCCCGCCCTCGTCCACCACGCTGTAGGCGGTGTCGTACCGCTGCACCGGGACGTCGAGCGGGAAGTGTCCACCGGCAAGCTGGTGGGAGGCCTGGTTGGCGAACAGGGCCCGGCCGCTGCCCGGCTCCACGAGGACGAGCGGGATGGGCGTCAAATCCAGCACCGCCTCCAGCCAGCTCTGCTGGCTGCGCAGGTGCGCCGCCAGCTCCTCCGCCTTCTGCCGCGCGCGGACCTGCTCCGTCACGTCC
This sequence comes from Myxococcus dinghuensis, assembly GCF_024198235.1. GTDB lineage: Bacteria > Myxococcota > Myxococcia > Myxococcales > Myxococcaceae > Myxococcus > Myxococcus dinghuensis. Next base: position 157,268 of record NZ_JAKCFB010000016.1, on the reverse strand, counting down.
AGCGCGAAGGAGAGCACGGAGTCCACCTCGCCCCGGGCGTCGCGCAGGGGCTGGTAGACGATGTTGAAGTAGCGCTGGTCGACCGCGCCGCCCTCGTGGTCCACGAGGAGGGGCTGCTCCGTGGCGGTCTTCCCGTGGCCCGTGGCGTAGACGTGCGCCAGCTCCTCGGAGTAGTCCCGCGCCCGGGCGCTCTGGCGCGCGAGGGCGAGCAGGGACATGCCCCGGAGGTCCACGCCGCCGGACATCCGCCGGTAGACGGGGTTGACCAGGGAGAACGTCTGCTCGGGGCCGGTGAGGATGGCGATGGAGGCCGGGGCGTTCATCAGCACGTCGTAGAGGCGCGCCCGCTGGGCCTCGACCTCGGCCTCCGTGCGCTTGCGGTCCGTGATGTCGTTGACGAGCACCACGCAGCCCTGCACCTGGCCGTGTCCCTCCCGGTAGGGCACGAACGTGGACTGGACGTGGAGCTGTCGCTGGTCCTTCAGGGTGAGCGCCGTCTCGTGGGTGGCGTGCTCTCCGGCCAGGGCCCGGCGCAGCCAGTCGCGGAAGAGCGACTGGAAGGCCTCGCCCCCGGCCTCGCGCACCGTCCTGCCGACCAGGTCCTGGGGCGGGACGCCGAACCAGGTCTCGGAGGCGCGGTTGCAGAAGACGATGCGCTCGTCCCTGTCGACGTAGGCGACCAGGGCGGGGAGCGCGTCGGTGATGATGCGCAGCTGCTGCTCCCGCTGGCGGGCCTGGGCCCGGCTGATCTCCAGGGCCTCCTTGGCCTGGGTCTGCTCGGTGATGTCCCGCTGCGTCCCCCAGATGCGCAGCAGTTGCCCGTTCTCGATGATTCCGACGAAGTTGGCCAGGCGCACGCGCATGATGCCGTCGCGGTCCGGCTGTCGCGTCTCGACGTCCACGGCGCGGTAGCCGTCGCGGATGAACGCGCGCACGCTCATCCCCTGGATGTCCGTGGTCCGGTCGAGCAACTGGCGCAGCGTGCTGCCCACCATGTCCCGCGCGGAGTCGAAGCCCGTCATGGCGGCCATGACCTCGTTGGTCTCCGCGATGCGGCCCCGCGCGATGAGCGCGTCCACCTGCTCGGTCTCCGGCAGATGCGTGTCGAGTGGCGGGTCCACCTCCATGCGCCAGATGCCCTCCGTGCTCTGCGCGACGAAGGTTCGGTAGCGCTCCTGGCTCGCCGCCAGGGCCTGGGTCGTCTGCCGCAGCTCGCGCTCGGCGGCCCGGTGCACGGAGACGTCCTCGGCGGTGGCCACCCACTCGCGGACGATGCCGTCGTCGTCGAGCACCGGGACGCCCCGGACGACGACGTCCCGCCAGGCCCCGTCCCGGTGTTGCAGGCGAAGCTCGCCCCGGTAGGGGGTGCGCGTCTCCAGCGTGGCGCGCCACTCGGTGACGAAGCGCGCGCGGTCCGCGGGGTGGATGGCGTCGAGCCAGCCCAGGCCGAGGTGGGCTCCCCGGGACTGGCCGGTGAAGGCCATCCACCGGGACGCGGGCTCCAGCAACTGTCCCCGGGGGTCCGTCGTCCACACCGTCTGGGAGGCGGCCTCGATGAGGGAGCGGTAGCGCTGCTCGTTGACGCGCAGCGCCCGTTGGGCCCGCTTCTGCTCCGTCGTCTCCGTCACCGTCAGGCCGACGCCCTGGACCTCGCCGGCGGCGTTGCGGATGGGGAAGTAGTTGGTGAGGAAGTAGCGGGTCTCCCCCGCGGCCTTCGCCGTGGTGCCGGAGATCTCCAGGTTGCGCACGGCCACGCCGTCCTCCAGCACCTGGCGGTAGCACGGCGCCACGACGGGCCACAGGTCGGGGACGATTTCGGAGACCTTCCGGCCCAGGTGCGCCAGGCGGGGGATGCCGTTCATCTCCGCCAGGAACTCGTTGATGTGGATGTAGCGCAGCTCGCGGTCCAGGAAGGCCAGGCCGATGGGCGCCGAACCGACCAGCGTCTCGAGGACGGCCTGGACCTGCGCGGACGAGAACCCCTCGATGGCGTCTTCCTGCGTCATGCTGGCGCCTGTCGTGTGCATGGGGCTCCCGACCACTCCCGCCCAGGAGGGGTTCCCGGGGGGCGGTGCCTGCCTCGTGCTCCGGGCGCAGGACACCCGCTGTTGAGGGTGCGCATCGCCGTGGCGGGCGGGGAGCCAGCCTGTCGAGGGGGCGGCGTGGGGTGCGCCGCTCCGGGGCCCGCCCGGGGCCACGGACATGGCGCCGCGCGACTTGAAGGAGGGGAGGGGGGTTGGGAATGCTCGGCCCCATGCCCTCTTCCCGTCTGTCCTGGAGCGCCGCCGTGCTGTCGCTGTCCCTGGCCCTTCCCGCCCCCGCGCGGGCGAAGGAGCCCTCCGCCGAGACGCGAGCGCGCGAGGCCGCGCTGTTGATGGGGAGCGTGCTGGGGGGCACGCCCATGCTGGAGGACCTGCGCTCACTGGTGGACGAGGTGGGCGGGCGGGCGACGGGCTCGGACGCCAATCGCCGCGCGGTGGAGTGGGCGCTCGAGCGCTTCCGCGCCGCGGGCATCCCTGCCCGGGCGGAGCCCTTCCGGATGCCCGCGCTCTGGTTGGAGGAGGCGGCGCGCGCGACGGTGCAGGGGCAGGGCGTGCGCTTCTCGCCTCGCGTCGCGGCCATGCCCTTCTCCGTCGCGACGCCCAAGGGCGGCCAGTCCGCGCCGCTCGTCGACGTGGGGCGCGGCGCGGAGGTGGACTTCTCGCGGGTGGGGGCGAAGGCGCGGGGCGCGTTCGTGCTGGTGGAGACGGACGAGCTGCGGGACGTGGACGGCCTGTTCCGCGAGTACAACGAGTCGGTGGGAATCGAGGCGCGCGCGGTGGCCGCCGGAGCCGCGGGCGTCGTCTACATGGGCAGCCGCCCCGGCAACCAGCTCTACCGGCACAACGTGTCCACGGGCCCCAAGAACACCCGGCCCATGCTGGTGATGGAGCGCGACGGCGCGCGGCGCGCCCAGCGGTTGCTGCGCGCCGGCAAGGCGCTCACGCTCGACGCCACGCTGGAGTTGAAGACGGGCGGCCCCTACGAGGCGCACAACGTCATCGGAGAGATTCGCGGCGCCACGAAGCCGGACGAGGTGGTGGTGCTGGGCGCGCACCTGGACAGCTGGGACCTGGGCGGCGGCGCGCTCGACAACGGCGCCAACGTGGCGATGCTCATCGACCTGGCCCGGCAGATGAAACGGCTGGGGCTGGTCCCCGCGCGCACCCTGCGCTTCGCCCTGTGGAACGGCGAGGAGCAGGGCCTGTACGGCTCCGCGGGCTACGTCGCCTCGCACGCCGCGGAGCTGGACGGGCACGTCATGGCGCTGTCGGTGGACATCGGCTGCGGGCGCATCACCGGCTTCTTCACCAACGGCCGTCCCCCGCTGGTGCCGCTGGTGGACCAGGCGCTCGCGCCGGCCGCGGGCCTGGGGCCGTTCACCCAGGTGGACGTCCCCGTGGTGGGGACCGACAACCTCGACTTCATGCTGCAGGGGGTCGCCAACCTCATCGCCAACCAGGAGCCGGCCACCTACGGCCCCAACTATCACGCGCGCTCGGACGAGTTCGAGCAGTGCGACGCCCGGACCCTGCGCGGCAACGCCGCCGTCGTCGTCGCGCTGGCGTGGGGCTTCGCCACCATGGACACGCGGCTGCCCCGCCAGGGCCGGGCGGAGGTGGACGCCCTCATGCGCGCCACCGACCTGCTCCAGCAGATGAAGTCCTTCAACCTCTGGGAGGAGTGGGAGTCCGGCGCGCGCGGGCGCCCCCAGGGGCGTCAGGTTTCACCCGCCCCGCGGTGACGTCCAAGACGAGACGGCCCCTGAGACATCCATCGAAACATGGCGCGCTGCGTCTCGAATGACGGGCGCGGAGGATTTGAGTTTGTAACGCAGTTGCTGGTAGTCCCGGTGCCCCCCTTTGGTTGTGGAGAGGTGCATCGCATGCAGAAGCGACGTATCGGCTTGGGCTCACGACGTTTGCTGGGCATTTCCCTCGTGTCCGCGCTGGCGCTGAGCCAGGGTTGTCAGCCGGTGGACGAAACGGAGGTGGCGCCGGAGGCCGCCCCCACCGCGGAGGCGGCGCAGCCGCTCGCGACGGGCTTCGCGGAGATGCACCACCACATGTTCGCGGAGGAGGCCTTCGGTGGTGGCTGGTTCCACGGCAGCCACACCGGCACGCTGGTGAGCTGTGACGGCGGACTCCCGGAGAGCGACCACGCGCGGGTCCGCATGGACCTGAGCGGGATGCTCAACTTGTGTCCCAGCACGGGCGGGGTGAACCTCTCCAGCGTCCCGGTGCTCGCGCAGCTGTTCGGCCTGGGCGGGGCGGTGGGCTCGGAGTTCATCGGGAAGATCGAAGGCACCGAGGGCGACACCGGCATTCACCTGGGGCGCATGGCGGTGCCCACCCAGTGGCCGCGCTGGGACACGATTGCCCACCAGCAGTCGTGGGAGGGCTGGCTGCAGAAGGCGCACCAGGGTGGCATGTCGCTCGTCACCATCTCCCTGGTGAGCAACGAGTTCCTCTGCAAGGTCCTGCCGTACCAGAACCTCAAGCGCGCCTGTGACGAGATGGCGGACGTGGACGTGCAGCTCCAGATGGCGCGGGACTTCGACGCGCGCACGAGCTGGGCGGAGATCGCCCTGTCGCCCGCGCACGCGCGGCAGATCATCGCCTCCGGCAAGCTGGCGATGGTGCTCTCCATCGAGGCGAGCAAGCTGTTCGGCAGCAAGGACTGGCAGGCGGAGCTCAACCGCTACCACGGCCTGGGGGTGCGCTCCATCCAGCCGGTGCACCAGCTGGACAACCGCTTCGGCGGCGCGGCGCCGCACAACTTCATCTTCCACGCGGCGCAGTTCCTGGAGAACTGCCACGTGGACACCGACTGCGGCCTCACCGGGGACGGCTTCACCCTGGGCTTCGACGTGGACGCCAACTGCAAGAACGTGAAGGGCCTGACGGCGGAGGGCAAGGCGCTGGTGGGTGAGCTGATGAACAAGGGCATGCTCATCGACGTGGCGCACATGTCCGAGCGCAGCGTGCAGGACACCTTCGCCATCTCCCAGGCGCGCACGTACTACCCGCTCTACGTCTCCCACGGCCACTTCCGCGAGGTGATGAACCCGGCGCTGGCCGCCAACGAGAAGACGACGCCGGCGTGGATCGTCCGCTACCTGCGCCAGACGGGCGGCATGTTCGGCCTGCGCACCGCGCACGACGAGACGCTCACCTACACGCGCACCCCGGTGGCCAACAACTGCCAGGGCTCCACGCGCTCGCTGGCGCAGGCCTACGAGTTCGGCCGCCAGGGCCTCAAGGTCAACATGGGCTTCGGCGCGGACCTCAACGGCTTCATCCAGCAGACGCGCCCGCGCTTCGGCAACAACGGCGCGTGCTCGGCGGGCTTCAAGGCGGAGGCGGACGCGCAGATGAACCAGCAGCGCGTCTCCGGCCCGCCGCGCCTGGGCACCGACTTCGACGAGTTCGGCCTGGCCCACGTGGGCCTGTTGCCGGACGTGGTGCGCGACCTCAAGCAGCTCGGCGTCAACACCACGGGGCTGGAGGGCTCCTCGGAGAACTTCATCCGCATGTGGGAGCGCGCCAACTCCACCCGCGCGGGCATGGCGGACGCGGCGGCGGACATCGACACCTCGGGCGTGGCGGCGTACGTGGAGAAGGCGACCCGCGAGGCGGCCTATCCGAAGATCTGCGGCAAGTCCTACGCGCCGGCCTCGAAGCTGGTGGGCGACACCTGCCGCTTCGCCCAGGAGTGCGCGAAGGGCACCTGCTCGGCGACGGACTCCTGCGGCAACGCCACCGGCACCTGCCAGTGCTCGGTGGACACGGACTGCTCCACCAGCCAGTACTGCGGCTGGGGCCTGAACGCCGGCAAGTGCCAGCCGAAGAAGCCCAAGGGCGAATTGTGCGCCAGCGCGCGTGAGTGCCTGTCGAACACCTGCCGCTGGCTGACCTGCGGCTGAGGTCCGCCGTCCCGTCGTCCCTCCGGGGGCGTCGCGTCAGCGGACGTGACGCTCCTGGAGCCAGGCGTCGATGCGGGCGAGGTTCCCGCTGGTGTCGGACGCCTCCCGGGCCGCCATCGCCCGGGCCTCCAGGGCCAGCCGGACGGCCCGGGTGCGGTCCGTGTTGGCGTCCCACAGCGCGCGCGCCAGGTTGAAGCGGATGAGGGTCGTGGTGTTGGCGGAGACGGGCTCCGCCTTGTCCCAGCCCGCGTCGGCGCGCTCCAGCACCCCCAGCGCGTCCCGCGGGCGGTCCAGCCGCAGGTAGAGCCCGCCCAGGTCCGACAGGGCGTAGGTCCAGTGGCCGGTGGAGTCCTCGGACTCCTGCATCAGGATGTCGACCGCCCGCTGCATGTAGGGGAGCGCCTCCGGGTACTCCTCCTCGCGCTGGTGGACGCGGCCGATCATCCGCAGCAGGGGGACCAGCTCCGGGGACTTGGGGCCGTGCAGCTTCTCCCGGATGGCGAGGCTCCGCTGGTACTGCTCCAGGGCCAGGCCGAACTGCTTCTTCATGAAGTTGAGGCTGGCCAGGTTGCTGTGGAGGATGGCCGCGCCCACGCTCTGCGCGCCGTCCGTCTTCGCCGCGATGGCGAGCGCCCGCTCGAACAGCGGGTAGGCGTCGTCCATGCGGCCTCCCTCCATGAGCGCCGTGGCCAGGTCGTTGAGGACGTCGTAGACGCGCGGGTGCTCGGGGCCGAGCGTGCGCTCGAACACGGCGAGCACCTCGCGCGCGAGCTGCTCCGCGGCCTTCCACTCGTGCATCTCCCGGAGCACCGGCCCCAGGGCCTGCCGCACCCGCGCGGCCTCCGGGTGCTCGGCGCCCAGGGCCTCGCGGGTGACGGTGATGGCGCGCTCCAGGTGGGCCCGCGCCTCCGGCAGCGCGTTCCGGCTCCAGTGGGTGGCGCCCAGCGCCTCGTGCACGCTGGCGGCCTCCAGGCTGTCCGGTCCGAAGGTGCTCTCCGCCAGGACGAGCGCCTGCGCCTGCTGCGCCACGGCCTCTTCGTAGTGGCGCTGTTTGCGCAGCACCGTGCCCGCGTGGGTGAGGAGCTGGATGCGGATGAGCTCGTTGCCCGCCCCCAGGCGCTCGATGGCGGCGGTGGCCCGGTCCTTCCAGCGCGCGGCCAGCGCGTATTCGTCCAGCCCCACGGCCGTCACGCGCACCAGCAGCGTCCACGCCCGCGCGGCGACGGAGTCCTGCCGCGTGGCCTCCGCCGCGTTGACGGCCTCGAAGAGGGCGCTCTCCGCCCCGCGCCAGTCGCCCGCGCCCTCGCGCAGCTCCCCCAGGAGCAGCGCGCCCTCCGCGGTGTCGTAGCGGTTGCCGGACTTGCTGGTGTCGTTGACGACGGGCTCCAGCAGCGTCACCCCTTCCGCGTAGCGGCCGGTGGCCAGGAGCGCGCGGCCCCGCGACAGCTTGTCGCGCAGCTCCGTGTGCCGGCGCTGTCCGTCGGCGTCGAGCGGTGGGGGGCTGACGCCCGGCGCCAGCTCCTCGGAGCACGAGGCCAGCGAGGGGAGGGTGCGGGCGGTGCGGTGGGCCTCGTCCACCATGCGCGCGTCGGCCTGGGCCAGCACGCTCGCCAGCGCGGCCACGTCCGCGAGCCGGTTGTCCAGGCAGCGCATGCGCCAGGCGAGGACGTCCTCGGACTGCTCTCCGCGCACGCGCGTCGCCTCGCAGGTGGCGACCCGCGTGGTGGCCCACGCGGCGGTGTAGGCGTCCAGCTCCCGGCGGACCTGCTCCCAGGCCGCGGAGGCGTAGGGCCGGCGCGTGGCCATGAAGGCGGCGTGGATGACGGACTGCTGCGAGGGACCCCAGATGTTGGCCACCTCCTCGTGCGCCCCCGCGCAGGCCCGGGCGCCGCTGGTGTGCACCGCGTGCGTCAGGCCCACGGCGGCGATGAGCACCGTCACCGCGATGGAGAGCTGGAGCGCGCGGCGCCAGCGCGCCATCGGGTCCTTCTGGAGCGCGTCGAGCAGGGCCTCCAGCGACGGGAAGCGGTCCTCGGGGCGGCGCGCGAGCCCCCGCAGGAGCACCCTCCGCACCCAGGGCGGCACGCGGGTCCCGGTGGGCGCCGGCGGCACGTCCCCCACGGCCACCTGCGCGGTCAGCGCGGCGAGGGTGCCTCCGTCGAACGGGCGGAGCCCGTAGAGCGCTTCGTGGAGCGCGACGCAGAAGGAGTACTGGTCCCCCGCGGGGCCCGCCCGCGTCGTGCCGAGCAACTGCTCCGGCGCCATGTAGGCCGGCGTGCCGCCGCGCACCGAGCGGTCCAGTCCGCGGGTCTGCGCCTGTCCCGCCGCGGTGGCCGTGGCGCTCGCGTCCTCGGAGGTCGCGCCCAGCCGCGCGAGGCCGAAGTCCGTGACGTGGACCTGGTCGTCCTTGTCCAGCAGGACGTTCTCCGGCTTGAAGTCGCCGTGGACGACCCCCGCGGCGTGCGCCGCCGCCAGGCCCTGGCCCGCCTCGAGGAAGCGGTCGAGCACGGTGCGCCACGGGCGGGGGGCGGCCTTCATCCAATCCCCCAACGTCTGGGCCTCCACGCGCTCCATGGCGAGGAACACGTGCTGGCCGAAGGTGCCCACGTCGTAGACGGCGATGACGTTGGGGTGGGAGACGCGGGCCATGGCCTGGGCCTCGCGCAGCAGGTGGGCGCGCTCCTTCTCCACGCCCAGGCCCAGGGCGTTGGTGCGCAGGAGCTTGAGCGCCACGCGTCGATCCAACTCCGGGTCGTAGGCCCCGTACACCACGCCCATGGCACCGGCGCCGAGCATCTCCAGCACCAGGTAGCGGCCCACGGCCGTGCCCTTCTCCAGGGCCACGTCGTCGCGACGCCCCTCGCTCGGGGCGTGAGGCTCGGTGGGCGTCGAGCCGGTGAGCGGCGCGGGCGGGGAGGGGGGCAGCTGGGCGCGCAGCCCCTCGGCCACCAGCGTGCGGCACGACGCGCAGGTGTCGAGGTGGGCATCCACCTCCGTGGTCTCCAGGGGGGACAGCTCGCCCAGGAGCAGCTTCATGAAGACGGTCTCGTCGATGCAACGCATGGAGCGGCGTCTCGATGGGCGCGGGCCCGGGTGGCGGAGCCGGAGGCCTCGAGACGATATCACCGAGTGATATCACTCCACGGGCCTCGGCCCCGCACCGCGTGCGCGGCGCCTGCGGGATGGCGCCCCCCTCGAAGCCACGGGGGCGTCGCCGCCGCGCCTCGGTGACGCCGGGGCCACGTCCGGAGATGGGACGCCCCGCGGCGGACGTCGGGAGGTGCCTCGTCCGGGCGGTTGTGGAAAGGTGCTCGTGGGAGGAACGCCCATGAAGGTCGCCGTACTCGATGACTACCTCGGCGTGGCGCGGGACTGCGCGGACTGGTCGCGACTGCCCCCGGGGGCCACGCTCCACGTCTTCCGGGAGCCGCTGACGGGGGAGGACGCGCAGGCGGCGGCCCTGGCCGGCTTCGACGTCGTCGTGGCGATGCGGGAGCGCACGGCGTTCCCGGCGACGCTCCTTGCGCGGTTGCCGGACCTGCGGCTCCTGGTGACGACGGGGATGCGCAACGCGGCCATCGACCTCGACGCCTGTCGCCGCCAGGGCGTCACCGTGTGTGGGACGGGCGCGGTGGGGGCGCCGGCGGCGGAGCTGACGTGGGCGCTCATCCTCGCGCTCCTCAAGCGGGTGCCCGAGGAGGACCGGGCGCTGCGCGAGGGGCGCTGGCAGACGGGGCTGACGCGGACGGTGGAGGGCCTGCGGCTGGGTGTCGTCGGCCTGGGCAAGCTCGGCACGCAGGTGGCGCGCGTGGGGCGGGCCTTCGGGATGGACGTGGTGGCGTGGAGCCCACGGCTGACGGCCGAGCGCGCCGAGGCGGGCGGCGCGCGGCTCGTGGACAAGCCCACGCTGTTCTCCTCCGCGGACGTCGTCACCCTGCACCTGGTGCTGGGCGAAGGCACGCGGGGCGTCGTCGGCGCGGCGGAGCTGGGGGCGATGAAGCGCTCGGCGTACCTCGTCAACACCTCGCGCGCGGGGCTGGTGGACGAGGAGGCCCTGCTGTCGGCGCTGCGCGAGGAGCGCATCGCGGGCGCGGGACTGGATGTCTTCTCCTCGGAGCCGCTGCCCGTCGGCCATCCGCTGACGACGCTGCCGAACACGGTGCTCACGCCGCACCTGGGCTACGCCACCCGCGAGAACTTCGCCGTGTACTACCGCGAGGCGCTGGAGGACATCCTCGCCTGGAGCGGCGGTCAGCCCGTGCGCGCGCTGGGGGCGCGGTGAGTTACGTGCCTCACGCGCGATAGCACTTCAGGAACACGCGCACCGCGCGGGAGACGCGCGCCTGGAGCCGCGCCTCCTCCAGCCCCTCGCGCATCGCCAGCTCCACCCGGATGCTGAAGTCCCCCGTGCACAGCGAGCAGAAGTCGATCGCCGCCTCCAACGAATCATCGAACCGCAGGTCCCCCGCCGCGCTCGCCCGCTCCAGGTAGCGGGCCATCCGCTGGTACCCGGACCACACGCCCTGTTCGAACAGCTCCTCGCCCAGCTCGGGGAACTGGTCCGCCTGCGCCGCGAAGACGAGGTAGCGCTTGACGAGCACGGGCGAGAGGATGAGCCGCAGTAGCGCCTCGCCAATCTGTTGCAGGTCCCGCTCCAGGTTCCCCGTGGGCGTGTCCAGCAGCGCGTTCAACTGGTCCTCCATCGCGGTGATGCCTTCGGAGAAGCACGCGAGGAAGAGGGCCTTCTTGTCCTCGAAGTGGTTGTAGACCGTCGCCTTGGACACCCCGGCCCGGGCGGCGATCTGATCCACGCTGGCCCGCTCGTACCCCAGCTCACTGAAGACCTGGGAGGCGCCACCGAGAATCTGGGCTCGCTTGGCTGGCGAGAGCTCCGTGGATGTCTTCTTCATGTCGCCGACTTCTCTCCTGCCTGCTCCCCCATGTCACCTCCAGCGCTCCCAGTGAACTGAACCGTTTGGTCTTGACGCAAAATCACCTCGCTCCTATTTGTGCCACCCAATTGAACTGAACAGTTTAGTTCAGCGCCGCCTGTGTCGGAGGGAATCCTGACCGGGGCGTGGCCCGCGCCGGCGTGGGCCGAGGAGCCATGGTGAAGAGCGATTTCGTCGTGAGGACCGCTGCCGGGCGGAGCGCTGCCCGCTGGCTGCTGCGCACCCCCCGTGTGGCCGGCCTGGGGGCCGTGGCCTTGTTGCTGGGGGCGTGTGGCGCGAAGCCGGAGGCCGCGGCGGGCGGCGCGTGGGGGGCGGGGCCGGTGGAGGTGGGCGTGGTGGCGTTGGCGGCCTCTCCGGTGTCGCTGACCAAGGAGCTGCCGGGGCGCACGTCCGCGTTCCGGGTGGCGGAGGTGCGTGCCCGCGTCAACGGCATCGTGCTCAAGCGGTTCTTCGACGAGGGCAGCGACGTGAAGGAGGGGCAGGTGCTCTTCCAGATAGACCCGCAGCCCTATCAGGCGGCGCTGGACAGCGCGAAGGCGGCGCTCGCGCGGGCCGAGGCCAGCCTGGAGCTCAGCCGCCTGCAGGCGGAGCGCGCCACGGAGCTGCTCGCGGCGCGGGCCATCAGCAAGCAGGAGTTCGAGAACGCCAGCGCGGCGCAGAAGGTGTCGGTCGCGGACGTCGCTTCGGCGAAGGCGGCGGTGCAGTCGGCGCAGATCAACCTGGGCTACACCCGGGTCACCGCGCCCGTGTCGGGGCGCATCGGCCGGGCGGAGGTGACCGAGGGCGCCTACGTGCAGCAGGGGCAGGCCACGTTGATGGCCCGGGTGCAGCAGTTGGATCCGCTCTACGTGGACGTGTCCGAGTCCAGCGTGGAGGTGCTGCGGCTGCGGCGGGAGCTGGAGGCGGGGCGGCTGCGACGCTCGGACGCCACGCACGCGACGGTGAAGCTCCTCCTCGAGGACGGCACCGAGTGCCCGGAGCCGGGCACGCTCCAGTTCTCCGACGTGACGGTGGAGCCGTCCACCGGCTCGCTCACGCTGCGGGTGCTGGTGCCCAACCCGGGGCAGCGGCTGTTGCCGGGCATGTTCGTGCGCGCGCGGCTGGAGGAGGGCGTGGACCCGGACGCGCTGCTGGTGCCGCAGTCGGCCGTCACGCGCGACGCCCGGGGCCGGGCGACGGCGCTCGTCGTGGGGGCGCAGAACAAGGTCGAGCCCCGCGTGCTCGTGGCGAACCGGAGCGTGGGCGACCAGTGGCTCGTCACCGAGGGGCTGGCCGCGGGAGACCAGGTCATCGTCGAGGGGTTGCAGAAGGTGCGTCCGGGCAGCGAGGTGCGCGCGGTCCCCGCCGGGTCCGCCGTCACGCGGCAGACGCGCTGAGTTCCGCCTCCCGTCACCACCGAGAGAACCACCGTGGCTCGCTTCTTCATCGACCGTCCCATCTTCGCGTGGGTCATCGCCATCATCATCATGCTGGGGGGCGTGCTCGCGATTCGCGGCCTGCCCGTGGCCCAGTACCCCGCCATCGCTCCGCCCGTCGTGAGCATCGGCGCCTTCTACCCGGGCGCGTCCGCGCGGACGCTCGAGGACACCGTCACGCAGGTCATCGAGCAGAAGATGAACGGGCTCGACCACCTGCGCTACATGTCCGCGTCGAGCGACTCGGCCGGCAACGTCAGCATCAACCTGACCTTCGAGCCGGGGACGGACCCGGACATCGCCCAGGTGCAGGTGCAGAACAAGCTGCAGACGGCCACCGCGCTGCTGCCCATGGAGGTCCAGAAGCAGGGCCTGCGCGTCAACAAGGCGGTCAGCAACTTCCTGATGATCGTCGGCTTCGTCTCCTCCGACGGCGGGATGACCGAGCACGACCTGGGGGACTACGTCGCCTCGAGCATCCAGGAGGCGCTCAGCCGCGTCCCCGGCGTGGGCGAGGTGCAGTTGTTCGGCGGCCAGTACGCGATGCGCATCTGGTTGGACCCGGGCAAGCTCACCAGCTTCAAGCTCACGCCCGACGACGTGTCGCGGGCCATCCAGGCGCAGAACGCGCAGATCTCCGCGGGCCAGTTGGGCGGAGCCCCGTCCGTGGTGGGCCAGCAGCTCAACGCCACGGTGACGGCGCAGAGCCGCCTGCAGACGCCGGAGCAGTTCCGGGAGATCCTCCTGCGCGTCAACCCGGACGGCTCCCAGGTGCGCCTGCGCGACGTGGCGCGGGTGGAGCTGACGGGTGAGTCGTTCGAGGCCGCCAGCTTCTACAACGGCAAGCCCGCGACGGCGCTCGCCATCAAGCTGGCCACCGGCGCCAACGCGCTGGACGTGGCGGCGGCGGTGCGCGCGCGCATGGACGAGCTGTCGCGGTACTTCCCGGCCGGCCTGGAGGTGACGTACCCCATGGACACCACGCCCTTCGTGCGGCTGTCCATCGAGGAGGTCATCAAGACGCTGCTGGAGGCCATCGTCCTGGTGTTCCTGGTGATGTACCTGTTCCTGCAGAACTTCCGCGCGACGTTGATTCCCACCATCGCCGCGCCCGTGGTGCTGCTGGGGACGTTCGGCGTCCTCTCCGCGGCCGGGTACAGCATCAACACGCTGACGATGTTCGGCATGGTGCTGGCCATCGGCCTGCTCGTGGACGACGCCATCGTCGTCGTGGAGAACGTCGAGCGCGTCATGGCCGAGGACGGCCTGTCCCCGAAGGCGGCGACGCGCAAGTCGATGGGGCAGATCACCGGCGCCCTGGTCGGCGTGACGTCCGTGCTGTCGGCCGTGTTCGTGCCCATGGCGTTCTTCGGCGGCTCCGTGGGCGTCATCTACCGCCAGTTCTCCATCACCATCGTCTCGTCCATGGTGCTCTCCGTCATCGTGGCCATGACGCTGACGCCCGCGCTGTGCGCCACGTTGCTCAAGCCCACCCATGGCCATGGCCAGCGGGGCTTCTTCGGCCTGTTCAACCGGGCCTATGAGCGGACGAGCGGCCGTTACCAGCGGTGGGTGGCGGTGCTCCTGGGCCGCACGGGGCGGTCGATGGTGGTCTACGTGGCCATCGTCGCGGTGATGAGCCTGTTGCTCGTGCGGCTGCCCTCCGCGTTCCTCCCGGACGAGGACCAGGGGCTGGTCCTCTCCATGGTCCAGTTGCCGCCCAACGCGACGCTGGAGCAGACGACGGCGGTGATGGACAAGGTCACGAAACACTACCTGGTGGACGAGGCCGCCTCCGTCGAGTCCATCATGGCCATCTCCGGCTTCAGCTTCGGCGGGCGTGGGCAGAACGCGGGCATGGCGTTCGTCAAGCTCAAGGACTGGAGCGAGCGCAAGGCCCCGGGGCTCAAGGCGAACGCCGTGGCGGGCCGCGCCCTGGGCATGTTGGTCGAGGTCAAGGAGGGCATGGTCTACACCTTCGTGCCGCCGGCGGTGTCGGAGCTCGGGAACGCCACGGGCTTCGACCTGCAGTTGCAGGACCGGGGCGGGTTGGGACACGAGGCCCTCATCGCCGCGCGCGACCAGTTGCTGGGCATGGCGTCCCAGCATCCGGCGCTGGCGAACGTGCGCCCCAACGGCCTGGACGACGCGCCCCAGTACCGCGTCGACGTCGACCAGGAGAAGGCCGCTGCGCTGGGCCTGTCCCTGACGGACATCAACAGCACGCTCTCCTCGGCCTGGGGCGGGGCCTACGTGAACGACTTCATCGACCGGGGTCGCGTGAAGAAGGTCTACCTCCAGGCGGACGCTCCGTTCCGGATGCAGCCGGAGGACATCCGCCGGTGGTACGTGCGCAACGCGAGCGGGGAGATGGTGCCCTTCTCCGCCTTCGCGAAGGGGGAGTGGACGCTGGGCTCGCCGCAGCTCGACCGCTACAACGGGCTGCCCTCCGCGCAGCTCCTCGGCGAGGCCGCGCCCGGCCGCAGCTCCGGTGAGGCCATGGCGGCCATGGAGGAGCTCATCCAGAAGCTGCCGCGCGGCATCGGCTACGAGTGGACGGGCATGTCCTACGAGGAGCGGTTGTCCGGCTCCCAGGCGCCCCTGCTCTACGCGCTGTCGCTGCTCGTCGTCTTCCTCTGCCTCGCGGCGCTCTACGAGAGCTGGTCCATCCCGGTGTCGGTGATGCTGGTGGTGCCGCTGGGCGTCATCGGCGCGCTGGTGGCGGCGTACCTGGGGCGGCTCAACAACGACGTGTACTTCCAGGTCGGCCTGCTGACGACGATCGGCCTGTCCGCGAAGAACGCCATCCTCATCATCGAGTTCGCCAAGGACCTGCACGAGCAGGGCAAGAGCCTGCGCGAGGCGGCCCTGGAGGCGGTGCGCATGCGCCTGCGGCCCATCATCATGACGTCGCTGGCGTTCATCCTCGGCGTGCTGCCGCTGGCCATCGCCAGCGGCGCGGGCTCGGGGAGCCAGAACGCCATCGGCATCGGCGTCATCGGCGGCATGCTCTCCGGCACCGTGCTGGCCGTCTTCCTCGTGCCCGTCTTCTTCGTCGTCATCCTGCGCAGGTTCTCCAAGAAGTCGGACACCGTGGCGCCCACGCACGCCGCCACGACCGGAGGGACGGTCCATGGTTAGGCGTTCACTGGTGGCCTGGGCGAGCGCGGCCCTGCTGGCGGGCTGCACGCTCGCGCCGAAGTACCAACGGCCCGACGCGCCCGTCGCTCCCGGGTATCCCGGGGCAGGGGACTCGACGAAGCAGCCGTCCGTGGCGGACCTGGGCTGGCGGGACGTCTTCGGGGACGAGCGCCTGCGCCAGCTCGTGTCGCTGGCGCTGGAGAACAACCGCAGCCTGCGCATCGCCGCGCTGAACGTGGAGCGCGCCCGGGCGCAGTACCGCATCTCCCGCGCCGACCTGTTCCCCTCGCTCAACGCGACGGCGGGCGCGTCGTTCCAGCGGCTCCCCGGCTTCCAGAGTCCCACCGGGCAGCCGCTCGACATCGAGGCCTACAGCGTGGGGCTGGGCATCACCGCGTACGAGCTGGACTTCTTCGGGCGGGTGCGCAGCCTCAAGGACCAGGCGCTGGAGCAGTACCTCGCGCTGGGCGAGGCGCAGCGCAGCGCCCACCTGTCGCTGGTGGCCGAGGTGGCCCAGGCCTACCTCACCCAGCGCGCGCTGGAGGAGCAGCTTGCGCTCGCCCGCCAGACGCTCGAGACGGTGGAGGCGTCGTTCGACATCACCCGGCGCAGCCACGAGCTGGGGCGCGCGTCGGAGCTGGACCTGCGCACCGCGGAGACGCAGGTGCTCGCCGGCCGCTTCGCCCTGGAGCTGTACCTGCGCCAGAAGGCCCAGGCCGACAACGCGCTGGTGCTGCTCGTCGGCCAGTCCCTGCCGGAGGGACTCCCGGAGCCCATGTCCTTGTCCCAGCAGCCCCTGCTCGCGGAGCTGCCCGCGGGGCTGCCGTCGGACCTGCTGGAGCGCCGCCCGGACATCCTCGCCGCCGAGCACCAGCTCAAGGCCGCCAACGCCAACATCGGCGCCGCGCGCGCGGCCTTCTTCCCGTCCATCACCCTGACGGCCACCGGCGGCACCACGAGCACGGAGCTGTCCGGCCTCTTCGGGAGCGGGACGGGCGTGTGGAGCTTCCTGCCGCAGCTCAACCTGCCGCTGTTCGCGGGAGGCCGGCTCGAGGCCAACCTCGACATGGCGGAGGTCTCCAAGTCCATCGAGGTGGCGCGCTACGAGCAGACCATCCAGGTCGCGTTCCGCGAGGTGGCGGACGCGCTCGTCGCCCGGGCCTCGTTCGAGGCACAGCTCCAGACCCAGACGCAGCGGGTGGAGACGGAGACGCGGCGCTACCAGCTCTCCGAGCAGCGCTACCGGGCCGGCATGGACAGCTACGTCACGCTGCTGTCCGCGCAGCGCGACCTCTACGGCGCCCAGCAGACGCTCATCGACGCGCGGCTGGCCCGCCTCACCAACCTGGTCAGCCTCTACAAGGCCCTGGGCGGAGGTTGGCGGGAGGACACGCGGCCCGCGGGCGAGCCGACGGAGGGCTAGGCACGGGCGCCGTCTCCCACGTCCGTGGCGAGGCGGCGCATCAGTCACCCTGCTGGCGGACTTCAGCCGGTGCCGTCATCCGGGATGCGGAACCTCCGCGCCGCGGATAAGAAGACACCATCGGCCTCCCGGCCATGCACGAGGGTCCTGCCGCCATGCTGCACATCACCCCGCAGCTTCCGCCCGGTCAGAAGCACGTCATCGTGATTGGAGGGGGCTTCGCGGGCCTCAACGCCGCGAAGGCGCTGGCGCGCCACCCCCAGGTGCAGGTGACGCTCATCGACCAGCGCAACCACCACCTCTTCCAACCGCTGCTCTACCAGGTGGCCACCGCGGGGCTGCGGCCCTCGGACATCGCCGTCCCCATCCGCGCGCAGTTCACGGGGATGCGCAACGTGGGGGTGCACCTGGGGCGGGTGCGGCAGGTGGGGCTCCAGGAGAAGTGGGTCGAGGTCGAGGACGACAGCGGCCGCGCGGTCCGCGCCAGCTATGACTACGTGGTGCTCGCGTGTGGGGCGCAGCACAGCTACTTCGGGCGGAGCGAGTGGGAGCCGCACGCGCCAGGCCTGAAGACGCTCGAGCAGGCCACGGAGATACGGCGGCGCATCCTCTCCGCCTTCGAGCTGGCGGAGAACGAGTTCGACCCGGAGCGGCAGCGGGCCCTGCTCAACTTCGTGGTGGTGGGCGGCGGGCCCACGGGGGTGGAGCTGGCGGGGGCCATCGCGGACATCGCCCGCACGGTGCTGGTGAAGGACTTCCGGCGCATCAACCCCTCCAGCGCGCGTGTCCTGCTGGTGGAGGCGGGGGCCCGGCTCCTGCCCGCCTTCGCGGAGGACCTCTCCCACCGCGCCGCGCGGGACCTGACGGAGCTGGGCGTGGAGCTGCGGCTCTCGTCGCGTGTCACCGCGGTCGACGCGGAGGGCATCCAGATTGGCGATGAGCGCATCCAGGCCGGCAACGTCTTCTGGGGCGCGGGCGTGGAGGCGGACAAGCTGACCCGGGCGCTCGGGACCGAGCTGGACCGGGCGGGCCGGGTGAAGGTGTCCCAGGACCTCTCCATCCCGGGCTTCCCCGAGGCCTTCGTGGTGGGCGACGCGGCGCACCTCGAGGTCGGGGGGCAGGTCATCCCGGGCCTGGCCCCGGCGGCCATCCAGACCGGAGAATGGGCGGCGCGCAACATCATCGCCTCCATCGAGCAGCGGCCCCGCACGCCCTTCCGCTACCGGGACAAGGGCATCATGGCCACCATCGGCAAGCACCGCGCCATCGCGCAGACGGGCTCGCTGCGCCTGACGGGCTTCATCGCGTGGGTGGCCTGGCTCTTCGTCCACGTCCTGTATCTCATCGGCTTCAAGAACCGCGTGACGGTGTTCCTGGAGTGGACGTGGAGCTACCTCTTCGCGAAGCGGGGCGCGCGGCTCATCACCCAGCGCGACTGGAAGCTCCGCGCCTGAGCGCGGAGCCGTCCCACCCCGAGCCGCCCGTCAGGTTGCCGGGGGCGCCTCCACCAGCTCCACGCGGTCCTCCGTCCCCACCCGCAGGTGGACGCGGGGATGCGGGGCGGTGGCGTGCGCGGCGAGCCACTGGGCCAGCGGTGTCACCGCGTGTTGCTCCACCGCGCGCTTGAGGGGGCGGGCGCCGTAGCGCGCGTCGAAGCCCGTGCGCGCCAGGAAGTCCACCACGTCCTCGCCGAAGGACACGCTCACGCCTCGTCGCGACAGGCCTTCCCGCGTGAGGGCCGCCTCCAGCGTGCGACGGGTCAGCGCGCGGATGACCTCGGGGGTGAGGGCCCGGTAGGGCACCACCTGGTCCAGGCGGTTGAGCAGCTCCGGCCGGAAGAAGGCCGTCGCGGCGCCCAGGTAGTGCGCCTCCATGTTCCGCGCGCCCTCGCCGCCGAAGCCGAGCGAGCGCGCCGCCGTGTCCGCGCCCAGGTTGCTGGTGAGCAGCACCACCGTGTTCCGGAAGCTGACGGTGTGCCCCGTGCCGTCCGTGAGGCGCCCCTCGCCGAGCACCTGGAGCAGCAGGTCGTGGACGCCGGAGTCCGCCTTCTCCACTTCATCCAGGAGCACCACGCCGAAGGGCTGCTCGCGCACGCGCCGGGCGAGGCCTCCCTGCTGTCCGCCGACCTCGCCCACCAGCCGCGCCGCGCTGCCGGGCGCCGCGTACTCCGCCATGTCGAAGCGCGCCAGCCGCGACACGTCGCCGAAGAGGTACTCCGAGAGCGCCAGCGCCGACTCCGTCTTGCCGACGCCCGTGGGGCCCAGGAGCAGGAACGCCCCCAGCGGGCGCGACGGGTCCGCCAGCCCCGTCTTGAGCGTGACGACGAGGTTGCGCAGCAGCACCGTCGCCTCGTCCTGCCCGACGATGCGCTCGCGGAAGCGCCGCAGGAGCGCGTCCGGGTCCAACCGCATGGCCGGATCGACCAGCTCTCGCGGGTAGCCCGTGCGCGTGCAGAAGGCCTGCGTCACCGCGCCCGGGTCCACCTCGTGCTCCCTGGGCGCCAGCGGATCCACGGCGAGCTGGGTCGTCGCCGCGCGCAGCAGGGACACCGCGCCGCCCGGAGGCGGACCGTCCCCGAAGCGCTCGGTCAGCTCCGCCGCGCGCTCCAGGGCCTCCGGCGTGAAGCGCACCTTGCGCGCCCGCGCCACCCGCTGGGAGGCCTGCTGCACCGCGCCTCGCGCCGCGACGGGCGACAGCGGCTGGATGGTGAGGTGTCGCAGCGCCTGGAGGAAGGCCCCGTGCGTCCGCTCCGCCCGCGCCACGTCCTCGGGCGTGGCCTCCAGCACCAGCGTCACCTCGCCGCTCTCCAGGGAGGGGAGCAGGTGCCGGGCCACGTCGAGGCCCGAGTCGCCGCCGCCCAGCGTGAGCAGCTCCGCGAGGCTGTCCAGGTGCAGCACCGCGCGGCGCACGCGCAGCTCCTCCACCATGCGCTGCACGCGCTGCTGCCACTGCCCCAGGTAGCGCATGCCCGCCATGATGCGGCTGCCGGACGTGCTGTAGAACTCCAGCTTGTGCAGCGCGCTGCCCGCGGGGGACGCCTCGGCCCGGTGCACCAGCTCGTGGAGCAGCGACGTCTTGCCTACGGAGGGCTGCCCCACCAGCAACACGCTGGCGCGCGAGCGGGACGTGACGGCCTCCGTGAGCAGCCCGAGCTCCGCCTCGCGCTCCCAGGCGCGCTCCAGCAGGCCCGCGCGCACCTCCTCGTTGAGGCAGCGGCTCGCCTCCGCGAGCCCGGGCGGAGGCGGAGAGGGCCTGCGCACCGAGTGGCGCGGCTCGTCGGCGGCGCGCCCGCGAGGGGCTTCCCTCGGGCGCACCGCGACGGACATGGTCTCCACGGACTCCTCGCCGACGTAGGCGAGCGCGTGCAGCCGCTCCAGCGGCGCGAGGTACAGCTCGTGCCGCACCAGCTCCTCGACGTAGGCCTCCAGGTCCGCGGCCTCCTGGATGGAGCCCTCCACGTCCACGCGAGGCACCCAGACGTGCAGGGGCCCCTTCGCGGTGGAGCCCTTGCGGGAGCTGCGCTCCACGCGGCCATCGCCCTGTCGTGTCACCACCGTGAACTTCAGCGGCACGGGGAGCAGGCGCCCGTGCTGCACGGCGCGGACGGTGAGCGACATCTTCCGCGCGCGCAGGTCGGGCCAGTGCGTCTCGTTGTCCCACAGCTCCCCGCGCTTGAGCAGCCGCCCCACCACCTCCGCGATGTCGTTGCGGACGGTGGCGATGTCCTCCGCGAACGAGGCGAGGTGGGGGTGGGTGAGCACGTGCCCCGCCACGCCCAGGCCGGGATAGTGACGGATGAACAGGTGGAAGTTCTTGTCCATGTCAGCCCTCTCCTCGCGCCACCGCGCGCAGCACCCGCGCCGCCCAGGTCCGGCTCTGCTTGGGTTCCACTCCACTGCCGACGTGGAGGAGCGAGGTCGCGCTCCCCTCCAGCACCACCCGCCCGGACGACGGCCCCGTGGAGGCCCCCGCCCGACGGGCTCCGCGCTCCTCCTTCCGGAGCGCGTCCCGCGCCGCGATGACGCGAATCACGTCCGTGAGGCCGGCATCGGCGCCTCCCAGGACCTCCAGGCGCACCAGGGCGGAGCGCGCCAATCCCCCCCGGGAGTGTTGGACGAGGGCATACCCCTCCAGCGGGGCGAGCAGCTCCGCGAGGCCGATGCCCGACATGCGGATCGCCAACCGACGCGCGCGTGTATCCCTGGGGAGGTCCGAGTCGGTGCCCCAGGTGAGGTGGCCCTCGGACGACTCCCACTCGACGTAGGCCTCCGTGAAGGCCAGGTCCAGGGGGAGCGCGCGGCGGACGTCGCCCAGCACGCCCACGTCCGCGTCCGACATCGCCTCCAGCAACAGCACCCGGACGTCCTGGCCGCGCGCGCGCGTGGCGAGCCGATGCGACAGCAGCTCCACCTCGTCGCGCAGCTCCACCAGCCGGGGGCGACCGCGCCGTAGCTGCTCCTCGGGGGAGACCGGCATCGGCTGCTCGTCGTACACGGGCCGGGGCCGGAGGCCGCCGCGCCCCTGGTAGTTCCAGTTGTCGGGGAAGCCGCTGCGCCCCGCGCCCTTCGTCACGGGGCGCTCCATCTCCAGGTAGTCGCGTCCCACGAGGATGTTGTCCTGGAGGTCCTGGGCATCCGCCAGCAGGGGACGCAGGCTCTCCAGCCAGCCTTCGCGAGCCTCGTCGGCGGGCTGCGTCTCCGCGGCCATGAGGGGGGCCAGCTGCTCCGCCAGCGCCGCCAGCCGCGCGCTCACCTCGTCGAGCAGCCGGGTCGCGGTCGGCAGGTTCCACGAGGTGGCGGTGGGCTCCGGCGTCCACTGCGCGGCCCGCACCAGCACCTCCACGGCCAGCCCCATGTCCTCGTCGCGGCGGAACAGCTCCACGCGGGCCAGGTCGTCGCCTCCACGCCTCACGAGGTGGTGCGCGAGGGGCACGGTGAGGCGCCGCTCCAGGGCGCGCTTCAGCGGACGCGCGCCGTAGCGCGGGTCGTAGGCCTGCTCCACCAGCAGGTCGAGCAGGGCGGGCTCCACCTCCACCAGCACGTTGCCCTTGCGGATGCCCCGGCGCGACAGCAGCGACTCCAGCGCGTGCTCCACCACGATGCGCAGCGCGGCGGGCGTGAGCGGCCGGAAGGGCACCACGCGGTCCAGGCGGTTGAAGAACTCCGGGCGGAAGAAGCCGCGCACCGCGGACAGGTAGTGCGCCTCCGCGCTCTCGGCGGTGCGGTGGAAGCCCGTGCGCGCGGCGGCCTCGCGCACGCCCAGGTTGGAGGTGAGCACCACCACGGCCTGCCGCGCGTCCACGGTGCGCCCCGCGCCGTCCGTGAGGCGCCCCTCGCCCAGGAACTGGAGCAGGGCGTCGAAGATGCGCGGGTGGGCCTTCTCCACTTCGTCGAACAGCACCACGCAGAAGGGCTGGGTGCGCAGCGCGGTGGTCAGCTCCCCGTCCGGCGCCCCGGGCTGGCCGAGCAGGCGGGTGATGCTGGCCGAGGACACGAACTCCGACATGTCGAAGCGGACCAGGCGCTCCTCGCTGCCGAAGAGCGTGCGCGCCAGGGCCTTGGCCGTCTCCGTCTTGCCCACGCCGGTGGGGCCCACGAAGAGGTAGGTGGCCAGCGGCTTGTCGGGGGGCTGCAACGAGCGCTGGAGGGTGAGGATGGCGTCCACCACGGCGGAGACGGCCTCCGGCTGGCCGGCGACCTGCTCGCCCAGCTCCAGCTCCAGCACCTCACGCGCCTTGGGGGGCGCGCTGCCCAGCACGAAGTCGGGCAGGCCCGTCTGCGCGCGCATGGCGGCGGAGACGTCCTTCTCGGTGAAGCGGCGGATGTCGCCCTCGAGGGTGCCCGGCCGCGCCAAGACCCGGCGCAGCAGCCGCACCGCCTTGCCCGGGAAGGCCTCGTGCGCGACGAAGCGCTGCTGGAGGTCGAGCAGCGTCTCCAACGCCAGCGGCGACATCCTCACCGCGGGCCCGGTGTCCGTGGCGGCCTCCAGCTCCCGCAGCGTGCCCAGGAGCGCGGGCAGCGTCGCGCGAGGCTCCATCGCGGGCACGTGCACCACGCGGAAGAGCGAGGCGAAGGTCGGCGTCTCCTCGCGCACGCGCTCGAAGCGCTCCGGCGTGGACTCGGCGAGCACCGTCAGCTCTCCGCGCGCGAGGTGGGGCTCCAGGAACTGCGCGACGTTGGTGCGGTCGTTGGAGGTGCGTCCCGCGTAGACGAGCGACGCCAGGTCGTCCACGTACATGAGGTCGCCCACCTCCACCAGCTCCTGGACCACGCCGCGCGCGCGGGCCTCCCACTGGCCCACGTACATCATGCCGGCGATGAACTGGTTGCCGTCCACGCGCCACACGTCCCGCCGCTGTCCCGCGGCGTCCTGGCGCGCGGTGAGGCGGCGCACCACCTCGTGCACGAGCGCCGTCTTCCCGGCGCCGGGGGGACCCACCAGCACCACCGCGCCCCCCTCGCGCCCCTCCATCGCGTCCACCACCTCGCGCACCAGGGCCTCCCGGCCGAAACAGCGCTCCAGCCCGTCGTCCCGCGCGGCGTGGCTCAGGTTGCGGGCCACGGCGCGCAGCTCGGTGAGCGTGAGGCGGCGGCGGTTGCGGCGCGCCTCGCGCTGCTCCGGCGTCTCCGGCGGCGGTCCACCCTTCTTGCCGTCCGCGTCCTTCCGCCGGCGGCGCGGCTTGGGCGGGCGGGGCGGCGTGCGCGGGAGGATGGTCGGGGCGTAGGCGTCGACCTCGAGCAGCTCCAGCCGTTCTCGGCCCTGGGTCCAGCGCCCGTCCAGGTTCTTCAGCTCGTGCTCCAGGACCCACGCCGCCAGCCTGCGCGGGAGCGCGTCGTTGAGGGCGTCGGGCTTGGGGATGGCGAAGCGGGCCTCCGGGAGCCGGGTGGGCGTCACCACCCAGAAGTCGTCCCGGGGCCACTTCTCCAACATCACCGTCATGGTGCCTTCCAGGACGATGCGAAGGCCCTTCTTCAGGTCGCGCGCCTCCGTCGCTACCTTGACGTGACGCAGCGTCAGGTGGGGCGGCATCTGGTACGTGGCCACCCGCGAGGGATGTTCCCGTTCGAAGCGCTCCATGACGGCGAGCGCCAGGTCGTCGCGCATCGCGGACATGCTCGAGCCGACCATGCGGAGCTGGGGCCAGAAGGAGGGGATCCACGCCTCCAGGAGTCGTCCGCCCAGGGGGGCCACGATGAGGGGGAGCTTGAGTTCCATGGCGTCAGCTCTCTTCCTGCGGGCCGAAGATGCGCCACTGCATCCAGGCCTCGAGCAGCGGTTCCAGGTCCATGCTCGCGGAGGTGAAGCGCTGGCGCGCGCCCGTGCGCAGGTCCTCCACGATGTCGTTCGTCTCGCTCGAGGTCGTGCGCATCCGCCGCACCTCCTGCTTCGGCATCAGCCCGTCGAGCTTGTCGGGCTCCGGCAGGTGGTGGATGCCGCGCGCGTGGGGCTCGAAGCGCGCGCGGACGAGGGCGATCTGGCTGCCCTCCATGAAGCGATGGACGCCGTGCTCACCCGCGAGCAGCAGGGGCTTCGTCTCGCCGGTGATCTGCAGCGCGTAGCCGACCGGGGTGGGGTGGAGGTCCAGGAGGTTGTCCTTCTTGTTGAGGGACCACTGGGCGGGAGGCGGGACGCGCGGGGGCTTCTCGCCCTCCGGGGGCGCGGGCGACTGGAGCACGGCGCGCTGGAAGGAGAGGCCGTGGGCGCCGCACCAGCGCTCGTAGCTGGTGGCCAGGATGCACAGCCGCGCCCAGGCGCCGCGTCCCGGGACGAGGACGAGCGTGGCGCCGCGTGAGTGCGGGAAGAGGTTCGCGTAGAGCCGCTCCCTCAAGGGGAGGAACGTCTGCCGGAGCCGCTCCACGTCGCGCTCCAGCGACTCCGCCTGCTCCACCGAGCGGGACATGTGCGCCTCGAACAACAGGTCCTCGATGGCCTCCGTCTGCTGGGCGCACTCGCGGAAGACCTTGTCCAGCTCGCGCGCGTCGCTGGACTTGCGGGCGGACTCCTCGGCGAGCGCGCGCTCCTCCCAGTACGCCGGGTGGCGGGACATCTTGTCGAACACGGACAGCGCGCGGCGCAGCTCCATCATGGGCGTGCTGCGGCTCCAGCGCTGCACCTCCGCGCGCAGGGTCGCGGCGTCCTCCAGCACCTTCTCGATGGCCTGTCGTCCCACGCCCTCGGCCGCGCCGCCCACCGCCTCCGCGCGCAGGGCGAGCCCGGCCGGCCCGGCCTCGGCGCTCAGCATCATGGGGCCGCTGCGGGGATGCGCCGCGAGCCACTCCGCCACGGGGACGACCAGCTCGCGCTCCAGGGCGCGCTTGAGGGGCCGCGCTCCGTAGCGCGGATCGAACCCCCGGGCCGCGAGCCAGTCCAGGGCGGACTCCGTCACCTCGAGCCGCGCGTCGTAGCGCGCCAGCCCCGGACGGCGGCACACCGCGTCCACCTCCCGCACCACCAGCTTGCGCAGGAGCTCCGACGAGAGCGACGAGAAGACGATGGTGTCGTCGAGCCGGTTGAACAGCTCCGGCCGGAAGAAGCGCTGCACCTCCGCCAGGTAGTGCGAGCGCAGGGCCCCCGCGTCGGCGACGCCGTCCCGCGCGTCGAAGCCCACGCGCGCGCGCCACGTGTCCGCGCCCAGGTTGCTGGTGAGCACCAGCACCGCGTTGCGGAAGTCCGTGAAGCGCCCCGACGCGTCGGTGAGCCGGCCTTCCCCGAGCACGCCCAGCAGCGCGTCGTGCACCACCGGGTGGGCCTTCTCCACCTCGTCCAGCAGCACCACGCAGAAGGGCTGGCGGCGGACCGCGGCGGACAGGTGTCCGGGCTTCTCTCCGTCGCCCAGGAGGCGCAGGAGCGCGTCCGGCCCGGCGTACTCGCCCATGTCCAGGCGGACCATGCGCTCGCGCGAGCCGAACAGGAGCTCCGCCAGCGCCTTGGACAGCTCCGTCTTGCCCACGCCGGTGGGGCCGACGAACAACAGCACGCCCAGCGGGCGCTTCGTGTCCGCCAGGCCCGCCTTGAGGATGGAGACGACGGAGGTGACGCGCTCCACGGCGGCCTGCTGGCCCAGCACGCGCGTGGAGAGGAAGTCCCGCACGCTCCCGGCGTCCAGCGGCATGTCCTCGCGCAGGAGCGCCTCCGGGATGCCCGACTCGGAGGCGAACTGCCGCAGCGCATCCAGCTTGGAGACGCGCGACTGCGAGGCGTGGGCGCAGGCGGCCAGGAGCCGCCGCAGGAAGGCCACCGCGTTGCCCACCTGGGCCCCGTACGGGAGGAAGCGCCGGCACAGGAAGCGCACCTCGTCCAGCGCGCCCGGGAGGAGCTCGAGGGGCGGTGACACCGTGAGGTCCGCCGCGACACGCGTGAGGATGCGCGCGAGCGTCTCCACCGGCGGCTCCTCCACGCGCACCACGGAGAACAGGCGGGCGAAGCTGGCGTTGCGCCGCTCCACCTGGGCCCACTCCTCGGCGGTGGCCTCCGCCACCACGGACACCTCGCGGGTGACGAGGATGGGCAGCAGGAGCTGCGCGACGTTCTGGTCGCTGTGCGCGCTCTTGCCCGCGTCGAGCAGCTCCACCGCGTGGCCCAGGGACAGGATGGCGTGGGCCTCCGTCGCCTCGCGGAAGCTCCGGAGCACCTGCTGCTGCCAGTCTCCCCAGCCTCCCTCTCCGGCGATGAGGCGGCTGCCGTCGACGAAGAAGAAGGGGCGCAGCTTCTCGTCCGGCGTCGCGGACGGTCCGCGCAGCACCTCCGCCAGCGCGTGGAGGAGCGCCGTCTTTCCCACGCCCGACGGGCCCACCAGGACGATGGCCTCCGCGTCCTTCGCGGCGACGCGGGCGCGGAGGAGCGCCACCAGCCGGTCCTGCTCGTAGGCCGGGTCCAACTGCCCCTCTTGCGCCAGCGTGTGCCAGGGCACGCCGAGGGTGTTCAGGGTCGGCGTGGGGGGCGGCTTGTCGGGCCTGGCTCCGGGCTCGCGGCGGGCGCGGCGGCGGCGAGGCTCCCAGGTGTCCTCGTCGAGCGCGTCCTCGTCGTCCTCGTCGCCACGGGAGGGGCCCTTCGGCTTCTCCTCGTCCGGGGCGTCGGGGGGGCGCGGTGGCGGGCGGATGTCCAGGTGGAGCTGCCGGGGCGTCAGGGTCGACAGGAGCGATGGGCGGGCCTTCACCTCCACCTCGACCAGCTCCTCCGGGCCATCCGAGCGGAGGGCGAGCAACCGGGCGTCGGGCAGTCCCTCCAACTGCTCTCCCAGCCGCTGCGCCGCGTCGTCCGGCACCGTCTTGGCTTCGAACCACAGGTGCGTGTGGAGCCGGGGCGCGTGCAGTCCGAGATACGACTGGTGCGCGGGCGCGACGACGGTGGTGAACGTCAGCGGCGCCTGCGTGTTCTCCTTCGCGCCCCAGACGGGGAGCGCCGGGACCTCCAGCGTGTGGAGCACGCCTCCGGTGGGAGCGATGAACGACGGAATCCTACGCGGGTGGACGCGGGTGAGCTGGTCGTCGAGCGCGAGCGTCAGCTCCTCGATGGCCTTCTCGAGGGTGTCCGCGTGAACCGCGAGCAGCGGATGCGACAGCGGCGCCAGCGTCACGCGTCCGCTGGCATGACGCTGCACCCAGCATTGGAAACGAAAGTTCATGGGAGGGGCTCAGGCTAGCATGGCGCGCCCCAGGGACGGGCGTGCTCACGAGGGCTGACGACGCCCGAGCCTCCTCGGTTCCTCATCGCTTCAAGGATTGAGCTTCCAGGGCACGGTGACGGCGGGCTGGAAGCAGTGGACGTTGGCGAGGGTGCCCGCGCCCAGCTCCTGCACGACGCCCGCGCCGTAGCCTCGCGCCTGGCACCACCGGCTGACCTCGAGCTTGGAGTCCGTGGCGCCGAACGCGCCCGAGTTCGACGCGGGACCGAGCTGGTCCTTGGGCACGTCCTGGATGAGCCCCGCGTTGAAACAACCGGCCCAGGGCCGAGACGTCATCTCGAACAACTGCCCCGTCGTCCAGCCCAGGCTGTTGCAGAAGCGGTGGACGGCGGCCTGGCAGTCGAAGCCCTGCGAGACACGCTCGTCGACACAGCCGGCGTGGAAGCGGGTCAGCTCCTCGAAGGTGACGCCCAGGCTCTCGTGCTGGATGGGGCCGCAGGCGACGCTGACGTCGGTGGAGGTGGCCGCGGCGAGCGCACCGAGCAGCGAGATGGGCGGCCGGTTACCGATGAGCTGTTGGATGGTCTGCCACGTGTTGGTGCTGGTGGCGAGCGCGTCGCTCGCGCCCCGTTGCGCGCAGACACGGTGCATGGCGGAAGCGCACGCCAGCGAACCCAGGGCCGCGTAGGTGTTGCACGCGGGTTGTTGCTGGCTCATGCCGAACTGGCCCGCGCTCGGCGTCTCCTGGATGGCCTGGCCGCGGCAGTCCGCGCCAGGGGACGTCATGCAGACGCTGCGCGCCGAGCGGGCATGGCTGAAGAAGCGCACTTCGTCGATGGCGCCCCGGAACGAGCCCTCGCCGTTGGCGGGGCACGGCTCCGTGTTGAGGAGGGTGCCCGCGCCGATGGCCAGCGCGCCCGTGCCCAGCCGGAAGGTGCCGGGGGCCACGGGCAGCACGCGCCCGGTGGGCACGCCGTTGACGTACTCCCCGAACGCTCCGGTGACGCCGTCCCACGTATAGGCCAGGTGGGACCATGCCCCCACCGGCAGCGCCGGACTGCGGCCCAGCCGCACGCGCTGGCCGTTGATGACGAAGGACATCTGCACCGTGTCGTCGACCTCGTAGATGAGGTCGAGGGCGCCCGACTTCTGGACGAGGTAGCGGTAGGGGTTCCCGGTGGTGCAGCCCTGGTGGATGGTGGCGTCCGGCTTCACGGCGAGCTGCACGGTGAAGCCGCGCACGAACGCGCCCACGCCGGGGAGGGTGCCCGTGGCATCCGCGAGCGTGACGCCGAGCGCGCCGCCGCCGGGCAGCACCAGGGCCTTGCCCTTGCCGTGGGGCTCCCACAGCGACCCGGAGGACGCCTGCGTCACCGCGTTGCTCGCGGAGATGGACGCGGTGCCGACGAGGGTGCCGGTGAAGAAGCGGCCGGACAGGTCCGGCGTGCGCGTCAGGTCGTAGGCGCCCGCGCGGGTGACCAGCTCGTTCATGGGCAGGGAGAGGACGTGGAAGGGGTCCACCAGCTCGCCGATGTCCACCTCGTTGTAGTCCGCGGTGTTGCTGCCGAAGAGCGCGAGCACGTCATGCGTCTTGGTGACGGGCAGGTAGTGCGCGTCGTTGTTCGAGCCCGCCGGGAAGTTCTGCTCCGGGGCGCGCTCCTGCTCGAAGTTCCACATGGGGCCCGAGTAGAAGAGGTGCGCGATGTCGCTGCGGTCCGTGTTGATGGCGCCGTCGATGTGGTACGCGGTCCAGTTCGTGTCGGCCCCGATGAGGCTCACCGCCTCGCGCCGCGCGCCGTCCGTGTAGATGACGCCCGTGTACGTGACGTTGCGGCCCTCGTGGTCCACCCAGGCATAGGCGCCCCGGACCAGCGCGCCGGAGGTGGTCTCGCCGAACAGCTCACCCGTCGCCGCCTTCAGCTTCTGCCAGGAAAGGGGGTAGCGCTTCACGCCCGGGTTGGTGTCGCTGAACATCATGGAGAGCGGACGCGGCGTGCTCCACCCCGTGGCCGCGCACGGCGTGGCGTTGTACGCGTACACCAGGTGGTCGATGGCGCCGTCGTTGTTCGGCCCGCCCTGGAAGATGAGCAGGCGGCCGTCGGAGGTCATCGTCGGCTCGATGCCCCGGAGGCTCGCGCCGGTGACGGTGGTGAGGTACTCCACGGGGCCGGTGGTGAAGGACGAGATGTCCGCCTGCGCGGTGAAGGGCTGGGACACGCGCAGGTCCACGGTGCGCCGGCGGAAGCGGTTGGGCCCGTTGAACATCTGCGAGTCGAAGAGGTACGGCTGGTAGATGGCGAGCCCACCGGAGAGGAAGTAGGGCTGCGCGGCGTTGCCGAAACAGAACGCCAGCGCGTTCTCGCCGTTGGTCACCTGCGTGGTGCGTCCCGGCGAGAAGGCCGCCGCGAAGCCCGGCTTGCCCTGGGCGTCATAGGTCACCGCCTCCGGACGGAAGACCCGGGCCTGCCAGG
Source organism: Myxococcus dinghuensis (assembly GCF_024198235.1). GTDB lineage: Bacteria > Myxococcota > Myxococcia > Myxococcales > Myxococcaceae > Myxococcus > Myxococcus dinghuensis. The sequence goes on along the minus strand of NZ_JAKCFB010000016.1, from coordinate 127,277 downwards.
TCGTCGTCGTCGTGGCCTGGTCCTCCCGGATGTTGCCGACGAAGACGCGCCCGTCGAGCGTGGACGAGTGTCCGTTCGCGCCGAAGGGCGTGGAGATGCGGGTGTTCACCAGGGACGGCCGCTCCGCGGCGAACGCGCCAGGGGTGGACCCCAGCAGGGCGAGAAGCGGGAGGGCCGCGCGGAGGACCCACGGGTTGCGACGAGGGATGGGCATGGAAGCTCCAGGGGAGATGGAGCTTGCTATTCTCGTTTTTCTTGAATGACGTGACGATGTCTGGAGATGTGTCGAGACGCGGTGGTGTCGCCAGAAAGTTGCGAGGCGGTCGGGCTTTCCTGGGGGCGCGTTGACAACGCGCGGACGGTGGGGCACCGTGTGAGGACTTCATGACGCTCCGGACCTCCATCGCCTGTTGCTGCTGTTGCGCACGTGCGGTGGGCACCTGTCCGCCAGTGGCCTGAGAGTCCCTGGTCGAGCCGGTCTGAAGAGCCCACTGCCCGCGAGGAAGTGGGCTCTCGGCTTTCTGGCTCCCCCGTGCCCCTTCCATCGCGACCCTCCCGACGCCGAGGTTCCGCATGGAAGTCGTTGCTGGCCGCAGTCTCACTCCCCTCGTGCTCGCCGCGGCGCTGCTGACCGGTCCGCTCGCGCGCGCCCAGTCGACCTCGCCTCCTCCCGTGGCGCCGTCGTCTTCCTCCGGTGTGGACGTCAAGGCGTCCCCCGAGGGCTTCATCCTCTCGTCGGCGGACAAGGCGTTCCTGCTCAAGCTGCGGGGCTATGTCCAGGTGGATGGCCGCTTCTTCGAGAGCAAGGCGGACCGCCCCGGCTCCACCACCTTCCTCATCCGCCGCGCGCGGCCGCTGCTGGAGGGCACGCTCTACAGCGTCTTCGACTTCCGCCTGCTGCTGGACTTCGCGGCCAACGCGCCACCGCTGTGGGACGCGTACGTGGAGTACCGCCCGCGCAAGGAGCTGCGGGTCCGGGCCGGGAAGTTCCGTCCGCCGGTGGGGCTGGAGCGCAACCAGTCCGGCATCAACACGCTCTTCATCGAGCGCGCGCTGCCCACGGACCTGGTGCCCAATCGCGACGTCGGGCTGATGGTCCACGGCGAGCTGGGCGGGGGCGTGCTCACCTACGCGGTGGGGGCCTTCAACGGCACGGCGGACGGGGCCAGCGCGGACACGAACCTGGATGACAGCTTCGACCTGGCCGCGCGCCTGTTCACCCATCCGTTCCGGGCCACGGGGCTCAAGTCGCTGTCGGGGCTGGGGCTGGGCGTCGCGGCGTCGCACGGGCAGCAGTTCGGGTCCGCGTCCACCACGGGCGAGGCGCCGCTGCGCACCATGGGGCAGCAGACGTTCTTCATCTTCCGCACCGGCGCGAGCGTGGCGGAGACGGTGGTCGCCCACGGCGAGCACACCCGCTTGTCGCCCCAGGGCTATCTCTACCTGGGGCCCCTGGGGGCCATGGCCGAGTACGTGTCGTCCTCGCAGGAGGTCAGCCTGGGCGCGCAGCACGCGCGGCTGCGGTTCGAGTCGTGGCAGGCCAGCGCGTCCTACGTCCTCTTCGGGGGCAGCGCGTCGTACGACGGGGTGAAGCCGACCGACCCCTTCGGGGGCGCGGGCAGCGGGTGGGGCGCCGTCGAGGTGGGGGCGCGCTACGCCGGGCTCGACGTCGACCCGGACGCGTTCCCCATCTACGCGGACCCGACGCGTTCGGCGCACAAGGCGCGCGGGTGGGGCGCCGTCGCCAACTGGTACCTCAACGGCAACATCCGCGTGGCCACCACGTACGACCACACCTCGTTCGCCGGGGGCGCCGTCGAGGGCGACCGCATCCCCGAGTCCGTCTTCATGTCCCGGTTCCAGGTGAGCTGGTGAGAGGCCCCGCCATGTCCTTCCGCGTCTCGTTCCCCCTGCTCGTCGTGCTGGTGCTGTCGGGCTGTTCGAAGTCCTCGGGTGACGCCTCCGCGCCCGTCACGTTGCTCAACGTCTCGTACGACCCCACGCGGGAGCTGTACGAGGACTTCAACACCGCCTTCGCGAAGCACTGGGAGGCGACCACGGGGAAGAAGGTCTCCATCCGGCAGTCCCACGGCGGCTCCGGCAAGCAGGCGCGGGCCGTCATCGATGGCCTGGAGGCGGACGTCGTGACGTTGGCGCTCGCCTACGACGTGGACATGCTCCACGACAAGGCGAAGCTGATTCCGGAGGACTGGCAGAAGCGGCTGGAGCAGAACAGCGCGCCCTACACCTCCACCATCGTATTCGTGGTGCGCAAGGGCAACCCGAAGGGCATCCGCGACTGGGATGACCTGGTGCGCGAGGGCATCTCCGTCATCACCCCCAACCCGAAGACGTCGGGTGGGGCGCGGTGGAACTACCTGGCGGCCTGGGGCCACGCGCTGCGCAAGCCGGGTGGCACGGAGGCCACGGCCCAGGCCTACGTGGAGAAGCTGTTCCGCAACGTGCCGGTGCTGGACTCCGGGGCGCGCGGCGCCACCACCACGTTCGCGGAGCGTGGCCTGGGGGACGTGCTCATCGCATGGGAGAACGAGGCCTTCCTGCTGACGGACGAGGTGGGGCGCGAGCGCTTCGAAATCGTCGTCCCGTCGGAGAGCATCCTCGCCGAGCCCCCCGTCGCGGTGGTGGACCACAACGTGGACAAGCGCGGCACGCGCGCGGTGGCGGAGGCGTACCTGCGCTACCTGTACTCGGAGGAGGGCCAGGAGCTGGCGGCCCGGCACCACTACCGGCCCCGCTCGGCCGCCGTCGCGCAGCGGCATGCCGCCCGGTTCGCCGACGTGAAGCTGTTCACCATCGACGAGGCCTTCGGCGGCTGGCGCAAGGCCCAGGCGGCCCACTTCGACGACGGCGCCGTCTTCGACCGCATCTACGTCCCACAGGCCCGCTGAGGCGCGCATGTCCTCTCCGCATCGCGTCCTGCCCGGCTTCCGCCTGTCGCTCGGGTTCACCTGGGCCTACGTGGGGTTGCTCGTCCTCATCCCCCTGTCGAGCCTCGTGCTGAAGACGGTGTCCCTGAGCTGGCCGCAGTTCTGGGACACCGTGACGGCGCCGCGCGCGCTCGCCGCGTACCGGCTCAGCTTCCTGGCGTCCTTCGCGGCGGCGCTCATCAACGTCGTGTTCGGACTCCTCGTCGCATGGGTGTTGGTGCGCTACCGCTTCCCCGGGCGGTCGCTGGTGGAGTCGCTGGTGGACCTGCCCTTCGCGCTGCCCACGGCGGTGGCGGGGCTGACGCTGACGACGCTGTTCTCGGCGAAGGGTTGGTATGGCCAGCACCTGGAGGCGCTCGGGCTCAAGGTCGCCTACAGCTCGCTGGGCGTGGCGGTGGCGCTGACCTTCATCGGGTTGCCCTTCGTGGTGCGCACGGTGCAACCGGTGCTGGAGGACATCGACGCGGACGTGGAGGAGGCCGCCGCGACGCTGGGCGCCACGCCGTGGCAGACCTTCTCCCGCGTGCTGTTCCCCGCGGTGCTGCCCGCGCTGCTCAGCGGCTTCACCCTGGCCTTCGCCCGGGCGCTGGGGGAGTACGGCTCCGTCGTCTTCATCTCCGGCAACATGCCCATGCGCACCGAAATCGTGCCGCTGCTCATCGTCACGAAGCTGGAGCAGTACGACTACGCGGGGGCGACGGCCATCGCCGTGGTGATGCTCGTGGCGTCGTTCCTGCTGCTGCTCGTCGTCAACCTGCTCCAGCGCTGGAGCCACCGCCGGCTGGAGACCCGGCCGGGGACCTGACGGACATGTTCGCTCCCTCCACACCCATGGCGCGGCGGCAGGCGCGCACGCTGGGCGGCTCGCCCTTGCTGCGCTGGGCGCTCATCGCGGTGGCGCTCGTGTTCCTGGGCGTCTTCCTGTTCGTGCCGCTGGTCGCCGTCTTCACCTTCGCGTTCCAGAAGGGCTCCGCGGGTTATCTCGCCGCCGTCTCCCATCCGGAGGCGCGCTCGGCCATCCTCCTGACGTTGACGGCCGCCGGAATCGCGGTGCCGCTCAACCTGGTGTTCGGCCTGGCCGCGGCGTGGCTCCTGTCGCGCTTCCGCTTCCCGGGGCGCGCGCTCCTGCTCACCCTCATCGACCTGCCGTTCAGCGTGTCCCCCGTCATCGCGGGGCTCATCTTCGTGCTGCTCTTCGGGCGCCAGGGGTGGCTGGGGCCCTGGCTGGCGGAGTGGGACCTGCACGTCATCTTCGCGGTGCCGGGCATCGTCCTGGCCACGGTGTTCATCACCCTGCCGTTCGTCGTGCGCGAGGTGCTGCCGGTGATGCAGGCGCAGGGCAGCGACGAGGAGGAGGCGGCGCTGACGCTGGGCGCCGGGGGCTGGCGCACGTTCCTCCGCGTCACGCTGCCGAAGGTGAAGTGGGGCGTGCTCTACGGCGTCATCCTCTGCAACGCGCGGGCGATGGGGGAGTTCGGCGCGGTGTCCGTGGTGTCCGGCCACGTGCGCGGCGTCACCACCACGCTGCCGCTGCACGCGGAGATTCTCTACAACGAATACGACTTCACGGGCGCGTTCGCGGTGGCGTCGCTGCTCACGCTGCTCGCGCTCGTGACGCTGGTGCTGAAGAAATACGTGGAGTGGAGGAGCGAGGCCTCATGAGCGTCGTCGTCGAGCAGGTCACCCGGAGGTTCTCCCCCGGCGGCAGTCCGGCCGTCTCGGACGTCTCGTTCCACGCCCCCACGGGCGCCATCACCTCCCTGCTGGGCCCCTCCGGCGCGGGCAAGTCCACGCTCCTGCGCCTCATCGCGGGGCTGGAAGCCCCCGACGCAGGTCGGGTCCACATCGACGGCGTGGACTGTACCCGGCAGCCCGTGCAGCAGCGGGGCGTGGGGGTCGTCTTCCAGAGCTACGCGCTCTTCCGGCACATGACGGTGCGAGAGAACATCGCCTTCGGCCTGGAGGTGCGGCGCCTGCCCCGGGCGGAGACGGAGGCCCGGGTGGACGAGATGCTGCGCCTGGTCCAGTTGGAGGCGCTGGGGCATCGCTACCCGGGGCAGTTGTCCGGTGGCCAGCGGCAGCGTGTGGCCTTCGCGCGGGCCCTGGCCATCCGCCCGCGGGTGCTGCTCCTGGACGAGCCCTTCGGCGCGCTCGACACGCGGGTGCGGGAGGAGCTGCGCGAGTGGCTGCACGCGCTGCACTCGCGGACCGGACTCACCACGCTGCTGGTGACGCACGACCAGGAGGAGGCGCTCGAAATCTCTCAGCACGTGGTGGTGATGAGCGAGGGGCGGGTGGCGCAGGCCGGCGCGCCCGAGGACATCTACAACCACCCGGCCTCGCCCTTCGTCGCGTCCTTCATCGGCGGCGCCAGCGTCCTGCGGGGGCGCGTCCAGGCAGGGAAGGCCGAGGTGGGCTCGCTCGCGTTGGACGTCCCCGCCGCCGCACGCGAGGGCGAGGCGGTGCATGCCTTCGTGCGCCCGCACGACATCAAGCTCGCCCGACACGAGGTCAGCACCCCTGGCCCCCAGCCCGTCACCGGTCGTGTCGCCCGGCTCAAGGCGGTGGGGGGCTTCGTCAAGGTGCTGCTCGCGCTCCCCTCCGGCGACGAAATCACCGTGCAGGTGTCGCGCTCGGAGTTCGACGCGTTGGGCCTCACCGAGGGGGACGCGGTGCGCGCCGACGTGCTCTCCGCCTCCGTCTTCGTGGGGGACTACGCCATCTGACGCGTGGGGCGCGTCAGTGGGGCTCCTCGAACGCCACGGACTCGTGGGGGCCCACCTTCCAAGGCGGCAGCGCCTCGCCCCGGCGCTGGGCGCGCACGCAGCGCCACAGCTCGTTGGCGTACGGCAGGGCGATGGTGGCGCCGATCGCCGTGAGGATGACCCGCAGATAGCCAGGTGGCAGTCGCCGCTTCTTCAAGGCGAAGCGCCACCGGCCCTTCCTCCCGCCCAGCCCCCAGATGGCCAGGAACTGGTCCCAGTGCAGGCAGACGATGGAGGACACCGCCATGAAGGGCAGCACCTCCAGGAAGCTGTGCGTGTGTTGCTCGCGGGGCTGAACGTCGCGCTGGTGGTTCACCGCGTAGGCCACGTCCGCGAAGGCGGTGGCCTCGTGGACGAGCGAGTGCCCCAGCATGAGGGAGAGCGTCAGCGGGTTGATCTCCATCAACAGTCCCATCAGCACCGGGACACCCACCTCCGTCATCATCAGACAATGGATGAGTGACTCGCCCGCGCCGCTGGTGTGCTCGATGTCCGTGCGCTTGTGCCACACCCAGTCCACCACGCCCGGCACCAGCCACGCCGGGAGCATGAAGTACAGGAGCACGCGCCGCGTCGCCGTCTCCGCGTCCGTGGCGCCCGTGGGCGTTCGCAGGACGGGGCGCCGCTCGTAACGGCGCGCGGTCCGCTTCAGCCGCGACCGCCAGTCCCGCCGCTTCCAGGGCAGGTCCACGTCGCCGAATACCGAGGTGATGGCCATGGCGCCTCCTTCCGAGCCGATGCGTCAGAAGCTACGCACCGTCCGCCTCCGGACAATCCATGCGCATCCAGGCGGAGGAGCCCCGGATGCCACGAGAGGAGGGGTGTCGATTCTTGAAATATCGGATAAGCGAGCAATCGCAGATTCGGCACATCTCTGAGGTGGACGACATGGTGGGACGACGCGAATCGCGGTGGGGGTGGCTGTGTGGGGCCCTGGTGCTGGCGGGCTGTGGTCGGGAGGCGGAGGTGCTCGCGCCCTCGCCGCTGGTGGAGCAGGTCCAGGAGGAGCGGGCCTACGACCCCGGCGCGGGGTGGACGCTGGCGTGGCAGGACGACTTCACGGGCACGAGCCTCAACACGGCGAACTGGAACGTGCTGACGAGCAACTACGACCCCGTCACGAACAACTGCAACTTCGGCACCGGGGAGCTGGAGTTCCCGCGCGCGCAGAACGTCACGGTGAGCGGTGGAAAGCTCATCCTCACCGCGGAGCGCACGTCGGACGGGCCCTACGATTCGCGGTGCGCCGGCTATGGCGCGCGTTCGTTCTATTCGGGCCGCATCCACACCAAGAGCAAGGTGGAGCGGCAATACGGCAAGCTCGTCGCGAGCATCAAGGTCCCTTCGGGTTACGGCATGTGGCCGGCGTTCTGGACGCTGGGCGCGAACATCTCCAGCGTGGGCTGGCCGCGCGCGGGGGAGATCGACATCCTCGAGTGGCACTCGGGTTCGCCTTCGTGGATGAAGGTCGCCACGCACTGGGCCGGTGGTGACTGGGGCGCGGGCGCGGACCGCGGGTATTCGCTGGCGGATGCGTTCCACACCTACGAGGTGGAGTGGTCCGCGAGCCGCATGGTGTTCCGGCTCGACAACGAGGTCCGCGCGACGGCGGACTACGCGCACAACGAGCCGGGCTTCCAGCAACCTCACTACATCCTGCTGAACCTGGCGCTGGGCGGGAACTGGTACGGAAACCCCGGGGCCGCCGCCATCGACCTGCCGACGGGGCAGCGCAAGACGATGGAGGTGGAGTGGGTGCGTTGGTACCAGCCGGGCGGGGGCTCGGGCGTCGCGCTGGCCAACCCGGGCTTCGAGGGCGGCATGAGCGGCTGGTCCACCTGGAGCCCCAACGGGACGGAGGCCGCGGACTTCAGCGAGACGTACAACGGGGGGCACTCCGGCAGCTACCACCTGTCCCACTGGAACAACGCCGCGCCCTTCGAGGTGTGGACGTTCCAGGCGGTGTCGGGGCTGGCGTCCGGCAGCTACAAGGTCCGCGCGTGGGTGCGCAAGGGCGGCACCTTCGACCTGGCGCGCATCCAGGCCAAGACGTGTCCGGAGTGCGCTCCGGCGTTCACGGAGCTGGGGACGTACGGCGCCTGGACGCTCGTGGAGTCACCCGCCATCTCCGTGACGGGGGGCTACCTCGAGCTGGGCTTCCACACCCGCGCCACCACGGGGAACGGCGCCAACTTCATCCACATGGATGACGTGGAGCTCGTGCGCTTGTAACCCCTCCGCGGGGGCGCGAGGTCGCCGTCCCCCTTCCGGGGGATGTCCGGTGATTCCTCCGGGAGATAATCCGGCGACTCGCGGGCCGCGCCCGGAGTGCGGAGACGGATGAGCGAGGCGGTGCTTCATCGTCGGCGACGTACCGGTGGTGGTGGGAGCGCGTGGCCCTGGCTCGCGCTCCTGCTCCTGGTGCCGTGGGGCTCCCCGCGCGCGCAGCCGCGAGAGCGGAGCATCGCGCAGTTCTATCACTCGCGCTGGACGGTGAAGGACGGGGCTCCCGGTCAGGTCTCCGTCATCGCGCAGACCCGCGACGGGTTCCTGTGGCTGGCCACGGGGGCGACGCTCTACACGTTCGACGGGGTCCGCTTCGAGCGCTTCGTGGCGCCGGATGGCCGCATGGTGGGACCCGTCAGCGCGTTGCTGCCCACGCCGGACGGTGGCCTGTGGATGTCGTTCACCCATGGGGGACTGGCCTTCCTGCGCGACGGGAAGATGACGCGCTACGGAGCGGGCGAGGGCCTCCAGAAGTCCTCCCTCATGTCGCTGGCCCTGGATGACGAGGGGCGGGTGTGGGCGGCGGGGCCGTTGGGGGGCCTCAACCTGTTCGAGGGCGGGCGGTGGACGCGACTGGGCGAGGCGTGGGGCGTGGTGGGCAACCGCGTCTACGCGCTGCTGGTGGACCGGGACGACGCGGTGTGGGCCGTCGTGGGCGACGCGCTCATGTACCTGGAGAAGGGCGGCACGCGGTTCCGCCCCGTGGGCGTCTCACTGCCGAAGTGGGGAGGGCGGCTGGTCCAGGGCCCCGACGGGGCCATCTGGGCGGCGGAGCTCCAGGGCCACGTGCGGCGTGTCGCCCTGTCCGGAGGCGTGCCTCATCCCCGGCAGGCCCGGTTGGAGGTCGAGTCCGCGGGCCTGCTGTTCGATCGCGAGGGCAGCCTGTGGGTGACGTCGCTGGGGGATGGCCTGCGACGGATTGCGTGGCACGAGCGCCTGGGGGACGCGTCGCCCGGGCGTGACGCCGCGGGCGTGGAGGTGTTCAGGGAGCGCGACGGGCTCAGCGCGGACTACGCGTGGCCCATCCTCGAGGACCGGGAGGGGACGCTCTGGGTGGGGACGAGCGCCGGGTTGGACAGGCTCCGCCGCAGCGTGCTGGTGCCCGCGGAGTTTCCGAGCGGCGCGCACGACTTCGCCCTGGCCGTGGATGGCGACGGCGCCGTGTGGGCTGGCACCACGAACCGGCCGCTGATGCGCCTGTCGAGCCACTCCGTGGAGACGCTCGAACTGGGCGCGGCCGTTCGAAAGGCGTACCGGGACGCGGAGGGTACGGTGTGGTTCGGCGCGGAGAACGGCCTGTGGCGCCTGGAGCGCGGGCGCCCCGTGCTCGCCACGGCCTACCCGTTCCCAGGGAACACGGTGCAGGTGCAGGCGATGGTCCGCGACGCGGAGGGCGCGGTGTGGGTCGCCTTCGTGCGGGAAGGGCTCTGGCGGTGGAAGGGCGGGACGTGGACGCCGATTGGCGACGCGCTCCGGTTGACCAGCCAGCCCCGCGTCATCGTCCTCGCGACGGATGCCCGAGGCCGCGTCTGGTTGGGGCACGACGCGGAGGCCGTCCGGATCGATGGCACGCAGGTGCGTCGCTGGGGCCAGGCGGAGGGGCTGGACGTCGGTGTCGCGACGTCGTTGTTCGTGGGGACCCGGGTGTGGATGGGTGGCGTCCAGGGGCTCGCGTACCTGGACGGCGAGCGCTTCCGGAGCCTCCAGGTGGAGCTGGCGGGGGAGACCCTTCGGGGCGTCTCGGGTGTGCAGGAGATGCCGGATGGGAGTCTCTGGCTCCACGCCGTCCCGGGCATCCTCCACGTGTCGGCGGCGGAGCTGTCCCGCGCCTTCGCACAACCGGACCACCGGGCCCGCGCCGAGCACTTCGACTTCCTGGATGGCCTGCCGGGGCGGCCCGCCCTGGTGCGCCCGCTGCCGACGATGGTGCAGGGGCCGGATGGACGGCTGTGGTTCGCGACGAGCAACGGCGTGGTGTGGGTGGACCCGGCGCGCATCCCCCGCAACCCGCTGCCGCCGCCGGTCGCCATCCGCCACCTGCGCGTGGACGGTGTGGACCTCCCGCTCGGGGAGGGGCTGTCGCTGCCTCGGCGGGCGGGGAACCTCGAGATCGACTACACCGCGCTGAGCCTCTCCATCCCCGAGCGGGTGCGCTTCCGCTATCGCCTGGAGGGCGTGGACGAGGACTGGCAGGACGTCGGGACGCGGCGCACGGCGTACTACTCGCGCCTGGAGCCGGGGCACTACCGCTTCCGCGTCATCGCCGCGAACAACGACGGCGTCTGGAACGAGACGGGCGCGACGCTCGACTTCTTCCTGCCCCCGGCCTTCTTCCAGACGGGGTGGTTCCGCTTGCTGTGCGGCGTGAGCGGGCTGGCCGTGGTGTGGGGGCTGTACCTGTTGCGGGTGCGGCAGGTGCAGGCCAACGTGCGCCGGTTGCTCGAGGAGCGTCACAGCGAGCGGGTGCGAATCGCGCGGGAGCTGCATGACACGCTGTTGCAGGGCGTCCACGGGCTGGTGCTGCGCTTCCAGTCCGCCGCGGAGATGATTCCTCCGGACCACCCGGCGCGCGTGTCCCTGGAGAAGGCGTTGGACCGCGCGGACGAGGTCATCGTGGAGGGGCGGGATCGGGTGATGGACCTGCGCGCGGCGACGGAGATGACCGAGGAGCTGGCCGCTTCGCTCGCCCGGGTGGGCGCCGCGCTCACGGAGGAGTACGACGTCGCGTTCCGCATGTTGGAGGAGGGGGCGGCGGTGCCGTTGGACGCGGTGGTGCGCGACGAGGTCTTCCACATCGGGCGCGAGGCGCTGATGAACGCCTTCCAGCACGCGGAGGCCGGGCGCATCGAGGCCGAGCTGACGTATGACTTCGGCATGCTGCGGCTGCGCATCCGCGACGACGGACGGGGCGTGGAGGAGGCCTTCCTCCGGGACGGTGGCAAGCCCGGGCACTGGGGGCTGTCCGGAATGCGCGAGCGCGCGCTGCGGATTGGCGCGCAGCTCGAAATCTGGTGCCGGGCGGGCGCGGGCACGGAGGTGGAGCTGCGTGTCCCCGCCAGCGTGGCGTACCCGGTCGCGCCCCGACGCAACTGGGCGGACTGGTTGCGGCGGCTCGTCGCCGGTGGGCGTTGAGCGCGAGGTGGACTACAGCCACCACCGCCAGGACAGCCCCGCGAGCGTGGTGTAGCCGACCACGGAGCGCTGGATGTGTCCTTCGGGCGAGAGGAAGTACACCGTGGGGAAGACGTCCACGCGCCAGGTGCGCTGGAGCGCGTCGTCCCCCAGGAGGACGGGATAGTCCACGCCGTGGGCGTCGACGAAGCGCTGGACGTCCGCCGTGTCCTCGTACGCCACGGCGACGGACACCACGTGGGCCGAGTCCCCCGCGAGCTTCCGGAGCTGGGAGAGGTTGGAGGACTCCGCGCCGCAGACACCACACCAGGGGGCCCAGAAGGCGAGCACCACGGGGCGGCCGCGCAGGGACTCCAGGCTCACCGTGTCTCCGCTCAGCGTGCGCAGCGTGAAGTCCGGGGCGGGGGTGCCCGCGCGGGCGTGGCGTCGCGTCTGCCAGGTGCTCACGGCCACGAAGACGAGGCCGATGAGGAGCAGGTCCACGCCCCAGCGGACCCACCAGCGGCGGCGGGCCTGTTCCCAGGTGCCTCTCGCCCGCGCCCATGTGCCAGACATCACTTCGACCTCCACGTTGGCGGCCGCGCGGTGTGGCGCGCCCTGCCGCGCATCCTGCCACCGGATGGGCCCTCCCGCGTCGATGCGGGAGGGCTCACCGGTTCGAGTCACGTCAGGACGGGGAGGGGAGCAGCTCCTCGGGTTGCCACGACGCCGTCCTCACGCTGTCGCTGGCGATGCGCTGGGAGCGTCCCAGGGCCTTGCTCAGCGCGTGTCCCGCCCGCTCCAGCGCGCGGTCCACGGCGGCGGCCAGGGTGGCTTCGGACGCCTCCACCGCCAGTTGCCCGCCGTGCTCCAGCCGCACTGTCACCTTGGCGACCTTGTCCACGCCTCCGCGTGGGCCGTTGATGTCCTCCAAGCGCACCGTCACGTCCCGGACCCGGTCCGACAGTCGCCCCATCGCGAAGCGCGCGCGGCGCTCGCAGTAGTCGCGCAGGGTGTCCGTGAGGGAGAAGTGACGGGCTCGGATTTCGATTCGCATCCTCGGCTCCTTGCGGCCCACCATGGGCCTGGGATGTATCTGCTGCGCCGGTCATTTCCGCGCCAATAGGAAAAGCCCCCACGGACCTTCGAAAAAATGAGGGGATTCGACGCGGAATGACGGTGGGGGAGCGAGGGTTGCGCCCGTGTGCGGTCCGCGTCGACGGCGTCCTTCGCCGAACTGGGACAGGTGTGTCCGCGCGGTCGGGATGTCCGCCGTCGACAGGTGCGTTCGGGCGATTTGGGGGCGAAAGGTCTTGGCGGAGGAGTGGTGCCCGGGACCGGTGAGGGGAAACCTCAACAGTCCCGGGCACTTCCGTCTGCGCGCGATACAGGATTCGAACCTGTGGCCTTTGGCTCCGGAGGCCAACGCTCTATCCAGCTGAGCTAATCGCGCAAACGCCTGTGACGGGGGCACAAGTAGTCGAAGTCATCGACGGACGCAAGCACACAATCCCACCAGCGCCTCCGGAATGACACCTTCCGAGAGGGGCCGGGGGGCTCCCCAGGGCGCCCGAGGGCCAGGGGGACGGCCGGGGCTCCCGCGCCTCGGCCCTCGGTTCCCCTCCCGCCCTACGGCGTCGAAGTCGCGGGAGACAGGGACGGATCGAGGAGGTCCAGGTCCGCTCGGCCCGCGTCGTTGACCCATCCCGACCGTGGGTTGGGGCGGCGAAGGCGAGCGTTGGCGGGGAGGACGGGGGGGGCCTGCATTGGTCTCCACGGTTGGGACCGTGGGCGCCCGGTCAGGCGCCGTGGGTTGCTCGCCAGCGCTCGAAGAGGGCTTCGACGTCCCCGGGACTCACCGAAATGTACCGCGACCAGCTCGAGGTCTCCTCCACCGCGGCGCGAAGGCATTCGCGGATGATGCGTTCGTCGTCATGCATGGGCACATCCCTACGCGAGTCATCTCTGGAGTCAGGTCGTTCGAGATTGTCTTCGGGATGTGTTCGAGATGTATGAGACAAACCCGTCGCTTGATGGGGTTGTGTCGGGTTCGACCTGGCGGTTCCAGTTGGCGTTCAAGAACTTGCGACGTGGATTGTGGGTGCTCCCGGAATTCATGTCCCTTGGTGACGAATGAGCACGGCGAGTTCGCCCTGAAGGTCGCGGACCGCGAGGCCTATCGTCTGCTCGCCGTAGCTCGTGGGGTACCGCTCTGGTCCTGGGCGCAGAAGCGCTTCATCCCCTCGGAGAAGGGCAACACCGTGCGGCTCCACCTCGGACCCATGGCGTTCTCCAAGAGCGACCCGGAGCCCGACCCCAACGTGTCCTGGGACTGTACCCGCCTCATGCCCTTCCGGGTGTTCGGTACCTGGGTGTCCCAATGGGAGTGCACGGACTCTTGTGGTGAGGAGTCCCTCCACTTCTCCTTCTTCACCGAGTGGGAGGATTGAGTCGGGCCAGCGCCCGCCCGAGATGACACGAGGGGCGGGTGGATTCCCGGGGCCTCGAGGCCACTGGGGTCGTCGGGGGACGGAGAAGACGCCGTGCCCCGGTGAAGAGCCTGGAGCTGGCGGGAGGGCATGGTGGGGTCGATTCCACTCATCTTCCTCTTGTCATCCAGTTGAGATTGTAATGCGTCGCATATTCTCGCTGGAGGGTCCAAGCATGAAGCTCCACGTCGCCCTGGGTGTCCTCGTTCTCGGAATCATGACTTCGTGTGGAGTTGCTCCCGAGGGCGGAGAGGGGGAGGAAGCGTTGCCTCCGGAGTCCTCCGAACAGCCCGCGGACGTCGAGGCTTTCGAGACCCAGATCAGCTGTACGGTATGGGGCGATTCCGGGTGCTGTAGTGATACCGAAATCAGGCAGGTGCGCTATTGCGCCCAGCTCTCCTGTCGGTATCCAGGAATCTGTCAGTACGTCACGCAATGGACTGAGTGGAGGTGTGTCCTGACGCCCGGTGGCATGCCCTCTTGTTGGTGAGCTGCCGTCTCGGGACGTGGCGCTCTCACGTGGCGGATCAGCGGCCAGCGATGTCCACTCTTCCCTGGCCGCACGATACGGGGACCCTCCAATGATATATCAGGTCCTCGGCGGTACCCGCGCCACGGCGCTGCCCAACATGACTGGATGAGATTCGACGGCCCGGACGCAACCCGAAGCAGGCGTTGCCGAAAAGTCATGGAGCCCCCTCGAACCAGAAAGGATGTGGGCGCATGAAGGCTTCCAGTCAGTTGCGAGTCGTTGGCCTGGCGGTGGGACTGTCGGTCGCGGCGTTGTTCGGATGTGGTGAGGATGGAGAGGCCTCTCACAGGAGGCAATCCGTCACGAACGAGGACACCGTTGCCTGCGCGATGACCGACGCGACGGACCCCGTGGTCGCACGGCGCCTCGAGGGCGCGACGCTCACCGCCATGGGCGCGCCGACCGTCCGCGAGGTGAACGGCAAGAGGGTCTCGTCCCTCGACGTCAGGGTGGATTTCCCGCGAGCTTCGGCGGGGGGGACGGCCGCCCAGGGTAGTGGACGCGGCAAGGTCCAATGCAGCGGCTCATGTTCAGGGGCCATCTGCGATCCGCCCCGGGGCTGTGACCCTACGGCGACGGGTTGCACGCAGCTCTACTGCAGCGTGGGCTGCAACTCGACCTGCACGAAGACCATGGAATACGACCCGGATGGTGGCACGGACGCCGGAACCGCCGACGCCGGGAGTTCGGACGCTGGCGCCTCCGACGCTGGGGCTTCCCGCCTCGAGTAGTCGGGCCACAGGGAGGACGAGGCTGGCGTGCGTACCTCCCCTGCGACGGAGATGCACGCCTGTGCGGTCTGCTCCAGGGAGCGGCGCCAGGCGTGCCAGTACTCGTTCAGGGGAGCGTCAGGTTCAGTTGCCTGAACGTGAAGGCGTACAGCAGGGTGCTGACGTAGCCGGTCATCACGTTGCCGTTGCAGGTCGGCGACGAGACGGTGTGTTTGATGTTGCTCCAGGTGTTGAGCGTGACGGTCAATGCGCCGGTGTCATCCAGCTCGAACTGGAGCTTGTCTGGGGCGAACACGGAGAAGTGCTGGGTGTCGGTCGTTCCGGACTGCGTGGTGACGTAGGTCCGGTCGTCGAAGAACTGCACGCCATTGTTGGCCGGACTGGTCAACCTCGCCGGCATCCGAAGCCGGATGCCGTTGGGGATCTGCACGTAGTATTCTGGCACGTAGCCGTTCACATATCCGCTGAAGTGCGAGATCAGCGGTTGCTGCGATGGCGTGGCAGGGCGCAGGGAGATACCCGTAATCATCACGAAGCGGTTGCCGCCCAGCTTCATGAAGTCGAATTGCTGTTGAACCAGGCTCGCGCAGCTCTGGGCCGCGGCTTCGGTTCCGAGGAAGAGAGTCAGCGCGAACAGGAGACGAGCCAGGGCACGGAAGGATGTCATGGAGAGTCCGGAGCCGGAGGAGTGAGGCCCATGCGCACCGCCGGCTTTCGGAGCGATGGGGCAGCAAACGCAAATCATCCCAGATGGACGGCTCCCACCGTGGCGTGTCACCGCGCGGAGGAGCCTGTCCGTCCTAGATGCTGAGCCACGCGGTGTTGAGCCGGGTATCCGCGGTGATGGCCGGAATCCTCTGCCCGGAGACAAAGCCCACGTAGGGCGCGGCGCCGGTGTAGCAGAGCTGCTTCACCAGATCGCACTGGGCCAGGTTTCCACCCTCGGCTCCCGCCCAGAGGCTCCGCACCTGGCCATTCCAGTAGATGATGACCGGCAGGCTGATGACGGTGAGATAGACGACCTTCGAGAGGTCGAGCACGCCGATGCCATCCGCGGGGTTCCGGTTCAGGCAGAGTCGAGACCCCCCGTAATTCTGGGACGAGTAGAGCCAGAGGGCACTGGGGTTGTTGCAGTCCAGGACGATCGGCAGGATGTGTGGCTGCACCTGTCCATCCAGCCCCGCCTGCTGCCGCATCCGGGTGGCCTCCTGCGCCTCCCGTTCAGCGCGCGTGACGAGCAGCGTGTACTGCTCCACCTCCCCGGTCGCGGTCACGTTGACGATGATGTCCTCGAGCAGCGCTTCGTCACCACCCGAGGGAGCGGTAGGAGCGGAATCATCCGGCGGAGGCATCCCACAGCCCGCCAACAAGATGACGGCACATCCCAATCGAAACAACGGCGACGCGTTCATCTCGCATCTCTCTCTGGGCACCTCATGTGCCCGCGGTCGTGAGTCGGCTTCCAAGGCGCGCTGCGGCCTTCGTGTCCTGCTGGACGGAAATCCTCGGGCAGGCCGAGTTAAGTTGGAATTCGCTAAAATTAGGGAGATGCTGAGCCGGGCGAGAGAACGGAGGTCCCATGCGCGACGGCATGCTTCGAAGCCCGCAGGTCCATGCGCTCGTTCGCCTGATCAACGAGACACACGAGCAGCCCATGGTCGTGGAGGCTCGGTCCCGGCATCTGCTCGCCGGGCTCTGTCGAATCCTGGGAGCGGAGGCGGGGGCGTGCGTGATGGAGCGGGACTTCCGGCCCGGGGGCCAGGCGGGGTTCACGGAGATCGTCCTGGAGGGCTGGAGCGGGAGCGCCGTGCCCGCGCTCCAGGCGCTCCGGACGCTGGGGAGCGAATGCAATCCCGCCATCCGTTCCCTGCGGGCGCGCTGCTCGACGCCTGGCACCCTCGTCACGGCGACACGTCGCGAGCTGGTGGATGACCCGAGCTGGTATGGCGCTCCCTACATCGAGCACTACCTGCGCCCCACGGGACTCGATGACTCGTTGTATTCGAGCCGGTGGTCGGGGCTCCCGGGGGTTGCGCGGGGCATCGGGCTCTATCGCGAGCGGAGTGGACGCCCCTTCGACGTGGCCGACCGCGAGCTGCTTCACCTGTTCCATGCCGAGTGCGGCGCCATGTTCGATCCTCCGGCGCCCTCGATACGCGAGGCTCCGGACGGCAGGCTGGCTCCGCGTGAGCGTCAGACGCTCGACCTGTTGCTCGACGGACTCGCGGACAAGCAGATCGCCGAGCGGCTCGGCATCAGCCGCTTCACGGTGAACCAATACACGAAGACGCTCTACCGCCGCTTCGGCGTGCAGTCCCGAGCCGCGCTCATCGCGCGGCTGCTCGGAGACAAGGCCGCGGGGGCATGAGTCGTCGGGGGCCGCGACGGACTCCACGCCGTCGCCGCGGTGTATCCGAGGAGACGAGGCCTATGGAGACCAACGGATGCGCTTGACGCCTCCATGGGTCGCGCACACGGCATCGGCCCAGGGTCGACAGCTTCCGCAAGCCTGCTCGGACTGCATGAGACTCTCATCACAGCAGCGGACCCCACAGGTCCTGTATCCAGGAACACACGCATCCGGAGGCTGGACGACGCAGAGTCGCGCTTCGTTTTCCGAGAGCTCGACCGCGTCGTCATCGTGGGGGAGAGGGGGCGAAGGGTCCTGCTCACTCCCTCCACATGCCGCCAACAGGAAACCCATCGACAACGCAAGACGTCGAAGACTGGTGGTTCGCATGGCGTTCTCCGTGCCCGTCCACATGACTAGAGTTTGACGACCCCGGCTCGCTTCATCCACCCGATGCCGTCCTCCGCGGAGGAGGTGGAGACCGCGAAGAACTCGACGCCTTCGCTGTCGTTGTAGTAGGTCCAATCGCAGTACCCGCCGACGACCTCTCCCGCGTACTTGTGCTTGAGGAGCGTCGACCCCTGGGTCGGCTTCTCCCAGACACCGGCCGCGCTCCAGACGACCCGGTACTGACAGGCCATGGCCGTCACGGGCCTGTCTCCGGCCTGCGCGGGGTCCTGGGGAACGGCGGGTGAGGCTTCCTCGACGCCTTCGCCACAACCCACGAACAGCAATGACGTGAACGCAAACGCCGCGACGAATCGCATGGCAATGCCTCCAGCGAGCAGTGTGCGGTCAGGATGACATAGGTTGCCTCAGGCAATCAATTCTGGAATTGAAGTTTGTTCTTGGTTGGGGCCGGGGCTCCCTGCGGGCGAGCGGGTGGCGGGTGGGAACCGGAGAGTCCGCCGATGGGGCCTGAATCCGCGCCCTCCCCTCGAGGGCGCCCCAGCCGCATCCTCCACCGCGTTCACGCAGCGCGCAGAGGACCTCCGCCATGGCTCACGACCACTCGCACCCCGCCTATCACCCCGTTCCGCCGAACTTCGGCGCCGAGCGCGCCGCGCACTACGACGCCCAGGCCGCCATCAGCCTCGCTGGCTTCTCCGCGGTGTACGAGCTGGGCGCCAGCGCGCTCACGGCCCGACTCGCGGGGAAGGATGCCGCGTCACTGCTCTTCGTGGGGGTGGGGACGGGGGCGGAGCTGGTGCCCTATCCGCGGTTCGGTGTGCCTGGCTGGCGCTTCACCGGCGTGGAGCCCTCGGACCCGATGCTCGCCGTCGCGCGCACCCGCCTGGAGTCCGAGGGGCTGCTCTCCCGCACGACGCTCCACCTGGGGGAGCTGCGGACCCTCCCCGAGCGCGCGCCGTTCGACGGCGCCCAGTTGATGGGCGTCCTGCACCACGTGGCCGGGGAGGCGGCCCGGCTGGAGCTGCTCAGGGAGGTGGCCCGGCGTCTGGTCCCCGGAGCCCCGCTTGTCGTGGGCTGCCGCGTCGGCAAGGACCCGGTGCTGATGGACGTGGAGGTGCAGCGGCTGCGCGCGTTCGGTGTCCCTTCCGAGGAGCTGGCGCGTCGACGGCAACACCTGCAATCCCATCAGCCCATCGAGTCCGACGCCGCGCTCGTCGAGATGCTCGCCCGCGCCGGCTTCGCATCGCCCCGCGTGCTCTTCGTCTCGCTCCAGTTCAAGGTCTTCCTGGCCCACTTCGAACCGGAGGGGACGCCCCGGACGTAGTGGCGCGTCCGTGGGGGCCCCTCGGCCTTCAGCTCCCTCCGCCGAACAGGCCCAGTTGCTCCACGGGGCCCATGGGCGGCACGGGGCTGTCGTCCGCGGGAAGCTCGCGGCGCGTGGGCCGCGGTGGTTCGGCGCTGGGGGGCGGCGCCGCCGGCACGGGAGGCGGGACCTCGTATCGCTCCGGACGCCAGAAGCCGTCGCGGGCCATGCGGACCCGCTCACGCAGGTCGGGCAGCAGCTCCGGGTCCAGCGGCACCAGTCGCTGGGCCTCGGCGGCCTCCAGGGGCTCGAAGACTTGAATCTCTTCCAGCCACCACGCCACCGTGCCCCGGCTGGACGCGCCCGCGGGCTTCCACCACGGGTCGACCCCGAACGAGCGATAGTCATTGCCGAGCGTGGACACCTCGGCCAGGCGCGCCATCGCCACGTAGGCGCGGGAGGGCAGGGCGCTGGCGGCGGGGGCCTCCAGGCCGTGGCCCTTGCGGAGCCACTCCACCGCCTCCGCGTCGTACTCGCGCGTGGCATAGATGGCCAGCCAGCACCCCATCAGCTCCGGCGGCGGGTGCAGGGGATGGCGGCGCGCGGGCATCCCCAGGCGCGCGGGCTCGTGGTCGTGCACGAAGACGTTCCACATCCCGTGATGCGTGAGCGCCCAGGTCCACGGGCGGGCGAGCGGGAAGTGGAACACCCCGGTGCCTCGGCTCGTATACCGATAGGGTCCGGCGAAGTTGATGCTGCGGACGTCCTGCATCGACGGCTCCTCGCGGCCGGGCCTACGCGCTGCCCATGGGCGGCTCGTGTCGGGAGACGCGCGCGGTCTCCTCGTTGGCGCGCACCAGATAACCCAACAGCATGAGCGAGGAGATCTCCTCCAGGACCTGGTTGCGGGCCGCCTCCGGAATCAGCGGCGCCAGCTCGTTCAGGAGTCCCTCCGTGTACGTCTCGAGCACCCCGGGGAGCTCGGTGCCGGCGTGCTCCTCGACGAGCGCCTCGGCCTCCGACTCGGTGAGGGTCTGGAGTCGCTCCAGGAACTCAATCGCGTGATGTGTGCGCTCGGCGTCGGTCATGCGCCCGATGCTACACAAGGTCGCGCGATTCAACGTCGCAGGCCCGGCAACAGGGGCCCGGCGCCGAACTCCGGCGTCATCGCCAACCGGTGCAGCGCCAGCGACAAGAGCCCCAGGGACTCCAGCCGGGAGAGCCCGCCGGGGTCCTCCCAGGCGGTGAGACCCAACCCACCGACTCGGGGTGACGCCATGTTCCTGCGGGCCGTCTCGCAGGCCTCCTTCCAGGCGCGGACCTCGACCTGGGAGACCTGCTGGGTATGAGAGAAGGGCTCCGTCAGGTCCGGGGCCGTCGTCTCTGCGCGGACCGCGGCGAGCAGCTTGTCCAGCTCGTCCCGGGCCTTGGGGCCCAAGCGCTCCGACCGGTGGACGAACCGGAGCGCGGCCTGGAAGCTCGGGTCCCCCGAGGCCACCCGGATGCGCAGTTGCACCAACGCGGAGGACAGGGTGTGCCGGAGCATCACCGCCTCCGTGACAGGAGGACATCGGGGCACCACCCGGGCGTGGGCCGCGCGTGACTCGGCTGCTCACCACTGCTCATCGGACGAACCTCCCGTGAGGTGTCGACGTGGGTGGGGCGGAAGGCCTGAGTCTAGCGGAAGTCGGGGCGGAGGCCGAACCGGCCACCCTCGCCACCCGAGGGGCGCCTCCGTGCGCCGGGGTAGACCCGGCGGCACGGGACGACTTGGGGGATGCGGCGGCGAAGGCTAGGTGGCCTCGCCGATGATGAAGCCCTCGACCTCCGAGATGCGGCCGCGCCAGAGCATGCCGCCCAGGCTCGTGCGGGTGCCGGTGCCCGGGACGAGGATGCCCGCGTCCTTCAGGTGGATGTAGGCGCGCTGGTTGCCCGACAGGGGCAGGATGTCGGCGGCGATGGCGGCCTTCTCCGCGGCCCGGAGCAGCTCCTCGCTGGGCGCCGCCGTCTCGCTCCGCGACTGGATGAAGGCGCCCACCTGCTTGCTGACGTCGGAGGGCAGTCCGCCCTTGGCGAACGCGGCCTCCATCTGCTGGCCGATGGTCTGGAAGTACTCCTTGGGGGAGATGAGCTTGCCGGTCACCAGCGTGCCCCCGACGGAGAGCGTCAGGCCCACCGAGTGGTCGAGCGCGTTCATGAACGCGACGAACTGCTCCAGGAACCAGTCACTGCGCTGGCTCTGCTGGAAGGCCTCGAGGTTGATCTTCGGGGAGTAGTCGGGGGGGAGGATCGACGCGGCGGAGGACTTCTCGGACATCACGATGCTCGCTCGGACGACGGGTGGACACGCCCCATGCACGGCCGGGGCAGGCTGCGCCTCTTGGGGCACCCGAGGCTAGTGCAGGTGGCGCGCGCCTTTCGAGGGGATTCGGCGGAACGGCGCGGGTCGCCTGCGGGGTCGCCCGGGATTGACTCACTCCGCGAGGACCCGGGATGGTGAAGGGATGTGGTTCCTCTTCGGCGTCACCATCGTCGTGCTCTGTCTGATCTTGCCGTTCTGGATCCTCGGCCACTCCTCCGACTTCCAATGGCATCTCGAGAAGTTCCTCGCCAGTGGACTTCCCGTCACGCCCGGGAGGATCGAATCCATGAGCGCGCTGGTCCGGGGAGGACGTGTCAATCACGTCGCGTACTACGGCACGGAGGTGGTCTTCGTCTTCGACAGGCCCGAGGGCCCGGTGCGCGTCGTGACGTCCGTGAGCCTCCCCGAATCGCTGCTGCATCTGTTCATCGCGGGCAGCCGCTGCTCGGCCCGCCTCGCCCGTGAAGACCCCCGCCGACTGGTTGTCGTCTCCATCGACAACGCCCATGGGGTCGCGACGCCGGTACAACTGGTCTCCGGCCCGCTCTACACGGCCTTGCGCGAGGTCAAAGGCTGACGCGGCGCGTGGTCGGGCTGGGTTTGGAGGGATGAGAGGCATTGAGGGACGATGCGCCCATGCGCTCATCCTCGAAGCCGTGGAGCTGTCTGTGCGTGGTGCTCGTCGGAGTGTCCCTCGGTGGCTGTGACGCCCCACCCCAGCAGTCCCGGGGGGAGGACGGGGAGGGGGAATCCCGAGGGGCCGCGGTCGACTTCGCCGTCGGCATCTCCGACTCGGACCCGGACACGTTCACCCACCCGGCGTGGAGTGGACTCAACGTGCGGCGGGCACGGGCCGTCGTCCCATATGACGTCGCGCAGCGCCCCACGACGGACTCGCGCCGACAGACGTTCGAGGCGTGGCTCCAGGCGACGGCGGCCCAGGGCGTGGAACCCTATGTGACGCTGGGGCCGAGTGATCGCTATAAAGTTGCCAGCGGCAAGTATCTGGCGCCCACGGACGTCGAGTACCGCGCGGCGTTCGAGGCCTTCCACGCCGCGTATCCCGCCGTCACGCTCGTCGGGGCCTGGAACGAGCCGAACTTCCCCAACACCGTCCTCCAGAGCGGCGTCCCGCTGGACCAGGCGGCGTGCGACAGCGAGGACCTGGAGCGCTGCGGTCCGCTGCGCGCGGCGTTCTACTACCGGCTCGTGGTGAGCCTCTGCCCGGAGTGCACCGTGGTCGCCGGTGAGTTCGACGCCACGCCGAACGACCCCTACTGGGACCGCTACCGCGTGTTCCTCCGGAGCCACCGGCCGAAGCTGTGGAGCGTACACACCCACCACGACGCCAATCGCTATCAGTCCGGTGGGCACCACTGTGTCCCGGGGGACATGAGCTGCACGACGCGCACGTTCGTCAACTGGCTCGGCGGGCTGGATTCGAGCTGGGACGTGGGACACATCTGGCTGACCGAGGTGGGCGCCTTCTACCGGAACGCGGATGGTCAGGTGTTCGGTGATGCGTCGCAGCGGGACACGGCGAAGTTCATCCTCCGACTGCCCAACCTCAGCGCGCGTATCACCCGTGTCTACTATTACAACTACGCCAATCGCTGCTCGACGGCCGCCACGTGCGCGATGCAGGACCGGGGCATCATCGCGCCGGAGCCGCTCGATGGAAGTCCCTTGTCCTACGACACCGCCGGCCGCCTGCGCCCCGCATACGCGGTGATTCGCGACCGGGATACGAACGGTCCGTGAGCCGCCGCGCCCGGCGGGCGCAAGCGCCGGTGGGACGTGCGGAAGGGGGACCGGCGCGGTGATGAAAAGGAGTGAAGCATGGGACTGACGGCATGGGCCGTTCAGGCGGGAGTCCTCTGTCTCGGGTTGGCGGCCGCGGGACGTTCGGAGGCCGAGGTCGCCACGCCGCAAGTGGTGGACGTGGGAGCCCTCTCCCAGCGGTTCTCCGACTTCCAACGCCGCTGCGCCGTGGACGGCCAGCGCTTGTGGGGCCAGTCCTTGTGCGGGCCCTTGTTGGTCGTCGAACCCGACACGCGCGTCTTCGTCGCCAGTCAGCGTCCGGGCACGTCCGGCCGCGCCGCGGTGGGCACGGGGCCGTGGTTGGGGGTGATTCCGGAGGGCGTGGACCTCGCGGACACCGCGCTGACCTGGGCGGGCGCGACGTGGGTGCAATTGCGCGCGCCGTTGCCCGAGTCGCCGGAGCGGCTCGACGCGTTGCTGATCCACGAGGCCTTCCACCGGACGCGGGTCTCGCGGGGACACGAGGAGCTGGGGGAGGGGGCCAACGCGCACCTCGACAGCGCCGAGGGGCGGACGCTGCTGCAGCTCGAGTGGCGCGCGCTCGCGAGCGCCCTCCAGGCGCAGCGGCCCGCCGAGCGGCGCGAGGCCATCGAGGACGCGCTCGTGTTCCGGGCCGCGCGTCAGGCACGCTTCCCCACCGGCGCCGTCGAGGAGCGGGCGCTCGAGCGGGAGGAGGGGCTCGCCGAGGACACCGGCCTGGCCGTCAGCGCGAGGGACGCGGAGGCCCGCAGGCGGCTGGTGCTCGAGAACCTGTCGACGGGGGCGCTGCGGCGCTCGTTCGTGCGCGCCTTCGCGGAAGCCTCCGGCCCCGCGTACGGGGCGCTGCTCGACGACTCCTCCGCCGCGAACACGTGGCGCGCCGCCGTCCTCGCGGACGGGGACCTGGGGCTGCTGCTCGCGCGCGCGTTGCGTCTGCCGGAGGCGCCCGTCGTCGTCGCGTCGGCGGTGGCGGCGCGCGCGAAGCGCTACAACGGCGATGCCCTGCGCGAGGCGGAGGTGGACCGGGAGCGGGTGACGCGGGCGCGCGCGGAGCGGATGCGCGCGCTGCTGGTGGAGGGGCCCGTGCTGCGGCTGGTGCTGAGTGGCGGGGACTTCCTGGTCAACCCGGGGCCCCATGTCGCGCTCGCCGAGCACGGCACCGTCTTCCCCGGCGCGCGCCTCGTGGAGGACTGGGGTTCGCTCGAGGCGACCGCGGAGGTGCTCGTCTCGGCGGACGGCGCGTTCGCGGTGGTGGCGGGCCCCATCTCGGACGCCGAGGGCTCGCGCCTGGAGGGCGTGGGCTGGGTGTTGGAGCTGGCGCCGGGCTGGCAGTTGGGGCCCGGTGAGCGGGAGGGGGACTTCATCCTCGAGGAGGTGCTCGCTCCGGTGCCCTGAAGCGGACGGGCCGTCAGGAGGCCTCGGGCTTGGGGTCGGGCAGGTGGATGCGCACGGTGCGCACGCGCCGGGGCGTGGCCTCCAGCACCTCCAGCTCGAGGCCGTCCTTGGTGCGCAGCTTCGCGCCCGGCTCCGGGATGGCGCCGCCCGCCAGCGCGATGCTCAAGCCCGCAACCGTCGAGTAGTCCTCGTCCTCGTCCAGCTCCAGGCCCAGCTCGCGGTTGACGTCCCGGATGGCGGCCGAGCCCTGGACCACGGCCACCGCGGGGCCCTCGCGGCGCACCAGCTCCTCGGGGGTCTCCGACTCGCTGAGGATGTCGCCCACCAGCTCCTCGACCAGGTCCTCCACCGTCACCAGCCCCACCACGCCGCCGCGCTCGTCCACGATGAGCGCCAGCTGCATGCGCCGGCGCTGCAGCTCCTTGAGGGCGTCCATGGCGCGCATGGTCTCCACGAGGAACAGCGGCGGACGCAGCACGTCCTCGAGGACGATGAGGTTGCCCTCCCAGGCCACCGCGAGCAGGTCCTTGGCGATGACGTAGCCGACGATGTTGTCGAGCGTCCCCTCGAACACCGGCATGCGCGAGTGCCCGCTCTCCAGCAGCAGCCGCCGGATCTCCTCCGCGCTCGCGTGGCGGCGCAGCGCGATGATCTGCTCGCGCGGAATCATCAGCTCGCCCACCGTCAGCTCGCCCATCTCGAACGCGCGCGCGGCGATCTCCCCGGCGCGCGGGTCCAGCGAGCCCTGCTTCGCCGCCTCCTCCACCAGCGCCTGGAGCTCCTCGGCGGACAGCCGGCTCTCGCTGAAGTTCGTCCGGTCCCCGAACAGGCGCAGCACCACGTTCGAGCTGGCCGTGAGGAACCACACCACGGGGCGCATCAACCACGACAGGCCGCGCAGCGGCTTGCCGATGATCAGCGCGTAGCGCTCGCTGGCCCGGAGCGCGAGGGACTTGGGCACCAGCTCCCCCAGCACGAGGGAGAGGTAGGAGACCGCCGCGACCACGCCCGCCAGGGCGACCTCATCCGCCGTCTGCTCGGGGATGCCCACGTCGACGAGCACCCCGGCGAGCCGGGTGGCGATGCTCGCGCCACCGAAGGCGGCCGCCGTCGCGCCGATGACGGTGATGCCGATCTGCACCGTGGCCAGGAACCGCTCCGGGTTGGCCCGCAGGGCCTCCACGGACTTCGCCGAGCTGCTCCCCGCGTCCATCAGCTCCTTGAGCCGGGTGCGTCGCACGGAAATGATCGCCAGCTCCGCCCCGGCGAACACGCCGTTGGCCAGGACGAGCAACAAGATGATGAGCAGCTCCGTGACGATGATGGCCCTCCTCTCCAGGGCCCTCTACCGTATCCGTTGGGGCCCGGTTGCTCACTCACCAAGTGACTGCAAGAGGAGTGACAATTGGTCCTGGCTCGCGCCCTTGGGCAGGTAGTAGTGGGGACCGGACAACAGTGCGGCGCCCACGTCCTGTGCGGCGGCGGACGTCAGGAATACGATTCGCGGCAGCTGACCCCGGGGCAGCCGCTCGACGACCTCCCGCCCGCTCATGCCGGGCATGTGGAGGTCCAGCAGCATCACCTCGTAGCGTTCCCCGCGTTGCAGGCTCTCCAGGGCCTCGCGGCCATCGGCCGCCTCGGTGGCCTCGTAGCCGAGCTCCTCCAGGCTGAGCCGCAGGAACTCCCGCCAGTCCGCGTCGTCGTCGACGACCAGGACCTTCCTGGAGAATTCGTCCGTGTCCAGTCGCGCCAAGCATCCTCCCCGACACGGGAAGAACCCCCCTGCGGACCCGGCGCATTCGCGGCCGGTGGAATCCACGGAGCTGGCTGGAGGGCGGCGGGGCAGGCGCTCAGAAGAGGGCCATGCCCAACTGCGTCACCAGGTACTGGAGGGCGGGGCGGACGTTGTGACTCGCCGTCCGGGGCGTCTCCGTGCGGGCCGTGCGGCACCAGGCGGGCTCGCCCACCAGCCGTCCGTCCGAGTGGCCGAACACCCGGAAGCGCCCCAGGTCCGTGGAGCTGCCCGCGTTGAAGACGCGCAAGGGGCGGCCCTCGGCGGTGTCCAGCACGCAGTCGTTGGGCCGGTGGCGGTGGCCGTGCAGCACCAGGTCGCAGCGGCCCTGCGCGCGCGTCACCAGCTCCGCGCCCAGGGGGAGCTCGGAGGCGTGGGGCCAGCCCATGCGCGTGGCGAGCCGCTCCGGGAAGCTCTCCTCGGGCAGGGGCAGCACGTGGTGATGCAGGAGCACCGCCACGAGCGCGTCGACGGGCGCGGTGTCGAGCGCGGCGTCCACCTGCTCCAGCGTGTCGCGCGTCAGCTCACCGTGGCTCGCGAAGTAGTTGCGGTTGTGCTCGCCGGTGGAGTCCACGCACACCAGGAACAGCCCCGGCCGCTCCACCGTGCGTACCTTCTGGCCCTCCATCCAGGTACCGCCCACGTCCTCTCCCGGGCGGTCGTGGTTGCCGGGGATGATGGTGACGCGGCCCGTGTCCAGCAGCGGGGCGAACAGCTCGTGGAACCGCGCGTACTCCGCGTTCGAGCCCTGGTGCGTCAGGTCCCCGGTCACCACCGCGTGGTCCACGTGGCCGGCCTGGAGCGCGTCGACGAGGGCGCGCGCGGCGGCGTCACTCGTGGGGGTGAGGTCGAGGTGGAGATCCGAAAGATGCGCCAGCGTCCGGGTGGGCATGCCAGGCAACGTAGGCATCGCTCGCGTCGTCTTCACGGCTGCCGCGTGAAACCCACGCGAGCGAGAGGAAACGTCTGTGCGTCAGCTGGCGGCCCACTCGTCCTGGGGGGTGAGGGCGGTGTCGTCCGCGGACGTGCGGACGCGGCCCACGAGCCGGGTGCCGGGGCCCACGCGCAGCCGCGTCCCGCGCCACTCCACGGTGCGGAAGAACAGGCCATGCCACCACGCGACATAGAGGAGCACGTCCTTCACCAGCACCGCGGGAAGGGCCCACGCGGACACCGGCTGGGGGCGCAGCGCGCGGAACGCGGCGAGGTCGACGAGCACCTTGCCCACCACGACCCCCAGGGCAAGCAGCACCGACCGCGGGGAGGGGTTGAGCATGGCACCGAAAACCGCCAGGGGCGCCGGGTTGAGCAGCGACTGCGCCAGGTAGGTGGCGGGCGTCACGGCCGTCCGGTGGATGACGCTCCAGCGCAGGTAGCGCTGGAAGAAGGCGCCCACGCTCTTGCCCAGTGAGACGTTGAACACCGGCGTGCGCGCCACCACCACGCGGCGGCCCAGCTTGCGCGTCACCCACTGTCCGATGACGTAGTCCTCCGCGAGCACGTCCCGGACGGAGAAGAAGCCGCCCAGGGACTCCACGTCCGCGCGGCGCAGCGCCATGGACTTGCCCACCACGATGTCCTGGTTGGCGAAGCGCTTGGCGCCGATCATCCCCGCCGCCGCGCTGGAGGCCAGGTAGAGGTTGTCCAGGAGCGAGCCGAAGGTGCGCTCGCCGATGCCCGCCACCGGGTGCGTGACGCAGCCCACCGTGGGGTCGGCGAAGCCCGCGGCGATCTCCTCCAGGTACCCGGCGCCCACGCGGGTGTTGCTGTCGCTGATGACGAACAGGTCGTGGCGCGCGTGGTCCGCCAGGGTGATGAGCTGGTTCACTTTCGGATTGAGGCCGGGGGTGCCCTCCTGGAGGGCCAGGCGGAAGACGTGGGGCCAGCGCGCCACGGTCGCGCGGGCCACGGCGAAGGCCGGGTCGCGGTGGTCCTTGACGCCCAGCACCACCTCGTACGCGCCCGCGTAGTCCAGGTGCGCGAAGTGCTCCAGGTTGGCTTCCAGGTCGTCATCCACGCCGCACAGCGGCTTGAGGATGGAGATGCCCGGGCGGGGCGCGTCCGGGGGGAGGGTGAGCGCGCGGTCGCGGCGGTGGCGCAGCACGAGCGCGTACTGGATGAGGATGGCGGTGAGGCCGAAGCAGGCGGCGAAGAGGAGGAGGGCGGAAGCAAGGGGCATTCGCGGACGGTCCTCGAAGGGACGCGCGCTCATCGCGCGACCCGACCGACACGCTAGAGAGCCCCCGCGTCAGCGCCGCGGAGCGTGCGCGGCGCCCAGGCCAAATCCGCGTCACGCCCGGGTGAAGCCCGGCCGCGCGTGGCTACTCCCCGAGGTTGCGGCTGCGGGGGTGGCGGATGTCCTTGCCCCGCACCATGTAGACGACCATCTCCGCGACGTTCATCGCGTGGTCGCCGATGCGCTCCAGGTGCTTGGCGATGAACATCAACGCCGTGGCGCGGCGGATGTTGCGCGAGTCCTCCATCATGTAGGCCAGCAGCTCGTTGAAGATCTTGAGGAAGAGCGCGTCGAGCAGGTCGTCGCCCTGGAGCACCTCCTCCGCCTTCGCCGCGTCGCTGGACACGAACGCGTCCAGCGCGCGCTTGACCTGCTGCTGCGCCAGCTCCGCCAGCCGGGGCGTGTCGATGTAGGGCGCCAGCGGGGGGACCTGGTTGAGGTCGATGGAGCGCTCGGCGATGTTGACGGCCAGGTCGCCGATGCGCTCCAGGTCCGTGACGATCTTCAACGCCGTGGTGATGAGCCGCAGGTCGCTGGCGGCCGGCTGGCGCAGCGCGAGGATGCGCCGGCACAGCTCGTCCACCTCCACCTCCAGGCGGTTGACGTCCTTGTCCGCGGCGACGACCTTCTCCGCCAGCGGGCTGTCCCGGTCCGTCAGGGCGCGCATGCTCTGGGAGATGAGGCCCTCCACCTTGGCGCCCATGGCCAGGAGCTTCTCGCGCAAGTCCCTCAGGTCCTGCTCGAAGGCCTTGTCTGTGTGGGTCAACGGCATCTGCGCGAATCCCTTCTACCTTCCGCTCACCCGAACTTGCCGGTGACGTAGTCCTCGGTGCGCTTCTCGCGCGGGTTGGTGAAGATCTGCTCGGTGGGCCCGCATTCCACCAGCTCGCCCATGTAGAAGAAAGCGGTGCGGTCACTCACCCGGGCGGCCTGCTGCATGTTGTGGGTGACGATGGCGATGGTGTACGTCGACTTCAGCTCGTGGATGAGCTCCTCGATCTTCGCCGTGGCGATGGGGTCCAGGGCGCTTGCGGGCTCGTCCATGAGCAGCACCTGGGGCTCCACGGCGAGCGCGCGCGCGATGCACAGGCGCTGCTGCTGGCCGCCGGACAGGCCCAGGGCGCTGTCGTGGAGCCGGTCCTTGACCTCGTCCCACAGGGCGGCGCCGCGCAGGGACTTCTCCACGCGCTGGGCGAGCGCGGCCTTGTCCTTCATCCCGCCCACGCGCAGCCCGTAGGCGACGTTCTCGAAGATGCTCTTCGGGAAGGGGTTGGACTTCTGGAAGACCATGCCCACGCGGCGCCGCAGGTCCACCACGTCCACGCTGCGGTCGTGGATGTCCGTGTCGTCCAGGAGGATGGTGCCGGTGTGGTTGGTGCCCGGGATGAGGTCGTTCATCCGGTTGAGCGAGCGCAGGAAGGTGGACTTGCCGCAGCCGGACGGGCCGATGAGGGCGGTGACGCGCCGGTCGAGGATGGCCAGGGAGACCTTCTGGATGGCCGCCTTGGTGCCGTAGCGCAGCGTCAGCTCGCGGGCCTCCATCTTCGGGCGCGGTGGATTGGGAGAGAGGGACATGCGTGGGCGTACCGTCAGTGAGCGCCGGCGGCCTTGCGGCGCGTGCGCGTCCGGATGATGACCGCGACGAGGTTGAGGGCGAACGTGAGCAGCAGCAGCACCAGCACCGTCGCGTACAGCAGGGGGCGGGTGGCCTCCACGTCCGGCGACTGGGTGGCCATCACGTACGTGTGGTAGCCCAGGTGCATGAACTGGGAGTTGAGGTGGGTGGGCAGCTCCGGGAGGAAGTAGGCCGCCCCGGTGAAGAGGATGGGGGCGACCTCGCCCGCGCCGCGGGAGATGGCGAGCACCGCGCCGGTGAGGATGCCCGGCAGCGCGCCCGGCAGGACGACGCGGGCCAGCGTCTGGGACTGGGTGGCGCCCAGCGCGAGGCTGGCGGTGCGGTGGTCCAGGGGCACCGCGCGCAGCGCCTCCTCCGTGGAGACGATGACCACCGGCAGGGTCAGCACCGCGAGCGTCAGGGACGCCCAGAGGATGCCGGGCTGGGCCCAGTACATCTCCTCGTGGCCGAAGACGCGGTCCATGCCCCGGCCCACGAAGAGGATGAAGAAGCCCAGGCCGAACAGGCCGAAGACGATGGAGGGCACGCCCGCCAGGTTCACCACCGCCACGCGCACCCAGCGCGCGAAGAGCGAGTCGGGCGGGGCGTACTCGTGGAGGTAGACGGCCGTCAGCACCCCCACCGGCATCACCGCCACCGTCATCAGCAGGGTGAGCGCGGCGGTGCCGAAGATGGCGGGGAAGATGCCGCCGCCCATCATCCCGTCGCTGGGCGGCTGGGTGAGGAAGGTCCAGGTGACGCCCGCCGCGCCGCCCTCGAGGATGTCGGCGAGGATGAGCGCCAGCACGGCGACGATGACGAAGGCGCACAGCCCGGTGAACGCGGTGAGGGCCAGGCCCACGGTGCGGCGTGTGGCGTGCTTCACGCGGCACCTCCGGTGAGCCGGCGCATCACGCGCTTGGTCCAGGTGGACGCCAGCAGGTTGAGGACGAAGGTGAAGATGAACAGCTGCACGCCGATGAAGAACAGCAGCGAGTAGTGGGGGCTGCCCACGACGACCTCGCCCATCTCCGCGGCGATGGTCGCCGACAGGGAGCGGGCGGAGTCTCCCAGGCTCCAGGAGATGACGTCCGCGTTGCCGCTGGCCATGAGGACGATCATCGTCTCGCCGATGGCGCGGCCGAAGCCCAGCACGCACGCGGCGAGGATGCCGGGGGCCGCCGCGGGCAGCACCACCTTCCACGCCGTCTCCCAGGGCGTGGCGCCCAGCGCCAGGGACGCCTCGCGGTAGCTGCGGGGCACCGCGGTGAGCGCGTCCTCGGACACCGTGAAGATGACGGGGACGATGGCCAGCGCCAGGCCCAGGCCCGCGACCATCGCGTTGAGCGGCCGGTCGAAGTGGAACACGTCCTTGACCACCGTGGACATCACC
Source organism: Myxococcus dinghuensis (assembly GCF_024198235.1). Taxonomy (GTDB): domain Bacteria; phylum Myxococcota; class Myxococcia; order Myxococcales; family Myxococcaceae; genus Myxococcus; species Myxococcus dinghuensis. The sequence goes on along the minus strand of NZ_JAKCFB010000016.1, from coordinate 95,758 downwards.
ATCAGGGCGAAGAAGCCCAGCACCACGGAGGGGATGCCCGCGAGCAGCTCGATGACCGGCTTGAGCAGCTCGCGCAGGCGCCGGGGCGCGAACTCCGCGGCGAACAGCGCGCCGAACACGCCCAGCGGCACCGCCACCATCATGGAGACCACCGTGGTCTTCAAGGTCCCCACGAACAGCGGGATCATGCTGACCTTGGGGATCTTGGAGACGGGCTGCCAGCGGAACGCCGGCCGGCCGGCCGGGACGTCCTGGGCGAGGAACATCTTGGAGAGGCTGGCCTCGTGGCGGGCGGCCGGGTCGGTGAACAGCGCCAGCGCCTCCTTGGCCACGAAGACGATGATGAGGATGAGTGCGGCGATGCCGGTGAAGGCCATCAGCGTGATGATGCCCGCGATGGCCTTCTCCCGGAGTTGCCGCCGCCGCGCCGCCGGGGACAGCGCGGGCGCGAAGGCGGTTTGCGTGAGACCCTGCTCCATGGTCGCCTGTCTATCCATAGTGACTCCGGGCCTCGCGTGACATTCGTGTGACGGCGTGCGTCACTTCACCGGGAAGTAGCCCACCTTGGTGACCAGCGCCTGGCCTTCCGGGGACAGGGCGAAGTCGATGAAGGCCTTCGCGTCGCCGGCCGGCTTGTTGCGCAGGTAGAAGTACAGGTCGCGAGACAGGGGGTACTTGCCCGTCTTGATGTTCTCCGCGGAGGGGGCGATCTCCTCGTTGCCGACCTTGATCTTCAGCTCCTTGATGCCCTTGGCGTAGGCGGCGCCGCCGTAGCCGATGCTGTTCTTCTCCTTGGAGACGGCGTTGACCACCGCGGCGGTGCCGGGCAGCGTCTGGGCGGAGGCCGCGTAGTCCTCGCCGTCCAGGACGTGGTCCTTGACGAAGGAGTAGGTGCCGGAGGAGTTCTCGCGGGAGTAGACGATGATGGGCGCGTCCGGGCCGCCCACCTGCTTCCAGTTGGTGACGTCACCCACGTAGATGCCGCGCAACTGCTCCACGGTGAGCGAGTTCACCGGGCTGCCCTCGTGGACGTAGAAGGTGACGCCGTCCTTGGCGACGGGGACCTCCGTGCCGGTGGTGTTGTAGCGCGAGCGCAGCTTCTGCTTCTCCGCGTCCTTCATCTCGCGGCTGGACATGGCGATCTCGGTGGTGCCGTTCTGGAGGGCGGCGAGCCCCACGCCGGAGCCACCGCCGGTGACCTGCACCTTGGTGGCCGCGTTCTTCTTCATGAACTCCTCGGCCCAGCGCTGGCCGAGGATGACCATGGTGTCCGAGCCCTTCACGGTGAGGTTGCCCGCGTGCGCCGCGAGCGGCAGGGCGAGGAGGACGGCGACGACGAGAGACTGGAGGAAGGCCTTCATGGCGGTGTCAGCTCCTGGAAACGGGCGGGCCTAGTACTTGGCCTGCATCTGGAGGGTGAAGAGGTTGTCGTGCGGGTCCTTGGCGCCGTCGGGCGCGCCCGTCATCGGCATCTCGTAGGCGGCGGTGACCTTCATGTTCTCGCCGAAGTAGTGGAGGAGGGCGACGCCCAGCGTGCCCACGGAGTTGTTGCCGTGCGGCTTGCCGTCGTTGGCGCTGTTCTTCCGGCCGTTCTCCGGGTCGAAGAAGTCGTAGCGCACGGCCACCGCGTCGGAGAGGCCCACGTTCTGGACGAGCAGCGCGTACCAGCCGCTCGCGGGCACCCCCAACTGTTCGACCTTCGTGTCCCCGGAGCTCTTCGCGTACGTCTTGCCGGTGATGTACTCACCCTTGAGGGCGGTGCCGCCCAGCGGGAGCACGTCCAGGTACATCTGCGCATCCAGTGCCACGCGGTCCCTCTCGTAGGCCTTGCGATACGCATCGTTGGGACCCTTGGCAATGGAGTGGCCGTACCAGCCGGACACGCCGCCCGACAGCCAGCCGAGGTCGAAGCCCGCCCGGCCGATGAAGTCCTTCTCCTTGTCGTTGTCCGTGCCGATGAATCCCTGATTGAAGATTCCGTTGCCGTCGAAGAGGCCGGCGCTGAAGTTGAACTTCCCCTCGAGGAAGGTGCCGGCGAACTTGATGCCGCGGTCGCGCTCGTCGGGGAGGAAGGCGCGCACGACGCGGGTGCGCTCGGGCATCTCGCGGTCGCTGGAGGACTGGACGGCCTCGTAGCCGAAGGGCCACTTCATCTGTCCGAGGGTGAGCGACATCTGCTGGTGGGTGCCGGGGATGTAGAGGGTGGCCTCGGCGTCCCGCACCGTGACGCCGGTGGTGGGCACCGCGTCGATCTGCAGCATCAACTGCGCCCAGTCCGTGGTGTAGGTCGTCTTGATGCGGCCGCGGCGGACGCTGAAGCGGCTGAAGCCGCCGGCGCCGGTGGCGTCCAGGCTCTCCTGGTCCTGGTAGCGGGCCTGGACGTAGCCGGAGATCTTGAGCTTCTTGAGGGCGGACAGGTCGTTCTTGGTCTCGACGTTCTGCTCCTCGAGGGCGGCGACCTTGCCCTCGGCGGTGGTCATCCGTTCATCGAGGGCGGAGATCTGCTCCGCCGGGGTGACGTCCGTGTCGGGCGTCAGACCCGCCTCCTGGGTGGCGTTCTCCGGGGCGGGCTCGGTGGCTTGCGTGGCGGACTCCTGGACCGGCGTGGTCTCCTGGGCCCATGCGGGGCTCAGGGACAGCGTGAGGAGGGTGGCGACAACACGACGCGTCGGGAAGGGTTTCGGGAGGGTCACGAAACTGGCTTCTAGGTAACGTCCGTGGCTGTTTGAGGGACGCCGTGAAACATCCGCGTCACGAAACAATCCGCAATCAACCGGCCTCGGGGCTGACGATGCGGTAGCCCACGCCGCGCACCGTCTCCAGCAGGCCGCGCGCGGGGCCGAGCTTGTCGCGCAGGCGCATGACGTGGGTGTCGATGGTGCGCGTCTCCAGGGACGAGGACAGGCCCCAGACCTCCTCGAGCAGTTGCTCGCGCGTCTGGACGCGGCCGGTGCGGGTCATGAGGTGCCCCAGCAGCCGGAACTCCAGCGCGGTGAGGGGGACCTCCTTCTCGTCGACGTAGAAGCGGTGCGCGGACAGGTCGAGCTTGAGGCTGCCGAGCGCCAGCGGGGCGGCCGTCGCGCCGGCGGCGGCCTGGGCGGGGCCCCCGCGCCGGAGGATGGCCTTGAGGCGCAGGACCAGCTCCCGGACGCTGAAGGGCTTGACGACGTAGTCGTCCGCGCCGACCTCGAAGCCTCGGATGCGGTCGGCCTCCTCGCCCTTGGCGGTGAGCATGACGATGAGCAGGCCGCGGGACTGGCTCCCGGCCCGAAGCTGCCGGCATACGTCGATGCCGGACATGTCCGGGAGCATCAGGTCCAGCAGGACCAGGTCGGGAGGTCGCTCCCGCGCCGAGGCGAGCGCGGCTTCTCCGGTCCCGGCGAGCTGGGTGGAGAACCCCGCATCACGCAGGTTGAAGTCGATGAGCTGTGCGAGATCGGGTTCGTCGTCGACGATGAGGACGTGGGCCATGACGCCGCGGAGTCTGCGCCCCTTGCTTTCCGTACGCGTGACGCGTTTGCAACGATTGTGTAAGCGGCGTCTCGCGGAGGTGGGCAGGCAGGCAGGCGGGTGACGCGGACCCGGGCGCGCGCATGCGCCCGGGCCCCGTCGTGTCCTCCTCCCGCGGCGAACGACGGGACGGCTCGATGCGGGAGGCGCTGGCCCGGGCTACTGGACGTCGACCTCGAGCACCTGCTCGGAGGTGTTGCCCGCCGCGTCCGTGGCGCGGATCAGGACGACGTTGGCGCCCGCGCGCGAGAACGTCACGGGGACGGTGGCGACGCTCGTGCCCGCGGGGACGTCCGTGCTGGTGATCCAGTTGGCGGTGACGCGCACGGGCGTCAGGTCCGTCACCTGGGAGACGATGTCCACCGTCCAGGGCACCGTGTCACCCGGGGCGGGGGACACGATGCCGAGGACAGGGGCGGTGCGGTCCACCGTCACCTCGCGGCTCTGGGTGGCGATGCCCCCGTTGGTGTCGATGACGGTGAGCGTGAGGGTGTGGTGGCCCTCGGCCAGGTCCAGCCAGAGGACGGCGTGGCCGCCACCGGCGTCCGGCGTGAGGCGGATGGGCGCGCCGCCGTCGATGGTGAGCAGCACGACGCTGATGGGGGCGCCGCCGGGGCTGGCGGTGGCCCAGCCGCACGCCTTGACCTGGGCGGCGGACGTGTAGCGGGGCACGTCGCACATGACGAGGCTGGGGGGCGTGGCGTCGCGCTTCACCACGTGGATGGCGGTGGTGCAGGAGGCGCTGTGCCCGGCGGCGTCCGTGGCGGTGTACGTCACCGCGGTGGTGCCGAGCGGGTAGACGCCGGCCGCGGGCCCGCTGACGGTGGCGCCGCACGCGTCGGCGGCGGTGGCGGGCGCGGGGGTGACGAAGGCGCCGTCAGGGCCGGTCGCGTCGACGATGCGCTCGGGCGGGCAGGCGATGGTGGGCGGGGTGACGTCCACCACGGTGACGGTGGCGGTGCAGGTGTCGGTGTCCTGGCCGTCGGAGACGGTGAGCGTCACGGTGTGGGTGCCCGTGGCGAAGGGACCGGCGGGCGCCTGGGAGACCGTGAACGGGCCGGGGTGCTGGTCCGGGTCATGGCTGCCGTCGTCCACGTTCGCGGAGGCGCTGCACGTGGTGGCGCCGGCGTCGACGGTGACGTCGCGGCACACGGCGACGGGGGGCGTGTTGGTGGTGCACGCCAGGTCGAGCGGCGCGTTGCGGGTGTTGTTGGTCTCGTTGCACTCCGTCTCGCGGCCCACGCCGGCGCCGTCGTCGTCCGCCACGGCCCAGACGTCGCCCGTGCCACCCGGCGGCGTGGCGAGCGCGAGCGTGACGAGCGCGGCACTCCCGGCGGGGAGCACGGAGGTCAGCGTGGCGACGCCGAGCAGCGTCCCCCCGGCGGCGGGGTTGCCCAGATAGAAGGCCACGTGCATGCCGGCGGAGGTGGCGGCGTCGCCCTGGTTCACCACGCGCGCGTTCAGCCGGAGGGTGCCGGTGGCGCGCTCACACGCGGACGTCACCTCGCTCACGACGAGGTCGGCCGCGGCGAAGGGGCTGGTGCTGCCGCTGCCCTGGGTGTTGGCGCGGAAGGTGTTGAGGCCCGGCGTGAGCCAGTTGGGGGTGTAGCTGGCGGGCACGGTGCCGTCGTCGTTGATGTGGGTGACGGAGTAGGCGTGCTGGTTCCAGATGCGGCGGGTGTTCACCCAGCCGTCCTTGCGGTCGCGGAACACGCGGATGCCGGTGGGGCCGGAGAACGCGTAGTTGTTGGCGGCCACCACGATTTCGGCGTTGTCGTCGCCATCCACGTCGACGACGAGCGGGTTCTCGTACGTGGTCCCGGAGGCGTGCTGCACGTTGAAGCGCACCGCGCCGGTGGCGCCGTCGTAGATGCGCAGCCGGACCTCGTCGCCGTAGATGACCTCCGCCTTGCCGTCGCCCTCGAAGTCGAACGTGGACGAGCCCGTCACGTTGGAGCTGTTGTCCTGGGTGGGGCTGGACCACTTCACGGTGCCGTTGGTCTCGAAGACGGCGTAGCGCGAGGCGCCGGCCACGCCGATCTCCGGCTGCCCGTCCGCGTCGAAGTCCGCGATGTTGGGCGCGCCGCCCGTGCCGCCGCCCGGAATCGTCTGCGTCCAGAGCAGGGCGCAGTTGTCATCCATCAGCGAGACGCGTCCGCCGTGCACGAGGACGACCTCGCCGGCGGGGTCCGCGTCGAAGTTGGCCACGCCGGTGAGCGCGGCGCCGACGCTGGTGTTCTGGCACTTCAGCGTGCCGTCATACCGGTAGATGCTCGCGCCGATGATGACCTCCTGGCGCCCGTCCCCGTCGAGGTCCACCGCGTAGCTGATGCCACCCACCGGGCCGGCCACACCCGAAGGGGCCGACCACTTCAGCGCGCCCGTGTTGCTGAACACGTGGTTGCCGTTGATGATCTCCACCGTGCCGTCGCCGTCCAGGTCGGAGAAGGACACGCCACCCCAGTTGTTCGAGGACACCGCGGTGCGGAACTTGAACGCCCCGGTGTTCTCGAAGCAGAGGATGCCGGTGCCGCTCTCCGGAATCGCGCAGATCTCCACCAGCCCGTCCCCGTCGATGTCCGCGGCGGCCACGCTCGCCGCGCCGCGGACGCGCAGGCTGGCGTCCGTCACCGTCCAGATGTCGCTGCCGTTCGCGCCGTTGATGGCGCGCAGCACGCCGTTGGTCGTGTAGTTGCTGCCCGTGAAGCTGCTGAAGACGACGTCGGGGACGCCGTCCGCGTTCACGTCCACGACGATGGGCGTCATCATGACCTGGTTGTGCGAGGGCATGACCGGGCTGCCCGTCCAGGCCCACTCCAGCTCCGGCTCGAAGTTGGGGTCGAAGGGCGGGATGACCTGACATTCGCCGTTCGCCGCCGCCTCCCGCGTGTCCAACGCCGAGGCCTCCGGGGCCTGCGTCTCGCCACAGGCCGTCAACGCCAGCAGTCCCACCGCCGACAACTGGAGTCCCTGCCACATGCTGCCCTGCCGCCTTCTTCTGGATTCCATGCGCGTCACCTTTGTCTGGTTTTGGATGGTGATGCGCCCGTATAGTGAGCGGCGTCAAAGTCTTTCAAGTGAGTCAAAAGGTACTGCGCGCTTCGCGGTGGCATGATTGTCAATCATTGTCGGTGTCAGGCCAACGTGGAGGGTGATTCACGAAAATCGAGAATGGAGATGAGCGCGGTCCTGCGTGGTTCCCTGGGGCGGGGGGCTGTGTCACAACGCGGGGGTCGAGCCCTCCATGACCTCGCCCGAACCTCCCCAGTCGCCTCCCGAGCCGCCGCCGCCGGTGACGTTGCCGGTCCCCTCGTTGACGCCGACGCCCGGTGAGCTGGCGCACGCGCAGCGCCGCGGGGGGCGGTCCGCGCTCCTGGGGTTGGGGCTGGTGGGGGTGGTGGCGCTGACGAGCCCGGTGCTCGGCTACCTGGAGGACGTGGGCAACGCGCGCGAGGAGCTGCTGGACCACCTGTCGAACCAGGCGCGGGTCCAGGCGGACGCGCTGGGGGTCCACCTGGGGTTGTTGGAGGCGGAGCTGGCGCGCGTGGCGGGGCACCCGACGCTCTTCCCCGAGGACGGGGCCTCCCCCGCGGAGCGGGCGCTGCTCGACAGCGCGTTCTACCACTCGTCGCTGTTCTCGGAGGGCGTGGCGCTGCTGGGGCCCCGGGGCGAGCGCGTGTGGAGCGACCCGCCGGGGATGTCGCTGGGCGCGTCCCCCATCACCCGCCGGCCCTGGTTCCAGCAGATGGTGGCCCGGCGCGCGCCGGCCATCGACCTGATGGAGGGGGAGGGCGGGCCGCTCGTCGTCGCGGTGCCGATGATCAAGGGCGGAGAGCTCAAGGGCGTGCTGCTGGGGGAGGTGCGCACGGAGGCGCTGCCCACGCGGGCCACCGAGGAGACGGCGCTGTTCCTCATGGACTCACAGGGGCGGCTGCTCCTGCCGGCGCCGCCGCTGCCCTACCCGGAGGACTTCTCCTCGCAGCTCCGCGCGCTGGCGAAGGCGCCGGGCCCGGTGACGCTGGACGGCGCGCGGATGATGGGCGCGGCGGCGTGGGTGGGGCGCAGCGAGCTGCTCCTGGTGGTGCTGGAGGAGGAGGAGGCCGCCACGGCGAGCCTGCGCTCGCGCTTCCTGCGTCAACTGGCCTTCCACATCGCGCTGCTCATCTGCACGCTCGCGCTGTTCCTGGTGCTGTTGCGTCATTCGTACCGTTCGCTCCTGGCGGCCGAGGAGCGGCTGCGCCGACAGGAGACGATGGCGGCGCTGGGCACGGCGGCGTCGCTCATCGCGCACGAGGTGAAGAACGCGCTCAACGGCATCCAGGCCGCGCTGTCCGTGCTGCGCGCGACGCCCGCGGGCAGCGAGCTGCCGGTGCGGGGCCTGCGCTCGCAGGTGGAGCGGCTGGGGCACCTGGCGCGCTCGCTGCTGTCGTTCGGCGCCCCGCGCGCGGCGCTGCGCCGCAGCTGCGAGCTGCACCTGCTGGTGGAGGACGCGCTCCAGGCGGTGCGGATGCTGCCGGAGTCGGAGGCGGTGGAGCTGCGCACGTCGTTGGAGGAGGGGCTCACCGTGCAGGGGGACGCCGCGCTGCTGGTGTCCGCCATCGACAACCTGGTGCGCAACGCGGTGGAGGCCGGCGCGGTGGCGAGGGACACGGGCCTGCGCTCCGCCCCCTGGGTGTCGGTGAACCTGTCGAGGGACGCAGGGGAGGCGGTGCTGCTGGTGGAGGACAACGGCGGGGGCGTCGACCCGCGGCTCGAGCCCCGGCTGTGGGAGCCCTTCGCCACGGGGCGGGCCAAGGGCGTGGGCCTGGGGCTGCCCATGGCGCGCACGTCCGTGGAGGCGCATGGTGGCAGTCTGACCTATACCCGTCGTCCTCAGGGCAGCCTGTTCACGCTGCGGCTGCCCCTGGAGCGCACGTCATGAGCACCCATCTGTTGCTGGTGGACGACGACCGGACCTTCGCCTCGCTGGCGGCGACCATGCTCAAGCAGGAGGGGTTCCGCGTCACGGTGGCGCACTCGCTCCACGACGCCCGCACCTCGCTCGCGCGCCAGGCGCCGGAGGTGGTGGTGCTGGACCGGCGCCTGCCGGACGGGGACGGCATCCACTTCCTGCCCGAGCTGCGCGCGCAGTTCCCGGACACGGCGGTGATGATGGTGACGGCGCACGGCGACATCGCCAGCGCGGTGGACGCCATCAAGCTGGGCGCGCGGGACTACCTGTCCAAGCCGGTGGAGCTGGACGACCTGGTGCTGCGCGCCAAGCGGGCGGCGGCGGACCTGCAACTGCACGAGCGGTTGCAGCGCGCGGAGAGCGAGCTGGGCGGGCGGCGCCGGCTCCTGCGTCCCCGCGCGCCCGCGATGCTCGCCGCGCTGCAGATGGTCGAGCGCATCGCCAAGGCGCCGCGCAGCCCGGTGCTCATCACCGGCGAGACGGGGGCGGGCAAGGAGGTGCTCGCGCGGCACCTGTACTCGGTGCAGGGCGGGCCGGGGCCCTTCGTCCACGTCAACTGCGCGGCGCTGCCGTCCGCGCTGGTGGAGAGCGAGCTGTTCGGCCACGAGCGCGGCGCCTTCACGGACGCGCGCGCGGCCCGCCGTGGCCTGGTGGAGGTGGCCGACGGGGGCGTGCTCTTCCTCGACGAGATCGGCGAGCTGCCGCTGAGCCTCCAGGCCAAGCTGCTCACCTTCCTGGACCAGGGGGCGTTCCGCCGCCTGGGTGGCACGGCGGAATTGACCAGCAACGCGCGCGTGGTGACGGCCACCAACCGCGACCTCACCCGCGAGGTGGCCGAGGGGCGCTTCCGCGAGGACCTCTACTTCCGCCTGAGCGTCTTCCGCGTGGAGATTCCACCCCTGCGCGAGCGGCGTGAGGACGTGCTGCCGCTGGCGGAGTCGCTGCTCGTGGAGCTGTGCGCGGAGCTGGGGCGCCGCCCCGTGGACTTCTCCGCCGCGGCCCGCGCGCGCCTGGAGCGCTACCCCTTCCCAGGCAACGTGCGCGAGCTGCGCAACGTGCTGGAGCGGGCGCTGGTGCTGGAGCCGGGGCCCGCGCTGGAACTGCAGGCCCTGGAGCCCCGGGGCCACCACGGGCCGGCCACCGTGGACCCGGATGCCTTCGTCGTGTCGGGGCCGCCCCGCCCGGTCGACGAGGTCGAGCGGCTGTACGTCAAGCACGTCCTCGGCCGGCTGGAGGGCCGGCGCATGGAGGCGGCCAAGGTGCTGGGCCTGTCCTACCCCACGTTCCTCCGCAAGCTGGAGGAGTCCTGAGGCGGGCGCCCCGCGCCCCGGCCCCGGGCGACTTCAAGTTCCTTTCCTCAAGTTTCTTGAAGTCCGCCGCGCCCACTTCAAATTGTTTGCATCGCCCGCCTGCCCCCGGATGAGCGGCTTCCCTCTGGGGAGCCCGCACCCGGGCATGGCACGCATGTTGCCATCAGCCCCACGAGACTTGGCGTGCGCCACCGTCGGGTGGCGTCTTCTCGTGGAGGTGTATGGCGATGTCGACGAGTCATGGGGGAGCTGGCCCGGCCTGGAAGTCATTGGCCGCGGACCTGCCTGCCTCCCTGGTGGTGTTCCTGGTCGCGCTGCCCCTGTGCATGGGCATTGCGCTCGCGTCGGGTGCGCCCATCGTGTCCGGTCTCATCGCGGGAGTGGTGGGTGGACTGGTGGTGGGCATGTTGGGCGGCGCGCCGCTGCAGGTGAGCGGCCCGGCGGCCGGCCTGGCGGTGATGGTGTTCGGCTTCATCCAGCAGATGGGCCTGGCCATGACGTGCGCGGCGGTGGCCGCCGCGGGCCTGTTGCAGATGTTGTTCGGTGGCTTGAAGGTCGCGCGGGCGGCGCTGGCCATCTCGCCCGCGGTGATTCACGGCATGCTGGCGGGCATCGGCATCCTCATCGTGCTGGGGCAGGTCCACATCGTGCTGGGGGGCAGCCCCCAGTCGAGCGCGTTCCAGAACGTGAAGGAGCTGCCGGAGCAGATCCTCTCCCTGCACGGCCCCGCGGCGGCGCTGGGGCTGTTGACCATCGCGCTGATGGTGGTGTGGCCCTTCCTGGCGAAGGGCAAGCTGAAGCTGGTGCCCGCGCCGCTGGTGGCGGTCGTGGGGGCCTCGGCGGTGTCGGTGTTCTGGGGCGCGGACGTGGCGCGCGTGGAGCTGCCGGCCAATGTGTTCAGCAGTATCCAGTTGCCGGCGCTGCCCACGGGCAACTGGGGCGTGTTCGTGACGGCGGTGCTGTCGCTGGCACTGGTGGCGAGCGCGGAGTCGCTGTTGTCCGCGGTGGCCACGGACAAGATGCACACGGGGCCCCGGGCGAACCTGGACAAGGAGCTGTTCGCGCAGGGCGTGGCGAACACGGTGTCCGGGCTCGTGGGTGGCCTGCCGATCACCGGCGTCATCGTCCGCAGCGCGGCGAACATCGCGGCGGGCGCGAAGTCGCGTGCCTCCGCACTCCTTCATGGCGTGTGGCTGCTGCTCTTCGTTACCATGCTGGGGCATGTGGCGGGGCTGGTGCCACTGACGGTGTTGGCGGGGCTGCTGGTGGTCGTCGGCGCGAAGCTGGTGAACATGCACCACATCCGCGAGCTGTCGCGGCGCGGTGAGGTGCTCGTCTACGCGGTGACGGTGGCGGGCGTCGTCGGCATCAACCTGCTCGCGGGGATCGGGCTGGGATTGCTGGTGGCGGTGCTGCGGTTGTTGTGGCGTCTGGGCAGCGTCCAGGTCGACGTCGCCCAGGTCCAGGGGGCATACGAGGTCCGGGTGACGGGTTCGCTCACCTTCGTGGGCGTGCCCCGGTTGTCCATGGCGCTGGCGCAGGTGCCGCCGGGCGCGAGCGTGAGGATCGACCTCGCGGTGGACACGCTGGACCACTCCGGCTTCGAGGCGCTCGAGAGCTGGAGCGACACGTATCGCAAGACGGGTGGCTCGGTCGCCATGGAGTCGCTCGAGGAAGTCTGGGTCCGCAGCGGCACGACGCGGCCCTCGCAGCAAGTCATCGGTTCGCAGGTTTCGTCCAACACTCTCGCCTCCGAAGGTGCCCAATGAAGAAGCTCATTCGTGGTCTGCTGGACTTCCAGCTCAAGGGCCGGCCCGCCTATCGGGAGATGTTCGCGCGTCTGGCCGACGGTCAGTCCCCGGATTGTCTCTTCATCTCCTGCTCCGACAGCCGGCTGGTGCCCAACCTGCTCGTGTCGACGGACCCCGGCGACCTGTTCGTCGTGCGCAACGTGGGGAACATGGTGCCCCCGTCGGACGCGTCCGGTGTCTCCACGGGCGACCAGTCCGAGGCGGCCGCGCTGGAGTTCGCGCTGAGCAACCTGGAGGTGGAGGACGTGGTCATCTGCGGCCACTCGAGCTGCGGCGCGATGAAGGCGGTCCTGGCGGGCGGCAAGGTGCCGGGCGCGCCCAACCTGTCGCGCTGGCTGGAGCACGGCGAGGCGTCGCTGCGCACCCTGAAGGCGGGCAGCGGCGTGGGCGAGGGCCTGTCCGAGTACGACCGGCTGTCCCAGCTCAACGTCCTCCAGCAGCTTCAGAACCTGGGCAGCTACCCGCTGGTGAAGGAGCGCGTCGCCGCCGGCAAGCTGCGGCTGCACGGGTGGTGGTTCGACATCGGCAGCGCCCAGGTGCACGTGTGGCGCTCCACGCACGGGCGGTTCATCCCCATGACGGAGCTGGTGGGCGAGGCGCTCCTGCGCGAGCTCAGCGGCGACGTGCTCAGCCCCGGTGACGGCCTGACGGCCGCCAGCAACGAGAACGGCCTGGCCAACGGCGACGGCCGGCACCTGTCCGTCGCCGGGACCTGATTGCCGGGGGCGCGCCGAAGCAGGCAGGCGAGCGGGCGGCCCTGACCGGGACGCGAGTCCTGGTTGATTTCCGGTGGGGGAGGGGAAGGATGCGGCCCCACGCCGCATGACTCCCCTTCTCTTCACGCTCGTCGTCCTCGGCATCTCCGTTGGAGCGGGCCTCCTGGGCTCGCTCCTGGGCATCGGGGGTGGGCTCATCCTCATCCCCGTGCTGACGCTGTTGCTCAAGGTGGACATCCACTACGCGGTGGGGGCGTCCATCGTCTCCGTCATCGCCACCTCGAGCGGCGCGGCCGCGGCCTATGTGCGTGAGCGCATGGCCAACCTGCGCGTGGCCATGTTCCTGGAGGTGGCCACCACCGCGGGCGCGCTCACCGGGGCGTTCCTGTCGGGCCGCGTGGGCGGGCGGGGCGTGTACCTCGTCTTCGGCGCCGTCATGGCGTACTCCGCGCTGGTGATGCTGCGCCGCATGCGGTCGGCGGAGGCCGCGCCGGTACCCGACGACGCGCTGGCGGACCGGCTGGGGCTGCACGGCAGCTACTGGGACGAGGCCGCGGGCCGCGAGGTGGAGTACCGCGTCACCCGGCCGCTGGCGGGGCTGGGGTTGATGTACGTGGCGGGCACGGTGAGCGGGATGCTGGGCATCGGCTCCGGCGCGCTGAAGGTGCCGGCCATGGACCTGGCCATGCGGCTGCCGCTCAAGGTGTCCACGGCCACCAGCAACTTCATGATTGGCGTGACGGCGGCGGCCAGCGCGGGCGTGTACTTCGCGCGGGGCCACATCGACCCGTTCATCGCGGGGCCGGTGTGCGTGGGCGTCACGCTGGGCGCGTGGCTGGGGTCGCGCTACCTGATGGGCCGGGTGAACGCGCTGTGGCTGCGCGCGCTCTTCGTCGGCGTGCTGCTGTGGGTGGCCTTCGAGATGCTGCGCAAGGGGTGGATGTCGTGAACGACGCGCCGAAGCCGGGGGCCACCACCGCGACGCCGGGCGAGGCCGCGCCGCTCGTCCCGGAGCTGCTCATCAGCGACCTCTTGCGCTACGGCGTGCTGGCGAGCCTGTCGCTGGTGACGCTGGGCACGCTGGTGACGTTCTTCCGCCACCCGGACTACCTGGTGTCGTCGGAGGCGCTGGAGCGGCTCACCGCGCCGCACCCGGTGCCGCACGGGCTGGCGGACGTGGTGGCCGGGGCGCTGGCCGCGCGCGGCCAGTCCTTCGTCATGGCGGGCCTCCTGGTGATGATGGCGGTGCCGGTGACGCGCGTGGCGCTGTCGCTGCTCATCTTCCGCCAGCAGCGCGACCGGCTCTACGTCGTCATCACCACCGTGGTGCTGGCCCTCCTGCTGGTGTCGTTCCTCCTGGGGGCCGCGGAGGGCTAGCGCGCCCGGGTCAGCGCCTCCGGTCCGAAGTGCTTCACCGTCCGGCCCGGCGCGGCCCACCAGTCCAGCCGGTAGCCCTTCTTCCCGGAGGGCTGGAGCGCGGCCACCGTGCCCTTGCGCAGCTTGTCCGGCGCCTCGTCGCCTCCGGCCTCCAGCGCGAGCGCCAGGGCCCGCTCGAGGGACGGGTTGTGGCCCACCAGGGCGTAGCCCGGGCCCACGCTCCGGGCCAGCTTGAGGATGCGCGTGTGCGCGCCCTTGCGGGGCAGCAGCGCGGGATGGACCTCCACCTGGGACAGGCCGAAGCACTCGGCGAGCAGCTCCGCCGTCTGGACGGCGCGGACCAGGGGGCTGGTGAAGATGCCCACCAGCGGCGTCAGGCGCGCCAGCTTGCGCGCGTGCTGACGGAAGAGGGCGCGGCCCTCGGGGGTGAGGGCGCGGGCCCCGTCGCCCAGCGCGTGGGCGTCTTCGGCCACGGCGTGGCGGACCAGCAGGAGCGGCAGTTCGCGAGGAGTCATGGTGGCCTGCCCTCAACCACCCGCCCCGCGCGGGCGCAAGCAACGCCCTGGCGACAACCGCGCTCAGCCGTCCAAATCGTTCAGGAGGTCGAGCGGCAGCGGCGTGGCGTCCGTCACCGTCCCGTCCAGGTCCGTGGGGAGGCTGGTGGGGTCCACCTCCGTGGGCGGACGGTGGTCGAGCGGCACCGCGGCGGTGCGGGCCACCGCGCCCGGAGGCGGACGCAGCACGGGCCCCGGCGGCGGCAGGCCGGAGTGGCGCCGCGCGGCCTCCATCAGCGCGTGGTGGTGGCGGTAGCGCGCCTCCACCAGCTTGTGGATGAGCAGCGGACCGCCCGGCACGCGGCGCGCGGTGAGCGCCTGGGTGGCCTTGCGCACCGGGTAGCGCACGCGGCGGATCTGCACGCGCCAGCCCTTGGGCGTGAAGGTGAAGACGCCGTAGGCCGGCCGCAGGTCCCCGTCCCGGGGGATGCCCGCGCTGGCCACGTCCGCGATGAGCATGCGGCCCACGCGGCGGCGATAGGGGAAGTGCAGGTGCCCGAAGGCGCACGCGGCCGCGTCCAGGTGCGCGAAGAAGCGGCGCACCGCGACGTCGTCCAGCGTGGGGTCCAGCGACTCCTCGAGGTTGCGCGGGTTGGCGTGGCAGACGAACAGGTCCTGCCCCTTGCGCGGCGTGTAGCGCACGGAGAAGGGGAGGCTGCCCAACTGGCGCAGGTGCGCCTCACCCAACTGGTCCCGCGTCCAGCGCAACAGCTCCGTCTTCCAGTGGTCCCGCTCGCGGTACGCACCCCCCAGGTAGTTGCCGGCGAGGTAGCAGTCCGTGTTGCCCATCAGGACGGAGTCGCAGCGGTCGAACAGCAGGTCCACCGTCTCGCGAGGGTGGGCCCCCCGCAGGGCCAGGTCTCCGGCGGCGACGATGTAGTCGGGAGCCACGGAGCGGGCGATGTCCTCGAGGACGGCCTCGCAGGCGGGGAGGTTGCCGTGGATGTCCGCGAGGATGGCGACCCGCATGGTCGTCCCATCCTACCCCGTCGCCGAGCGCGCGGGGACCGCCTGGGGCAGAAAAATCGTGAAGGTGCTCCCCTCGTTCGGCTGGCTCTCGACCTTGACCTCGCCGTCCATGGCCTGGAGCAGGTGCTTGACGATGGACAGCCCCAGCCCCGTGCCCCCCATGTCCCGGCTGCGGCCCTTGTCCACCCGGTAGAAGCGCTCGAAGATGCGCGACAGGTGGCGCGGCTCGATGCCCAGCCCCGTGTCCCGCACGCGCACCACGCACCGCCCGTCCTCGCACGCTCCGTCCACGTCCACCCGCCCGCCCGCGGGCGTGTACTTCACCGCGTTGTCGAGCAGGTTCAGCAGCACCTGCTCCACCGCCCGAGAGTCCCCCACGGCCACGAGGTCCGCAGGGACATGGAGTGAAACCGTCTGGCCCTTGCCCTCGGCCTTGGGGCGCACGGTGTCGGCGGCGCGGGCGGCGGCCTCCGCCAGGGAGACCTCCGTGAGCTTCAGGCTCACCTCGCGGGACTCCAGCCGGGACAGCTCCAGCAGGTCCTCCACCAGCTCGGACAGGCGCTCGGACTGGCGGTGGATGATCTCCACCATGCGTGGAGCGACCTGGGCGTCCTTCAGCGCGCCACCCTGGAGCGTCTCCGCGTAGCCGCGGATGGCGGTGATGGGGGTGCGCAGCTCGTGGGAGACGTTGGCCACGAAGTCCTTGCGCACCTTCTCCAGGCGGCGCAGCTCCGTGACGTCGTGGAAGACGGCGGCGCTGCCCGGCAGGTCCTGGCCCACGGGCGTCACCCGGATGGCGAGCGTCCGGGGGAACAGCCCCTCGAGCGCCAGCTCCAGGCGGCTGGAGGCGCCCTCGTGGCAGGCGCGCATGACGGCGTCGTGCAGCTGGTCGTCGCGGATGAGGGCCAGGGGGCGCTGGCCGATGATGGGCCCGCCGCCGCCGGGGCGCAGCATCTGCCGGAGCGCGTCGTTGTGGCGCACCACGGTGCCCTCGGCGTCCGTCACCCAGATGCCCTCGGCCATGCTGTCCAGCACCGCGGCCAGGGTCTGCGACTCCTGCGTCAGCTCCGCGCTGCGGGCGGACATGCGCGCGTGCAGCGAGTCGATGGCGCCCTCGAGGCTGGCCACCTCCTCGAGCTGGTCCGGGTCGGGACGGGCCACGCCCCCGGCGCCCTCGGCGAGCCCCCGGGTGCTGCGCGTCAGGCTGTCGAGCTGGCGGTGGAGCGCGCCGCGGCTGAGGCCCAGCGCCATGAGGGAGCCGGCGAGCGTGACGAGCGCCACGGCCACCGCGTTGCCCGGCGTGCCGAGCACGGCCACGAGCACACCCACCAGCGTCGCGGGGAGCAGCAGGGGCAGCAGCGTATAGCGCAGGGGCATGGCGGTGGGTCAGGGAGGGCTGAGCTTGTAGCCGACGCCGCGCACCGTCTCGATGATGTCGCCGGCGGGGCCGAGCTTCTCGCGCAGCCGCTTGATGTGCGTGTCCACCGTGCGGGTGTGGATCTCCGCCTGGATGCCCCAGACGTCGGACAGGAGCACCTCGCGCGTCTGCACCCGGTCGCTGCGCTCCAGCAGCGTGCGCAGCAGGCGGAACTCCAGGGCGGTGAGCACCACCTCCACGTCCTTCACGCGCACCTGGTGGCGCGAGGTGTCCAGGGCGATGTCGCCCGCGCCGAGCACCTGGGCGGGGCCCTCCTCGGCGTCCGCGCGCCGCAGCACCGCCTTGACGCGCAGGAGCAGCTCCCGGACGGAGAAGGGCTTCACCACGTAGTCGTCCGCGCCCAGCTCCAGGCCCAGGACGCGGTCGGACTCCTGGCCCTTGGCGCTGACGATGATGACGGACGTCTTGCGCAGCTCCGGGTCCTGCTTGAGCATGCGCAGCACCTCGCCGCCGGCGATGTCCGGCAGCATCAGGTCCAGCAGCAGCAGGTCCGGCGGGTTGGCCCGGGCGCGCGCCAGTCCCCCCGCGCCGGTGTTCGCCGTCTCCGTGTCGAAGCCGGCCGCGCGCAGGTTGTACTCGACGAGCCCGGCCAGGTCCTGCTCGTCCTCGATGATCAGGATGCGGGTCATGAAGGTCCTCTCGAAACTCGATGATGAGGTGTAGCGGCTCGGGCCGCCGGGCGCGGGGCGCGCGCGCTACCCGGCGGCGTGGGCGGCCACCCGCTCAGGGAGCGATGGACGGATCGCAGGACTGCTCGGTCAGCACCAGGGGGGCGGCCACCAGGGGCGCGTTGTCCCCGGAGTTGACCACCTTGAGGTAGTTGCAGGAGCTGCCCAGGAAGCGCGACGGGCTGCCCACGGCCATGGCCTCGATGACGAGCGCGTAGTCGCGCCCCACCGGCACGTCCACGTCCAGCGACTGGCTGCCGCCGTTCTGCATGGCCGCCAGGTCCACGGTGAAGCGCAGCGCGCGCCCTTCGTTGCCGCGCGCGTCCTGGAGGGCGACCATGTCCTCGCGCTTGACCTGCGAGTTGAGGCAGGTGCGCTGCAGCTCGGTGCAGCTGCGGCTCGAGCCGCGCGTGAGCACGGTGACCTGGAGCGCGTGCACCTCGTTGGCGACGGCGCTCGACATGACCACGTCCAGGCCGAAGCGGCCCGTGGGGCCGGAGGACTCGGGGCCGCAGCCGCACAGCAGGGCGGCCAGGGGCAGCAGCTTGAGGGAGGAGGGGCTCATGGCTGGGAGGGGTCCACGCGGATGGTGATGGGGACGCGGCCCCGGTCCTCGGAGGAGGAGAGGGCCACCACGCCCGCGGTGCCGCCGATGGCCACCGCGCCCACGGCCACCCAGAGCCAGGGGCTCTTGTACCAGGGGCGGCCCGAGGAGACCTCGCCGTCCGCGGCGGCCGTCTGCTGCTGCGGCAGCACCTGGAACATCAGCGGCTGGAACGAGTCACCGCGGCCGGCCAGCCGGCGCTGCGCGGCGTCCGCGACCTCGAAGTAGTACTCGACCTCGTAGGGCTCCGACTCCGCGGGCACGTCGTACGCGGGCACCACCGCGCGGAACTGCTCCTTGTCGTTGCGGTCCTTGACGAAGTCGACGGAGTTGTAGGCCTGGTCTCCGGCGCGCCGGTAGAACATGCGCGCGCGGGCGCCCAGCGCCAGCTCCTGGATGGTGGCGGACACCTCCAGCGGCTGGCCCCCCCGGGAGTTGGGGACGGGGGACACGTCCAGCGTCACCGGGCGCACCCGGCGGCTGCGGATGTCCTCCTTGATGCGGGCGTAGAGCGCGCGCAGCTTCGGCGGCGCGGTGCGCGGCAGCTCGTAGTCCGGCCGGGCCTGGAGCAGCTTCTCGTAGGCCTCGCGGGCCTGGTTCTCGTCGCCCAGGTACAGGGCGGTGAGGCCGAGCAGGCGGTAGAGCTCCACGAGCTGATCATCCGTGACGTCCGGCGCGTCGAGCCCGGCCTGCAGCGTGCGCCGGGCCTCCTCGAACTCGCCGTTGTCGATCTGCTCGCGGGCGCGGGTGATTTCGGGGCTCGCCGGCCCGAGCTGCGAGAGGGCGGGCGGCGGGAAGAGGTTGTGGGCGAGTCCGGGGGGCGCCGCGAGGCCCATCACCAGGAGGAGGACCCCCAGCCGCGACGGCAAATCGTGCCTGTGCATCGAACCGACCCTATCAAAGCGTTGTCGGGAGGATCCACGAGGGCCGTATCGTCCAGGGTGACGGCGCGGTGACATCTGCGTGGTGGCGTCGAACCCGGGCGTGTTGACGGTCGAGGGGCCTCCCTCTATGTTCCCCGCCCATTTTTGCCTGGAAGTCACGTAAATGCTCGTAAAGGTTGAACAAATCCATGAGGCGGGGCTGAAGCTCGATGAGCCCGTCGGTCTCGAACTGTTGAATGCCGCGCTGTCGGGGTCGGAGGGCGGCCAGGACACCGGCTTTCGGCCCACCCGTCCGTCCCAGCTCAAGGCGTCGCTGCGCAAGCTGAGCGGCGGCGTGCTGCTGGAGGGGCGCTTCACGGCGGACGTGACGAGCCCCTGCAAGCGCTGCCTGAAGGACGTGGAGCTGGCGGTGCCCGTGTCCTTCACCCTGAACCTGGTTCCGGAGTCGCTCGTCCGTGGAGACGACTTCAAGGACGACTCGGACGACGAGGGGGCCATGGAGAAGAAGGAGCGCCACCAGTCCGAATCCGGCGGCTCCTTCACGATGGACGACGCGGACCAGGAGGTCTTCGACGGGAAGGTCATCGACCTGGACCCCATCGTCCGGGAGCAGCTGCTGCTGGCCCTGCCCATGAACGCCGTCTGCAAGGACGACTGCAAGGGGCTGTGCCCGCAGTGCGGCATCAACCGCAACGAGGCGACGTGCCAGTGCGACACGAAGCCCGTGGATCCGCGCCTGGCGCCGCTCAAGAACATCAAGCTGAGCAACTGACGCCGCGGTGGGAACGTGGGGCCCCTGCCACGGCGGGGGCCCGAAAAGGCGAGGGCCGCGACCCCTCCAGAGGAGAGGCGCGGCCCTGGTCCTCCACGACGCCCAACGGGTGGGCGTCAGCGAGGAGACTTCAGCCCTCGGCCTGGGGCAGCAGCTCGCGGCCCTTGTACTGCCCGCAGGAGGTGCAGGCGCGGTGCGGCATCACCGGCTCCTTGCAGTTCGGGCACTTGGTCACCTGCACGGCGGTGCGCAGGTTGTTGTTCGCCGCGCGGCGGCGGTCACGACGCATCTTGGAAGTACGCTTCTTGGGGACACCCACGGCTCACCTCTGTCTCACGCGCTGTGCCGGGGTCCCCGGCTCCCTGCGCAACATGTCGGTCCAACACCGATCCAGGGAAGCGGTCGCGATCAACTCGCGTACTCCCTGTCCGGCTTGAAAGGCGGCGGAACCTAGCGGCTCGAAAGGCCCGAGTCAATGCGCGAGATCTCCCGAAGTGGGCTCCCCCACGGAGGGACGCCGCCGCCTCCCCGCCGGGTGATACCCGAGCCGGGACACCGCGACAACGTCCTCCCGCGCCCCCGCATCCTCCCGGGTCCGGGATCAGCGCGGCGCGGGCCACCCCGTGCGTTCGCACCTGTGCGCACCCGGGCGGGGCCTTCAGCCAGTCGTTGCCCCCCTGGGGGCTTCCTGGTGTGCTGCGCGCCGCCCGGCCCCCGGAGGGGCGGGCAGGGCCGGGGTATGGCACGCACACAGACGACGGGGCGACGGGGATGAGGCTGGTGCTGGACGCGATGGGGGGCGACCTCGCCCCGGACGCGCCGGTGGAGGGCGCGGTGCTCTTCGCCCGGGCCCACCCGGACCACGAGGTCATCCTCGTGGGGGACACGGCCCGGATCGGCCCCCTGCTGGGCAAGGCCCGTCCCCCCACCAACGTGCGCGTCCACCACGCCTCGGAGGTGGTGGAGATGGACGACCACGCCTCCACCGCCTTCCGCCGCAAGCGCGACTCCTCCCTGCGCGTGGGCTTCGAGCTGGTGCGAGACGGGCAGGGCGACGCGCTCGTCTCCGCCGGCAACTCGGGCGCCGTCATGGCGGGCGGGCTGCTCACCCTGGGGCGGCTGCCGGGGGTGGAGCGGCCGGCCATCGCCACGCTCTTCCCCGCGCTCAAGGGGGGCGGGCGCTGCCTGCTGCTGGACGCGGGGGCGAACGTCGACTGCAAGCCCTCGCACCTGGCCCAGTTCGCCGTCATGGGCGAGGCGTACGTGCGCGTGCGCCAGGGCGTGGCCCGGCCCCGGGTGGCGGTGCTCTCCAATGGCGAGGAGCCGTCGAAGGGCACGCCGCTGACCCGTGAGGCGAGCGACCTCCTGCGCCAGTCCGACCTGGACTTCGCCGGCTACGTGGAGGGCAAGGACCTGTTCTCCGGCGACGTCCAGGTGGTGGTGACGGACGGCTTCACCGGAAATGTCGTCCTCAAGACATCCGAGGGCGTGGGCATGGGCGTCATCGGCCTGTTGCGGCAGGCCATCGAGAAGCGCGGCGGCTTGTCGGAGAAGCTGGGGGCGCTGCTGCTCCAGAAGGCCCTGGCGGGCCTGCGCCGCGTGGTGGACTACGCCGAGTACGGCGGCGCGCCCCTCCTCGGGATTCGCGGGGTGGGCATCGTGGCGCATGGCCGCTCTTCTCCCCGGGCCCTCCACAACGCGCTGGGGGCCGCGCTCGCGGCCGCGCAGGGGGGGCTCCAGGAGGAGCTGACGCGTTGCATCGAAAAGGCCGGGGTCTGGCTTCCTACCCACCAGAGGGGAAAAAGGGCGACAGACGAGGTTGTTTCCGATTAGAGAGCGGAGCCCGGGCGTTGGGTTCCGACGAATCTCTTCTGGAGAACCCTCGTGGCAAGGATGTGGCGCAGCGCGAAGTGCTCCCAGGACGTGGCCTCCTCCCAGGTTGGTGGGCCGCGGCGCGTGAAGGCGCGGGAGCGACGCGAGGCGCGGGGTTCCCCGTGCGGGCGGACCTGCCACGAGGTGGCGCGGTGACGCGCCGGTAGGACCGCCAGGTAGGACAGGAATCGAGTCGTATCAGGAGGCAGAGACCGCACATGGCGAAGGTCGCATTCGTGTTTCCCGGGCAGGGCAGTCAGGCCGTGGGGATGGGCAAGGACCTCTTCGAGAAGTTCCCCGAGGCCCGCGCCGTCTTCGAGGCCGTCGACGATGCGCTCGGGGAGAAGCTCTCCAACCTTTGCTTCGAGGGGCCAGAAGACGCGCTGAAGCTGACGGCGAACACGCAGCCGGCCATCCTGACGGTGTCCGTGGCGGCGCACGCGGTCTTCTCCAAGCGGGGGCCGGCGGCGGCGTTCGTCGCGGGGCACTCGCTGGGTGAGTACTCGGCGCTGGTGGCGGCGGGCTCGCTGAACCTGGGCGACGCGGCCCGGGCGGTGCGCGCGCGTGGCACCTTCATGCAGGAGGCGGTGCCGGCGGGCGTGGGGGCCATGGCGGCGGTGCTGGGGCTGGAGCCGGGCAAGGTGAAGGCGGCCTGTGACGCGGCGGCGGAGGGGCAGGTCGTCGCCCCGGCCAACTACAACTCGCCCGAGCAGACGGTGATCGCCGGCGACGCGGCGGCGGTGGAGCGCGCCGGGGCGAAGTGCAAGGAGGCGGGCGCCAAGCGCGTCATGCCCCTGCCGGTGTCCGCGCCCTTCCACTGCGCGCTGATGGAGCCGGTGAAGCCCCGGCTGGCGGCGGTGCTGGGGAGCATGAAGGTGGGCGCCCCGTCCGTCCCGGTGGTGACGAACGTGGAGGCCCGCCCCAACGCGGACGCGGCGCGGGTGGTGCCGCTCCTCCTGGAGCAGGTGAGTTCGCCGGTGCGGTGGATCGAATGCGTGGAGGCGCTCAAGGCAGAGGGCGTCACGCGCGTGGTGGAGCTGGGTCCGGGCAAGGTGCTGTGCGGTCTGGTCAAGCGCATCACGAAGGACATCGAAACCTTCAACGTCGAGGACGCCGCGAGCCTGGAGAAGGTGCTCGCGGCGCTGGGGTGAGCGCATGAGCTTCAAGGACAAGGTGGTGCTGGTCACCGGCGGTTCGCGGGGCATCGGCAGGTCCATCGCGGTGGGCTTCGCCAAGGCGGGCGCCTCCACCGTCGTCATCAGCTATGCGGGCAACGAGGCTGCGGCCCAGGAGACGGTGGGCCTGCTGCAGGCGGCGGGCGCGAAGGCGGAGGCGTTGAAGTTCGACGTGTCGGACGCCATCGCGTGCGCCAACGCCATCGAGGGGGTCGTCAAGACGCACGGGCGGCTGGACGTGCTCGTCAACAACGCCGGCATGGCGGTGGACGGCCTGGTCATGCGCGTGAAGGACGACGACTGGGACAAGCAGCTGGACACCAACCTGAAGGGCGCCTTCGCCCTCATCCGCGCCGCCAGCCGTCCCATGATGAAGCAGCGCTCGGGCGCCATCGTCAACGTCACCTCCGTCGTGGGGGAGATGGGCAACGTGGGGCAGGCGGCCTACTCGGCCTCCAAAGCAGGCCTCATCGGGCTCACCAAGTCGGTGGCCCGGGAGCTGTCCAGCCGCAACATCCGGGTGAACGCCGTGTCCCCGGGCTTCATCGGGACGGACATGACGTCCCACCTGAGCGACGAACTCCGCCAGAAGATGTTGGAGGGCATCCCCCTGGGACGCCTGGGCAACCCGGAGGAGGTGGCCCAGGCCGTCCTCTTCCTCTCGGGTGACGCTTCCTCCTACATCACCGGCGAGGTGCTCCGGGTCAACGGCGGCATGTACATGTAACCCAAGGTTGGATTGGCGCCGGCCGTGGGATATACCGCGCCGGCTTTCGACAGGGCTCGGGAAGCCTTCCGGGCCTACATCTGGTTCCTGGAGGGTTCAGCACTTATGTCGACGTCCGCAATTGAGACCAAGGTCAAGGGCATCATCGCCGATCAGCTCGGCGTGGGAGAGGATGAGATCAAGGTCGAGTCTTCCTTCATCGAGGATCTGGGCGCCGACAGCCTCGACATCGTGGAGCTCGTGATGGCGATGGAGGAGGAGTTCGAGGTCGAGATCCCCGACGAAGAGGCCGAGAACATCAAGACCGTCGGCGACGCCATCAACTACATCACCAATCACAAGAAGTAGTCAGCAACACGGCGTGCCGGGGGGCGGGGCTTCGCCGCGTCGAACGCGGCGTGCCCGGCGTCCCAGGCGCCACCGGAGAGGACCGTGTCACACCGTCGAGTCGTCATCACCGGTACCGGGGTCATCTCGGCACTGGGCACAGGCACCGAGAAGAACTGGCAGACGTTGCTTGCCGGTAAGTCGGGTATCTCACCCATCACCCGCTTCGACACCGGGAAGCTCGACACGCGAATCGCCGGCGAGGTGAAGGATTTCGAGGCGGAGAAGTTCATCGACCGGCGCGAGGTGCGCCGGATGGACCTCTACGCCCAGTACGCCCTGGCCGCCGCGGAGATGGCGGTGAAGGAGTCGGGGCTGCCCATCGGTCCGGACGTGCCCCATGGGTACACGCCGGAGAAGGTGGGCGTCATCGTCGGGTCGGGCATCGGCGGGATCGCCTCCCTCGAGGAGCAGCACCGCAAGGGCCTGGAGAAGGGGTTCGACCGGCTGTCGCCCTTCTTCATCATCCAGATGATCATCAACATGGCCCCCGGCCTCATCTCGATGAAGTACAACTGCAAGGGGCCCAACTGGGCGCCCGTCTCCGCTTGCGCGACCAGCGCCCACGCCATCGGCGAGGCCTGGAAGTCCATCAAGCTGGGCGAGACGGACGCGGCCATCGCCGGTGGCGCGGAGGCGGCCATCACCCCGCTGGGCGTGGGTGGCTTCTCCGTGATGAAGGCGCTGTCCACGCGCAACGACGACCCGACGGCGGCCAGCCGGCCGTTCGACAAGGACCGTGACGGCTTCGTCATGGGCGAGGGCGCGGGCATCCTGGTCCTGGAGGAGATGGAGGCCGCCAAGAAGCGCGGCGCCCGCATCCTCGCGGAGCTGGTGGGCTACGGGGCCAACTCGGACGCCTACCACGTGACGCAGCCGGCGCCGGAAGGCGAAGGCGCGGCGCGCTGCATGCGCCTGGCGCTGGAGTCCGCGGGCATGCGGCCGGACGAGGTCGGCTACATCAACGCGCACGGCACCTCCACGCCGTTCAACGACGCGAACGAGACCAAGGCCATCAAGGCGGTGTTCGGTGACCACGCGCGCAAGCTGGCCGTGTCGTCGACCAAGTCCATGACGGGCCACATGCTCGGCGCGGCGGGTGGCTACGAGGGCGTGGTCAGCGCGCTGGTGCTGTCGCGCAACGCGCTGCCCCCCACCATCAACCAGACGAGCGCGGATCCGGACTGCGACCTGGACTACGTGCCCAACCAGGCGCGCGAGGCCCGGGTGGACGCGGTGATGAGCAACTCGTTCGGATTCGGCGGCACCAACGCGGTGTTGCTCTTCAAGCGGTTCTGAGTCGACCGGAGATGCCCGCGTGAAAGTCATCCTCGCTTCCGACCACGCGGGCCTGGAGCTCCGCCAGGAGCTGGTGTCCGCGCTGAAGGAGCGCGGCGTGCCCCACGAGGACGTGGGGCCCGTCACGCGGGACTCGGTGGACTACCCGGACTTCGCCGCCCGCGTGTCGCGGGCGGTGACCTCCGGCGAGGCGACGCTGGGCGTGCTGGTGTGCGGGACGGGCATCGGCATGAGCATCGTCGCCAACAAGCACCGGGGCGTGCGCGCGGCGCTGTGCACCACGGAGTTCGAGGCCCGCATGGCGCGGGCGCACAACGACGCCAACGTGCTGTGCCTGGGCCAGCGCGTGGTGGGGGCCGGCGTGGGCCGGGCCATCCTGGAGGCGTTCCTCGCCACGCCCTTCGAGGGCGGGCGGCACGAGCGCCGCGTGCAGAAGATTCGCGAGGCCGAGTCCCAGGGCTAGGGCCTTCGCCGTACCTTTCGTCGAGAGGAGACCCGCCATGGAGAACACCCGCACGCTGGCCGAGGTGGACCCGGAGATTGCCCGGACCGTCCGCGAGGAGACCCAGCGGCAGGAGGACGGCCTGGAGCTGATCGCCTCCGAGAACTTCGTCAGCCCCGCGGTGCTGGAGGCGGTGGGCTCCGTGCTCACCAACAAGTACGCGGAGGGCTACCCCGGCAAGCGCTACTACGGCGGCTGCGAGGTGGTGGACGTGGTGGAGAACCTGGCGATCTCCCGCGCCCGGGAGCTGTTCGGCGCGGACTTCGTCAACGTCCAGGCTCACTCCGGCAGCCAGGCCAACATGGGCGCGTACATGGCGCTGATGAAGCCGGGCGACACGATGCTGTCGCTCGACCTCAACTCCGGCGGCCACCTCACCCACGGCGCGGCCTTCAACTTCTCCGGCAAGCTCTACAAGGTCGTCCACTACGGCCTGACGCGGGACACGGAGACCATCGACTTCGCGCAGGTGCAGGCGCTGGCCCAGGAGCACAAGCCCAAGGTCATCGTCGTGGGCGCCAGCGCCTACCCGCGCGTGCTCGACTTCGCGAAGTTCCGGGAGATCGCCGACGCGGTGGGCGCGGCGGTGATGGTGGACATGGCGCACATCGCGGGCCTGGTGGCCGCGGGCGTGCACCCCTCGCCGGTGCCCTTCGCGGACATCGTCACCACCACCACGCACAAGACGCTGCGCGGCCCGCGCGGCGGCATGGTGATGGGGCGCGAGGCGTACGCCAAGTCCATCAACAGCCAGATCTTCCCCGGCATCCAGGGCGGCCCGCTGATGCACGTCATCGCCGGCAAGGCGGTGGCGTTCCGCGAGGCGCTGGCGCCGGACTTCAAGGTGTACCAGCGGCAGATCGTCGCCAACGCGCAGGCGCTGGCGGAGGCCTTGAAGAAGGCGGGCCTGCGGCTGACGTCCGGCGGCACCGACAACCACCTGATGCTCGTGGACCTGCGCCCCAAGCAGCTCACGGGCAAGGTGGCCGAGGAGGTGCTCGGCAAGGCGGGCATCACCGTGAACAAGAACATGATTCCGTTCGACCCGGAGAAGCCGATGGTGACCTCCGGCGTCCGGGTGGGCACGCCCGCGCTCACCACGCGCGGCATGCGCGAGGCGGACATGGCGGTGGTGGGGCGGCTCATCGGTGAGGCCCTGGACCACGCGCAGGACGACGCGGCGCTCACCCGCATCAAGGGACAGGTGAAGGAGCTGGCCCAGGGCTTCCCGCTGTACGCCTCGCGGCTGAAGTAGCCGCGCGCCGGACCGGAAGCCCCTCGCACTCCATGCGTTGCCCGTTCTGCCAGGACGCAGAGAACAAGGTCATCGACTCGCGCGAGTCGCACGAGGGGTCCGTCATCCGCCGGCGCCGCGAGTGCCTGGCGTGCAAGCGCCGCTTCACCACGTACGAGCGGGTGGAGGAGCTCTACCCGCTCATCGTGAAGAAGGACGGGCGGCGCGAGGCCTTCGACCGGGAGAAGATCGTCAGCGGCCTGAAGAAGGCCTGCGAGAAGCGCCCCGTCTCCGCCGACCAGTTGGAGGAGACGGTGGTGGCCATCGAGCGGCTGCTGCAGGGCACGGGCGAGAAGGAGATGGCCTCGTCCGTCATCGGCGAGGAGGTCATGCGCCGGCTGCAGCAACTGGACGAGGTGGCCTACGTCCGGTTCGCGTCCGTGTACCGCAGCTTCCGCGACATCTCCGAGTTCATGCACGAGCTGAAGGACCTGCTCGAGGACCAGGAGCGGGAGCGCAAGGCGAAGCCCCCGCTGGCTCCCGGCCGGGGCGGTTGAGGGATGGCACCATGCGGTTGCTGACGCGAGCGAGGTTGGAGGCCACCCGGGCTCCCCGGGCGAAGCGCGCGGCGGACTTCGACCGCGCGGTGGCCGAGTTCTTCATGCGCATCGCGCTGGAGGAGGCGGCCAAGGGCCTGGGCCGCACCAGCCCCAACCCGGTGGTGGGCGCGGTGCTGGTGAAGGGCGGCCGCATCATCGCCCGCGGCTACCACAAGAAGGCGGGCACGGCGCACGCGGAGGTGGTGGCGCTGGAGGCCGCCGGCGCGCGCGCCCGGGGCGCGGACCTCTACTCGACGCTGGAGCCGTGCGACCACTACGGCCGCACGCCCCCGTGCAGCATGGCCATCATCGAGGCCGGCGTGCGGCGGGTCATCTGCGGCTCGGCGGACCCCAACCCCAAGGTGAGCGGCAAGGGCGTGGCCCGGATGCGGCGCGCCGGGGTGAAGGTGGTGACGGGGGTCCTCCAGGAGGAGGCGGACCAGCTCAACCGGCCCTTCTTCAAGTCCATCCGCACGGGCCTGCCGTGGGTGACGCTGAAGGCCGCGGCGACGCTGGACGGCAAGCTGGCCACGGCGACGGGGGACTCGCGCTGGGTGACGGGCGAGAAGTCACGCGCCTGGGTCCACCGGCTGCGCGACTCCGTGGACGTCATCCTCGTGGGCGCCAACACCGTGCGCCACGACGACCCCAAGCTCACCACGCGGCTGCCGGGCGGCGGGGGCAAGGACCCCTTGCGCGTCGTGGTGGACAGCCACCTGCGGCTGTCGCCGGGCTACACCGTCTTCACCCAGAAGAGCCCCGCGCGCACCATCGTCGCCACGCTGGAGGACCCGGAGGGCCGCAAGGCGCGGCGCTTCCTCGCCCAGGGCGTGGAGGTGTGGCAGGTGCGCGAGAAGCAGGGCCGCGTGGACCTCAAGGCCGTGCTGCGCCGGCTGAACAAGGAGGGCCTCAACCACGTGCTCGTCGAGGGCGGCGCGCAGTTGTACGGCTCCTTCCTGCGCGAGCACCTGGCGGACGAGCTGGCCCTGTTCCTGGCCCCCAAGCTGCTGGGCCGCGAGGGCCTGTCCTGGGCCGGGGACCTGGGCGTGAAGGAGATGGCCCACGCCCTGTCCGTGAAGGACCTGACCTTCGAGCAGGTGGGACAGGACGTCCTGCTCCGGGCCTTGCTGTAGGTCTAATGACGCCACGCGCCCCCGGAAGGGCGGCGGGCGGGTGGGTGGGTTATATGCCCCACCCATATGTTCACCGGACTCATTCAGGACATTGGCCAGGTGGAGCGCGTCATCTCCGGGGAGATGACGGACCTGTGGATCCGCACGTCCCTGGGCGCGGCCTCGTTCGCGCTGGGCGAGTCCATCGCCGTCGACGGCGCCTGCCTCACGGTGGTGGAGCGCGCGGGGGACTCCTTCCGGGTCCAGGCCGCGCCGGAGACGCTGCGGCGCACCACGCTGGACGCGGTGCGGCCGGGCGACCGGGTCAACCTGGAGCGCGCCCTGGCGCTGGGGGACCGGCTGGGCGGGCACCTGGTCTCCGGCCACGTGGACCAGGTCAGCCAGGTGCTGGAGACCCACCCGGAGGGCGGCTCGTGGGTGATGGTGTTCGGCCTACCGGCGGCGCTGGCGCCGTACTTCATCGAGAAGGGCTCGGTGGCCATCGACGGCATCAGCCTCACCGTCAACTCGGTGGGGGCGGACCGCTTCGCCGTGCAGCTCATCCCGGAGACGCAGGAGCGCACCACGCTGCGGGCCAAGCAGGTGGGGGCCCGGGTCAACCTGGAGGCGGACCCCATCGGCAAGTACGTGGCCCGGCTGTTCCTGCTCCAGCGGGGGCAGGGGCCCGTCCCGGGAGGGAGCGGGCTGACGGAGGCGGCTGTCCGGGCGGCGGGTTTCGGAACGCCGTAGCAGGCGACGCCGGGGCACAGGTGGTGTAGGAAGCCCCGCATGCCTCGCTACATCGAAGGTGACTTCCTGCCCCCCAAGGGCCGCTTCGCCATCTGCGTGGCCCGCTTCAACGGCTTCATCACCGAGGAGCTGGCCAAGGGTGCCGTGGACACGCTGGTGCGCCACGGCGTCCCGGACGCCGACGTCGACGTGTACCGCTGCCCCGGGACCTACGAGCTGCCCGGCCTCGTGCGCCGCGTCGCCGAGTCGCGCCAGTACGTGGGCGTCGTCGCCCTGGGCGCCGTCATCCGCGGCGGCACGCCCCACTTCGACTACGTGGCGGGGGAGTGCGCCAAGGGCATCGGCTCGGTGGCCTTCAACGCGGCGGCGGCCAACCCCGCGACGGCGGTCACCTTCGGCGTGCTCACCACGGACACCGTGGAGCAGGCCATCGACCGGGCGGGCGTGAAGGCGGGCAACAAGGGCGCGGAGGCCACCCTGGCCTGCATCGAGATGGTCAACCTGTTCACGCGCATGGCCCACCTCGACGGGAAGAAGGGCTGACCATGGGCGCACGGAGAACGGGACGTGAGCGTGCGTTGCAGGCGCTCTACCAGTTGGAGATGACCCCGAGCTCGTCCGCGATGGACGCCCTGGAGTCGGCCTGGACGGCTTCGGAGGAGGGCAAGCGGGATCCGGACGCGGTGCGCTTCGCCCGGGAGCTGGTGGAGGGCGTGCAGGCGCACCGCGCGGAGATCGACCGCCTCATCGAGGCGCACAGCCACAACTGGCGCCTGGACCGCATGTCGCGCATCGACCGCAACGTGCTGCGCGTGGGCATCTTCGAGCTGAAGTACCGGCCGGACATCCCGCGCAAGGTCACCATCAACGAAGCGGTGGAGCTGGGGAAGAACTTCGGGACGGAGGAGTCCAGCGCCTTCGTCAACGGCCTGCTGGACCGGGTGGCCGTGGCGCTCAACAAGGCGTGAGCCGCAGCAGCGCATAGGAGCGGGCCGTGAGCCAGACGACGACGCACGACATCGGGATGGAAGGGCTGGACTCGCTGTCCGGCGTGGACGCCCTGTGCCTGTTCGTGGCGGAGGACGACCGGCCGCTGCCCGCCACCGCGGGCTTCGTCGACTGGCGCTTGTGCGGCGCGTTGTCGCGCGTGCTCCAGGGCGGCTTCTTCTCCGGCGTCAAGGACGACTGGCTCCTGCTGCCCTCGGACGGGAAGCTGGAGGTGCCGCGCGTCTTCGTGGTGGGGCTCGGGCGGCGCAAGGCGCTCGACGCGGACGCGCTGCGCGACGCCCTGGCGGAGGCGGGCAAGGTGCTCAGCCGGGCCCGGGTGGAGTCCGTGGCGCTGGAGGTCCCCGGGAGCGGGACGCTGGAGGACCCGGCGCGCTCGGAGGCCTTCCAGAAGGGCTTCCTCCCCGCGTTCAAGGGCGCCCGGGTGGCGGTCCTGGCCGACAAGGGGCTCGTTCGTCTCCTACCAGCCAGGAAGGGCTGAGGGCCTGCGACCGGACAGGGCTTCTGTTAGCATGGGGCACCGTCCGGGGCGTGTGCTCATGCGTGTCAAGGTGCTGATTGTCGAGGACTCCAAGGCGTCGCGCGAATACATCGCGTCGACGGTGGAGGCCGTGGAAGGCATCGATGCGGTGGTGACCTCGAGCGGGTTCGAGGCGCTCAAGCTGCTGCCGCGCCACCGGTTCGACCTCATCATCACCGACATCAACATGCCCGACATCAACGGGCTGGAGCTCATCAACTTCGTCAAGAAGAACCCCAACTACCGGGACGTGCCGCTGTTCATCATCACGACGGAGGGGCGCGAGCAGGACCGCGACCGGGGCATGGCGCTCGGCGCGGCGGAGTACCTGGTCAAGCCCTTCCAGCCCGGGAGCCTGGAGTCGCTCCTGCGTCGGTACCTGAAGCTGCCGTGAGTCCCGCGAGCAAGGCCCTGGCCGAGTTCGTGGCCGAGGCGACCGAGATTCTCGAGGCGCTCGGCAAGGACCTGTTGGTGCTCGACGAGCGTCGAGGCCAGGAGGCGGACCCCGAGCGCGTCAACGGAATCTTCCGCGCGGCGCACTCGCTCAAGGGGTTGGCGGGGCTGTTCGGCCAGGAGCGCATCTCCCGGCTGGCCCACGGCACGGAGGACCTGCTGGACCGGCTGCGGCTGGGCAAGCTGCTCCTGGACGACGCGGTGCTGGACACGCTCATCGAGGCGCTGGACGCGTTCCAGGCGCTCCTGGCGGAGACGGCGCACGGCTCGGAGTCGGAGGGGTTGTCGCGCCGGGCGGAGGGGATGGCGGAGCGGCTCGGACGGCTCGGCGCCCCCGTGGCCGCGCGGGACGAGGACCCGTTGGATCGGCTGGAGCTGGACGCGCAGGTGCGCGCCGTCTTCACGGAGTACGAGGAGCACCGGCTCCGGGAGAACGTGCGGCGTGGCGTGTCGCTGTGGCGCGTGCGCGCGGCCTTCGACCTGTCCGACTTCGACAAGGGCCTGGCGGACCTGAACGCGCGCCTCAAGCCGCTGGGCGAGGTCATCAGCACGTTGCCGTCGGCGCAGCCGGGCGGCGCGCACGGCATCGCGTTCGACCTCATCTTCGGGGCCCAGGTGGCCCAGGCGGAGCTGGAGTCGGGGCTGAAGGGCACGCCCGCGGAGCTGTCGCAGCTCACCGTGCGCCCGTCGTCCGCGTCGGCCCGGTCCGCGGAGGCGCTGTCGCGCGCGCCGCTGGCCCAGGCGGAGTCCCACGCCGCGCTCGTGGTGGCCTCGCCCACGGACGTGTTGCCCCAGACGCCCGCCACCCGGCGCGGGGGCCGGAAGAAGGGCGCTCGGGCGACGCCCGCTCCCGCGGCAACGGCCCCTGGGGCTCGCGCGGGCGACGCCTCGCACCCGGTGGTGGAGTCGCGGCGGGCCGCCGCTCCGGAGGCGCGCGCCGACGCGGGGCCACCTCCCGGTCCGGGGCCCGCCTCGCAGGCGTGGCTCCCCCTGGCGGACCCGGCGACCTGGGGCGCGCGGCCCGGGCCCGCCAGCGGCGACTGGGCCCTCTCGGCCGACGAGACCCGGTCCGGTGTCGAGGCCACGGAGGGGCACGAAGAGGTCGCCGCCGGCCGGGGGACGAGGCCCGCCCGGGGGCCTGTTGGAAACCCGGGGGCCGCCTCCGTCGTGGAGGCGAGGTCCCAGGGGGGGCGAGGACCGGGCACCTCGGGGCCGGTCCCGTCGCTCGTGACGTACCTCCAGGGCCCCGGTGGCCGCGCGCCCGGACGGACGGCGCCCGCGTCGGACCGACCCGCGGCGCCCGCGCCGGTCCCGGCGGAGTCCTCGCTGCGCTCGCTGACGCAGACGGTGCGCGTGGACATCGGCAGGCTGGACGGCCTCATCAACATGGTGGGCGAGCTGCTGCTCATCAAGGCCAACCTCCAGCGGCTGGCCGAGTCGGCGCGTGTCGATGGCGCGGTGCCGCTCTCCAAGCTGTTCGGCCAGGAGCTCGCGCGCGAGACGCGGGGCCTGGAGCGCAAGCTCGAGGCGCTCCAGGAGGGCCTGCTGGAAGCGCGGATGGTGCCGGTGGGCCAGGTGTTCGACAAGCTGGCCCGGCTGGTGCGACGCATCACCCGCGAGGCGGGCAAGGAGATCGACTTCGTCATCGGCGGCGGCGAGGTGGAGCTGGACAAGCTCATCGTCGAGGAGCTGAGCGACCCGCTGATGCACCTCATCCGCAACGCCATCGACCACGGCGTGGAGCCGCCGGAGGTGCGCCTGGCGGCGGGCAAGCCGCGCCGGGCGGTGGTGGCCCTGCGCGCCGAGCAGAAGGGCAACCACGTCGTCATCGAGGTGAGCGACGACGGGGCCGGCATCGACGAGCTGCGCGTGCGCGAGGTGGCGCTGGGCCGGGGGCTCATCACCTTCGCGCAGGCGGAGGAGATGGGGCGCCGGGAGCTGCTCAACCTCATCTTCCTGCCGGGCTTCTCCACCGCGCGCAGCGTGTCCGAGCTGTCCGGCCGGGGCGTGGGCCTGGACGTGGTGAAGAACAACCTGGGCAACCTCTCCGGCATCATCGACGTGTGGAGCGAGCGCGGGAAGGGCACGGCGTTCCACCTGACGCTCCCCGTCACGCTGGCCATCATCCGCGCGCTGGTGGTGGGGGTGAGCGCCCGTACCTACGCGGTGCCGCTCAACAGCGTGCTCGAAATCCTCTCCGTCCAGCCGGGGGACATCCGCACGCTGGAGCGGCGCGAGGTGCTGGACGTGCGGGGCCAGACGCTGCCCTTCGTGCGGTTGTCGCGGCTGTTCGGCCTGCCGGAGCGCCCGGTGAGCCGCTACTTCGTGGTGGTGGTGGGGCTGGCGCAGGAGCGGCTGGGCATCGCGGTGGACGAGCTGCACGGCCAGCAGGACATCGTCACCAAGCCCCTGGGGGGCCGGCTGCAGTCCGTCCGGGGCATCTCCGGCGCCACGGACCTGGGCAACCGGCGCACGGTGCTGGTGCTGGACGTGGCGGCCCTCCTGGAAGAGGGGATGGCCCAGGAGCGCCGGCGCGCATGAGGCGCGCTGCGGCCGGCCCCGGTGACTGCTATCCTCGGTCGCCGTGTCCCGGTTCGCCGAACTGCTCGACGACTTCTTCTACCGTCCGGACGAGGACGTCGGCGGCCTTCAGGACTTCGCCTCCGGCAGCGACGGTGCGTCATCCCTGCTGCCCGAGGAGGTCCCCGAGGAGTACCTCGCGTTCCGCCTGGAGGGGGAGTCCTACGCGGTGCCCATCCGCGCCGTGCGGGAGATCTCCAAGGTGCCGCCCCTGACCGAGATTCCCCGCGCGGAGCCCCAGCTGCTGGGGCTGATGAACCTGCGGGGCGAGCTGCTGCCGGCCTACGACGTCAAGGTGCGGCTGGGGCTGGCGGAGAAGGCGCCCCTCGTCGCGGGGCCCGAGGCGCCGCCGCCCCCGCGCGACGCGCGCATCATCGTCCTGCGCACCCAGACGGGGCCCGCGGGCGTCTGGGTGGATGGCGTCGCGGGGGTGGTGAAGCTCAAGCCCTCCATGCTGGAGCCGCCTCCGGCGAGCCTCCGCATGGGGGACAGGGATTGCGTCGTCGGCATCGGCCGGCGGGGGCCCTCGCTCTACATCCTCCTCGACCCGGAACAGGCGCTGGCGCCATGAAGGACCCCGTCAACCTGCTGTCGCGCCGCCCCCGCGCGGTGGAGGACACGCCCGGTACAGAGGCGGATGCCCAGGTCCAGTTGTGCGCCTTCTTCGTGGGCGACGACGAGTACGTGCTCGACATCCGGCGCGTGGAGGAGGTCCTCCCTCCCCAGCGCGTCACCGCCATCCCCCACGCCCCCGCCTTCGTCGAGGGGGTCGTGCACCTGCGCGGCGTCGTGTTGCCCGTGGTGGACCTGCGCAAGCGGTTGCAGGGCGTGCCGGCCGCGGAGTCGCGCAAGGCGCGCATGCTGGTGTGCAAGCTGGGGCCCCGGCGGGTCGTCGTGCGCGTGGACCGCGTGGCGGAGGTGTTGCGCGTGCGGCGGGGCGACATCAAGCCCGCGCCGGCGTTGATGGTGGCGGGCCGGTCTCCGTTCGTCGTGGGCGTGTGTGGCCCGCCGGACCGGCTCCGGCTGTTGCTGGACCTCAAGGCCTTGCTGCGCGCGGAGCTGGCGCGCGAAGGGGCCCTCCAACCGAAGTGAACCAGAGTGGGGGACGTACGTGGACCGCGGGAATCTCGACAACCATCGCCGCATCTTGGGGATCTGCCTCATCCTGACCAACGCGTTGTCGTTGCTGGCGGCCCTGGCCGTGGGCGGCTTCTTCTTCATCTGGGGGTCGATGTTCCCGGAGACGACGTCCGCGGGTGACCTGGCCCTCTTCTGGCTCATCGCGGCGGGCATCTCCGGATGCGTCTTGCTGATGGGGCTCCCTGGCGTGCTCGCGGGCATCGGGCTGCTGCGGCGGCGGAAGTGGGCGCGGCTGCTGTCCCTCATCGTCGGCGCGGTGGGGCTGGCCAACGTCCCGCTGGGAACCATCGTGGGGATCTACGCCATCTGGTTCTACGCGCAGCCGGGCTCGCTGGAAGTCCTCGAATGAATCACCTCCCCGAGTTCCCGGCGGAAGAGGAGGTGCGCTATCGCGCGCTCCAGAACCTCGACCTGCTCGGCGAGGGCATCCTCGACGTGCTGGTCGCGGGGCTGCACGACGAGAGCTGGAGGGTGCGGCACGCCGCGGCGGAGGGGCTCCAGCGCCTCCCTCGCCGGAGCGAGGTCGCCGCCCGGCTCGTCGCGGTGCTGGGAGAACGGGGAGAGACCGGCGCGCGCAACGCGGCGGCGGAGGCGTTGGCGGGATTGGGGGGCTCGGCGTTGCCGCCGCTCCTCGCGTTGTTGGGACACGTGGATCCGGACCAGCGCAAGTTCGCCGCGGACATCCTGGGGCAGCTCGGCCTGCGCGCCGCGGAGGGCCCTCTGGTCCTGGCGCTGGAGGACCCGGACCTCAACGTGCGCGTGTCCGTGGCGGAGGCGCTGGGGCACGTGGGCGGGGAGGAGGCGGCGCGCGAGCTCGAGGCGCTGCTGGGGGACCCGGAGCCCTTGTTGCGGCTCGCGGCGCTGGAGGGGCTGACGCTGCTGCGCTCGCCGCCGCCGCTGGGCGTGGTGGCGCCGTTCCTCGACGACAGCCGCCTGCGGCGCAGCGCGTTCCGGCTGTTGGGGCTCATCCCCCAGGTCGCGGCGACGGAGCGCATCTGTCGGGGGTTGGCGTCGCCGTCGCGCTCGGTGCGGGAGGCCGCGCTGGCGGCCCTCGGGACGCAGGCCACGCTGGTGTCCTTGCGCCGTGGGGAGGTGGAGTCCGTCGTGCGCGCGGCGCTGCGCCAGTTGCCGGACGCGCCGCAACGGCTGGAGGAGGCGCTGGAGGGGGAGGACGTGTCGGTGCGCGCGGGGGCGCTCCTGGCGGTGGCGGCGCTGGGGGAGGTCTCCCTGGCGGTGCGGGTGGCCGAGACGGCGCGGGAGGACCGGCTGCTGCGTGAGGTGCTGGCCACGCTGGGCCGGCTGGGCACGGAGGGCGGGCGGGTGCTGCTCGCGTCCATGGCGGACCTGTCCCTGCCCGCGCGCTCCGCCGCCGCCGAGGCGCTGGTGGACCTGGTGGACGCGTCCTCCGTGACGTCGCTGTGCGTGTTGCTGGAGTGGGCGGAGGACGACCTGCGCGCTGGCGTGGTCCGCGCGTTGGGGCGCACGCGCTCGCCCGAGGCGGCTCGGCCGCTCGTGGACCTGCTGGGCGAACCCTCCATGGCGGGTGCCGCGACGCGGGCCCTGGCCGTGCTCGCGGGGAGCCGCCGTGACGAGGTGCTGGCGTTGTTGGAGGAGGCGATCGTGGCGCGGGCCACGCCCGCCGCGGTGATGGCGCTGGGCCGGGTGGGCGGCGCGCCCGCGTTGCCCATGCTGCGCAGGCTCGCGCGGGACGCGGACCCGGCGTGGCGCGCGGCCGCGGTGGAGGTCGCGGGCGAGGTGGATGGTGAGGTGGGGCGCGAGGTGGCCCGGGCGGCGCTGGCCGACGAGGCGGTGGCCGTGCGTGTCGCCGGCGTGAGGGCCACGGGGCGGCTGGGAGGGACGGAGGCGGGGGCGCTGCTGCGCTCGGCGCTCCAGGACGAGGACCTCACGGTGCGGCGCGTGGCGGTGGAGGCGGTGGGGGCGAGTCGCGCGAGCGACCGCGTCGCGGAGGTGGAGCGGCTCGTCACGCACCCGGACGGCGGGCTCGCGGTGGCGGCGGTGCGCACGCTGTCGCGGCTGGGGCGAGCGGGGCCTCGGGTGCTGCGGGACGCGGCCGGACATCCCGACGCGGAGGTGGTGAAGGCCGCGCTGCTCGCGGGCGCGCTGACCCAGGAGGGGGTGACGTTGGCGATGTCGCTGCTGGAGCACTCCCACTGGGACGTGCGCGCGGCGGCGGCGCGCGTGCTCGGGGACTCGGGAGGCGCCGAGTGCCTGGAGGGCGCGCGGCGCGCGTTGGAGGCCGAGTCGGATGCCCTGGCGCGGGAGGCGCTCACGGACGCGGTGGCACGGCTGTCGCGGCGTTGAGCGGAGGGAACGCGGGTGGCGCGCTTCGACGACAGCCGGCCGGACATGACGCCCGAGGAGTTCCGCCTCCTCCGGGACCACGTCTATTCGCACTGCGGCATCCTCGTGCACGAGGACATGAAGTTCGTCATGGAGCGCCGGCTCTGGCCCCGGCTGGAGGCGCTGGGCGTCCCGGACTTCGGCGCCTACCACCGCTACCTGCGCTACGACGCGAACCGGCACACGGAGCTGGAGGCGGCCATCGAGTCGCTCACCACGCACGAGACGTATTTCTTCCGCGAGCCCTCGCAGCTCAAGGCGTTCCGCGAGGAGCTGTTGCCCGTGCTGGAGCGGCGCAACGCCCGTACGCGCCGGCTGCGCCTGTGGTCCGCGGGGTGCTCGTCCGGCGAGGAGGCCTACACGCTGGCCATGCTCCTGCGCGAGGACCGGCGCTTCGAGGGCTGGGACGTGGAGGTCTACGGCAGCGACATCTCCCGGCGCGTGCTGACCATGGCGCGGCGCGCGGAGTACGGCCCGTCCGCGCTGCGCGCCACCTCCGCGGACCTGCTGGAGCGCTTCTTCGTGCCGGCGGCGAACAACAAGGTGCGGGTGCGTGACGACGTGCGCGCCATGGTGTCCTTCGGCCACCACAACCTGCTGGACGAGGCGGGCAGCCAGTTGGTGATGAAGATGGACGCCGTCTTCTGCCGCAACGTGATGATCTACTTCGACCAGGCGGCGCGGCGGCGCGTGCTGCGAATCCTGCGCGACCGGCTGGTGCCGGGAGGCTACCTGCTCTTGGGGCACTCGGAGAACCTGTTGAACCTGGGCGCGGACTTCGAGCTGGTCCACCTGCGCGGCGACCTGGTGTACCGCCGCCCGGAGCTGCCGGGCCTGGCGCGGAGCGAGGACCGATGAGCGCTCGCGAGGTGGTGTCGGTGCTCGTCATCGACGACTCGGCGCAGAACCGGCGCACGCTCACCACGCTGCTGGAGTCCTCTGAAAACGTCCGCGTGCTGGACCGGGCCGCGGACGGCGAGGAGGGGCTGAAGAAGGTCCTCGAGCTGCGGCCGGACGTGGTGACGCTGGACCTGGAGATGCCCCGGCTGGGGGGCTTCACCTTCCTGCGCCTCTTGATGCGCACGGCGCCCACGCCCGTCATCGTCATCTCCAGCTACGCGCACAAGTCGGACGTCTTCAAGGCGCTGGAGCTGGGCGCGTTCGACTTCATCGCCAAGCCCCAGCGGGGGACGACCGAGGAGCTGGAGGCGCTGCGCCGGGAGCTCCTGGAGAAGGTCCACGCCGCGCTCCACGTCCGGCCGGGGCAGCGTCACGCGGCGCCCGGCGCGCGCGCGCTGGCCGTGGCGGGCGAGCTGCCGCTGGTCGTCGCGGTGGGGGCCTCCACGGGAGGACCTCCGG
This sequence comes from Myxococcus dinghuensis, assembly GCF_024198235.1. Classification (GTDB taxonomy): domain Bacteria; phylum Myxococcota; class Myxococcia; order Myxococcales; family Myxococcaceae; genus Myxococcus; species Myxococcus dinghuensis. The sequence goes on along the minus strand of NZ_JAKCFB010000016.1, from coordinate 57,119 downwards.
CGGTGCAGCGCGTGTTGGAGGGGTTGGCCTCGGAGCCGACGCCGTGCGTGCTGGTGAGCCAGCACATGCCAGCGCAGTTCACCCGGGCCTTCGCGGAGCGGTTGGATCGCATCGGCCCCTTCACGGTGACGGAGGCGGTCGAGGGCGACACGGTGCAGCCGGGGCACGTGTACATCGCGCCTGGAGGTCGGCACCTGGTGGTGGTGGAGCGTGGCACGCGGCTGGAGCTGCACACGCCCCCTCCCACGCCGCTCGACAAGTACGCGCCCAGCGTGGACCGGCTCTTCACGAGCGTGGCGCAGGTGCTGGGCGCGGACGCGCTGGCGGTGGTGTTGACCGGCATGGGTGCGGACGGCGCCATGGGGGCGCGCGAGGTACAGCGCGTCGGCGGCGAGGTGTGGGCGGAGTCGGAGGAGACGGCCGTCGTGTTCGGCATGCCCGGGGAGGCCATCGCCACGGGGGCCGTGAAGCGGGTGCTGCGCCTGGGGGAAATCGGACCCGCGCTGGCGACGGTGGCGCGGCGGTGGCGGTGAGCGCGTGGACGTTCACCGGCTGCGGGTGCCGTGTGGGTGCTAGGCTGGGCGGGACATGACGCAGCAGCAGATTCGAGCCCTGGTGGTGGACGACTCGCAGGCCATGCGCCGCAGCATCATGTATGCGCTGCAGCGCATCAGCGGCGTGGTCTGCACGGAGGCGCAGGACGGCGCGGAGGGGCTGAAGCTGCTGACCCAGGGGCGGTTCGACCTGGTGCTGACGGACATCAACATGCCGCTGATGGACGGGCTGAAGCTCATCCGTCACATCCGGCAGGCCACGGACCATCGCCACGTGCCCATCATCGTCATCACCACGGAGGGCGCGGCGGCGGACCGGGAGCGGGCGTTGGCGCTGGGGGCGAGCGCGTACCTGGTGAAGCCCGTCCAGGCGAAGGTGGTCATGGACACCGTGCGCGACCTGCTGAAGCTGGACTGAGGGGCCTCGCGCCATGGACTTCCTGTTGCGGGTGGCCGGGCTGGAGAAGCGCTACGGCGACGTCAAGGCCGTGCAGGGCGTGAGCTTCTCGGTGGCTCCGGGCGAGGTGCTGGGCCTGGTGGGGCCCAACGGCGCGGGGAAGACGTCGACGCTGCGCTGCCTGGCGGGAATCCTCCCGCCCTCGGCGGGGCGGGTGGTGGTGGCGGGGTACGACCTGGCGACGGACGCGGTGGAGGCCAAGCGCCAGTTGGCCTTCCTCCCGGACGAGCCCCGCTTCTTCGAGTACCTCACCGTATGGGAGCACCTGAACTTCACGGCGCGGCTCTATGGCGTGGAGGACTGGGAGGAGCGGGGCCGGGCGTTGCTGGAGGAGATGGAGCTGTCCGGCAAGGAGAAGTCGCTGCCCGGTGAGCTGTCGCGGGGCATGAAGCAGAAGCTCTCCATCGCCTGCGGCTTCCTGCACTCGCCCAGGCTCATCCTCCTGGACGAGCCGCTCACGGGACTGGACCCCATCGGCATCCGGCGCATGAAGGCGTCTCTGCGGCGGCGCGCGGAGGAGGGCGCCGCGCTGGTGCTGTCCTCGCACCTGCTGCCGTTGGTGGAGGAGCTGTGTCACCGGCTGCTGGTGATTGCCGGCGGGCGCGCGATGGCGCTGGGCAGCCTCGACGAGATTCGCGCGCGGCTGAGCGGACCGGGGGCGGAGCAGGCGTCGCTGGAGGACCTCTTCGTCCGCATCACCAGCGCGGCGGGAGGGGAGAAGTCCTCGCCGTGAGCTTCCCGGGCGCGGTGGTGTTCCTGTGGCTCGCGTCGTGGCGCAACCGCCTGCGTCTCCAGCTCCAGCGGCTGCGCCGTCCGCGCTACCTCCTCGGCGCCCTGGTGGGGCTGGGCTACGTCTACTCCATCTTCCTGCGGCGGCTCGACTTCTCCGGTCCGATGGGGCACGTGCCGCCCGGGGTGACGCTGTTCGCGGAGCTGTCGCTCATGCTCTCCTCGCTGGCGACGGTGTTCAGCGCCTGGGCGCTCGGTCCGGACCGGCCCGCGCTGACCTTCACGGAGTCGGAGGTGGTGCAGTTGTTCCCCGCGCCCGTCGCGCGGACGTCGCTCCTGCACTACAAGCTGGTGAAGGGGTGGATGGGCGCGGCGCTGGGCGCGCTCATGGCCACGCTGTTCATCGGCCGGCTGGCGAACCCCGTGCCCGCGCTGTTCTTCGCGGGCTCGTGGTTGGGGCTGGGCACGCTCTACCTGCACACGACGGCGGCGTCCTTCACGCGCACGCGACTGGCGGCGCGGGGCTGGCTGGGGGGGCTGGTCCGTTGGGGCGGGGTGGGGCTGGCGTTGATGGCCGTGGGCCTGGTCGCCTTCCGGACGCTGGGCACGCACCCGTTCCCGGAGCAGGTGGGTGCACCCAAGGACCTGTGGCGCTGGCTGGAGGACTTCATGGCGGCGCCGGGGCCGGCCGCGGTGCTGTGGCCGGCGCGGCTGCTCGTGGCGCCGGCCCTCGCGCGGGATGTCGGCTCGTTCGTCCAGGCGCTGCCGCCGCTGCTCGCGATGCTGGGGGCACACTACCTGTGGCTCCGCGTGGCGGAGGTGCCCTTCGAGGAAGCCGCGGTGCTCCGGGCGGAGTCGCGCACGCGGGAGCGGGCCCTGCGTGGAGGAGGGCGAGGGCGCGCGGGGGCCATCACCCTGCGCAAGGCGCCCTTCCGGCTGATGGCGCGCGGACGCCCCGAGGTGGCGCTCGTGTGGAAGAACCTCATCGCGCGCAAGCGGATGGGGGGCGGCGTGCTGGCCCTCGTCGCGTTCCTGTTGGCGGGTGGTGCGGTCGCCGCGGCCATGGGGGATGCGCGGCTGTTCACCGACACGCGGCGGGTGGTGGGGCCCCTGGCGTTGACCGCGGCGGTGTTCCTGACGGTGATGGGGCCGAGCGCCTTCCGCATGGACCTGCGGATGGACATGGCCAAGCTGGACCTGTTGCGCGCGCTGCCGCTGGCGGGCTGGCAGGTCGTCGGCGCGGAGCTGGCGGCGTCGGCGCTCGCGGTGGGCGGCTTCCAACTGGGCCTCCTGCTCGTGGCCCTGGGCGTGGGCCCGGGGATGGACGAGGCCTGGCTCCTCGAGGTCTGGGCGCCGGGGCTCCTGTCGCTGGCCTGCGTGCTCCCGGCGGTGTCGCTCGCGGGGCTCTTCGTGCAGAACGCGGCGGTGGTGCTGTTCCCCGCCTGGGTTCCGGCGGATCGCGGTGAGCGCGCGCGAGGCATCGAGGCCCTGGGGCAGCGCTTGTTGACGCTGGTGGGCTCGCTGGTGGTGACGCTGGTGGGGCTGGCGCCCGCGTCGCTCGTGGGGCTGGTGGTGGGCTTCCCGCTGTGGCCCTCGCTGGACGTCTGGGCGCTGCCGCTGGCGGGCGCCGCGGCGGCGCTGGTGTTGGTGGCGGAGGTGGGCGTGGGCATCGCGCTCTTGGGCCGTGCTTTCGAACACCTGGACGTGGCCGAGGACCGCCCGGAGTAGTCGGGGCGTCGGCTCCTGGACGGGCGGTCTCCTCGTGCTTGCGGCGCGCCGGGCTCGGGGCGCAGGGTGCGTCGACTCGAGGCACGGGAGCGCCGCATGAACGTGGGATTCGTGGGACTGGGCAACATGGGTCTGCCCATGGCGAAGCAGGTGTTGTCTGCGGGGCACTCCCTGACGGTGTGGAACCGCACCGCGTCCCGCGCCGACCCCCTCGTGAAGCAGGGCGCGCGGGTGGTGGCCTCTCCCGCGGACGCCGCGCGGGGAGCGGATGTCGTCGTGAGCATGCTGGCCGACGACCGGGCCGCGGAGGCGGTGGCGCTGGGCCAGGACGGCGTGGGGGCGGGGCTCGCGAAGGGCGCGGTGCATGTCTCGTCGAGCACCATCTCCGTGGCGTTGTCTCGCCGGCTGGCGGAGGCGCATGCGCGCGTGGGGCAGGGCTATGTGTCGGCGCCGGTGTTCGGCCGTCCGGAGGCGGCGGAGGCGAAGCAGCTCTGGGTGCTGGCCGCCGGGCCCGCAGGCGACGTCGCGCGCTGCAAGCCGGTGCTGGAGGCGCTGGGACGGGGCCTCACGGTGCTCGGCGAGGAGGCGACCGCCGCCAACGTGGTGAAGCTGTCCGGCAACTTCCTCATCGCGTCGATGATGGAGGCGCTCGGTGAGGCGTTCGCGCTCACGCGCAAGGCGGGCCTCGAACCCAGGCAGTTCCTGGAGGTGTTCCAGTCCGTCTTCGCGCGCTCGCCCATCTTCGAGAACTACGCGCGCGCCATCGCCGAGGAGCGTTACGCACCCGCGGGCTTCGCCATGCGCCTGGGGCTCAAGGATGTCGGGCTCGTGCTGGAGGCGGCGCGGGCGGCGGAGGTGCCCATGCCGCTGGCGAGCCTGTTGCGGGACCAGTACCTGGGCGGCGTGGCGCAGGGGCATGGGGACCTGGACTGGTCCGCGCTGGGCGCGCTCATCGCTGGGCGCGCGGGCCTGCCGGGGCCTCGTTGAAACGCGAACCGCCCCGGACACCGAGGAGGTGCCCGGGGCGGCGGGGACTTCGGGCGGTGTGACACCCGGGGACGTGAGCCCCGGTGTCACGAGGCCACTAGCGGGCGTCCGTCTCCGTGACGGGGATGGGGAAGCGCTCGTGCGGGGCGTAGTCGGGGTCGATCTCTCGCGGGAGCGAGTCCAGCTTGCCGTAGCGGCGCAGGTCCAGCCACCGGTGGCCGCCCTCGAACATCAGCGAGTAGCGCTTCTGCTTCAGCAGCTCGTCCAGCGCGGCCTCCTTGGTGGTGACGTCCAGGCGGGGCGCCAGGCGACCGGAGCGGGTGCGGATGTAGTTGATGTCGTCCATCGCCACGCCGATCTGCTCCAGGCCGATGTTGGCCTCGGCACGCAGGAGGATGAGCTCCTCGTTGCGGATGATGGGCACCGGCGAGTCGCTGCTGGGGTAGAGGGTGAAGCGCAGCGTCGTCACCAGCTTGCCGCCGGCACCCTTGACCTCGGGGATCTTCCGCGTCTTGCGCGTGAAGCGGTCGTCCAGCGTGACGCCATCGGCCTGCTTCTCCGCGTCCGTCTCGATGCCCGGGTGGGCGAAGATCTTCTCGGTCAGCAGGCCGTTGTCCAGGTCGCCGGAGGCGGCGCGGAAGGCGTGGTAGACGCCCACGTTCAGCGAGGCGAGCGCCGCGGTCTTGGCGCCCTCGTCCGCGGACGCGGTGGCGTCCAGGAACGACTGGCTGAGGGTGTCCAGCGCCACCTGGTGCTGGCCCATGTAGACGGCCACGCGGGCGCGGATGGCGCGGTTGAACTTCAGGAACGTCGCCGGCGTGTTGAAGCCCGTGAAGCCCGTGCTCAGCTTGAAGGAGAACTTGTCCCCCGCGGCGCCCAGGTGCGTGGCCGCCTCGTCGAGCAGCGTGGCGATGTGCGCGAACACCTCCGCCTTCGTCGCGAGCGGCGCGAGCTGGCCGAGCGGCAGGTCCACGTCGATGGGCGCGCCGTTCGTGTCACGGGTGTTGACGACCATCAGGAAGTCGAGCGCCTGGAACGTCTTCGCGAAGCCACGCACGCCTTCCTTCTCGGCGTCCGACAGGCCGGACACCTTGCTGAGCGCCGTCAGGAGCGTGTTGGCGTTGCGGATGTTGGCGTAGGGCTGCGTCCAGAAGTTGCCGCCGAAGGCCGGACCACCCGGGTCGAGCGTGGGGCCGAGCAGCTCGTTCACGGTGCGCGGGTCGGAGGCGTCGAAGACGTAGGCCTCGCGCCCGATGACGCCCAGCTCCGCCACGTAGCCGTTCTGCGCCGCGATGATGACGCGGTGCCCGATGGTCAGCCCCGTGGAGGCGCTGTTGATGCTCGACGGGGTGGGGTTGTCGCGGAACTCGTCCAGGCTCGGGTTGTTGAGGTCCCCGATGTCGAGGCCGCAACCCACGAGGCTCAGCGCCGCGCCCAGTGCCGCCAGTGTCTTCTTCGTCAGATGCATGTTCATGGCTCAGAACCCGACGTCGAGGGACGTCCAGAAGCTGCGGCTGGGGGGGAAGGGAGCGACGTCGATGTTGCGTGCGATGGCCTGGTTGCCGAAGTTGCTCACCTCGGGGTCGAGGCCGGAGTAGCTGGTGAAGGTCAGCAGGTTGCGACCGCTGACGCTCAGGCGGGCCGTCTGGAGCTTCGGAATCGCGGACACCCAGGACTTGGGCAGGTTGTAGGCGATCGTCACCTCACGCAGCTTCAGGAACGTGGCGTCCTCCACGTAGATGCTCGCGTTGTTGTTGGCCCAGTCCGTCGAACGCTGGCGACCGCGGCTCACGTAGTCCTCGGACGTGCCCGCGTCGTCGTACAGGAAGCGGGTCAGGTTGATGATGTCGCTGCCCTGCTGCCAGTGCCAGAGGAAGGACAGGCTCAGGTCGCCGTACTTGAGGGTGTTGGCGAAGCCCAGGGTGAAGGTGGGCTCGGTGTCGCCGATCTTCTTCACGATGGGACGGCCGTTCTCGTCCACGCCCATGTTGCCGACGATCTGCGTCGCCGAGGCACCTTCCTGGATGTAGAACGAACCGAGCGAGTTGCCGAAGCCGCCCGCGGCGAAGGGCGCGACCGGCAGGTTGGTCACCTTGCTGCGGTTGAGGGCGAACGTCGCGGACGAGGTCCACTCGAGGTTGCCGCGCACCGGCGTCACCTGCAGCATGGCCTCGATGCCGCGGTTGCGCAGCGAGCCGCCGTTGGTGAACTGGGTGGTGAAGCCCGTGGAGCCCGGCAGCACGCGCTGCAGGAGCAGGTCGCTGATGGCGCGCTGGTAGACGGTCAGCTCGGCCACCAGGTCGCCGCCGAAGAACATCGCGTCGACACCGGCCTCGATCTCGCGCTGGCGCTCCGGACGGATGTTGGGGTCGCCCGCCACGCCCGTGCCGACGAGGCCCGGGGTGCCCTGCACGTTGCCCAGCGCGCTCATGCCGCTGAACTTCATGCCGTAGGTCGGCTGGTTGCCCGTCTCACCGTAGGCCAGGCGGACCTTGAGCTCGTTCACCAGCGGGTGGAACGAGGGGATGCGGTACGCGGAGGCCAGCTTCGGGTAGAGGAAGAGCTTGTTGGTGTTGCCGTTGGCGCTGCTCTGCTCGGCGCGGATGGCGCCGACCAGGGTCAGCCGCTCGTCGAGCGTGATCACTTCCTCCTGCAGGTAGTAGCCACGGTCACGCACGTGCTGCGCGTTGTCGCGCACGCCAATCACCGTGCCGGAGTCCACGCCCGGCTGGCCGGCGTTGAGGTTCCGGCTGACGATGTACGTGGTGTCGATGCGGCGCTCCTCGAACTGGACGCCGCCGGAGGTGGTGGCGCTCAGCACGCGCGAGGCCGGCCGGTACGTGTGGACGAGGTTGATGCCCCCGTTCAGGTTGCGCACCTGGCTGGTGCCGTACAGCGACGTGCCCGGGAAGGTGTCGACCGGCTCGAAGTTGAGCTCGGGCGGGAACACCAGGCGGTTCTCCTGCTGGAAGCGATCCACGCCGGCGTTGGCGAGCAGCCGCAGGTGGTGCTCGTCCGTCTTCCACAGGTGGACGGTCGCATCACCGGCGCCGATCAAGCGCCACACGTCCTCGTCGTTCTTCGTCAGCGCCGCCGTCTGGAGCGGGTTGGAGCCGTTGGCGACGAACGGGTTGCGCGGATAGACGCCGTTCGCGTCCGGCCGGAGGTCCACGAAGCTGGGCGCGGTCGGCATCACCATGTAGTAGGAGACGCTCGCGTTGTCGTTGTTGGTCAGGCCGCGCTGACCCAGCGAGTGGATGAGGTTGGTGGAGACGTTGACCTCCACCGCGTCGCCGATCGTCTGCCCCAGGTTGAGGCGGAACGACTGCTTCTCGTAGCCGGTGTTGGCGATGATGCCTTCGTCGTTGCGCAGCAGCGCGGACGCGAAGTACTTCGTGTTGCCGCTCGCGCCGCTCACGCTGGCGATCGTCTCCGAGGACAGGTCGCGCCGTCCGGACAGCTCCGCCTCGTGGTCGTAGCTGCGGCCGGGCGTGTAGTACGCCAGCGCGTCCTCGCCGAAGGTGTCGATGACCTCCTGCTCGGAGTTGAACTTGCGCGTGCCCAGCTTGTTGGCCAGCGTGTACATGCCGAGCCGCTGGGTGATGTCGACCTTGGGCTCGCCCGCGCGGCCGCGCTTGGTGTTGATGATGACGACGCCGTTGGAGGCCTTGGAGCCGTAGATGGCGGCGGCGGACGCGCCCTTGAGGACCTCGATGCTCTCGATGTCGTTGGGGTTGATGTCCGCGATGCGGTTGACCTGGTTGTCCTGGGTGGGGCTCGGGTTGGAGCCGCGCACGGACTCCGTCACCGCCCACACGCCGGAGGCGATGGCCACGTCGCTGACGAGCACGCCGTCGATGACGTAGAGCGGCTGGGAGGAGCCGTTGATGGTGGACACGCCGCGCAGGCGCATCTGGATGCCGCCGCCCGGGGCGCCGGAGTTGGACTGGATGTTGGCGCCGGCCACCTTGCCCTGGAGGGCCTGGTCCACCGTCTGGGACGGGGCGCGGTTCATCTCCTCGGCGTTCACCGAGGCCACCGAGTTGGTCAGGTGCTTGCGGGCGAGCTCCGAGGCGCGACCCACGACGACCATCTCCTCCGAGAAGACGTTGTCGAGCGCGACGTTCACATCGCGCTGGGCGGGGCCGACGCGCACCTCGCGCTCACCGTAGTCCTGCGAGGAGAACAGCAGCGTCACCGAACCGGGGGGGACGTTGGTGAGCGTGAACGTACCGTCCAGCTCCGTCTCCACGCCCTGGGTGGTGCCCTTGATGATGACGCGTACCAGGGGCAGGCCCTCGTTCGTCAGCCGGTCCGCGACACGGCCCTTCACCGTTCGCGTGATCACGTTGACCGGAGCAGGCGTCGCCGCGGGAGTCTGCGCGGCGGGAGCGTCGGCGGCGGGGGCCGGAGTCGCGGGCGCCTGCGCAGCCGGAGCCTGTGGCTCGGGAGCTGGCGGGGTCGCTTCCTGGGCCATGGTTTCCAACGAGAAGAGTGCGATCACGCACCCCGGAATCAACGCTCGTCTAAGCGTCATTCGGATCTTTCCTCGCAACGGTGGGAACGGCCCCCCCTGCAGGTGCCGTGGCCGCGAATCGTCACTGGGTGAACTCAACCAAGTCAATGGGATTGCTTGATTTTCGAGAAACTTGGCGAAATCCATCCGAGCGGCAATATTCCGAAACCGTATCGAGTGAGCTTTTCCCCGAATGGCGGGTGAGCCCCCATCTCCTCGGGAGGGAGCCCGCGACAGGTCGCGACGTCTGGGGTGTCGCGCGTGCCTTCCTCGTAAGAGGGAGCCCGTAGGTCGGCTCCGTGGACGCGGCGCTTCACGTCGCATCGACGTCGCGCGACATGGCGTGACGCCGTGCGCGGGGGATGGCGAGAGCTGGCCTGTCCCGAGGTCCTCCCCCGGTGGGAGCCCCCGGGCCCTCGTTCAGGTTCCGGGGGCGGGGATGGGCGCGTGCCCGACGCGGGTTCTCCTGGGTCAGCCGGAGATTTCCGGCCCCGTCCGCCTGGGAGAAGGGCCGAGGGACGCCGCCAATGGATGGCGGGTCCGGGCCCCGGGCGAGACTTGTTGCCCCCGGGGCCGGCCCTCCCATAAGAGACGCAGCGGATATGGCGATGAACGAGCGTTACGAGCCGCAGTCGATCGAAGGTAAGTGGCAGGCCCGTTGGGACGAGGCCGGCATCTTCCGGGCAGGCAAGCGCCCGGGCGCACCGAAGAAGTACATCCTGGAGATGCTGCCGTACCCCAGCGGGAAGATGCACATGGGGCACGTGCGCAACTACCTCATCGGGGATGTGTACGCGCGCTACTTCCTGATGCGCGGCTTCGACGTGCTGCACCCCATGGGCTGGGACGCCTTCGGTCTGCCGGCGGAGAACGCGGCCATCAAGGACGGCGTTCACCCGGCGGTGCGCACCGCGGAGAACATCGCCTCCTTCAAGAAGGAGATGAAGAGTCTCGGCTACAGCTACGACTGGGAGCGCGAGGTCAACACCAGCCAGCCGGAGTACTACCGCTGGAACCAGTGGTTCTTCATCAAGATGTTGGAGCGCGGGCTCGTCTATCGCCGCTTCAGCAAGGTGAACTGGTGTACCGGCTGCCACACCGTCATCGCCAACGAGCAGGTGAAGGACGGCAAGTGCGAGCGCTGTGACTCGCCCGTGGTGGACAAGGAGATGCCCGAGTGGGCGTTCCGCATCACGAAGTACTCGCAGGACCTGTTGGACGCGCTCGACACGTTGAAGGAGTGGCCGGACCGCATCACCGCGGCCCAGCGCAACTGGATTGGCCGCTCGGACGGCGCGGAGGCGGAGTTCCGCGTCCAGGGCCACGACGCCTCCCTCCGCGTCTTCACCACGCGCATCGACACCATCTACGGCTGCACCTACGTGGTGCTGGCCCCGGACCACAAGCTCGTCAACCAGGTCACGACGCCCGAGCGTCGCGCGGACGTGGACGCGTTCGCGAAGAAGATGGCGGCGCAGTCCAAGACGGATCGCCTGGGCGAGGAGGCGGAGAAGGAGGGTGTCTTCACGGGCGCCCACGCCATCAACCCGTTCACCGGCCAGCCGGTGCCCATCTGGATCGCCAACTTCGTCGTGAGCGACTACGGCACGGGCGCGGTGATGAGCGTCCCGGCGCACGACGAGCGCGACTTCGCCTTCGCCCGCAAGTATGCCTTGCCGGTGAAGGTGGTCATCCAGCCGGCCTCCGGGGACACGCTCCCCGCGGGTGACGCGTTGGAGGCGGCCTTCACGGAGTACGGCGTGCTGGTGGACTCCGGTGAGTACACGGGACAATCGTCCGAGTCCGCCCGCAAGGCGATGGCCGCGAAGCTGGAGCAGGACGGCCGGGGCCGCGCGACGGTGACGTATCGCCAGAAGGACTGGGGCTTCAGCCGCCAGCGCTACTGGGGCACGCCCATCCCCATCGTCTACTGCGAGAAGTGCGACCCGGAGCGCCACGGCATCCCCGTGCCGGTGGAGCAGTTGCCGGTGAAGCTGCCGGAGATCGACGTGCAGGAGGTGCTCACGGGCAAGGGCGAGCCGCCGTTGGCCAAGGTGCCCTCGTGGGTGAACACGACCTGCCCCAAGTGCGGCGGGCCCGCGCGCCGCGAGGCGGAGACGATGGACACCTTCGTCGACTCCTGCTGGTACTTCGCGCGCTACCTGTCGCCGCACTACGACGCCGCGCCGTTCGACCCGAAGGAGGCCCAGCGCTTCCTCCCCGTGGACGTCTACGTGGGCGGGCCGGAGCACGCGGTGATGCACCTGCTCTACTTCCGGTTCTGGACGCGGGTGATGAAGCTGTTGGGGTTGAGCCCGGTGGACGAGCCCGTCACCCGCCTCATCACCCAGGGCATCGTCAACGGTCCCGATGGCCGGAAGATGTCCAAGCGCTGGGGCAACGTGGTGGCGCCGGCCTCCATCACGGAGACCTACGGCGCGGATACGGCGCGGACCTACGTGATGTTCGCTGGGCCTCCGGAGCGTGACTTCGACTGGTCCAAGGACCAGGTGGAGGGCGTGTTCCGCTTCCTCAAGCGGGTCTGGACGCTGGCCGTCACGCACCAGGCGGTGGCGGGCGCGACGCACGACGGGAGCTACGAGGGCAAGGCGCTGGAGACGCGCCGCGCGGCGCACAAGGCGCTCAAGCGCGTGACGGAGGCCATCGAGCGGCTGTCCTTCAACACCGCCATCGCGGGCATCATGGAGTTCGTCAACGCCCTGTACGCGGTGGGCACGCCGGAGACGGCGGCGGAGAAGGCCGCCATGGCCGAGGCCGTGCGCGTGCTCTCGGTGGTGCTGACGCCGTTCGCGCCGCACGTCGCGGATGAGATCGCGGAGGCCTACGGCGCCAGGGAGCCCGTCGCGGCGCAGTCGTGGCCGGCGTTCGACCCGGCGCTGGTGGTGGACGACGTCATCCCCTACGCGGTGCAGGTGAACGGCAAGCTGCGCGCGGAGATCCAGGTGGCGGCGGACGCGGCCGAGGCGGATGTCCGGGCCGCGGCGGAGGCGGACGAACGCGTGAAGTCGGCCATCACCGGCAAGACGGTGCGCAAGTTCGTCTTCGTGCCGAAGCGGCTGGTGAACTTCGTCGTCGGCTGAGCGGAGGCGCCCGCGTGCCGGCAGAGGTCCTCGTCATGTGTCCCGCGTGCGGTCGGCCCCAGCCGGCTGGCGGCGCGCGGTGCATCGCATGTGGGGCGCCCCTGCCGGACGCGCCCGTGCCTCCGGCGGAAGGGCCCTTCCTCTCCGCGGAGCTGGGGGGAGGGCGCTCCCTGGTGGGTGAGGGCGGTCGGCTCTCCTACCGGCTCTCTCCCTCGGCGCCCCCACAGGTGGTCGAGTTGGGGCGGCTGCGCGAGCTCTCACTGGAGTCGCGGGCCTTCCGCGAGGCGCTGCTGCTCCTGGCCTTCGTCCCGCTGGGGGTCCTGGCCCAGGCGCCGGCGCTCCGGTTCCTCTCGTTCGGAATGGCGGTGCTGGGCGTGCTGCTCGCGGCGACGTGTCGGGTGCACACCCTGATGCTGGAGCTGTCCGCGGGGTCGCTCCTGCGCTGGTCGCTCGGGCTGGCGCGGCGTGGCTCGGAGCGCGACGAGGCGCTGCTGACGGTCTGGCGCACGCTGGTGGCGGCGGTGCGTGCGCGGGGCGTGGTGGTGCGCGACGCGGCCGGCGCGGTGCTGACGTCCGCCGAGCCCGAGCCTCCGCGGCCCGACGCGAACGACGGCCCTCGCGCTTGACGGAGCGACCCGGCCGGGTAGGGTGCCGGCCATGTCGCTTCGCTTCGGGCCCGTGTCACGGCGTCTCCGTTCGGCCGTGCTGCTCGCGGGGTGGGGAGGCTGCGCGCTCGTGGCCTCGGGGTGCGGATACAAGCTGGCGCCGCGCGGGACGGGGCTCCCGGAAGGCGTGAACGCCGTCTGCGCGCCCATCTTCGCCAACGACACGGCGGAGCCCGCGCTGGAGACGCTCTTCACGCGCTACCTGCGCCAGGAGCTGACTCGCGTCGGCCGCCTGGGGGGCGGGGACGTCCCGTGTGAAGCGCGCGTGGAGGGGACGGTGGTGGCCGTGTGGAGCTCGCCGACCATCGTCGGGCGCTTCTTCCGCGTCTACGCCACGGTGAGGTTGCGGCTGGTCCGGGAAGGCCAGCAGCCCCAGGAGACGGTCGTCTCCGGGACGGAGGACTATCTGCCCGGGAGCGGTGACATCCTGGAGTCGGAGTCCAACCGCCAGGCCGCGCTGGACCGCCTCGCGGAGGTGCTCATGCGCGACGGCTTCGACAGGCTTGCCAGCACCTGGTGAGGAGGCCGTGGGGCCTCCTCCCGGGGAGCCTGCTTCCGAAGAATCGTGGGAATGGGGACCCGGAGGGCCCCCAGCGGGACTAGGCCTGCGCGCTCTTGGCGGCGGCCTTGGCCAGACGGGAGATGCGGCGGGAAGCGGTGCGCTTGTGCAGCACGCCCTTGGAGGCGGCCTTGCTCAGCGCCTTGGAGGCCGACTTGAGGGCGTCCGTCTTCTTGGTGGCGTCCTTGGAGGCAATGGCCTCGCGCGCGGACTTGACCGCATCCTTCACCTCGCCACGGACGGTGACGTTGCGGGCGCGGCGCTTCTGGGACTGACGGTGACGCTTCTCTGCGGACTTGGTGTTGGCCAAGAGAAATCTCCAGCGAAAGGCAGGCTAAAAAGAGGGGGCCGTCCTTACTGCGACGCCTCGCAGGCGTCAAGGCGGGCGTGTGTATCTGCCCGGGTTTTCCGGGGTCCAGACGCGGATCAGCCGACGAACCCGGGGAAAATCACCCGGTCGGGGTGGCGTATTCCCACCCCAGGCCGGCGGGGTCCCGGAAGTTCAGCGCTCCGGGCCGGTGCTCGCCGAGCGCCCCCGGTTGGTGGGTCTCCAGCCACGCCGCGAGCTTCTCCACGGCCCGGGTCGAGGGGGCTTCCAGGATCAGCGTCGTGGCGCCGGAGCCCGGCGTCGCCGCCCCCTGCTCGAAGACGAGGCGCAGGGAGCCGCTCTCGTAGGTGGCTCGCTCCGGAGCCTCCCGGGGGCGGGTCCACCCGAGGACGGGCGCCAGGGCGTCCCAGAAGGCGCGCTGGGCGGCCAGGTCCGGCACCCGCAGGCGCAGCGTGGACACGGGGGCCCGGGGCAGGGCGACGGGCGGGGGGAGCGCCTTCTCCTGCGCCTTGGCGGCCTGCCAGTGTCGCTCCATGTGCTCCAAGGTGGCCTCTCCGAAGGGGACACCCTCGGCGCGCAGGGCGCCCTCGATGTGCTGGAAGCGGGTGGTGAAGCGGCGGATGGCCATGCGCAGGGCGTCCTCGGCCGGGGCCTTGATGAAGCGCGCGAGGTTGGCGAGCGAGAACAGGACGTCACCCAGCTCGTGTTCGATGGCGTCCCGCTCCCCGGAGGCGATGGCCTCGTCCAGCTCCCGCAGCTCCTCGTCCAGCTTGCCACGCACGCCCGCGAGGTCCGGCCAGTCGAAGCCGATGCGGCTGGCCTTCTCCGTCAGTCGCTCGGCGCGCAGCAGGGCGGGGGCGGCGGTGGGGACCCCGTCGAGGACGGAGCCCTCGCTGCCCGTCTTGCGCTTCTTCTCCTCGGCCTTGAGTTTCGCCCAGTTGGCCAGCACCTGCTCGGCGCCGTCCACCCGCTTCTCGCCGAAGACGTGGGGGTGGCGGCTCACGATCTTGTCGCTGATGGCCTTGCTGACGTCGGCCATGGAGAACTCGCCCAGCTCCGACGCGAGCTGCGCGTGGAAGACGATCTGGAACAGCAGGTCCCCCAGCTCCTCGCACAGCGGCTGCCACGGGCCGCCCTGGCCCACCCGGTCCATCTCGTCGAGGACCTCGAAGGCCTCCTCGACCAGGTAGGGGCGCAGCGAGCGCAGGTCCTGCTCCCGATCCCACGGACAGCCGCCGTCGGCGCGCAGCCTCCGCATGATCTCCACCAGCCGTTCCAGCTCCGCCCCGGGGCTCCCCATGACATGTCCTCCACCCGCACGGGCCACCAGGCCCGCGACGCGCGTCGTCTAACACGTGACCTGCACGCCGCATCCCCCGAAAGGCGGTCCGGAGGGTGGGGGTGGTGGCGTTCGCTTCCGTGCTCCGGCCCGGGTCGCCTATCATCCGGGTCCTGGATGATCCGTCCCCCCCTCTCCGCCTTGGTCCTCTGGGGCCTGCTGCTCCTGACCCCCGCGTTGGCTTCCGCCCAGCTCGAGGCGCCGACCCGACTCCAGGAAGTGGATCCTGGCCCCGTCGAACCCGACCTCCAGGATGAAGCCGTGGACACCGCCGAGGCTCCGGAGGAGGAGCCGGAGGGGGCCCAGCCCGAGGACGACGAGGACGAGGCGCCCCGGAAGGGGGCCAGGGGGGCTCGCGGGAAGGCCCCCGCGGAGCCCGTGCCGGTCCAGGGCGCTCCGGGCGTGCCCTCGAGCGCCGCCCCGCAGGTCCCGGAGGGGCCCGTACCCCCGCCCGTCGCGCGCCCCACGCTGGCCCCGGTGCTGGCGCCCCGGGTGACGGACGCGGAGATCCTCGCGGTGTGGGACCGCTGGCGGCAGGCCCGGGCGACCAACGACCAGGCCACCGCGGACCAGGCGCAGAACGCGCTGGGGGTCCTCAAGACGGAGCTGCAGGCGGCCGACCTGGAGCCCATCAGCGTGGGCTTCCTGCGCGAGTCGCTCGTACGCCGCAGGGCGGGGGACATGCCGGGCGCGCTGCGATTGGGCGAACTGGCGGTGCGGCTGTCGCCGCGGCTGCCCATGGCGCACTTCATGATGGCGGAGACGTATGCCGCCGATGACCCGGTGGATGTGGGTCGCTACCTGGGCGCGCTGCGCGTGGCCCTCGTGTCCATGGCCACGGACCCACGCTACCGGGGGCCCGCGTTGGTGGACCTGGGCGCGCTGCTGCTGGTGGCCTGGGCCGGGACGACCGGCGTGTTGGTGGCGCTCTTGTTCGTGCGGCGGGTGCGCTACGCGCTCCACGACTTCCACCACCTGCTCCCGCGCTCCGTGGCGCGGTGGCAGTCCGCCCTCCTGGGCCTCCTCCTGCTCGGCCTGCCCCTCACGCTCGGCGTCGGGCTGCTTCCGTTGCTGCTCCTGCTCCTGGGCGTGGTGGTGCCCTACCTGACGCGCGCGGAGCGCATCGTCGCGGCGGTCCTGGTGGCGGGCCTGGGGTTGGCGCCGCTGGCGGCGGGGCAGCTCGCCCGGGTGACCGCGTTCGCCGGCACTCCGGCGGAGGACGTCTCGCTGCTGGAGCGCGGGGGGCTGGCGGCGGAGGCCGCGGCGGCGCGGGTGCAGGCGCGCCAGTCGGCGGGCAAGGCCACCTTCTTCGAACTGACGGCGCTGGGGCAGTACGAGACGCGGCGAGGCCTGTTGGAGGAGGCCCGGGGGCACTTCAAGGCGGCCTCCGCGCTGCGCAGCCGGGACGCGCGCTTGTTGACCCGCTTCGGCAACGCGCTGGTGGGGCTGGGCGACGACGAAGGCGCCGCGCAGTTGTACGTGCAGGCGTCGAACGCGGAGCCGACCCTGGCGGCGCCGCACTACAACCTCTCGATGATCTACCGGCGCCGGGCGAAGACGCTCCCGGACGCGCAGGTGGGCGCGGAGTTGGATCGGGCGGCCACCGCCACGGCCGCCGCGCAGGCGCTGGATGGCGAGCTGTTGCGCCGGGAGCCGCCACCGGACGAGCGGCTCCTGTTGAACCAGTTGATGCTCTCACCCCCCTTGTCCGCCTCGGAGTGGATGGGGCTGGCGGATGGGGCGGAGGACGGCGCGCGGGTGGAGGGCGAGCTGACCCGGTGGCTCCTGCCGGGAGTGTCGCCCGGACCGGTGTCCTGGGGGCTGGCCGCGGTCGTCGCGGTGGTGCTGGTGCTGTGGGGCACGCTGGCGCAGCGGCTCAAGGCGGCGCAGTGCTGCGAGCGCTGCGGCCGTCCGGTGTGCGTGCGGTGTGATCCGGAGCTCGCCGAGGGCAGCAAGCAGTGCGGGCAGTGCGTGAACGTGTTCTCGCGTCGCGGGCTCGTGCCGCAGAAGCTGCGCCAGCGCAAGGCGGACCAGGTCGGGCGTCACCAGGCGTGGGTGGGGCGGGTGACGTATGCCGCGGGGGTCCTGCTGTCCGGCGCGGGGCACGTGGTCGCCGGCGGCACCGTGCGCGGCGTGCTCTACGCGTTCTTCTTCTTCTTCGCGCTCGCGGCGTCCCTGCTGCATCACGGCCTGATGCGCGTGCCCTACGGTGAAGCGCCCATGTACCTCAAGCTGGTGCCAGCGGTGCTGTTGCTGGTGATCATCCACCTGTCGTCCATCAGCGGCCTGCGTCGGCTGCGGCGGGGGGAGTGACGCCATGGCCCTGAAGGGAACCCTCAAGGACTTCGGCATCGGCGACATCCTGCAGCTCATCGGTCAGCAGCAGAAGACCGGCACGCTCCAGCTCGACAACAAGGACCAGGAGGTCCGCATCGGCTTCCGGGACGGCCACATCATCAAGGTCGAGAGCATCACCCGCAAGCGCAAGGACCTCATCGGCGCCATGCTCGTGCGCGCCGAGCTCATCACCGAGACGCAGCTCGACGCCGCGCTGGAGACGCAGCGGCGCACGTTGAAGCGGCTGGGGGACGTGCTCGTCTCCAGCCATGCGCTCACCGCCGAGCGCTTCCAGTCGATGATGCAGTTGCAGGCCACGGAGACGCTCTACCGGCTCTTCACGTGGAAGACCGGCAGCTACGAATTCATCCAGGAGCCCGTGGAGCCGGACGCGGAGGCCATCCGTCCGCTGCGCGCGGAGACGGTGCTCATGGAGGGCTTCCGGATGGTCGACGAGTGGCCGGTCATCCGCAAATCCATCCACCGCGACGACCTCTCCTTCGAGCGCGTCAAGGCGCTGCCACCTCCCCGCGAGGGCGAGGAGGGAGGCGAGCTGGGCGTCATCGCGTCGACCGAGCGGCGCGTCTACGAGGAGATTGCCCAGGGGAGGGATCTGCGCAAGCTCGTGGACGTCTGCTGCCTGGGCGAGTTCGAGACCTGCAAGGCCCTGCACAACCTGGTGCGCGGCGAGTTCGTCCGCGTCGTCCATCCGGAGGGGACCCGCGCGCCTGCACCCGGAGAGGAGCGGCTCGTCTCCAAGGTGCTGGGCGCGGTGGGCCGCGTGGTGGCCACCATGGGCGTGCTGGCGGCACTGGCCGTGGTGGTGTCGCACGTGGCGCTCGCAGACCCGGAGCGCACCCGGGCGTCGACCGGCTTCGCGGACGCCGCGGTGCAACGTCATGTTTCCGATGCCCAACGCGTCCGCATCGAATCGGCGCTGGAAGTGTTCCGGCTGGAACGCGGCGAGCTCCCGGAGCGGTTGGATGCCCTGGTGCAAGCTGGATTGTTGGGGCCGGAGGAACTCAGATACCCGTGGCGGGAGGAGTACTACTACCGGCGGGTGGCCGCTCGGCAGTTCGTCCTCCTGCCTCCCTTGCGCTAGCGTCGAGGGAAAGTCGTCTCGCGGAGTCCGGGGGGCGGCGTTACTTTGAGGACAGCGGTACCGACCGAGGAACGACACGCATTGCGAAATCCCGCCACGTTGGAAGCGCCCGCAGTCGTTTCCGCCTCCGCCAAGGTGGATGTCCGTGACAACGAGACCGCCCTGGCGCTGTGCGGCAACCAGAACGAAAACCTCAAGCTCATGGAGCGACGGCTCGGTGTCCGGGTGGGACAGCGAGGCACGGAGTTCCACCTGTCCGGCCCCTCCGACGCGGTGGCCTTCGCCGTGCGGCTCCTGGAGAACCTGGAGCAGATGATCCGCGCGGGTCGGCCCGTGTATCGCGAGGACGTGGAGCAGGGCATCAAGGTCCTGGGGCGGGGCGCGGAGTCCCTCCAGGAGGTCATGCTCGGCCCGGTGCTCAAGAGCTCCGGCAACCGGCAGATCGCCCCCAAGAGCATCGCGCAGAAGCGTTACGTGGACGCCATCCGCGCCCACGACATCGTCTTCGGCATCGGCCCCGCGGGAACGGGCAAGACGTACCTGGCCATGGCCATGGCCGTCGCCTTCCTCCAGGAGCGCAAGGTGAAGCGCATCATCCTGGCCCGGCCGGCGGTGGAGGCGGGGGAGAAGCTCGGCTTCCTGCCGGGTGACCTCCAGGAGAAGGTGAACCCCTACCTGCGCCCGCTCTATGACGCCCTCCACGACATGATGGCGGCCGAGCGCGCCGCGCACCTGGTGGAGCAGGGCGTGGTGGAGGTGGCCCCGCTGGCCTTCATGCGCGGCCGCACGCTCAACGACGCCTTCGTCATCCTCGACGAGGCGCAGAACACCACCGTGGAGCAGATGAAGATGTTCCTGACGCGCCTGGGCTACAACAGCAAGGCCGTCATCACCGGCGACGTGACGCAGGTGGACCTCCCCACCGGGAAGATGTCCGGCCTGAACCACGCCCGCGCGGTGCTCAAGAACATCGACGGCATCCACTTCGCGGAGTTCTCCGACATGGACGTCGTCCGCCACCCGCTGGTCCAGGAGGTCATCCGCGCCTACGACCGGGCGGAGGTGGCCGCGCGCGAGGCGCAGGCCGCGCGCGAGGCCGCCCAGGCCCCCCAGGCGGCGCCAGCCACCTCGGAGTCTCCCCTGACGCCGGTGCCTCCCGAGGCCGCCGTCGGTTGAGTCGACGAAGCAAGACCTACGTATGCCCACCCGCACGTACCCTTGCGGGCGGGCATTCGTACATCCGCGCCCCGAATATTCCTGGGCGCTGCGGCCTTGATGGAGACGCGACCCCTATTTAGGGTGAGGAACTCCATGGCCGAACCGGAACCCCATTCCCCCCCGCCGAGCCCCCTGGACGCGCTCGCGGCACGCCTCGGGTTGGGCGATGGCGTCTGGGGCCGGCGCGCGGTCCAGGTGTTCCTGCTGCTGGCGGTGTCCGTCGGGGCGGGCTTCGTCATCTCCCCCGGGCTCTACAGTCAGCAGATCCCCGCCCTCACCGAGGAGAACCTGGGCAAGCCGTTCCGGGCCAGCTCCCCGGCGGGCTTCAAGGCGGCGCGGGACTACGAAGTCGTCCACCAGGCGATGACGACGCAGCGGCGCCAGGACGCACGGGCCGCCGTCCGCCCGGTGTATGACCTCAATCCCGCGGTGGTGGGACATCTGCGCACCGTGGTGCGCGGGGCGTTCGCGGCCATGCGGCAGCGGCTCGAGGAGCTGTCGGAATCCCAGGGCGACCCGGATTCGGAGGACGCCCCCCGCAAGTCCCGCCGCCATCCGGCGCCCACCGCGGAGCAGTTGGAGCGCGAGCGCCGGGCGCGGGACGCGATGCAGGCGGAGCTGCAGGAGCTGCTGTTCGGCCAGCGTGACGCCGGGCTGGAGGCGGAGGATTTCCAGGCGCTCTACGCCAAGGGCTTCTCGGAGGAGGTCGAGTCCGCGACGCTGGTGTTGCTGGAGCGGGCCTACCGCTCGGAGACGGGCCCGGTGCACGTGGCGGGCTCGCGGGAGGAGCTGGCGCGCGAGGCGCCCCAGGGGCTCACCGTCCGGGACGTGGTGAACAAGGGGGAGGAGACGCTCCCCAACGGCTCGCCCAAGGTGGTGGACATCCGCGAGGCGCACCAGGAGCTGGACCGCTTCGCCTCCGTCCCTGGCAACGTGATGCCGGACGCGCCGGGCGTGCAGCGCCGCGCGGTGCTGCGGCTGGCCAAGCGGCTGGTGCGGCCCAACCTCACCATCAACATCGCGGAGACGGACGCGCGCCGGCACCAGGCCGCGCAGGCGGTGAAGGACGCGGTCATCTCCATCAAGAAGGGCCAGCGCGTCATCGGCGACGGGGAGCTGGTCAACGAGGGGCACCTGGTGGTGCTGCGTGGCATGCGGGCGGAGACGGATCAGCTCGACATGGTGCAGCTCCAGGTGGGCGGCACGGGGCTCGTGGCCCTGCTGGTCGTGTCCTCGTACTTCTTCTGTGTCTCGGCCTTCCGGCGCTTCCGCCCCACCCGCAAGGACGGGGTGCTCCTGGGCGTGCTGCTGGTGGGGACGCTGGCGCTGCTGCAACTGTGGGTCTCCATCGCGGACGCGGTGCAGGACCGGTACACGGCGCTGCCCATCGAGGCGCTGTACTACGTGTTCCCGGTGGCGGCCGGCGCCATGCTGGTCCGCTTCATCCTCACGCAGGAGCTGGCGCTCTTCTTCGCGGTCGTCTTCGCGGCGCTGGCGGGCGTCATGCTGGGCAACTCGCTGGCGTTCGGCATCTACACGCTGGTGGGCTCGCTGGTGGCGGCCGACCGCATCGTCAAGGCGAAGGACCGCGTGGGCATCTTCCGCGCGGGGCTCGTGACGGGGGCGGCCAACACGGTGGCGGTGCTCTTCCTGTTCCTGGTCGAGGGCAAGGGCCTGTCGGGTGACACGCTCATCACCGCGCTGAGCGCGTTCCTGGGCTCGTCCCTGGCGGTGCCGGTCATGGTGATGGCGCTCACGCCGCTCATCGAGACGACGTTCGGCTACGCGTCCGACATCAAGCTGTTGGAGCTGGCCAACCTCAACCACCCGGCGCTCAAGGAACTCATCGTCCAGGCGCCTGGCACGTACCACCACTCCATCATCATCGGGACGCTGGTGGAGAACGCGGCGGAGACCATCGGCGCGAACCCGCTGCTCGCCCGCTCGTGCGCGTACTACCACGACATCGGAAAGGGCCGGAACCCGCTCTACTTCGGGGAGAACCAGAAGGGAGAGAACCGGCACGACGCGCTGGCGCCCGCGATGAGCGCGGTCATCATCAAGCGCCACGTGACGGAGGGCCTGGAGATGGCCCGCCAGTACCGGTTGCCCAAGCTGGTGGCGGACGCGATTCCGCAGCACCACGGCACGCGCACGGTGGGCTACTTCTACCACAAGGCCCTGAAGGAGCAGGAGGGCAAGGAAGGCGCGCCCCCCATCGACGAGAGCATCTACCGCTACCCGGGCCCCAAGCCGCAGTTCCGCGAGGCGGCCCTGGTGATGATCGCCGACGCCGTGGAGGCCTCGACGCGCTCCATGTCGGAGCCGACGACGAGCAAGCTCCAGGCGCAGGTGCAGAAGATCATCAACCTCATCTTCTCGGAAGGGCAGTTGGACGAGTGCGACCTGACGCTGAAGGACCTCAACCTCATCGCCCAGTCGTTCCTGCACACGCTCGAGGGCATCTACCACACGCGTCCCGTCTATCCGGCGGGCGCGGTGGGCGGTGGCAAGATGCCGCCGCTGGTGGTGGCGGGAGGCAAGGCGGTGGAGGCCAAGGACAAGGCCCGTTCGGCGGGGGCGTCTTGAGCGCCACGCGGGGAGCGACGGCGTGAGACTTCGCAAGGGAAAGCTCATCCCGAGGGATGACGGCAAGCGCATCGAGGAGTTCGTGGGCGCGGCCACCACGGGGACGGACTCCGCCTCCGTGGCGCGGATGCTGGCGCCGCCGGGCTGGTCGGAGCCGGCCCAGCGCCCGGAGTTCGACGAGATGGTCCTCGTCCTCACCGGCGAGCTGACGCTCGTGGTGGAGGGACGGCGCGAGCGCATCGGGCCGGGCGAGGTGGGGCTCGTGCCGCGCGGCAAGCGCGTGGTGTACCGCAACGACGGCAAGGGCGCGTGCGACTACTGGTCCATCTGCGCGCCGGCCTTCCGTCCGGAGCGGGCCCACATGGAGGCCCCCGCCCGCCGTGAGGCGGAGAACGTGGTGACGCTGCAGATGGCCCACGGACAGGGCAAGGAGTACGGCCGCCTCCTGACGGCGTGGGCGAAGGACTACCTCAAGCGCCTGTCGCTCACGGACTGCGAGCTGTCCCTGTCCCTGGTGGATGATCGCGCCATCCGCCGCCTCAACCGGACCTGGCGGGACAAGGACAAGGCGACGGACGTGCTGAGCTTCCCCGCGGGGGAGCTGCCCAAGGGCACGCCGGGCCCCCGTCCCCTGGGGGACGTGGTCATCTCGCTCGACACCGCGAAGCGGCAGGCCCGCGAGTACGAGCGCACGCTGGAGGCGGAGCTGGCCCGCTACCTGGCGCACGGCATCCTCCACCTGCTCGGCCACGACCACGAGCGTCCGCGCGACGCCAAGCGCATGGCCGCCCTGGAAGAGTCGCTCCTGGGCGAGCGCGGGATGGTGGCGGATTCGCTCCAGGTGGACGCGAAGGCGCGCCGGGCGCGCAGCCTGATGTGACGCTTCCCCGTCTCTGAGCCGGACAATCCGGCATGCTCCTGGTTGAGTCGGGCGGCGCGCATGATAGGTAGGCCGCCTTTCGCGTGTTGGACAAAGCCATGCCCCGCTTGTCGCTCATCGCCGCCTGCCTGCTCGCACTGCTGCTCCTCGGGACCCCCGCGCGCGCGGCGCGTGCGCCCTGGGGCACGGGGGAGAGCCAGGGCGAGGACCTGGTCATCTCGCTGGTGACGTTCAGCCCGGGTGACAGCATCCCGGAGTGGTGGGGCCACGGCTCGCTCGTCGTGGAGGACCGCAGGCTCCAGCAGGCGCGGCTCTACAACTACGGGATGTTCAACGCCTCCGACATCGGCATGTTGAGCCGCTTCGCGATGGGGCGGCTGGAGTTCTACGTCGCGGACGCGAGCGTCAGCGGAACCTACCGGGCCTACCGCTCGTGGGACCGCGACGTCCGCGTCCTGGAGCTGGACCTGACGCCGGAGCAGCGGGTCCATGTGGCCAAGGCCCTGGCGGACAACGTCCTGCCGGAGAATCGCGACTATCTGTATCACCACTACAACGACAACTGCGTCACGCGACTGCGGGACATGATCGACGTCGCCACCCAGGGCCAGCTTCGCGAGGCGGACCGGGCTCCGGGACGCATGACGCTGCGCGAGCACACGCGGCGCTACACGGCGGTGAACGCGCCGATGAGCGTGTTGCTCGACTTCATGATGAACGACGAGATCGACCACCCCGTCACGAAGTGGGAGGAGGCCTTCCTCCCCGACGAACTGGAGACGCAGGTCGCGTCGCTCCAGGTGACGGGCGCGGACGGCCAGAAGCATCCGCTGGTGGCGCGGAGCTGGGACTACTACGTGTCGCAGGACCGGGCCCGCCCGCCCGCGGAGCCGCCTCCGCTGGGCCCCTGGGTGTTCGCGGTGGGCGTGGCGGTGGGCGGCGTCGCGCTGGGCCTGGCGACCTGGGAGCGCAAGCGGGGCAGTCGCCTCGCCCGGGTGCTGCTCGGCGTGGAGAACGCGCTCGTGGGCCTGGTGCTGGGCATCCCCGGCACGGCGCTGCTCATCATGTGGCTGGTGACGGACCACACGGTGACGTACCGCAACGAGAACCTCTTCCTCGCCAACCCGTTGACGCTCCTCGCGCTGCCCTTCGGCGTGGCGCTCACCTGGGGCAGCGCGAAGGCGCGCGCGCGGCTCTTCAAGGTGTGGACGGTGCTCGCCGCCACCGGCGTGCTGGGCGTGGTGCTCAAGGTCCTGCCGCCCTTCGACCAGGACAACTGGCGGCTCATCGCGCTCATCCTGCCCATCTCCCTGGGCATGGCCGGCGCGTTCGGTCTGGACCGCGTGCTGGCGCGGCTGTCCGGCCGGGCGGGGGCGTCAGCGGGGCGGGGCGACACCGTCACTCCGCTCAAGGCGCCCTGACCCTTCTCTCCCTTCAACCCCTTTCGCGCGCGGCGCCTGCATGGCGTCTCGCGTCAGACGAGGAAGCAGACCATGGCGAACGATTCGATGGAGAAGATCAACGGCCTCAGGGAGCGCGTGTTGGCGCTCCGGGGGCATCTTTGACCTGGACCGCAAGCGGTCCCGCATCGCGCTGATTGAACGTGAGAGCACCCTGCCCACCTTCTGGGATGACAACACAAAGGCGCAGGCGATGCTGAAGGAGAAGTCCACGCTCGAGGCCAGCGTGGGCGCGTACGACAAGGTGATGCGCGGGCTGGACGACGCGCAGACCCTGCTGGAGCTGGCCGCGGAGGCCAACGACGCGGACACCACGGCGGAGGCCGAGGCCTCGCTGGAGCCGCTGGAGGCGGAGGTCGCCAAGCTGGAGCTTGCGCGCATGCTCTCCGGTGAGCAGGACCGCTCGAGCTGCTTCATGGACATCAACGCCGGCGCCGGCGGCACCGACTCCATGGACTGGGCCGCCATGCTGCTGCGCATGTACTCGCGCTACTGCGAGGCCAAGGGCTGGAAGGTGGAGATCAACGACGAGGTGCCGGGCGAGGAGGCGGGCTTCAAGAACGTCTCGCTGCGCATCGAGGGCGACTTCGCCTACGGCTACCTCAAGGCGGAGGTGGGCGTGCACCGCCTGGTGCGCATCTCCCCGTTCGACGCCAACGCGCGCCGCCAGACGGCGTTCGCCTCCGTGGACGTCTATCCGGAAGTCGACGACACCATCCAGATCGACATCCCGGAAAAGGACATCGACCTGAAGTTCATCCGGGGCGGCGGCGCCGGCGGCCAGAAGGTCAACAAGACGTCGTCCACCGCCCAGCTGCGCCACCTGCCCACCGGCATCATCATCACCTGCCAGACGGAGCGCTCCCAGTCGGCCAACAAGGACATGGCCTTCAAGATCCTCCGCGGCCGGTTGTACGAACTGGAGATGAAGAAGCGCGAGGCCGCGCGCGACGCCGCCGAGGCCGCGAAGAAGGACATCTCCTTCGGCTCGCAGATCCGCTCCTACGTGCTCGCGCCCTACCGCATGGTGAAGGACCTGCGCACCGGCGTGGAGACGGGCAACGTGGACGCGGTGCTGGACGGCGACCTCGAGGAGTTCGTCACCGCGCAGCTGCTCGGGGTCAAGAACCCCAACCGCAGCGCGGCGATGGACTGAGCCGCGCCGCGGCACGACCCGAGGGGAGGTGGGCGCTCGCCGCGCCCGTCCGCCCCGCCGGGTCTCCCGGTGTCCTCCGGCCCGCAGCCCCGCCTGGAACCTTTTCCCGCCCACGTTGTCCCAGGGGCGGCGCAGGGGAGGGGAGGAGGGTAGGCTGGGAAATGGTGACTCTCGGGTTCGGGAGTCTCTCGCGGGAGGACACGGGTGTCTTCGGGCGGGGTGCTCGAAATCGGACAGGACGGGGCGGCCGACGAGGCGGCGCGGGTGCGTCGCCAGGACGCGCTGCTCCTGGCCCGGCTGCGTCAGGGCGACCCGGAGGCCTTCGAGCTCCTGGTGCGCACGCACCAGGACCGCCTCTTCGACTTCTGCCTGCGCATGCTCGGCGACCGCGAGGAGGCGCACGACCTGGTCCAGGAGATCTTCGTCAGCGTCCACCAGAACGTGCGACGCTTCCGCGAGGACTCGCGGCTGTCGACCTGGCTGTTCCGCATCGCGAAGAACCACTGCATCAACCGGCTCAAGTACCTCAAGCGCCGGGGGCGGGGGCGCTCGGAGGAGTACGACGAGGCCCGCATGGCCTGGGTGGACGGGCCGGGGGCGCCCCCCACGCCGGACGCCGCGCTGGAGTCCGCGCGCGAGCGGGCGCGGGTGCAGTGGGCCATCTCCCAGTTGGAGCCGGACGCTCGACTGCTCGTGGCGCTGCGCGACATCGAGGGCCTGTCCTACGACGAGATCGTCGACATCACCGAGCTGCTCGAGGGGACCGTGAAGAGCCGGCTCCACCGCGCACGGGAGAAGCTCGCCAACCTCCTGGGGCGACTTGAGCCATGACCGGCATCCATCGCAGACTGGGGGACGTGGAACCGCGAATGAGTCATCGCGAGGCGAAGGCCTCGTTCCTCGCCCTCGCCGACGAAGCGCTGCCCGCCCCCCAGGCGCAGGCGGTCCGTACCCATCTGGACGGCTGCGACGAGTGCCGCCACGGGTGGGAGGGCTATTCGCGCACCGTGCGGCGGCTGCAGTCCGTGGAGCGGGAGAAGGCCCCGGCCGCGCTGGCCTCCCTGGTGATGACCCGCGTGCGCCGCCAGCGCCGCTTCGGGCTCAAGGGCCTCCACCTGGCGCACATGCACCAGCGCTTCCCGGTGGAAATCCTCATCCCGCTGCTCCTGGCCGCCGCCGTGGCAGCCTTCCTGGTGATGGCCGCTCCCTGAACCTTCCCGATGTGTTGCGTTGCGTCCGGGGGGAGGCTTGGCTACGGTGCCGCGCCTTTGGGAAAGCGCGTCATGGCCGAGACCGAGAACAAGAGCGAGAAGCCCGCGGGCGAAGCGGACCTGGGAACCAAGGAGCAGGAGATCTACGACCAGCGGCTGGAGAAGGCCGCGAAATGGCGTGAGGCCGGCTTCAATCCCTACGGCAACGGCTACAAGCCCGAGCACCAGGCGGCGGACATCCTCGCGAAGCACGCGAACCAGTCCCCCGAGGAGCTGGAGCAGTCCCCCGCCACGTACGACGTCGCCGGTCGCATGGTCGCCATGCGCTCGTTCGGCAAGGCGGCCTTCATCAAGCTCAGGGACCGCTCGGGCGAGATCCAGGTCCACATGAAGAAGGACGCCCTGGCGGACGCCTACGAGGTCTTCAAGCTGTGCGACCTGGGCGACTTCCTGGCCGTCACCGGCACCGTGTTCCGCTCGAAGACGGGCGAGCTCACCCTGGCCGCCACGAAGTTCACCCCGCTCACCAAGTCCCTGCGCCCCCTGCCGGAGAAGTGGCACGGCCTGACGGACGTGGAGCTCCGCTACCGCCAGCGCTACCTGGACCTCGTGTCCAACCCGGACGTGAAGCAGACCTTCCTCCGGCGCAACAAGCTCATCCGCTTCATCCGCGACTTCCTCGACGGGCGTGACTTCGTCGAGGTCGAGACGCCGATGATGCACCCGCTCGTGTCGGGCGCGGCCGCGCGGCCGTTCATCACGCACCACAACGCGCTCGACATCGACCTGTACATGCGCATCGCGCCGGAGCTGTACCTCAAGCGCCTGGTCGTCGGTGGCCTGGAGCGCGTCTACGAGGTCAACCGGAACTTCCGCAACGAGGGCATCAGCACCCGGCACAACCCCGAGTTCACGATGCTCGAGTTCTATCAGGCGTACGCCACGTACGAGGACCTGATGGACCTGAGCGAGGAGATGATCTCCGAGGCGGCCAAGGCCGTCACCGGCGACTCCAAGGTCAAGTACGGCGAGCACGTGCTCGACTTCGGCAAGGGCTGGAAGCGCATCTCCATGACGGAGGCCATCCGCGAGGCCGTGGGCGGCGCGCTGTCCGACAAGGACATGGTCGACCCGGACCGCCTGCGCCACGAGCTGCTCAAGACGGCCCGCGCCGAGTCCGAGCGCCGCGCCATCGAGACCATGAACCACGGTGAGCTGGTGGGCGCCCTCTTCGAGGCCCACGTCGAGCACACCCTGATTCATCCCACCTTCATCACCCATTTCCCCACCGCGGTGTCGCCGCTGGCACGCCGGAACGACCAGAACCCGGAAATCACGGACCGGTTCGAGCTGTACGTGGCGGGGCGGGAGATCGCGAACGCGTTCTCGGAGCTCAACGACCCCCTGGACCAGAAGGGTCGCTTCCTCGCCCAGCTCGACGCGAAGCAGCGCGGCCAGCAGGAGACGATGGACTACGACGAGGACTACATCCGAGCCCTCGAGCACGGCATGCCGCCGACGGCTGGCGAAGGCATCGGGATTGATCGGCTCGCCATGTTGTTCACGGACTCACAGAGCATCCGTGACGTCATCCTGTTCCCTCTCCTCAAGCCACTGGCGAAGTAGCCACGAGGCCGTGTGAACTCCGCCGAACGGCAGACCGTCCATCACTGGGGCTTCATCTGGACCGGAGCCCTCGTGGGGCTCCTGGGCTTCATCCTGCTCGGCGTCGCCATCTCCGGGGCGGGCGCGTGGGCGGAGGTCAGCACCGCGCTCGGCCTGTCGCTGGTCGGGTGGGGCGGGCTGCTCCAGGTCATCGACGGCGCCACGCTGTTGCCCGTGCAGGCCGCCGCCGGCGAGGCCCCCCCTGTCCTGCACCTGGGGTTCCTCCTGTCCGGCGTGCTCGTCTGGCTGGGGGGCTGGGCGCTGATCGCCCACGGCATCCGGCGCGCGCCGGAGTCCACCGTCGGGGCGAGCCCGGCGGCCGGGGCCACGCTGTACCCGCGGCTGGCGCGCTACCGGGACTTCTACTGGAGCACGCTGGGCGCCTACGGCGGCGGCATCCTCCTGGCGGAGCTGGTCCTCGTCCTCCTGCAGACGGTGCTGTCGTCGGGCGTGCCCTCCACGGAGCTGGGGGCGGCGCGTGACGCGGGGGGCGGGCTGACGCTTCCGCCCACCGGGGCCTTCGCCATCTCCCTGGTCGCCGCGGCGATGGTGGCCTTCGTCTCCGGCTTCATCGGGGCCTCGCGCGCCCAGCGGCTGGCGCTGCCGGAGGCCACCATCGGCGTGTTCTACCTGGGCCTGCCGGTGCCCATCCTCCTGACGCTGATGGAGCGCATCCCCTCGCTCCAGCTCCAACTGGGCTACCGGCTGCGGGAGGTGACGTACGTCGCCGGGCTGCTCGGCCGGCCGGAGTTGGCGTACTGGCTGACCTTCACCGGCCTGGTGCTGGCGCTGGTGCTGGGCATCAACACGGGCTTCATCGCGGCGGGCAGCGGCCGGGTGGACCTGAAGCTGGGCTTCGAGCTGTTCGTCGCGCGCCGCCACGTGGCGGTGTTCCGGCCCTCGCTGCTGCTGGGCACGCTCGCGGTGTTGATGTTCGGCATCATCCCGCCGCTGCTCGTGTACTTCATCATCCGCGCGGCCGAGGCGGCGGTGGAGCGCACCCGCATCCGCTCGCTCGGCCTGTCCGACCCGCTCGCCTCGTCGGAGGCGCTGCACCGGCTCAAGCTGCGCGAGCAGTCGCCCACCATGATGATGACCGCGCTGTCGGTGGGCGGCGTGGGCGTGGGCGTCATGGCGCTCATCATCGTGCTGTCGGTGATGAGCGGCTTCGAGGCGGACCTCCAGAAGAAGATCCTCGGGACCAACGCGCACGCCGTCGTGTCCCGCTACGCGGGCGACCTGCCCGAGTACGCCAAGGTGATGGAGACCATCCGGAAGGTGCCGGGCATCGCCGGACAGACGCCCTTCATCATCAACCAGGTGATGATCGCCTCGGAGGGCAACGTCGACGGCGTCATCATCAAGGGCATCGACCCGGCCACGGTGGGCGAGGTGACCGACCTGCCGCAGAACATCCTCGGCGGCGGCTCGCTCGACATCCTCTACACGCCGGAGAAGATCCTCTCGCGCGCCATGCCGGAGGAGGACGACGCGCCCGCCAAGGGAGGGGCCGAGGACTCGGGCGACGACATCATCCGCCGCGCCGGCAAGCCGACGAAGCCCGCGGTGCTGCCCGGCATCGTCATCGGGCGGGAGCTGGCCGCCTCGCTGCGCGTGGTGGTGGGGGACCGGGTGAACGTGGTGTCCCCGCTGGGCACGGAGCTGGGCCCCACCGGCCCCATCCCCAAGAGCCGCGCCTTCCGCGTGGCGGCCGTCTTCTACTCGGGGATGTACGAGTACGACTCCAAGTTCGTCTACATCCTGCTCAAGGAGGCCCAGGACTTCTTCAACATCCAGGGCGCCACCGGCATCGAGCTCAAGGTCTTCGACATCGACGACGCGCGCCGCATCGCCGGGCAGGTGGTGAAGGCGCTGGGCGGCTATCCCTACCGGGCCCGCGACTGGGGAGAGATGAACAAGAACCTCTTCTCCGCGCTGCGCCTGGAGAAGCTGGTGATGGGCATCATCCTCTCCATCATCATCGTCGTGGCCGCCGGCCTCATCGTCGCCACCGTCATCATGCTGGTGCTGGAGAAACGAAAAGAAATCTCCGTACTCAAGGCGCTGGGTGTATCCGACGGGGGCATCGTGAAGATCTTCCTCGCCGAAGGGCTCCAGATTGGCGTCGCCGGAGGCCTCCTGGGCCTCTTCTCCGGCCTGGCCTGGTGCGTCTTCATCGAGAAGGTCGGCATCAAGCTGGACCCGGAGGTCTATTACATCCCCGCGCTCCCGGTGCGCATCGAACCGTTGCAGACCGTGCTGGCCGTCGTCATCGCGGTGCTCGTCACCTACCTGGCCTCCATCTACCCGGCCCTCAAGGCCAGCAGCGTGGAGCCGGTGGAAGGTCTCAAGGCGGAGTAGCCATGGCGCTGTTGTCCATCCGCAACGTCTTCAAGAGCTACTTCCTCCACGGGAAGCGCATCGACGTGCTGCGCGCCGTGTCGCTGGACCTGGAGAAGGGAGAGCTCGTCTCGCTGGTGGGCGCCTCCGGCGCGGGCAAGAGCACCTTCCTGCATGTGCTGGGCACCCTGGACGCCCCCGCCGCCGGCGAGGTCTTCTTCGAGGACCGCTCGGTTTTCTCCATGAACGACGCGGAGATCGCCGAGTTCCGCAACCGCACCATCGGCTTCGTGTTCCAGAGCCACTACCTGCTGCCGGAGTTCACCGCCCTGGAGAACGTGGCCATGCCCGCGCTCATCCAGCGCCGGGAGCGCGCCGGCGCCTACGCCTATGCCCGGGAGCTGCTGGAGCGGGTGGGGCTGGGACAGCGGGTGGACCACAGGCCAGGGGAACTGTCCGGTGGCGAGGCCCAGCGCGTGGCCCTGGCCCGCGCCCTGGTGCTCAAGCCCGCCATCCTGCTCGCCGACGAGCCCACCGGCAACCTGGACCCCGCCACGGGCGAGGGCATCCACCAGCTCCTGAGGGATGTGAACCGTGAGCTGGGCATCACCGCCGTCGTCGTCACCCACAACGAGACGCTCGCCCGCTCCATGCCCCGCCGCCTTCGCCTGGCTGGCGGGCAGGTGACGGAGGCTTGATGGCTCCGTGTTTTTGGATTGAGGGGCTCGCACCCCTTCCCGTACATTGCCCCGCCTTTCCCCGGCCGGTCTCCCCTTGAGGCACCTCGTTCTGTCTCGCAAGTCACTGCTCCCGCTGCTAGCGGTCGCCCTGTGGTCGCTCGTGCCTGGCTCCGTCCTGGCACAGGTGGATGGGGGTGCGCCCGCACCGGCTCCCGTCCCCGCTGCCCCCGCGCCCGCCACCCCGGCTCCTGGTTCCGCGCGGCCCTCGGACGCCCCGGTCGAAGAGGTCCCCGAGGTCGAGTCCGACACGGTCGCGGAGATCCGCGTCGAGGGGAACAAGCGCGTCGAGGCGGAGGCCATCCGCCGCGCCCTGCGCACCAAGGTCGGCCAGCCCCTGGACCCGTCGAAGTCGGCGGAGGACCTGCGGGCGGTGTGGGCCCTGGGGTACTTCCAGAACGTCGAGCTGCTCGTCCAGCACCTGGCCCGCGGCGTCGCCTACGTGGTCCGCGTCGAGGAGCGCCCCGTCATCCGGCAGGTGACGCTCCGGGGCAACGAGGAGCTGAGCCAGGACGACCTGAAGGAGGAGCTCCTCGTCAAGCCCAACACCATCCTCGACCTGGAGACGGTGCGCAGCACCGTGAAGAAGATCCAGGCGAAGTACGTGGAGAAGGGCTACTTCCTCGCGGAGGTCTCCCACGAGATCCGCCCGGTGGAGGGCGGCGTCGACGTCATCCTCGTCATCAACGAGCACGCCAAGGTGATGGTGAAGCAGATCACCCTCATCGGCGCGGAGAAGGTCCCCGCCAGCGTCCTCAAGGAGACGATGATCACCCGCGAGGGTGGCTTCCTCTCCTTCTTCACGGGTGAGGGCACCTACCGCGAGGAGGCGTTCCAGCGCGACCTGGCCGTCATCCAGATCGCCTACTACGACCGCGGTTTCATCAACGTCAAGATCGACAAGCCCACGGTCCAGCTCTCCGCGGACAAGCGCTACATCTACATCACCCTGCGCATCGAGGAGGGTGAGCCCTACGACATCGGGAAGATCGACTTCGCGGGCGACCTGCTGCCGGACGTGTCCAAGGAGCAGATGCTGGCGCTGATGAAGTCGCGCTCCACCCAGCGCTTCAACCGCTCGCAGCTCTCGCAGGACATCCTGGGCATCTCGGACGTCTATTACGACCGCGGCTACGCCTACGCGAACGTCAACCCGGTCACCAGCGTCAACGCGGAGAACCGCACCGTCGACCTGACCTTCGACGTCCAGAAGGGCCCCCAGGTCACCATCGAGCGCATCGAGGTCACCGGCAACAGCAAGACGCGCGACAAGGTCATCCGCCGCGAGCTGCGCGTCTACGAAGGCGAGCTCTACAACGGCACCGGCGTGCGCCGCAGCAAGGAGCGCGTCACCGCGCTGGGCTTCTTCGAGACGGTGGAGATCACCCAGCGCCCGGGCAGCAAGGACGACACCATCGTCCTCCAGGTGGAGGTGAAGGAGAAGGCGACCGGTACCTTCCAGGTCGGCCTCGGCTTCTCCAACGTGGAGAACTTCATCTTCACGGCGCAGATCTCCCAGAACAACTTCCTGGGCTGGGGCCAGAGCGTCTCCGCGTCCGCGCAGATCTCCGGCCTGCGCTCCCTGGTGCAGTTGTCGTTCTACGACCCGTACTTCCTGGACACGAACTACCTGCTGTCCGCGGAGTTCTTCCGCGTCCAGGCGGACTACGACGGCTTCATCCGCAACTCCACGGGTGGCACGGTCTCCATCGGCTACCAGTTCATCGACGACCTGCTGGGCACCATCGGCTACACGCGTGAGTGGGTGAACGTGGAGGCCGGCTCCAACCTGGGCGCGGTGCTCCTGGCCAACCAGTTCCTGTCCGGCACCACCAGCGCGGCCCGCCTGTCGCTCTCCTTCGACCGGCGCGACAACCGCCTGTTCCCCTCGCGCGGCTTCATCCACTACGGCGCGGTGGAGTTCGCCCCGGACTTCCTGGGCGGCTCGTT
Source organism: Myxococcus dinghuensis (assembly GCF_024198235.1). Lineage (GTDB taxonomy): Bacteria > Myxococcota > Myxococcia > Myxococcales > Myxococcaceae > Myxococcus > Myxococcus dinghuensis. The sequence goes on along the minus strand of NZ_JAKCFB010000016.1, from coordinate 23,511 downwards.
CCTCTTCAACCGGTACACGGCCTACTCGCGCCTGTACTTCCCGCTGCCCCTGGGCTTCGTCTTCAAGACGAACGCCACCATCGGCTACATCCAGCAGCTCGACTCCAACAAGCCGCTGCCCATCTCCGAACTCTACTACGTGGGTGGCATCAACAGCGTCCGCGGCTACTACCTGCGCAGCATCAGCCCGTCCGTGAAGGTGCCCCGCTCGTCCAACCCGGACGCCACCGTCACCGACTTCCTCGTGGGCGGCAACAAGCAGCTCGTCTTCAACTTCGAGCTGGAGTTCCCCATCTTCGAGAAGGCCGGCCTCCGGGGTGTGCTCTTCTACGACGCCGGCAACGCCTTCGCCTCCAACGAGAACTTCTTCCAGGACAAACAGGACAAGCTGCCGCTGGGACTCTTCCACTCGGCGGGCTTCGGTTTCCGTTGGTTCTCGCCCATCGGGCCCCTGCGCTTCGAGTGGGGCATCCCGCTCACCAGGCGGCCTGAGGACGACCGGATCCTGTTCGAGTTCACTATCGGCAACTTCTTCTGATAAGCCGTCGTCCCGTCGTCCCGGCCCCGCCCTGGCGGGAAGGGTTGAACAAGCCCGGGCGTCTGACGTCGGACGCTGTACCCTTCCTGAGGAGCTGTAGAACATGTCGCTTCGCACCACTGTCGCGGCCATGGCCGCCGTCCTGTCGCTTGCCCTGCCGGTGGCCGCCTCGGCCGCCGACCTGAAGGTCGCCTACGTGGACCTCCAGCGCGTCCTTCTCGAGGTCGATGACGGCAAGGCCGCCAAGGCCCGTCTCCAGAAGTGGCTGGACGACAAGCAGAAGGAGATCGACAAGGAGCAGACCGCCCTGCGCGCGGAGAAGGAGACGCTGGACAAGCAGGCCAGCGCCATGAGCCCGGACACGCGCGCGCAGAAGGAGGCGGAGCTCCAGCGCAAGGTGATGACGCTCGCCCAGAAGTGGGAGAAGAGCCGCGGCGAGGCCGCCAACAAGGAGCGCCAGGAGATGGAGCCCATCATCTCCAAGATCGACCAGGTGGTGGCGGGCATCGCCCAGCGCGACGACCTGGCCCTGGTCCTGGAGAAGCGTGACTCGGGCATCGTCTTCGCGAAGGCCCAGCTCGACATCTCCAACGAAGTCATCCGCGCCTACAACAACCTGAAGACGACGGCGGCGAAGGACGCCCCGAAGAAGTAACCCGCATCCCGTGACGACTTCCCCCGCGCCCCGCCGGCTCGGGGAGCTCGCCGCCCTGGTGGGTGGAGAGCTCCTCGGCGACCCAGAGACTCTCATCCACGGACTCAACGGGCTCGAGGAAGCAGGCCCGGGGGACGTGTCCTTCTACGGAAACACGCGTTACCGCCGTCAGTACGAGGCGACCCGCGCCTCGGCCGTGCTCGTGAACGGGGATGCCCCCGCGCGTCAGGGCCTGGCCGTGGTGCGCGTGCCCAACCCGCACCTGGCCTACGCGAAGCTCCTGAAGGCCTTCCACCCGGCGGCGCGTCCCGCCCCGGGGGTGAGGCCTGGCGCCTGGGTCCACCCGGAGGCCACCGTCCATCCGGAGGCCACGGTGATGCACGGCGCCACCATGGAGGCGGGCGCGCGCGTGGGCGCGCGCAGCGTGCTGTACCCGGGCGCGTACGTGGGCGAGCAGGCCCAGGTGGGCGACGACTGCGTGCTGTACCCCAACGTCACGGTGCGCGAGCGCTGCATCGTCGGCTCCCGCGTCATCCTCCATGCCTCGTGCGTGGTGGGCGCGGACGGCTTCGGCTTCGCCTTCGATCCGGAGGGCGCGGATGGGCCGGAGCACTTCAAGATTCCCCAGGTGGGCATCGTCCGCATCGAGGACGACGTCGAACTGGGCGCGTGTACCTGCATCGACCGGGCGACGCTCGGCGAGACGGTCGTGGGGCGGGGCACCAAGCTCGACAACCTGGTGCAGATCGCCCACAACGTCCGCGTGGGCCCGCTGACGCTCATCTGCGCGCAGGCCGGCGTGTCCGGCTCGTCGGAGGTGGGTGCCGGCGTGGTGTTGGCCGGACAGGTGGGCGTGGTGGGCCACATCCGCGTGGGTGACATGGCCAAGGTGGGCGCGCAGTCCGGCGTGGCGCACGACGTGCCGGACGGCGAGGTCTACAGCGGCACGCCGGCCATCCCCCACAAGGAATGGCTGCGCGCGAGCGCTGCACAAGGGCAGTTGGCCGACCTGCTCAAGGAAATGCGGGCCCTCCGCCGCAGGGTGGAGACGCTCGAGAAGGAGATGGGGGAGTGATGGACATCGGAGAGATCCAGAACCTGCTGCCTCACCGCTATCCGTTCCTCCTCGTGGATCGGGTGGTGGAGATCATCCCCGGGCAGAAGCTCATCGCCTACAAGAACGTCACCATCAACGAGGAGTTCTTCAACGGGCACTTCCCCGGCCATCCGGTGATGCCCGGGGTGCTCATCCTCGAGGCGCTCGCCCAGGCGTCGGCGATCCTCGCGTACAAGAGCGAGAACATGGACCCGTCCCAGAAGGTCACCTACCTGATGGGCGTGGACGGCGCGCGCTTCCGCAAGCCGGTGGTGCCGGGAGACCGGCTCCAACTGGTCATCGAGGTGCTCCGGCACAAGGGCTCCGTGTGGAAGACGAAGGGCACGGCGACGGTGGACGGCGCGAAGGTCGCCGAGGGCGAGTTCCTGGCGACCGTGGTCGACAAGGACGCCGGCGCGGAAGAGGGCGCGGCCTCCTGACGCCGGGCTCGCGAGGCAAGAGGAGACGAGACGACATGGCTCAGGTTCATCCCACCGCGGTAATCCACCCCGATGCCCGTCTGCACGAGACGGTCGAAGTGGGGCCCTATTCGGTCATCGGTCCGAAGGTGACGATTGGTGAGGGCACGCGCGTGGGCCCGCACGTCGTCATCGAGGGGCGCACGACGATTGGCGCCCGCAACCGCATCTTCCAGTTCGCCGCGCTGGGCGCCGACCCGCAGGACCTCAAGTACAAGGGCGAGGACACGCAGCTCGTCATCGGCGACGACAACCAGATCCGCGAGTTCGTGACGCTGCATATCGGCACGGCGGGCGGTGGTGGTGTCACGCGCGTGGGCAACGGCACCCTGTTGATGGCCACCTGCCACGTCGCGCACGACTGCGTCGTCGGGGACGGCTGCCGCATCGGCAACGGCTCGGCGCTGGCCGGCCACGTGACGCTGGAGGACCACGTCATCATCAGCGGCCTGGCGGCGGTGCACCAGTTCACCCGCCTGGGCCGGCACGCCTTCATCGCCGGCGGCGCCATGGTGACCATGGACATCCCGCCGTACGCCACCGCGCAGGGCGACCGCGCGGAGCTGGTGGGGCTCAACGCCGTGGGCCTGGAGCGCAGCGGCTTCTCCAAGGAGCAGATCGAGCGCATCAAGGAGGCGCACCGCATCCTGTTCCGCTCGAAGCTGGGCCTGCAGGAGGCGCTGGCGCGCCTGCGCACGGAGCTCGGTGGACAGCCGGAGGTCGACCACCTCATCGACTTCGTCATGCAGAGCAAGCGCGGCCTGACGCGGTGACCTCCCGCATGGAAGGCGCGTCGGCGGTGGAACGCATCGGCCTCATCGCGGGCAACGGCCAGCTCCCCTTCCTCTTCGCGCGCGCGGCGCGCGCCCGGGGGCTGGAGGTGGTGGCCGTCGCCCACAAGGGGGAGACGGACCCGGCGCTGGCCTCGGAGGTCGCCTCCCTCACCTGGGTGCGCGTGGGGCAGGTGGACAGCATCCAGAAGGCCTTCCGCGCCGCGGGCGTGCGCCAGGCGGCCATGGCGGGCGGCATCGGCCGGGTGCGGGCCATCAAGGACGCCCGGCCGGACCTGGGCACCGTGCGCGTCATCTCCCGCCTGCGCAGCTTCCGCGACGACGCGCTGCTCCGCGCGGTGGCCGCGGACTTCGAGGAGCGGGGCATCACCATCATCGCCCCCACGGACTTCCTGGGCGAGGTCCTGTGCCCCGAGGGACACCTCGCGGGCCCGCGGCTGACGCCGGAGCAGGAGAAGGACGTCGCGGTGGGCCGCGAGGTGGCGGTCCTCCTGGGCCAGGCGGACGTGGGGCAGACGGTGGTGGTGCACAAGGGCCTCGTGCTCGCCCTGGAGGCCGTGGAGGGCACCGACGAGGCCATCCGCCGGGGCGGGAAGCTGGGCGGCGCGGGCGCGGTGGTGGTGAAGCGCTGCAAGCCCCAGCAGGACCTGCGCTTCGACCTGCCCGCCGCGGGCCCCCGCACGCTGGAGGTGATGCGGGAGGTCCACGCGAAGGTGCTGGCGTTGGAAGTGGGGAAGACGGTGCTGCTGGACGCACCCGCGCTCTTCCGGGGCGCCGAGGCCGCGGGCATCACCCTCGTCGGCGTGCGCTGACGCCGCGCCTGCGTGGGGATGCCGGAGCGGGGACGCCTCGTCCCCCCGGCTGCCTGACCCGGCGCGTGCTCCGCGATTGAATGCCCCCGGCGGGGCGACGTCTCGCTGGGGAACCATTTCCCACGCCCGGAGCACCGTCCTACCCTGTCGCGGAGGAATCCACCCCCACACGGGCCGCTGTCGCCGCGCGGCCCGCGATGCCCGAGGTCGACGCCGCGCCATGGACCCCCGACTGTTGCTGCTCAGTCTCGCCCTCGTCTCACCGCTGCCCGCGTTCGCGGACGCCATCCGCGTCTCCCTCGAGGGCCGTGCCGCGCTGGGGGAGAACCTCCCGGCATTGCTCGTGCACATCGACGAACCCATCGCCGGCTTCGAGGTGAAGCTGAAGCGGGGGGACGGCAAGGTGGTCGACGTGAAGGGCGGCGGCAAGCCAGGCATCACCCGGCGCATCGAGCTGGAGCAGCCAGAGGGGCGCTTCCACTACGAAGGCGAGCTCGTCGTCCGCTTCGCCGACGCGGAGTCCGGCTCTCTGCCCCTGTCCTTCGACACGGAGCTCAACGGGCCGCTGAAGCTGGAGGTCCGCCCGGAGGACGTGGACGTGGAGAAGCGCCAGCTCCGCTTCCTCCTCTCGCGTCCCGCGGGGCGCGTGGAGCTCACGGTGCTGATGGACACGGGCAAGAAGGCCTTCGAGGGCGAGGTGGCCTTCAAGGGCGAGCCCGCGGGGACGCCCCTCCCCGTGAGCTGGCCTGCCGCCGAGGGCCGGGTGATGAAAGTCACCCTGCGAGCCTTCGACACATCGGACTTCTACACGGGCGTGGACCTCTTTCCCTGGCGCGTGGACATTCCGCACGAGGAGGTGGGGTTCGCATCCGGACGCGCGGACATTCCCGCGAGCGAGCGCGGCAAGCTGGACCGCAGCCACGCGCAGCTCGCGGAGGCCCTGGCGAAATACGGCCGCTTCGCGGCGGTTCGCCTCTACGTGCTGGGACACACGGACACGGTGGGCGCCTCGGCGGACAACCGCGAGCTGTCGCTGAAGCGCGCTCGCAGCATCGCCGCGGCGTTCCGCCAGCGCGGGCTGAAGGTCCCCATCTTCTACGAGGGGTTCGGAGAGGAGTCACCCGCGGTGCCGACGCCGGACGAGACGGCGGAAGCGGCCAACCGCCGGGCCGAGTACATCATCGCGGTGGAGGACCCTGTCTTGAAGCAGGCGCCCTTCGCTCCGCGGTGGAGGAAGCTGTAGCGAAGAAGCGAGTCACGAGGAGGCGAAGGGATGAAGCGATTCCAACAGCTGGCCTGGGGCGTGCTGAGTCTGCCGCTCCTGGCCGGGGCGGGCTGTGCCCACAAGGCGCCGCTCGCGGTGCGGCGGGAGATGGAGGCGCAGAAATGCGCGCTGGTGCAGTCGGTCCTCCGGGAGCCGACACCAGCCAGGGTGGTGGGGGAGATCGCCGCGCAGGGTCGCGAGGAGCCCACGCCGGTGCGCGTGTACGTGCGCAGGCCCGAGCAGTCCATGCTGGAGCGCTTCTTCGAGGGGGACGAGCCACACTGCGGTGACGCGACGTTCAAGGTCGTGCAGGAGAGCGTCCTCGACGCCGTGGTGGTGTACCTCCAGGAGGTGGGGGAGGGGTACGCGTACGACGCGCACCGCTCCGGGCCGGACGAACTCACCCTGGAGAGCAAGCCCCAGGGGCGGCTCAAGCGCGCCGGCCCGGCGTGGGTCGCCACCAACTGACCCGCCCTACCGCAGGAGCTCCTTCGCGCCATCCGCGATGAACTGCACCGCGATGGCGGCGAGGATGAGGCCCATCACTCGCTCGACGATGGCCACCCCGGACTGGCGCAGCACGCGCTGCACGAGGCCGGAGGCGCGCAGGATGAAGTAGCTCAACAGGAACGTGAGCAGGATGGCGGCCAGCACGGGCAGGGTGGCCGTCATCGTCGTGCCCCGGGCCATGAGCACCATCGCGGTGGCGATGGCGCCCGGGCCGGACAGCAGGGGGATGGCCAGCGGGACGATGGCCACGTCCTCCTTCACCACGCCCTCCTGCTCCTCGTTGGGCGTGGTGCGCGTCTCGGACGGGCGCGCGCGGAGCATGTCCAGCGCGGTGATGAGCAGCAGGATTCCGCCGGCCACCCGGAAGGCGCCCAGCGACACGCCGAACACCTTGAAGATGATGGTGCCGAACAGGGCGAAGAAGGTCATCAGCCCGCAGGCGACCAGGCACGCGCGCATCGCCGTGCGGCGGATCTTCTCCGGCGAGTCCCCGGCCGTCATCGCCAGGAACAGGGGGACCACGCCAATGGGGTCCACCACGAAGAAGACCGCGGGCAGCGCGACCAGGAACTGGGTCAGGTAGGCCTTCATCACCGCACGCCTTCGTCGACTACACCGTGAGCCGCAGCTTCCACACCAGGGTGAGCGCTTCGGCGAAGATCTTCTTGCTCATCTTGGAGTGCCCCACGCGCCGGTCCTCGAAGATGATGGGCACCTCGCGCACGGTGAAGCCGTGCTTGAGCGTGCGGTAGGTGAGCTCGATCTGGAACGAGTACCCGGAACTCTGCACCGAATCCAGGTCGATGGTCTCCAGCACCCGGCGGTGGAAGCACTTGAAGCCACCGGTGAGGTCCCGGATGCCCACGCCCAGGATGGTGCGCGCGTAGAGGCTGCCGCCGCGGCTGATCAACTGCCGGCCGACACCCCAGTTCACCGTCCCGCCGCCGGTGACGTAGCGCGAGCCGAGCACCAGGTCCGCGCCGGCCTCCGCCGCGTCGAGCAGGCCGGGCAGGTAGCGCGGATCGTGACTGAAGTCCGCGTCCATCTCGATGATGTACGTGTAGCCCTCGGCCAGCGCCCAGCGGAAGGCGGCCAGGTACGCGCGGCCCAGGCCCTCCTTCTTCTCGCGGTGGAGCACGCGCACGCGCGGGTCCTTCTGCGCGAGCTGGTCGGCGATCTGCCCGGTGCCGTCGGGCGAGTTGTCGTCCACGACGAGGATGTCGACGCGGGCATCGGCCTGGAGCACCGCCAGGGTGATGGCTTCGATGTTTTCCCGCTCGTTGTAGGTGGGGATACAGACCAGCGCACGGTTCATGGCGGGGCCGACATACCCTAAACGGGGCGCGGGGGCAGCAGCTCCATGACGGACTCGGCGGCCCGGGTGGCGGCCCCTGCCTCGCCCAGCCTCCCCCGGACCTCCATGAGACCCTGAATCATCTCCTCACGGGGGGCGCCGGGTACCCAGACCCGGCGGACCTCGTCGGCGATGCGCTCGGGGGTCATCTCCCCCTGGAGCAGCTCCGGCACCACGCGCCGGCCCGCCAGGAGGTTGATGAGGGAGACGAAGGCCACCTTGAGCATCAGCCGTCCCACCCAGTACGAGATGAGCGACACGCGGTAGATGACCACCAGCGGGCGCTGCATCAGCCCGGCTTCCAGCACGGCTGTACCCGACGCCACCACCGCCGCGTCGCTGGCGCCCACGACCTCCGGGGCGTGCCCGTCCACCAGCACGGGCGTCAACCCGCTGCCCTCGAAGCGGGAGACCACCTCCTGACGGGGGATGGTGGGCGCCACGGGGACCACGACCTGCAGGCCGGGACGCTCGGCGGCGAGCTGCTTCGCCGCGTCCACCATCGCCGGCAGCAGGCGGCGGATCTCACTCATCCGGCTGCCGGGCAGCAGGGCGAGCGTGGGGGCCTCCTCGGCCAGCCCCAGCCGCTCGCGGAAGGCCCGTGTCGTGTCCGGAGTGGGGACCTGCTCCACCACGGGGCTGCCCACGTATCGGGCGCTGACGCCCGCCTCGCGGTAGAAGTCCTCCTCGAACGGGAGGATGCAGAGCATCCGGTCCACCAGCCGCTTGATGGTGCGCACCCGTCCCCGGCGCCACGCCCAGATCATCGGGGAGATGTAGTAGGCGACGGGGATGCCCAGGGCCTTGAGCTTCTTGGCCAGCCGCAGGTTGAAGTCCGGGATGTCGACCAGGATGGCCACGTCCGGCCGGCGCTCGGCGGCGGCTTCGGCCAGGCCCTTCATGATCTGGAGGATCCTGGGAATGCGGGGGAGCACCTCGGTGATGCCCATGACGGACACCTCGCGGGCGTCGAAGAGCAGCTCGACGCCCCGGGCCGCCAGGCGCGAGCCGCCCATGCCGAAGAAGGTGAGGTCCGGCCGCCGGGCCTGGAGGGCCGCGACGAGCTCGGAGGCGTGGGCGTCGCCGGAGGCTTCTCCGGCCACGACGAGGATGCGGGGTGGGGGCGTCATGTGAGGGGGGCGCATCGTACCCTGATGCGAGACCGGATGAAGGTGTAGACTGCGGCACCCTTGAAGACGCTTCTGCTCGCCGAGAGCCATCCCCCCACGCTCGAGCACCTGACGGGCCTGCTCTCCCAGGCCGGGTATTCCGTGCGCGCGGTGAATGACCCCATCGCCGTGCTCGAGCACTTCGCGGCGGACAACCCGGATGTGATGGTGCTGTCGGTGGACCTGCCGCGCGTGGAAGGGGCGCACGTGGTGCACCTCATCCGAGGGCACAGCCAGGGCGGGCGGGTGCCCATCGTCGCCATCGACAAGGGGCACCTGGGGCGCGCGCGCGGCGTGGGCTCCGTGCTGGACCTGAAGGTGAACGCCTACGTGGCGGACCCGCTCAAGCCGGGCGAGCTGGTCCCCAAGCTGGAGTCCCTGGTGCGCGCGGCGCAGGCCGTGCCGCTCACCGGGCTTGCGGCCACGCTGTCGCGTCCGGCGGTGAACAGCGGCGAGCTGAAGGGCTACCCGCTGCCGGGCCTGCTGCACTCCATCTACCGGCTGCGTCGCGATGGCGTGCTGGTGGCGGCGCACCGCGACCTGAGCCGGCGCGTGTACTTCCTGCGCGGCGGGCCGGTGAGCTTCGACTCGTCGAGCAAGGACGACTCGCTGACGCGCTTCCTCGTGGACCGGCGGGTGCTGACGCCGGCGCAGTCGGAGCGCGTGGTGGAGGCGCTGGCGTCGGGGCTGCGCATCGGGGCCGCGCTGGCGGACGCGGGCGTGGAGGCCGCGGGCGAGGAGCTGTCGCAGTTGTTGCGCGACTACACGCATGACCGGCTGTGCCGCGTGCTGGGCATGCGCGAGGGCCGGTATGCCTTCTATTCGGGCGACGAGTTCACGAAGGAGGTCGCCTCCGTCGACCTGCCTCCGCTGTCGCAGGTGCTGGAGGGCGCGCGGCGCTGCTTCCCGCTGAAGGTGATGGCGGCGGCGCTGCGCGCGAACCTGGGCGAGTACCCGGTCCGCTCGCCGGAGTTCGGGCGCGACCTGTCGGCGATGGCGCTCGACACGGACGACATCAAGATCGCCATGCAGGTCAACGGCCGCATCGTGCTGAAGGAGCTGCTGGCGCACGGCCGTGGGGAGCTGCGCGCGGCGTACTCGCTGCTGTGGTTCCTGAAGCTGACGGGCGGGGTGACGTTCTCTCCGACCCCCGTGGCGACGGGGGCGGACGTGCTGGCCACGGCGGTGGTGCCGGACCGCATCGGCCCGCGCAAGCGCAAGTCGCTGCCGGTGGAGACCGCGGCGTCGCTGCGCGAGGAGGCGGTGCGCATCATCACCCGCAGCTACTTCGGCAGCCTGGGGCTGGACATCACCGCGGACGCGGAGGCGGTGGAGCGCGCGTACCACGAGACGGCGATGCGCTTCCATCCGGACACCTACGCGGAGTTCGACATCCTCGACCTGAAGGACCTGCTGGAGTCGGTGCAGGAGAAGCTGTCCGCCTCGTACCGCGTGCTGAGCGTGGAGGAGAAGCGCAAGGCGTATCTCCAGTACCTGTTCAGCAAGCTGGACGTGGGGCGCAACACGGCGGTGGTGGTGGACGCGGAGATCGCCTTGCGCCGGGGCGAGGCCGCGCTCAAGCGCCGCGACTTCCTGTCCGCGCAGGTGGCGTTCGAGGAGGCGGTGAACCTCAACCCGAGGGAGCCGGAGTACTACTCGTTCCTCGCCTGGGCGACGTACCAGGCGGCCTCCGGGCCGCTCGTGCAGCGAGCGCAGAAGGCGCAAAAGGTCTTGAAGAAGGCGCTGTCGCTGGGCCCGTATGTGGAGCGGCTGCACATCATCGCGGCCATCATCGACATGGACCTGGGAGACGCGCCGCTGGCGCGGAAGAAGCTGCTGAAGGTACTGGAGTACAACCCGTACTCCCAGCTCGCGAAGGCGGCGCTGCGCAAGGTGGGGCGGTAGCGGATGCACGAGATCCTGTGGCGACTGTTGCGCTATGCGCGCCCGCATGTGCCGGTGCTCGTCGTGGCCTTCGTGTGCATGGCGCTGGTGGGCCTGACGACGGGGGCCTACGCGTACCTCACGGGGCCCGCGCTGCGTTTCCTCCTGTCGGGCGGGGGCGAGGGCTTCGCCAGCGCGCACCGGGTCCCCTGGCTGGCGGACCTGCCGCGTGACGCCGCGCTGTGGGGCTTCCCGCTGGTGATGGTGGTCGTGGGCCTGGTGAAGGGCGTGGGCTACCTGGGCCAGTTCTACTTCATGGGCCTGTTCGCGCAGCGGGTGGTGAAGGACCTGCGTCGGGACGTGTTCGTGCGGCTCACGTCGTTGTCGCCCGCGCAGCTCGCGCGCGAGCGGCAGGGCGATCTGCTCAGCCGCTTCTCCGCGGACGTGACGGCGGTGGAGATGGCGGCGATGTACACCGTGGGCTCCTACCTGCGTGACAGCCTCCAGGTGCTCATCCTCGCGGGCGTGGCGCTGTCGATGAGTCCGCTGCTGGGCGGGTTGATGCTGCTGGTGATTCCGCTGGCGGCGCTGCCGGCGTCGCGGCTGACGCGCAAGGTGTTGAAGGGCACGCGCGAGGGGCAGGCGCAACTGGGCCAGTTGGCGGGGCAGCTCCACGAGGGGCTCGGGGGACTGCGGACCATCCAGGCCTTCAACGGGCAGGAGGCGGAACTGGCGCGGTTCGCGTCGCACGCGAAGGCGCACGAGGACGCGGTGGTGGGTGCGGCGTGGGCGCGGGGCGCGGTGCCGGGGCTGATGGAGGTGCTCGCGGCGGCGGCGCTCGCGGGCGCCCTGGCCTATGCGGCGGGCGCGAAGCTGATGGAGCCGGAGGCGCTGCTGTCGCTGCTGACGGCGGTCATCCTGGTGTACCAGCCGGTGAAGGACCTGGGCCGGGTGACGCAGTTCGCGGTCCAGGCGGGCGCGGCGGGGGAGCGGCTCTTCGCGTTGCTGGACCTGACGCACCCGGTGGCGGACGCGCCGGACGCGGTGGTGGCGCCGCCGATCGAACGGTCCATCCTGCTGGAGGACGTGCGCTTCTCGTATGGCGACCGCAAGGCGCTGGACGGGGTGTCGCTGGAGCTGAAGGCGGGGCAGGTGACGGCGCTCGTGGGAGGCAGTGGCGGTGGCAAGAGCACGGTGACGACGTTGCTGCTGCGCTTCGACCGCCCCCAGCAAGGGCGGCTGCGGTTGGACGGCGTGGACGCGGACCGGTACACGGCGGCGAGCGTGCGCGAGCAGTTCGCGCTGGTGACCCAGGAGCCGCTGTTGTTCCAGGGCACGGTGCTGGACAACTTGCGCTACGCGCGGTCGGACGCCACGCGCGAGGAGGTCGAGGCGGCGGCGAAGGTGGCGAACGCGGACGGCTTCATTCGCGCGTTGCCGCAGGGCTACGACACGCGCATCGGCGAGCGTGGCGTGACGTTGAGCGGTGGGCAGCGTCAGCGCCTGTGCATCGCCCGGGCGGTGCTCGCGCGGGCGCGGGTGCTGGTGTTGGACGAGGCGACGAGCAGCCTGGACCCGGAGAGCGAGCGCGAGGTGCAGGCGGCCCTGGCGGCCGTGCTGCCGGGCCGCACCGCGCTGGTCATCGCGCATCGGTTGTCGACCGTGGCGAACGCCGACGTGCTGCACGTGATGGAGGCGGGGCGCTCGGTGGAGCACGGCACGCACGCCGAGCTGCTCCAGGCCGGGGGGCGCTACGCCGCGCTCTGGCGGATGCAGACGGAGGGGACTGTCGACCGGGGCGTGGCGTGAGCGCGCGTGGGCGAGGTGTCGCGTGAACCGGCTCGGGGTCTTCGCGGGCAAGCTCGTGCGGGCCGTGGTGGGGTTGGTGCTGTTGGTGCTCGGGTGTGCGGGCTTCTTCGCGCTACCGGCCTCCTTCGTGAGCTACCCCGTGGTCGCGCCGCCGGAGGGGGCTCCACCGCGTTGGGTGCGGGGGGCCTTCCATGTCCACACCACGCGCTCGGACGGGCGGGGGACGCCACTGGAGGTGGCGCGGGCGGCGAAGGCGGCGGGCCTCGACTTCGTGCTGCTCACGGACCACAACGACTTCACGCCTCCGGCCCCGACGTGGGCCGAGGGGGTGCTGCTGGTCCCCGGTGTCGAGATGTCGACGTCCGCGGGACACCTGGTCGCCTTCGGGATGGAGCGTCCACTCCAGGACGTCTCGAAGTGGATGCCGCCCGGGGAGGCGGTCCGCGCGGTGAAGGCCGCGGGAGGGATGAGCGTGCTCGCGCATCCCGTGCAACGCCACAACCCGTGGACGGACGCCCAGAGCGCGTCGGAGGCGCTGGGCTTCGAGCTGTACTCGGCGGACACCTTCTTCCGACAAGCGATGAGTCGCCCGGTGAGCCGGCTGCTGCCCGCGGTGGGGGCGTACCTCTCCCAGCCGGTGCATGGGGTGATGTTGCTGGTCGCGCCCGAGCCCGGACCGAGCGACCACTTCATGGGGCTGTCCCAGCAGTTCCTCCGTGTCCCCTTCTGCGCGCACGACGCCCATGGCGTGCCCTCGTACGAGTCCGTCTTCCAGTCGATGGCCACCTACCTCCCACCGGACGAGGTCCCCTTCCCGTTGCCGGAGGACGCGAAGGCCGCGGCGGCCCTCGTGACGAAGGCGCTCGCCGGAGGCAACGGGCTGTGTGGGTTCCGGGCGCTGGGGGAACCCGCGGGCTTCGCGCTCGAGGGATTGCGGCCGGGGCTTCGTGAGGCGCGGGTGGGGGACGTGCTGTCGGTGCGCCTGCCCGGCAGCCCGGAGCCGGAGACGGTGCGGCTGGAGGTCTGGGGGGCGGGGCGCCTGCGTCCGGACGGGCTGTCGGTGGAGTTGACGGGGGAGGGCGTGGCGCGAGTGGAGGTGTGGGCGAAGGGGCCCGGGCGCTTCCTCGGCTCGGAGTGGCGGCCCTGGATCGTCCCCGGGCCCGTGCGTGTGCTGCCCCGAGGCCCGGGCATCTGATAGAGGGCCGGGAGCCGCCCCTATGCGCCTCCTGTACATCCTCGCCACCTACCTGCTCTTCCCGCTGCTGCTGCCGGTGCTCTGTCTGCACCGGAAGACGCGGCACGGGTTGAAGCAGCGGCTGGGGTTCTACGCGCCGGGAGACATCCCTCCGCGCGGGGACGGCCCGGTGCTCTGGCTGCACGGGGCGAGCGCGGGAGATCTGCTCGCGCTGGCGCCCATGTTCGCTCCGCTGCGGGCTCGATTCCCGGGCTGCCAGCTCATCGTCTCGACGATGACGGACAGCGGTCACGCGATGGCGAAGGGGCGGTTGGCGAAGGACATCGACGGCGTGGTGTACGTCCCCTACGACTTGTGGGGCGCGACGCGCAGGGCGGTGAAGGCGCTGCGTCCGGACCTGCTGGTGCTGGAGTACACGGAGGTGTGGCCCAACCTCATCCGCGCCGCGAAGCGGGGCCATGCGCGCGTGGTGATGACCAATGGCCGTTTCTCTCCGGCCAATGTCGGCAGGTACCGCTGGCTGTTCCGGCTCATCGGCAACCCGTTGAAGGACTTCGACCTGTTGTTGATGCGCGAGGAGGGAGAGGCCGAGCGGGCCCTCCAACTGGGCGCGCACGCGGACTGGGTGAAGGTGACGGGGAACACGAAGTTCGACGCCCTGGCCTCGGGCGCGTCGAGCGACGACGAGGTGCTGCGCGGAGCGCTCGGGCTGACGGCGGGCGAGCGGGTGTGGATCGCCGGCAGCACGCATGAGGGTGAAGAGGAGGTGCTCTTCGGCGTCTACCGGCGGCTGCTGAGCCGCTGGCCGGACCTGCGCCTGGTGGTGGCGCCTCGCTACGTGGACCGGGCGCCGCGCATCACGGCGTTGGCGCGGGAGGTGGGGCTGGAGGTGGGGTTGCGCTCGACGGGGAACGGCGCGCGGACGCAGGTGGTGGTGCTGGACACCATCGGTGAGCTGTCTCGCGCATACCGGCTGGGGACGGTGGTGTTCGTGGGGGGCTCGTTCACGAAGCGCGGTGGGCAGAACATCCTGGAGCCGGCGGGACAGGGTCGGCCGGTGCTGTACGGGCCGCACATGGACAACTTCCGGGACAGCGTGGCGTTGTTGACGGGGCAGGGTGGGTGGCAGGTCGCGGACGCGGACGCGCTGCATACGCGACTGGAGGAGCTGCTGTCGGACCCGGTGAGGCTCGAGTCTCTGGGCGCACAGGCGAGGGAGACGGTGCGCCGCATCTCCGGCGCGAGCGAGAGGAACGCGGACGCGATGACGACGCTCTTTCCCCACGGGAGGGCCGAGCCGCGATGACGCTCATCGTCCACCCGCATTTCCACAAGCGATACACGGGGGTGACGCGCCACGTGGAGTCGGTGGTGCCCGCGCTCGTGAAGGCCTCCGCTTCGGAGACCCGGGTCATCGGCTCTGGGCTCAGCGACGGCCTCCCGCGTATCACCTGGCCGGAGTTGTTGCGCCGCGCGCGCAGTGAGCCGGTGGTGTGGCACGCGCATCGGAACAACGAACTGCTCGCGGGGTTGTTGGTGAAGCTGGTCGGGCGCGACGTGCGGCTGGTGTTCACGCGGCACACGTCCATGGTCCCGACCGGCTTCACGCGGCTGCTCGCCCGGAGCGCGGACGCGCTGGTGTCGTTGACGAAGCAGGTGGCCGAGGCGTTCGCGCTGCCGTCGACCATCATCTCGCATGGCGTCGACCTGACGCGCTTTCACCCTCCAGCGGATCGGGACGAGGCCTGGAAGCGACTGGGGCAGGGCGGGCGCCTGGGGGTGGGCGTCATCGGCCGGATCCGCAAGGAGAAGGGCCAGGGCGACTTCGTCGAGGCGGTGCGCCCCCTGCTGTCGTCCTATCCGGACTGGCAGGCGGTGCTGGTGGGGTTGGCGAAGGGGCCGGACCTGGACTGGATGAACGGTCTGCGCGCGGGCCTGGAGGAGCGCGTGACGATGGCGGGCGAGCAGTCCGTCATCGAGCCCTGGTATCAGGGGCTCACCGTCCTCGTGCACCCGTCGTATTCAGAGGGCTATTCGCTGGTGCATGTGGAGGCGATGGCCTCGGGGTGTTGCGTGGTGGCGTCGAAGCTGCCGTACCTGGACACGCTCATCGAGGATGGGCGCACGGGGTTCTTCTTCGAGCCGGGGGACGTGAAGGCGCTGCGCGAGTTGCTGGACATGTTGATGCGGGAGCCGGAGCGCGCCAGGCAGGTGGGGCGCAACGCGGCCGAGGAGGCGCGGCGCCGCTGTGGTGTGGAGCACGAGGCGCACGCCCTGGATGACCTGTACCGCAAGTTGTCGGGACGGTGAGCGGCATGCGCATCCTGCACCTGCTGGCGAGCCCGTTCTTCAGCGGCCCCGCGGAGAACATCGCGCTGCTCGCGCTGGCGCAGCGCGAGGCCGGGCATGACGTGACGGTGGCGGTGGATCGGCGTCGTCGGGACCTCCCCGCGGAGGAGCCCGCGGTGCCGCGCTTCCGTGAGCTGGGGTTGTTGGACGACGAGGGACTGGAGTTGTCGGTCAAGTCTCCACCCTGGCGGATGTGGCGGGATTGGCGGCGGCTGAAGGGGCGGCGCGTCGACGTGGTGCACTCGCACTTCAGCCACGACCACCTGCTGGCCAGGTGGGGGCGGCCCGCTGGCGCGGTGCTCGTCCGCTCGCTCCATGCGCCGCGCTCGTTGCGTGCCTCCATGCCCAGGGCCGACGCGTACACGGTGCCCGCGAACGCGCTGCTGCCCCGCCTGCTGGAGAAGGGGGCGCTGGCGCAGGTGCTTCCGGCACTGGTGGACCCACGCTTCCATCCCGCGAAGGACAAGGCGGCGCTGCGTCGCGAACTGGGCCTCTCGGGGGGCCCGCTGGTGGGGATGGTCTCCACGTTCCAGCCGTCGCGCCGCCACACCGTGGGGGTCGATGCCTTCGCCCTCTACCGCGAGGGGCGTCCGGAGGCTCGACTCGTCCTCGTGGGGGACGGGGGCCTCGTGGAACAGACGCGGCGTCAGGTCGCCGCGAGGGGACTGACGGAGTCGGTCATCTTCGCGGGCTATCGCCAGGGCGACGAGTTCGTGCGCTGGTTGAGCGCCTTGGACGAGGTCTGGCTCCTCGGCTTGGGAAATGACTGGAGCGCTCGGGCCGCGGCCCAGGCGCGTGCCTGTGGTGTCCGTGTGGTGGCGGTCGAGGAAGGGGCGCTGCCGGACCTCGCGGATGTGAAGGTGTCCGAGCCCTCGCCCGAAGCGGTGGCTCGCGCGGCGCTCTCCGGACAGCAGTCGCCCATCGCGCATCCCACGAACGCGCGCATCGCGGAGGACATCCTGGCGCTGTACGCGCGGGCGCGGGGGGGCGGCGGCCGATGACCTTGCACGAGCAGGGGGGCCGCGTGGATGAGGCCAGCCGGTCCCGCGACGTCGCATGGCCTGCGGTGGGGTCGAGGCTGCGCGCATGACCGCGCCCGCGCCGGAGTCACCGACCGCCATCGAGCGGGTCTTCTATCCGCCCGTGGCGCAGCGCTGGGGATTGCGCGCGTTGTTGTCACCGCTCACGGTGGTGTCGTGGGCCTATGCGTCGGCGGTGGGGCTGCGCGGCGCGCTCTATGATTGGGGCGTGCTTCGCGCGGAGCGCGTCGAGGGGCTTCGTGTCGTCTCCGTGGGCAACCTCAACGTGGGGGGGACGGGCAAGACGCCCGCGGTCCTGCACCTCGCGGACCTGCTCGTGCGCGAGGGGCGCAAGGTGGGCATCCTCACGCGAGGCTATGGGCGACGGTCGCAGGAGCCGGTGACCTTCACGGGAGCGGGGCCCCTGCCCTCGGTGGAGGACGCGGGTGACGAGCCTTTGCTGCTCGCGAGACGTTGCCCCTCCGTGCGACTCTTCGTCGGCGCGGACCGGGTGACCAGTGCCTATCGGGCGCGGGACGAGTTCGGCCTGGACACGGTGCTGCTCGACGATGGCTTCCAGCACCGGCGCCTGGCTCGGGACGAGGACCTCATCGTGCTCGACGAGGCGGTGGGGCTGGGCAACGGCCACATGTTGCCCCGGGGACCGCTGCGCGAGCCCCCGTCGTCGCTGCGTCGGGCGACGCTGCTCTGGGTGCGGACGTCGGCGGCAGTGGGGAGCGGAGCCTCCGCGCTCGTGACGACGCCCTCCCGGTTGCCGGACGAAGGGGCCGGGCTCCCTCGCGTCCTCACGCGCTACGGCCCCACGGCGTGGGTGGATCCCTCGGGCGGATTGCTGCCACCCGAGGCGCTGCGGGGGCAGCGGGTGCTCGCGCTCGCCGGGCTCGCAAGGCCGGGGGGCTTCCTGAAGACGCTGCGGTCTCTCGGAGTGGAAGTGGAGGAGTCGGCGCTCTTCGCGGACCACCACCGCTTCACTCCGGGGGAGTTGCGGGACGTGGAGTCTCGGGCCAGGCAGGGGGGGCTGCGAATCGTGACGACGGAGAAGGACGCGGTGCGTCTTCCGGCGGGGTTCGAGGCCTGGGTGGTCCGGCTGGGGGTGGAGGTCCTGGAGGGCGAGTCCCACCTGCGCAGGGCGCTCGGGCTGGCGGGCATGCCTGACGGCTTGTGAGGCGGCAGGCGCTGTGGGACAAACCGCCGCCATGGCCGCAGTCTCGCCCGTACGCCCGTTGCCGATGCCCTCTCGCCTGCCGCTCGCGTTCGCGCGCCGCAGGGTGCTCCTGGTGGGTGACCTCGTCGCCGACCACTACATCTACGGACAGACCGACCGGGTGAGCCGCGAGGCTCCGGTGCTCATCGTCCGCTACGAGTCCGCGGAGGTGAAGCTGGGCGGTGGGGCCAACGTGGCGGCGAACGTGCGCGCCTTGTCCGGACAGGTGACGGCGGTGGGGGCGCTCGGCGCCGACGAGATGGGCCGGGAGCTGCGGCACCTCTTCGAGGAGTCCGGTGTCCGGCTGCACTGCGTGTCGGGGCGCGGCATCGAGACGGAGACGAAGACGCGCATCCTCGCGGGCGGCGTGAGCACCACGCGGCAGCAGATGCTACGTCTGGACCGCGGACAACGAGCGGGCCTCGCGCCGCGCATCCGCAAGGCGCTGGCGAAGCACGTGGAGGAGGCGGCGCGGGACGCGGACGCGGTGGTGGTGTCCGACTACGGCGCGGGCGTGCTCGGCGACGAGGTCCGCCAGGTCCTGCGCAAGCTGGCCGCGGACGGGCTGCCTGTCTGCGTCGACAGCCGCTACGCGTTGTCGTCCTTCTCGGGGCTGACGGTATGCAAGCCCAACGAGCCGGAGCTGGAGGCGCTCGCGGGACATCCCGTGCGCTCCGAGGCGGACCTGTTCTCGGCGGGCCACGCGGCGGTGCGGCGGCTGGGGTGCCGCGCGCTGCTGGTGACGCGGGGGCGGCACGGCATGGCGCTGTTCGACGCGGAGGGGGGCGTGGACCTCATCCCGGTTCACGGGGCCAAGGCGGCGGTGGACGTCACGGGCGCGGGGGACACGGTGATTGCCACCTTCGCGCTGTCGTTGGCCGCGGGGGCTTCATTCGGTGAGGCGGCGCGCCTGGCGAACGTCGCGGGCGCCCTCGTCGTTCAGAAACCGGGGACCGCGACGGTGTCCCGGGACGAACTGATGTCGGAGCTGCGGAGCGCGCGATGAGCACCCTGGAGAAGATTCAGTCGCTCGGGAACATCGTCGAGGCGCGCGAGCGCTGGCGGGCGGAGGGCCGCACCGTCGCGCTGGCCAATGGAGTCTTCGACCTGCTGCACGTCGGGCACGTCCGTTACCTGGAGGGCGCGCGGGCCCTGGCGGATGTCCTGGTGGTCGCGGTGAACTCGGATGCCTCGACGCGGGCCTACAAGGGGCCCGGGCGCCCCTACATCCCGGAGGTCGAGCGTGCCGAGCTCGTGGCCGCGCTTGCGTGCACGGACCGCGTCGTCGTCTTCGACGAGCCCAACGTGAGGGGCATCATCCGGGCGCTCAAGCCGGACGTGCACGTGAAGGGCACGGACTACACCCCGGACACCATTCCCGAGGCGGATGAAGTCCGGGCCTACGGAGGGCGCACGGCGGTGTCCGGCGACCCGAAGGACCACAGCACCACGGACCTGGCGCGCAAGCTCGGTCGCGAGGGCACGAAGTAGGCGATGACCTCGCTGGACGCGACGCTGCTGGAGGTCTTGGGGTGCCCCGAGTGCAAGGGGCGCCTCGAGCAGTGGGCGTCCGCGCGCGGTCCGGAGCTTCGCTGTGGTCCTTGCCAGGCTTCGTGGCCGGTGGAGGACGGCGTGCCACAGCTTCTCCCGGAGTCGAAGCGCCGGACGGAAGGGCCCGCTCGCGGGTGAGCCAAGGCCCCGAGGTGTCCTCGGGGCCGAGCGCTACCGGACGAGTGCGGCGGCGAAGGAGCGGGCTTCCTCGGCGGCGCGGGCTTCCAGTCCCACGCCTGCCGCGCCATCGACGATGGACGTGAGGTCCACCATCCGGTGTGGCGCGTAGGCATGTCCCCATCGGGGCATGTCCATGCGCAGGAAGAACGCGAGGGTGGGAGCGCCCACGGACACGGACAGGTGCATGGGCCCCGTGTTGTTGCACACGGTGAGGCCCGCGGCGCGCATGAGCGCGGCGAGCTCGTCGAGGTTCGTGGGTGGGGCGAGCATGGCGCCCGGGGCGCCCGCGACCACGGCGCGCGCGAGCTCCTCCTCTCCCGGGCCCCACGTCACGATGGGAGTCCTCCCCTGCTCGAGCAGGGCGCGCGCGGAGGCCGCGAACGCCTCGGGCGGAATGCGCCTGGGGCCGAGCCGGCCACCAGGGTTGATGACCGCGTGGGGGCTCGTGGCCGCATCCTCCAGGAGGGCGCGGAAGGTGTCGCGCACGTTGGGCTCTCGGAAGGAGAGCCCCTTCGCCAGGGACCCTCCGGTCACCGGGGAGAGCAGGTGGGTGCGCTGGAGCGCTTCGCTGCGGGTCTCCGTGAGGGCGGGAACCGAGAGGGAGTGCAGGTAGGCGACAGGCCAGATCCGAGGGCCGACGACGATGGCCCGGGGGCCGACGAGCCGGGAGATGATGGCGCTCGTCACCGAGGGGACCTCCCAGTTGGCGCAGTCCACCACCAGGTCGTAGCCCTCCTTGCGCAGTGCTCGGACCCCAGGGGCGAGCACGCCCATCCACAGGCGGCGCCGGTCGAACGCGATGACTTCGTCCGCGTCGGGATGTCCGGACAGCACGCGGGCCACCTTGGCGTGGACCAGGACATGGACCTTGGGCGCGGGCTGGACGTGCGCCTTGAGGGTGCGCAGCAAGGGGGTGGTGAGGAGCGCCTCGCCCACGCGGTTGTCGGGCCGCACGAGCAGCACCTTCCGGGGACGGGGGAGGGGACGACCAGGACGAAGCCGGCGACCCGGGCGCCAGAACAGGGCGGACGCCACGAGCGCCAGCAGAAGCTTCGCCCACAATTCGAGCCGCTTGAGCCAGGACATCGCGGCGCGGACCCTACACAGAACTGGAAGGCGTGCAAGCACGCGGCTTGACCTGGGAGCGGAAAGCCCCTAGCAACCGCCCAATGTTGAAGAGCATGACCGGGTTTGGCGCGGGCCGCGCACGCGTGGGGGACGAGGAAGTCTCCGTCGAGGTGCGCTCTCTCAACCACAAGTTCTGCGAGGTGAAGGCGCGCCTGCCCCGTGAGCTGGCGTCACTGGAGCCCGCGGTGACGAAGCAGGTGAAGGACCGGCTGGCCCGCGGCTCGGTCGAGGTGCTGGTGAAGCGCCAGGCGGCCACGGCTTCCGGAACGGTGCCCACCGTCGACCTGAACCTGGCGCGAGAGTACCTGCGCACCTTCCGGGAGCTGGCCCAGGAACTGGGCCTCTCCGGGGATGTCACCTGGGCCCAGGTCGCCAATCAGCAGGGCGTCGTCCGCCTGGAAGAAAAGGGCGTGGACCTCGAGTCCGCGACGCCGGCGGTGATGACCGCGCTGGACCAGGCGCTCTCCGCGCTGGAGAAGATGCGGCTCGTCGAGGGCGAGGCCATCCACGCGGACCTCGACGCCCGGATGAAGCTCCTCGAGGGCTGGAGCCGGGAGGTGGCGCAGTTGGCGCCGCGCGCCGTGCAGGACTACCAGCAGCGCCTCACCGACCGTGTCGCGGAGCTGGCGCGCGGCGTCGCGGTGGACCCGCAGCGGCTCGCCCAGGAAGTGGCCCTCTTCGCCGAGCGCACCGACATCGCCGAGGAGGTGACGCGTCTGGCGAGCCACCTCGAGCAGTTCCGCGTCCTCATGGCGAGCAGCGAGCCCGCTGGCCGCCGCATGGATTTCCTCGTGCAGGAGATGCACCGCGAGGTGAACACGACCGGCTCCAAGAGCCAGCACGCGGAGATCTCCGCGCGCGTGGTCTCGATGAAGGCCGAGGTCGAGCGCATCCGCGAACAGGTGCAGAACATCGAATGAGCGAACCCACCGTCCTTCAGCCCGGCCTGTTGCTCGTCCTCTCCGCCCCGTCGGGCGCGGGAAAGACCTCTCTCGCGAGGCGCCTCCTCAAGGAGACGCCCCAGGCGGACTTCTCCATCAGCGTCACCACGCGCCGGCCCCGGGGGCAGGAGCGCGACGGCGTGGACTACCAGTTCGTCGACGTGGCCACCTTCCAGCAGAAGATCGAACGCGGCGAGTTCGTCGAGTGGGCCGAGGTCTATGGCCACTTCTATGGGAGCCCGCAGTCGACGGTGGATGTCGCCCGGGCTCGCCGGGGCGTCGCCATCTTCGACATCGACGTCCAGGGGGGCCAGGCCATCAAGCGCAAGCACCCCGACGCGGTGCTCATCTTCGTGCTGCCTCCCTCGATGGAGGAGTTGGAGCGGCGCCTGCGCGACCGGCAGACGGACTCGGACGAGACCATCCGTCGCCGGATGCTGGCCGCCCGGTCGGAGATCGAGCGGGGCATCGCCGCGTACGACTACATCGTCGTCAACGACGACTTCGAGCGGGCCTTCGGCGAGCTGCGCTCCGTGGTCTCCGCGGAGCAGTGCCGGCGGGGGAGGGTGGACCTCTCCCGGTTGAAGCTCGGCGTCGGGAGCTGAGCTTCCTGGAATGAATGGGTGGGGAACTCGGGTTCTCTGCCCACGCTCCGGGCTTCAACTCCCGGATAGCCCGTGGGCGGTCAGGGAAACGGGCGCCCGACGAAGAACCTCGTGACAACAAGTTGACGTCTGCCCCGAGGCTCCATAAATGGTCGTTCAGGTCGCCGGGGCGAGCAGGTTGTCCCGGGCGCACCATTTCCCCTCAAAGGGGTTGACTTGGGAAGCGGCGGTGGTAAAAGCCGCGCCCCCTCGCCAGGAAGCCGGACATCGGTCCGGAGCACTTCGTGGGATGTCGCAGGAACACGACGGAATACAGCGGTCAACGAAGCGAGTTGACAGGAGACGCGGTGGTGGTAGAAGCCGCGCCCCCGACGAAGAAGCCCGGAGGAAAGGGCGGAGACGGCGGGGCGGTCAACGAAGCAGCGGAGTTGACAGGGCAGGCGGCGGAGAGATAGAAGCCGCGCCCTCCCGAAACGAAAGCGGAAGCCACTGGGCGGCGCTGGAGTGACGGGGAGCTGGAAAGCAGAAAGCGAAAAACTGGGTGGTTGACAGCGGACGCGAAGATGAAATAGAAGAGGCGCCCCGCTGACGGCGAGAAGGAAGTTGAAAGCGGAGCGAGAGTAGCAGAAGGTCGCGGTTGAAACAAGCGACTCGGTCTTTGAAAACCAAATAGCAAGCCCAAGAAGAAGCAGGATTGCGGAAACCGCAGTCAATTCTTTGAAACGGAGCCAGCAGGGAGCGCTGAGAAGCGCACACCGCAGCTCCGGTATGAATCAGCGAGTTTCAGGTTCCTTAGCCGGGCCTGAGACTGACGCCGGTTCAAATCTCTAAAAAATACAATTGGAGAGTTTGATCCTGGCTCAGAACGAACGCTGGCGGCGTGCCTAACACATGCAAGTCGAGCGCGAATAGGGGCAACCCTTAGTAGAGCGGCGCACGGGTGCGTAACACGTGGAT
>NZ_JAKCFB010000015.1 GCF_024198235.1 Myxococcus dinghuensis | reverse complement strand
CGCCGATGATGGGGCTGAAGGTGCTGACGCGGGTGTCGATACCGGTGTTCGTGGCGCCGGTGAAGAAGCAGGCGCAGAGCCGGGTGGAGGGCATCGCGTTGAAGGAGTCGACGTTCCACTTCCGGGTACACAACCCGGGGACGGTGAACTTCTTCGTGAAGCAGGCGCGGGTGAGGGGGTTGGACGGGCAGGGCCGGAGGTTGGTGGAGGAGGTGCAGGCGGGTTGGTACGTACTGCCCGGGGGCTCGCAATCGTTCGCGGTGGTGGCACCCGCGGACGCGTGCGGAAGGATTCGGGCGGTGGAGGTGCAGCTGGAGACGGACCGGGGCGTGATGCTCCAGTCGGCGAAGGTGTCCGGAGCCGGCGCCTGCAAGGACATCGCCTCCCAGCCATGAACCTCGTGTCCTGCTCGAAGGGAAAGGCGAGCTGGCGGCTGGCGCTCGCGCTGTCCGTCCTGGGGGGCGCGGTGGACGCGTTGGCGGAAGCGCCGCCCGCGGGTTCGGAGTCACCCCCCCAGCCTCCTGCGCTCATCCCCATCGTGGTGTCGTTCGTCCTGAACGGCATGCCCCAGGGAGACGTCTTCCCGTTGGTGCGGGACACCGACGTGTTGATGCCGGCCTCCGACCTCGTGGAGTCCGGCATCGACCTGGCCCGCTTGTCGGCGCGGATGGAGACGATCGACGGGCAGACCTACGTCTCGCTCGAGTCGCTGCAGCCGATGGGCACGTTCCGGCTCGACGCGGACACCGCCACGCTGAGCTGCGAACTGCCCGCCACCGTCTTCGGTGAGACGCGCGTCGACCTGGGCGTGCATCCGCCGCCGGGGTACGTCGTGAAGGGGAGCCCGAGCGGCTTCCTCAACTACGCGGTCCACGCGCGCAACCTCGACTTCACGATGTTCGGCGAAGCGGGGGCGTCGGTGGGGCGCGGGCTGTTGACGACGCAGATGCGGTGGCATCCCGGCACCCAGCCGCTGCGGGGCTTGAGCCAGCTCACCGTCGACTTCCCGGAGCACATGGTGCGCGCCATCGCCGGCGAGTCCTCCGCGTTCGGGGGCGTGCTGGGCGGTGGCGCGGTGGTGGCCGGGGTGCACCTGCTCCGCTCGTTCGACCTCAATCCCTACTTCATCCAGAGCCCCGTGCGGGAGTTCGCGGGGGATGTCACCACGCCCTCCACGCTGGAGGTCTACGTCAACAACCAGTTGGTCAGACGCACGGACCTGCCTCCGGGGCCGTTCCGCCTGGAGAACCTCACCGTGCCCCGGGGCGAGGGGACGACGCGCTACGTGGTGCGTGACGCCTTCGGCCGGGTTCGCGAGGTGCAGGGCTCGTACTACCTGGGCGGCCAGTTGCTGGCGCCCGGCCTGCTCGACTACCGCGCGTCGCTGGGCGTCGAGCGGACGCATCTGGGGGCCCGCAGCTTCAGCTACGGGGACCCGATGCTCCTGGCCAGCGCCCGCATGGGGTGGAAGGCCTGGCTCACTCCAGGCGTCCGCCTGGAGGTCTCTCCCGCGCTCGTCAGCGCCGGCGCCTCGCAGCTCATGCAGCTTCCGCTCGGGGAGGTGGAGCTGTCCCAGGGCCTCAGCCGAGGAGAGAAGCGGGGCGGCGGAGCGCTGGGCGCCGTCTACGGCCTCCAGGGGCGTTGGGTGGGCGGCACGCTGTTCGGCCGGTGGATGAGCGCGCACTACGGCAACATCGGCCTCTACCCGCACGAGGACCGCCCGAGGCTCGAGACGGGCGGCTCGCTCTACGTCGCGGTGGGCAGCCGCGTCAGCCTGGGGGGACAGGTGGTCGTGTCCCGGTGGAGGGATCGCGAGCACAGCACCTGGTTGTCCGCGACGACCACCGCGCGCCTCAGCGACCGGGCGACGCTGTCGTTCACGGCCAACCACGGCCTGCTGTCCGACGGGAGCTCGTCGCTGGACGGCATGCTCTACCTGAACGCCGTGCTCGACGGGCGGACCATCGCCTCGGTGGGACACGCGCGCGGCAGCAACAAGCCCCTCACCAACGTCGACGTGGCGCGCGGTGTGCCGCTGGATGGGGGCTGGGGGTTCCAGGTCCAGGGCCAGGCGGGCGGGGCCGCGTACGCGCGGGGCCGCGTCGACTACGACACGGACATCGGTCGCTACGCGGGCGGCGCGGAGTGGCAGGACGGGCGGGTGGTGGGCGCGGCGGAGGTGGCGGGTGGACTGGTCGCCATCGGAGGGCGCGTGCACGCCACGCGCGTCGTCGACAACGGCTTCGCATTGGTTCGCGTGGACGGGGTGAAGGGCGTGGGGGTCCACCTCAACAACCACCTCGTCGGGCGCACGGACTCCCAGGGGGAATACGTGGTGACGCGACTCCAGGCCTACAACGCCAACCGGCTCTCCCTGTCGGATGGGGAGCTGCCGCTCGACGTGTACCTGCCGACCACGGAGCAACTGGTGACACCCTGGCTGCGGGGGGGCGTGGTGCTGGAGTTCCAGGCGGAGTCGGTGCGGGCGTTCCGCGGGCGGCTGGTGCTCACGAGCGCCGACCCGTCGCGTTCGCTCGCCTACGGGGAGCTCCACGTGTCGGAGAAGGGCCGCACCTGGACCTCGCCGCTGGGACATGGCGGAGAGTTCGAGCTGGTGGGGCTCAGTCCAGGACGCCACTCGGCGACGGTCATCTACCCCGGCGGACGATGCGCCGCGACGCTGGACGTCCCATCCCTGGAGGAAATGGTCATCGACCTCGGGGAGATGAGGTGCATGGATGAAGCTGCCCGCTAGTGGACGCGTCGTGGCGGCTCTCGCGGCGGGGATATGCGGGCTGCTCCCGGCGTCGGCCGGAGCGGCCTGCCAGATACGAGGGCTCGTCGGGCTCAACTTCGTCAACTACCTCAGCACCTCGGCGCTGCCGCTCGACACCCAGGGCAGCATCGCCTTCCGGTGCGACGCCCAGCTCACCCCCATGACCATCGACCTGAGCCCGGGCGGAGCCACCAGCGCCTTGTCGCGCCGGATGGTCGGGCCCTCCTCGGCGACGCTCAACTACAACCTCTACCTGGACGTCACGCGGCTCGTCATCTGGGGCAACGGGCTGTCCGGGACGTCGCACTACGGCCCCCTGATTCCCCTGCTGGGGTCCGACGTGACGCTGCCCGTCTATGGCCGCATCCCCGCCGGGCAGACCGTGCCCGCCGGCAGCTACTCGGACACCATCGTCGTGACGCTGACCTTCTAGGCGGCGCGCGACGTCGTGAGTCCCAGCCGACACCCGAGCGTGGGTTGCGCCCACGGTCCGTGCGGGCTCGCGGGCGCGCGAATTCGAGGCGGAGGGACGCAACGTCCAAGCCCGCGTCGCGATAAAGAGGGGTGACGGTGGGGGATCCTCCTCCGCGGCAATTTCCCAGCACGGCTTCATCCGTGAAGTAGACTGCGGTGGTCATGACGCGGCCTGTGTCCGCCTACGCCCCTCGAAGCGAACGCAAGCCGTTGTACGTGAAGGTGGTGACGCAGCCGGCGCTCCAGGGGTGCTGGGCCGTCAACATCAGCGAGACGGGCATCGGGTTGATCGCCACGCCGCTCGGCCCGCATGAGGGGCCGCGCGAGGGGGAGTCGCTGGAGCTCTCCTTCACGTTGCCGGGTTCGGGGGAGCACGTCCGGGCGCGAGGCGACGTGCGCTGGCGCCACGAGACGGCCGGCGCGGTGACGGCGCTCGGCGTCTTCTTCCAGTCCTTCGAGGGCTCGGACGCGGTGAAGGTGGCGCGCTTCCTGTCCACCGCGCGCGTCCAGGTGGTGGTGGCGTTCGCGGGGGACGAGGACGCGGCGCACGTCCGGGCCGCGCTCGAGGGGCAGGCCGCCCCGCGCTTCGCCGCCACCGAGGCGGAGGCGCACACCCTGCTGGCGAGCGGCGACGTGACGGTGCTGCTCGTATGCGGGGCGGACGCCGAGCGGGCGCTGGCGCTGGTGGAGGACCTGGCGTCGCGCAAGGACGTGGACCTGTCCGGCGCCGGGCCGCCGGGGGACCTGGCCACGCGCATCATCCATTGCGCGCCCGCGGAGCCGGAGCGGCTGGTGGCGCTGTTCAACACCGGCAGCCTCTTCCGGGCGCTGGGGGCCGCGCCTCCGCGCGAGGCGCTGCTGCAGGCGGTGCTGGCGGCGGGGCGGGAGCGCGGCGTGCGCACCGAGCAGTGGCGCATGACGTTGGAGCTGGAGCGCAACCTGCTCCGCGAGCGGGCCCTGTCCGAACAGATGCCGCTGGCGCCGGGAGGGCGGGGCGACGACGAGGTGGGGCTCCGCAGCGCCGCCATGCAGCGGGTGATGGAGATGGTGCGCCTGGTGGCGCCCCACCGCGTGGCCGTGCTGCTGCAAGGCGAGACGGGCACGGGCAAGGAGGTGCTCGCGCGCATCGTCCACCGGCTCAGCGGGCGCGGGGAGTCCCCGCTGGTGGTGCAGGACTGTGGCGCGCTCACGGAGACGCTCCTGGAGAGCGAGCTGTTCGGCCACGTGAAGGGGGCCTTCACCAACGCGGTGGCGGACCACCCCGGCCTGTTCGTGCTGGCCGACGGTGGCACCATCTTCCTGGACGAAATCGAGAACACGACGCCCAACCTGCAGGCGAAGCTCCTGCGCGTGCTGGAGACGGGGGACGTGCGTCCGGTGGGGGGCACCCAGGTCAAGCACGTGGACGTGCGCGTGGTGGCCGCCAGCAACAAGGACCTGGGCGAGGAGGTGCGGGCGGGGCGCTTCCGCGCGGACCTGTTCTACCGGCTCAACAGCTTCACCATCGACATCCCCCCCTTGCGCGAACGGCCCGAGGACGTGCCGGAGCTGGCGCGCTACTTCCTGCACCTGTTCAACCGCGCGCTGCGGCGGTCGGCCAGCGGCGTGTCCGCGGACGTGGAGGCGACGCTGTGCGCGTACGCCTGGCCCGGCAACGTGCGCGAGCTGCGCAACGTCATGGAGCGCGCGGTGCTGCTGTCGCGCCCGGGAGAGGTGGTGTCGCGGCGGCTCCTGCCCCCGGGGTTGGGGGCCGCGCCCTCGGCGCGCAACGAGCTGGCGGGAGACGGCTCGCTGCGCGCGCGCCTGGAGCGGGTGGAGCGCGAGCTCATCCGCGAGGCGCTGGAGCGTCACGGCGGCGTGCTGCGGCGCGCGGCCGTGGCGCTGGGCATGGACCCGGTGACGCTGGGCCGCAGGGCGCGGCGCCACGGGTTGTGGAAGGCGGAGGACTGAGGCCCGCCGCCCTCCTCACGCGCGCGGACCTCAGTGCGCGCGCACCCACTGGAGCACCGGCTGCCACACGCGCTGCCGGGCGTCGTTGGCGAGGAACAGGTCCGCGTGCCCGAAGTCGAGCGCGCGCTGCGCCTCCGGCCGGTCGCGCACGACGAGCGTCGTGGTGTCCGTGCTGCCCAGCAGGGAGAGCGAGTGCAGGCCGTACTCGCCCACGCCGCCGCCCGCGCCCACGTAGAGCACCGGCACCTTCACGGAGGCCAGGCGGTCGTCGAACGGCACGTCCGTGGCGCCGCACGCCCACTCCTCCGACTCCAGCACCTCGTTGAGGCTCTGGTAGGGCACCGCGCGCTGGGCGAACTCGAAGAGGTAGCCCTCGGTGGTGTGCGTGAGGGTGTCGGGCAGCCCCGTGGCGTCCAACTGGCCGCTCGCATGGTGGTAGCCGGGGGTGAGCGGGGGCAGCGGGGCGAAGAGCACGCTGGTGGCCGCCGCGGCGATGACGGCCGCCTTGCGGTTGGAGGGGTGGCCGGTGCCGGGGCCGAAGATGTCCTCCGCGAAGATGGGGGAGGGCTGCTGCGGCGCCGTCGCGGCGAGCGCGCCGATGAGCTGGAGGCCGACGCCCGGAGCGGGGCCGAGCACGCCGCCCTCGAAGGCCCCCGCGTCCCGCTTCAGCTTGAGCGCCGTGTAGCGCTCGCACGCCCACTGCTGCTGCTGCGCGTGGGCCGGCGAGAAGCGCACCGCCATGTCCATGGGGATGAAGCCGTCCACCTGGCGCAGCAGCCGGGGCAGGCGCGCCTCCGAGTTGAGGTACGCGAGCGCGACCACCACGCCCCGGCTCCACGCCATCAGTTGCATGGAACCGCCCAGGTTGCCCGACGCCAGCCGCAGCGCCCGCGCCAGCAGGAGGCCCGTCCCCACGTCCTGCGCGTGGGAGCCCAGGTTCCACTGGGCCATGAACTCGAAGAACGACGTCTGTGCGGGCACGCCCACCCAGCGCAGGTCGATGCCCCACACATCCACGCCCTCCTTGGCGAAGTAGGCCGCGATGGACTGGTCCTGCGGGACGAAGGCGGAGCCCACGCTGGACAGGAAGGCCGCGTCGAAGCCCCACGCGTCGCCGTGCACCATGAACACCGCGCGGTTGGCCCGCGCCGGCACCCACGGCGCCCGCTCCTTCACCACGCGGTGCACGGTGACGACGTCGTGCGTGTCGGGCCCCACCTGGAGCTTGAAGCGGTAATGCGCCACGTCACCGAAGAGCGGCTCGCGCGTCACGGCCTGCGCGGAGCCCTGGCCCGCAACGCCTTGCAACTCCGCGGCGCCACTCACCAGCGCGCGCGTCGCGGTGTCTTTCAATTCCTCTTCGGTGGAGATGCCGTCGGCGCTGGCGCAGCCGAGCGATAGGACTGCCAGGAACAAGGGGATGCCGAACCACTGACGCATGGAGATGGACCTCGGGTCGAAAAAGAAAGGGGACGGAGGACGCCTCACCGCCGGCCCGAGGGCCCTCCGTGGCGTGTCGCCCTTTGAGCAGAATTCGCGCCACCGAATAAATGACGGAAATTCGTGGAGTGCCTTCCAGCCCCGGACTTCACGCATGAAGTCCACTCTGAATCAAGCGTCTGACATGCCCTGCTGGGTGCGGTCCTCGCGCTGCCGCTTCAAGACTGAAGCAAATGCATCACGGGTGCGGCATCCGGCGTTCCATGCGGGCTCGCGAGAGGGGCGGTGGGGAGGGGACGGGTGGCGCGCCAAGGGGAGCGGTGGCTGGCCGACGTCGCGTGTGCCTCGCGGCGGACACCTCCCGTGAGGTCGCGGGCGCTGCTGAACAGATGGCGCGCCCCGGGCCTCCCGGAACCGGGGGCGCGGATCCAGAACGAGTGGAGACCCCCAGCCCTGGAGACGTCGTCATGGTGGAGCCCCGTTTCGAGCGGAACCTGGGAGTCATCGGTCCGGAGGTGATGGCGCGGCTGGGTACGATCCATGTGCTCGTCGCCGGAGTGGGGGGCGCGGGTGGCCAGTGCGCGGTGGACCTGGCGCGGCTGGGGGTGGGCTGCCTGACGTTGGCGGACTTCGACACCTACGAGCGTCACAACATGAACCGCCAGGTGGGCTGCTTCGAGAGCACCGTGGGGCGCTCCAAGGTGGAGGTCGTGGGGCGCATGTGCCTGGACATCCACCCGGCCCTGAGGCTGCGGCGCGTGTTGGAAGGGGTCACCGAGCAGAACGCGGCCGCGCTGCTGTCGGGGGACGGCGCGCTGCCGCCGGTCGACTTCGTGGTGGAGGTCATCGACATCGCGGGGGGCCGGGCCAAGCAGGTGCTCCACGGCGCGTGCCGCGAGCGCGGGGTGCCGGCGATGACGGGGTTGATGCTGGGCTTTGGCGCCGCGCTGCACGTCTTCCAACCGGACGCGCCGGGGTACGAGGACCTCTACCTGCAGCCGGACGGGCGCATCGACCTGCCGGCCATCATCCCGCACCTGGGCAGCTACATGCTCCCGGACTACATGGAGGCCTGCTACGCGGGGCGCGGTCATGCGCCCACGTGCGTGGTGGGCGCGACGACGGCCGCCGGGATGATGGTGAGTGAGCTCATGCGCGGGGTGATGCTCGGCCCCCGGGCCATGGTGTCGTGGCCGGAGTACCTCTACGTCGACTTCTTCGACCATTGCTACGTGCGCGCCTCCGCGTCCGCCACGGGCGCGCGCCAGGCCCCCCGCCCGCTCTCGCGGGCGCGGGGCTGAGGGCTCGCGGCTTCCGGGGGCGTGTTCACACCACGCCGCGCCGCCGGGCCTCCTCGATGAGCCGGGTGCCGTCCACGCCCAGGCACTCCGACAGCAGCGGAGCGACCTGGTCGGCGCGCTTGTGCACGCGCTGGAGCGCCTCGTCGTAGGAGCGCGTGACGATGTTGATGCCGGCGATGATGACGCGCTGGAGGTTGTACTGCAGGTCGTTGCCCTCGACGATGGCGTGGATCTGCGTGAACAGCGGGCGCGCGTCCGCCTGGAACGCGGAGAGGTTGTTGCGCTGCTCGGAGTTGGGCACCGCGGACCTGGGCGACAGGCTCGCCACCAACACCAGCGGCGGCCGGAGCCGGGCATGCGCGTCCCGCATCTGCTCGAACACCGCGCGGATGTCCGACAGGTTGGGGGGCGCCTCCCACCGGAGGAAGAAGACCCGGTCGATGAGGGCTGTCTTGTAGACAGGTGTCGTCATGGCTGCGTGTCGCTCCTTCGCAGGACCGGAGTCCCCGGGGCCGTTTCAACGCTCGCGCGCGAGCGCTGCCGGGCGGTCTGCCCGCGCAGAGTGGGGGCGTCGTCTCCGCGCGGAAGCCTCCTCTCGGGGCCGCCATCCGGGGGAGGACAGAGTCCGGCCCCGGAGCCGCGCCGAGTGTCCGCGCGCGGCGCCTGGACGCGGTGGCACCTGTCATGCGCCCGACGTGGCGCGGAGCCGACGCGGGTGGGCTGGGGACGGTGGGGCGGGAGGCAGGGGCGGCCGCTGCGGGCTCGACACCGGGCGGGAGGGCCCTGGTGGCGCCGGCGCGCGGCGGGCCCTTCGCGGGGGCGCGAGGGGCCTGCTCACGACGGGGTGGCGCCCCTCCCCGAAGGAAGGGGCGCCGGGTGCATCAGTTGCCGGAGATGGTGACCTCGTCGACCTTGGAGGCGGCGATCTCCGCCTCGGTGAAGGCGATGGGGCGCCACTGCTTGGCGGAGAACAGCTCCGTCTGGTCCGCGAAGTACGGCGAGCTCTTGTCGCTGGACTCGCTGTAGGTGAGCACCGCGCGGGCGTCCACGCCCGTGTCGGTGAAGCCCATGGCCATGATGAAGCTGCTGCCGTTGTTGATGACGTAGCCGGACGTCGTCAGGTTGGTGCGGGAGTTGACGAGCGTGCCACGCGTCGCGCTGAAGTCGGCGGCGGGCGTGGAGGACTTGAGCGTGCCCCAGGACACGACGTTCGCGGTGCCGTCCTGGCCCGCGCCGCCGTGGATGGGGATGCGCTTGCCGTCCACGCGCGTGGAGTACTGCGCGTCACCCAGCTTGACGTCGACGGCGAGCTTGGCCGAGGCCAGGCGGGTGACCGCGCCCGCGAGCCCCTGCAGCACCGGGTCGGCCCCGGTGGCCGGCGCGGGGACGAGCGTGTTGGGCGTGGCGATGGGATGCGCCTTGTCGAACGCCACCGCGAACAGCGGCGCGCCCTCGGAGATCTGGGCCAGGGAGAAGTGGCCGTTGAACTCGCGCCACAGCACCGCGCCCACGCTGTTCACGTCGTAGCGCTTGTCCCAGCCGGCGAGGACCGTGCACGCCTGCCGGATGTCCACCGGCGCGCCGTTGTAGGTCACCGTCGTGACGCCCTGGCAGCGCGCCACGACGGAGTCCACCAGCAGGTCCGCCGTCATGCCGCGGTTGCTGAGGATGGCGTCCTGCAGCTCGGCCACGGTGAACTTGTTGTCCGGACCGGAGGCGCCGTTCTGCTCGGTGAGCAGGGTGGCGTTCATGCGCGTGCGCGGCGTCTGGGGGACGTCCTCCAGGCCGTGCAGGGGCGAGAAGCCGGTGAGCGGCTGGGCGGGGTTGGCCAGCCAGTAGCTGTCGTTGGCGTTGAAGACGAAGTCGCGGCGCGCCAGCTTGGGGACGCCGCTGAAGGGGACGAGGCCCGGGCTGCGCGCGCCGGTCACCGTCTGCCACTCGTTCTCCGGGTTGCTGCCGTCGAGCAGCACCAGGCCCATGCCGTTCCACAGGGCGGTGGTGGCCGGGTCGAGCCCGCTGGAGGCCGCGCGCCAGGTGGCGATGGCCGTGGGCGTGAGGTTCGGGGTGGGCGTTGCGTCCGTGTACCAGACGTTGCCGGCGCGGTCGGCGGCCATGGTGTTCACCCAGGGGATGCCCTGGACGTTGGCGTAGACGTTCTGGAACTCCTCGAGGCTCTTGGCGCGGTTCATCCCCACGAACTGGGCGACCAGCTGGGTGTTCTCCAGGTTGGCGTCGCGGTAGGTGAGCACCGTCTGCTCGGTCCACTCGGCCGTGCCGGGGATGACGATGATGGGGCCGTAGTGGCTGCGGTAGAAGCGCTGGGTGACGTTGGTGACGGAGCCCTCGGGCAGGCGCACCAGGATGGTGATGTCCTCGGCCACCATGTCCCGCTCCTCGTTGCCGTACTTGTAGCGGGTGGGCTTGCCCGGCACGAGCTTCAGCCCGTAGAGCGTCATGCGCTGGCCGGAGGAGAACGTGTGCGTCCACGCCACGTGGTCGTTGAAGCCGATGAGCACCGCGGGCACGCCCAGCAGGCCCACGCCGTACACGTTGAGCTGGCCGGGGACCGTCAACTGGCTCTCCCACAGCTTGAGCTCACCCTCCCAGGGGAAGTGCGGGTTGGCCACCACCATGCCGTGGCCGGTCGCGGAGCGCTCCGCGCCAATGGCCCAGCCGTTGCTGCCCACGCTGCTGAGCTCCGGGCGCTCGACCTTGAAGCTGCCGGGAGCGGGGCGCAGCGCGGCGCCGCTGGTGAGGTTGGGGGGCGTGGCCGCGGCGATGGCGAGGATGAGCTGGTAGCTGCTGCCGGCCAGGCCCACGCTGATGTCGTACGCGAACAGGTCCACCGCGTCGATGGGCTTGACCCAGCGCGCGTTGGTGCAGGGCGCGGGGAGCTTGTCCGGCGGCGTCTCCGCGATGTAGCGGTTGAAGCCCGCCGCGTAGCCCTTGAACATCTCCTGGAGCTCTTCGGGCTGGTCCGGGAACGCCTTGGTCGCGTTCTCGTGGATGCCCAGCATGCGATAGCCGAAGTCGCTGCCCGCATAGGTGTTGCCGGGGCCGGCGCCGTGATAGCGCGCCCGCTCGCCACGCACCTTGATGATCTGGTCCGACAGGATGCAGACGTGGTCCTTGGCGAAGGCGTAGCCCTGGCCGTAGGACAGGCTGCCCATGTCCTTCGCGGTGATGTGCGGGATGCCGTGGGCGGTGCGCCGGATGGTGGCCTCGTACTTCGCGGGCCCCTCTGGTGGCGGCGTGACGCCCTCGTCATCATCGTCACTGCACGCGGTGGCGACGAGCAGGCTCAGGCCCGCGAGGACGGGCAGGTGCCAACGGGTGCGCCTGGACTTCCAGGACGCCCCCGCAGGGGATGAGACAGAGTGTTGGATGTGCATGGCGAGGCGAAGCGTAGGAACGTGCTGATTCGCGCGTCAAAAGGTTTCGCGGAAACGGGTGAATCCAGCGGCGCAAAGTCAGACGCGGCGCGGCATGAGCCATGGAATCGAGGGCAGGCGTGCAAGGGCCCATGTGCTAGGAGTGCGCGGATATGACGACCGAGCCGCCCCGCGCGCGCCGCCCGCGCCGCCACTTCTCGATGATTCGCACCTTCGTGCTCGCGGACTTCGTCACGCTGGGCAACGGGTTCGCGGGGGCGGGGGCCATCCTCGCCGCGATGCAGTACCTGGCCACGCAGCGCGAGCACTGGCTGTGGGTGGCTTTCGGGCTGATGCCGGTGGCCCTGGTGATGGACGTCATGGACGGGCGCATCGCGCGGTGGCGCTTCAAGAAGTCGCCGCTGGGGGCGGACCTGGACTCGCTGGCGGACGTCATCTCCTTCGGCATGGCGCCGGCGGCGCTGGCGTTCGCGGTGGGCATGCGCGGGTCGCTGGACGTGGCGGCGCTCCTGTACTTCGTGGCGTGTGGCATCAGCCGGCTGGCGCGCTTCAACGTCACGTCCGCGGAGCTGGCGGACGCGACGGGGAAGGTGAAGTACTTCGAGGGCACGCCCATCCCCACGAGCCTGGCGTTGGTGCTGGTGCTCTCCGTGGCGACGTGGAACGGGCGCATCGGCGAGCGGCTGTGGGGCGGAGTCTGGGAGGCGGGGCCCCTGACGCTGCATCCCCTGACGTTCTTGTACGTGCTCAGCGGCAGCGCGATGATCAGCAAGACATTGCGCATCCCGAAGATTTGAAAGCGGACAGACACACCCCTGTTGGGCCCTGGAGTCGCCCCCCTGGGTGGTTGCCCGCCCCGGGATGGGTGCCTAGTTTCGCCACCTGATCCGCTCCCTTGCCTCACCATGGGGTGCCGAGCGGACGTGGGCGATGGGCGTGGGGAAGGGGTGGAAGCCATGACGGGGCACCGGGGCTTTTGGGCCCTTGCGGTGTTGGGGTTGCTGGCCGGGTGTGCGGATCGCGAACGGTCGACGCTGGCGGATGGCCGGCTGACGGCGACCCCGGGTGGCATGGACTTCCAGAAGGTGGCCCTCTTCGACGCGCGCGAGACGGAGATCTCCCTGCGCAACGTGGGGCGCGCGCGCATCGACGTGAACGAGGTCTGGGTGGAGGGCCCGGAAGGGGCCTACCAGGCGGAGTTCACGCACGAGGGGCCGCACAGCCTGGTGCCCGGCGGAGCGTGTGGTTTGCGCGTGCGCTTCGCGCCGTCGAAGTCGGGCGGGCTGCCGGCGACGCTCGTGGTGCGCTCGGATACACGCATCGAGCCGCTGTTGAGGATTCCACTCTCCGGGCTGGGGGTGGAGGCGTGGGCGCGGTTGTCGCCTCGCGCGCTCGACTTCGGCCGCATCGA
This sequence comes from Myxococcus dinghuensis, assembly GCF_024198235.1. Taxonomy (GTDB): domain Bacteria; phylum Myxococcota; class Myxococcia; order Myxococcales; family Myxococcaceae; genus Myxococcus; species Myxococcus dinghuensis. The sequence continues at coordinate 194,610 of NZ_JAKCFB010000015.1, read as the reverse complement.
GGCGGACACGACCAAGACGCTGATGGTGGAGCTGGACAACCCCACGGAGCTGCCCGTGGAGGTGGCGCCCCGGCTGGTGGGCGCGGACCGCGACGAGTTCCAGGCGGCCCCCGTGGTGGTGGAGCCCGGGGCCAAGGCGCAACTGCCGGTGACGTTCAACCCGGTGCGGGTGGGGCGCAAGCAGGTGGCGCTCGCGGTGACGCCGTGCCGGGGCTGCGCGGACGTGGCCGTGCAACTGGCGGCGGAGTCGCTGGAGCAGGCGGTGGTGGCCGAGCCTCCGGTGCTCGACTTCAACGCGGTGCCGGTGGACCGCGAGGCCTTCCGCGTGTCGCGCATCCACAACATCAGCACGGAGCCGGCCACGGTGACGCGGCTGACGCTGGACGGGAAGGACGCGTCGTTCAGTCACGCGAACGCGGGCTTCCCGCTGGTGCTGCAGCCGGGCGAGGTGCGCGAGTTCGAGTTCCGCTACAGCCCGGGCCACATGGGGCCCGCGGAGGACATGGCGCGCTACCACGTGGAGAGCAAGCGCCACCCCACCACGGACGTGAAGCTGCGGGGCTTCGGCGGCGCCGCGGAGCTGTGCGTGTCGCCGGTGTCGCACGACTTCGGCAACCAGCCGCTGGGCTCGAAGACGCGCGTCGTCGTCAACGTGAAGAACTGCGGCTCCTCCAACGCGGGGGCGCTCACCCTGAACACGCTGGAGTGGCAGCCGGACCCCACCGGGGCGCCGCAGTTCAACCACCTCCCGCTGGCGCTGCCGCACACGCTCCAGCCGGGCCAGGAGGTCAACATCTCCGTCTTCTACGAGCCCACGCGCACCGGCCCCGCCACGGGCTCCTTGGTGCTGACGACCAACGCCTACTCGGCCGCCGTGGTGCCGCTCGACTTCCAGGGCGAGGCGCAGGAGCACGCGCCGTGCAACCTGGCCATCACCCCCGCGGCGGTGGACTTCGGCACGGTGCCCCCGCTGCGCGGCGCGGTGCTGGGCGTGAAGCTGGAGAACAAGGGCACCGACCTGTGCCCGGTGAAGAACATCCGCCTGCGCGACGACGCGGGCGGCGTGTTCGGCATGCCGGGTGGCGACCTGTTCGGCGTCATCATCTATCCGGGGGACTGGTTCAGCTTCCAGGTGTCCTTCGCGTCGCCGGGGGCGGGCGGCACGTTCACCGGCGCGCTGCAGGTGGAGCAGATGGATCCGCTCAACCCGGTGGTGCTGGTGCCGCTGTTCGCGCACTCGCAGGCCTCGTGCCTCGTGGCGTCTCCCTGGTTCGTGGACTGGGGCGTGGCCCGGCGCGACTGTCCGCCGGAGCCGCGCGAGGTGAACTACCTCAACGCGTGCCCCATCCCCGTGTCGGTCGACGACGTGTGGATTGGCGCGGGCACCACGGACGGGGAGTTCTCCGTGGGGGGCATCCCCGCGCCGCGGCCCTTCACGCTCCAGCCGGGGGATGCCTTCACGGTGGGGGTGGACTACTTCGCGCAGGCCTACGGCATGAACCTGTCGCCGCTGTTCGTGCGCTCCAGCGACCTGATGGAGCCGCTGCTGGTGCCGCTCATCGGGGAGTCGTCCAAGCGGGTGGAGAAGACGGACACCTTCGTCCAGCAGGACGTGAGCAAGGTGGACGTCCTCTTCGTGGTGGACAACACGGCGTCCATGGTGGAGGAGCACCCGCGCCTGGTGTCCGCCATCCCGGCCTTCGTGGACACGGCGCTGGCCAAGCAGGTGGACCTGCGGGTGGCGGTGACGACCACGGGCATCACCCCGGTCTCCAACGCGTGTCCGGGCGGCGCGCAGGGCGGCGAGGCCGGGCGCTTCTTCCCGGCGGACAACGCCCGCCCGCGCATCCTCACCCACGCCACGCCCAACCTGGCCGCGCAGCTCCAGCAGAACGTGCAGGTGGGGCAGTGCGCCCAGGTGGAGCAGGGCTTCGAGGCGATGCGCCGCGCGCTGTCGCCGCCGCTGGTCAACAACGCGGATGATCCGCGCACCCCGCTGCCGCGCGACGGCAACCTGGGCTTCCTGCGCGAGGAGGCCGCGCTCGTGGTGGTCTTCGTGGGCGACGAGGACGACCACTCGCCGGACGCGGTGGACACGTACGTGCAGTGGGCGCAGCAGCGCAAGGGGGCGAACCAGCCGCAGCGCGCGACGTTCTACGCCATCGCGCCCACCACCGCGGCGTGTGGCACGGCGGGCGGCACGGGCACGCGCTACGCGGAGGCCACGGCGAAGACGGGCGGCGAGGTGATGAACGTCTGCGCCGCCAACTACGGCCCGCTCCTGACGGCCGTGGCCACCAAGGCCTTCTCCACCCAGGACCGCTTCCCGCTCACGGACAAGCCGGAGCCGGGCAGCGTCACGGTGGCGGTGAACGGCGCGCCCACGACGACGGGCTGGCACTACGACGCGGCCACCAACAGCGTCATCTTCGACACCACCCCCGCGCCGGGCACGCGCATCGCCATCACCTACCGGCGCTCCTGCGACGCGAACTGAGGCAGGCGGGCGCGAGGTGTGAGCCAGTCGAAGGGCCGGACATCCGGCCTGCAACGGACATGTCGGCCCCGGGTGCTACAGGTCTGCTTCCGCCTGTGCGGATGACCAGAAAATTGGAGGGCTCCTCACGGTGTGTACCCTGAGGTCGTACCCGCTCGCGCCGAGGAGGCACCCGGTGATGTCCCGAGATTCCGATGCAACGACGATGACGAGCGCGGGGCGCCCCGCGGCGAGGGCACCGGGCCTGCGCGTCATCCAGGGTGAGGGCCGCCGCCAGGAAGAGCCGCTCGTCTCCCGGGATGCCGTCGCTCGCGCCCTGATGGAGGCCGGCGCGGACCTGCTGTTGCGCCGCATCACCCCGGCCCGAGCCCAGGAAATCGAGCGCAAGGTGGACCGGGTCCTGGACCTGTTCGACCGGGTGGACGCGGCGCCGGTGCTGATGCCGGTGCTCAAGCGGCACCTGGACGAGCTGGAGGCGCTGATGCGGCAGACGCGCGAGGTCCGCGCGGCCCGCCGGTAGCCCCGGGAGCCCGGTTTCCGGGTTCCGTTGTGCTTACAAGGGTTTGACCCCCCTGGCCAGTGGGCTTACGCTCGGGCCAGTCTCCACCAGGATTCGCGGAAGGCCACCGTCCGCGTGGGATTCCCGGTGGGGTGCCGGTCGGGTCGCCGTGTCCATTGAAACGTATGGCAGGTACCAGCTCCTGAAGCGGCTCGCCATGGGCGGGATGGCGCAGTTGTATCTCGCGCGCCAGCAGGGCCCGGAGGGCTTCGAGAAGCTGGTGGTGGTGAAGCGGATCCTCCCGCACCTCGCGGAGAACGACGACTTCGTCAAGATGTTCCTGGACGAGGCGCGCATCGCGGCGCGGCTCAACCACGCCAACGTGGTGCAGATCTTCGACCTGGGCGCGCAGGACGACTCGTTCTTCATCGCCATGGAGTACATCCACGGCGAGGACATGCGGCGGGTCTGGAAGCAGTCGGAGGCCATGGGCCAGCCGGTGCCGGTGCCGCTGGCGTGCCGGGTGCTCATCGAGTCGTGCGCGGGGCTGGACTACGCGCACAAGCGCACGGACCCGGTGTCGGGCCGGCCGCTGGGCATCGTCCACCGCGACGTGTCCCCCCAGAACATCCTCGTCACGTTCGAGGGTGGGGTGAAGGTGGTGGACTTCGGCATCGCCAAGGCGGCGGACCAGGCCACCGTGACGCGCTCGGGCGTGCTCAAGGGCAAGTACTCGTACATGTCCCCGGAGCAGGCGGCGGGGCAGCGGGTGGATTGCCGCTCGGACATCTTCGCGCTGGGCGTGGTGCTGTACGAGCTGCTCACGGGGACGCGGCTGTTCAAGCGTGGCAGCGACATCCAGACGCTGGCGGCGGTGGCGGAGTGCAAGGTGATTCCGCCGTCGCAGGCGAACCCTCGGGTTCCCGTGGACCTGGACCCCATCGTCCTCAAGGCGCTCGCGAAGGATCCGGCGGAGCGCTACCAGGAGGCGGTCCATCTCCAGTTGGCGCTGGAGGACTGGCTGAGCGCGAACCGGCTGCCGTCGTCGACGGCGCACGTGGCCGCGTACATGAAGGAGATCTACGCGGAGCGGCTGGCGTCGGAGTCGCGCTCCGGCGAGCTGCTCCTGGAGGACTCCGATTCGGCCTCGGCCCTGGGGTCGTTGCGGCATGAGCCGGCGTCGCGGCGCTCGGGCCTGCGTCCCTCCCTGTCGCGTGCCGCGGTGGCGCCGGAGGGCGAGACGGCGGCGCTGCGGCCGCGGGGCACGGGCAAGACGGGGCGCATGGAGGCGGTGGAGCCCGGCCCGCGCCAGTCCGGCATGCGTCGGGCGGTGGAGCCGCCAGCGGAGCCGCGGTCCTCGCGTTCGGGCCTGGGCGCCGTCTCGCCGCCCGCGCGGGGCGGGGAGGAGGAGGCGCCCACGCTCGACGGGCGCGCCGCGTCCCGGGCGACGCTGACCGACATCAAGGTCGCCTCGGAGACGCGGGCCGCCTCGCGCGTGACGCACTTCCCGCCCCGGGACTCGGACGGGGGCGGGGAGTCGCGCTCGATGACGCGGCAGGGGCCCGCCGTCCCGCATCAGGTGGAGGAGGACGCGCCCACGCTGGCGATGCCGGAGCTGGCGTCGCCGCCGCCCCGGTTGTCCCGCGCCGCGCTGCAGCTTCCGATGGGCGGGGACGACGGCATGGAGGAGGAGGACGTCCCCACGCTGTCCCTGGGGATGTCCCGCCCCGGCCGGAAGGCGAAGGCCGCGGCGGACGGTGCGCGTCCGGCGGAGCCTCCGCCGCAGTCTCCCCGGATGGTGGTGTGGATCACCGGCGCGTGCCTGGTGCTCGTGGTGTGCGTGCTGTTGTGGACCTGGCTGCGGCCGGGGGCCTCGACGTCCGCTTCGGTGCGGGTGGAGTCCGAGCCCTCCGGCGCCCGGGTGGTGTTCGACGGCCGCGAGCTGCCCGAGCGCACGCCGGTGACGCTGCCGTCGGTGGCCGAGGGGCGCTATCCGCTGGTGGTGTCGCGGGAGGGATACCAGGAGCTGCGCACGGAGGTGGAGGTGCGCGGGTCCGGCCCGGTGGCGTTGGGTGTCCTGCGGCTGGTGCCCAGTCCGCACCAGCAGGCCCCGGTGCCCGAGACGCGGGTCGAGCCGGCGACCGCGACCGAGCCCCCCGTCGAGAGCGCGCCGGTGGCGACCAGGGTCCGGCTGCGCGTCGAGGCGGAGCCCTCGCAGTCCATCGTCTACGTGGACGGGCGTCAGCAGGGCGCGGCGCCCGTGGTGTTGGAGGTGCCGCAGGGCGTGGCCATGGCCATCCGCGTGGAGGCCGCGCGGCACCAGCCGAGCGAGCGGACCGTGAAGGTGGGCGAGGGCCCCGAGCAGTTGGAGCGCTTCTCACTCCAGCAGGAGGCCCGGGTGGCGCCGCCCCCAGCGCCCCCGGTGGTCCGCGTGCCTCGGCCGGAGCCTCGCGTGGAGACGCGGACGGCGCGCGTGCGCTTCGCCGTGCAGCCCTGGGCGGAGGTGACGTGTGGGGGGAAGAAGCTGGGGGAGACGCCCTTCGAGGCGGTGGAGCTGCGGGTCGGGACGTATGACTGCAAGTTCTTCAATCCCGACCTCAAGAAGACGCTCAGTCGGCGTATCGAAGTGAAGCCCATCGACCTCAACGTGGTGAGCGTGAAGTTCGAATAGGCACCTCCGGGATGCTCCCTTGACGCTCGAAGCGGGTACGCAAGTCGGCAAGTACGTCGTCCGTCGCAAGCTCGCCGAGGGCGGGATGGCGGAGATCTACCTGTGCACCGCGCGCGGGCCGGAGGGCTTCGAGAAGGAGGTCGTCATCAAGCGGGTGCGAGCCTTCCTCGCGAGCGACCCGGACTTCGTCGGGATGTTCATCGCGGAGGCGCGGCTGGCCTCGCGGCTCAACCACGCCAACGTGGTGCAGATCTTCGACTTCGACAAGCACGAGGACACGTACTACCTGGCGATGGAGTACGTGCGCGGCTGCTCGCTGTGGGAGCTGCGACGGCGGAGCAAGGAGCTGATGGACCCGGTGCCGCCCATGCTGGTGGCCCACATCGGCGCGGAGGTGGCGCGGGGGCTGCACTACGCGCACCGCCTCAAGGTGAACGGTCAACCGCTGGACCTGGTGCACCGGGATGTCACACCCCACAACGTCCTGCTGTCCTACGACGGCGCGGTGAAGCTGACGGACTTCGGCATCGCCAAGGCGGGCAAGAAGCTCACGCAGCCTGGCGTGCTCAAGGGCAAGTTCGCGTACATGTCGCCGGAGCAGGCGCGCGGCGAGGCGGTGGACTCGCGCACGGATACCTTCGCGTTGGGCGTGGTGCTGTGGGAGATGCTCACGGGAGGCCGGCTCTTCGACGGTGATTCGGAGCTGGCGGTGCTGCGCGCGGTGCAGCACAGCGTGATTCCGCCGCCGGCCCGGCTCAACCCGGACGTGCCCCCCGAACTGGACGCCGCGGTGATGCGAGCGCTCGACCGGGCGCCGGAGGCCCGTTTCCAGACGGCGGGGGAGTTGGAGCGGGCGCTGGCCCAGAGCGTGCTGAAGCATGCGCGGTCGGTGGATGACACCGACCTGGGCGCGTACATGCGCCGCGTGTTCCCCTCCAGCATCACCCAGGCGCTCCCCACGGTGCAGGAGCGCACCCACGTCGTAGAGGGCGGGCCGGTGCCTGGCGCGGACGCGGTGCGCAGCCCCGTGGCGCGCGAGCCTACCGCGGTGATGTCCGCGGGGCGGGTCGGTGCCGCGCGGGCGCTGTCGCCCGACGAGGACTTCGACGCGTCCACCTTCGTGTTGCCCCGACGGGAGGAGGCGCCCATCGAGGTCTCCGTGCCGTTGCCACCCATGGCCACGCCGATGCTGCCGCTGCCCGCGGTGGCCTCGTCTCCGGTGCCTCGCCCGCTGCCGCCCGTGGCGGCCCCCATCGCCGCCGTTCGACCGAGCCGTCCGGAGGGCACTCCCTCCGTGGCGCCGTCCGCGCCCGAAGAGGTCGCCGTCCCGACCCGAACGCCCAGCCGCTCCCGGGGCGAGGCCGTTGCGTCCATCCCCGATGGGAGCGCGAACGCGGCGCGGCGTCCGAGTCGTCCCGATGCCATGGCCGTGCTCCCCGGCGCGGGTGCGGTGTCCGAGGACGTCGATGCGGCCACGGGCCTCGAGGGCGCTTCCGGGGCGGCAGAAGAGGGCGCTCCTGGTCGTGCCCGGAGCATGAGCCGTCCGGAGTTTCCACGGGTGGCTGAAGCGGATTCTGGGGCTGAGGGGCAGGGAGCGCCTGGTCGTGCCCGGAGCCCGAGCCGTCCAGAGCTGCCACGGGTGGCCGAAGGGGCTTCCGGGGCGGCAGGAGAGGGCGCTCCTGGTCGTGCCCGGAGCACGAGCCGTCCGGAGCTGCCACGGGTGGCCGAAGGGGCTTCCGGGGCGGCAGGAGAGGGCGCTCTTGGTCGTGCCCGGAGCACGAGCCGTCCGGAGCTGCCACGCGTGGTCGAGGGAGGAATCGTGGCTTCGGAGTCTTCGTCGCGGGAGGCCCTCGAGGTCCATGCGACGGAGCCGCTCTACCGGTTGCCCGCCGCGAGCGGCGAGGTGCCGACCATCACCGAACCGTCCCCCTCCGGTGCGCCCCAGCCCACGCCGTGGTGGCGCCGCTCCGCCATGGGGCTCGCCGTCGGCGTGGGGTTGGTCGTCGTTGTCGGCGCGGTGGCGCTGAGCCGCTTCGGTGGCGCAGCGGTCGATGGCGCGGAGCCGGAGGCGACCACGTCCCCCGCCAACGAAGCGCAGGTCGCTCGGGGACGCGCGCGGGACGAAGCGGGTCCTCCGACGCCTGTCCTCGGTGCACCCTCGGACGGGGCCACGAAGTCCACCGTGACGCCCCCCGGAGCGGTGCTCGTTCCACCCGGAGCGGTGTCGTCGGAGGTCGCCGCGGAGGTCGAGGGATTGAAGCGCGAGGCGGAGCTCGCTCCCGAGCCGCGACCCGTGGCGGAGGTCGCGGTGCGCACGTCGGCCCAAGCCGAGGCCCCCGTGACGACGGGGACGCTCATCATCCGAGCCACGCCCTACGCGACCGTCTTCCTCGATGGTCGTCGGCTCGGTGAGGTCTCCGGGCGCGCCACCTACAAGCTGTCTCCCGGCGAGCACAAGCTGCTCTTCCAGCACCCGTCGGGAGAGAAGCGCTTCGACGTCACCATCACCGCGGGCGGCACCGTCACCCGCGAGTTCCGTCCGGCCCGTCCTCGCTGACGGCGCGGCTGTCGTCCTCGATGGGATGACGCCCACCGCGCGGCGCACGGGTGGCGTCCCGCTCGCGCCCGTGGTTCCGCACATCCCCTGTCTCGATACACGCGACGCGACGAAGCCCCGTCCGCTGGCGCGCGTGTCGCCGACGGGTCCCCGCACTGCGCAGCCGTTCATGTCGTCCTCGCGGTGAGTCCGAGACCACCCGCGTCGACGCGCACGTCCTGGTGCGGCGCGACCCATCACCCCTGACGAAGCCCTGTTCGCACCGGAGTGCCTTCTCACGAGTCGTGAGCTGGCCAACAGCGCAACGGACCTGTAGCGGTCTGCCTTGACACCGAAGGGCCGATTCTGGCACTCAGTGTCCTCTTCTCAGTAGCTTATATTCAATGGAACCGATGGACCTGCTGGCTCCCGACGAAATCGCTCGGATTGAGCAAGAGAACGCGGGAGGTCTGCCCGCGAGCGCAATCCTGGAGATCTTCCGTCCGAGGGGCGTCCGGCTGTCGGAGGCCACGTTCCGCAAGTACGTCCAGGCGGGGCTGCTACCGCGGAGCCGTCGGGTGGGGCGGAAGGGCAAGCACCAGGGGAGCCTCGGGCTCTACCCGGTCGAGGCTGTGCGCCGTATCAATGTCATCAAGAAGATGATGGCGGAGGGCCACACCCTGGAGGACATCAAGCGGTCCTTCGTCTTCCACCGCAACCACATCGACCAGGTGGAGCGGGAGCTCGGTGGTCTATTGGATGGGCTGGCGGAGGAGCTGGGGGAGCGCGCGTTCGGGGGCGAGCACCGTCGGACGCTCGAAGCGGAGTTGGCAACCCTGCGGCAAAGAGCGCAGGATCTGGTCCGGGACGTGGCCCGGCTGGGCAGCGCTGTCACAGCTCGCGCAGACGAATCGATGAGTTCGCAATAAGATGCCGGCCCTGGAACTGGTGGACCCGGGTAGACTGGCCTCACGTGGAGGGGACATGTCGGAAGTGAAGCAAGTGGAGGAGGGCGGAGACCAGGCAGAGGACCTGGCGCAGGAGCGCCGACGGTCCAAGACGATGTCGCGCAAGGAGATGGCGCGCGACCTGCGTCGTCGCCGACTCACCGGGCAGGTGGACCCGGAAGAGGCGGACCTGCTCAAGCAGATGGACGATACGCGCCCGCGCACGCGCGCCGATTGTGTCAACGGCCCGCGCCCGTGCATGTTCGTCTCCTGCAAGCACAACCTGTATCTGGACGTGAATCCGGAGACGGGGTCCATCAAGCTCAACTTCCCGGACAAGGAGATCTGGGAGCTGGAGCACACCTGCGCCCTGGACGTGGCGGAGAAGGGCGGCATCACGCTCGAGGAGGTGGGGGAGATCATGAACCTCACCCGTGAGCGCATCCGCCAGGTGGAGACGCGCGGCCTCATGAAGCTGCGCGAGGCCACCGAGGCCGAGCCGCCTGCTTCGGCGCGTAAGCCCTGAGAATACCGGCGGGTTTCACCCGCCGACGCTGCCCGACGTGTTGCGTTGACACCCCTGGGGGTGGTTGCTACTACCGCCGCTCCCCGCACACCGAGGCGCACACGTGCTGGCACTCCTGAGCGTTTCCGACAAGCGAGGTCTGGTCCCCTTCGCCCAGGGGTTGGTCCGCCTGGGCTTCCGCCTGCTGTCGACGGGAGGGACGCTCGAGGCGCTCAAGGGCGCCGGCGTCCCCGCCACGCAGGTGTCCGAGCACACGCATAGCCCGGAGATACTCGGGGGCCGCGTGAAGACGCTCCACCCGCGCATCCACGGCGGCATCCTCGGCCGGCTGGAGCTCGAGGCGGACCGCGAGGAGATGAAGGCGCACGGCATCGAGCCCATCTCCCTGGTCGCGGTGAACCTCTACCCGTTCCGCCAGACGGTGGCGGCGGGCGCGGCGGAGGCGGACGTCGTCGAGCAGATCGACATCGGCGGGCCGGCGATGGTGCGCGCCTCCGCGAAGAACTTCCGCCACGTGGCCATCGTGGTGGACCCGGACGACTACGGGCCGGTGCTGGCGGAGCTGGAGCGCGACAAGGCGGTGGGCGAGCAGACGCGCCGCGCGCTGATGCGCAAGGCCTTCGCGCACACGGCGGCCTATGACGCGTCCATCTCCGCGTGGCTGTCCGCCCAGGCGGGCGAGCCCTTCCCCGGCGAGCTGTCGCTGTCGTTCCGCAAGGCGCAGGACCTGCGCTACGGCGAGAACCCCCACCAGCGCGGCGCCTTCTACCGGGAGCACTCGGCCCCGGCGGAGCCCACGGTGGGGTTCGCCAGGGTGCTCCAGGGCAAGGAGCTCTCGTACAACAACATCCTGGACCTGGACGCGGCGCTGGGGCTGGTGCTCGAGTTCCCGCAGAAGCCCGCGGCGGTCATCATCAAGCACAACACCCCGTGTGGCGTGGCGGTGGACGACGCGCTGGTGAAGGCGTACCGCACGGCCCGGGCGGTGGACGAGGTGTCCGCCTTCGGCGGCATCGTGGCCTTCAACCGCGAGGTGGACGAGGCCACCGCCCAGGCGATGGCGGAGACGTTCCTGGAGGCGGTCATCGCGCCGTCCTACGCCCCGGCCGCGCTCCAGGTGCTGGGGGCGAAGAAGAACCTGCGCCTGTTGGAGGCGGGCCCCGCCCTGGCCTCCCCGGACGCCCGGCCCCGGGCCCAGCTCGACGGGCGGAGCGTGTCCGGCGGCCTGCTCCTCATGGACCGGGACGCGGTGGAGCCGGAGCTGACGTGGAAGGTGGTCTCCAAGCGGGCCCCCACCCCGGAGGAGGAGCGGGCGCTGCGCTTCGCCTGGAGGGTTTGCAAGCACGTCAAGAGCAATGCCATCGTCTTCTCCTCGGGCACCCAGCTCCTGGCCCAGGGCGGCGGACAGACCAACCGGGTGGATTCGGTGCGCATCGCCATGCAGCGTGGCGGAGCGGCACTCAAGGGCAGCGCCGTGGCCTCGGACGCCTTCTTCCCCTTCCGGGACGGCCTGGACGAGGCGGCACGGGCCGGGGCGACCTGCGTCATCCAGCCCGGAGGCTCGGTGCGGGATCCCGAGGTCATCGCCGCGGCCGATGAACATGGGATGGCCATGGTGGTGACCGGAGTGCGACACTTCCGGCACTGACTCATGCGCATCGTCTGCCAGAAATGCGCGGCTGCCTACGCGATCGATGATCGACTGATCACGGCCAAAGGCGTTCGCGCGCAATGTCCTCGCTGCCGGAACCTCCAGCTCGTCCGGCGCGATCCCTCGGCCGTCCCTTCCGCGGACGTGCCGGCTCCCGCGTCGCGTCCCGCCGCCGCGGCTCCCTCGGCGCAGGCCGCGGCCCCTCCCGCTGCGTCCACGGACGACCTGCTCGGTGGGGACGGCAACAGCCAGGCACCGACGGAGGTGGCCCGTCCCGCGTTCGGCGGCGCGGCGGCTCCGGACGCGGACCTCTTCGCGGACTTCGGCGCGATGCCCGCTCCGAAGCCGGCGTCGTCGCCGCCGGTGGATCCGTTCGCGGACCTGGGCACTCCCGCGGCGTCGCCAGCGGGAAGCGACCCGCTGCTCGACTTCCTGGGGCCGGCGCCCGCGGCGCCTCCCGCGCCCGTGGCGCGTGTCTCCGCGGCGCCGGGCGCGGTGCCCGTCTCCGTCTCGCCTCCTCCGTCCGCACGTGCGCCCGCGGCTCCGGCGCCGGCGGCCAAGCCCGCGACGATGGGCTGTCGCAGTTGCGGCAAGCCGCTGGCGGACCCGTTCGACCAGGCGCTCGGGACGTGTGACGACTGTCGTCAGCGCGAGTCGTCCGGGGGCGCGCCCAAGGCGAAGGCCGTGGAGCCTCCGCCGGCGGCGGTGCCCGGTGGGGCGGTGGACTTCCTGCCGCCCCTGTCCTCTCCCGAGGATGGGGATGGCAGTGGCACCGTGGAGGTGATGCCTCGCGGGGTGATGGCGCCGCCGCTGGGCTCCGAGCCGCGCAGCAATCCACGGAGCGCGGCCGCGCCGGAGCTGGGGGCCGAGCCTCGCAGCGGGCAGCGCGCGGCGGCCGTCTCCGGTGTGTCGCGCAACTCGGGCATCCGCTCGGGCTCCGCGGCGAAGCAGGCGACGGGCTCGCGTCCGGGGCTGCGCTGGGGGCTCGTCGGGGGAATCGGCGCGCTGCTCGTGCTGGCGGGCGGCGGCTACCTCTTCTACTCGCGGCAGGAGGAGGCCCGGCGTCAGGCGCAGGCGCCCGTCGCGCCCGGCATCCCGGAGGCGGTGCAGGCGGTGCTGCCTCGCTGGAAGTTGAAGTACCTGGAGCTGGAGGGCACGGGAGCCGAGCGGCTCGCGGATGGCCAGGCCCAGCTCGCGCGAGACGAGCGCTTCGCGTACGCCGAGGCGGAGGAGTCCTTCCAGCAGGCGTTGTTGCTGGACCCGTCGAGCGACGCGGCCATCGCCGGCTACGTGCAGGCGGTGGCGCTGGGGCGCGGGGCCGGGCTGGACGACGCGACCTTCCAGGAGGCGCGCTCGCTCGTCGAGGCCTCCGAGTCCCGCGCGGGACGCACGCCGGCGCTGCTGCTCGCGCACGCGAACCTGCTGCTGACGCGCACGCGCCAGGAGGAGCCGCTGCGGGAGGCGAAGACGCTGGCGGAGGAGACGCTCGCGCACGCCCAGGCCGCCGACGCGCAGAAGGCGGAGGCGCATCTGGTGTTGGGGCGCGTGTACCTGTCCTCGTCGGGTGGTCTCGCGCGACAGCACTTCGACGCCGCGCAGAAGCTCGCGCCGGATTTCAAGCGCATCCAGTTCTACCGCGCGCTCGCGCACGAGTCGGCGGGAGAGTACCGGCTCGCGCTGGAGACGTTGCGCAAGCGGCTGGCGGAGGACCCGAAGGACTGGGACAGCCTCGCGGCCATCTCCCGCATCTACCAGGAGGTCGGTGAGGTCTCCGAGGCCCGCAAGCTGTACGAGGCCCGGGTGAAGGCGGACGCCACCGAGCTCAGGGCGCTGCTGCCGCTCGCGGCGCTGCGCTACCAGTCGGAGGGCAACGCCGCGGCGGGTGTGCGGGAGTTGCGCGCGCTGCTGAAGAACCGGGGGCGCTACGCCGACCGCGACGTGGCGGACGTGCTCGTGCATCTGGCGGCGGCCGAGCGCGCCACGGGCAACAGCGAGGCGGGGCTGAAGGCGGCGGAGGAGGCCCTGGGGTTGGTGAAGGACCTGGCCCCGGCGCGCCTGCAGGTCTTCCTCGTGGCGCTGGAGAAGAAGGACGCGGCGAAGGCGCGCGAGCACCTGTCGGGCCTGCAGGGGCGGATGGAGGACTCCGCGCTGGAGAAGGTGCTGGAGGGCCGGCTCCTGTTGTTGGAGCAGAAGCCCCTGGAGGCGGTGGAGCGCTTCCAGGCGGCGTCGCACCTGGACTCGCGGCGGCTCGACGCGCGGCTGCTGGAGGGTGTGGCGGCCATGGCGGCGAAGCGGCGCGAGGATGCGTTCCGCGTCCTGAACCAGGCGCTCAACGGCGACCCGCTCCGCCTGGAGCCCCGGCTCCTGGTGACGCGCTTCTGGATGCGGCCGGCGGAGACGGTGAAGGGGGTGGAGGGCATCATCCATCCGCCCGCCGAGCGCTCCGACGAGCCCAGCAAGCTCTTGTACGAGGGGCTGGTGCGCTTCCACCAGGGCGAGCTCGACACGGCGGACCGGCTCTTCCGCGACGTGCTGGAGGCGGACGCGAACAACGCGAGCGCGCTGTCGTACCGGTCGCTCATCGCGCTGCGCAGGGACAACGCCGCGGAGGCGCGCACGCTGGCGGCGCGGGCCATCGCGGTGGGCGGGCGACAGTTGCCCGTGGCGAACCTGGCCCAGGGCCTGGCGCTGGCGGAGGACGCTCGACAGGCGGAGCCGGCGAAGCGCTCCCTGCGCGACGCGCTGGGCCAGGCGCCGACGCTGCTGTCCGCGAAGGCGCGCCTGGCCGCACTCGAGGTTCCTCAGCGCCGTGACGAGGCGAGGGCGGAGCTGGTGAGCGTGGTGGGGTTGGACCCCGCCTACCTCACCGCCAAGCGGATGCTCTACCAGTTGGAACGGTGAGGTGGATGTGAAGGTCCTGCTGCTCGGTTCCGGAGGCCGTGAACACGCGCTGGCGTGGAAGCTGGCCCAGAGTCCTCGACTGACCCGGCTCTTGTGCGCGCCGGGCAACCCGGGGACGGCGAGGGTCGCCACCAACGTTCCGGTGCGAGCCGAGGTGCCCGACGAGGTCGTGGCGCTCGCGCGTCGCGAGGCGGTGGACCTCGTCGTCGTGGGGCCGGAGGCGCCGCTCGTGGCGGGCGTGGCGGACGCCCTGGCCGCCGCGGGCATCCCCTGTTTCGGGCCGGTGGCGGGCGCGGCGCTCATCGAGGGGAGCAAGGCGTTCGCCAAGGAGATCATGGCCGAGGCGGGCGTGCCCACCGCGGCCTTCCGCACCTTCACGGACGCGGCCGAGGCGGAGGCCTACGCGGTGGCGCAGGGCCGCATCGTGGTGAAGGCGGACGGGCTGGCCGCGGGCAAGGGCGTCATCGTCGCGCACGACGTGGAGGCCGCGCGCGAGGCGGTGCGCGCGGTGGCGGCGATGGGCCACTCCGGCCAGCGCATGGTGCTGGAGGAGGTGCTCGAGGGCGAGGAGGTCTCCGCGATGGCGCTGTGTGACGGCGAGCGCTACGCGATGCTGCCCCTGTCGCAGGACCACAAGCGGGTCGGGGACGGCGACACGGGGCCGAACACCGGCGGCATGGGTGCCTATGCTCCCGCGCCCTTCCTCGACGCGGCGCAGTTGGCCCAGGTGGGCGAGCAGGTCATCGCCCCCACGCTGGCCGTGCTGCGGCGGCGCGGGCTCGGCTTCCGGGGCGTGCTCTACGCGGGGCTGATGCTGACGCGCAGCGGGCCGAAGGTGCTGGAGTTCAACGCGCGCTTCGGGGACCCGGAGACGCAGGTGTTGATGATGCAGCTCGGTGAGGACCTGCTGCCGCTGGTGGACGCGTGCGCGCGGGGGCAACTGGAGGCGCGGACGCTGGCCGTGGCACCGGGCGCCTCGGTGGGCGTGGTGGTGGCGGCGGAGGGGTATCCCGAGGCGCCGCGCAAGGGGCAGCGCATCGACGGGCTGGACGCGGTGCCGGCGGACGCCACGGTGTTCCTGGCCGGCGTGGAGCAGCGCGCGGACGCGCTGGTGACGAGCGGCGGCCGGGTGCTCACGGTGTGCGCGCGGGGCGAGGACCTGGCGCGGGCGCGCGAGCGGGCCTACGCGGCGGTGGCGGCGGTGCGCTTCGACGGCATGCACTTCCGCCGTGACATCGGCGCGAAGGGACTGAAGGCCGCGTCGTGACGCGCATCTCACGCTACCTGCTCCGGGAGCTGCTGGTGCCGCTCGGTGTCTGGGTGGCGTTCATGTTCCTGCTGCTGTTCGTGATGCAGTTCCTGCGCGGCACGGACGTGCTCCTGGGGTCGTCCGTCACGGTGATGGACCTGGGGCGGTTGGTGGCCTACCTGACGCCGCACTTCCTCATGACGGCGCTGCCCGTCGCGTTCCTGCTGGCCATCCTGCTGGGCCTGGGACGGATGGGCGAGGACCGGGAGCTGACGGCGCTCCAGGCGCTGGGCATTGGGCCCATGCGGCTGCTGGCGGCGCCGCTCGGGGTCGCGCTGGCGATCAGCCTGTTCATGCTGTTGCTGACGTCCACCGCCCAGCCCTGGGGGCTGACGGGGGTGAAGCTGCTGGTGAGCGAGGTCATCCGCAAGAACGTGGTGGGCGACGTGAAGCCCGGCGTCTTCTACGAGGACCTCAGCAAGCTGACGCTCTACACGGAGCAGGTGTCGACGGCCGACGGCAAGTGGACGAACGTGCTCCTGCAGGACGAGCGCGAGCCCAGCTCGCCCATGCTCGTCCTGGCGCACCGCGGGCAGGTCGGCACGTCCAACAGTGGGGAGGTGCTGCGCTTCGCGCTGGAGAACGGCGAGGTCCACCGCTCGGGCCGCGAGTCCAAGGACTACAACGTCATCCACTTCGACGGCGCGGAGATCAGCGTGGGCGTGGGGGCCTCGATGAGCAAGCGGGGGCGCTTCACGTCCTCGAAGGAGGAGCTGACGCCCGGTGAGCTGCTGGAGGCCGCGCGCGAGGCCGAGGCGAAGGGCGAGAGCTCGCGCACCATCCTCATGGCGCTGCACAGCCGGCTCGGTGGCTCGCTGGCCCCCATCGCCTTCGCCTTGCTGGGGACGCCGCTCGCCATCGGCCGGCGTCAGGCGGGGCGGGCGTGGGGCTACCTGCTGACGCTGGGAGGCTACGTCTTCTACTACCTGCTGAGCCGCGCCTTCGAGCAGCTCGGCCAGCAGGGCAAGCTGCCGGTGGTGGTGGCGGGACAGCTCGCGAACGTCGTCTTCATGCTGGTGGGCGCGGTGGCCCTCTATCGGGTGAGCCGCTCGGGGACGGTCCGGTGAGGCTGACACTCTTCGGCTACGTGTTGCGCAACTACCTGGGCTTCATACTGGGCATCCTCGGCGGCCTGGTGCTCGTCTTCGTGGTGGTGGACTTCGTGGACCGCGCGAAGACGTACACGGGCGAGGGCTGGGCGCTGGATGCGGCCAAGCTGTATGGCTACAAGGCCCTCATGGCGGTGCAGCAACTGGGGCCGGCGGCGCTGCTGCTGGCGGCCGGGACGACGGTGTCCGCGCTGCGCAAGAAGGGCGAGGTGACGGCCATCCGGGCGCTGACCTTCGGGCCGTCCGCGCTCTACGCGCCGGTGCTGGCTTGTGGGTTGGTGGCCTGCACGGGCCTGGTGGCCTTCGATGAATACGTCGCCACCCACGCCGGGCGGCGCGTCGACGAAATCACCACGCAGCGCTTCAACCGCTGGGGGGACTACAACTTCTACTACTCCCCGAAGCAGCGGTTCCGCCGCGGGGACAGCATCTTCTTCCTCCGCTCCGGGAGCGCCCAGGACGGCTTCCAGGACGTCTCCATCTTCACGCTGTCGCGCGAGTTCAAGCTGGTGAAGCGGCTGGACGCCGCCGGGATGACGTCGCTGGGGGGCACCCGCTGGCGGCTCGAGGGCGTGGTGGAGCGCTCCTTCTCCGGGGAGGAGCACACCACGGTGCGCAACCTGGAGAGCGCCGAGTACGACCTGGGCATCGAGGCCTCCGCCTTCCGCATCCGTCCGGGGCGTCCGGAGCAGATGCGCGTGCCGGTGTTGCGCGAGCAGATCGTCGCGCGCCGGGACGTGGGGCTGGAGACGAAGCAGTACGAACTCGCGCTGCACAACCGCTTCGCGTATCCACTCGCGGCCCTGCCCGCGGCGCTGCTCGGGGTGGGGTTGGCGTTGCGCGCGAACCGGCGCGGCCACCTGACGGCCGCCATCGTCGAAGGGTTGCTCGTGGCGGTGGCCATGTGGGGCTTGATGATGGTGTGCCGGACCCTGGTGCTCACCGAGCGGCTGTCGCCCCTGGTGGCGGCCTGGACCCCCGTGGTCCTGCTCGTGGTGGCGGCGGCGGCGCTTTGGTTGAACCGAGAGGGCTATCTCCACGTTCCTCGCCGATTCCTCGCGGTGAGATAGCGTGTCACCCTCCATGGACCCTTCCTCCCGGCCCTCGCTGGAGCCGCGCCTCCGCCTCGCTGTCGCCGCCGTCCTGGTGATGTGGGCCGTGGGGTTGGTGCTCGCGGAGGTGGTGCTCCAGGTGGCCGCGGCGGCGGCGGTGCTCCTGGCGCTGGTGCTGGCGGCCCGCCGGCAGCTGAGGTTGGCGCCGGATGTCCGCGCCTACGTGTTCGCCAGCATGGCGCTGTGCGCATGGCAACTGGTGTCGCCCGCGCTGGCGCTCGCGACGGGCACCGCCAGTGGGTGGCCCCGCTCGGCGCGTTATGGGCAGGTGCTGGACTCGGTGGCGGGCGCGGCCGTGGCGTCCATCGGCTCGGTGGGCGTGCCGTGGATGGCGCTGGCCGGGACGGTGGCGGCGGGGTGGTTGTTCGCGGCGGCGCTGGGCATGTTCCAGAGCCGGGTGCGCTGGCCCTGGGAGCCACCGGCCTTCCTCAAGCTGAACCTGAGCCGGCTGCACGAGAACTTCGGCACGGAGGCGTCCCCGCGCTACGCGGCGGGCGGTATCTTCTTCCACCGCCTGCGTTTCGCGCACGGCGCCATCGCCGCGCTCGGTCCGGCGCTGGCCATCCTCGGTGGCTCCGAGGTCGCGCGGCGCCGCCTGCTGGCGGGCGCGGTGGTGCTGGGCATGTTGATGTCCATCTACAACGCCTACGCGAGGGCCGCCCTGGGCGCGGCGCTGCTCGTGAGCGTGGTGGCGCTGCTGCTGCTCGTCCACGGCACGCTGCGCAAGGTGGGCCTGGTCCTCATCGCGCTGCTGGTGGTGGTCGTCCTCTCCTCGTCCGCGTGGCGCGCCCGGATGGGGAAGGCGCTGGGCAACATCTACGGCGGCGAGCGAGAGCTGGCCATGTCCGTGGGCTGGAGCCTGGTGCGCGAGCACCCATGGGTGGGCGTGGGCTTCGGCAACCACAAGAGCGCCGCGCTGGCGAACCAGGCGCAGTCCGGCATCACCGAGCTGCTGGCCACCGACTCGCACAACCTGTGGCTCACCACATGGGCGGAGACGGGCCTGGTGGGGCTGGTGCTGCTGCTCGCGGTGCACGTGCTGTTGGGGTGGGCGCTCGTGCGGCGCCACCGGGCGGGCTCGCTCGCGGCGACGGGGGCCCTCCTGTCCTTCGTGGGCTTCCACATCCTCGCGCTGGTGCACTACCTGCCGTTCCACACGAGCGTCCACCTGTCGTTCGCGCTCATGTGGGGGCTGGGGCTGTGCGACGGCAGCGAGGTGCTGAGGGACAGGCCCGCGGGCCGCCCCGGCTGACGGGCCTCAGCGCGCGAGGTCCGCGCGGGACTCCAGCACGCGCCGGTACACGGCCACCGTCTTCCGGGCGCACTCGTCCCAGGTGAAGCGCGCGGCGCGCTCGCGGCCCAGCTCCGCCAGCTCGACGCGCAGGCCGTCGTCGCGCAGCACGCGCAGCGTGGCGTCGCACCAGGCCTGGGCGTCGTTGGGCGGGAGCTTCACCGCCGCGTTGCCCACCACCTCCGGCAGCGCGGTGGCGTCCGCCACCAGGACGGGGCAGCCCGTCGCCATCGCCTCCAGGGCGGGCAGGCCGAAGCCCTCGTAGCGGGAGGGCAGGAGCAGCGCCGCCGCCGAGCCGTAGAACAGCGGCATGTCCGCCTCGGGCAGCTCCTCGAGGTCGAGCACGTTCTCGTGCAACCCCAGCTCGTGCGCCACCGCGCCCTTGCCCGCGAGCAGGACGACGGGCACCGGCAGCTCCCCGGCGAAGCGTCCCAACAGGGCCAGGTTCTTGAACGCCTTCGCGTTGCCCACCGCCGCCACGTAGCGCTCCGGCAGCTCGTGGCGCGCCCGGAAGGCCCGGGCCTCCGCGGGCGTGGGGGGCTGGAAGCGGGCGTCCACGCCATTGGGAATCACCTGCAACCGGT
Source organism: Myxococcus dinghuensis (assembly GCF_024198235.1). Taxonomy (GTDB): domain Bacteria; phylum Myxococcota; class Myxococcia; order Myxococcales; family Myxococcaceae; genus Myxococcus; species Myxococcus dinghuensis. The sequence continues at coordinate 174,977 of NZ_JAKCFB010000015.1, read as the reverse complement.
AGGGCGACAGGCCGAGGTGCCGCGCCAGCTCCTCGCGCGAGAACTCGGACACCGTCACCAGCGCGGAGGCCCGCTTCGCGCGCGGCCCCACCACGACGCGGTAGTACAGCGACTGGGCCGGGGTGTACTGGTCCGCGAGCACGACGTGGTTGGCGTCGTGGAGCGTGGCCACGAGCCGGCCACTCCAGAAGAGGGGGAGGGCGAAGGAGGTGGCGTGGAAGACGTCGGGCGCGAGCTGGGTGAGGTCCAGGGCCAGGGCGGGTTGTTCGAACGGCGACAGGAACCCCGCCCGCGCGCGGTGGAGGGGGAGCCGGGGCGCGAGCCCTCCCAGGTCCCCAGGCAGGCCCTGGGGCGGCACCAGGGCGGAGAAGCGCAGGTCCGGCGCGAGCGCCGGCGCGCGCCGGGCCAGCTCCAGCGCGTAGCGGGCGATGCCGTGCAGGCGGCCGCGCACCATGCGCAGGTCGAGGAGGACGTGGGCCACGCTCCCCGCCTACCACACGCGCGAGCGTCGTGGGCAGCAGGTGGACGGGCGCCTGTTCACGGTTGTCTGCACAGGTCGGCCTTGGATGCTAGAAGCCGCCAGCGTGAAGGTTGCCCTGGTCCACGATTGGCTCGTCACCCACCGCGGCGGTGAGCGCGTCCTCGACGCGCTCTGCGAAGCCCTGCCCGACGCGGACATCTACACCCTCATCCACAAGCCCGGCAGCCAGTCGCCCGCCATCGAATCCCGGCGCATCTTCACCTCGTTCCTCCAACACGTCCCCGGCATCCACGCTCGCTACCGGCACTTCCTCCCCGCGATGCCGCGCGCCATCGAGTCGCTGCGCCTCCAGGGGGACTACGACCTGGTCCTCTCCTCCAGCCACTGCGTCGCGAAGGGGCTGCGCGCGCCGCCCGGCACGCCGCACCTGAGCTACGTGCACGCGCCCATGCGGTACATGTGGGACCTGTTCGACGACTACTTCGGACCGGGGCGCGCGCGGCTGCCGGTGCGCGCCGCCGCCCACGCGGTGCGACCGTGGCTCCAGCGGTGGGATCGCGCGTCGGCGCAACGGGTGGACCGCTTCGTCGTCAACAGCCACCACGTCGCCGCCAAGGTGGCGCGCTTCTGGGGCCGGGAGGCCGCGGTCGTCCACCCGCCGGTGGACCTGGAGCGCTTCGCCCGCGTGCCGCTGGAGGGCGGCGGTCGCGGCGGCTATTTCCTGTGGCTCGGCGCGTTCGCGCCCTACAAGCGGCTCGACATCGCGCTCGAGGCGTTCCGCGAGCTGGGCGCGCCCCTGTGGGTCGTGGGCACGGGCCAGGAGGCCGCGAAGCTCACGTCCGGCGCGCCCCCGCCGAACATCCGCTTCCTCGGCAACGTCCCGGACGACGCACTGCCGTCCCTCTACCGCGACGCTCGCGCCCTGATCTTCACGCCCGAGGAGGACTTCGGCATCACCCCGCTCGAGTCCCAGGCCACCGGCCGCCCCGTCATCGCCTACGGCCGCGGCGGCGCGCTGGAGACGGTGACCGCTGAGAGCGGAGTCTTCTTTCCAGAGCAGACGGCAAAGTCGCTCATGGAGGCGGTGCGGCGCTTCGAGACCTGGGAGGCCGGCTTCCAACCGAGGGCGGCGCGCGCGCAGGCGGAGCGCTTCTCGAGGGGCCACTTCCAGCGCGCGATGCTCGCGGAGGTGGAGGGCCTCCTCAGGGTGTCGAGGAAATCCCCAGCGTCCACGGCGCGGGTGTGACGCCGCTGTCATCCCCGTCTCCGTGATTCGTCGTCAGCGAGTGTCCACCCCTCGTCACTCGTTCGTGGATGAACCGGTAACTCTTCGGTTTCACAGAGTTTTCTGTGTTACGACGCCCGCGCGTCGAAGGGAGTCGGGCAAGAGGCGTGCTCGCGAAGGCGGGGTGCGAGTCTTGCAGTGGGGTGGCGCCCCGTTGACCAAGTCACAGGAGTCCAGGCGTGTTCAGTCGTCTCCAGCGCTTCTACACGTCCATCAAGGTTGTGGCGGACATGGTCATGCTCGCGATGGCCTTCGGGCTCGCGTACGTGACGCGTTTCTCCGGCATCGTGCCGGTGACGGAGGGCGTGCCCCCCTGGGAGGACACGCTCGTCTCGCTGCTGATGGTGCTGGTCATCTTCCCGGTGACGTTCAAGCAGGGGCGCTTGTACGAGACGAACCGGTCGCGCACGAACACCGGCGAGGTGTTCGAGGTCTTCAAGTCCACCATCACCGCCACGCTCATCCTGGTCGCGCTGACGTACTTCGTGCGTGAGCGCTACTCGCGCCTGACGCTGGGCATCTTCATCGTCTACTCGTTCGTGCTGGTGACGTGCAGCCGGCTGGCGTTCCGCTACGTGCTCAGCGAGGTGCGCCGCCGGGGGCACAACCTCAAGTCCATCCTGGTCATCGGGGCGGGGGAGCTGGGGCAGCGGGTCATCGAGACGGTGGAGGGACACCTCGAGCTGGGCTTCCGCGTGACGGGCGTCCTGTCGCTGCGGCGGGAGAAGGTCGGACAACATGTCCATGGCGTGCGCGTGGTGGGGCACGTGGACGACGTGGCCCGGGTGCTCGACGCGCAGCCGGTGGATCAGGTCATCCTCGCGCTGCCGCTGGAGGACCAGGCCCACGTCAAGCCGCTGATGGAGCAGTTGGCGCTGCGCACGGTGGACGTGAGGGTGGTGCCGGACCTGTACCAGTACATCACCCTGTACGGCGGGCTGGAGGAGTTCGGCGGCCTGCCCATCATCCGCCTCCAGGGCGACCCGATGGAGGGCTGGAGCCGCGTGGCCAAGCGGGCCTTCGACATCCTCTTCTCGCTCCTGGCCATCCTCGTCACGGCGCCGCTGATGGTGGCCACCTCCGTGGCGGTGCGGCTCACCAGCCGCGGGCCGCTGCTCTATCGCCAGGAGCGGATGGGGATGGATGGCAGCACCTTCCACATCCTCAAGTTCCGCACCATGCGCGTGGACGCGGAGCTGGACGGCGCGATGATGGCGCGGCGGGACGACCCCCGGCGCACGAGCATCGGCACGTTCCTGCGCAAGTACTCGCTGGACGAGCTGCCGCAGTTCTTCAACGTGCTGCGCGGGGACATGAGCCTGGTGGGCCCGCGCCCGGAGCGCCCGGTGTTCATCGAGGAGTTCAAGCGCCAGATTCCGCGCTACCACCTGCGGCACAAGGTGAAGGCGGGCATCACCGGCTGGGCGCAGATCAACGGCCTGCGCGGCCAGACGTGCATCGAGAAGCGCATCGAGTACGACCTGTACTACATCGAGAACTGGTCGCTGCTCATGGACCTGAAGATCCTCGTGCGCACCGCGCTGGGCGGCTTCCTGTCGAAGAACGCGTACTGAGGGCCCGGCGGTCTGGCGCGCCGGGCCGGGGACGCCGACCCGCGCGCTACTGGATGGTCCACGCCGCGTTGCCGGAGCACGCGGTGTTGCCGTAGCAGCCGATGCGCACCTGGACACTGCCGGAGGCCGGCGCGGAGTAGGTGATGCTGGAGCCTCGGCCGCTGCACGCGTCGTCGTTGAAGGCCACCTCGAGGCCCCCGCTGAAGAGCCGCACGTAGGTGTCGCCGGTGAAGCTCGCGCCGTCCACGCCGCACGTGCCCACGGTCAGCACCTGACCCGCGGAGAGCGTGAGCTCCCGGTTCGCCGTCGCCTGCTGGGCGAAGTTGGTGTTGACGACGCTGAAGGCGAACGTGCCGTGGGCGGGCGTCGGCGGCTGTTGGCCTCCGGTGAGCTGCCAGACGACGGTGCCGCCGCAGGTCGCGTTGGAGTAGCAGCCGGCACGGACCTCGTACTCGCCCGTGGAGGGCGCGGTGAACACGAGGCTGGAGCCCCGTCCACCACACGCGTCGTCGTTGCTCGCGACCGGGACACCCGCGGGGTTGACGAGGCGCAGGAAGGTGTCGCCCGTCACCTTCGCGCCGGTGAGGCCGCAGGTGCCCACGGCGAGCGACTGGCCCGCGCCGAGCACGAGCTTCTTGTTGGTGGTGTTCTGCTGGGCGCTGTTGGTGTTGGTGGCGTTGAAGACGAAGGCGTTGGGCGCCGGGTTGGGGGGCGGCTCGCCGCTGCCCGTGGGGTTGGGGCATCCGGCGGCGGGCAGGGCGCACGGGGGCAGGTTCGCGCCTAGGTGGCTGATGACGGATTGGATGGGGACGCCCCGGTTGGGGCAGTCCGCGCAGTGGTGGAGCGCCACCACCAGGTGGTCCGCGTAGGCGATGACGGGGGCTCCCGACGAGCCGCCCTGCGTGTCGGCGAAGTAGCCCACGTCGTTGGGGCCGCCGCTCTGGCAGGAGGGCTCGTTGAGGCTGAAGACCTCCGCGTAGCCGGAGGCATCCGCGCTGGCGGTGGAGCGCACGGCGATCTTCTTCCCGTAGCCGGCGGGGTGCTGCGGCACGTAGATGCGCTCGTCCACCACGGCGCCCGAGGCCCGAAGCTGGAGGTAGCCGAAGCTGGCGGTGGGGTTCACCGGGAGCTTCACGAGCGCGTAGTCCCGCGGCGCGTCGACCTGGACCAGCGTGGCGCCGGAGATGACGTGGCCGGGACAGCCCATCCAACTGGCGCAGCTCGCGGCACAGCCGGAGCCCTCGGCCATGAACTCGAAGTCGGTGTTGGCCGCGTCCTGGGCGGAGGCGATGCAGTGCTGGTTGGTGAGGACATGGCCCTGGCTGCCCACCAGCCAGCCGGTGCATGCGGTGGTGCCGTTGATGAGCAGGCGGGCCACCGAGCGGGCCCGCGCGTACAGGGCGGGCTGGGTGGCGCCGACGCACGGGGCCCAGTCGGTGTCGTCCGCCCCGCAGACCGCCTCGTTGGAGCCGACGGCCTGCGGCAGCTCCGCGTTGGAGTCGCCGCGCGCGAAGCGGTCGATGCTGTAGCCGTGCCGCCCGAGGTGGGCGGGGCTCGCGGACCGGTGCAGCTCGACGACGGCGGTGTCCCCGGGGATGTGCATGGCCCAGAACCCGTCACTGGCGCCCGGCGGGCTGGCGTCGTAGCGCCGCGAGCGGGTGCCATCCGGGGAGCGCACCACGACGAAGTCCCCGTCCTCCAGCTCCAGCCGCTCGAAGTGCGCGGCGATGTAGGACGCGCCCGGGTGGTGGAGGGTGTCCGTGTGGACCAGCCCCCCCTCCAGCGCCAGGGCGTGGGCATAGGGGGGGGCGGTCTCGAAGCGCTGGGGGACGTCCTCGCCCACCCGTCTGGCCCGCTGGGAGGCGGGGGATGGGGGAGCGTGGCAGACGGGCACGGCGGCCCTCGCGGCCGGTGCGCCGAGCGACAGCGCGACCATGAGACTCACGAGCTGGGAGGGGGACATCGATTCTCCTCGGAGGGGGACTGCGCAGCACTTGCTGCGCTCGTGTTTATAGGTCTCCGTCTCCGAGTCGCCCGGGGCGCTCCTGATGACTGAGTTACATCAAGCGGGGGATGTGTGCCCCGGTCTGCGTTCGGTCGGAGGAAAGGTTCGCGAGTCGCCGCGCAACGGGGCTCCGGGGGAGGGGGCAGGCGTCGCCGGATTTCACACCGAGCGCGGTTGGCCCTGCCCACCGGGGTGCGAGTCGAGAGCACCCCGGACGAAAAGAGGGGCTCGCGTCCGAGGCCGGTCCCGTCGACCGTGAAGCCGTCTACAATCGCGCCGGCATGGCCGAAAAGCTCGGAGCGATCCTGGTCCGCAAGGGCCTCATCACGCAGGCGCAGCTCGACGAAGCCCTCAAGGCTCAGCTCATCTACGGCGGGCGGCTGGGCTCCATCCTCGTCGAACTGGACATCCTCGACATCGACACCCTCGCCATGGTGCTGGGGGAGCAGACGCGCTTCCCGGTCGCCCAGGACGCGGACTTCGATGCGGTCACGGACGCGACGCTGACGTTGCTGCCGGCGGCCCTCGCGGAGAAGCACCTGGCCTTTCCGCTGGCCCAGGAGGGGCGGCGGCTGAAGGTGGCCATGGCGAGCCCCTTCGAAATCCAGCACACGGATGCGCTCGGGTTCATCACCGGCCTGCGGATCATCCCGCACATCACTCCCGAGCTCCGGCTGTTCCGCAACCAGGCCAAGCGCTACGGCATCCACCGCGACTCGCGCCTCGGGCAGATGGTCGCGGCGAAGCGCGCGCAGATGAAGAGCCTGGGGCCGGCGCAGGCCGCGCCCGCGGCGAGCGGTCGCTTCATGGACCCGGGGCTCGCGCCGCCTCCTGCGCCGGTTCGCCCCCAGCCTGGGGCGGAAGGGATGTTCGGCGGGTTGGCGCCGGGGCAGTTCCTGAGCGACGACGCGGAAGAGGCACCCGCCGAGGAGGCGCCGTGGTCGCCGGCCGCGCCTCCGGTCGTGGCGGAGTCTTCGGGGCCCCCGGTCCTCGCGCCTGCGAGCCCGCAGCGTCCCCTCGGGCCGCCGCAGCAGGTGGGGCGTGGCGCAGGCGTGGGGCGGCCCGACGCGCCGCCCAAACTCGCGGCGATGGCGCCTCCTCGCCTGGCGCCCGCCGCGATGGTTCCGCCTCCCCTGGAGGAGGTGGCTGAGGAGATCGAGCCCGAGGAGGAGATCGAAGCCACGGAGGAGATCGAGCCCACCGAGGAACTCGAGGTCATGGACGCCGAGGAGGTGGTGGAGGGCGTGGAGGAGGTTCCCGTGCCGGTGCCTCCGTTGCGCGCCGCTCCGAGCATGCCACCGCCGGAGCGTGTCGATGGCTCGGGGCCATCGCCCTCGCAGCCCCCTGGATTGGTGTCACGTCAACCGCAAGGGCAGTGGTCGCCGCATGCGCCTGCTCCGGCGGGACGGGGACCCGGAACGCCGCCCATGGGGGCTCCGAGGCCGCCAGGGACGGGCGAGGGCGTGCTGCCCCCGTCGGGAGCGATTCCTCCAGGCATGACGGGCGTGGGAGGGCGTCCCCCTGCGGGCTCCGGGGCTCCTGCTCCAGGCCTCGTGGCGAAGATGGGCGGGACGCCGCCTCAGGGCCCGGTGCCGCCGGGAATGGTGAGTGCCGCCGCTCCTCAGCCGCCGGGAATGGTGGGTGCCGCCGCTCCTCAACCGCCCGTGGTGGGGACTCCGTCGGGGGCACAGCCGCTGCCCGTGCCGCCTGCCGCGGCCATGCCTCCGAGCGGCATGCGTCCGTCGGGGCCGGGAATCGCGCCTGCTCCGGGTGGACTGCCGCCAGCGATGGGTGGGGCTCCAGCGCCCGTGGTGGCAGCGCAGCCGGCTGGTATCGGTTCCTCCGCAGGTGGGCCTCCAGGCGTAGTGGCGAGACCTCCTCCCATGACGCCGGTGCCTGCGGTGGGGCAGGGGCCGCGTGGCGCACCGATGCCGGTTGCTCCGGGGGCTCATCCGTCGATGTCGACGCCACCAGGGCTGCACGCCGCGAGCGGTGCTCCGCCTCAGGGGGCCTCGGGTGTGGCGCCTGTGGGGCCTTCTTCCGCACCGGTGCCCATGGGGATGCAGGGGGCGGGTGGTCTGGGGCTGAACGCTGGGAACGGCGCTCCGACACAGGTGTCATCGAGTGGCGTGCCAGGGCTGAATCCTCCCGCTCCGGGGAGTCAGGGGGCAGGCGGTGTTCCGCCACCGGGTGCTCCGGGGCTGCACGCCGCGAGCGTTGCTCCGTCACAGGCGTCATCGAGTGGCGTGCCAGGGATGAGCCCTCCCGCTCCGGTGCCCTCTGGGATTCACGGAGCAGGTGTTCCTCCTTTGGGGGCTCCGAGCGTGGAGGCGGCGCCTCCTGGCGCGGTGTCTCCGAATTCCGGTGGTCGAGCTGGCCCGGGTGGACCGATGGCGCCAGCGCCTTCCGGTGCACCGCAAGCGGGGATGTCTCCCGCCATGGTCACAGGGGGACCTGTCGCTCCGGGACACCCTGGTGTTGCCGCGCCTGGGCAGGGACCCGGGATGGTTCCTCCAGGGGGAATCGCGGGTGTCGGGCCGGCGGGAGCAATGTCTCCGGGCGGGCCGCCGCGCGCGGGGCCAGGGCCGCAGGGCCGTGTGCCTCCCGGAATGATGCCTCCGGGGGCACGACCTCCCTCCGCTACGGGGATTCCCTCCGTGGGTGGCCCACCCCCTCCAGGCATGCAGGGCGGGAGGCCGCCCTCCGCGACGGGCATTCCCGCCGTGCCCGGCCCTCAGGGGCCGATTCCTCCCGGCATGCACATGGCCCCAGGCATGGGGCGACCCCCGCCGGCTCCGGGACCTCACGGCCCGGTGCCACCCGGGATGACTGGCGCGAGGCCTCCTTCGGTCACGGGGCTCCCAGCCGTTCCTGGTCCTCAAGGCGTGATGCCGCCGGGTCCTGTCGTCGGGCGACCGCCACCTCCGATGGGGCCCCCGGGCGCGGTTCCTCGTCCTCCCATGGGAGCACCTCAGCCTCCCGGAATGACGCGTGCGATGCCCCCGGGGGGGCCTGTTGCGCCGCCTCCCGGCCACATGCCGCCCAGAGGGATGCCGCCGGTCCCAGGACCGATGCCAGGTGGCAACACGCCATCAGGAGGGCTGCCCGTTCCTCCGATGCGCGGTGCCCCAGTGGTGCCAGTCCCGGGGAGCCCGAGCGCACCAGTCGTCGAACCGGAGATGGTGCCGGTGTCGCCGTCGCTGGACGTCGACCTTCCGTCGATGCCTGAGCCCGTGGCTCTTTCTCTCGATACGGCGGTCGTCCCTGTCGAAGTGGCTGGAGCGCCTGTTCCACCTCCGACACGAGAGGTGGATTCGCCAGCCGAGGCGATTGAGCCAATCGAGGAGCTCGAGGTCGCGAGCACGGTTCCGGCGTCAATCGACGCGCAGCCCGCGCTCTCCGAACCCCCGGTGGTCGAAGACGCCCCGATCACGGTTGCTCCGATTTCGGAGCACCTGGAGCGGGCCTCCGAGAAGGGCCACGAGGAGGATGTGGCCCCTGCGGTGGAACGCGTCTCCGCGCCCGAGCGGAAGGATGAAACGTCGGAGCCCACCGCGCCGCTCGAGGTCGTGAGCGACGGCGCTGCGCCGCCGGAGGCGGAGCCTGTCGTCGCCGTGGCCGCCATTTCCCCGGTCGCGGGGCAGGAGGAAGAGAAGTTCGGGGATGCCGCCGTGGCGCGTGAAGACGCGGTCCCCGAGCAACCCCGGCTCGCTGTCGAGGAAGGAGCTGCTCCTCAGGTGGAGGCTGGAGACGCTCCGTCGGTTCTCGAGGCGACTCCGATTGGCGCCGCGAGCGAAGTGGCACAGGAAGCGGGAGCGGGGGCTCCTGTCGAGGTGGAGTCCGTTTCGGCCTCCGAGGCCAGCCCCTCGACCGTGGGCGAGACCGTCGCGGCGACCGGTCCGGCGGAGCCTGGATCGCTTCAGTCCAAGCCTCCGTTGTCCGCGGTCAGTGACTCTCCAGCGGTGGAGTCCTCCGCTACGCCTGTCACCGCCGCGGAACACAGCGATGTCGCGGTGGATGCAACCCCCGAGTCCGATGGCATCACAGCCCGGGTGGCGTCGCTCGCCGGGAGTGCCTCCTCCGAGGCTCCTTCGGATGATGGAATCTCCTCGCTCAGTTTCACGGCGGAGGCGGTCGCGCTGCCCACGCCGAAGCCCTCCGGCGAAGTGGGGGACTCCCGCGACAGCGATACCCGTGCGAGCGTGACGGAAGAGGCGTGGTCCATCGCGCGGGCTCCTGGGAGCGAGCAAGTCGAGGCCGCGCCATCCGAGGCCAAGGACGCAGCGGACTCGCGACCGTCTCCCTTGGACGACTCGAGCGAGGCGCTCACGATGGAGGCCGCGGGGACGTTCCTGGCCTCGCATGGTGAATCGGTGGCGAGCCTCGTGGGAAAGGCCGTCACCGACGAGCCCCAGCCCGTGACGGTCGACGCACCCGTGGCGCAGACGGAATCCGCCCAGACCCCGGACACAGCGGTCGATGCGAAGGCTTCCGCCGAGTCCGCGTCCGCGCCACGTGACGAAGCCGCGCCGAACCTGGATGACAGCGGCGCGTCCACGGAACGTCCGCCCGAACTCGCCGGAGCCACGGTCCCCCCCGTGCCTGCGGAGGCTCCGGCGTCTGGGGGCGAGTCCTCGCCACACCTGACGGTCGTCAGCGCGGAGTCGCCGTCGCCGGAGCGCTCCGAGTCCGCTGCTTCCAGCACGGATGCGCCGCTGTCCGTGACCGAGCTGTCGCCCGTGTCTGCTCCAGCGCCGGTGGTCCCCTCTCGGCGTGCGCCCATCGAACTGGATGAGCTGCCCCCGGCGGACGACGCGCCGATGCAACTGGCCTCGACGTGGGAGTTCGTGGGCTGGCAGGGGGCGGACACCAGTGGGCCCATCGGCCACTCGCCGGAGACGACGTGGGCGGATCGCACCGTCGACATCGACGGGCCCCTCGTGCGCGAAGCGCCCGCGGCGCCGACGACGGGCGACATGCCCCTGGCCTCGGCGTGGGACTTCATCCAGCAGCCGTGGCAGCCCCAGGCGGTGGAGACCTCGGAGGTCCTCACGTCGCTGCTGGCCGCGGCCACGGCCGCCACGAGTGCCGAGATGGGCAACCCCGCGGTGACGGTGGAGCACGTCTTGTCCGCGTTGGAGAACGTCGCGACGCAGGGCACGCTCGGCAAGGTGTTGATCGCCTACTGCGCGGGCCGTTTCCAGCGAGCCTTCCTCCTGGGCGAGAGCTTCGGCCTCGTGCGGGTGGGGCACGCCTGGGGACCGGGAAGTGACAGCCCGGCGGTCTCCGCCCTCAAGGTGGACCTCGAGGGGCCGTCGCTGCTCATGTCCTCGCTGGGCAGCCCGGGGCCCAGCCGCTTCGACGCGCCCGCTTGCGCCCAGGACGAGGCCATCTTCTCGTCGCTGGGCGGTCCGTCCTCGCGGCTCGTGGTCGTCCCCATCCGCGCGCGTGGGCGGCCCGTCGCCTTCGTCGTCGCGGACCCGGGCGTGGAGCCGATGGGGGAGACGGCGTTCGATGAGCTCACCCGCGTGGCGGTGAAGGCCGCCGAGACCTACGACCGGCTGCCCGCGTCTCGCGCGGACTGAGGCCGACGAGCAGTCTCAGGGGGCCTCGACGAGGCCTCCGCTACGACGAAGGGCCCCGGAACCATGTGGCTCCGGAGCCCTTGCTCACCGCGTCAGGTCGAGCGGGGACTCAGCTACAGCCGCTGGTGGCGCCGCAGTTGCCGCATTTGTAGCAGGCACCGCTGCGCACCATGATGGCGCCGCACGTGTGGCACGGCGGGGCATCCGCCTGGTTGAGCCACGTCGCGCGGGTGCTGGGCGAGGGCACGTGGACGGTCGTCGTCTGCGCGGGCAGGGCGGGCTTCGTGGCGGCCGGCTCGATCGGCGCCACCATGACGTCCTCCACCATCTCCTCGTTGGGGAGGAACTTCAGCTCCAGCCACCGGAAGATGTAGTCGGTGATCGACTTGGCGATGGGGATGGCCGGGTTGCCGGTGAAGCCGCTGGGCTCGAACCGCGTGTGGCTCAGCTTGTCGACCAGGACCTTGAGCGGCACGCCGTACTGGAGCGCGAGCGACACGCTGGTGGCGAAGCTGTCCATGAGGCCGCTCACCACCGAGCCCTCCTTCGCCATGACGATGAACAGCTCGCCGGGCGTGCCGTCCTCGTACATGCCCACCGTCAGGTAGCCCTCGTGGCCGCCGATGGAGAACTTGTGGGTGATGGAGCGCCGCTCGTCCGGGAGCCGCCGCCGCATGGCGCGGGGCTCCGGCTTCAGGGCCGGCGCCTCGGGCGCCTCGACCTTCGCGGCCCGGGTGTCCTTCACCGCCTCCTTCGACGTGTTCAGCGGCTGCGTGCGCTTGCACCCGTCACGGTAGACGGCGACGGCCTTGAGGCCACGCTTCCACGACTCCATGTAGGCCTTCTCGATGTCCTCCACGGTGGAGTCCGAGGGCATGTTCACCGTCTTGGAGATGGCGCCGGAGAGGAAGGGCTGCACCGCCTCCATCATCTGGATGTGCCCCATCCAGTGGATGCTGCGCGTGCCCCGCGCGGGCTTGAAGGCGCAGTCGAACACGGCCAGGTGCTCGGGCTTGAGGTACGGCGCGCCCTCGATGGTCTCCTGCTTGTCGAGCGCGGCGACGATGTCCTGCGCCTGCGACTGCGAGTAGCCCATCCGCTCCAGGGCGAAGGGGACCGTCTGGTTGACGATCTTCAACATGCCGCCGCCCACCAGCTTCTTGTACTTGATGAGCGCGATGTCCGGCTCGATGCCGGTGGTGTCGCAGTCCATCATGAAGCCGATGGTCCCGGTGGGGGCCAGCACGGTCACCTGGCTGTTGCGGAAGCCGTGCGCCTCTCCGAGCGCCAGCGCCTCGTCCCAGGCCGCCTTCTGCGCCGCGTGCAGCCGCGAGCCCACGCCGTCGGCGGGGACCTGGTAGGCGGCCTTGCGGTGCTTGCGGATGACGCCCAGCATCGGTTCCGTGTTCCGGGCGTAGCCGGCGAACGCGCCTTGCTTCTCCGCGATGCGCGCGCTCACCGCGTACGCCTCGCCGCACATCAGCGAGGTGATGGCCGCCGCGTAGTTGCGGCCCGCGTCGGAGTCGTAGGGCAGGCCCGACGCCATCAGCAGCGCGCCCAGGTTCGCGTAGCCCAGGCCGAGCGGCCGGTAGTCGTGGCTGTTCTTCTCGATGCGGTCGGTGGGGTAGCGCGAGAAGCCGACGATGATCTCCTGCGCCAGCAGCACGACGTCCACCGCGTGCTTGAACGCCGGCACGTCGAAGTCACCGTCGATGCTGCGGAAGTGCATCAGGTTCAGCGACGCCAGGTTGCAGGCCGAGTCGTCGAGGAACATGTACTCCGAGCACGGATTCGACGCGTTGATGCGCGCGGTGCCCGAACACGTGTGCCACGCGTTCACCGTCGTGTCGAACTGCATGCCCGGGTCGCCACACAGGTGCGCCGCCTCGGCGAGCTCCCGGAACAGCGCCCGCGCCTTGAAGGTCTCGACCGGCTGGCCATCCCGCACCGCGCGCGTCTGCCAGGAGTCATCCGCCGCCACGGCGCGCATGAAGTCGTCGGTGGCGCGCACCGAGTTGTTCGAGTTCTGGAAGAAGACGGACGAGTAGGCCTCGCCGTTGAAGGACGGGTCGTACCCGGCCTCGATGAGCGCCCAGGCCTTCTTCTCCTCGTTCGCCTTGCAGCGGATGAACTCGAGGACGTCCGGGTGGTCCGCGTTGAGGATGACCATCTTCGCCGCGCGCCGCGTCTTGCCGCCGCTCTTGATGACGCCCGCGAAGGCGTCGAAGCCCTTCATGAAGGAGACCGGACCGGAGGCGGTCCCTCCGCCCGCCAGCAGCTCCTTGCTGCCTCGGATGGAGGAGAGGTTGCTGCCCGTGCCGCTGCCGTACTTGAAGAGCATGCCCTCCGTGCGCGCCAGCGTGAGGATGGACTCCATGGAGTCGTCCACGCTGTTGATGAAGCACGCGGAGCACTGCGGCTTCTCCTCGACGCCGACGTTGAACCAGACAGGCGAGTTGAACGACGCCTTCTGCCGCAGCAGCAGGTGCGTCAGCTCCGCGTGGAACGCCTCCTTGTCCGCGTCCGTGGCGAAGTAGCCGCCCTCCGTGCCCCAGCGGGTGAGGGTGTCCACCACGCGCGCCACCAGCTTGCGCACGCTCGTCTCGCGCTCGGGCGTCCCCGGCGTGCCCCGGAAGTACTTCGACGCCACCACGTTCGTCGCCAGCATCGACCACGAGCGGGGGACCTCGATGTCCTTCTGCTCGAAGACCGCCTTGCCGTCCTCACCCGTGATGCTCGCGCTGCGGTACTCCCAGGCCAGCTCGTCCGCCGGGTCCACCCCGGGCGTCGTGAAGTACCGCTCCACGCTCAGCCCCGTCGAAGCCCCCTTCACCTTGCGCCCCGCCACACGGCGCTCCTTCCCGTTCACCATGGGCTTCGCGCTCAACTCCTTCTCCATGTCGCCACCCTCCGGGGTTCACTCTGGGTTGGAATGCAAAATTTTGCGAAACGCTAAGCACCCGAGATCCGGAGGATCGCTCGTGGCCCGTTCGACACACGAGAGACATTCCGAATCCTGGGAGCCCAGCGCTCGGTCGAGGGCCTGGAAGCCCGCACTGTTGTCGTGGAAGACGCCCGGCCAGCGACCGGGCGGGGTGGATCCATACGATCACCGTCACGGCTACGCAAGAACGTGATGACCCCACTAATAGTGTTGGGAGTTGTCGTACACACTATCAAATGGGGTGGCGCGCCCAGGCGTCCGGACGAGCGGAAGACGTAGCGGCCTGTAGCACCGTCAGCCGGGATCCGACGATCTAGAACCTGTCCGGCGCCATGGCAATCGGGGCGCTACTTCGACGGGTAACAGGTGGCGAGCCATGTATCGTCACTCCGATGCAAACGAGCGTGATCACTGGGGGACGTTTGCTGAAAGTCTTTGCACGGGAGTTGCGCCTGTCCAGGGGCGGGCGCTACAGGCCTGTTCGGCGGCACGCCTGGCCGTCGGGGTGGACACACGGGGCGTCGCGAGGCCCCCTGGGTCGTCGATTTCAGTCCCCGGCCGCGTTAGGAGGCGGAGCATGCCTCCTCCGTTCCAGCGTCATGTCTTCGTGTGCACCAACCGGCGTCCCGACGGCCACCCCAAGGGGTGCTGCGCCACCAAGGGGGCCGAGGAGGTCCGCGCCGCGTTCAAGGCGGAGCTGGACAAGCGGGGCGTGAAGGGGCGGATGCGGGCGAATGCCGCGGGGTGCCTCGACACCTGCGCCTTCGGCGTCTCCGTGGTCGTCTACCCGGAGGGCACCTGGTACGGCGGAGTGAAGGTGGAGGACGTCCCCGAAATCGTCGAGGAGCACCTGCTGCAGGGCCGCCCGGTGGAGCGGCTGCTGATGCCGTTCTCCCGCAAGGAGAAGGCGGAGGGCTGAGCGCCCCCTGTCGAGGCGCCCGGGCGGGACGGGCCCACCCGGGCGTCGTGTCGATGCTGGCCGGCCGGACGCGTGCTCCGCGTGGATGGCTAGCGCACGAACTCCCAGGCGTCCGTCCAGTGGCTGCCCGTGCCCGGGGCGTAGTACGGCGCGGAGCCCTTGCACCAGCCGGAGTAGGGGAAGGGCTTGCAGCGGTAGACGTGGCCGTCGGTGCCCTGCACGAGCGTGCCGGCGGTGTAGCTGGCCAGCCCGTCGGGGTACGCGTACTGCGGCGTCTCGCCGCCACCGCCGCCTCCGGTGGGCTTCTCGATGTCGAGCTGGAACGTGTCGCTGGCCTCGCGTGAGTAGACGCGGTTGGTGGTCGCGCTCTGCTCGGGCACGACGCCGCCGGTCGATTGCAGCACGCCCACCTGGACGCGGCTGGAGGCGGCGTTCACCCGCTGCGCGAGGCTGTACATCCACGTGGCCGCGGGGGTCTCGGCGCCGAGCGACAGCGGGTGGGTCTCCGCGTCACCCCCGCTGCTGTTGAACACGCGCAACGTCACCTTGCTCTGGGCGGGCAGATCCTCGCGCGCCTGCACCGCGCCCAGCTCCTTCCAGGAGGTGGCGGGGGGCGGCGTGTCGCTGAACTTCACGTCGTTGCAGGCGTAGAAGGCCTCCGGCGAATCGGAGCGCTGCCAGATGGTGTAGACGACGTGCGGTCCGGTGCGTCCCTGGGGGAAGGGGCAGGTGAAGCGGTAGCGGTTGTTCGTGGGCGCCGCGGGGGCGGTCAGGGTGCAGAAGGGCGCGTCCTCCAGGTCCGACCACTTCAGCGGCAGCGCGGGGTTGTAGCCCTCCTTCGTCACGTAGAGGTGGAAGTAGGCCGTGGCGTGCACGGCCGTGGCGTGGAAGACGAACTCGAAGCGGTTGTTGGCGTCCGGGGTGATGAGGGTGGAGGGCCAGTCCGTGCGCGCGAGGTCGAGGCCCTTGTGGCTCTCGTTGGCCGCGCTGCACAGCTTGCCGTCGGCGATGAGCTCGCGGTGGCGACCGTTGGCCGCGCCCTGGCGCACCCCGTTCCAGTCGTAGAGCGCCTGGGTCCCTCCCACCTGGATGGCGGCCTTGCATGCGGCGGACTTGGGCGTCTCCGGTCCTTCCTTGAAGCAGCTGTAGACGCGGCTGAGGGGGACCTCCATGGAGCCGTGTGCCTGGGCGAGGCCGGCGGACAACAACGACAACACGACGAGCGACGATGCGAGGGGCTTCTGGATTGCTGGGTGCATCCCTTCCTCCTGTGCGAGCAGATGGAGGCGGGGACGCGGCGGACCGGGTCATCGCGCGGCAAAGAAAAAGCGGCGACGCGTTCCCGGGAGGAGCGCGCCGCCGCCGTTCGAGACGGAGAGGCCCGTGGCCCGCCTAGCGGCGGCGGCCCATCAGCCGCAGGAGGGCGATGAACAGGTTGATGAAGTCGAGGTAGAGCCGCAGCGCGCCGACGATGCTCACGGTGGCGGCGCTGCTGTAGCCCGTGTTGGCGTGCATCTCGCGCAGCTTCTGGGTGTCGTACGCCGTCAGGCCGGAGAAGACGAGGACGGCCGCGCACGACTTGACGAAGGACAGCGCGTCACTGCGCACGAAGAGGTTGACGAAGCCCGCGAGGACGATGCCGAAGAGCCCCATGTAGAGGAACGTGCCCCAACTGCTCAGGTCCTTCTTGGTGAAGGTGCCATACAGGGCCATCGCGCCGTACACGCCCGCGGTGAGGAAGAACGCCTGCGCCATGCTGCCGAACGTGTAGATGAGGGCGAAGATGGAGAACGTCATCCCCGTCAGCGCCGAGTAGCCGATGAACAGCGCGCCGGCCGCCAGCCCCGACAGCCGCGGCGCCAGGAACGACAGCGCGAACACCGCGCCGAACTGCGCGAGGATGAGGGCCAGCGGCCAGCGGGCCACCAGGCGAAGGAGCGGCTCGTTGGCCAGCGTCACCAGCATCATCGCGCCGGTGACCAGCAGCCCTCCGAACATCCACCCGTGCACGCGCGACATGAACGCGCGCTGAGACTCCTGCACGAGCACGGAGTCGACCGAGCCCCGCTCGCTCGTCTGCCATCCCGAAGTTTCCCAGGCCATGAATCTTCTCGTCCTTTCACGCCAGGCCCAGGCCCGGCGGCGCACTGCTCGATGAGGTCGACGACCGGGACGTGCGCGAAGTCCCGGCCTGACCCACCCTACCTAAAGGGCCTTCCACGCCAGCAAAAGCTTCGAGGCCACTTCCGTGGTGATGAGCGGCAGCACCCCGCCGCCGCCCACGATATTCACGATTTCCGCCACCGAACCCCGGCACACCCCGCCCCAGGCGGGCTGCTTCGCCAACCCAACCGACGCGTAGGCCGAGTAATCCACGAAGAAGGAGGTGGGGACGACGGAGCCCGTCTGCTCGCACAGCAGGTGCTCCTCCGGCGGGGAGTCGACGATCTCCTGGACCACGAAGCCGCCCCCCGTCGGGTCCGCGGCGGCCCGTGCGCACAGCTCCGGCCAGGCCAGCAGTTCTCCATACGCGGCCTTCACGCGCTCGACGTAGGGCACCGTGCCCGCCGACCGGCCGAGGAACACCGCCTTGCCGCCATAGTCCCAGGCCCGCTTGAGCACGAAGCGGGCGGGCGTCGCCGCGACGCGCGCGACCAGGTCCTCCACCCGGTCCCCGTCCGGCCCCGTGGTGGGACCCGCGCGGAAGACACGCGTCCACGGCACGGAGGCGCGGATGGCCTCCAACTCCTCCGGCGTCAACCCGGCGGCCTCGGCGAGCGCGGGCTCCGCGAGCGCCTGCGACAGTCGCGCGAAGGTGGACTTCACCTCCACCTGCGAGGCGGGCGGGTTGAGGAACACGGCCTTCCGGCCCGGCACCGTTCCCAGGAAGTCCTCCACCCAGGGCGACGGGGCCTGCTCCAGCCGGCGCACGAAGAGGTGGCGGTAGACGAGGTCGTACTTCTTGCCGTGCGCCTCGAAGGCGTCGTCACCGGAGACCTCGTCCGGGTGGACGAGGTCCGCGTCCGCGCCGAACTCCCGGAAGCGCTCGCACAGCCAGCGAAGCTCGGAGATCTGCGCGTCGTTGCGGCGGCACAGCAGGGCCACCGTGTCCGGCATCTTCCCCGGGCGCTCGGCGGCGTAGCCGTCCAGGAGCGCGCGGTAGAGGGCCAGCGCGTTGCTGCCGTTGAGCGCCAGCAGCGAGGGCAGGGCCTTCTCCGGGTAGCGCACGTGGCGCGCCACCACCTCGATGAAGGTGCGGGCCGCGATGTCCGAGTAGCCCTGCATGGCCGGGATGGTCGCGTTGACCTCCAGGGCATAGGGCTTGCCGCCGGAGACGAAGTAGTCGACGCGTGTCGTGGCCAGCCGCTGGGAGTCCCGCCACGTGCGCTCGGCGAGCGCGCGCTCGAGCGGGGACAGGGCGCCCAGCAGCTCCGCGGCGTCCGGGCCGCCGAGGATGGCGCGCGCCATCTTCACCGTGGCGGAGGACAGGCGCGCGGACAGCTCCGCGCGGCGACGGATCTCCGCGGCGTCGAGAATCACCGGTGTCGCGGTGATGGGGATGGGGCGGGTGGCGCCGTCCAGCTGTGTCACCGCCAGGCCCCGCTTGTACGCGAGCTGCGACAGCTCTTGCGCGAAGTGGCGCGCCTGGTGCTTCAGCACGTCGATGAGCTCTTGCACGGAAATGTCTGTCCTTCACTGGCCCGGGCGTCGCCGGGGCGGGGGAACCTATGTCCGGACCGGGGCACCGGTCCATCGCGCACGTGCCGCGGGCCCGCTCCCGCCAGCCGTGTCGCGGCGTGTGTCTTTCCGTGTGGCTTGCACATGCCTTGCGTCTGGCTTACAAACACTGCTCCCTTTTTGCCTCCCTGAATCGTGAGCCGCCCCTCGCCCTCGCTGCCCCCGCGTCTCGTCCGGTCGCGCCTCCTGGCGCTGCCGCTCGTGCTCGTGTGCGCGATGGCCTACATAGGGAGTGTGCTGCACTTCGCCCTGGTCCAGCACGTGACGTGCCTGGAACACGGTGAGGTGGTCCACGTGGAGGGGAACGACGCACATGCGTCCGTCTCCGTGGCGGAGGAGCACTTCGACGACGTCCGGGTCGCCTCGCGGCGCCAGGACGCGCCGGCCGGCCACGGCGCGGAAGCCCACTGCGCCCATGCGTTGATCCGCCGTGAGGCCCCGCCTCCGGCGACGGGAACCCCTGGAATCACCGGGGTGTCGACCCGCTCCGAGCCGGCGCTGGCCGTGTTCCGCTTCCACGCGGAGCCCGTCGCCCGGCTGCACCTGGCCCCCAAGGCCTCTCCGCCTCGCGCCTGAGCCGTCGCACCGGGACGCCGTCCCGTCTCCGGACACCCGAATGTCCTGAGCGGGCCCTGGTTCGTGGCCGTCGTGTGATCTCGCTCCCTACACCCATGGGGCGCTGAGTCACTCGCCGCGCGACGCGTCGGGGGATGGCTCGTTTCCCCTGCGTGCACGCTCTCGCCCCCCGTGTCGCGCGCGTCCCGCGCGATTCCCGCCATGCCTCCGGCGTCCGTTCCGTCCTCGCCTCCACCGGTGGGGGCCGGTGCGGCGTGGGTGGCTGGCATTCCGCAGTCCATCCACGTGGAGCAATACACATGCACAAGAAGCTTCTGTCCGTCCTCCTGATGTCCACCGCGCTGCTCACCGCCGCCTGCGGCGATGACGACGCGACGCCCGAGGAGGGGGTCGACGTCGAGGGTTGCGAGCACCTGCGCGAGGGCCCGTCGGTCGCCGTGGCCGCCACCACCACGGGGACGCCCCCGGCGGTCGACGACAACCACCGCCGCTACGACATCACCCTGGTGAGCGGGGAGGCGGGTCACTCGGGCGCCGTGAGCTTCGCCGCGTCCGAGGCCACCGACTACGTCCTCTACCTGGGCGCGGATGTCCCCGTGCGCGTCACCGACGCGTCGGGCGCGGCGGTGGAGCTCGAGGAGAGCGCCAAGGGCTCCGCCTCGTGCACGGAGATCAAGGGTCGCCACGTCGTCCCGCTCACGGTCGGCACGTTCACCTTCACCTTCGGTCCCACCGCCTCGTCCTCCGTCTCGCTCGTCGTCGAAGAGGCGTCTCACGAGGGGCACGAGCACTAGCAGGCGCGGCCCGGGCCTGTGGGCCCGGGTCGTCCGCCCGGACATCCGACCCGGCCCCCGCGCCGGGTCTCCAGGAGATACGACATGGGAATCTTCCAGCAGTTCCTGAACGAGAAGCACATCAGCGAGGCCACGGTGCTGCGCCTGTCGCGGCAGCTCGAGGCCCGCGGCGACGAGGACCGGACCCTCACCCGCAAGCGCTCCTCCAAGCGGCGTGAGAAGGAGACGCAGGGCAAGAGCTACACGGAGCTGGGCTTGGGCAAGCCCCGGAGCGGCCGGGGCGTGAGCGCGCAGCAGTTGGGCGCCGCGCTCGCGGACCAGCCGCTGCCACGCCGCGTGCGCGGCAAGCTCGTGCGGGCCATCAACGCGGCGCTGGCCAGGCAGGGCGGCGGCACGGCGGACACCCAGGCCTTGTTCGGCGGCGTGGCGGTGCGCTCGGGGCCGGCGAAGAAGGCCGCGAGCTGAGGAAGGGGCGCCTTCGTGTCCGGTGACGCCACCCAGCCCCTGCTGCCCGCCGACGTCCTCCGCGAGGGAGACCGGCTGTTCGACGCCACGTTGTGGTGCCTCGGACAGGACGTGCTCTGTCCGGAGGGCAACCTGCTGCTGCGACGAGGCCTCGTCCGGCACGCACGTCCGGCGGGCGTGGAGGGGCAGAGCGCGTATTCGGTGGTGCTGCCGGGCGGAGGGCGCCTGTTCCTGTGGGGGTTCGGCGCGTTGTGCGAGTGCGGTGAGGCCGTCTTCGTCCCACGGGACGGCTTCTCCCCTCGTTGGTTGGAGTGCGCGCCCGCGGGGCCCGCCTACCGTGCCTGTGAGCTGGGCACGGGGCGGCCGCCCGCGACGGAGGTCGAGCGACGCGAGGTCCGCCGGAGGTTGGCGGAGCTGGCCGCGTGGCTCGCCGGGCACGAGGAGTGGGTGGCCCGGGAAGTGGGACCTGATTGGAGGCGCGCGTGCCTGGAGTCCCGGCGCCGCGCGCCCCTGGTCGCCGCGGAGGCGCTGGCCGAGGCCTGGAGCCGGCTCGGCTCGCGCATCCGCTCCATCGATTCTGGATTCAACGCCTGTGTCGCCCCGGGCTCCGGGGCCGTGGGAGGTCATCATGCTGGCACGATTGCTTCGCAACGATGAGTCATCCGTCTACGTCCAGGCTCCGTGGGAGGACCTGCCGGACCGCGCGCTCGCGCGGCCGCCGCTGCGCGAGGGGTTGGGCGCCTCACACCTGGCCGTGAGCACGCGGGTCCCCCTGGCCCAGGCGTTCTTCGACCAGGGGCTGCGCCTGTTGCACCTGGGCTGGGGCCCCGAGGCCCGCCGCGCCTTCGCGGAGGCGACGCGCCACGACCCCGACCTCGCGATGGCGTGGTGGGGCCTGGCGCTGACGCGGGGCCCGGGCGCGCGGTTCGCCACGGCGCGCGCCGAGGCGATACAACGCGCGCTCGCGTTGAGCGAGGGCCTGCCGGACCTCGAGCAGCGGTACATCGTCGCGGCCAGTCTGCTCGCGGAGAAGGGCCCGGCGAACGGGCGTCACGCGTTCGTGCGGGAGATGGAGTGCCTCATCGACCGCTGCCCGGATGACGCCGAGGCGCGGCTGCTGCTCGCGGGGTTCCTGCTGGAGGGCTACGAGGCGGACGGGCGCCCCTCCCAGGGACAGCCGTACGCGCAGGCCCTGCTGCGCGAGCTGCTGCGCACGCACCCCGACCACGCCGGGGTGCACATGGCCTGGGTGAACGCGATGTTGCCCAGCCCCCGGCCGGAGGCCGCGCGGGAGAGCGCGCTGCGGCTGCTGGTGCTCGCGCCCGAGGCGAGTCCCGCGATGCTCGCCGCGGGGCGCCTGCTGGCGCGCGTGGGGGATACGGCGGACGCGAACCGCGCGCTCGAGGCGGCGGTGGCGCTGGACGATGCGTACCTCGCCCGCGAGTCGCTGCCGGTGGACGTGGCCCCGTGCGCGGAGCACGCGATGCGCCTGCTCAGCCAGGGCTGCGCGGAGAGCGGCCGGTACAGCGACGCGCAGGCGTGGGCGCGCCGCTTGCGCCACCGCGTGGAGTCCGCGGGGGCCGAGCCCCAGGCCGTGCTGTTCGCCGCGTCCACGCTGGTGTCGACGCACCTGCGCTTCGGGTTCTGCCGCGCGGCGGCGGACGTGCCCATGGAGCTGGTGGGCGAGCCCACGCCCGCGGAGCTGGGCCTGCGGGATGGGCTCCGGCTGTACACGCGCGGCATCAGCGCACTGGACGCGGGACGGTTGAAGGACGTGGAGCGGGCCTGTGATTCGCTCGATGGGTTGCACCCGCGGCTGTCCGAGCACCGTCGAGGCGAAGGGCGCGCCCTGTGCCCTCGGGACGTGGCGCGCGTGGTGGAGGTGGCCGCCCAGGAGCTGCGAGGCGCGATGGAGGCGCGTCGTGGCGAGGCCGGACGCGCGGAGGCCACGTTGACTCGCGCCGGGCGCATGGAGCGGCGTCTGCGGCCCGCGGGTCCCGCGCCATTCTCCCGTCCGGCGCGGGAGACGCTCGCGCGCGTGCGCTTGCGCGACGAGCGCGAGGCCAAGGCGCTGGAGCTGGCGCGGGTGCTCGTGGAGGAGCGGCCCGGGTGTGGTCACTACCGGCTGTTGATGGCGGAGGCCCACGCCGCGCAGAAGGAGCATGCCTCGGCGGTGCGGGACTTCACGGCGTTCCTGGAGTGCTGGCGCGACGCGGATGCGCACCTGCCGGAGCTGCACCGCGCCCGTGTGTTCGTGGCGGGCCGGGGACGCATCCTCCGGCTGGTCCACAACGCGGACCTGCCGCCTCCCGCCGCGCCGGACTTCCGCCCCCTCGAGAAGGTGTCCTGCTGAGCCGTTTCGGGAGTCCCCTCCGCCCGCGGTGGCGTGGCGATGCCACCGCGGAGGGGGTGGTCGGTCGATGAACGCAAGCTCGATGGCGTCTCAGCGCCCCGAACGAATGGCCGTCGTCTTCCTCCCTCCGCCGAAACCGTCCGGTGTCGCCACGGTGGACGGAGGACTGTCACCCGCAGGATGCCGCGCGGCGAGGAGCGTCG
Source organism: Myxococcus dinghuensis (assembly GCF_024198235.1). Taxonomy (GTDB): domain Bacteria; phylum Myxococcota; class Myxococcia; order Myxococcales; family Myxococcaceae; genus Myxococcus; species Myxococcus dinghuensis. Next base: position 152,055 of record NZ_JAKCFB010000015.1, on the reverse strand, counting down.
CCTCCGCGCAGTGCCTCGGTCCCCGCGCTTGACGGGCTGGACGTGTTCGCGGGAGGAGGGGGCATGCCGACCTTCCGCCTCGCTCAGGACCAGTCCGCGCTGCTCGTCATCGACATCCAGGAGCGGTTGTGCGCCGTCATGGAGCGTGACGCGCTGGACCGCATGCTCTCCCGCACGAACGCGGCCATCGAGGGGGCGAGGGCGCTCGGGCTGCCCATCGTCGTCACCGAGCAGTACCCTCAGGGCCTGGGCCCCACGCACTCCCTGCTGCGCATGCGCATCAAGGACCTGAAGCCGGTGGAGAAGCTGGAGTTCAGCGCCGCCGTGCCGGACGTGCTGTCCCAACTCGGGGGGCGCAAGCAGGTGCTGATTGCCGGCATGGAGACGCACATCTGCGTCTTCCAGACGGTGCGCGACCTGGCGGAGCGGGGACTGTCTCCGGTGCTGCTCGCCGACGCGCTCCTGTCCCGCTCGGCCGAGGACCGCCGCGTGGGCCTGGACCTGTGTCGCGACGCGGGCGCCACGGTGGCCACCGTGGAAGCCGCGCTGTTCGACCTGCTCGGGCGCGCGGGCACGCCCGAGTTCAAGAAGGTCTCCGCGGCGGTCCGCTGACGCCTAGAACACGGGCGGCAGTCCGTTCGGAGGCGGGGGCTGAGGGATGCTCGAGGGCGGCGGAGCCACCTTGTGCGGGGACGTGGCCGGCAACGAGGGGGACAAGGCGCCCACGTACAACAGGCCGTGGCTGCCTTCGGCCGAGGGCGTTTCGAACCAGGTGATGTAGGGCGTCTGGCCGGGGAGGGCGGCGGCGCGTCCGAAGGGCGTCGCACCGATGACGCCACAGGTCAGTTGTCCGGCGCGATTCAGGTCGCAACCCCAGCGCGTCCCCTGGGCATAGCTGAGCTCCAGCACCACGAGGTCGCTCCCCTTCAGGTGATGGGCCATGGGCGTGAAGTCCCGGTCCCACTCGGTGCCGGTGGTGGTGCGGGTATGCGCGTTGCCTGCGAGGATGAGCTGCACCTCGTCGGGATGCGCCGACCGCCGCTTCTTCCAGACCTGGGCCAGTTGCTCGTCCCGTTCGCTGCCCCGGGCCAGGTTGGTGTCGTAGGCCACCAGTGACACGGGAAGCCCCGCGAGCCGCATGGCGCGCACGCGGTCGATGAGGTCGAGGATGGCGCGACTGCTGCGACCGTCCTGATAGGGGCGATGCCAGAAGCGCCCCTCCAGCAGCGCGTCCTGGTCCGTGGGCGCGCCCGGGCTGGCCAGGTAACGGTCCACCCGCTCCTGCTCGGATTGGGGAAGCGACAAGCCCAGCACCACGGGGAGGGACGTCTCGGCCAACTGGCACACGAGGTTCCCCACCACCTGGGGCGCTTCGTGGCTGCCCAGTTGCTCGCCGATGACCAGCGTCAGTCCCGTGCGCGCGAGCCGCTCCGCCCCGCGCACCGCGTCACCACAGGGCTTCGTGTCCGTGGCCGCCACGTCCTTCCAGCGGTCCAGGTAGAAGTCCGCCGGCCGCACGGCTTCTGGGGGACGTGCCTCTGGGGCGATGTTGCCGCTCACGACCTCGATGGAGGGGCCGGACTCCAGGCGCAGCGTCAGCTCCCGCTCCAGCTCCAGGTCGCGGGTGCCTCGCAGGTTCGCGCGCATCTCGCTCTGCGTCTCGCCACGGTTCCTGGCATAGGTCGCGGGGGTGAGGTCCGGCAGCGCCGCCGACTCGGCGCGTTCGCGGTACATCTTCCACCAGACGTTCTGTTTGCTGGCGTCGTTCCCCGCGGTGTCGAACGCCATGCGGAAGATGCGGACGACCGACTGGCGTGGCCCCACCGAGATGCCGGTCACCAGATAGCGCGTGAAGTGGTTGTTCCCGGTGCCGACGCCGATGGGGTACTGCCAGGTGGTGAGGAGCTGGGCGGGGTCCTCCGTCGGCTCGAACTGGTGGCCGTGGGATTCGAGCACCTCCCGGGTGACCTGAAGGGCCTCGGCGAGTGGCTTCTGGAACACATGTTCGAACTGGGGGCGCTCGTCCGCCGAGGCGGAGCGGCCCGAGTGGGCGCACGCCACGAGCGTCGCCGCCAACAGGGCCATCCCCCAGGTCACCGCTCCCCGTGGACACTGCACCTCTCCGCGGCGCATACCCCTGGCCCGCATGCGGGCCAGACGGTGGACGCGGGACTCGTCCGGAACGAGGAGACGCCTGGCTTCACCAGAGGGACCACGTGGTCGCGAGCGCATCGAGGCTCCATGGAGGGGGGACGTTTTTGAAACGTCCCGCACCAAGAGTGCATATCGCCCGGCCGAGGGTTCCTCTCAGCGCGCGCGCTGGATGAGTTGGATGAGGAAGCGAATCGCCATGCCCACGCCCACCAGCGCCGCCGCCAGCACCGTCTGCGACCCACCCACGGGGAAGTCGAAGAAGTAGGCGAACATGTAGCCGCCCACGCCGGAGATGATGCCCGCCAGGGTGGCGACGAGGAACGTCCACGGCAGCCGCAGGTCGAGCATCAGCGCGGCGATGGCCGACAGCGTCGAGAAGGCGAACACCGGCAACGCGCCCAGCGCCCGGGCGCACACGCCCACCATGACGCCGATGGACACCATCAGCACGCCGTCCAGCAGTCGCACGGGCAGGCCCTGCACCAGCGCACCGATGCGGTCGAAGCTGGCGAAGGTGATGCCCCGGTACCACCACAGATGGATGAGCATCACCACGACGCTGGCGATGGCCACCGTGCGGAGCTGCTCGGGGGTGACGAGCACGGCGGTGCCGAAGAGGATGCCCTGGATGTCGTGGGACTCCTGCGCGATGCGATCTCCGACGAGCACCGCCGCGCCGCCCGACAGCGCATAGGCCAGGCCGAGCAGGCTCTCCCGCGTGAGCCTCAACCGGCTGGGGTCCATCATCAGCAGCATCGTCGCGACCAGCGCGAGCGCCGTGGCGCCCACCACAGGCTCCACCTCGAAGCCCAGGTGGATGCCCGCATAGAAGGCCACCGCGACGCCCAGGCCCGCGGACTGGGCCACCGCGGCGCTGACGAACACCATGCGCCGCAGCACCACGTAGACGCTCAGGAAGCCGAGCACGCCACCGGCCAGCAGCGCGCACAGCAGCGGGTCCCGGAACAGCTCGAAGCCCGCGACGAACTGTTGCCACTGGGTTGGTTCAGCGAGCGTCGTTTCCACGATGAGGACCCTCGGGGGCGCGGTGGCAGTACTCGTCGCCGTATTGGCGGCGGAAGGCGGGATGACAGAACACGGTGCGCGCGTCGCCCACGACGAACGCGGAGGTCTCCCGGTCCACGAAGAGCAGCACGTCCGCGTGTTCGGCGGCGACCTCCAGGTCGTGGCACACCACCACCACGCCCAGGCCCCGCTGTCGCGCGAGCGAGCACAACCGCTGCATCGTCTCGCGCTCGGCCACCGCGTCCATCGCGGCGGTGGGCTCGTCGAGCAGCACCAGGTCCGCCTCGGTGGCGATGAGCCGGGCCAGGAGCGTGCGCTGCTTCTGGCCCTCGGACAACTCGCGGTACGGCCGAGCGGCGATGGCCTTCGCGCCCGCCGTCTCCAGCGCGCCCTCCACCGCGTCGCGATCCACCTTCTTCGCGAACGGCCACAGGAAGCTCCACCCCCGCAGCCGTCCCCAGGCCGTCAGCTCGCGGGCGCGCAGCGGCAGCAGCGAGTCGATGCCGGACGTCTGCGGCACATAGGCGCTGCGCATCTCCGGGTGGCTGCGGGTGATGCTGCCGGAGACCGGGGAGATCATCCCCAGCAGCGTCTTGAACCAGGTGCTCTTGCCGGAGCCGTTGCGGCCCACCACCGCGATGAACTGGCCGCGACGGATGACCATGTCGATGGGCGGCAACATGGCCTTGTCGTTGTACCCGATGACCAGCCCGGTGCAGGTGAGCAGCGGCTCGCCCAGGGTGAAGGTGGGCGGGACCTCGTGGGGGGCCTCTCCGCTCGAAACGGGCTCATCGGTTTTCACGTCGCACCTCCGCCTGGGGTGTCAGGTCCGCGAGCGCGTCGAGCACTCCCTTCCGTGCCGCCTCGTTGCGGCTGTCCCCCAGGTCCGCCACGCCGTCCGCGTCCACGACCACGGTGGACCAGTCCACCGCGTCGAAGATGGAGGAGGGGACGGGGAGCGACAGCGCCAGCTTGACGCGGGGCTCGTGCTCGCGGTCCGAGGGCACGTCCACCGCGCCCGTCACGGTGAACAACGCCTCCTCTTCGTGTCCTCCGCCGCCACCTGTCGACGTGAGGGACAGCCGGAAGGCCCGCGCGAGGATGCGGGCCGGGACGCGGGCGTCGCGGACCTGCCCCTCCAGCTTCACGGTGGTGACCTCCCAGACGCCGCGGGTGAGGGTGGTGCGGGGCAGCTCGCAGTCGGGCTCGCACTCCACGGCCACTGGCTCGGAGGAGACCAGGTCCAGCTCTCCGTCGACGTGCAGCGCGGCGACCAGCGACGCACCGGAGCCGCCGCCGCCATTCAGCTCCGCCTCGATGTCCGCGTAGTCCACGAGCGCGCCGTCGGAGCGGTGGCAGTGGCCGTTGTGGCACAGGCTGTAGCCCGGAGGCGGGTTGGCCGGGTCGAAGGTGGTGGGGCCGCTGGTGCCCGCGCCGCCGAGCAGCTCCACGTGGGACACGCCCAGCGCGGCGTTGTCCAGCCGCACCTGGAAGTCGGAGGAGAGGCGTTGGAACCCGTCGCCCGTCTGCCGGTCCTGGGTGGGGGCATAACGGGCCTGGACGGTGGGCTCCAGCACGGCGAAGCCCTCACCCGAGTCCAGCGCGCAACCGGACAGCAACATCAGGGGAAGCAGCAGTCGTGTCTTCATGACTCACCCCCCCTTGGAGCCGGCGAGGCCCTTCTCGAGCGCGCCGACCATTTCGTTGATGTGCTGGATGTACGTCTCACCCGCGCGGAAGTCCGTGCCCCCGTGCAGCGTGGCGAGCGGGGCCGGAATCATGTTGGCGAGCATCTTCGCCTCGCGGTCGTTGTAGTAGCTCTCGATGAGCACCATGCGCGCCTTGCGCTGCCGCGCGAGGACGAGCACGCCGGCGACATGGGACGGGTTGGGCGGGATGCCCGGCTTGGGCTCGAGGAAGGCGATGGGCTCGAAGCCCAGCCAGTCCGCCAGGTAGGCCGTCGTCTTGTGGAACGCGATGACGGGCGCGCCGCGCAGGCCCGTGAGCCGCTTCTCCCAGTCCTCGCGGGCCTTGTCGATCTCCGCCGTCAGCTTCGCGGCGTTGGCGCGGTAGTCCGCCGCGTGCTTCGCGTCGAGCTGGGCCAGTCGCTCCGCGATGCCCCGGGCCACGGCCGCGCCCTGGCGCGGGTCATAGAGGTAGTGTGGGTTGCCGCCCGGGTGGACGTCGCCCTCGCTGCGGTCCACCTTTCCAGGGGGAATCTCCAGGACGCGGACGAACTGCGACGCGTTGAGGTAGCCCGGGCTGCCCATCTGGATGCGCGGGTTGCGCGAGCCGGTGAGCAGGTTGGGCAGCCAGCCGATCTCCAGGTCCAACCCCACGCTGATGAGCAGGTCCGCGCGGTTGAGCGCGAGCGCGAGGCTGGGCTTGGCATCCACGCGGTGCGGGTCCTGGCTTCCCAGGGCCATGGACTGCACGTCGACGTACTCGCCGCCCACCGCCTTGGCGAGCGCGGCGAGGTCCGGGACGGTGGTGACGACATTGACGGCCGCGCGCGCGGGAGCGGCGGCGAGGAGGCAGAGGGCGGCGCACATCGCCGCGACGAAGTGGAGGTGACGCATGGGGAGGTTCTCCCGGGAAAGAGGTTCAGAACGCATGGGCGCCGTGGGCGCCCGTCACCAGCTCGAGCGCCAGGAAGACGGAGTAGTCCGCCTCGTCGCGCCAACCCGCCCGGTCCCGCGCGGCCTGCAGGCGCAGGCGCGAGAACTCGGTGGGCCAGTAGGTGAGGTTGGCGGAGACGCGGTTGCGGTTCTGGGTCCACTCGGGGTCGAGCGGATCCGTCACCACCTCGCCACCCTTGCCGTGCGCGGCGGTGCCCAGCTCGTAGCGCGCCGCGGTGGCCCAGCGCTGCGAGAAGCGCCACGCGAGCTGGGCGTAGCCGTTGTAGTCCGTCAGGACGTCGTCGGGCACCTGGCGCCGCCGGTAGAGGGCCTCCACCTGGAACGTCAGCAGCGTGTCGCTCGCCTCGGTGATGGGGCGGTAGCGCAGGTACAGGTCCGTGCCGTAGATGTCCGTACGGTTGCGGTAGCCGGTGGGGTTGGGCCCGGTGGCCGCGGACAGGCCCCACATCAGGGACAGGTCATCCGACAGGGGGAAGAACTGCTTCACCACGCCGGTGAGCTGGAGGTCCAGGGGCGACAGCACCCGGTCGCCCGACGCGCCCAGGAAGCTGCGCGCGGTGGCCTCGCCGGTCGCGTCCGTGGCGCTGCCCGTGACCTCCACGAACCACGGCAGCGGCGTGAGCCAGGACAGCTCCACGCCCAGCCCGCGGTTGCCTTCCGCGCCGAAGACGCGGCTGAACGCGAAGGGCTGATCCACGAAGTCCCACGAGTGCGGGTGCGTGGCGTTCATGCGCCCGAAGCGCGTGAGGAACTGGCCCGCGCGTACCTGGAGGCTGTGCGGCAGCGCGAGCGTGGTGCCGTAGGCCTCCTCGATTTCGACGCCGAACTGGCTGTAGACGATGTTCGCGTCGAAGCGGAAGTACGGGTCCACCACCGACCCGATGGACAACTCGAGCTGCTGGAGGTTGAAGCCGTTGCGCGTCGGGTCGTGCGCGCCGCCCTGGAGGGGCTCCTTGGAGGAGAAGCCCGCCGCGGCGATGTCGAGGATGAAGCTCAGGTCCAGGAAGTTGGTGCCGCTGCCCGCGCCGGGGATGGACAGCGGCAGCGCGCCACCGGGCTTCCCGTCCGGCGCGGCCGACGTGCTGGAGGGAACCCCCTGCTGGGTGTCTCCTCCGAACGCCTTCTGGATCTCCGCCATCTCCTCGGCCGTGAGGCCCGGAGGGACTTCGGAGGCGCCCGCATCCGCGCCCGCGTCGGGTGTATCGCTCCCGGCATGGGATGGAGGGGGCGGGGGGGATTCCTGGGCCACGGCGTTGGCCGCGGACAACAACGCTGCGATGGACACGGCGACGAGCGCGCCGTGAAGACGACGTGAGACGGATGACACCGGATGACTCCTCGAAACCGGACGCACGCGTGCGCGCACGTCCACTCCCAATGGCGAGACAGCACCTGCCGGACGCGACTTCAGGCGTGCGCGGGCGGTGAGGCCTTGGGAGCGGTGTCGAGGACGGAGAGGGGAGGGCGGACGCGGGGCGGCGCGGTCGCGGGGCGGCTCTCCACGAGCCACTCCACCGCCCAGGACACCGGGGCGCCGAACGCGAGCGGCTCCCGCGTGCTGGACGTCAGCAGCGGGCACTTCTCGTGGGTCGACTTCACCGGGTCCGTGCCCGAGGCGGGCAGGGCGGACACCTGCACGGTGCGCTTCGGAACCAGCCTCGCCTGGATGGAGCTGGTCCCTCGCGCCGTCTCCTCGAAGGTCTGGTGCTCCGGACAGAACCGGTGCGCGTGCGCGTCCCGCAGGTGGAGCAGGTCTCCCACCGGCTGCAATGCCCACAGCACGACCAGCAACGTCGCGGTGCTACGGACGAGGCTGTGGGCGCGCGAGGTCATTGTCGGCGGATGGGACCCGAGTGCTCTACTGACGGCACCCGGCGGAGTCAAGGCAGGCTATCACGGTGTGACACGACCGGGGGACGCATGCAATCCGCCCGGCATTCACCGGGATGTCCCCGGTCCTCGGAGCCGTTGGAGCCAGCGCGAATGGGACAAGGACAACCGGACGACGGTTTCATTCCGGTGGCTCGGCTCGATGCGTTGGACGCACGCGGCCGTGCCGTCGTGGACGTGGGCGGCACCCGGCTGGTGTTGATCCAGGTCGAGGGGCGACTCCACGCGTTGGAGGAGTCCTGTCCCCACCGGGGTGGCCCCTTGTCGGAGGGGGATCTGGACGGGCACCTGCTGTACTGCCCCCTGCATGCCTGGCCGTTCGATGTCCGCACGGGGCGCTGCCCCCTGCGCGAAGGGGTCCAGGTTCGCATCCATGACGTCCGTGTGCGTGGCGAGGAGATCCTCGTCGCGGCATCGGCTAGGGTCGCCGGCCGCTGAACCGTCTCTCCGTAGGAGCCCCTGCCCCGTGAGCCCCTCCAAGCCCCGCTCCCGTCGCGCCCCGCCGCCACCGCCGCCCGTCAGCGTGCCGGACCCCATCGCCATGACCCGGGCGGTGGAGGACTTCCTGCGCGCCGCCGGTCTCCCGTTGGACGACGAGAACCTGCGGGGCACGCCTCAACGCGTGATGGACGCGTGGTGCCGCGAGTTCCTCGACGGTTATGCCGTCACCCCGGAGGAAGCCCTCGGCGGGACGTTCACCTCGTCCTCCTCGTCCCGAGGCGAGTCCCGGGAGCTGGTGGTGGTGACGGACCTGCGCTTCCACTCGATGTGCCCGCACCACCTGCTGCCCGTGGCCGGCGTGGCGCACGTCGCCTATGTGCCGGGCAAGGGCATGGCGGGCTTCGGCCGGCTGTCCGCGCTGGTGGACGTCTTCGCGCACCGGCTCATCCTCCAGGAGGACCTGGCGCGCGAGGTGGCGAGCGCCCTGGCCCGCGTGCTGGGAAGCCCCGGCACCGCGTGCATCATCGAGGCGGAGCAGTCGTGTCTGCGCCTGCGCGGCGCCAGGCAGCACCAGGCCATCACCCACGCGGAGGCGTACGAGGGTGAGCTGCGCAAGGACGGGGCGCTGCGACGGGAGCTGTGGGCCCGCCTGGGGGCCCGGCGATGAGCACCACGCCCGGGCCCGCGCCCATCCGCGTGGAGCCCGAGCGCATCGAGCGGCTGTGGGCGCGGCTGGTGACGGTGCTCGCCCCGGACCAGTTGCGGCGCGACGCGGACACGCTCGCGAGCTACGCCCGGGACGAGTCCGACAGCGGCGTGTTCCCTCCCGACGTGGTGGTGTTCCCGCGCGACACGGCGCAGGTCTCCGCCGTCTTCAAGGCCTGTGTCGAGCAGGGCGTGCCCTTCACGCCCTGCGGGGCGCGCACGGGCAAGAGCGGCGGCTCGCTGCCCCTGCGCGGCGGGGTGGCGGTGAGCCTGGAGCGGATGAACCGCATCCGCTCCATCTCCGTGGAGGACCTGACGGCGGTGGTGGAGCCGGGCGTCATCACCGGCGACCTGATGCGGGCCGTGGAGGCCGTGGGCCTCTTCTATCCCCCGGACCCCAACTCCTGGGAGTCGTGCACGCTGGGCGGCAACGTGGCGGAGAACGCGGGCGGGCCCCGCGCGCTCAAATACGGCGTCACCCGTGATTACGTCATCGGCCTGGAGTGGGTGCTTCCGGACGGAGAGGTCGTTCGCGTGGGCCGGCGCACCATCAAGGGCGTGGCCGGCTACGACCTGGTGGGCTTGTTCGTGGGCTCGGAGGGGACGCTCGGCGTCGCGACGGAAATCACGCTCCAGCTCATCCCCCTGCCCAGGAAGGTGATGACGGCCCTGGTCGTGTTTCCGTCCGTGCTGGACGCCGCCCGGGGCGTGTCCGCCGTGCTGGCGGGAGGCATCCTCCCGCGCTGCCTGGAGCTCATCGACGACGTCGCCCTGCGCGCGGTGGACGGCCGGGGCTTCACGTTCCCGGCGGGCGCGGGCGCGGCCGTCATCGCCGAGGTGGACGGCGCCAGCGAGGACGGGCTCTGGGAGGAGCTGTCACGCCTCGGTGACATCTGCACACAGCAGGGCGCCACCCAGACGCTCGTCGCGCAGGACGACGCGCAGCGCGAGAAGTTGTGGGCCGTGCGACGGGTCATCTCCCCCGCGCTGCGCGCACTCAAGCCGCGCAAGGTGTCCGAGGACATCGTCGTCCCGCGTTCGAAAATTCCCGAAATCATCCAGCGGCTGAAGGCCATGGGCGCGGAGCTGGGGCTCACCGTGGCCACCTATGGTCATGCGGGCGATGGCAACCTGCACGCCAACATCCTCTACGAGGGCCCGCATCAGCGTCACCTGGTGGATGAAGCGCTCCGGCGCATGCTGGAGATGACCGTCGAGTTGGGCGGAACGATCACAGGCGAGCACGGTGTAGGCCTCGCGAAGCGGGAATATCTGGCGCTGGAGCAGCAGCAGCCGCTCATCGCGCTGCAGCGTCGGCTCAAGGACTTCTTCGACCCATCAGGGCTCCTCAATCCGGAGAAAATCTTCCCGCCGCTCGTGCGTTCTAAGTGAGTAGCCGTTGCGCGCTGGTCGACAGGTCCGTCGGGCTCGTCAACCTTGCAAGTCACTGGAAGGGCTGGCTTCGAGCCCGCCAGGACCCGAAGGTCGACAGACGAAACGGGGTTTGTCGATGGAATGCGAAACCCTTTCGCTCGTTGCGCGTCCTAGTAGCAGGTGGACGCGGGGTCGGCGGGGACAGCGCGTCCGGCATCGAACGGAGGACGGGAAATCATGGCCAACTCGACGAAGTTTGCGGCGGAGGGCCTGTCGCAATACCTGCGTCACCTGGGGGGGCACCAGCAACTGACGCGCGAGCAGGAATATGAGCTGGCTCGCCGCGCTCGCAAGGGCGACGAGTCCGCGCGACAGACGCTCGCCACCTCCAATCTGGCCTTCGTTGTCGCCGTGGCGAAGAAGTTCGCCAATCGCGGCGCGCGCCTGGATGACCTCATCCAGGAGGGCAACGTCGGCTTGATGAAGGCGATCGAGCATTTCGATCCGAAGAAGAACGTACGCTTCGCGACCTACGCGGTGTGGTGGATCCGCGCCTACATCACCCGCTACCTGAAGGACAATCGCAGCCAGGTGCGCGGGGGCGAGGCCGAGCGGGGGAGCATGGTGGACTTCTCCCTGGACGCCTCCATCGACGAGGAGGGGGAGACCACCTTCCTCGACCGCCTGGAGGACTCGGGGCCGTCCCCCCAGGACGTCTTCCTGTCCAACGAGCAGGACACGGAGATCCAGGAGGCGCTCACCAAGGTGCGCAAGCGCATTGGCGACCTGGGCTGGGACATCCTCACGGAGCGGCTCACGCAGGACAAGCCGCTGACCCTCGAGGAGCTGGGCCAGCGCTGGGGCGTGTCGCGCGAGCGCGTGCGCCAGGTGGAGCTCAAGACCAAGACGTTCCTCGAGCGCTACCTGTCGGCCTTCAACGAGAACGAGGAGCAGGCCGCCGCGGACGCGGCCTGAGGCCTCACGCGAGCCCTCCCCAGCCGGGGAGGGGTCATCCAGGGGCGGGACTGGCGGGGTCTTCCACCCTTGCCGGACCCGCCTTCGTTTTTTGGCGCCCAGGACTGCCCGGGTGGTTTGCGTGCGGCCGAGCGTGCGTGCTAAGCCCCTCGGCCATGCGCTTGATTTTGCTCGCCTTGTGCGCGCTCGTTGCCTTCCCGGCACGTGCCGCGGACCCCGAGGTGTTGGCCCGCTTGGAGGCTTTGCATGCCAGGCGCGCGGACGCGGCGGCGGTGAAGGAGCTGGAGGCGGCGCTCAAGCAGGCCCTGGCGGCGACGCCGGACGACTTCGAGCTGGTGTGGCGGCAGGCGCGACTGCTGCAGTGGCAGGCGGACGGGGCGGTGGGAAACGACAAGCTGAAGAAGGTCCTGGGCCGGCAGACCTGGGACGTGGCGGAGAAGGCCGTGAAGCTGGCCCCCGCCCGCGTGGAGGGGCACTACTTCGCGGCCACCGGCATCGGCGCATATTCCCAGGCAGTGGGGGTGATGAAGGCGTTGGGTGAGGGCCTGGAGGGCAAGTTCAACGAGCGCATCGACACCGCGCTGAAGATCGACCCGGACTTCTCGATGGGCGCCCCGCTGCTGGTGAAGGGCCGCTATTTCTACGAGCTGCCGTGGCCGAAGCGAGACCTCAAGAAGTCCGCGGAGTATTACGAGAAGGTCATCAAGAAGCACCCGCAGATGCTGCGCGCGCGATACTTCCTCGCCGAGACGCTCCTCAAGGACGACAAGGCCAAGCAGGCGCACGAGACCATCCAGGCGGTGAAGCAGGGCAGCGTCGCGTACGACCCGGCGGAGGGTCAGCGCGTTCAAGAGTGGGCGAAGAAGGTCGAAGCCGACATCGAGGAGGAGCTCAAGTGAGAGCAGAGAATCAGGTAGCACCTTCGGCTCCGGCGGCCGGAGCGCAGGAGGGAAACCTGGTCCAGTTGCTGATCCAGCGCGCGCAGAACGCCTCCAAGGCGGGTGTGACGCACAAGAAGGACGGCCGCTGGCAGGATGTGTCGTTCGGGCAGGTGCTGGATGACGTGAAGGCGCTGTCGGCGGGCCTCGTCGCCCAGGGCGTCAAGCCCGGGGACCGCGTGGCCCTGTTCGCCAACACGAGCCTCATGTGGATCGTGGCGGACCTGGCCATCACCGCCGCGCAGGCCATCACCGTCCCCATCTACTCGTCCAACACCCCGGACGAGTTCGCGTACATCATCAACCACTCGGAGGCGACGTTCGTCCTCGTCGACAACGACGAGAAGGACGCCAAGCAGGCCGGCCGCCTAACCCGCGTGCGCCAGAAGCTGGCGGACTGTCCCTCCATCCAGAAGCTCGTCCTCTTCGAGGGCGCGGTGGCCGGCGGGCAGGAGCTCACCCTGGCGGACGTGCTGTCCACGGGCCAGAAGGCCCACCAGGCCAACCCCGGCTCCTTCGACGAGCGCGTGGGCTCCGTGAAGTCCGAGGACACCAACTGCATCATCTACACCTCGGGCACCACGGGCCTGCCCAAGGGCGCCATCCTCACCCACGGCAACTGGACGTACCAGGCGCACGCGGTGCAGGCCATCGGGATGATGGAGCCGGCGGACTCCGTCATGCTGTTCCTGCCCCTGGCGCACGTGTTCGCGCAGGTGGTGAAGGCCGCGTGGCTCTCCATGGGCTTCCGGCTCATCATCGCGGAGTCGGTGGACAAGCTGCTGGCCAACCTGGTGGAGACGCGCCCCACGGTGCTGCCGTCCGTGCCGCGCGTCTTCGAGAAGGTCTACAACAACGTCGTGGCCAACGGCTCCTCGGCCCCGGGCCTCAAGGGCCGGATGTTCCGCTGGGCCTTCAAGCTCTTCGACGAGTACGTCGACGCCCAGATGCAGGGCCGCGAGTACAACACCCTGGCCTTCGCGCTGGCGCGCAAGCTGGTGTTCTCCAAGGTGCGCGGCACGCTCGACGAGAAGCTGGGCGGCAACATGCGCCTGTTCGTCTCCGGCGGCGCGCCCCTGTCCCGGAAGATCGGCTACTTCTTCGACCTGCTGGGCTTCAAGGTCGTGGAGGGCTACGGCCTGACGGAGACGGCCGCGCCCACCAACGCCAACCGGCCGAACAAGATCAAGATCGGCACCGTGGGCCCGACGATGCCGGGCACCGAGGCGAAGATCGCCGCGGACGGCGAGGTCCTTGTTCGTGGTCCCTGCGTCATGAAGGGCTACTACAAGAACGAAAAGGAAACCACTGAGGCCCTGGATAAGGACGGCTGGTACCACACCGGTGACATCGGTGAGATCGACGCCGACGGCTACCTGCGCATCACCGACCGCAAGAAGGACATCATCGTCACCGCGGGCGGCAAGAACGTGGCGCCGCAGAACATCGAGAACACCCTCAAGACGTTCCCCGTCATGAGCCAGGCCATGGTGTATGGCGACAAGCGCCCGTACCTGGTGGCGCTGATCACCGTGGCGGACGAGGCGGCCCGCAAGCTGCTCGCGGAGAAGGGCGCGCCGGTGGGCTCCTACGCGGACAACGCCAAGCGCCCGGAGATCCACGCGGCGGTGAAGGCCGTGCTGGACAAGGTGAACTCGGACCAGCCGCCGTACGCCACCATCAAGCGCTTCACCATCATGCCCGCCGACTTCACCCAGGAGACCGGCGAGCTGACGCCCACCCTCAAGGTGAAGCGCAAGGTGTGCAGCCAGAAGTACAAGGCGCAGATCGACGCCATGTACGACAACGCGGCGGTCCTGGACTAGCCGCGGTCGTCGACCCCCGGTGCCGGTGTGGGCGCCGGGGGTGCCCCCTCCCACCCGCGAGGCGCGAGGAAGGGCGGAGACAGGGCCTGGAACGCCAACGCCCGATCGACCCTGGGATGCCAGGGTGGATCGGGCGTCGTGCGTCAGAGGGCCCGCGAGGGGCCTTCAGGGACGCTTCAGGCGTGGCTGCTGGGCGTCTGGGACTTGACGTCCTTGTCGATGGTGCCACCGCTGGCGAGCGTGCCGCCGCCCTTCTTCTCGCCCGGGGTGCCCGCCTCGTCCTCGCCGGCGAAGCCGCGCTTGAAGTTGCGGATGGCGCTGCCCAGCGACGAACCGAGCTGCGGCAGACGCGTGGCTCCGAACAGGAGCAGCATCACAAACAGGATCAGCAGAAGTTCCATCGGCTTCAGCCCCAGCATCGCACGACTCCTTCGCGAAAAACGGGCGGAGCATAGCGGGGGGCGGGCCCGACCGCCAGCAAGAGCGGATCCCTCACGCCTGGAGGGCCGCTGGCGGGGCGAGCTCGTCGGCCTGCACGGTGGCCAGGGAGAGGAACAGCGCGCTGCCACCCGCATCCGTCTCCACGCCGACGCTGCCGCCATGCGCCTCCACCTCCTGGCGGGCGAGGAAGACGCGCAGCGGGTCCTCCAGCTTCTTCTCGCGGAAGGCGCGCTCCTCGCGGTGGAAGACAGCGGAGGCATCCTCGTCCGACAGGGGGACGCCGTCGCGGCGCACCTCCACCCGCACCCGGGCGCCCCCGGGATGGGCGCGCAGCCGGACGACCTCGCCGGGCTGCGCGCGTGTCAACTGGTAGAGGATGAAGGCCTCCAGCGCGTGCTGGATGCGCGCGCCATCCACCACGACCTCCGGCAGCGTGCCCAGCGGATCCACGTCCAGCACGAGCGAGACGTTGGCCGCCGTTGCCGCCGCCCGCTGCTTCTCCACGGCGGCGTCCAGGATGGGGAGGAGTGCCTGGCGGTCGCGCTCGCAGGCCAGCGAGCCCAGGTCGGCCCGGCTGGAGTCGAAGAAGTCCTGGGAGAAGGCGATGGAGCGGTCCGCGTTGCGGAGGATGGTCTCCAGCCCGCGCTGCACCTTGGGCTCCAGCGGGACGCGGCCGTTGAGCAGCAGCGCGGCGTAGGAGCGGACGTTGGCCAGCGAGCCGCGCAGGTCGTGGGAGGCCATGCCCAGGTAGCGCACCCGGCGGCGCGTCTCCTCGTCGCTCCAGGCCAGGGGGAACGTCCACCACAGCGCGTCCCCGTCCCCCAGCGCCTCCTCGCCGGCCAGCACCGCGCGGTCCTCCTTCTCCCAGACGCGCGGGTCTCCGTCCTGGCGATGGAACCCCGCCGATGCCAGCAGCGCCTCCAGTGAAGCGACACCAGGCGGCAGGGCGGACAGGCCCAGGTGCTCGAGGAGTGTCCGGCCCACCAGGCGGGGGGGCCCTTGCCGGGGGACCCGGACGAGGCCGGGCGACTCCACCGTGCTTCCTGCTCCCATCTCCCCCGGGCTCCTCACGTTTTCCACCTCCTGTCCAGCAGGTCACGGAAAGGGTGGGGAGGGACTGTCGGTTTTGCAACGTGGAACCCCGCCGCGCTCGGAGGTCGTACTTTCTTGCGCCGCATGGGGAGAGGATGGTGGAAGAATCCTGAGCGCCGCACCGAGGGAGACTGCCCTGACCCCGCACAACTCACAGCCTGCTGGTGCACCAGTCGTTCTCGTCGTCGACGACGACCCGGACATCTTGGAAGCACTCTCCGAGATCCTCGAGGCCGAAGGGTTCGAGATCCGCCGCGCGCGCAATGGCAAGGAGGCGCTGGAGCGTCTCGAGCCCGTCCCCCCGCACCTCATCCTGCTGGACCTGATGATGCCGGTGATGGACGGATGGGAGTTCGCCCAGAAGATGCGCCAGAAGCCGCCGGAGGTGGCGGGCATCCCCCTCATCGTCCTCAGCGCGGACCGCAACGTCGGCAGCAAGGCGGCGGACATCGGCGCGGTGGGGCATCTGGCCAAGCCGTTCGAGCTCAACGACCTGTTGGAGATGGTCCGTCGCTCACTGAACCCGCCCTCGGGCGTGGGGACCTCCACCACCGCTCCTTGAGACAGCGCGCGCATCGCGCTGCTTGACCTGCCAGGGGGGCGACATTACGGTCCCCCCACCGTCTTGATTCACCAATCAATGACCAGGGCAAGGAGCGAGTCATGAACGCGAAGGACATCATCGAGGGTCAGATCCCCGAGGTTCTCAAGGCGAAGCCGGAGCTGGCGAAGGACATCAACGCCATCATCCACTTCGACGTCTCCGGTGAGGGCGGCGGCAAGTGGACGCTCGACCTGACCAAGGCCGAGGGCTGGGTGACGTCGGGTCTCGAGGGTGCGTCGAAGATGACCATCTCGGTCAGCAACGACGACTTCGTGAAGATTCGCGAGAAGAAGCTGAACGCGCAGATGGCGGCCATGCAGGGCAAGCTGAAGTTCAAGCCCATGGACATGGGCCTGGCGATGAAGCTGGCCAAGCTGCTGGGCTAGTCCCGGAAGTCCCTGGAGCGGAAGAGGCCCGCCACCGTGGCGAGGTGCCTCTGGCTCCGGTTCTCGCGCGGCGCGTTCTCCGGTGTGGAGGGCGCGCCGCACGTCGTTCCAGCCACAGGAGTCCCCATGTCGACGCTTCCCCTCTCCGGTCTGCGGGTGCTGGACCTGTCGCGGCTGCTCCCCGGCCCCTACGCCACGTTGGTGCTGGCGGACCTGGGCGCCACGGTGGTGAAGGTGGAGGAGCCGGACGGGGGCGACTACGTGCGGCAGATGCCCCCCGAGCGCGACGGCGTGGGCGCACTGTTCTACGGGCTCAACCGCAACAAGCGCTCGTTGACGCTCAACCTCAAGAGCCCGGAGGGGCGCGACGCGCTCAAGCGGCTGGTTCGCGACTACGACGTCCTGGTGGAGAGCTTCCGGCCGGGTGTCATGGACAAGCTGGGGGTGGGCGAGGCCGTGCTGCGGGCGGAGAACCCCCGGCTCATCTACTGCGCCATCTCTGGCTACGGACAGACGGGGCCGGACCGGCTCAAGGCGGGGCATGACCTGAACTACGTCGCGCGCGCGGGGCTCGTGGGCTACGGCGGCGAGGCGGGCGGGCCTCCGTCGCTCCCCGGCGTACAGATGGGTGACATCGGCGGGGGAAGCCTCTTCGCGCTGGTGGGCATCCTGGCGGCGCTGTACGAGCGCGAGCGCACGGGGCTGGGGCGGCTGGTGGACGTGTCGATGACGGACGGCGCCACGGCGTTCCTGCACATGCACCTGGCGGCGCGGCTGTTCATGGGCGAGCAGGGCGGTGCGCTCCAGCGTGGGCGCGAGGCTCTCAACGGAGGCTATGCGTGCTACGGCCTGTACCGCACCGCGGATGATCGCTGGCTGGCGGTGGGCGCGTTGGAGCCCAAGTTCTTCTCTGGCGTGCTGGAGCGGCTGGGGCGCTTGGACCTCCTGGAGGACGCGTACGCGCCGGGCGACGCGGGGCTTCGTGTGAAGGCCGAGCTGACGCGCCTGTTCTCCGAGCACCCCATGGCCCACTGGAAGGAGCGCTTCGCGGGCTCGGACCTGTGCGTGGAGTCGGTGGCGGAGGGGGACGAGGTGCTCGACGACGCACAGTTGCGCGCGCGGGGCCTCTTCGCGGAGGCCGAGGACGCGCGGCTCGGTCGCAAGGTGACCCACCTGCTGACTCCGCTGCGCATGGGGCCCACGCCCGTGCGCGCGCCGCCCACGCTGGGCGAGCACTCCCGCGAGGTCCTCGCGGAGGCAGGCTTCACCGAGGAGGAGCTGAAGCGATTGGGGTTGTGAGCCCTCGCGCTGAGAGGGTGCGCACTCCCGGGGGGCCTCGCGGAGGTGGTCCTTTCCGAGCAGGCGCTGACGCGGCTTGGGCCTGTGGGCCTTCGTGACGCGCAGGAGCGCACGCCCGGGACGTCCTCGCGGAGGTGGTCCTTTCCGAGCAGACGCTGACGAGGCTTGGACCTGTGTGCCTTCGTGACGTGCAGGAGCGCACGCCCGGGATGTCCACATCGAGGCTACCTGTCCGAGGAGTCGCTGACGTGGTCGGGACTGTGTGTCCTCTCGACCTGCGGGGCGCGCACTCCCGAGACGTCTTCGCCGAAGACGCGCTGAATCGACCGGGGCCGTGAGCCCACGCCACGCGGGTTACCGGCGCGGCTCGCTCCAGGCGGCCTCGCCACGGGCCGCGTGGCAGGTGTCGCCGACGAGGTCGAGGGCGCGCTGGGGGGCTTCCTTGGCGATGGCCGATGGCGCGCCCAACGTTCCTGTCGCATCCATCCGCCGCATGGTGTTCGCCAGGTAGCGTCGGGCGCGCTCGATGACCTGTCGCTGGGCCGCTGAAGGGCGCCAGCCCGTGTCGTCGCGGTAGCGCCCGAGAGTCTCCAGCAGGTGTCCGTAGAACTTCAGCATCTGCAACAGCACCTGCTCGCGTTCGCCGGGGCCGGCCACGCCGAGCGCGCGCTCGTACTGCCGGGCTTCCGAGTCGAGCCGGTACAGCAGCACGTCCCGTTGTGCGTCGAGTCGTTCACGCCACGCGGTCCGCACCGCGCGGTGGCGCGCCCAGCCCGCCACGGCCTGGAAGTAATGGAGCCCTCCGCAGGGGTGCGCGTAGATGCCGAGCCCACGCTTGGGCACCTCGGGTCGTCCCGCCTTCATTCCGGTGGCCAGCTCCGTGTGCGCGGCTTCGAGCGCCACCAGCGCCGCCTCCATCACCGCGTCGACGTGGACCTGGATTCCCTGTCGCGAGCGGAACGTGTCCCCGGGACGGGACACCAGGGAGATCGCGTCCAGGGTCCACGCGCTGTCGGGGCTCACCACCTGCTCCGGCCGGAGGTCTCGCCGCAGGTCGTCCACCAGCTCCTGGAGCGTCACGGTGGCTCCCCAGCCTGCTTGGAAGCGGTGGGACAGCGGGAGCCCGGCGCGCAGCAACGTCTTGAGGAGCAGGGTGGGGTGGGGCTCGACGGGCACTCCTTCGGCCGTGGCCGCCTCGAAGAAGAGGTCCTCCGAGGCAGGCGTGGCGGCGTCGGATGCGCGGCGCAGGAAGTCGGAGACGATGACGTCACTCGCCGCGCGTCCGTCGCTCGCGCGGAAGCCCTGTCCATCCAGGGCCATGCCGTGCGCGAGCGTCCACGGGTTGCGCGCGTCGGCGGCCCAGGCACGGCAGCGGCCCGCCAACTCGTCCGCGAGCGGCGAGGTCGCCCCCGCGAAAGCGGTGGGGGTGTTCGTGAGCAGGAAGGAGAGGAGGCTGAACGCGCGGAGCGCGCGCCGGGCTGTAGGCCACAACGGCGCGCGCTCGCGCATGGTCAGCAGTCTGGCTCGGTCTTGGAAGAGAGCCGTTGGAGGACCCGCTCCAGCAGGCCGAAGAGGGCCTCCTGGTCCTCGTCGGTCAGCAGGGCGAGCATGCGACGCAGCCCCTGGTCCGTGCTGCGACGCAGGCGCTGGTAGAGTGAGGCACCCTCGCCGGTGAGCTGCGCGACGACGGCGCGCCGGTCCTCGGCGTCCCTCGCGCGCTCCACCAGCTTCATCGCCTCCAGTCGGTCCACCACGCCGGTGATGGTCTTCTTGGTGATGCCGATGCGCTGCGCCAGCACCCCCACGTGCGTGGGGCCATCATTGCCCAGCCACATCAACGCATGCAGCTGGGTGGGCGTGAGCTGGGTGCTCTCGCAGATGCCTCCCAGCGGATCCCTCAGCGAGCGATAACGCCCGAGCTTCACGATGAGCTCGTGCAGCCGCTCGGACGCGGGCGTGGAGGCCTCGACGTCGGAGCTCGGGGCTTCATCCACGAAGCCCGGCTCCTCCGTTGTCTCGAGGTCCTCCTCGCCCCCGCCGTCGGACGGCTGGACGCGGAGGGCCGGTCTGTTCGCCGGCACCCGCATCAGGCCGTCTCCACCCGCGCGGCGGCGGCCACCGCGGGCTTCTCGCCGTGCGGACCCACCGAGTGCGGCGCGCCATGGTCCGGAGCGTGGCCCGGGCCCTTGCGACGGAACTTCGCCGACAACTGCTCCATCAGCGAGTACACCACCGGCACCACGCCCAGCGTCAGCACGGTGGAGGTGATGAGGCCGCCGATGATGGTGATGGCCATGGGCGCGCGCGTCTCCGCGCCGTCGCCGCGGGCCACCGCCACCGGCACCATGCCGGCGATCATCGCGATGGTCGTCATGAGGATGGGGCGCAGACGGACCGGGGCGGCGCCGAGCAGCGCCTCGGTGGCCGTCTTGCCTTCCTCACGCAACTGGATGGTGAAGTCGACGAGGAGGATGCCGTTCTTCACCACCAGACCCATGAGCATGATGACGCCGATGAGGGCGAACATGGACATGGCCTGCCCCGTCAGCAGCAGCGCGCCGATGGCGCCGATGAAGGCGAAGGGCAGCGAGAGCATGATCGTGAACGGGTGGATGAGGCTCTCGAACTGCGCCGCGAGGATCATGTACACGAGGATGATGCCCAGCAGCAGCGCGGAGCCGAACGCGGCCACCGACTTGCCGAGCTCCTTCGCGTTACCCTCGAAGTCGTAGATGACGGTCGGGGGCGCGATCTCCTTCGCGGTGGCGGTCATGAACGTCATGGCCTCGCTGAGCTGGTAGCCGCTGGCCAGGTTGGCGAGCAGGGTGATCTGCCGCTTCTGGGCCTCGCGGTCGATCTGCACCGGGCCATCCGCCGGGGTGATCTTCGCCAGGTTGCGCAGCTCGACGAGCTGGCCGCTGGGGGCGCGCACCGTCAGCTTGCCCAGTGCCTCCGCCGAGGCCAGCGTGTCCGGAGGCAGGCGCAGCTTCACCTCGTAGGTGTCGCCGCCCTCGCGGTAGTCCATGAACTTGTCGCGGCCCAGGAAGGCGCGCAGCGTGGTGCCCAGGGACGCCGCCGGGACGCCGAGGCTGGCCGCGCGCTCGCGGTCGACCTCCACGTCGTACTGCGGCTTGCCCGAGCGGTACGTGGAGTCCACGTCCACCAGGCCCGGGTTCTTGGCCATGGCGGCCTTCATCTTGTTCGACGTCTCGATGAGCTGCTGCCAGTTGTCACCGCGCAGGTTGAACTGCACCGCCTGCGAGCGAGCGCCACCACCGGCCACGCCGGTGATGTCCTGGACCGTGACGGAGATGCCCGGAGGGGGCTTGATGGTCTGGCGCAGGTAGGACTTGAGCTCACCCTGGGTGAAGCTGCGCTCCTTCACGTTCACCAGGTTGATGAGCAGCTCGCCCTTGTGGACCTCCTCCTGCACGCCGCCACCGGCGGTGGCGAAGGTGGAGGAGATGCCGGGCAGCGCGCGCACCTGGGCGTCGAGCACGTCCAACTGGGCCTGCGTCTCCTGGATGGTCGAGCCGATGGGCAGCTCCACCGCCAGCTTGATGTTGCCGTTGTCCTGCTCCGGGATGAACGTGAACTTCAGGAACCGGGCCATCGCGAAGGTGGCGAAGAGCACGCCCACCGCGACGACCAGGGTCACCGCCCGCCGACGGAGGATGGCCGCCAGCAGGTTGCGGTAGCCGTTCTCCATGCCCACCAGGAAGCGCTCCACCACCGCGGAGATGCCCGTGGGCTGGCCGTGGTGACGCAGCATGCGCGAGGACAGCATCGGCGTGAGCGTCATGGACACGGCGTAGGAGATGAGCGTCGCCACCGCCACCGTGACACCGAACTGGTAGAAGAACTTGCCCATCATGCCGTCCATGAAGGCCACCGGGATGAACACCGCCACGATGGCCAGCGTCACCGCGAGCACCGCGACGGCGATCTGTCCGGCGCCGTCGAGCGCGGCCTGCATGGGGGACTTTCCCTCCTCCATGTGACGGACGATGTTCTCGATGACCACGATGGCGTCGTCGATGAGCAGACCGATGGAGAGCGTCAGCGCCAGCATCGTCACCAGGTTGAAGGTGAAGCCCAGCGCCGCCATGACGGCGAACGTTCCGACGACCGACACCGGCAGCGCGATGGCCGCCACCAGCGTCGAGCTGAAGTTGCGCAGGAACACGAGCACGATGACCACGGCGAGGATGCCGCCGAGCACCAGGTCGAACTGCACGGACGCGATGGACGAGCGGATGAACCGCGAGTTGTCCGACACCGTCTCCACGACGATGCCCTTGGGCAGCTGGCTGTTGATCTCCTCCAGCGACTCCTTGACCAGCGCGGCCACCTGCACGGTGTTGGAGCCGGACTGCTTCTTCACGATGAGCGCCACGGCGTTGCGGTCGCCGTTCTTCGCCGAGCCGCGCGCCTCCTCGGGGCCGTCCACCACGTCCGCGATGTCGCGTACGCGCACCGGAGCGCCGCCCGGGCTGCTGATGATGATGTTGCGGATCTCATCCACGCTCTTCGCCTCGGAGGTGAGGCGCAGCACGCGCTCGCGGCCGGAGTCCATCGTGCGGCCGCCCGGCATGTCCAGGCTCTGGGCCTTGACCGCCTGGCTCACGTCGCTGATGGCCAGCCCGAAGCCGCGCAGCCGGTCCGGATCCACCACGAGCTGGATCTCCCGCTCGCGACCACCCGTCACGTCGATGCTGCCCACGCCCTTCTGACGCTGCAGCGCCGGCTTGACGATGTCCTCCGCCGTGCGCGTCAGCTCCTCGATGGGCAGCGAGCCGGACAGCGACAGGTTGATGATGGGCTGGGCGCCGATGTCGAACTTCTCGACCACCGGCGTCTCGATCTCGTCCGGCAGCTTGCTCAGCGTCGCCTGGACGCGATCACGCACGTCCTGCGCCGCCACGTCCACCTTGGTGTCGAGCGTGAAGCGCACGACGATCTGCGACACGCTCTCCATGTTGATGGAGCGCAGCTGCTCCACGCCGTTGAGCGTGTTGAGCGCCTCCTCCAACGGGTCGCTGACGTTCTTCTCGATGGTCTCCGGGTCCGCGCCCGGGAGCACCGTCGTCACCGTGACGACGGGGAAGTCGACGTCCGGGAACTGGTCCACGCCGATGCGCGGGTATGCGTTGATGCCGAACACGACCACCGCCATCATCAACATGGCGGTGAAGATGGGTCGTGCGATGAATGTCTTGAGCGGGCTCATTCAGCTACTCCCAAAAGGGTAGGAAAGGACGGGCGTCACTGCACCACGCGGACGGCCGTCCCCTCCTTCACGTCCAGGGAGGAGTCGGCGAGCACGCGCTCGTCCGCGCTGAGGCCCTGGAGCACTCGCACGTAACCGGGGAGGATGCGCTCGACGCGCACGTCGCGCTTGCGCACGGTGCCGTCCTGCACGACCCACACGAAGCCCTCCTGGCCCCGGGCGGAGACGGCCTGGGTGGGCAGGAACAGGCCCTTGGTGGTGTCCTCGGCCTGGCTCACGGAGGAGAAGTCCAGGTCGACCAGCGCGCCGGGGCGCAGCACCGTCTTCTCGTCACCGGCCACGTCCGCGAGCACCTCCACCGTGCGGTTGGTGGTGTCCACGACGGAGCCCACCGTGGTGACGGTGGCCTCGAAGCGCACGCCGCTGGGGCTCAACGTGCCCTGCGTCTTCGCGCCCGGCTTGACCTTGTCCACCACGGACTCCGGCACCAGCGCGCGCACCTCCAGGCCGGTGACGTCCACCAGCGTGAAGACGGACGTGGGCGGCGTCATGGCCACCGTGTCGCCCAGGTTCTTCAGGCGCGCGGTGATGACCCCGTCGAAGGGCGCCAGGATGGCCATGTCGCGCAGGTTCTCCTCCGCCATCTTCACGGCGGCGGCGGCCTGCGCCGCCTGGGCGGCGGCCTGCTTCTGGCCGATCTCCGCCTGATCCAACCCGGCCGCGGCGATACCGCCGCCCTCGGCCACCTTCCGGGTGCGCTCGAGGTTGGAGGTGGCCAGTTGGAGCGCCGCGTCAGCGGCCGCCTTCACCGCCCGGGCCTGCTCCACCGCGATGGCCACGTTGGACGTGTCCAGCACCGCCAGCGTCTGGCCCTTCTTCACCCGGTCGCCGACCTTCACCAGCATCTTCGCGATGGTGCCGGTGGCCTGGGGGCTGAGCGTGGCCTCCTGCTTCGACCGGATCTGCCCCGTCACGCGCGTGACGCTCGCCTCCAGCTCCGTGGACGGGGTGATGGCCTTCACACCCACCGCGTTGGAGCCCTGCTGCGCCTCTGGAAGCGCGGGCTTGTTCGCACCCTTGCCGCACCCCGTCGTCACCACCGCCGCCAGCACCGCGGCCACCCACATGCGTCGAATCACGGTCGTCCTGCTCCTGCCGGCTCGCGGTCCCCGGACCCCTCCGGGCCGAACGCGCCAGCTGAACCTTTGAAAGTCTGCGCCCCGGAAACTACAGACCCTGAACTGTCTGTCAAGGAGATACTCCGTGGTACGGACTATCTCCCGCCGGGCCTTGTTAACGCCTGGCTGCTGGGCTGGCAGGACTTTTCACACGACCTGCCCTGCAGGGTAACCCAATTTGGCCCGCCGCGTCAGCGTCGCGGTGCGGGGCCTGCCCGAGAGCGCCCTGGATTTCGGCGGGTACTGATTCCAGAATCAATGCTGTTGTCGAGCAGCCAATAACACCTGGAGAGTCGAGAATGCCGAATCCCTTCACCGAGGAACACGAGGCCTTCCGCAAGACGGTGCGCGCCTTCGTGGACAAGGAGATGGCGCCGTACGGGCTCGAGTGGGACCGGGCGGGCATCTTCCCGAAGGAGCTGTTCAAGAAGTGCGGTGACCTGGGCTTCCTCGGCATCAGCCACGACCCGAAGTACGGCGGCAGCGGGCTGGACTACTGGTACGTGACGGCGTTCTGCGAGGAGATGAGCTACAGCCGCAACGCGGGCGTGAACATGGCGCTGCTGGTGCAGAGCCAGATGGCCACGCCCATCATCAACGAGATTGGAACGGACGAGCAGAAGCGCGAGTTCCTGGAGCCGGCGCTCAAGGGCGACAAGATTGCGGCGCTGGGGGTGAGCGAGCCGGGGTGTGGCTCGGACGTGGCGAGCATCAAGACGACGGCGCGCCGGGACGGGGACGACTACGTCATCAACGGCTCGAAGATGTGGATCACCAACGGCACGCGGGCGGACTTCATCACCCTGGCGGTGCGCACGGGGGAGGCGGGCTACGGCGGCATCTCGCTGGTGACGTTCCCCACGGACGTGAAGGGCTTCAGCGTCTCCAAGAAGCTGGACAAGGTGGGCAACCTGTCCTCGGACACGGCCATCCTCTTCTTCGAGGACTGCCGCATCCCCGCCCGCTACGTGCTGGGCGAGGAGAACGAGGGCTTCTACCACATCATGACCAACTTCCAGGGCGAGCGCCTGGTGGGCTCCATCACCACGGTCGCCGGCATGGAGCGGATGATGGAGGACGCCATCCAGTACGGCAACGAGCGCGAGGCGTTCGGCCGGCCGCTGATGAAGTTCCAGGTGTGGCGCCACAAGTTCGTGGAGCACCTGACGGCCATCGAGGCGGCCAAGCGGCTGACGTACCACGCGGTGGACCTCTACGACCGGAAGGAGAACCCGGTGAAGGAGATCTCCATGGCGAAGCTGTTCGCCGGCGACCTGGCCCAGCGCGTGGCCTACGACACGCAGCAGTTCTTCGGCGGCATGGGCTACATCGAGGAGACGCCCATCGCGCGCATGTGGCGCGACGTGCGCCTCATCACCATCGGCGGTGGCACCTCCGAGGTGATGAAGGAGATCATCTCCAAGCTCTACGGCTTCTGAGCACCCCGCGCCGGGGGCGCGATGACGCCCCTGGTGCGGTGAGCGTGGGGCCGGCGGCGGCGGGGCCTACTTCTTGCGGAACAGGGCCTCGGCGGCGCTGAGCATCGCGTCGCGGCTGGCCTTCTGGTGCAGGCCGCCTTCGCCCACCTGGAACAGCTCGCAGAAGTTGGCGCCGTCCTTGTCCGAGGGCACCTCGGCGAAGGGCTCCTTGCACTCCTTGGCCAGGGTGGCGTCGTAGTGCCGGCAGTTGCGGCACGAGCGGATGTCCTCCTCGCAGTGGGGACACCGGTCGCCGCGGCCCACCTGGTTGGCGATGATGTCGAGCGGGTGTCCGCAGTGCGCGCAGCCGGCCATGGCCACCTCCAGGGGAAGGCGCGGCCATTGTGCCAGCGGGTGCGGGGAGCGGCGAGTCCTAGCGCTGGAGGCTCGAGACGAGCGCGGGTGTCCGCTCTGCGGGAGAGGGCCCCGGCGACGGCGCCGACGCGCGCAGCTCGCCCATGGCGTCCAGCAACTGGTCGTCCAGCCGCTTGAGGAGGAAGAAGACGTACGCCCCCACCAGCGACAGGGCGGAGACCAGCACGCTCAGCATCATCCCGCGCTGCCAGAGGTGGGCGTGCTCGAGGACGCCCCGGCGCTCCGCGAACGTCTTGAGCTGCGCGTCCGCGGCCCGGCCATCCAGCCGCGTGGCGTAGTCCTCCGCCTGGGCCGTCCCGCGCTCCATCAGCCACTGCCCCCGGACCTGCAGGGCGTCCGCCCGGGTGTAGCAGTAGAGGGCAGCACCCGAGGACAGGAGGGTGATGCACAGCGCCACCGTCAAGCTCCGGGTAAACATCGGGACGTCCTCCGGGCACGCCATTGCGCGGGCCTGCACACACCCGCGACTGCTCCGGCTTCCCGAAGACAGTAGCGGATGGTAGGGACCCCCTCTGACATGGGCAAGCCCTACCGTCCTAAAGACCACTATTTCCAGAAAGCGAAGCAAGAGGGGCTCCGCGCGCGCTCGGCCTTCAAGGTCGACGAGCTGATCAAGCGCTTCCCCATGGTGAAGAAGGGCCACGTGGTGCTCGACCTGGGCGCGGCGCCCGGAGGGTTCCTGCAGATCCTCGCGGACGCGGTGGGAGGGGCCGGCCGGGTGATCGGCGTGGACATCGTCGCCATCCGCCCCTTCACCCAGCGGCACGTGCAGACGGCGGTGCTGGACGTACTCGCGGACGACTTCGACGCGAAGCTCTCCGCGCTGTACGACGGGCCGTTCGACGCGGTCATCTCCGACATGGCGCCCAAGACGAGCGGCATCAAGGCCACGGACGAGGCGCGCAGCCTGCGGCTGGCGGGCAAGGCGCTGGAGATCGCCACGGCGCGTGGCCGGCCCGGCTCGTCCTTCGTGGCCAAGGTGTTCATGGGCGGGGACTTCGAGGACTTCCGCAACCAGGTGCGCGCCCTCTTCGAAGAGGTGAAGGTGGTCCGCCCGGAGGCCACGCGCGGGGCGAGCATGGAGGTCTACCTCGTGGGTCTTCGCCGCAAGGCCCCCGTGTCCGCGCCGGCTCCCTGACGCCACGGGTCGCGCGGGAAGTGGAACGCCCGGGCGGCGGCCTGCGTCTAGAGTGCCGACCATGCTCGCCGCCCCTTGGATACGGACACCGTCCATCGCCCTGTCGTTGCTGCTGTGTCTCCTGAGCGCCGCCCCCGCCCTGGCGGCTGCCCCGCCGTCGTGGAAGGCCATCGACGCGCTGGTGGACGACCAGAAGGTGGAGGCCGCCGCGCAGGGCACGGAGGCCCGGCTCGAGGCCGCCCGGAACGGTCCGGACGAGGCCGAGTGGACGCGCGCGCTGGTGCGCACGGTGCAACTGCGCACCGCCCTGCACGGCTACGAGACGGCGGTGCGCTTCCTGCGCGAGCAGCCCTGGCCCAAGGGCACGCTGGCCCACGCCACGCTCGACCTCTACTACGCCAACGCGCTGGTGACGTACGCGCGGGCCTACGCCTGGGAGGTCCGCAAGCGCGAGCAGGTCGTGTCCTCCGGCCCGGTGGACCTCAAGGCGTGGACGTACGAGCAGATCATCACCGAGGCGCAGCGGGCCTTCGAGGCGCTGTGGAAGCAGCGCCAGGCGCTGGGGGCGGAGCCGGTGAAGGCGCTCGGCGAGTTCCTCGAGCCCAACACGTTCCCCGCCGGCATCCGCCCCACGTTGCGGGACGCCGTCTCCTACCTGCGCGTCGACCTGTTGCAGGACAGCAGCACCTGGCGTCCGGAGCACGCCAACGAGGTCTTCCGGCTCGACCTGGGTTCCCTGCTGGAGGGGACGCCCACGGTGGACCTGAGCGACCCCGCCATCCATCCGCTCCTGAAGGTGGCGGCGGTGATGGGGGACCTGGAGGCCTGGCACCGCTCGGCGGGGCGGCGCGAGGCGGCGCTGGAGGCGAGGCTGAAGCGCCATGAAGTGCTGCACCGGCACTTCACGGACGCGGACGACCGCACCCGGCTGCGCCAGCACCTCGCCGCGCACCTGAAGGGGTTCCAGGACGTGCCCTGGTGGGCGATGGGGCAGGGGCTCCTGGCGGAGCTGGAGCGCGAGGCCGGTCACCTGGTGCGCGCGCATCAGCTCGCGTCCGAGGGGCGGACCCGGTTCCCGGAGTCGGTGGGCGGCCGGCGGTGTCGCACCGTCCAGGCGCAGATCGAGGCGCCCGACTTCTCCCTGGCGGGCCTCACGATGGACGGCCCGGGCCAGCGCTCGCTCCAGGTGACCCACCGCAACGTGCCCACGCTCCACTTCCGCGCGTACGCGGTGGACGTGGAGGCGCGGCTCGAGAAGCTCAAGGGCTCGTCCGACTCGAGCGAGCTGCCCACGGATGGCGAGCTGCGGGGGTATCTGAAGAACCGCAAGCCCGTCGCGTCCTGGACCGCGCAGCTCCCCGCCACGCGGGACTTCGCGCAGCACCGTACCTTCGTGACGCCCCCGCTGAAGGAGTCCGGCACCTACGCCATCATCGCCTCGGCGGACGCGGGCTTCCGCGAGGCCTCCAACCGCGCACAGGGGGTCTTCCTCTCCATCGTCCCGTGGGTGGCGCTCCCCCAGGGTGGGCAGGGCGCGCCGCTGGAGGTGCGCGTCGTGAAGGGCGACACGGGCGCGCCGCTCTCGGAGACGTTGGTGCGGGTGTTCCTCGTCGACTACCGCACGGGGCTGCGCGAGGTGGCCCGCGCGACCACCAATCCCCAGGGCGAGGTGTCCTTCCCCCAGCTTTCGAGGACGGACTACCGGTACTACCGGCTGGTGGTGGGGAAGGGGCGCGAGGCGCGGATGCTGGACGCGGGCGCGAGCGTCTACGCGAGGGATCGCGACAGCGAACTGACGTCGTCGCTCGTGTTCACGGACCGCAGCGTCTACCGGCCGTTGCAGAAGCTGCAGTGGAAGGTGGTGGCCTTCCGGGGGCGGAGCGAGCAGGCGCGCTACCAGACGCGGCCGGACGAGCGCCTCGTGGTGACGCTGATGGACCCCAACTACCAGGAGGTCGCCCGGCGCGAGGTCCGCACCAACGCCTTCGGCACGGCGGCGGGGGAGTTCGCCATCCCCACCGGGCGCGTGCTCGGGCTGTGGCAGGTGCGTGTCGACTCCGGGGGCTCGGCCATGGTGCGCGTGGAGGAGTACAAGCGGCCCACCTTCGAGGTCTCGCTGAAGGACCCGGAGGCCCCGCTGCGGCTCAACCGGCCGGCCACGTTCAAGGGCGAGGCGCGCTACTACTTCGGCCTGCCCGTGGCCACGGGCACCGTGCGCTGGCGCGCGTTCCGCGAGCCGGTGTTCCCGTTCTGGTGGGGGTGGCGCTCCTCCTTCGTCCCCCAGCAACGGCAGCTCGTGGCCGCCGGCACGACCTCGCTGGCGGAGGACGGCTCCTTCCAGGTGAACTTCACGCCCGAGGCGGATGAGCGCGCCGCGCGCTCGGAGGACCTCACCTGGCGCTATCGCATCGAGGCGGACGCGACGGACGAGGGCGGAGAGACGCGCTCGGCGGAGCGTGCCTTCCGGCTGGGCTTCATCGCCGTGGAGGGCCGCGTCGACACGGACGAGAACTTCCTGCGCGAGGGGACCCCCGCCGAGGTGCGGTTCGTGCGCTCGTCGTTGGACGGCGCGCCGCTCCCCGGCGCCGGGCGCTGGCGGCTCGTCGCGCTCCAGCAGCCGAAGCGCCCCGTGCTGCCCGCAGACGAGCCGCTCGTGCAGCCACCGACGCGCAAGGACCCGGACGCGGTGAGCACGCCCACCCCGGGTGACGCGCAGCAGCCGCGCTGGGCGCAGGACTACGACTTCCAGGCGACGCTGGCCTCGTGGGCGGACGGCGCGGAGCGGGCGAAGGGAGAGGTCCGCCACGACGCCCAGGGGCTCGCGCGCGTGAAGCTGCCGGCGTTGGAGGCGGGCGCCTATCGCCTGCAATACGAGACGACGGACGCCTTCGGGAAGACGTTCACCGTGAAGCGCGAGCTGCTGGTGGCCGGGGCGCGCGCGCCGGTGGCGCTGCCCGCCGCGCTGGTGCAGGAGAAGCCGACGGTGCGCGTGGGCGACGTGGCGCGCTTCCTGGTGGCGTCCGGCTTCGAGGGACAGCCGCTGATGCTGGACCTGTACCAGGGGGAGAAGCGCGTGACGCGCATGCCCCTGGTCGCGGGGCAGACGCCCGCGGTGGTGGAGGTGCCCGTGACGCAGGCGCTGCGCGGCGGCTTCAGCGCGGTGCTGGTGGCGGTGCGTGACTGGCAGTTGCTCCGGTTCAACACGCAGGTGTCCGTGCCGTTCGACGACAAGGAGCTGAGCCTCGAGTTCTCCACGTTCCGCGACAAGCTTCGCCCAGGCGCGAAGGAGACCTGGCGGGTGAAGGTGACGGGGCCTCGCGGGGCGAAGGTGGAGGCGGGGGCCGCCGAGCTGCTCGCGTACATGTATGACCAATCGCTCGACCTGTTCATGAAGCACACGCCCCAGGACGTGGCGGCGCTGTACCCGGCGCGGGGGTCGACCACGCTCCTGCCGTCCTCGTTGTCCGTCGCGAACACGATGTGGCTCGTCTCCGACCGCTACGGTGAATCCCCGGGATGGGAGCCGCCCGCGGTGGACCGGCTCAAGTTCGAGGAGGGCTACGGACTGGGGGGCCCGGGGGCGCGCGGCGGGTTTGGTTCCGGTCCGATGATGGCGACGGGCCGGATGGAGAGGGCGCGCAGGTCGGCGGCGCCCGTGGCCGAGCCCAAGCCCGCGGACGCACCGCCACCGCCGCCACCGCCCGCTCCGGGCATGGTGATGCAGGAGTCGGTGGCGAAGCCCCTGGCGAAGGAGAAGTCCGCGAACGCGGCGCCCGAGGCAGGCGCGTCCCCCGAGGCCGTGTCGATGCGCTCCAACTTCGCGGAGACCGCCTTCTGGGTGCCGCAGTTGCTCACGGACGCGGATGGCTCCGCCACGCTGGAGTTCACCGTCCCCGATTCGGTGACGGCCTGGAACGTCTGGGTCCATGGCGTCACCCGCGACTTGAAGGGCGGCTCCGCGCAGCGCACGACCCAGAGCGTGAAGGAGTTGATGGTGCGGCCGTACGTGCCGCGCTTCCTGCGCGAGGGAGACCGCGCGGTGCTGGAGGTGGTGGTGAACAACGCGGCGGAGCGGTCCCAGCAGGGCACCCTCACGCTGGACATCGTGGATGTGGAGACGCGCAAGAGCCTGCTCGCCGACTTCGGGGTGAAGAACGCGTCGCAGACCTTCGACGTGGCCCCGGGCAAGGGTACCCACCTGCGCTTCCCGCTCACCACGCCCGCGCGCGTGGGGCAGGTGGCCTTCCGCGTGGAGGCCCGCGCCGGCAACCTGAGCGACGGCGAGCTGCGCCCGCTGCCCGTGCTGCCCGGCCGCATCCACCTGGCGCAGTCGCGCTTCGTCACGCTCAAGGGCAAGGACACCAAGACGATGCGCTTCGACGACCTGAAGCAGGGAGGTGACCCCACGCGCATCAACGAGCAGCTCGTCGTCACGGTGGATACACAGCTCTTCTACTCCGCGCTCCAGGCCCTGCCGTACCTGGTGGACTACCCCTACGAGTGCTCGGAGCAGACGCTCAACCGCTTCGTCTCGTCCGGCATCCTCACCAGCCTCTATGGTCGCTACCCGGCGGTGGCGAAGATGGCCAAGACGCTGAGCGAGCGCGACACCCGCCTCGAGACGTGGGACTCCGTCGACCCGAACCGGAAGATGGCGCTGGAGGAGACCCCGTGGCTGGAGATGGCCAAGGGGGGCCCGGCGGGCGAGGCCGGCCATGTGAAGGTGTTGGACCCGAAGGTGGCGAACGCCGAGCGCAACGCCGCGATGGCGAAGCTGCAGAAGGCGCAGACGGCCAGCGGCGGGTTCCCCTGGTGGCCGGGCGGCCCGCCCTCGCCGTACATGACGCTCTACATCCTCCACGGCCTGTCGCGCGCCCTCGAGTACGAGGTGCCGGTGCCGGAGGAGATGACGCGCAATGCCTGGGGCTATCTCGCGCGGCACTTCCGCGAGGAGTACGCCGGCAAGCTGATGAAGAAGGGCGAGGGCTGGGAGTTCATCACCTTCCTCAACCACGTGGCCTCCGCCTATCCGGGACCGGGCTACACGGGCGACGCGCTCACCGCCTCGGACCGGGAGCAGATGCTGGCCTTCAGCTTCAAGCACTGGAAGGAGCACTCCCCCATGCTCAAGGGCTACCTGGCGCTGACGCTCGCGCGCGCGGGCCGGAGCGCGGATGCCCGGCGCGTCTGGGACAGCGTGATGGACTCCGCGAAGACGAGCCCGGAGCTGGGGACGTACTGGGCGCCCGAGGACCGTAGCTGGCTCTGGTACAACGACACCACGGAGACGCACGCCTTCGCGCTGCGCACGCTGACCGAGCTGTCGCCCAAGGACACCCGACGCGAGGGCCTGGTGCAGTGGCTGCTCCTGGACAAGAAGCTCAACCACTGGAAGTCCACGCGCGCCACGGCGGAGGCCCTCTACGCGTTGGTGAAGTACCTGGAGGCGGAAGGGGCGCTGGGCGTGCGCGAGGACGCCCAGGTGACGGTGGGGCCGCGCGTCACGCGCATGGAGTTCGCCCCGGACGTGTACACCGGCAAGAAGAACCAGGTGGTGGTGCCGGGGCCCGAGCTCCAGCCGCAGACGATGAGCACGGTGGTGGTGGAGAAGACGACGCCGGGCTTCGCCTTCGCCTCCGCCACGTGGCACTTCTCCACGGAGACGCTGCCGGAGGAGGACCGGGGTGACTTCTTCTCCGTGTCACGCCGCTACTTCCTGCGCGCGCGCGAGGGCCAGCAGGTGGTGCTCCGCCCGCTCGTCGAGGGCGCGGCGCTCGTCCCCGGGGACGAAGTGGAGGTGCAACTGTCGCTGCGCTCGAAGCACGCGGCCGAGTACGTCCACTTGAGGGATCCCCGCGCGGCGGGCCTGGAGCCGGAGGGCGCGCAGTCCCGCCACAAGTGGGACTCCGGCATCGTCTGGTACGAGGAGACACGCGACGCGAACACCAACTTCTTCTTCGAGTGGCTGCCTGCGGGCGAATACACATTCAAGTATCGCTTGCGCGCGAACATGGCGGGCACCTTCCGCGTGGGCCCGGCCACCGTGCAATCCATGTATGCGCCGGAGTTCACCGCGTACTCGACGGGCGCCGTCCTTACCGTGGGAGCGTCGAAATAGCACGACCATGCCGCACGAATGTCCATCCAGGGTGGTTGAGATGGAATTGTTCGTGCGGCGTGGAATGTGATTCGACATACATACGGGTTTCCACTATTTCCGTGTATATTGATTTTGTCGCACTTTGCGTGGATAGTGTTCACCGAGAGAGATTCCTCTCTCTCGGGAAGAGAATCCGGCATCATCCCTTGCGCGACTCTCCTGGAGCTGGTGATTCCCAGAAGTAGGGGAGAGGCTCCGTTGACTCAGGCTGCTCATCATTGAGCGCACCGGGTGTCCAGAGCGACTCGACCTCCAAACCTCAAGCTGTCAATGGAGTCCAATCATGGATCGCCGTGGCATTGTGCTTGCTGTGTGTCTGGGGATGGGCCTTGCGGTAACCGGTTGTGGTCAGCCGACGCCTGCGTCGGAGAGCGAGAAGGAGTCGGTGGGTAGCGCGACGCAGGAGCTGATCCCCATCGAGGAGTGTCCGGTCGAGGCGCTCAACCAGGGCCTCTGCGGCGGTGGCGGCGGCGGTGGTGGTGGCGGCGGTGGTGGTGGCACGGGTGGTTCGGACACCGGTCCGGGCATGAACCTGGCGACCTACCAGTCCGTCGCGGGTCAGAACACCAGCCGCTGCGTGGGCGGCATCTCCTGGACGGAGTGCCAGGCGGAGCTGGACTACGCGCTGGGCCTGCAGCTCATCACCCAGGCCGCGTACAACTGGGGCGTCTCCACGGGCTACTACCCGGTGGTCGACCGCCACAACAACATCGGCGCGGTCTGCAAGTGTGGCTGCTTCGAGGCGACCACGCAGATCCTGACGCTGGACTCCAAGGGCTTCCGCGAGTGGCTGTCCGCGAAGTCCGTGCAGACGACGACGGAGCTCGTCGCGCTCGACGAGGAGTCCACGCTGACGGCGCCGGGCTTCGTGGGTCGCCCCATCGTCGCCGTGTCGCGCGGCGAGGAGTCGCCGGCCCTCTATGTGTTCCACCTGGACAACGGCCAGAACCTGGCCGTGACGCAGAACCACGGCATGCTGCTGAGCGACGGCCGCGTGGTGGAGGCCAAGACGGTCCGCTCGGGTGACGAGTTCGTGGGTCTCAAGGGTGAGATCGTCGTCATCGAGCGCGTGACGCGCGAGTTCACCAAGGAGGACGTGTTCAACTTCGAGGTCTCCTCCGAGGACAAGGCGGGGCACTTCCTGGCGGCGCAGGGCGTCATCGTGGGCGACCTGGCGTGGCAGAACCAGCTGGCCCGTGAGCTGGGCTCCATCGTCGTCCGTCGCTGAGCCCTAGCGCATCCGCGTCGAAGTGGTGGGGCGGTGCCGTCCGGGCCGCCCCGCCCTGGCGTTTCCCTGCTGGCGAGGCCGAGTCATGTCCAAGAAGGTTCAGTGGCGCGTGGCGCTGGTGGTGTTGGCTGCCCTCGTTCTGGGCGCGAGCGTCCTGTTGTCCTCGAGGCCCGACACGGGGGCCGCCGTCGCCTCGCCCGAGGACGGGCGCGCGACGCAGGAGTCGGTGGCGCTGGGCGTGTCGGCCCAGGGGCTCCCGAAGGAGGTCGCGGAGAAGCTGGAGGCCAAGGCGGAGGAGCTGGCCCGCCAGCGTCTGGCGGCGATGCCGACGGCGCCCGTGCCCCCGGAGCAGGTCGGTGGCTTCTCTCGCGAGCGCCTGGGCGCGCAGCTCGAGAACTACCGGGAGATGTTGTCCGTGCAGGGGCTGTACAACCAGAACGTGAAGCGCCGGAAGGTCGTGGAGAGCATCCTCGCGTCGCCCCAGGGCGCGGAGATCGCCGCCCGGGCCATCGCCGACGAGGCCTTCGCGCACGAGGCCTTCGGGGAGATGCAGGCGGAGGCGCGCTTCTTCTCCATCGAGGTGGTGAAGACCGCCGCGAAGCGCGGGGACGACCGCTACCTGCTCGGCTCCGTGGACACCATCGCCCGCGAGCTGACCGCGGTGGGTGGGATGGGTCAGGAGCTGAACAAGGGACGCACCACGGACCTGCGAGACCTGATGCATGCCTTCATCGACGTGAAGGGTGTGAAGTCATTGGCGGATGGAGACCCGGGCCTCGTCCGCTCGCTCGGGTATTCGTCCGCCATGCCAGAGAGCGTCAGACGCATCTATGATGAGGTGGTATTCCTTCGCCTCAAGGCCCAGTACGGCCGCGAGCGCGCCGCGCAGATGACCGCCTCACTCCTCGAGGGCTGAGCCAAGACATGTCATTCCTTTCATCGCGGTGGGGTGTCTGTGGACTCGTTCTGGCGGGGGTCGCGTGCGGGCCGGACCCCGCGCCGACGCCCGAGCCGGACGCGGGTTATCAATTGGACCCGGTGGTCGCCGAGCGCATCGAGGTCGTCCGGACGCGAGTCCTCGCAGACACCTGTTTCCGCCAATCCGACACATCAGGTTGTAATTGGGGGGACTTCCCGTTCGCGCCCGGGCAGTTCGCCATGACGCACAACACCGGGGAGGCCATCCTCGTCATCGACGAGTTCCCCACGCTGCCGCCGCGCGTCATCCGTTACAAGAACCGGGTCCGCAATTACTACCGCGTGGGTGCGGGGGGGAGCATCACCGCGGCGCCTCACGCCTGGCGCGCGCCCCGGGTGCTCTTCGAGGGGTTGAGTGAGTTCGCCTCACCGGACTTCGTGCCCGCCGAGTACCTGCGTCCGCTCGCCGAGCCGATGCGCGAGGTGTATGGCTTCTACGACATGGGCAACGTGGGGCACGGCAGCTACGTGTTGTCCCTGCTGGTGGAGGCCAACCCCCACCAGCCGCTGGTGCTGATGGACCAGTTGAGCTTCCACAAGTACGCGCAGGAGGACCTGTGCGACGCGTCGGGCTCCATCGACTCCATGGGGCGGATGTTCGAGAAGGCGCAGCGGGTGGCGAGCGAACTGCGGCGCGTCATGTCGGAGCACAACATCCGGTTCGTCAACCTGAGCAGCGGGGAGACGCTGGAGTCGTTGCGCGCCGAGTGGCGTGAGCACTGCGGTGGCGACCTGCCCGGCGACGACATCCTCCGGGCCAAGCTGAGCACCTACCAGCCCATCGCGGATGCCCTGTTCCACACGCCCGGGGTGTTCACCGCGCAGGCCTCCATCAACGCGTCCAACCCGCAGGACTACCCCTACGACTACCCGGCGGCGCAGTACCCGAACCGGATGCTCGTCGGCTACTTCACCGTGCTGGACTCGGGGCTGGACGCGTCCGGACGGGGTAACACGTCCGGGCTGTCCGGGTGGCCGGGCCGCGAGAACGTCGACATCTACCTGAACAGCGGCGTGCTCCCCAGCCGCCCGTTCCCCTACAACGCGACGCCGTTGCTCCAGGTGGACGGGTTCGGCGTGGACATCTACCCCATCTCCCGCACCACGACGTCGTGGATCGCCCCGCTGGCGCTCTCTCGCTTCATCCACGTGCGCTATGGCACCTTCGGGAGTTCGCCCATGTCGGACGACCTCATCAACCTCATCTGGCGTCGGATGTTGCCGCTGGGCTGTTCGACGCAGACGGGCAACACCTGCGCGTTCCAGGACCCGCTGCGCCACGGCCAGCAGGAGGCCGTGCGGTTGGGCTACCGGCCTCGCGAGTACGTGGAGCCCTGAGGCGGCGGGGCCACCGGGCGGCGAGGGGCAGGCGTCCTACTCGCCGCAGGTGGCCGCGTCGTCGGTGGGGTGCAGCGTGGCGATGCCGTAGGTGCCGTTGCGCGTGCCACACCAGATGCGCCAGTTCGTCCCGCCCAGGTCCTTGGCGGCGTAGACGCCGCCTTCCTTCTTCGCGCCGTCACGGGCGCAGCAGCGCGCGAAGGCCCGGGTGCCGATGGAGAGGAGGCCCACCGCGTCCGGGGACTCGGTGAAGCCGCCGACCTTCTTCTCGCCGCAGGACCACGGCGCGACGCCCTGGTAGCGGATGAGGTACTGGCCGCCGCGCTTCGCCGCGCCGCCGCTCACCGGACCGCCGTAGCAGACCTTCCCCTGCGCCTCGAGCTGGGCGTAGCGCGGCAGGAAGTGCAGCCCGCCGATGGGGCCCCGGTCCCAATCGTCTCCGCAGAAGACATGGGTGAAGGCGTTGCGCGGGCCGGTGCCCACCCACAGGCTGGTCAACCAGTCGATGTTCGCCTGGCGCGCGCCCGGCCGCCCCGCCGCGGACAGCGCCAGTTGGAGTCGCGGGTCGTTGACGTGCCGCGCGACGAAGCGCCGCACGTCGCCCGCGCTCACGCTCGTATCCGGGCGGGCGGGGCACAGGTCCAGCACCGCCCGGTCCATGTCGGACAGGGCAGGGGACTTCGCGAAGAGCGGCGCGCGAGAACACGTGGTCGCGCAGCCGGTGGCGGGCTTCCACGTCACGGTGATGGGACCGCGAGGCGCCTGGGCTGCCGGGGCCGCCACCTCCACCGTGGGCCCCAGGTCATCGTCGTCGGTCGGCGCGGGGGCGCCCGCGCCCGCTCCGGCGCGCCCCCCCGCCTGGGCGAGCCCGGTGTCCTGGGGCTTCTCCGCGCGCTGGGCCGCGAACTCGGCCCGGAGCCGCTCCCGGCCCTCGGCGCGCTGGGCCGCGTCCGCCCGGTCCGCGGCCACCAGCTGTTCCTCGCTGGGGCGCTCGGGCATGGCGGACTCGGGGGCGCCCTCGCAGAGCACCCAGCCCTCCGCCGTGGTGCCCCGCAGCTTGCACCACGCCCGGTCCGGTCCACCCTTCTTGAGCAGGGGATACGACGTGCCGGGCTCCACGGTGAACACCACCCGGGGCGACTCCGGTTGCTCCACCGCGTCCACGCGGACATCCGAGACGAAGGCGCCCGGGCCCGCGAGGGCGGGCAGGGCGCTCAACAGCACGGCGAGGCACAGGGCGGAAGGACGCATGGCGCGCGAGTCTATCCCAATCCCACCCCGTCCCCTCGGGGAGGCGGGGTGTCGAGTGGCTGTGGCGCCTGGGACGGCGGGCCGCCCCGGGACATTCACGCGAGCTTCGCGCGCGCCGCCCGCAGCCTGCCCACCTGGAGCAGGTACTCGCCGGCGCCCAGCTCCGCCTTGGGGTCCGTCGCCTTCTCGCCGTTGACGCGCACACCGCCCTGCGCCATCAGCTTGCGCGCCTCCGTCGCGGAGACCACGAGCTTCGCCTCCACCAGCACCTTGGTGAGGGGCAGCTTCTCCGCGCCGGCCAGGGCCACCTCGGACAGGGGCAGGTCCTCCAGGGACAGCTCCTTCTTCGCGAAGCGCTTCTCGAAGTCCTCCTCCGCCTTGCGCCCGGCCTCCGCGCCGTGGAAGCGCTCGGTCATCTCCCGCGCGAAGCCCAGCTTCGCGGCCTTGGGGTGGACCTCGCCGCTGGCCACCTTCGCCTGCAGCTCCGCCAGCTCCTTCAGCGTCTTCGCCGAGAGCAGCTGGTAGTAGCGCCACATCAGGTCGTCGGTGATGCTCATGAGCTTGCCGAACATGATGTCCGACGGCTCGCTGACGCCCACGTAGTTGTCCAGGCTCTTGGACATCTTCTCGCCGGAGATCTTCCCGTCGACGAGCTTCGCGTTGAGCCCCTCGAGGATGGGGCCGGTCATGATGACCTGCGGCGCCATGTTCTCCTCGCGCATGAGCTGCCGGCCCACCAGCAGGTTGAACAGCTGGTCCGTGGCGCCCAGCTCCACGTCCGACTTCAGGGCCACGGAGTCGTAGCCCTGCAGCAGCGGGTAGAGCATCTCGTGGATGGAGATGGAGACGTTGTCGCGGAAGCGCCGCTTGAAGTCGTCGCGCTCCAGCATGCGCTGCAGCGTGTAGCGCGAGGCCAGACGGATCATCCCCTCGGTGCCCAGCTTGTCGAGCCACTCCGAATTGAAGCGCACCGTCGTCTTCTCGGCGTCGAGCACCTTGAAGACCTGCTGCTTGTACGTCTCCGCGTTGGCCTTCACCTCGTCGCGGGTGAGGGCGGGGCGCGTGGCGTTGCGGCCGGTGGGGTCGCCGATGAGCGCGGTGAAGTCGCCGATGAGGAACACCACCGTGTGGCCGAAGTCCTGGAAGCGCCGCATGCGGGTGAGCAGCAGCGAGTGCCCCAGGTGCAGGTCCGGACGGCTCGGGTCGAACCCCGCCTTGATGACCAGGGGCTTGCCCGAGTCATACGAGTACTGGAGCTTCTTCTTCAGGTCCTCGGGGGAGTGGAGGTCCACCGTTCCCCGGGAGACTTCCTCGAACTGCTCTTCAGGGGTCGCCTTGCGCAGCGCATCCGGATTCATGGCCGGCGGACCTTAGCCGAAAGCGACCCGGGACACCGGCACTTCGACACGGAGTTTCAGGTGCCCGGCAGGTGCACGCGCACCCGTTCGATTCCGCGCGCCCGGCCCGTGGTGTCGTCGATGTCCGCCACGATGCCCTGTAGGTAGACGAGCTTCTCCGCGACCTCGTAGGGGGCGTGCTTCTGGCCCAGGAAGCGGGCCAGGGACGTCTCCTTCTTCATCCCGATGACCGAGTCGAGCGGGCCGCACATGCCCACGTCGGTGATGAAGGCCGTCCCACCCGGGAGCACCCGCTCGTCCGCCGTCTGCACGTGCGTGTGCGTGCCCACCACCACGGACACGCGGCCGTCCAGGTGCACGCCCATGGCGTTCTTCTCGCTGGAGGCCTCGCAGTGCATGTCCACCAGGATGCACGGCGTGCGCGCCTTGAGCTCCGCGAGCAGCCCCTCCACGACCTCGAAGGGGTTCTCGTGGGTGCGCATGAAGACGCGGCCCTCCAGGTTGATGACCCCCAGCGCGCGGCCATCCGGCAGCGTGACGAGGCCGTGGCCCCGTCCGGGTGTCCCCTTGGGATAGTTCGCCGGACGCAGCAGCTTGTCCGGGTGCGCCGTTATCCAGGGGAGGATGGCCTTCTTGGACCAGAAGTGGTTGCCGCTGGTGAGCAGGTCGACGCCGCTGGAGAGCAGGAAGTCGACTGTCTCCGGGACCATCCCCGCGCCCTGGTCGCTGTTCTCCGCGTTGGCGACCGTCACGTCGATGCCATGGGTGGCCTTCAGACGTGGCAGGAGGGCCCGGACAGCCTGCAGCCCCGGTCGACCCACCACGTCTCCCATGAAGAGCAGCTTCACGTATCCAGGAAGTCCGGCTCGCGGAACAGGCCGCGGCAGGACTCGGACTCCGTCACGATGAGGTCCATGTCCACGTCGTCGGCGTTGGTGGGCAGCACCTCCACGAGCTGGTCGCTGAAGGCCAGGCCCACCCGGCGGCTGCGCGGACTGGCCGCGCGCAGCGTGGCGTCGTAGTAGCCACCCCCACGCCCCAGCCGCTTGCCGTCCCGCGTGAAGCCCAGGCCCGGAACGACGAACAGGTCGATCTGGTCCACCGGGATGAGGTCCGAGGAGTTGGTCGGCTCGCGCACGCCCAACCGCCCCGGCTCCAGCTCCAACTCCGACTTGATGGCCCGGAAGGAGAGGATCCTCCCGTGCACGTGGGACAGCGGGTAGCAGACGATCTTCTCGTCCTGCAACGCCGCGATCAGGATGTCCCGCGTCGGTACCTCGCCCCGGATGGGGGCATAGAGGGCCACCGTCCTCGCCTTCTGATAGTACTGCGTCGCCAGGAACCGAGACTGCACCTTGAGACCCCGCGTGTCGATGAGGTCCGGCGTCATCGCCTTGCGGCGCGCCGTCAGCTCATCCCGCAGCGTCTGCTTCCTCGCCGCCGCCGCCTCTTCCACCACCGTCTCGCTCACCGCCGCCGCTCCGCAGAAAAAGTCCCCCGCCGCATGGCCGTGTGCCCAGCGTCCATTGAACCCTCAAAAGCCAGGTGGGGACCGAAGTCATGCCGCCGCAGGCTTCCCTCATCCCCCGTGAGAGGGGAGGGCTTGCACATGGCGACCGAAACGGACCCCGGAATGGACGTATCGGTTCGAATTTCTGCTGGGCATCACGCGCCCCGCAGGGGACAGCCCTTGAAACAAAGCTACAGTGCTACCAAGTCCTCGAATTGACTGCGAAAACTCGCGACCACCTTCTGAAATGATAAGGATGGGAGGCAGCGGGGTCAAGGCATCCTCGCGCGTTTACAAGGCAGCCTTGCCCCTTCTATGATGGGAGCCCCCACCCCGCACATGTCGCCCTCGCTTCCAAACAAGGGTCTCGTGACGGCTCTTTCCGTCATCTCCGGCCTCGCGTGGGCGGGACCGAAGCTGTCTGGTTCCTACGCGATGGATGCGTACGGCCAGGTCGAGTTCCGCATGGACGGAGAACGCCTGGTCGGCACCTCGTCGGGCAGCGGAGGCGAGTGCAAGTTCGCCCCGGGCACGGAGGTCATCACGGGTGAGTTCCAGGGCAACGTCCTGGTGGGCAAGGTCCGGCTGTGCCTGGAGGGCGGCGCCGAGTGCGCGGGGACGCAGGATGTCCCGGTGATGGCGTTCTACAACCCCCAGTCCACGACCCTCAGCGCGCTGTTCCGGCTGGGCGCGGGTTGCCGCTCCAAGGCGCTGATCAGACCGGAGCAGGGCAACACGCAGCAGAACGGAACGCAGCTGGTGCTGCGGCGCACGGGCGGCCCCGTGGAGTCGGAGGAGGAGCCGCCTTCGCCCAAGGGAGGCTCCGGGAGCGGGGGCCAGAGCGCGTCCGAGGCGGCGGCTGTTCCCTCCGCGACGGGGGCGTTGCAGGTCGCGGCGGCGCGGCCGCGCGCGCAGGATGGCCGCTCGCCCGTCGACGAGGGCCAGCACCTGCTGGCCAACAACAAGCACCAGTTGGCCAAGACGCAGTTCGAGGCCGCGCTCCGGCAGGACCCGCGCAACGTGGACGCGCTGCTGGGGCTGGTCGCGTGCGAGCTGAACCAGGGCAACGCGTCCAAGGCCGAGGAGCACCTGGAGCGCCTCAAGGGCGTGACGGCGCGCCCGGACGTGTTCTTGTGGCAGGCGCGCACGCAGGCCCAGTTGGGCAATTCGCAGCGCTCCGTCGAGCTGGTGCGCAAGGCCCTGGCGCTGGGCTGGAACCCGTCGGCCCCGCCGCGGCCCTGGGAGCAGCAGATGGTGAAGGAGCTGAGCGGCGAAATCGAGCTGGCGCGGTCGGCGAAAGGCCGGAAGCGGCCCCCCCAGGGGTCCGGAAGCACGAGCCCGTGACCCAGACGCCCCCGGTCGCCCGGCCCCAGCGGGTCTTCGGCCAGTACGAAGTCCTCTCCGTGCTCGGCAAGGGCGGCATGGCGGAGGTGTACCGGGCCCGCGTGCTGTCGGGGCCCCGGGAGGGGTGGACGGTCGCGCTCAAGCGCCTCTTGCCCGCGCTCACGGCGGACGCGGAGTCGGTGTCGCTCTTCGCGCGCGAGGCGCAGCTCTCCAAGCAGCTGCACCACCCCAACATCGTGACGGTGCTCGATGCCGGGGAGCTGGAGGGCATCTACTTCATCGTCATGGACCTGGTGGACGGGCGGGACCTGGGGCAGATCCTCCGGCGCTGCAAGGTCCGTGGCATCCCGCTCCCGCTCGACTTCGCGGTGTACCTGGGCAAGGTGCTGCTGGAGGCGCTGGCCTACGCGCACACCGCCACGGGGCCGCAGGGCGAGCCGCTGGGCATCGTCCACTGCGACGTGTCCCCCTCGAACCTCTTCATCTCCCGCGTGGGGGAGATCAAGCTGGGCGACTTCGGCGTCTCGCGCGTGCTGGTGGACGGCAAGCTCCAGGAGGGCGAGGTGCTGGGCAAGCCCTACTACCTGTCCCCCGAGTCGCTGCGCGGCGAGGTGACCCCGGAGGCGGACCTGTGGGCGGCGACGGTGGTGCTCTACGAGCTGTTGACGCTGGAGCGGCCCTTCACCGGTTCCACGCCGGACGAGGTGTTCCAGGCCATCCGCTCGCGCAGCTACCGCCCGTTGCGGGAGCTGCGTCCGGACGTGCCCGCCGCGCTGGAGGACGTCATCCGCCGCGCCTTCTCCGAACGGCCCGAGGACCGCTTCCCCTCGGCCGAGTCCTTCGCCCAGGCGCTCGCGCCCCACTATGACGAGCGGGTGGGCACGCCGCTGGCCATCGCCGCGGTGGTGCGTGGCCTGTTCGGCGCCAGTGACGACGCGCCGTCGACGCCCCAGGGCGGCGTGCCCCCGGGCTCTTCTCGCGCCAGCTAGGCCAGCGGCCCCCTGGTGGGCCGGTCGCCCTGGCACGACGATGCGCTGCCGACGCGCGCGACGATGGCGATCCTCTTCCGAGCGGATGTGTTCACGCGAGCGGAGGAGCGAGATGGCGACCGAGCCGAAGAAGCCGCCGACCCCACGGGAGCAGGCCCCGGAGCGGAAGACGCGCGAGGACCTGCCC
The DNA here is from genome assembly GCF_024198235.1 of Myxococcus dinghuensis. Taxonomy (GTDB): domain Bacteria; phylum Myxococcota; class Myxococcia; order Myxococcales; family Myxococcaceae; genus Myxococcus; species Myxococcus dinghuensis. The sequence goes on along the minus strand of NZ_JAKCFB010000015.1, from coordinate 108,523 downwards.
GAGCGGCTCCCGCCCAAGCCGGACGAGGCGCGGGAGGATGGGATGCCTGGCTACGGCCAGCCGGACGAGGAGGTCCGCGAGAAGTCACTCCCCGACCAGGGCTGGTAGGGGCCCGGGAGTGCTCGGGGTGATCTTCACGGAGGACTGCTCCAGGCCATAGGGCGCCAGGCGGTTGCGCCACACGGTGAAGTCACCCTCCGCGAGGATGCCGAAGCAACTGAACTTGCCGTCGGGCCCCTCGTAGCGGTTGCGGTCCATCTGCAGTCCGGGGCGGTACTGGGGTCGTCCCAGCTTCACGAAGAAGTTGATGTTCCGCAGCGTATTGTCGAACACGGACAGGCCCGTGACGATGAGCGGCTCGTCCGCCGCCAGGCGCAGGCCCTCGCCCACCGTGCGCTCGATGGTGTTGCCCAGCACGCGCACCTTGTTGGCCTTGACGATCCGGATGCCCTGGCCGTTGCCCCGGTTGGCGAAGTTGAAGATGTCGGTGACGGTGTTGTTGCTCAGCGTCACGTTCACGGGGTTGTCCACCGCAGACGTCCCGCCGATGGAGATGCCGCGCCCGGCGACGGAGATGCGGTTGGCGACGATCTGGATGTTGGTGGCGTCCTCGTGGACGAGCACCGCCTCCGCCGCCGAGGAGTTCGCCTGCCAGGGGAAGCTCTCGAGGTTGGGGAAGCTGTAGATGGTGTTCGTGTTGACGCTGATGTTGTCGCACGCCTTGATGTCGATGCCGTTCTCGCCGCAGTCGTGGAGCTGGTTGCGCTCGACGTAGAGCCCCGAGGGCCGGTTGCCCGCGTCGGGCTGGCACTGCACGGCGTCTCCCGACGCGTCGTGGATGTCGTTCTCCAGCACGAAGACCTCCCGCGTGGTCCCCTTCACCGCGACGCCGTGGGAGTCCGTGCCCGTCTTGGAGAAGTCGTAGATGGCGTTGCCCTGGACGAGCACCGTCTCCGCGTTGCTGGCGATGACGCCGCCACCGGCACGCCCGCCGTGCAGCCGTGAGTCGAGGATCTGCGAGCAGAAGGTCGCGTTCTGGAAGAGCACGGCGAAGGAGGGGCGCTCCTGGACGTCCACCTCGAGGGACTGGACGATCCAGTAGGGCTGGCTCACCATCACCAGGCTGCCGACGTTGGTCGCCGTGGGGACGATGCGGGGTTTGTTCGTCGTGTCGCCGCGCAGGATGATGGGCGCGCTCAAGGTGCCGGAGCGGGCGCCCTTCTCCGGGGTGATGGCGATCTGCTCGGCGTACGTGCCCGAGCGGACCTGGATGAGGTCCCCGGGAAACGAGGCCCTCACCGCGGCGGAGATGGTGGGGTAGGGGTTGTCGCTCGAGCCCAGGGGCTTGCTGGGGTCCCGGGGGCCCGTGTTCGCCACGTACCGCGTGGCCCCCACCGGCGGCGTCTGGCTGGAGGGACAGGTCGCCTGGAACCGCAGCGCGGCCTCGTTCGCGGCGACCACGGGCGGCTCCACCTCGCCCGCGTCCCCACCATTCCCCGTGTCGCCCTCGTCTCGGTCTCCTGGCGCGTCCGCGGGGCCCTCGTCCTCCAGGCTCATGGCCCCGACGCCGCGCCGGATGGACTGCTCCTCGGGGATGCGCGGTGCCTCCGGCGCCGGCTCCATTCCAGGGCCACATGCGAGCGCGAGTCCCCATATCAGCGCCGCGAAGCGTCCACGCCGATGCCCCAGCCTCATCCCTTCGTTGCGCATGCCGTCCCCTCTTTGATTCCGACCGCGGCGGACATGGTTTCCACCGGACCAGCCATCATCAACCGCTATGCCACCGAAGGACGGCGAGGCATTCACCGGTAGATGCTCGCGCCGTGTCGCGCGCCACGGGCGTCAAGGGGGCCCCGTCGTACGTGGCGCGTTGCGAGCGCGCGACGCCGGGGCCGGTGGGGCGCACCTGTCCCGCACGTGCTTCGCGGACCGCGAAGGGCCACGTGAAGAATGGACGGCCCACGCCCGCCTGGCGTCGCGACGCGCTCAGCCCGCCAGCGCGCGGACGGTGGGCACGTGGCGGCGCAGGGCCTCGACGACGCGCTCCACGTCCGTGGCGGACGTCGAGGGCCCCAGGCTGAAGCGCAGGCTCGCGCGCGCCTGGGGCGCGGTGAGGCCCATGGCCCGCAGGACATGCGAGGGCGTCAGCGTCCCGGAGGCGCACGCGGCCCCGGTCGACACGCAGATGCCTTCCAGGTCGAGCGCCATGAGCAGCGCCTCGCCCTCGACGCCCTCGAAGCGCAGGTTGCTGGTGTTGGGGACCCGCGGGGCGCCCGCGCCGTTCACCCCCACGTCGGGCACGGCCGCGAGGACCTCGCGCTCGAAGGTGTCGCGCAGCGCGCCCACGCGCGCGGCCGTCGCCTCCTGTTCACGCGTCGCCAGCTCCAGGGCCAGGGCCAGCGCCTCCGCGTAGGGGACGTTCTGCGTCCCGCCCCGGCGGCCGCCCTCCTGGTGGCCCGGCGTCAGCGCGCGCACGTCCACGTCCTTGCGCACCATCAGCACGCCCACCCCCGCGGGGCCGCCGAACTTGTGCGCGGACAGGGAGAGCAGGTCCGCGTCCACCTCGCGCAGCGACAGGGGCACCTTGCCCGCGGCCTGCACCGCGTCCGTGTGGAACAGCACTCCGCGCTCGCGGCACGCCCACGCCACCTCGCGCGCTGGCTGCACCACGCCGGTCTCGTTGTTGGCCCACATCAGCGAGCACAGCGCCGTGTCGGGTGTCAGCGCGGAGAGCACGTCCTCCACGCGCACCCGCCCGTCCGGGCCCGGCGAGACGCGCGCCACCTCCGCGCCCGCGGCCTCCAACTGCGCCACCGCGCCGAGCAGGGCGGGGTGCTCCACCGTGGAGGTGACCACGCGACGGCGCTCCGGACGCGGGCGCGCGTGCCACGCGCCGATCAGCGCCAGCGCGTCCGCCTCGCTGCCGGACGCGGTGAAGGTGACCTCCTTGGGTTCGCAGCCCAGCACCCGGGCCACGCGCGCGCGCGCCTGGTCCAGGCGCATGCGGGCCTCGCGGCCCGCCTGATGGACGCTGGAGGCGTTGCCGTGGCCGCCCTGGGTGAAGGCGTGCGCGAGCAGCTCCGCCACCTCGGCGCGCACGGGCGCGGCGGCGTTGTGGTCCCAGTAGATCACGAGTCCTGCGCGGACAGCAGCGACACGGGGCGCTCGTCCGCCACGCCGAAGGCCTCGAGGAAGCGGCCCACCAGCTCGCGCTTGAGCGCCTTGCGCTGCGCGGCCTTGCCGGACAGCGGGAGCCGGGCGCCCGCCATGCTGCCGTGGCCGCCGGAGGAGCCGCCGTAGTCCTCGAAGATCTCCCGGATGAGGCGCCCGGCGTTCATCCGCCGGTCCTTCACGCGCAGGCTGAAGTAGAGCTGGTTGCGGTACGTGCCGAAGGCCAGCGACCACTTGGTGCCTTCCAGGAACATGAGCCGCTCGGCGACCTCCGCGACCATGTCCGGCGAGTACACCTCCTCCAGGTCCGTGACGATGGCGACGCCGTACACCTTCGCCCGCTCGTAGGCCGTGTGGTAGAGCTGGAAGTAGCGTGCCGGCAGCTCCGGGTGTTCGATCTGCGCGAGCATCGACTTGTCGATGCGCGGGAACAGCCACAGGTAGCTGTCGATGTCCGTCTGCGTCGTCTCTCGGCCCAGGTCCCGCGTGTCCGCCTTGATGCCGTAGAAGAGGCCGGTGGCCACCTCCACGGAGGGCTCCACGCGCGCGGCGCGCAGGTACTCCACCAGCATGGTGGACGTGGCGCCGAAGTCGCCGCCCACGTCCGCGAAGGGCGAGGCCAGGCTCTCCTCGCGCAGCGGGTGGTGGTCCACGACGATGTGGGCCTCCATCCGGGCCGGCAGCGAGTGGTTGCCCACCTTGGGCTGGGTGTCGACCAGACCGAACAGGTCGTACTCGTCGAAGTCGATCTGCGAGATGTGCGAGACAGGCAGCCGCAGCACCTTCACGAAGGCGATGTTCTCCGCCCGTCCGATGATGCCGCCGTACCCGACGTGCGCCTCCACGTCCGCCCGGCGCTCCAGCAGGTGGGCGAGCGCGACGGCGGCCGCCAGCGAGTCGGGGTCCGGGTTGTCGTGGGTGAGGATGAGCGCCTTCCGGTGGCCCTTGGCCACACGCAGGAGCCGCTCCAGCTTGTCACGGGCCGGCAGCAGGGCCAGGCGTGGTGGCGGGGGCTCCGTCAGCTCGCCACCGGTGCTTCCCGGGCCACGGCGGCTGTTGAAGGACTGTGTCGCGGGCATGGATGCTCAGTTCTACTTCCTCCGGCCGCCGGATTCGAGAAGCCGGATGTTCTCCCCCCAACATCGGGGGTGCGGTGTCACCCGCACGCCAATGTTGCGAACGCGCCTCGCGGCCTTCACGGCGCGCCGGAAGGCCGTGTGCCCGGACGCCTCCCTGCTCGCGAGGCACCGGGCCTAGTTGTTGATGGCCTTGTACTTGCGCCCCAGGTCCCTGAAGTACTTGACGCCGTTGTCCAGCGAGTTCTCCATGGCGTCCATCAGCACCGTGCGGAACTGCGCCACCGGGCCCCGGAAGGACTCGTAGTAGCGCTGCCGGTCGATGGAGTGGATGACGGCGGGCATGTAGCCGTTGCGCAGCAGGATGAGGTTGCTGCACATGCGCCCCACCTTCCCGCTGTGCTCCGTGAAGGGGAAGATCTGCAGGAAGCTGTGCTGGACGGTGGCGGCCTGCTTGATGGGGTGGAACTCGCGGAACTCGGCGCTGGCCGTGTAGTCCACCAGCTTCTCCAGCGCGGGCTGGATCTTCGCGGGCTGGTGGATGTCGTGGAAGTAGGTGCGGTGCAGGGGCATGTCCTTGCGCAGCCCCGAGCGCTCCCGCTCCTTCGCCAGCTCCTTCTCCGTGCGCTCCCGCCGCTCCATGCGCGCGCGCTCCGCCAGCGCCTCCGGCGTGTTCCCGAGGAACAGGTCGTGCATCCGCTTGATGGTGGTCAGCGTGATCTGCGCCTGCTTCTTGGCGCCGATGGCCTCCTCGCGGATGAAGTCGCAGACCGCCTTGTGGTTGCGGACCTCCAGCACCACCGGGATCATGGACGCCTCGGCGCTGGTGCGCCCCGGGTACAGCGCGGCCATCAGCTCCTGGTGGGTGTAGACCACGCCCTCCAACGCGGCGTCGTGGTAGATCCACGACATCTCGAACCGCTCGAGGAACTCACGCGCCGGCTGCTTGTCCTTGTAGATGTCGAGGTACTCGCGCAGCGCCTCGTTCTTCTCGTCGATGTCCTGGTAGCGTTCCTTCACGGACTGCGGCTCCTTCTTGCGCCGGGCCACCCCAAGGGGTCGCCGAGGCGTGCGGCCGAGCGATTCAACGGCGTGCGGATTCTAGAAATTCCGCACGGTTGTAACAACGAAATCCATTACAGATTGACGAGGAATACCTCGCACGCCTGGTCCAGCAGGTCCTTGGAGAGGGCCGGCGGGATTTGACGGTAGCGAGCCGCGTCCCTGATGAGTCCCACCAAGTCTCGGGGATGGCAGGCCCGAAGTTGCATGCTCCGCGGCTTGTAATAGTGCTCGAACAGGTACGTGACGGCCTGGTCCACGTAGGGGATGCCCGCCGCCTCGCACACCCGACGGAAGATCTCCCGGTAGGACTCGTCGTCCGGGTTGCCGACCTCGATCTTGTACTTGATGCGGCGCAGGAACGCCTCGTCCACCAATTCCTTGGGATCCAGGTTGGTCGAGAAGACCAGGAGCTGATCGAAGGGAATCTCGAACTTCTTGCCGGTGTGGAGGGTGAGGAAGTCGACGCGCTTCTCGAGGGGGACGATCCACCGGTTGAGCAGGTCGGTGGGGTGGACCTTCTGGCGGCCGAAGTCGTCGATGAGGAGCATGCCGCCGTTGGCCTTCACCTGGAACGGGGCCTCGTAGAAGCGGGTGCTCTCCGAATAGATGAGGTCGAGCGTCTCCAGCGTGAGCTCGCCGCCGACGACGACGGCGGGGCGGCGGCAGAGCATCCACCGGTTGTCCATCTCGAACGTCTGGCGGCGGCCGTTGGCGTCGCGGCCCATCTCCAGGGGGACGGGGGTGTGGATGAGGTGGTCGTGGACCTGGATGATCTGGTTGCCGATCTCCAGGCAGTGGGGGACGTACACCTCGCCGCCGAACATGTGCGAGACGGCCTCGGCGAGGCTCGTCTTGCCGTTGCCCGGGGGGCCGTAGAGGAACAGGGAGCGGCCGGAGTTCACGGCCGGGCCCAGCTTGTCCATCAGCTCCGCGGGGACGGTGAGGTGGCTGAGCGCCATCACCAGCTCCTCCTGGCTGACGACGGGCGTCTCCTCCGTCTGGCTGGAGATGAGGGCGTTGTACTGCTCGATGGGCACCGGCGCCGGGCCCACGTAGGTCGTGCGGGTGAGGGCGTCACGCGCGTACTCGCGGCCCTTCTCCGTGAGGATGAACTCCACGGAGGCGCGGCCGAAGCCCTTGCCGCCGCGCAGGTCCACCAGCTTCTCCGTGGTGAGGAAGTCCACCACGCGCTCGATGACCCCGGGCCAGGGCAGCCGCATCTCGTCCGCGATGCCCATGCCCGTGCCGGTCCCCGCGTAGTACAGGTACTTCAGCGCGATGTCCGCGAGGAGGCCCATCTTGAGCCCCGTCTCCTCCACCGACTTCGGCTCCGCGGGAGCGATGTCGAGGATGGACGGGTTCTCGAGCTTGAACGGGTTGTCGTCGTACGCGTAACCGGCGGGAGCCATCGGGGCCTCGTTCTAGCCCAATCCCGTGATTCGCGGGCAGGCGACGCGCAGCACGGGGCCGGGGCGGGTCGCGAGGACACCTCCCCGGCCTGGCTGCCGGACGGACGGGCGGGGGACGGGGACGACCCCTTCCCCCGGGAGGGTGGGCTTCGGGTCAGACGTAGGTGAGCCACTCCGCGTAGCGGGGCTCCTGGCCCCGGACGACGCGGAAGTAGGTCTCCTGCACGAACTGGCCGATGGGGCCGGGCTTGCCGGTGCCGACGGTGCGGTTGTCGACCTCGCGCACGGGGGTGATCTCCGCCGCGGTGCCGGTGAAGAAGACCTCGTTGCAGATGTAGAGCGCGTCGCGGGTGAAGGTGACCTCGTCCACGGCGCGGCCGCTGTCGCGCAGCAGCTTGAGCACGGTGTCGCGGGTGATGCCGTCGAGGATGGGCGAGGACAGCGGGGGCGTCTTGATGATGCCCTTCTTGTTCACCATGAAGATGTTCTCGCCGGACGCCTCCGCCACGAAGCCGCTGATGTCCAGGAGGATGGCCTCGTCGTAGCCGGCCATCACCGCCTCGCGCTTGGCGAGGATGGAGTTGACGTACTGGCCGGAGATCTTCCCGCGCACCATGTTCACGTTGACGTGCATGCGGGTGAAGGAGCTCACCTTGGCGCGGATGCCCTCGCGGATGCCCTTGTCGCCCAGGTACGCGCCCCAGTCCCAGGCGGTGACGGCCACGCGCGTGGGGTTCACCGCGCCCAGGCCCATGGCGCCGTCACCCATGAAGGCCACCGGGCGCAGGTAGGCCCCGTTGGCGAACAGGTCCTTCTGCTTGCGCAGCAGCTCCAGGCACGCCTCCACCAGCTCGTCCTCGGAGAACGGCATGTGCAGCAGGCAGATGTGCGCCGAGTCCAGGAGCCGTCGGATGTGCTCCCGCAGTCGGAAGACGGCGAGCCTCCCGTCGTGCGTGCGATAGGCGCGGATGCCCTCGAAGACGCCCAGGCCATAGTGCAGCGCGTGCGTCATCACGTGCACGTGGCCCTCGTCCCATTTCACCAGTTTGCCGTCGAGCCAGATCTGATCCGCACGCAACACGTTTGACGAGGTCGAGCTCATTCGAGGTCCTTCGAGGGGAAATGGGGTGGGACTGCCTCGGGACTTCTAGCCAGATGAAGCTATGAGGTCAAAGCGTGAACGCGGGTTCGCGTTCGTTCTTCACAGCACGTGTGGCAGGGGAGTGAGCATGCGGCACACGAGCGGCATGTCCTCGGCCATGGCCTTGCGCCCGAAGTGGAGGGCCTTGGAGGCGAGCTCGACGGAGGGGACGACCTCGAGGGGCGAGAGGGTGCGGGAGAAGCGTTTGACGAGGTGCGCGTAGGGGAGGTTGGGGGCCACGGTCATCGCGGCGAGCCGCTGGAGGGGGAGCCAGAAGGGCGTGGCCAGGCGCGGCGCGAAGCCGTCGAGCGCGAGGATGAAGGTGTTGCGCGTGCCGATGCGGCCCTTGGCCACGGCCTTCCACGCGGCCTTGGCGGGGAGGTTGTCGACGAGGCCCCCGTCGATGAAGCGCGAGACGCCGTGGTGGGCCATCAGCCCGTCGAGCAGCGCGTGCATGCGGGGGTCCTCGCGCAGCACGTCGTAGTGGATGACGCCGGGCAGGGCGGAGGAGAAGCCCGCGGCGTCGAGCGCGTCGAACTCCGAGGTGGCGTCGTCGGCGCCCAGGTGGAGGCGCACGGTGATTTCGGGGCGGGTGAACAGCTCCGCGATGCTGGCCATCGCGCCCTGGATGCGGCTGGCGACGCCCACGGGGTTGAGCAGCGCCAGGGGGCTGCCGCCGAGCAGCCGCTCGTAGTACTCCAGCGGGCGGGGGAGCATGCCCCGGCGGATGGCGCCCACGGAGATGAGGGTGGGCACGGGCAGGTCCTTGAGGCGCATGCCGCTGCCCTCGGGCCCCGCGTCGAAGAAGCGCCCCAGGCCCGCGCGCAGGAACAGGCGCAGCGCGGCGGGCAGCCCGTAGCGGCTCTCCGTGGAGATGAACCGGAAGAGCTTCCGGAACGACAGGCCCCGGACGATGTTGATCATCTCCGTGGCGTCGAAGCGCGCCATGCGCGAGCGCAGCAGGCCGAGGATGGCGCCCATGGACGCCCCCGCGAGCAGCTTCGGCTGGAGGCCGTGCTCGGCCAGCAGGTTCATCACGCCCAGGTAGACGAACGCGGTGCCGCCCCCGCCGCCGGCGACCACCACCAGCTCCTTGTGGCGCAGCTCCCGGTCCAACGCCTCCGGAGGGATGCGGCCCCGCAGGCGCGCGAGGACGCCGTCGCGGGCGCGCGCGGCGTGCTCGCGCAGGTCGCGCACGTGGGGGACGAGCCGGTCCCGGGTGGGGACGCGGGGGCCGCGCAGCACGGGGGACAGCCTGCGCTCGACCTCCTCGCGGAAGGGCGTCAAGAGCGCGCCCACGCCGACATCTCGCTCGCCGTGAGGGACCTTGTAGAGGCGGGCGAGCGACAACGCCGTGCGCAGCGTGGCCTCCTCGCGCGCGTCGAGCAGCCCCGGCTCCGCCAGGACCGCGCGCACGAGCGCCAGCTCCATCTCCTCGAGCGGGCGGGTGATCTGGAAACGTTCCTTCAGGAGCACGCGGCCGCCGAGTATAGCGCGGCCGGCCCCCCGGCGACGGCGGGGAGGCCTCCGGTGGGGCGCGGCCTCACGCCTGGGCGATCTGCGGCAGGTTGGCCCGGGCCTTCTCGATGTCGCCCTCGTACTTCAGGACGAGGTTGAGCGTGGAGGCGACCACGTCGGAGGTGAGCTGCTCGGCGTTGAGCAGCACCAGGCTCTGCGCCCAGTCTAGCGTCTCGCTGATGGAGGGGGCCTTCTTGAGGTCGAGGGCGCGGATGGCGGCCACCGCCTCCACCACCTGCTCGGCCAGCACCTGCGGCACCTGGGGCAGGCGGGAGCGGACGATGCGCAGCTCGCGCTCGCGGTCCGGGAAGTCGATGTGCAGGTGCAGGCAGCGGCGCTTGAGCGCGTCCGACAGCTCGCGGGCGTTGTTGGACGTCAGCAGCACGCGCGGGATGTGCCTGGCCCGGAAGGTGCCCAGCTCCGGAATCGTGACGGCGTTGTCGCTGAGGACCTCCAGCAGGAAGGCCTCGAACTCCGGGTCCGCCTTGTCGATTTCATCCACCAGCAGCAGGGCGGGGCGCTCGGACAACTGCGCGCGCAGGATGGGGCGCGGCAACAGGAAGCGCTCGGAGAAGAACACCGCGTCGCCCGAGGCCAGCCGGTCCGCCGCGTCCGAAAGCGACGTCGTGCCCTGCACCATCTCGCCGATCTTGTCCTTGAGCAGTTGGGTGTAGAGCAGTTGCTTGGCGTACTCCCACTCGTACAGGGCCTTGGCCTCGTCCAGGCCCTCGTAGCACTGCAGCCGGATGAGCTCGCGCCCCAGCGCCGAGGCCATGGCCCGCGCCAGCTCCGTCTTGCCCACGCCCGCCGGCCCCTCCACCAGGATGGGCTTGTCCATCCGGTCCGCCAGGTAGGCCGCCGTGGCGATCTCCGGAGAAGGCAGGTATCCCACCTGCTCCAGGTGCTGCTCCGCGTCCGCCACGCTGCGGAAGGCGCGAACCTCTGCTGTCGAAGGGGTGCTCACGGGGCGGAACTTAACCGAGGGCCTCCCCTCGGACTGCGGCAAAAATGCCAGGGTTCACCTGTCAGGCGGGCCGCACGCCTGCGTCGCTGGCCCGCAACCCCTCGGAACTTGAGGCGGAATTTATTTCCGAATCCCGGGCATACGTCGTGCATCTCAATGCCCGTCACTCACGAAGGAAAGCAGCGAGGTTCGCGGTCATGATGTGGGCGTGGTTGAGGATGGTGTTGGTGGTGGCGGTGGTCCTCCTCCCGGGAGGCTTTCCCCTGCTCCTGGGCTACGTCGCCGTGCGGACGCTGGTGAACCGCTGGCGGACGGCCCAGGAGGCGGCGCACCTGGCGGGGCAGGAGGCCTCGCTGCGGGACGTGCTCTCCACGCTGCACTTCAAGGAGCTGGTGCGCGACGCGCGCGCCGCCCTCTGAGTTCCACCCCGGTAGGGCATGAATGTCGCGGTCGAGCCCACGGGCTCCCGTGACGTCGCCCCACCCACCCCGACGGAGTTCCGACACACCCGCCGGCTTCCCGACCCGGCCCACCGGCTGGAGCGCGGACACGCTCGGAGGGTGGGCACGGGGTCAGGCGCCGCGGGGGCTACTTGTCGAGCTCGTCCACCAGGGCCGTCCAGTCGTCGTCCTCCTTCGCAGCGGCGGCGGGGAGCTGGACGACCATGGTCCGGTCGGTGGGCTCGGACTCCTCGCCCAGGCCCACGGGGGCGGGAGCGGGGGCGGCCTTTGCGGCCTTGGCGGCGGGAGCCGGCCTGGCGGCCTTGGGGGCGGCCTTGGCGGCGGGGGCCGGCGCGGCCACGGCGGCCGGGGGGATGGTCTGGTTGAGCTGGGTGCGGATGGCCAGGTCGTCGTCGTCCGCGGGCGCGGCCTTGGCGGCCTTCGCGGCGACGGGGGCGGGCGTGGCGGGGGCCTTGCTCTTGAAGCGCGCCAGCTCCAGCTCGGCGACCTTGAGTGCCTTGCTCTTCTCCTGCACGGACTGCTGCAGGCGGGCGACCTCCTGGGCCTTGATGGCGTCGCGGCGCTCCAGCTCCGCCTTCTGCTTGGCGGAGAGGTCCTCAAGCTCCTTGCTCTGGCGGGCCTCCAGGTCCTTGCGCTCCTTCTGGGCCGTGGCGAGCCGGGCGGCGGCCTCGTTGGCCTTGCCCTCGGCGGCGGCGACCTTCGCGTTCAGCTCCTTCTCCGCGCGGGCCTTGGCGCCCTGGGCGTTCTCCAGCGCGAGCTCCAGGTCCTGCGCCTTCTTCGCCCGGGCGGCGACCTGTCCCTGCAGGTCCTTGGCCTTGGCGTCGGCGTCGGCGGCGTTCTTCTGGGCCTCCTGGGTGAGCTGGGCGATGCGCTGCTCGGCCTTGGCGAGCTTCGCGGCCAGTTCGTCCGCCGCGCGCTTGGCGTCCGCGCGCTCCTGGGCCGCCGCCTGGGTCTGCTGCTGGAGGCGGGCCTCGGACTGCTGGAGCTGGCTGGCCACGCCGTCGCGCTCCTGGCCGAGCTTCTGGTGGGCGGCGTTCGCGGCGCGCAACTGCTCGTCGCGCTCGCCCAGGGCCTTCTTCGCCAGCTCGAACTGGTTGTTGAGGCCGGCCATCTGCTGGCCCAGGCCGTCCGCGTGGCGCTTGGCGTCGGCGGCCTGCGTCTGGAGCTTCGTCTCCAGGGCCTTGAGCTGCTCGGTGCGGGTGGCGACCTCGCGGTTGAGCACCTCGGCCTGACGCATCTTCTCCTGCGTCACCTGGGTGAGCTTGCGCAGCGTGTCCGACAGCTCCTTGCCCTTGGTGGCCAGGTCGTTCGAGAGCAGCTCCTCGCGGCGCTGGGACTCCTCGGTGAGGGTGTCCAGGCGCTCCTTGAGGGTGGCGCGCGCGTCCTCCACCTGCGCGAGCTGCGAGGTCAGGTGGGTGACCTCGGCGACCTTCGCGCCCAGCTCGTGCTTGGTGATGGTGAGCTGTTCGCCCAGGTCCTCGACCTGGTTGCGCGTGTCGTTGAGCGCGGCCTCGAGGCTCGCCTGGTTCGCGGCGGCCTGCTGCCGGGTGGCGGCGTGGCCCTGCTGTTCGCGGGCCAGGTGGTCGCGGGTCGCGGCCAGCGCCTCCTGGGTCTGCATCAGCGTCTGGCTGGTGGCCTCCAGCTCCGAGCGCAGCCCGTCGCGCTCACCCGTGAGCGATTCGATCTGCGCGCTCGTCTCGGCCGCCAGCTTCTCGTGCGCGGCCCGCTCGGCCTCGTAGTTGCCCAGCGTCTCCGACAGCTCGCCGCGCAACTGGCCGATCTGCCCGGTGAGGTCCTGCTCCAGGGCGTCCTTCGCCTGGGACAGGGCGTGCAGCTCGGCGGTGCGCTGGTCGCGCTCGTCCGTGGTGCGCGCGAGCGCGTCGCTCGTGTCCTGGAGTCGGGCGCGGGTGTCGTCCAGGTCCGCCTGGAGCGCGTCGCGCTGGGCGGTGGTGGTGCCGAGCTGGTCGCGCGTCTCCTCGAGGGTGTCCTGGGTCTGCGCGAGCGTCTGGCTGGTGGCCTCCAGCTCCCCGCGCGTCTCCGCCAGCGAGCCCTCGGTCTGCGCCAGGCGCGCCTGGGTGTCGGCGAGGGTGGCCTCGGTGCGGCCCAGCGTGTCCTGCGTCTGGGCGAGGGTCTGGCTGGTGGCCTCCAGCTCGCCGCGCGTGGTGGACAGCGCCTCTTCCGTCTGCGCGAGCCGCGCCTGGGTGTCGGCGAGGGTGGCCTCGGTGCGGCCCAGCGTGTCCTGGGTCTGCGCGAGGGTCTGGCTGGTGGCCTCCAGCTCGCCGCGCGTGGTGGACAGCGCCTCTTCCGTCTGGGCCAGGCGCGCCTGCGTGTCGGTCAGCGTCTGGCTGGTGGCCTCGAGCTCGCCGCGCGTCTCGGAGAGCGACTCCTCCGTCCTGGCGAGCAGGCCCTGCGTCTCCGAGAGCTGCTGCTCGGTGCGCGACAGGGTGTCCTGGGTCTGCGCGAGCGTCTGGCTGGTGGCCTCCAGGTCTCCGCTGAGCTCGGAGATGCGCTGGTCTCGCGTCGCGACGTCGCCCTGGAGTCCCTCGATGGTGGCGTCGCGCTGGGCGACGGTGTCCTCGAGGTCCGTCACCCGGCCCTGGAGCTGCTCGCCGAGCCGCTGCGCCTCCTCCAACTGCTGCGTGAGGGCCTGGATCTGCCCGGTGAGGTCCGCCTCCTGCTCGGCCTTGGCCGCGCGGAGCTCCTCCAACTGCTGCGTGAGCTCCTGCTCCAGCGCGTCCTTGGCGATCTGCAGCGCCTGGAGCCGGCCGGTGAGGTCCTCCTCGAGGTCATTCTTGGCCTCGGTGAGGGCCTGGAGTTCGCCGGTCAGCTCGGCCTCGCGGTCCGCCAGATGCGTCTTGACGGCCTCGACCTCACCCTCCAGCTCGCCGATGCGCTCGAGCTGCTGCTGGATGGTGGAGTTGAGCTCGGCCTCGGAGTGCTCGTTCCGGGCGATGGTCTCCGACAGCTCGCGGTCGAGCGTGGAGATCTTCGCGTCGCGGTCCTCGACGCGCTGGTTGAGCTCCGCCTCCTGGGCGTCCTTGTCCAGCCGGAGCTGATCCCGCTCGCTGGTGGTGCGCGCGAGGTCGGATTCCAGGTCCGCCACCTGCTGGCCGAGGCGGGCCTCCATCGCGTCGCGTTCGGCGCTCAGCCGGGTGATCTCCGCGTCCGCGCGCGTGCCGTGCTCCTCGGCGGCGGCGGCCCGGGTCTCCAGGCCGCGCACGGTGGTGTCGCGCTCCTGCTCGGTCTGCTGCAGCCGCTCCTGGAGGGCCTGGATCTCCCCGTCCAGTTCGGCGTAGCGCTGGTCGCGCTCGCTGACGGTGCGGCCCAGCTCCGCCTCGAAGTCGTCGCCGCGCTTGCCCAGCCGCGCGCTCTCCGTCTCCTGGGCGCGCAGGGCGTCCTGGAGCTTCTGCTCCTTGACCTCGAACTCGAGCGTCACGACGCCGAGGTGCTTCTCCAGCTTGTCGTGCTCGTTGCGCAGGGTGTCCAGGTCCGCGCCGCGGCGGGCCAGCTCGTCCTCGCGGTTGTGGACCTCCTTGCGCAGGAGGTTGATGTCCTTCTCCTTGGAGGCGACGACCTCGATGAGGTCCTTCTCCGCCGAGAACTTCTGGAGGAGGAGGTCGTCCACGGTGGCGCCGTGCTCGCGCTCCTTCTGGAGCATGGCCTGCTGGGCCTCGTTGAAGCGGCGCAGCAGGTCATCCACCTGCATCTTCAGGCCCTGCAGCTCCACGTCCTTCTCGTGGAGGCGGTCCTCTCCGGACAGCAGCTCGCGCTCGCGGACGCTCCAGATCTCCGACAGGCGGGCGAGCTGTGCCTCGCGCGTCTTCAGCTCGTCGCGGAGGATCTGGATCTTCCCCTCCGGCGTGCCCATCAGCTCGCGGCGCGGGGGCGGGCGCTTGAGCTGGCGCGATTCGGCGAGCAGCTCCGCCTTGCGGTCGGCGATGGACTGGAAGGCGCGGTCGAGGAAGGCGCGGTCCTCTTCCGTCATCGCGCTGCGGCGCTCGCGCTTGGGGAGCTTGGGCGGCCCTCCGGCGGTGGTGCGCACGGCGGGCATGGGCGGCGGGGCCTCGCGCGGGGCGTTGCCGGCGAGCGCCGCGTCGAGCGACGCGTCCGACTCGTCGCTCCCCGGGGGGACGATGCCCGTGCTGAGCGACGCCAGCTCACCCATCTCGAACGGGATGACCAGGTAGCCGTCCGCGGCGCCCGGCGTCTGGCGGTGCTGCGTCAGCCCCTCGACGCCGGTGTCGGAGGAGAGCAGCAGGACCTTGAGGTTCTGGCCCCACTTGCCCTTCTTGATCTGCCCGCACAGCGTGAACCCGGATTGATCCGGCAGCTCGGCTCGGAGGACGACGAGATCCGGTCGGCGCTTCTCCAGCTCGCGCTGCGCATCCGTGGCCGTCGCCGCCATGGCTGTCTGATAGCCCGCGCTCTTGAGCACGGTCGCCATGCTGAGGGCGAAGTCGTTCTGGCTTTCAACGATGAGGACGCGGCGCTCCATGAAGCCCTTTCACCCGGAAAAAGTGCAGTGAAAACCGCGACATCCTACTGGGCGGGCTGGAGGCTTGGAAAGTTTCCGGTGGGGGCTCGGTTGGCTGCTTCACGACCCCTTGCCGCGAACGGCGCCTTGTTTACCGGGCGACGGCGGGAGGCGGGGTGGATCCGTGTCCTCGTCCCGCCCCGGGAAGGTGGTGGGGGGCGTGTGCCGGGCGAACCGGGTTCCCTCGGGGGGGCAATACCCGTGGGCGAGGTGGGCGAACCACGGGTTGAGCGTCGAGGAGAGCGGCTCCGGGGCGGGGCCCTCGTCCTCGCCGGGGGCTTCGTCGATGGCCGCGTCGGGCTCCGCCTCCTGGAGCTCGTCGTCGTCGATCAGCCGCGCGGCCCCGCTGACGGAGAGCTCGGCGTCCTCCACCTCGTCGCTGCTGATCTCATCCGGCTCGTCCAGACGTGGGCGGGAGTGGGGTGGGGTAGGGGCTCCCTCCTCGGCCTCGTCGATGGCGTGGGCCTCGTCCTCGGAGATCTCCTCGGGCTCGTCCTCGGGCTCGTGCGGCGTGGCGCCGGTGGCCTTGTGGACGGGGAGGCCCGAGCGGGGCGTGGCGTCGTTCACCGGCTCGAGCTTCGGAGGTCCGTCGATGGACATGAGGCGCGGAGGGCGCTGACGGGGGACGGGCGGGGGCGTCGAGGCACGCGGCGGCAGGGTGGGCGGGCGCTCCGTCTCGTTGGGCGTGTGGCGCGGACGGAGGACCGGCGGCGCCCGCTCCGAGTCGGCGTGGCCGCTGTTCGGCGTGAGGACGGGCGGCGGGCGCTCCACCTCGCTGGTGGTCGAGCGTGTCGAGGCCACCCGGACGTGTTCGGGGGGCGTGACCTGGCGCACGATGGGCGGGAGTCGGTCGCCGTCGAGGGCGGAGCGTGAGCCGGAGCGTTCCGAGCCGAGGGCGGAGCGCGGGCCGGAGCGCTCGGCGTCGGCCCCCGTGCTGGCATCGCGACCCGCGTGGCGTTCCGGGTCGGGCGCGTATGTGGGAATGCGGACAGAGGCCCGTTCGGAGTCGGTGCCGACGGTGCTCGTGCGTCCCGAGGGGCGCTCGACGTCCGTACCGCTGGCGCCCGCGCGGGCCGACGGTCGTTCGGAGTCGGTGCCCACCGTGTGGGTGCGCCCCGAGGGACGATCCGGATCCACGGAGGATGCGCCCTTGGTCGGGGTAGTCAGCGGCGACATGCGCCGCGAGGGCGTCTCCACTCGCGAGGACGTGCTGCGGCTCGAGAGGATCGACCGCGTCGGCACGATGGGCGTCGGCGACGGCGCCTCGTCGTGATCCGGCGTCCCGTGCGTCCGCGCACCTGGCGTCTGTGCCGTGGTCAGGTCGCGGGAGGGCGGTGCCGGCACCTTGACGCTGGACGGGGAGGTCGCGCTCTCGTCCCGCATCAGCGAGGCCGGGACCTTGATGATGGGCGTGGGTGAAGGGGGCTCGTCGAGCGGGAGGGGGGCCGGGGCCTTGACGATGGGCGTCGGAGCCGGGGGCTCGTCCCGCATCAGCGAGGCTGGGCCCTTGATGATGGGCGTGGGAGAGGGTGGCTCGTCGAGCGGGAGCGGCGCCGGGGCCTTGACGATGGGCGTCGGAGCCGGGGGCTCGTCCCGCATCAGCGAGGCCGGGCTCTTGACGATGGGCCTGGGTGAAGGGGGCTCGTCGAGCGGGAGCGGCGCCGGAGCCTTCACGATCGGCGTGGGGGACGGGGGCTCGTCGAGCGGGAGGGGGGCCGGGGCCTTGACGATGGGCGTGGGCGACGGCGGTTCTTCGCGCTCCGAGCGAGGCTCGTCGAGCGGAAGGGGCGCGGGCGCCTTGACGACCGGCGTGGGGGCCGGGGGCTCGTCGAGCGGGAGCGGCGCGGGCGCCTTGACGACCGGCGTGGGAGAGGGTGGCTCGTCGAGCGGGAGGGGCGCGGGCGCCTTGACGACCGGCGTGGGCGAGGGCGGCTCTTCGCGGGTAATCGCCCAGTCGCCCCTGCCGGGCGTGGGCGGCTCTTCACGGGTAATCGCCCAGTCGCCCCTGCCCGGCGTGGGCGGCTCTTCGCGGGTAATCGCCCAGTCGCCCCTGCCCGGCGTGGGCGGCTCTTCGCGGGTAATCGCCCAGTCGCCCCTGCCGTGCGTGGACGAAAGCGCGTCATCGCGCGTCAGGGCACCGTTGCCCCTGCCATGCGTGGACGAAAGCGCGTCATCGCGCGTCAGCGCACCGTTGCTCCTGCCATGCGTGGACGAAAGCGCGTCATCGCGCGTCAGCGCACCGTTGCCCCTGCCGAGCGTGGACGGAGGCGCGTCCTCATGCTCCTGCGAGTCACTCCCTCGGATTGTGTTCGGAGACGGGTCCTCGTGAGTCGGCGCGGTCGTCCCCTTGGCCTCATGCGCGGAAGACTCCTCTCGCATCTGCGCGGGGGCACTCCGGCCGTTGCGGTGCGTCTCTTCGCGCGTGTGCGATGCCGCGTTCCTGGCGCTGTACGGTGCGCTCTCGTCGTGTGCTCGCGAGCCCGCCGCCGAGGCGCCCGCTCCGGGAGACTCCGGCTCCTCGAGTGGAGGCGGCGCGGGGGCCTTCACGACAGGCGTCGGAGACGAGGGCGCTTCCGATGAAGTCGACGCCAGCTCCCCCTCATCCGCGAGGCCTTCGCGCTCATCCGGGGGAGGGGCTTTCACCACGGGGGTCGGTGACGACGGCGTCTCCGAGGCGCGAACGTCGCCTTCATCCTCCATGGAATCCCGCGGGTGGCCGCGTCGGGGCTCGATGGGGGTGGGGGCGGGAGGCTCGTCTCCGAGGGCGGGCCCCTCGGCGCTCGTCGAAGCGGCCTGTGCTTCCTCCGACCTGCGCTGGTGGGCTTCGCCGTCGCCGGGCTGCGCTTCGTCCCGTCCCTCCGCGGTGGCCGCACGCATGGGCGTGAGCGGCGTCGGGTCCGCGCCGAGCGCGATCGGCGTGCCCACCACGACATCCTGGACGCCATCCTCCTCCGCGCTCTCGGCCTCCGAACGGGCCTTCGTGGAGGTCGCGGCGGGGGCCTGAGCGGCGCGCTCGCGCAGCGGCAGTCCCATCACCACCGGCATCTCGACGGGCCGTCCATCCGGCTCCGTCTTCACCAGCCGCGTGTCGAGCCCGTCCTCCAGCGCCAACCCCATCACCACCGGGGCGTCATCGGTCGGGGGCTCGTCCTTCGCGGGCGCGGGCGCCTTCTCCACGGGCACGTCGCGCTTGTCGGGCTGGGGAATGCGAACGCGCCCGCTGTCCGGTGGCGCGAGCGTGGCCAGCCGGCTCGTGGGCGTGCCCGTCACCATGGTGGGGGCGGGGAGATCGTCCTCGCTCGTGGTGGGCACCGGGCCGACCCGCTTCTCCAGGAGCGAGTCGTAGAGGTCCAGCAGTTGTCCGCGGATGATGCCCGCGTCGAGCGCCGCCTCGGCGTGGGCCCTCGCGCGGCGGCCCAGCTCCACGCGGCGGGGGATGTCTCGCGCCAGCTCGATGATCCGCTCGGACATCGCCCGGCTGTCGCCCGGGGGGAAGAACACGGCCGTGTCCTCGGGGATGAGTTCGCGCGTGACGGGCAGCTCCGCCGCGATGACCGGCCGGCCCGCGGCGAAGTACTCGGACACCTTCGCCAGGGGGCCGCCCTGCAACCGGTTGCGCTCCACGTCGTCGAGCGGCAACACGCCCGCGTCCGCCAGCGCGAGCACCTTGGCCACGTCGTCGTGGTGCACGGGGGCCTGGAACTCCACCCGGTCCTTGAGCCCCAGGTCCTTCACCAGGTCATCGAGGTGGGGTTGCCAGTCGGGGTGCTGCGCGCCCACGAGCGTGAGGCGCACGTCGACCTGCTCGCCCGCGAGCGCCACCGCACGCAGCAGCGTGGGCAGGCCCTGCCACCCGACGTGACTGCCCAGGTACATCAACCGGAAGGGGTCGCCATCCGGCGCGCCCAGCACGTCCGGCTCGAAGGGCTTGAGGTCCACCGGGGCGCGCACCACGCGCACGGATTCCTCGCTGGCCCCCAGGGACTGGATGTATGCGCGCGTCGTCTGCGAACCGGTGATGACGAGGTCCGCGTTCATCAGGCAGAACAACTCCTGCCTGCGCACCTTCGAGAGGAAGCGGCGGTCGCCCTCGGTCTGCGGGTGCGTGTAGCGCAGCTCCTGGGAGGGGAAGGTCTGCGCCTCGTAGACGAGGCGGTAGCCGTAGTCCCCCTTCAACTCGCACAACGCGTAGCCCCCGAACGGGTCGGTGAAGTGGGCCAGCGCGTAGTCCTCGCTCTCCAACTGCCTGCGCACCGCGCGCTCGAAGGCCTGGATTCGCGACGCCAGGTCCCCCGAGCCCACTGGCACGCGCAGCAGCCGGGCGCCTTGATACTTCTCGATGTGGGAGTGGTCAGGCGTCTTCGCCGACAGCACCACCACGGAGAAGCGGTCCGGCAGCGCCTTGAGGTACTCGGTCACACGGCGTGACGATCCCGACGGACCGGGGATGACGTCGAAGCTGCACAGGAGCAGTCTGGGCAGGTCGCTCAAAGCGGGGGCAGAATACCGGGCTGTTTCCTGGGTGTCATCGGGTGAGGTGGAGGAGTGGGGTCGGGCGACGAACACATCGGAATGCCGGCACGTTGACCCTCCTCGTCCGGCGACCTAAAGGCGACCGTGTCTATGGACGACCTCAAGAGCGTGACCGTCGGTTCCCTGAGGGAACTGGCTCGGAAGCACCTGGGGAGCGACTACCGCAAGCTCAAGAAGAGGGAGTTGATCGCCGCGCTCGTGGCCTCCGTGCCCCAACTCGCGCGGCTCGCCCGGTTCCTGGTCGTCTCGGAGCTGCGCAAGCGCTTCGAGGACGGGCGGTCGCATTCCCCGTCCGACTCCCAGCCTGGCATGTCTCAGCCGCCCGGGGCTCACCCGAACGGGGGGGCGCCCCACGACGAGGCCACGTCCGCGCCCATCCCTCCCGCGCCATCCCCCGGCGAGCACTCCGGGAGTGGGCGCGTCTCCGCGCCCAGTCAGACGGCGGCCAGTCAGGCACCGGAGCCCACGAGAGAGACCCATTCCGCACGCCCCGCGCACGTGGTGACGTTTCCAGCCAAGCCTCGTGCCAGCCGAGAGTCCCTCATGCCGTCGCAGTCCGAACCCCCTTCCGCCTCCGTGGAGAAATCCTCCGAGGTTGAAGTGCCTCCCATCCAGCATGTCGCCGAGCCCGTGGTGGAGGGGTTCTTCGTGGCGCGCGTGCGTGGGGAGGCCGAGGTCCGCCGGCATCACCTCCAGGAGTCGACGGCGCAGGCGAACGTCTCCGAGCGGCTCGATCTGGATGGCGGGGGGGCTGGCGACCTGCCGGGTGAGTACCTCGACGACTCGGTGCTGTTGTTCGTTCGGGATCCCCAAACGCTGTTCGCGCTCTGGGACTTCAAGGTGGCCACGCGCGTCCAGGCGCAGCGGGAGTTGGCGTCGCCCAGGGCGGTGCTGCGGCTCTTCGATGGTGCATCGCTCGTGCGCGAGGTGGACTGTTCGCTCGACTCGCGCGGCTACTACCTCCATGACCTGCCCCCCGGACGCACGTACCGCCTGGAGGTGCATTTCGTCGCGGCGGATGGGCGGACCCGGCGAATCGGGCCGTCCAGCAACCAGGCGTCCCTTCCTCCCACGGGCGTGTCCACGGACACGACCCTCCGCTTCATGACCTTGCCCGGCCCACCGCTGGAGGCCGAGCTGTCGGGCCCCGGTGCGTCCGTGTCTCGGGTCGAGGAGCGTGAGTACGTCACCTGGCGCCGCGTTCCCCTGCCGGGAAGCGAGGGCTCGCGGCTGGTGCCGGAGGTCCACCTTGAGCGCGTCGTCCTCGAACTCGAGGGCGCGCGAGCGGTCGAGGAGGTCGGAGGCGAAGCGGCCGCCCTGCACTTCGGTGGCGTCACGCGTCCACCGGGGGCCTCGGACCAACGCTACGAGGTGACGCAGCGGTACCTCGAGGCCCGGGAACGTGCCCCCGGAGCCTCCGAGCAACACCTGGTCGTCGGAGACCGTGTGCGCGCCGGGGTGTCCCAGCCCTCCGCCCCGCGCGCTCGGGAGTACCTGTCCGTGGCGCGCGGGCCGGGTGGGGCGTCGGACCTGCGCTACGAGACGGTCGCGTCACCACCTCCGACCGCGGTGGGGCCGTGGTCCCTGCATCGCTATCTGGACCTGGGCACCCTGCGGCCTCGTGGCGCCTCCGACATGCGCTACGCGGTGGCCACCGAGGTGGGCGGACGGGACGCCAATGCCCGAGGTCCATCCCCCCTGGGGTCGGCGGCCCCACGAACGCACGACGTGCCTCCACGCTCCTCGGGGGGGACGGAGCTCCGGTACCTGGAGATGCCCGTGCGCGTCCCCGGCGCCTCCGAGGCACATCCGGGCCGCGGTGGCTCCCTGGCACCGGACACGTCGAAGGACGGCGCGGCCACGCCGCGCGACGCCGCGACGGACCGGGGGGACCTGACTCGGCCCGGTGTCTCCACGTCCATGCCTTCGTCCTCGGCGGAATCGACGCACCGCGAAGCACCGCCTCCGGTGGACCACATCCTGGAGGCCGGCTACTTCGAGTCACCGCCCCCCGCGTCCCGGCTCCTCGTGGCCGAGGTCTCCGTCCCGGTGGCCGTGGCTCCCGAGGCGGCTCGGGTCACGCCGGCGAGTCCTCGAGAGCCCGTCACGGAAGCGACCGCCGTGGCGCCGCTCTCCGGGGCCTCGGCCCTGAGGCTGTTCGAGTCCGCGGCGCGCGTCCCGGGCATGTCGGACCTGCGTTACTTCGAGGCGCCTCCCCGTGCCATTGGCGCGGAGGATACGCGTCCCGTGGCGCCGCCCGCTCCCTCGACGAAGCCCTCGCAGTCGTCCTCCCCCAAGCGCAAGCCACCCTCGGGCCGTCGCCGCCGGTAGCAAACCCGACGCATCCCTCGACCGCCTATGAGCCTGGGCTCCCTGTCTCTCGTCCTCCATGCACACCTGCCGTTCGTGCGGCACCCCGAGCACGAGGACTTCCTCGAGGAGGATTGGCTCTACGAGGCCATCTCGGAGACGTATCTGCCACTGCTGGGCGTCTTCGACCGGCTCGCGGAGGAGGGCGTTCGCTTCCGGTTGGCGATGACGCTCTCGCCCACGCTCATCACCATGCTGCGCGACGAGCTGTTGATGTCGCGCTACGCCCGCAAGCTGGACCAGCTCTGCGAATTGGGGGAGCGCGAGGTCCACCGGACCCGTGACGACGCCACCTTCGGTCGGCTGGCGCGCTTCTATCGGGACCACTTCCGAGCGCTGCGTGTCGCCTTCCACGACCGCTATCGCGGGGACCTCGTCGCCGCGTTCCGGAGACTCCAGGACGCGGGCTACCTGGACATCCTCACCTGCAACGCGACCCACGGCTTCCTGCCGCTCATGCAGCAGGTCCCCGAGGCGGTGCGAGCGCAGGTGATGGTGGCCACGGCCCACTACCGGGGCGCCTTCGGCAGGGACCCCGCGGGTATCTGGCTGGCCGAGTGCGGCTACTTCCCCGGGTTGGAGCGCGTGCTGGCCGCCGAACGCATCCGCTACTTCTTCGTCGACACGCACGGCCTCACGGACGCGGTGCCCCGCCCGCTGCACGGCCCCTACGCGCCCATCTTCACCGAGGCCGGCGTCGCGGCCTACGCGCGCGACCCGGACAGCAGCCAGCAGGTCTGGAGCGCCGAGCACGGCTACCCGGGCGACCCGATGTACCGCGAGTTCTACCGGGACATCGGCTGGGACCTGGACCTGGACTACATCCGCCCGTTCATCCAGCCGACCGGAGACCGCAAGAACACCGGCTTCAAGTACTTCCGCATCACCGGCAAGACGCAGGACAAGCAGCCCTATGCGCCGGAGGCCGCGCGGGAGCGGGCCGTCCTCCACGCCGGAGACTTCCTCGTCCATCGCCAGCGGCAGATCGAATACCTCGCGTCGCGGCTGTCGGGGCGCAGGCCCGTCGTGGTCGCGCCGTACGACGCGGAGCTGTTCGGACACTGGTGGTTCGAGGGGCCCTGGTTCCTGGAGGCGCTCCTGCGCAAGGCCGCGCGGGAGCAGCAGACGTTCGACCTGGTGACGCCGGCGGACGACCTGCGCGACAACCCCGAGAACCAGGTGGCCACGCCGCCCATGTCGTCGTGGGGCGCGGGGGGCTACGCGCGGATGTGGCTCGACGAGAGCAACGACTGGCTCTACCGCCACCTGCACCACTGCGCGCGGAGGATGGTGGAGCTGGCGAGGGACTTCCGGGAGCCGGACGCGCGCCAGCGCCGGGCCCTCAATCAGGCGGCGCGAGAACTGTTGCTCGCCCAGGGGTCCGACTGGGCCTTCATCATGAAGACCGGCACCATGGTGGAGTACGCCCGGCGACGCAGCCGGGAACACGTCCAGCGGTTCCTCCGGTTGCACGACCAGCTCCGCGCGGGTTCGGTGGACGAAGCCTGGCTCTCCCAGCTCGAGTCCCGGGACAACGTCTTTCCAGAGCTGGACTATCGCGTCTACCAACCCGCGTGACGGCGTCTTCCACCGTGTTTCCGCCCGGTCCCGGAGTGGGTTTGGCTTGCGGGGCCGCGATTCGGCTTTAGCTTGGAGTGCATATGAACCGTTCGCTCGTTCCGTTCCGGAGGACCCTGGTCGCCGCGTTGCTCCTCGCCTTGCCGCAGGCGACGCTCGCGCAGGCGCCCGCCGCGGCCCCGTCGGCGCAGGCCGGCAACCTCCAGCCCGCCACCCGCGAGGCCCAGGCGCTTCCGTCGTTGGCTCCGCTGGTGGAGTCGGTGAAGACGGCGGTGGTCAACGTGGACGTCCAGGCGAGGGGCGGGGGCGGCATGCGGGGTTCGGAGGACAACCCGCTGTTCGACCGCTTCTTCGGCGGAGGCCGGGGGCAGCGGGAGCCGCTGCGCCAGGGCGCGGGTTCGGGGTTCATCATCGAACCGTCCGGTATCGTGCTCACGAACAACCACGTCGTGGAGGACGCGGTGTCCATCACGGTGCGGCTGGACGACGGCCGCTCGTTCGCGGCCTCGGTGGTGGGGCGTGATCCGCTCACCGACGTGGCGCTGGTGAAGATCAAGGACAAGGTGGACGGGCTGCCCACGGTGAAGCTGGGTGACTCCGACGCGCTGCGGGTGGGGGACTGGGTGGTGGCCATCGGCAATCCGTTCGGTCTGGCCTCCAGCGTGAGCCTGGGCATCGTCTCCGCGCGGGCGCGCGACATCGGCGCGGGGCCCTACGACGAGTTCCTCCAGACGGACGCGGCCATCAACCCGGGCAACTCCGGCGGTCCGCTGTTCAACATGCGCGGCGAGGTGGTGGGCATCAACACGGCCATCGTCGGCGGCGGCACGGGCATCGGCTTCGCGGTGCCGAGCAACCTGGTCAAGGCGCTGGTGCCCCAGTTGGAGAAGGAGGGCTCCGTCACGCGCGCGTGGTTGGGCGTGGGCATCCAGGACCTGACGCGCGACCTGGCCGGCGCGCTGAAGCTCCCCGTCACGGAGGGCGCCATCCTCACACAGATCAACCCGAACTCTCCCGCGTCGAAGGCGGGGCTCAAGGCGGACGACGTCGTCACCGCCATCGACGGACAGCCGGTGACGTCCGGCGGCCAGTTCACCCGCACCGTGGCGCTCAAGCGGCCGGGCAGCGTCTCCACGCTGACCGTGTTTCGCGAGGGCAAGAAGCAGGACGTGAAGGTGACGCTCGGCACGCGCCCGGACCTGGAGGGGGTCACCAACAAGAAGCCGCAAGGGGAGGAGGAGCAGCAGGAGAGCTCTCGGCGCGTGGGCGTCAGCCTGAAGACCCTGGACGCGCGCACCGCCCAGCAGGCCGGCTTCAACGACCGGCAGGGCGCGCTCGTCACCGACGTGATGCCCGGCTCGCCCGCGGACCGCGCGCAGCTCGAGGCGGGCATGGTGGTGGTGGAGGCCAACCGCAAGCCCGTGAAGAGCGCCCAGGACCTGGCGGAGGCGATCCGCTCCGCGTCCTCCGGCAGCACGCTGCTGTTGCGCGTGGCGACCCCCGGCGGCGCCCGCTACCTGCGCGCGCTGCGCGTTCCGTAGCGGGGGAGGGGAGACGGAAGGTGAGCGTCGACTACGTCGCGCTGGGGGACAGCACGGCCGTGGGGGTGGGGGCCCGTCGGGGCGGGGGCTATCCGGAGCGGCTCGCCTCCCGCCTGCGGAAGGACGGCCTCTCCGTGGGACTCACCAACCTGGGGCAGAGCGGTGCGCGCATCCGCGACGTCTTCACCGGACAGGTCAAGCCCACCATCGCGGCGCGCCCCACGCTGGTGACGCTCGGCGTGGGGACCAACGACATCTGGCGGGGCACGTCCCTGGAGGACTTCCGGGACGACCTGGACCGCATCGCCCGGCGGCTGAAGCAGACGGGCGCCCCACTGGTGGTGGTGAACATCGCGGACATGGCGCTCGCGCCCGTGGCCCGGCTGGTCCCCAGCGCCTTGTTCGAGGGCCGCATCGAGCCGTTCAACGCCGCCATCGCGGAGCTGGCGCGCGCGCACGGCATGCACCTGGTGGACCTCTATTCGGCCAGCCGGGAGACGTTCCCCGCCAATCCAGGCTTCTTCTCGCAGGACGGCTTCCACCCGTCGGACGAGGGCTACGACGCGTGGGCGGACCTGATGCTGCCCACGGTGCGCACGCTCGTGTCGCGCTGAGCGCTCCGCCGTGGAGGGGCTCAGGCCTTGGCGACGCCGCCCGGAGGCTTGGGCGCGGCGGGCTCGGTGGGGGGCGCGTGGGGCCCGCGCTCGCGGCCCGGGTGGATCTCCATGCCGGGCTCGAAGGCCGTGGTGCGGTTGCGGCCGGTGCGCTTGCTGCAATAGAGCGCCGCGTCCGCGCTGTCCACGAGCGCCTCCTGCGTGGTGGCGTCGGACGGGAAGTGCGCCACGCCGACGGAGACGGTGACATGGCCGCCGGGGAGGGCGGACTGGGGCAGCACCAGCGTCTCCGCGATGGCGCGGCGCAGCTTCTCCGCCACCTCCAGCGCCTCCGCCTTGTGCGTCTGGGGCAGGAGCAGGACGAACTCCTCGCCGCCATAGCGCGCCAGCGTGTCCACCTTGCGCACGCGCGTGCGGAGGATGTCGCAGACCTTCCGGAGCGTCTCGTCGCCCACGCGGTGGCCCGCCAGGTCGTTGAGCCGCTTGAAGTGGTCCACGTCCACCATCAGCAGGGCCAGCGACGTGCCGTAGCGCTGGGCCCGCGCCATCTCCAGCTCCATGCGCTGGAAGAGGTGCCGGCGGTTGGGGACGCCGGTCAGCGGGTCCGTCATCGTGAGCTTCACCGTCTCCGCGTGGAGCCGGGCGTTCTTCACCGCCGTCGCCGCCAGGTCCGCCACCGCGGTGAGCAGTTCGATCTCCTCCGCGGAGAAGCTGGCCACCTGCGGACGCTGGAAGTTCATCACCCCGAGCAGCGCGTCCATGTGGACCATGGGCACCGCGAGCAGGGCCCCGGTGTCCATGGCGCCCTCGATGAGCCCCCGCCGCGCGAACACGCTGGACGGGTCCGTCACGTCCGGCAGGTACACGGCCTTGTGCGTCTGCGCGGCGCGGCCACACGCGCCCTCGCCCACGGAGAAGGTGAGCCCCTCCGTGGTGCGCTCCTCCGGCCAGGCGTGGCGGATCTCCAGCGCGCCGTCGGCGTTGACCAGCATGATGGAGAACTCCGGAATCTGGAGCCGCTCCACCACCTGCCGTGTCACCGTCTCGAGCAGCTCGTCCAGCTCCAGCGTGGCGTTGAGCGAGCGGGCCACGTCGAACAGGAGCGACAGCTCCCGCAGGCGCTCCTCCAGTTCGTCCTTGAGGGCCAGCTTCTCCTTCACCAGCTCCAGGTCGCGGTGGGTGTCGATCTCCTCCACCTTCATGGTGGTGAGCCGCGCGAGCATCTGGTTGAAGGCCGCGCCCAGGCGGGCGATCTCATCCGTGCCCCGCGTCTCCGCGCGCACCAGCAGGTCCCCGGCCTCCGCCCGCCCCATGGCCGCGCTCAGCTTGCGCAGCGGCCGGGAGAGGTTGAAGTGCAGCGACAGCGTGGTGACGAGCGACAGCAGCACGACGAAGAACACCATCGAGCCCAGCGCCCCGCCGAACACGCGCGTCAACTGCTGGTGCAGCGGCGGCTCCACCATGCGCATCTGGAGGATGCTCGCGCCGGGGATGTCGCCTCGCGTGTGGCAGCCGCCGCACTCGGGGCCGCCCAACGGACGCACCACCTCCGTCACTCCGTCGTCCGAGCGCGCCGTCTCCGGGCGCGGGGTCGTCAGCCGCGCCGCTTCCGGATGTCGCGTGCCCACCTCCGAGGGGTTGCGCGACCAGCGCACGTCGCCCTCCAGCGACAGCACGCGCACGTCTGCGACGGAGCGGAACAGCCGCGTGTCCGAGCGCAGCACCTCCGCCACCGCGTCGTGCGGCGGCGCGCCCGGGCCCTGCGGGAGCAGGAACGTGGAGGCGACGAACTCCGCGAGTGCGAGCGACTCCACCTGCGTCGCGTCCTGCACGGACACCTGCGCCTCGCGCCAGAAGTGCCCCACGCCCAACAGCGCGACCACGAGCCCGGGCAGGGCGATGCTCCACAGGAGCTTCCTGCCTACGGTGTCCGGTCCTAGGGGCATGCGTGCGTTCGTTGACCCTGGCGTCGAGGAATGAAACCTGTTTCACGAAGAGTCTGCGGAATTGTCAATGGCCTGACGCGGACTGTCAAACGTACTTGCATCGGAATTTTTCGGCTTCGCTAGCGCAATCCGTCGGCGCGACGGGCCGTCCGGGTGCGTCGTGGCGGTGGGGCGGATACAAGGGCGGACCATGTCGACCGTGCTGCTGACGTCCTCGCTGCTTCCCGTCCCCCATGGCTTCGCGACGCGCGCGGGCGGCGTGTCCGAAGGGCCGTTCGCTTCGCTCAACCTGGGGTTCTCCACGGGCGACGAGCGGGCGCGGGTGGAGGAGAACCTGCGGCGGCTCGCGACGGCGGCGGGGGCGTCACTGGGCGCCTTGTGTCGTGTGTCACAGGTTCATGGCGACCGCGTGCTGGAGGCGCGCGCGGAGGAGGGGAGCGAGGCGCTGCGGCCCACGGAGGGCGAGGCGGACGGGCTCTGGACGCAGACGCCGGGGACCTGGGTGGCGGTGGGCACCGCGGACTGCGTGCCGGTGCTGCTGGTGGACCCCGACAAGCGGCGCGTGGCCGCGGTGCACTCCGGGTGGCGGGGCACGGACGCGGAGATCAGCACCCGCGCGGTGGAGATCCTCGTGGCCCGGGGCACCAGGCCGGAGCGGCTCCTGGCGGCGGTGGGGCCCGCCATCCAGCGGTGCTGCTACGAGGTCTCGGATGACTTGGGACAGCGCTTCGTGACGCGCTTCGGCGACGAGGTCGTGGAGCGACGGGCCGGCCGTCCCCACCTGGACCTGTCACGGGCGGTGCGACTGTCGCTGCTGCGGGCGGGGCTCAAGCCCGCCCACGTGGACGTGCTACAGGCCTGTACGGCATGTGAGCCCGAGCGGTTCTTCTCCCACCGGCGCGACGCGGGGAAGACGGGGCGCCACCTGAGCCACGTGCTGCACCGCTTCTAGCCTGCCGGGCCACACCGGCCGTTTTCTTGACGCTCTTGGACGTGCCTTCCTATCCTCGGAGACGACTTCCATCCGTCCGTCGAGGCCCGTGCGCTCGCGCTCCATCATCCTCCGCCTGCTCGCCGTCGCGCCCCTGTGCGCGCTGGGCGCGTGTGCCAGCAATGCCGCCTCCCAGGCGGAGCTCGGCGCGCTCCAGGCGGAGCTGCGCGCGCTGCGTGACTCGCAGACCCGGCTGACCGAGCGGCTGGAGCGCCTGGAGGCGCACGCCGCCGTGGAGCGGGTGCGCGGGTCGGGCGCGAAGGGCGCCTCGGTGGTGAAGGAGGCGAGCGTCCCGACGCAGGAGACGGCGTCGCTGTCCTCGACGCCGGAGCTGGCGGTGGTGAAGCTCAAGCCGCGCTACGAGCCGGCGCCCCGGCTGCCCACGGCGGTCGCGGTGGTGGAGCCGGACTCCGAGCAGATGGAGATGTTCATCAGCCCCGTCTCCGAGGGGGCCGCGGACTCCGGCGGGGCGACGATGGTCTCCAGCCCCCGGGACGCGGACCCGGCGGACGCGCCGGACCCGGACGTGCTGGAGGCCGAGTTCGAGAAGTCCGTGGCGCTCCTGCGCACCGGCAACGTGGAGGGGGGCGTGCAGCGCCTGCGCCGCTTCTCCGAGGAGAACCCCCGCCACCCGCGCGCGGACAACGCGCTGTACTTCAGCGGGCTGGGCCAGATGGGGCTCGACGAGTTCAAGGACGCCGCGAAGACGTTCGAGCGGCTGATCGCCACCTATCCCGCCGGGGACGCCATGCTGGACGGCATGCTCCGGCTCGCCGAGTGTCGGATGCGGCTCAACCAGGCCGCGGATGCCCGTGCACTCTACACGCGTGTCGTCACCCAGTTCCCGGGGACGGCCGCCGCCACGCAGGCGGAGCAGCGGCTCGCCGCGCTCCCGCAGTGAGTTTTCTTTCGAAAGGACGTCGTGCGATGCGCTCCCGGATCCTCACCTCGCTGATGTTGAGCCTCGCCGTCGCGCCCGCCACGAGCGCGTTCGCCCAGCAGGAGGGCGGTGACGAAGACACGGAGACCGGCGGCGAGACCCAAGGCGCCGACGTGATGGACGAGGCGCCCGAGCGCCCCTCCGGCACCACCGTGCAACTGCCCCCTGGCGCGCCCAAGGGTCGCGACAGCGCCCCCGGCGAGGTCCACACCGTGCAGGACGGCGACACGCTGTGGGACCTGTCCTCGCGCTACCTGGGCAGCCCCTGGTACTGGCCGAAGGTCTGGTCCTACAACCCGGAGATCGCCAACCCGCACTGGATCTACCCCGGCAACCAGGTGCGCTTCTTCGCCAACGGCGAGGAGGTCCCGCAGCGCGTGGACACGGGCGAGGAGACGCCGGACGTCGCCGCCCCCACGGAGCTGTCCGGCGGGGACATGGTGTCGGTGTCCGGGAAGATCGGCTACGACGTGTCCTCCTCCCGGCCGGTGACGACGCAGGGCTTCGTCACCACGCGTGAGCTGGACGAGGCGGGCCGCATCGACGGCTCCACCAGCGGCGCGTTCCTGCTGTCCTTCCCCGACAACGTCTACGTCCGCTTCAAGCGCAAGGGCGACGCCAAGGTGGGGGACCGCTACGTCATCTTCCACACCACGCAGGAAGTGAAGCACCCGAAGTCGGGCGCCAAGCTGGGCTACCTCACGGACTTCGTGGGCACGCTGCGCGTCATCCGCGTGGACCAGAACGTCGTCACCGCGCAGATCGTCGACACCTGGGACGGCATCGAGCGCGGCGACCTGGTGGGCCCCTACGGCGAGAAGCTCAGCGAGCGCGTGGCGCCGCGGCCCAACGCGAAGGAGGTCCGGGGCAGCATCGTCACGGCCCTGGTGCCGTACCTGTCCCAGTTCGGCGAGCACCACACCCTGGTCGTCGACCGCGGCAGCTCGGACGGCGTGGCGCTGGGCAACACCTTCACCATCCTGCGCCAGGGTGACCCGTCCAACGAGGTGCTGGGCAAGCCCGTGAAGGAGCCCAACCAGAAGGAGAAGAGCTACCCCTGGGAGTCCATCGGCACCTGCATGGTCACCGAAGTGAAGGAGCGCACCAGCAACTGCCTGGTGATCCGCTCCCTCCAGGAGATCATCAACGGGGACCGGGCGGTGATGCAGGTGGGGAACGCTCCCACCGCCAGCCGCTGAAGTCGGCAGGAAAAGTGCATCCCCTCCAGCCGTGGAGGGGTTGAGTGCTTGACCGGTGGCGGTCCGGTGTTTATGTGTCGCGCCCCTCCCAGGGGACCCATCTTCTATATAGGTGGGAACCGCGTGGGGGTCGGGTATGGCGGACGCTGAGACGGACAGCCTCACGATGGAGCAGCAGGCCTGCCTCGCGCTCTGGGCCGTTCCCGGCCTGGGGCCGAGGACGTTGGCCGCTCTGCGTCAATTCGCCGACGGCCGCCTGGCGCCGCTGGCGTCCACGCGCGTGGCGGACTGGCTGTCCGACGCGCCGGTCTCCCCCCCGGTGCGCCGCCGGCTGGCATCGGTGGAGCACCTCTCGTTGCTGGCGGAGCGGCTGCTGGAGGCCTGCCACGCCGGGCGGATGGGGGTGGCCTTCGCGGGCGGGCGGACCTACCCGGAGCTGCTGAGGGAGGTGGACGACGCGCCGCCGCTGCTCTTCTACCGGGGCCAGCCGGGTCATCCGCGCAGGCGGGTGGCCATGGTGGGCAGCCGACATCCGGACCAGGGCTTCCTGCCGTTCGCCCGGGCGTTCGCCCGGCGGGTGGCCGAGGGTGGGGTGGGGGTGGTGTCGGGGGCGGCGGCGGGGGTGGACCGGGCGTGCCACTGGGGCGCGCTGGACGTGGCGGGGGAGACGTGGGCGTTCCTCGGGTCGGCGCTGGACGCGCTGGACCCGGCGCAGGCGCGGCTGCTGCCGCACTTCCTGGAGCGGGGCGGCGTGTTCTTCAGCGAACTGCCGCCCGGGGTCCGGGCGAGCACCTCCACGTTCCCCCGGCGCAACCGGCTCATCTCCGGCGCATCCGACGCGGTCCTGGTGATGAGGGCGGGGGAGAAGTCGGGGAGCCTGCTGACGGCGCAGGCGGGGCGGGCACAGGGCCGGCCGATCCTGGCGTTGCCAGGGGATGTCCGGCAGGAGGCGGCGGCGGGTTGCAA
This sequence comes from Myxococcus dinghuensis, assembly GCF_024198235.1. GTDB lineage: Bacteria > Myxococcota > Myxococcia > Myxococcales > Myxococcaceae > Myxococcus > Myxococcus dinghuensis. The sequence goes on along the minus strand of NZ_JAKCFB010000015.1, from coordinate 76,506 downwards.
CGTCCTCATCCGGGACGGGCATGCCCGGGCCTGCCTGGGGGCGGAAGATGTGTGGAGGGTGGTGGGCGCGCGGCCTGGGCAGGTGGTGGCGCCGGGAGCGGGGGGCTCGTGGGACGAACTCTCCGCGGAAGCACGGGGGGCCTACGCGCTGTTGGACCGGATTCCCCGGACATTCGACGAGGTGCTGACCGGGAGCACCCTCTCCGCCGCCGCGCTCGCCAGCGCGCTGGTGGAGCTGGAGTTGACGGGGCTGGTCGTCCAGCACCCGGGCAGGCTGTACGAGAAGATCTAGGTAGGAGAGTCATGGCCACGCGGACGAAGAAGAAGGCGGAAGAGACCGAGGCGACCGAGGAGAAGGCGCCCCGCAAGGCGACGACCGGGCGCGCGGCGGCCAAGAAGAAGCCCGCCGCGAAGAAGACGGCCGCCAAGGCGAAGAAGACCGCGGCCCGCCGCCGCGCCTCCAAGGGCGACGATGACGGGCTGCCCACGGTGGAGGCGGACGCGGAGGAGGAGGTCGCGCCGCGCGGCAAGGGGCCGCACTACCTGGTCGTCGTCGAGTCGCCCGCCAAGGCGAAGACCATCAAGAAGTACCTGGGCTCCGGCTACACGGTGAAGGCGTCCGTGGGGCACGTGAAGGACCTGCCCAAGAGCAAGATGGGCGTCGACGTGGAGCACGACTTCCAGCCCGAATACGAGGTCATCAAGGGCAAGGAGAAGGTGCTCAACGAGCTGAAGAAGATGGCGAAGTCCGCGGACAAGGTCTTCCTGGCCACGGACCCCGACCGCGAGGGCGAGGCCATCGCCTGGCACATCAAGGAGGAGCTCGCGCACCCGGACGCCCTGCGCGTCACCTTCAACGAAATCACGAAGAAGGCCATCCAGGAGGCCATCGCCCAGCCGCGCGAGCTGAACCAGGACAACTACGACTCGCAGCAGACGCGCCGCATCCTCGACCGGCTCGTGGGCTACCAGATCTCCCCGCTGCTCTGGCAGAAGATCCGCCGGGGCCTGTCCGCCGGCCGCGTGCAGTCCGTCGCGGTGCGCCTCATCGTGGAGCGCGAGGCGGAGATCAAGGCCTTCGTCCCCGAGGAGTACTGGACGCTCGACGCGCTCCTGGAGGGCCCGTCCGGCCCGCCGCCGTTCAAGGCCAAGCTGTCCAAGGTGGACGGCAAGAAGGTGGAACTCAAGGACCGCGCCATCACCGAGGGCCTGGTCGCCGAGCTCCAGAAGGCCGACTTCGCGGTGTCCAAGGTGGACCGTCGCGAGCGCCGCCGCAACGCGCCCGCGCCGTTCATCACCTCCAAGCTGCAGCAGGAGGCGGCCAACCGGCTGTCCTTCACCGCGAAGAAGACGATGACGCTGGCCCAGAAGCTCTACGAGGGCGTGCCCCTCGGCGAGGAGGGCCAGACGGCGCTCATCACGTACATGCGTACGGACTCCACCCGTCTGTCCGACGACGCCGTGAAGCAGGTGCGCGAGATGATCGGCACGAAGTACGGCGCGGAGTACCTGCCGGAAGAGCCGGTGGTCTACAAGTCCCGCAAGAGCGCGCAGGACGCGCACGAGGCCATCCGCCCCACGTCCCTGGAGTACCCGCCGGAGCGGGTGCGGCCCTTCTTCGAGGCCATGGACGAGCAGGACATGTTCCGGCTCTACGAGCTCATCTGGAACCGCTTCGTGGCGTGCCAGATGAAGCCCGCCGTCTATGACCAGACGAGCGCGGACATCGCCGCCGGTCGCGCCACCTTCCGCGCCTCCGGCAGCACGCTGAAGTTCCCCGGCTACCTCGCGGTGTACGGCGCGGGCCTGACGCCGGAAGAGGAGGCGGAGAAGGAGAAGGCCAAGGCCGCCGGCGACGAGAACGCGGACGGCGCGGACGCCGTGGGCGACCTGCCGGTGCTCAACGACGGCGACACGCTGGGCCTGCAGAAGCTCCTGCACGAGCAGCACTTCACCCAGCCGCCCCCGCGCTTCAGCGAGGCCACGCTGGTGAAGGAGCTGGAGGAGAAGGGCATCGGCCGTCCGTCGACGTACGCCGCCATCCTCTCCACCATCCAGGACAAGAAGTACGTGGAGAAGCTGGAGGGGCGCTTCCGGCCCACGGACCTGGGGCAGATGACCAACGAGATGCTGGTCAAGCACTTCCCCCACGAGCTGGACGTCACCTTCACCGCGACGATGGAGGAGAAGCTGGACCAGATCTCCGACGGCGGCGCGAGCTGGAAGGCCGTGCTGCACGACTTCTACGGGCCCTTCAAGGAGACGCTCGAGAAGGCGAAGGCGGAGATGCGCGACGTCAAGCGCGAGGAGATCAAGACCGACATCGCCTGCGAGAAGTGCGGCAACCACTTCGTCATCAAGTTCGGGAAGATGGGGCACTTCCTCGCCTGCTCGAACTACCCCGACTGCAAGAACACCAAGGACTTCAAGCGGGACGCGGAGGGGAAGATCGTCATCGTCGAGGAGGAGACGACGGACGAGAAGTGTGAGAAGTGCGGCAAGCCCATGGTCATCAAGCGCGGCCGGTTCGGGCGCTTCATGGCGTGTTCGGGCTACCCGGACTGCAAGACGTCCAAGCCCATCTCCATCGGCGTCGACTGCCCGGAGTGCAAGCAGGGCTACCTCACCGAGCGGCGCAGCGGCCGGGGGAAGATCTTCTTCGGCTGCAACCGCTACCCGGACTGCCGCTTCGCGGCGTGGGACCGGCCGCTCGCGGAGAGCTGCCCCCAGTGCGCCTCGCCGTACCTGCTCCAGAAGTTCTCCAAGCGGGACGGGGCGTACGTCGCCTGTCCCAACAAGGAGTGCGGCTACCGGCGGGAGGTGGCCGAGCAGGGCGGCGTGCCCACCGACCCCAGCGCCTCCTCGGCGGCCTGAAAACCCAAGTGTTTACAGGGGGCTGGCCCGCCCACGGCTTGACAGCTTCGGCGGGCCCGCCCTACAAGTCGCGCAATGATTTCCTCGGTGGTCAGCGAGCTGCTGGTCAACGCGAGCCTCGCGGCCGCGGACGCCGGAAAGCTGGGTCTCACGGATTCCGTCATCAAGTTCTTCAAGGATGGCGGTCCGTTCATGTTCGTGAACCTGTTCTGGCTGGCGTGCTCGCTGGCGGTGGCGCTCGAGCGCATCGTCACGCTGGTGTTCCGGTACAACCTGAACCCGGCGCCGTTCATGGAGCAGATCACCAAGCTGGTGCGTGGTGGCAACCTGGACCGGGCCGTGAAGGTGTGCGGGATGGCGCCCACGGCGCCGCTGGCCAAGGTCATCCGCGCGGGGCTGGTGAACGCGAACCGGGGTGAAATCGAGGTGGCCAAGGCCGTGGAGGAGGCCATCGTCGAGAACAGCCCCCACGTCTCCAAGCGCATCCCGTGGCTGTGGTCGCTGGCGAACATCGCCACGCTGGTGGGGCTGGTGGGCACCATCTTCGGCCTCATCGGCACGTTCCAGGCGCTGGGCAACGTGCCCGCGGAGCAGAAGCAGTCGCTGCTGTCGGACGGCATCTCCAAGGCGATGAACAACACCGCGTTCGCGCTCTCCATCGCGGTGCTCTGCATCATCTTCCACCTGTTCCTCACGTCGTACGCCAAGGCCATGGTGGAGAGCCTGGAGCTCAACGCCCTGAAGCTGGAGAACCTGCTGTCGCGGCGCGGCGGCGTGGATCCGGGGGCCACGGAGCTCGAGGCCCGGGCGTCGTAAGCCGCGGGGGCGCGCGTCCATGGCGTTCCACTACTCCCGGCGCAAGCTGAAGGTCCGAGAGGAGGAGGAGACGGGCGAGCTGAACATCGTCCCGTACCTCGACATCCTCATGAACCTCATCATCTTCATGTTGCTGTCGATCACGGGCCTGGCCTCGTTCGGCATCCTCAACGTGAGCGCGCCGGGCTACGGCGGGCCGGCGGCGGCGGTGACGCAGGAGCAGCCGGGGGACGAGCCCAAGCTGACCCTGTCGGTGCTCATCTCCCGCAAGGGCCACTTCGTCAGCAGCGAGAACGCCATCCTCGGCGAGGAGGGCGCCCCCACCGTGCCCGTGAAGGCGGATGGCGAGTACGACTACGCCGCCCTCAACGCGTGGATGGTGCGGATCAAGTCCGAGTTCCCCAAGGAGACGAAGGTCATCGTCGGCGCGGACCCGGACATCCCGTACGACGCGCTCATCCAGACGATGGACGCCATCCGCGAGGAGCAGGGCGCCCAGCGCCGCCTGCTGTTCCCCGACGTCACCCTGGCGGGGACCTGAGCCATGGCCGAGCCCACGCCGACCGCCTCCGAAGTGCCCGTCCCCGACGAGGAGGCCCTGGCCCGGCTGCGCTTCCGCCGGGCGCTCGCGCGCAAGAAGCGCAAGGAGCGCGAGGCCGCGGGGGAGATCAAGGAGCTGAACATCACCGCGATGATGGACATGATGACCATCCTCCTGGTGTTCCTCCTCAAGTCCTTCGCGTCGTCCTCCGCGGCGGTGACGGCCTCCGAGGACGTGCGCCCCCCGGTGTCCACCACGCGCGCGACGCCGCGCGACACCGTGGCCGTCACCATCACCCCCAAGGGCATCCTCGTGGGCGACAAGGAGGTGCTGCGGCTGGAGAACGGCCAGCTCCCCGCCCAGGCGCTCCAGGGGCGGTTGGTGCTGCCGCTCGACGCGCGGCTCAAGCGCGAGGTGGAGAAGCTGAAGTACATCGCCGAGCGCAACCCGCAGGCGCCCTTCAGCAAGGAACTCTCCGTCATCGCGGACCGCAAGGTCCCCTACGACATGCTGCTGTCGGTGCTCTACACGGCGGGGCAGAACGAGCTGGAGAACTACCGCTTCGTCGTCCTCCAGAAGGAAGGCGACTGAGGCGCTCCCACCCTCGCGGATGGAAGCGCCCCGGTGGTGCTCGGCGCGGACCCTCGGGTCGCCGGGTCAGATGGAAGGCGAGGCGTAGGGGCCGCCCCGGATGTCCTGCTCGTGGGAGGTGGCGTCCTCCTCGCAGCGGATGGCGAAGGGCAGGGCCTCCAGCCGCTCCAGCGAAATCTCCTGGCCACAGTCCACGCACTCGCCGAAGACGCCCTGGTCCATGCGCTGGAGCGCCGCGTCGATGAGCATGACCTCGCGCCGCTGCGCCTCCATGAGGCTGGACAGGGTGTAGTCGGCCAGCTCCGACTGGGCGTTCTCCTCGTACTCGGGATCCCGCTCCTGGTCCTTGAGGGCGGTCAGCTCGCGGTGGGTGCCCGCGCTCGTGGCGAGGATCTCGCGCCGGCGGCGCTGGAGAATCTCGCGGATCTTCGACAGGTCATTGGCTCGGCTCATGGCCTCGTCTCCAGATGTTCCAATTTCAGGTGGGTCCTGCGCCCGCTCGGATGACAGGCCGCCCCCGAGCGACGAACGCGAGAAACGTAGGGGTGCAACCCAGGTGGGGAAACCGCGCCTTCCAGCCAGCGGGCGCGGTGGCTCGGGGGGCGGGCGGGCGGACGGGGGCGGGGGGACCGGACGCCGGGTTGACGCCCGGGGTTTCGCGACCGGGACAGGGCGGGGAAGTCCTGGTAACAGTCCACGGACGGGCACGCGCGAGGCGCTCCCGGGAGGCTCAGGATGGCGGACGTGAAACAGCAGCGGGTGACGGTGATCGGGGGCGGGCTGGCGGGGACGGAGTGCGCATACCAGCTCGCCCGCCGGGGCGTGCCGGTGGTGCTGCGCGAGATGAAGCCGCACAAGCGCTCCCCCGCCCACAAGTCGGATCAGCTCGCGGAGCTGGTGTGCAGCAACTCCCTTCGCTCCGACAACCCGGAGAGCGCCATCGGTCTGTTGCACGCGGAGCTGCGGGCGCTCGGCTCGCTCGTGCTGGGCAGCGCGGACGCGAACCGTGTGCCGGCCGGGGACGCGCTGGCCGTGGAGCGCGAGCGCTTCTCCGCCGCCATCACCCAGTCCCTGCTGGGCCTGCCCGGCGTGGAGCTGGTGGCCGGCGAGGTGGAGAAGCTGCCGGAGGACGGGCCCGTGGTCATCGCCACCGGGCCGCTGACGTCCGACGCGCTCACCGCGGAGCTGGAGCGCTACGTGGGGACGAAGCTGTACTTCTACGACTCCATCGCCCCCATCCTGTCCGGCGACTCCATCGACCTGGACATCGCCTTCCGCCAGAGCCGCTACGGCAAGGGGGGCGGGGACGACTACCTCAACCTGCCCATGAACCGGGACGAGTACTACCGGTTCATCGCCGAGGTGAAGGCGGGCCAGAAGGTGGTGCCGCACAGTTTCGAGGAACCGAAATACTTCGAAGGCTGTCTGCCCATCGAGGTCATGGCGGAGCGAGGCGACGACACCCTGGCCTACGGGCCGATGAAGCCCGTGGGGCTGCGCGACCCGCGCACGGGGAAGGAGCCCCATGCCGTGGTGCAGTTGCGCATGGAGGACACCGCGGGCACGGCGTGGAACATGGTGGGCTTCCAGACGCGCCTGACGTGGGGCGACCAGAAGCGCATCTTCACCAACTGCATCCCCGGGCTCCAGAACGCGGAGTTCCTGCGGATGGGGCAGATCCACCGCAACACCTTCATCGACTCGCCCCGGCTGTTGTCGAAGGACCTGTCGCTCAAGGGCGAGTCCCGGCTGTACTTCGCGGGGCAGGTCTCCGGCGTGGAAGGCTACGTGGAGAGCGCGGCGTGTGGCTACCTGGTGGCGCTGGCGCTGCACGCGCGGCTCGAGGGGCGGGAGTGGGTGCCGCCTCCGGCGACGACGGCGATGGGGGCGCTGTACCGGCACGTCACGGGCGAGGCGCACCCCCCGGACTACCCGCACCAGCCCTCCAACATCATCTTCGGCCTCTTCCCGCCGCTGACGGGGCGGATGAAGAAGGCGGACAAGCGCGCGGCCTACTCGGCGCGGGCGAAGCAGGACCTTGCGGCATGGCTGCCACACGCGGGCGTCCCGGGGACGGGCGCGCCGGGGCACGAGGAGCAGAGGAGCGCATGATGCGGCCGAGGCTGGGACGACGGATGGGCGTGGGCCTGGTGGCCGCGCTCATGGTGGCCGGAGCGGGATGCAAGAAGGGCGGGGACGAGGGCGCCTCGCGGGGTGGCTCCGCCCCTTCCGCGGGGGCCACGCCGCCGCCCGCAACGCGCCCGGCCCAGGAGCGCCCCGGACCCGCGGGCGCGGGCCAGGGCCTGCTCCTCGCCGCGGGCCGCGCGGCGGACCTGCGCGTGACGCACGACGGACGCTTCGCCTCCTACCTGCTCAACGGCCAGAAGCCCCGGCTCGACGGCGTGCCGCCGCAGATGCTGCTGGGCGAGCTCTTCGTGGTGCCGGTGGAGGGCGGCGAGCCGCGCAAGCTGGGTGACGGCGTGACCAACGTCCCCGGCGGGCTGTTGTTCTCCGCGGACTCGAAGCACGCGCTCTTCCTCACCGGCTACAACCCGGCCTCGCAGTCCGGCTCGCTGAACGTCGCGGTGCTGGACGGCGCGAAGGCGGACCCGACGGTGCTGGGCTCCGCGGTGAGCTACATGCTGCCGTCGCCGGACGGTGCGCGGCTGGCCTTCGTGGATGGTGGCAAGCTGAAGCTGGGGCCGCTGCCGGCGGGGCCCTTCGTCGACGTGGCGGCCGAGGTGAGCACCGCGCAGTTCACCTCGGACGGGAAGACGCTGCTCATCAAGCGCCGGGGCTCGGCGGCGGGCGGGCTGGCGGTCGTCTCCGTGGACTCGCCGGAGGATGCGCCGCGCAAGCTGGCGGACCAGGTGGGGGACTACGCCGTGTCCCCCGACGGCAAGCGCGTGGTCTTCCAGGTGCGCAGCGAGTCGGTGCGCGGCCTCTACGACCTGTACATCGCGGAGCTGCCCGCGCAGAAGCCCAAGCGGCTGGCCGTGGCGTCGCAGGCCTTCGCCTTCTCCCCGGACGGCAAGTGGCTGGCGCGCTCGGAGAACGGCAAGCCGGACGTGCCGGGCGACCTCTTCGTCGGCCCCGCCGAGGGGGGCCCGGGCCGCAAGGTGGGCGAGCGCGTGGAGGTGTTCACCTTCTCTCCGGACTCGCAGGCGGTGGGCTTCCTCGACCGCTACGACGTGACGGCCCGGGCGGGGTTGATGGCGGTCGTGTCGCTGCCGGACGGCGCGCCCCGGCGCGTGGGTGACCGCGTGCCCAACTTCGTCTGGGGCACGGATGCCCGCTACGTGGCGTTCCTGTCGCGCTTCCTCAAGCCGGAGTACTCGGTGGACCTGATGCTCTATCCGCTGGGCGCGGAGAAGGCGGAGAAGGTCCACCAGGGCGTCTTCGGCTACGGCTTCATGCCGGGCAACGGTCAGGTGGTCTTCCGCTCCAACTGCATCCGCAACGGCCGCGCGTGTGACTTCAAGGCGCTGGAGCTGCCGCGCAAGGAGGACCCGCAGACGTGGCTCCAGGGCATCTTCAGCTACAAGCTCTCCGAGGACGGCCAGCGCGTGCTCGCCACGTCGGCGCGGATGGACTCGGACACGTACGACCTGTCGCTCTACGACGTGAAGACGAAGGCCCGGAAGCCCTTGGACCAGGGCATCCAGGTGCCGGTCTACTTCGCGGGCAAGGACGACTCGCGCGCCGTCTACCTCATCGCCCAGGGCAACAAGGCCGGCGTCTACAGCGTGTCCACCTCGCCCTGAGCCTGGGGGGCCCTCGTGGGGCGAGCGAGGTCTGCTCGCGCCCGATGGGCGTGGGGCACCCGGGAGGGGTGGACGTCTGGATTCCCTCCACGCGAGAGCCGCGGTGTGTGGCGTGACCCGCCGCGCGAGGCATGCCGGCGGACTTGCTCCCGCCGGGCCCGCCTGCCGTGTCGGGACTTCGCGCGGCGACAAGTGCTTCCCGTGCGAGCCGGCCCCGGGATGTGCTTTCCTCCGCGCCCCGTATGACTGCTCCTTCGCTCGTGTATCGCCGCTACGGCGGCTCGCTCCAGGTCGACATCTCCACCTTCGACGTCCTCGTGGAGGCGGCGAAAATCCCCGAGACCCAGTGGATCGCCACCGCGTGTCCGCTGGAGGGGCTCAGTTGCGACCCCGCCTTCCTCACGTTCATGGACGGGGACGGCAACGGACGCATCCGGGTGGCGGAGGTGCGCACCGCGGTGGAGTGGGCGGCCCTGCGGCTGAAGGACCGCCGCGGCGCGGACGCGGGCAGCGACGTGTTGGAGCTGGCCTCGCTCTCCCCGGAGGGGGCGCCGCTCAAGGGCGCGGCGGAGATGATCCTCCGCACGCTGGGCGTGGCGGACATGGGGCGCATCTCGCTCGCGCAGGTGCGCGCCAGCGACGAGGAGCTGCGCAAGACAGGTCAGAATGGCGACGGCATCGTCTCGCCGGACCACCTCCCGGAGCGCCTGCGCCCGCTCGCGCGCGACATCATGGCGTCGTTCCCGGAGGTGAAGAACCGCTCGGGCGAGGCCGGCATCGACGGCGCGACGCTGAAGCGCTTCCGCGAGGAGCGTGACGCGCTGCTGGCGCACGTGGCGAAGCGCGGTGACGTCTTCGTCTGGGGCGAGGCGAGCGAGGCGCGTGCGCGGAGCGTCCGCGAGGTGGCGCCGTTGCTCGACGCGTACTTCCTGCAGTGCCGGCTCGTGGCCGCGCAGCCGGAGGCCGCGGCGAACCTGCGCCTGCGGGCGGAGCGGGTGGAGGGCGCGCTCGGGGACGTGGCCGCGTTGGGCAAGGCGGCGGGAGAGCTGCCCATCGCCCCGCCGGATGCGTCCGGCGTGCTGGCGTGGACCCGCCTGGTGCGCGGCCCCGCGTACGAGCGGCTCGAGGCCTTCCGCCGGGACGTGGCCACGCCGGTGACGGGGGACTCGGAGCGGCTGACCGACGCCGCGTGGCGCGAGCTGTCCGCGAAGGCGGACGCGGTGCTGGCGTGGTTCTCCACGCGCGACGCGAACCCCCTGCACAAGCACGTCGACGCGCTGCCGGCGGTGGACGCCGCGGACCTGTCCGCCATCGACGCCGCCTGCGCGGCGGACCTGTCGTTGGCTCCCACGCTGGGCGCCATCGTCGAACTGGAGCGCCTGGTGCTGTACCAGCGCTGGCTGCTGGTGTTCGCCAACAACTTCATCAGCATGCCCAACCTGTACCTGCCCAAGGCGCCGGCGCTGATGGAGAAGGGGACGCTCATCCTCGGCGGGCGCAAGTACACGCTGTCCGTGCTCGCGAAGAACCGCGCGGAGCACGCGGCGCTGGCGGGGCAGGGGACCACGTGCATCCTCTACGTCATGGTGGCGCCGAAGGACGGCTCGCCCGGCTACGAGGTGGCGGTGCCCGTCACGCGCGGGCGCAGCACGGACCTCAACGTGGGCAAGCGCGGCGTGTTCTACGACGTGAACGGCCAGGAGCACGACGCCATGGTGACGCACGTCATCCGCCAGCCCGTGTCGTTGTGGGAGTCGATGACCATGCCCTTCACGCGCATGGCCTCGTTCGTCACCGGCAAGGTGGAGGGGCTGGCGACGGCGGGTGAGAAGACCTTCGATTCGACGCTGGAGACGGGCTACACCCAGGCCGTGACGGCGCCTCCTCCCGCCGCGGCACCGGCCGCCCCCGCCGCGGCGGCGCCTCCGGCCGCGGGAGGTCTGGCGGGGCTCGTGGCCGCGGGCAGCATCGCGGCGGCGGCCCTGGGCTCCTCCTTCGCGTTCATCGTCTCCCAGGTGAAGTCCCTGACCATGGCGGACCTCATCACCGCCGCGTCGCTCATCGCCATCGTGGTGATGGCGCCCGCGGGGCTGCTCGGCTGGCTGAAGCTGCGACGGCGCAACCTGGCGCTGCTGCTGGAGGGCTCCGGCTGGGCCCTCAACGACCGGCTCATGCTGACGCGGGGGTTGGCCACGCTGGTGACGCGGCGCCCCAGGTTGCCCCAGGGCGCCCGCGTGGACCGCCGCGACATGGTCCGCCCCGCGCTCCTCGAGCAGCAGGAGGACGACGGCGACACGGAGGGCCTGTCCGGTTGGGCCCGGCTGGGACTCACCGTCGCCATCCTCTTCGTCCTGCTGTGGCAGGTGCGCCACCCGCTGCTCGCCTTCATGTGCGACGCGCAGTGGCTGTCGGAGACGTCCTGCTCCGTCCTGCTCCCCAAGCCCGCGGCGCCCACGCCGGCGGCGCCCGCGACCCCGGCGAAGTAGCGGGTGCCAGGGGCCCGGAATCTTGCGAGGATCTCCGGGCCCCCTACGCTGGCCTCGCCATGAAGACCCTGTCGCCCCTGCTGGAGCAGTTCCGTGTCCACCTCGAGGACGAGAAGGGCGCGTCGCCGCACACGGTGCGCAACTACCTCATCGACCTGACGGACTACGAGCGCTACCTCGTGGAGCGGATGAAGCTGTCGCTCCTGGCCGGCACCCACGCGGCCATCCGTGGCTACCTGGGGACGCTCAGCACGGACCACGCACCGGCCAGCCGCGCGCGCCGGCTCGCCTCCATCAAGTCCTTCTACAAGTACCTGGTGCGCCAGAAGCTCCTGCCCGCCAGCCCCGCCAAGCTGGTGAAGAGCCCGAAGCTGCCCAAGGCGCTGCCCAAGGTGCTGCCGGTGGAGGAGGTCTTCGCGCTGCTCGACGTGCACGACCTGAAAGCCGTGCTCGGCCTGCGAGACAAGGCCATCCTGGAGATGCTCTACGGCGGCGGGCTGCGCATCAGCGAGCTGTGCGACCTGGACCTGCTCGACGTCGACCGGAGCGGCCGCATCGTCCGCGTCATGGGCAAGGGCAGCAAGGAGCGCCTGGTGCCCGTCAACGCCCAGGCCATCCGCGCGCTGGAGGCCTACCTCGCCCGTCGCGGCGAGCTGCTCGCCGAGCCCCGGCCCGCGCAGGCGCCGGACGCCCTGTTCCTCAACGCGCGCGGCGGACGCCTGACGGACCGGAGCATCCGCAGACACCTGGACGCCCACGTCCTCAAGTGTGCCCTCGCGCGCAAGGTGAGCCCTCACGCGCTGCGACACTCCTTCGCGACCCACCTGCTGGGCGGTGGCGCGGACATCCGCAGCATCCAGGAGCTGCTGGGTCACGCCAGCCTCTCCACCACGCAACGGTATACCCACGTCACCTGGGAGCAGCTCCAGGCGGTCTACGACGCCGCCCATCCACGCGCCTGAGGGCGCGTTGCCGGGTGAGTTGTTTTTGCTAGGCTTCCGCGCACGCGAGGTGCGCATGGCTCGTATCGCCGACGGGGTGGGGGACATCGGGAGCGACTTCAAGTTCGCCCTGCGGATGCTGCGCAAGGACCCGCTCTTCACGGTGGTCGCCGTGCTGTGTCTGGCGTTCGGGATTGGGGCGAACGCGGCCATCTTCAGCGTGGTGGACGCGGTGTTGCTGCGCCCGCTGCCGTACGAGGAGCCCGAGCGCCTGGTGCGGCTCTTCGAGACGACGCCCGCGCAGGACCCGAAGTGGCTGGGCTCCGTGTCGTGGCCCAACTACCAGGACTGGGCCGCGCAGCTCCCGTCGCTGGACGGCGTGGCCGCGTACGAGCTCCAGGGCCGCAACCTGATGACGCCCGAGGGCGCGGAGCGGGTGGCGGTGGTGGCGACCACGGCCAACCTCTTCCAGGTCTTGGGCACCCCCCCGAAGCTGGGGCCCGGCTTCTCTCCCGGCGACGACCACCCCGGGGCGCAGCCGGTGGTGGTGGTGGGCGAGGGCCTGTGGCAGCGCCGCTTCGGCGCCGACCCGGGCCTGGTGGGACGGACGCTGACGCTCGACGGCCAGCCCCACACGGTGGTGGGCATCCTCCCGGCGACGGTGGGCTTCCCGGCCGGGGCGCGCATGGACGTCTTCGTGCCGTTCGTCCCCTCGGCGGACCGCGTGGACAACCGGGGCGCGCACTTCCTGAGCGTGCTCGGGCGGCTGCGGCCGGGGGCCTCGGCCCGCACCCTGGGCGCGGAGCTGGGGGAGGTCGCCCGGCGCATCGAGGAGGCACATCCGGCCCAGCAGGCGGGACGCAGCGCCACGGCCGTCTCCCTCGCGGAGACGGTGGTGGGGGACGCGAGGCCCACGCTGCTCCTGCTCCAGGGCGCGGTGCTGCTGGTGTTGCTCATCGCCTGCGCCAACGTCGCCAACCTGCTCCTGGCCCGCACGTCCACGCGGCAGCAGGAGATCGCCATCCGCTTCGCGCTGGGCGCCAGCCGGGGCCGCGTGGTGCGACAGCTCCTGGTGGAGAGCCTGCTGTTGTCCCTCCTCGGCGCCGTCATCGGCGTGCTGCTGGGCTCCTGGGGCGTCAACACGCTCGGCTCGTGGGTGCGCACGTCCTTCCCGCTGACGGGGGAGCTGCCCCTCAACGCGCGCGTGGTGGGCTTCCTGTTGGTGGTGTCGGTGGGCAGCGCGCTCGCCTTCGGGTTGGCGCCCGCGCTCCAGGCCACGCGCACGCCGCTGCGCGCGAGCCTCGCGGAGCCGGGCGCGAAGCTGTCGCCCTCCCGTTCGCACCACTTCTTCCGCGCGGCGCTGGTGGTCGTGGAGATCGCCCTGTCCCTCGTGTTGCTGGTGGGCGCGGGGCTCCTGCTGCGCGGCTTCCTGACGCTCCTGGGCACCGAGCCGGGCCTGGACGCGCGCAACGTCATCACCGCCCACCTGCCCATCACCGCCGCCCAGTATCCGCGCGAGGAGGTCGTCGAGCGCCTCTTCAAGCCCATCCTGGAGAAGGCGCGGGCGCTGCCCGGCGTGCAGTCCGCGGCGCTCATCTCGCTCCTGCCCATCCAGACGGCGTGGACGAGCGGTGACTACGCCGTGGAGGGCGAGCCCGCCGCAGACCCCGGCAAGGCGCTCTTCGCGGAGTTCCGCACCACCAGCCCGGACCTGTTCAAGACGTTGGGCATCCCCCTGCTCGCGGGCCGCGACTTCACGGAGGACGACGGGCGTCGCGAGGAGCGGGTGGTCATCGTCAACCAGGCGCTCGCGCGCCGACACTTCCAGGGGGGCGACGCGGTGGGGCGCCGGCTGCTCCTCGCCGGGCAGCCGGCGGAGATCATCGGCGTGGTGGGGGACGTGCGTCAGGCGGGGCTGGACCAGCAGCCGTTGCCGGAGGTCCACCTGCCGTACAACCACGCGCAGTCCACGCTCTGGTACTTCCAGGCGGTGACGCTGGTGCTCAAGACGTCCGCGTCCCCGACCCACGTGGCGCCCCTGCTGCGGGCCGCGGTGCGGAGCGTGGACTCCGAGCAGCCGCTCTACAACGTGTTCACGATGGAGGAGATCATCCAGCAGTCCGTGGCGGGGCGGCGGCTCAACCTGTCGCTGCTGGGGGCGTTCGCGCTCATCGCGCTCGTGCTGGCCACCGCGGGCCTCTACGGCGTCATCTCCTTTCTCGTCTCGCAGCGCACGCAGGAGATCGGCATCCGCATGGCGCTGGGCGCGCCTCCCGGCCAGGTGGTGCGGCTGGTGATGGACCAGGGGCTGAAGCTCGTGGGGCTGGGAATCTGCCTGGGCGTGGTCGCGGCCTTCGTCCTCAGCCGCTACATGGAGAGCCTGCTGTACGGCGTGAGCGGGAGGGATCCGCTCACCTTCGTGGGCTTCTCCGTGCTGCTGGGGAGCGTGGCGCTCATCGCCACCTGGCTGCCCGCGCGCCGCGCGTCGCGGGTGGACCCCCTCAGCGCCATCCAGAACCGCTGAGGCCCGCCGGTCCGGCCTCCCCCCACGGCTCATGGGGGGAGGGGACTCACGGCGGGCCCGCGGGCCTCAGGACGCTTCCTTCAACGCCGTCAGCTCCTCGATGTCCTCGGGCACCGGGTCGAGCGCGGCCGACAGTGCCGGATAGGCGTTGAGCAGGTCGTCGACCTTGGCGCCGAACTGCAGCCACCCGACGATGCGCACCGCGTCCTCGTTGGTGACGCACACGCGGCGCAGGCGCCGGTTCACCACGAAGTGACGCTTGCCCTCGGGCGTGTCGAACTCGTATCCGCGCAGGAGCTGCGCCGCGGTGTAGCCGCGCTCGCTCTCCTCGACGGTGGCGAACGCCTGCTTCAGCGCGTCGCGCCCGTAGCGGCTGAGCAGGAGGAGCAGGTGCTCACGGTCCACCCAGTGGCCGTGCTGGTACAGCTTGCGCTCGCGCTTGAGCTTGTTGAAGCGCTCGAGCACCGCCCGCGCGCCCTCCGCGTCGAGCCCCGTCTCCGGCTCGTATTCGTAGAACAGGTCCAGCACCGTGTCCGTGCGCGGCTTGAAGCCCTTCACGCCGAACTGCTTCGGATCCAGGTGGATGGGCGCGTTGTGCTCGAACACGAACGTGCCCGTGCCCTCCGAGTGCAGGATGTCCGAGTGGTTCAGCAGGAACTGGACGGTCTCCTCCGCCTCGTCCTCCGTCTCCGTGGGGAAGCCGAAGAAGTTGAAGGTGTGGCTCCAGATGCCCGCGTCGTGCGCGAACTGGAGGTTGTCCACCATCACCTTCTGCGTGTTGTTCTTGCGCATGTGTCGCTGCACGCGCTCGGACGCCGTCTCCAGCCCGATGTAGACCGAGCGGAAGCCGATGTCATACATGTTCTGGAAGTCTTCCCGCGTGTAGTACTTCTCGAACTTGTAGAGCGCGGTGAAGAAGTACTGCCCCTTGGGGACGGCGGGGGGGAGCATGCGGAAGAGCTTGGGCGGCAGCGCCTCGTCGTTGAAGGCGAAGTGGCGCACGCCGTGGCGCGCGTTGAGCACCTCCAGGTCCTTGGCGATCATCTCCGGCGCGCGCATGCGGTAGCGGTCGCCGTAGATCATCCCGTGGTAGCAGAAGGCGCACTTGCCCCAGTAGCAGCCGCGCGTCGTCAGCAGCGGCAGCACGATTTCGGGAGACAGGTACTCCTCCAGGGGCAGCCCGCCGAAGTCCGGCGTGGGGACCTCGCTCATGGGCAGCGAGTCACCCAGCGGCGTCAGCACCAGCTCCCCTCCGTCGATGAAGGCGAAGTTGGGCGTGCGGTCCTTGCGCGGGTCCTCCACGGAGAGGAACCGGTCCACGGGGCGCTCGCCCTCGTAGCGGCAGATGAAGTCGAAGCACTCGCCGAAGAGCTGGGTGACCCAGGTGCTCTCCTTCTCCACCAGGCGCGAGAACACGCTCCCGCCCACCAGCACCGGCACGTCCGGGAAGCGCTGCTTGAGCACCCGCCCGAGCGTCAGGCCCGCGACGATCTGCTCGGTGCCGATGATGGAGACGCCGAAGTAGCGGGGCCGCTGCTGGACGCCCGCGACCTGCTCCTCGAAGAAGGCGATGAAGGGGTTGGCGTAACGGTCCTCGATGAACTCGAGCAGCGCGGGGATGGAGGCGAGCACGTCTCCGTCCTGCAGCGACGTCGTGCCCACCTCGATGACGGGCTCCGCGGCGGAGAACGCGGCGAGCAGCGCCTTGAGCGCGTCCACGCTGTCCTTGAAGTTCTCCATCGTGTCGTAGGTGTCGCCGGTCCGCAGCCCCTCCACCCGGGGGAGGAGCGTGTCGTACTCGTCCAGCGTCGCCAGCGCGTGCAGGCAGCGGGCGCGGTACATGCGGTGCTCGTCCGTGAGCGCCTCGATGAAGTGCTTGAGCCGCGCGCGGGCCACCGGCAGCCGCTGGGGACCGATGAACCACCGGTAGAAGCTCACGTTCCAGTCATCCTGGTGGATGCTGTGTCCGCGCAGCTCGAGATAGGCCTTGAGCGAGGGCGTGCTCAGGAACGGCTGCAGCGGAGACCATTGCGGCGGGAAGATGAGGTGGAGATCCGGGCGAGACAGGTCGCGGGCCTCCTGCGGGGTGTCGGTTGCCATCAGCCAGAACCTCCATGGGGTGGACGTACGGACGAGGTCAGGGACTCGTCGGGAGGACGGGGGCACTGGTCGAGCCTCCCCCATCAAGAGGCGCCGCCCCACGACGGGCGGGCGGCGCCGACGTCGAACCTCGACGGAACTACGCGATGCTCATGCCCGCGACGAGCGCCTTGAGCAGCATGGGCTTGCCGCCGGCCAGGGTGCCCGGCTTGGCGACCTGCTGCTGCTGCTGTTGCTGCTGCTGCTGCTGCTGGACCTCGCTGGTCGGGAGGCTGACCTGGTTGACGCCGATGGCGTCATTGACCACGGGGTTCAGGGTCGCGGCGTGGCTGGCGAAGGCTCCGAAGAGCATCGTCAGCGCGGCCGGGGACGCGAGCGCGCGGATCGTACGGCGGGTGGCCTTCTTCGAGTCGTCCATGCTTACCTCCGAGGGTGTGTTGTCTTGCTACGACCCGGTCAGACACTCATGCCAGGCCTTACCGGGTGCCTTCAGGGTTCATGACGCGTGTGAGTCATATCGACGCGGGCAGTCACGAATCTCAAACGGGTTGTCATCACAGCCTCGCGACCGTGACGTGCGAGGGCGGGAGGTGAGGCCTCCCGTCTCCGGCTCATCTACTTCCATGGAGACGGGGCCCCGGGGCGGGTGGGGGTTCAGGGCGTGGGCGGCGTGGGCGGCTCCGGCGTGGGAGGCAGGCCCAGGGCCGGGAAGTCCGCGGCGGTGCCTGGATAGACGATGCGCGCGCCGTTGCGGACGACCTCGAATTCGAAGACGGAGGGCGCGCCCACGCGCCAGACGAAGAGGATGTCCGACGGGGTGGCGATCTGCCGGGTGTTGATGCGCAGGATGAGGTCGCCCTTCTGGAACGGCCAGTACCCCGAGGGAGAGGCCTCGGTGACGGAGGTGACGCTGGCTCCGCTGACCGTCTTGAGCTCCACGGTGAGGTTCGCGCCGTTGGCCTGGATGACGACCCGGTCCGTGTTGGCGCTGGCGCTGATGTCGACGGTGCTCACCCGGCTGGCCCTTTCATTCGCGGGGTTCGACCTGGCGGCGTGGCTCGGAGCGCCAGCGGCGACGAGCAAGCCCAGAATCAGGATGGGACTGGTCACGGGGTTCCTTCCTTGTCTGTCGTGGATGGGTCGTGAAACCAATCAGGCTGCCGACATGGGACGGACTCCATGCCTGCAGCACGAAGGGTCGCCAGAAAAATAATGTATGCAAGACAAACGGTCAAATCGGTTTAGGCATGGTGTGAATAGAGACATCCGGGTCATGTGAGACGGCCGTGGGGGCTCCAGCGCTAACGTCTGGATAATCCTTCGTGTATAGGGTTTGTCCGCGACACGGCGGGTCGGGCCGGATGGTTGGTGTTGCATCCCGTGTTACAGGCGGGGCGCCGCGACACCGGCGACTGCGTCAGGTGTCGGACCTCGACCCACCGGGGGCGTGGGTGGGACGCCCTGAACTGGACAGGCGGACCGTGTTCCTTGGAAACGGGGGGCGGGGCTTGTTAAACCCGGGGCCCATGTTCCACGGCACCACCATTCTCTGCGTACGGCGTGAAGGCAGGGTGGCCATCGCCAGCGACGGCCAGGTCTCCTTCGACAAGACGGTGATGAAGAACACGGCGAAGAAGGTCCGCAAGCTGGGGGAGGGGCAGGTCCTCGCCGGCTTCGCGGGCAGCACCGCCGACGCCTTCACGCTCTTCGAGCGGTTCGAGGCCAAGCTCAAGGAGCACCAGAAGAACATGGCCCGGGCCTGCGTGGAGCTGGGCAAGGACTGGCGCATGGACCGCTTCCTGCGGCGGCTGGAGGCGCTGCTGGTGGTGGCGGACCGCGACAAGACGTTCATCCTGTCCGGCGCCGGCGACGTCATCGAGCCGGACTACGGCATCGCGGCGGTGGGCAGCGGCGGCCCGTACGCGCTGGCCGCCGCGCGGGCGCTGATGGCCCACACGCAGCTGCCCGCGCGCGAGGTGGCCCAGCAGTCGCTGGCCATCGCCGGGGAAATCGACATCTACACCAACTCCAACATCTCCATCGAAGAGCTCTAGGAGCACCGCCCGTGGCCGATTCGCGCAAGACGTCCACCTTCACGCCCCGCGAGGTCGTTGGCGAGCTGGACCGTTACATCGTGGGGCAGAACGCCGCCAAGCGGGCGGTCGCCATCGCCCTGCGCAACCGCTGGCGTCGCCAGCAGGTCTCGGACGACCTGCGCGATGAAATCCACCCCAAGAACATCATCATGATCGGCCCGACGGGCGTGGGGAAGACGGAGATCGCCCGGAGGCTGGCGAAGCTGGCCCAGGCGCCGTTCGTCAAGGTGGAGGCGTCGAAGTTCACGGAGGTGGGCTACGTGGGCCGGGACGTGGAGTCGATGATCCGCGACCTGGTGGAGGCGGCCATCTCGCTGGTGCGCGAGGAGGAGACGGAGAAGGTGAAGCCCCGCGCGGAGGAGCTGGCCGAGGACCGGCTGGTGGAGCTGCTGCAGGGCGGGGGGCCGCGCACGCCGCCGTCGCCGCCGCCCTTCGGCTTCTCCCCGCCGCCGCCTCCGCCTCCCTCGCGGCTGGACGACGCGGAGCGCGACAAGCTGCGCGCCAAGCTGCGCGCGGGGACGCTCGACGACCAGCACGTGGAGGTGGAGACCAGCGACAGCGCGCCCACCTTCATGCGCGGCTTCTCCGGCCAGGGCATGGAGGAGATCGGCGTCAACCTCCAGGACCTCTTCAAGAACATGCCGGGCATGAGCAAGACGCGCCGGCGCCGCGTGCGCGTCCCGGAGGCGCTCCAGCTGCTGCGCCAGGAGGAGGCCCAGAAGCTGGTGGACCCGGACCGCGTCCAGCGCGAGGCCGTGGCGCGCGCGGAGTCCAGCGGCATCGTCTTCATCGACGAGATCGACAAGATCGCCAGCCGCGAGGGCGGCAAGGGGAGCGGCGGGCCGGACGTGTCGCGCGAGGGCGTGCAGCGCGACATCCTCCCCATCGTCGAGGGCTCCACCGTCAACACCAAGTACGGCATGGTGAAGACGGACCACATGCTCTTCATCGCCGCGGGCGCCTTCCACGTCTCCAAGCCCAGCGACCTCATCCCGGAGCTGCAGGGCCGCTTCCCCATCCGCGTGGAGCTCGAGCCCCTGTCCGGCGACGACCTCATCCGCATCCTCCGCGAGCCGAAAAACTCGCTCTTGCGGCAATACACGGCGCTGCTTTCCACCGAGGGCGTCCGGCTGACCTTCACCGACGACGCGGTGACGGAGCTGGCGCGCATCGCCCAGCAGGCGAACGAGCGCACGCAGAACATCGGCGCCCGCCGCCTCCACACCGTCCTGGAGCGCCTGCTCGACGAGGTGTCCTTCTCCGCCAGTGAGCTGGGGCCCCGGGACTTCCAGGTGGACGGCAATTATGTGCGCGAGCGGCTGGGCTCCATCATCCAGGACGAGGACCTGTCGCGCTACATCCTCTAGCGCGCTATATGGCGCGGGCAGTCCCCACTCACACAAAGGGAGGTAGCCCCCCTTGTCGCAGCCCGTGCCGTCCCCCGCCGCCCCGCTCGCCAACGCCCCCCTCATCCAGAAGGCCCGGAGCCACCTGCTGCAGAACTACAAGCAGCAGCCCATCGTCCTGGTCCGTGGCCGCGGAACCCGCGTGTGGGACGCGGACGGGCGCGAGTACCTGGACCTCATCGGCGGCGTGGCGACGTGTGCCCTGGGGCACTGCCACCCGGACGTGGTGGCCGCCGCCCACGCGCAGCTCGACACGCTCTGGCACGTGTCCAATGCCTTCTACTCGCAGCCGTCCATCGACCTGGCGGCGCAGTTGTGCGAGTGGAGCGGCCTGTCGCGCGCGTTCTTCTGCAACTCCGGCGCGGAGGCCAACGAGGCGCTGCTGAAGCTGGCGCGCAAGGCGATGAAGGACCGGGGCCACCCGGAGCGCTTCGAGGTCATCACCTTCGAGCGCAGCTTCCACGGCCGCACGCTGGCCACCGTCACCGCCACCGGGCAGCCGAAGTACCACGCGGGCTTCGAGCCGCTGCCGGCGGGCTTCAAGCACATTCCCTACGGGGACCTGGACGCCGCGCGCGCCGCCGTGGGCCCCACCACCGCCGCCATCCTGGTGGAGCCCATCCAGGGCGAGGGTGGGGTGCGGGTGGCGCCCGAGGGTTTCCTCAAGGGCCTGCGCGCCCTGTGCGACGAGAAGGGCATCCTGCTGCTGGTGGATGAGATCCAGACGGGCATGGGCCGCACGGGCATCCCGTTCGGCTTCATGCGCGACGGCATCCTCCCGGACGCCGTCAGCATGGCCAAGGCGCTGGGCAACGGGCTGCCCATCGGCGCCATGCTCTGCCGCGAGGACGTGGGCGCGAGCCTGTCGCCGGGCAGCCACGGCTCCACGTTCGGCGGCAACCTGGTCGCCGCGGCGGCGGCCAACGCGGTGCTGAAGGTCATCCGCCAGCCGGGCTTCCTCCAGGAGGTGGTGGCCAAGGGCGAGTACTTCCTGGCCGGCCTGAAGGCCCTCCAGGGGCGGCTGCCGGCCGGGCGTCTGGTGGAGGTGCGCGGCCGCGGCCTGCTGGTGGGCCTGGAGATGGACCGCGACGCGCCCCAGGTGCTGGCCCGGCTGCGCGAGGGGGGCGTGCTCGGCAACGCCGCCGGGGAGCGCACGGTGCGCTTCGCGCCGCCGTTCACCGTCACCCGCGAGGAGCTGGACGAGAGCCTCGCCATCATCGAGCGGGTGCTGACGGCCCTCTGAGGTCGTCACGCCGCCCATCCGACCGGGTCGGGGAGACACTGGGTGTTTGACGCCCTGTGTCTCCCAAACCTACGCTCGGCCTTTCGGCAACCCATCCGTGGACCGTCTCGTGAACGCGCCAAACATGATCGTCGGCCTGGGGGCCCGCACGGACCACCTGGCGACGGTGCCCAACCTGGATGCCTCCCGCCTCCAGCTCAGCGCGGAGGAGGCCTCTGTCCTGTCGCTCGTCGGTCGCGTCGAGCGAATCGACCAGTTGTTGTCGCGTTCCACCCTGGGTGAGGCGCGCACCATCGCCGTGCTCCTGTCCCTCCGGGCCAAGGGCGCCATCGTCCCCGCGCGCGTCGTGCCGCGAAACCAGCCCGCCCCGGCGGTGGACGCGGCGCTGGCCGAGGAAGTGGACCTGGAGCCGGAGCGGAAGCGGGAGATCATCGAGCTGGAGCGCTCGCTCGACACGCTGGACCACTTCACCGTGCTGGGGCTGCGCCCCGGGGCGCCCGCGTCCGAGGCGAAGCAGGCCTATTACAACGCGTCACGGCGCTTCCACCCGGACCGGTACTTCGGCAAGAACCTGGGCAGCTTCCGCGCCCGGATGGAGCGCATCTTCCGGAGGCTGACGGAGGCCCACAACGTCCTGACCCAGCAGGACAAGCGCGACGCCTACCTGAAGGCGAACCCGGCGCTGGCGCTCGCCTCCACCGCGGCGGCTTCGCCCGCGCCCGCCCCCGCGCCTCCGCCCCCGTCGAACCCCGCGCTGGAGCTGACGCCCATCGCGCCCCGGCCTCCGGCGCCACCTCCTCCGGCGCCCGCGCCGCCCCCGCCCGCGCCGGCCCCGCAGGATGGGGAGTCCGAGGCGCGCCGCGCGGAGCGGCAGGCCCGGCTGGCCCGCCACCCCTACATGGCGCGCAACGTGCGGCTGTCGGAGCTCATCGCCCGGGGCAAGGCGGCGGTGTCCCGGGGGGACTGGGAGCGCGCCTACCAGGACTTCCACCAGGTCCAGACGCTGGACCCCAAGAACCGCGAGGTGGCGACGCTGCTGGTGGAGGCGCGGCGGCGTCACGACGAACACCGCGCGTCCCTCGAGCTGGCCCGGGGCCGGGAGCTGGACCAGCACGGGGACTCGGTGGGGGCCCTGGCCGCCTACCGGCTGGCCGCCTCCCTGGACGCGCAGAGCGCGGAGGCCGCCTACCTTTCCGCCCGGTCGGGCCTCGAACAGGGGCAGGACGTGGGCGAGGTGCGGGTGCTGGCGCAGCGCGCCGTGGACCTCCAGGGGCAACGCGTGGAGCACCAACTGCTCCTGGGCAAGGTGCTCGTGGAGCTGGGGGCGAAGAAGCAGGCCAAGCGGGCCTACGAGGACGCGGCCAGGTTGGACCCGGACAACGCGGACGCGAAGGCGGCCCTCAAGAAGTTGCGGTGGACGTTCTAGGATGAGCGCGGACTCCCATGGCTGAGCCCGAACCCCTCATTGGCATCGACCTGGGCACGACGAACAGCATCGTCGCCACCGTCCAGGACGGTCAGCCCGTGGTCATCAAGAACCGCACCGGACAGGCGCTCACGCCGTCCGTCGTCGCGGTGTCGAAGAATGGCAAGCGGCTGGTGGGCAGCATCGCCAAGCGCCAGGCCATCACCAACCCCCAGGAGACGGTGTACGCCGCCAAGCGGCTCATCGGCCGGAAGTTCTCCTCGCACGAGGTGCAGGACGCCCTGCGCCAGTTGCCGTACGAGGTGGTGTGCGGGCAGCACGACGACCTGCGCGTGCGCATGGGCGGCAAGGACCTGGCCGTGCCGGAGCTGTCCGCGATGATCCTCCAGGAGCTCAAGGCGGACGCGGAGGCCCACTTCGGGCGGCCGGTGAGCAAGGCCGTCGTCACGGTGCCGGCGTACTTCAACGACGCCCAGCGCCAGGCGACGAAGGACGCGGGCCGCATCGCCGGGCTGGACGTGCTGCGCATCATCAACGAGCCCACCGCGGCGGCGCTGGCCTATGGCTTCAGCCGCACGGTCAACGGGCGCGTGGCGGTGCTGGACCTGGGCGGGGGCACGTTCGACGTGTCCGTGCTGGAGATCAACCAGGGCGTCTTCGACGTCGTGGCCACCGGGGGCGACACGTACCTGGGCGGCGAGGACTGGGACAACCGCATCATCGAGTGGCTCGTCTTCGGCTTCGCGAAGGAGCACGGCATCGACCTGCGCAAGGACCGCATGGCCTTGCAGCGGCTGAAGGACGCGGCGGAGAAGGCGAAGGTGGAGCTGTCCGGCATGCGCGAGACGCAGCTCAACCTGCCCTTCATCAGCACGCCGCCCGGAGGCGGGGCCGCGCTGCACCTGCAGGCGGCGCTCGCGCGCGAGAAGCTGGAGGACCTGACCAACGACCTGACCGAGCGCGTGGTGGGCCTCACCACGGAGGTGCTCGGTGAGGCGGGGGTGCGGCCGTCGGAGCTGAAGGAGGTCATCCTCGTGGGGGGCATGTCGCGCATGCCCCGCGTCGTGGAGGCCGTGCGCAACTACTTCCGTCGCGAGCCGTGCAAGGGCGTCCACCCGGAGGAGGTCGTCGCCCTGGGCGCGGCGGTGCAGGCGCACGCGCTGGTGGCGCAGGAGAGCGAGCTGCTCCTCCTGGACGTCACGCCGCAGAGCCTGGGCGTGGCCATCGCGGGTGGGTTCGTGCGGCGCATCATCCCCAAGAACACCACGGTGCCCACCTCCGCCACGGAGGTGTTCGCCACGTCGAAGGACTTCCAGCGGGTGGTGAAGATCATGGTGCTCCAGGGCGAGCACGACGCCGCGCACCAGAACGAGCTGCTGGGGGAGTTCGTCCTCTCCGGCCTGCGCGAGGCGCCGCGCGGGCAGGTGGAGATCGAGGTGACGTTCGACATCAACGCCGAGGGCATCGTCTCCGTCTCCGCCAGGGACCGCGAGACGAGCCTGCGCCAGTCCATCACCGTCACCGCGTCGAGCGGGCTGACGGAGGACGAGCTCAAGCGCATCATGGACGAGCAGCGCGGCTATCTCATGGCGGCGCGCATCTCCGAGGAGCTGATCGCCCGGCGCGTGGAGCTGGACACGCTGGCGCGCGACGTCATGGACGCGCTCACGCGCGCGCGGTTGCTGCCGGGGGGCGGCGGCCTCCCCCCGGACGCGGTGCCCCGGGCCGAGCAGGTGTTGGAGCACGCGCGGCAGGTGCGCGCGGGAGAGGACGTGGGCGCCCTGGGGCGCGCGTGCGAGCTGCTCGCGGCCAGCCTCGCCCAGCTCAAGAACCCCGCGCGAAGCGGCATGGGGAGATAGATGAGCACCCAGCGCGCCAACCAACTCGTGGAAGCGGGATTGTGGCTGCGCCTCAGTGGCGACGCGCAGGGTGCGCAGAAGCTCTTCGAGCGGGCGCTCGAGCTGGACCCCGGCAACACCCGCGCCCAGGAGTCGCTGGCGACGCTGGTGGGCGGGAACACGGGCACGGGCCCGTTCTCCGCGCCGTCCACGGAGGTCTCCACCCGCGCCACGCCGCTTCCCTCGCTGGAGGGTGACTGGGGCGCGTGGGCGGTGGGTGAGCCGAGCCTCGCCGTGGAGGAGACGGCCGTCGTCCGCACGGCCAGCGTCCTGCTCCCGGACGCGGACGCGGGGCCTCCGGAGAGCGACGTGCTGGAGCTGCTGTCCCGCGACGAGACGCCCATCACCCAGGAGTACGGCCTTCCCCCGGACACGTACCGCGCCCCGCTGGGCGAGACGGAGCTGGAGCGACTGCTCCGTGGTGCCGGGGACCTGCTGGAGCTGGACGACCACTCGGGGGCCGTGGACCTGCTGTTCAAGGCGCAGGAGCTGGCGCCCGGGGACCCGCGCGTCGAGGCCCTGCGGCTGCGCAGCGAGCGGATGCTGATGGCGATGCTGGAGTCGAAGCTGGGGGACCTGGGGCGGGTGCCCCGCGTGCGCCTCCAGCCCGACGACGTCATCTGGCTCAACCTGGACCACCGCGCCGGCTTCGTGCTGGCGCAGATCGACGGCGGGGTGACCTACGAGGACCTCTTCGCCCTGTCCGGGATGACGCGGCTCGATACCGCCCGCATCCTCGCGCAGTTGCTCGACGAGGGCGTCATCGCCTCCGGGTGAGGCGCGAGCCCGCTGCCCTCCGAGCGCGATGCCCGTCTGGATTCGCGGCGCGAAGCCGGGGCCTCCGTTTCCCAGACCGCCGGTGGCGAAGGCGGGCACCCTGTCGACGTGGGAGGGCTGACCCGCGCCCACCTGTGTCGCGACGCGCACCCCGGAGGGCACGGCGCCAGATTCCTGTTGTTTTGACAGGTATCTGTCGAAATGGCAGGGTTTGGTCATGTCGACCGAAGTCAGCATTCCGATGCTCCCCTGTGTCGAACTGGAGCCGACGCTGGGGTTCTACGCGCGGCTGGGGTTCGAGGTGACCTATCGACAGCGCTCACCCAATCCCTATGCGGTGACGCGGTGGGGCGGTGCGCAGCTCCACTTCTTCGGGCTGAAGGGCCTGGAGCCGTCCCGGGCGTTCAGCACGTGTCTGTTCATCGTCGACGAGGTCGAGCGTCTCCACGCGGACTTCTCGGCGGCCCTGCGCGCGGACCTCGGCAGGCTGCCCCTGCGTGGCGTGCCGCGAATCACGCGGATGCGGCCGGGCCAGTCGCGCTTCTCCGTCGTGGACCCGAATGGCAACACCGTCATCTTCGTGCGCCGGGACGAGCCCGCGGGCTACGGGGACGAGGCGGCGGCGCCGGAGCGGAGCACGGGGTTGGGCAAGGCGCTCGCGTTGGCCCGTCGCCTGCGCGACTTCAAGAACGACGACGCGGCGGCGGCGAAGGTGCTGGAGACGGCGCTGCGCAAGGGCGTCGAGGGGAGCCGCCTGGAGAAGGCCCGGGTGCTCGCGGCCCGCCTGGAGCTGGCCGTGGCCCTGGAGGAGGCCGCGGGGGTGACGGTGCTGCTCGAGGCGCTCGGGGCGCTGGCGCTCACCCGGGAGGAACGCGTGGCGCTCGACGCGGAGCTGCGAGCGCTCGAGACGCTCCTCGGGGACGGCGCGACGCGCTCGCTCCCCGAGGGGGCACGCCCCGTCAGCCGCGGATGACCGCGGTCCAGGTGCCCTTCACCACGACGTCGCCGCGCTGGTTGCGCGACTCGGAGGTGACGACGACGAACTCCATGCCGGCCTTCTCGAAGATCTCCGCGATGCGGCCGGTGGTGGTCATCACGTCGCCCGGGCGCATGACGTCCAGGAACTCCAGCTCCTGCTCGCCGTGGACGAGCATCAGCAGGTTGATGCCCAGCTCGGGGTCCGCCACGGCCGAGCCGAACGGGCGGATGGCGAAGACGACGGCGAAGCTGGGGAAGGCGATGAGGTCGCCGTAGGGGCCGTCCTTGGCCGCCTGCGCGTCGTGGAGCAGGGGGCTGACGTGCGCGGGCGCCTCTCCGGGCGTGCCGGCGGCGGGGTGGGCGCCTCCGAGCGCCAGCGCGAACTCGCGCATCTTCTCCGCGCCGATCGTGTACGTGTACGGGCCGTACTCACGGCCGATGAAGCGTTTGTCGATGGCCATGGCGCTATCCGATGGAGGCTTCGACGACGGCGCCCTTGAGGACGGCCTCGCCGCGCTGGTTGGTGGCGGTGACTTCCGTGACGAGCCGGTGGCCCTCGAGGACGGTGACGCGGCCCTGGAAGGTGACGGTGTCCTCCAGCCGCACGGGGCGGGAGAAGCGCACCTTCACGCGGCGGATGCGGCCCGGGTCTCCCACGAAGATGCCGACGGCCTCCACCGCCCAGCCCAGCGTGCAGAGGCCCTGGAGGATGACGCCACCCAGGCCCGCGGCCTGGCCGACCTCCGGGTCGATGTGGATGGGATTGAAGTCCCCGGACGCGCCCGCGTAGTAGATCGGCCGGTACCGGTCGCACTCGCGGACGTGCGTGAACGTGTCGCCTACCTGGAACGTGCGTGCCATTCGGTGATGTCTAGCACGGGCCGCCAGCGCCCCGGTTCACGAAGTGCCCGCGTTCCACGTCGCGAAATGCAAGGGGGGCGTGGCGTATTTCAATGTCCGGAGCGGGCCGCCGCGGCGCCGCCGTCCTCGCGCTCCGTGGCCGGTCCGTGGTCCAGCGGGTCCTCGACCTCGGAGCCCTCGCGGCGCTTGCGGTACTGCTCGCGCACGTACGTCACCAGCTGGTCCAGGTACGCGGAGAGGGGAGGGCAGCGGACACCCGTGCCGTCCAGCAGCTCCAGCGTGTTGTGGCAGTTGTAGATGGCCAGGTGGTTCACGTAGCTGATGGCCGCGCGCTGCGGGCGAGCCAGCTTCTCCAGCACCGGCAGCCGCAGCATGACGTCGGCCGCGCGCGCGGACAGGTTGAAGCGGGGCAGCTTCTTGTTGGCCTTCTCCGCGATGAGCTCGTACACGCGCCGCGCGCTCATGGGGTTGGGGTCCACCAGGTGGAAGGTGCGGCCCGCCGCGCGCGGGTCCTTCGACAGCCGCAGCACCGCGTCCACCACGAAGTCCACCGGCACCACGTTGAGCGGCGCCACGCCGTTGCCCGGCAGGGGCAGGGGCACCACCAGCGGCGACGTCACCAGCAGGATGCCCAGGTAGTAGGGCCCCTCGAACTTGTCGATCTCCCCCGTGCGCGAGTCGCCCACCACGCTGGACGGCCGGAAGATGGTGACGGGCAGGGTGGCCGACGCGCGCATCACCAGCCGCTCCGCCTGGAACTTCGTCTCCTCGTAGGGATTGCGGAAGCCCTGGCCGCGGTCCAGCTCGTCCTCGGCGATGACGCCCACCCGGTCCCCGGACACGTAGCAGGTGGAGAAGTGATTGAAACGCGACAGACGCTCGCAGTCGCGCGCCAGCTCCAGCATGTTGCGCGTGCCGTCCACGTTCACCCGCCACGCGGTGTCCTTGGGCACGCCCAGTTGCGCCACGGCGGCCAGGTGGAAGATGTCCGTCACCCGCTCGCACAGGCGCTGGTACTCCTCCCCGGACAGCCCCAGGTGCATGTCCACCACGTCGCCGGTGAGCAGCTCCACCGTGGCCCCCTTCAGTCGGGACGCGTGCTTCTGCGCCTCCTTGAGGGCCTTGGGCTGCACCAGCGCGAAGATGTGGCCCTTGGGATCCTCCCGGGCGATGTGCTCCACCAGTCGCTTGCCGATGAACCCGGGGTAGCCGGTGATGAAGTACGTCCCCGAACCGGCCTTCTTGCGCGTCTCGCTCATTGCGGCGCGCAGCATACCCGTCCGTCAGCCGCGCGCGAGCATGGCGCGCCAGACCGACTCGACCTGGGCCCGGGTGGCCGCCAGGTCACCCCTGTTGTCGATGACCCACGTCGCGTGGGCCCGCTTGTCGTCCAGGGGGAGCTGGGCCGCCAGCCGGGCCTCCGCGCCGGCCGCGTCCAGGCCGTCTCGCGCCATCAGCCGGGCCTTCTGGACCTCCCGGGGGACCCACACCAACGCCATGCCGTCCATCCACGGGTGCATGCCGCTCTCCACCAGCAGGGGGACGTCGTAGACGACGCGCGACACGCCTCGCGCCTCGGCGTCGTTCAGCCGCTGGGCGAAGGCGTCCCTCACGGCGGGGTGGACGATGGCGTTGAGCGCGGCGCGCTCGGCGTCGTCGCCGAAGACGCGGGCCCCCAGCTTGGGGCGGTCCAGGCGCCCGTCGGGGCCCACCACGCCCGGGAAGCGCTCCGCGATGGCGGCCAGGGCCGGGGTGCCCGGCTCCACCACCTCCCGCGCGAGCACGTCCGCGTCGACGACCTCCGCGCCCAGCTCGCGCAGCATCCACGTGACGGTGCTCTTGCCGGAGGCGATGCCGCCCGTCAGTCCGAAGACGCGCACCTACTTGGCGGCCTTCTGCGTGGTGAACGTGAACGACTGCACCGTCTTGCCGTCCTCGTTGAAGAAGATGGCGAGCCCCAGCTTGGGGTACAGGAAGTAGGTGCGGAAGTCGTCCGTCAGCTTGCGCTGGTAGCAGGGCGTCGCGGGCGCCGGGCCGGAGGGGCACGCGGGGCCGTAGTTCGTCTCGATGGTCTCCTTGTCGATGACGGGCCCGGGGAACACGTCGATGCGCTCGATGAGGCCCGTGCCGGGGTCCACCTTGAACTGCGCCTGGCTGGTCCCCTTGATGGCCTCCTTCCCCAGGTACGCGATGATCTCCTTGCCGTCCTGGGTGACGGTGCGCGACGGCTCGCCGAACTTCTTGACGACTTCGTCTTTCTTGGTGACGCCGGGCTCCACGCCCTGCCAGGGCTTGGCGACGGCGACGGTGGGGGCGGCGAAGGCGAGCACTGCGAGCGCGGTCAGGGTCCTCATCACGACTTCCTCCCTAATGGAAAGGGCGGGCGGGCCTCAAGCGCCTCCCTCTCATTCCAACGGACGATTCCGACGGGCATTCAACCACGAGACGCCTTGCCCCGTCCGGGGGGGTCTGCTACTTCGCGAGCCCATGCGCGCTCCTGGCACCCGCATCCTGCCCTTCCTCTTGCTGGCGCTGTGCTGTGGCGTGGCCGGGGCGGCTGATTTCGTCGGCGCGGACAGCTGCAAGGGGTGCCACCCGGAGGCCTACGAGGCCTGGCAGCGCTCCAAGCATGCCCGGGCGGTGAACTCCCTCACCGAGCAGCAGCAGAAGGACGGCCGGTGCCTGTCGTGCCACTCCCCGGACCAGGCCGCGCAGGCGTCCGCGAGTGTGAGCTGCGAGACATGCCACGGCGGCGGACAGTACTACTCGCCGGAGTACGTCATGAAGGATCCGGAGCTGGCCCGGCTGGTGGGGCTGGTGGATCCGTCGGAGAAGCAGTGCCGCTCCTGCCACGACGCCTCCTCGCCCTCCCTGCGGCCGTTCGACTTCAAGGAGTCGCTCAAGGCCATCGACCACTGGTCCGCGGAGCGGGCCCGTCGCGCCGCCCGCACGGAGTCCACCCCCACCGCGGCGCCCTCGACAGCGACCGCCAAGAAGTAGGGCCGTGATCAAGATCCTCGACGCCCGTTTCGTCACCACCGCGGTGGAGCCCAAGGGTTATCCGCAGGAGCACGCCGCGGAGGTGGCTTTCGTGGGCCGCTCCAACGTGGGCAAGTCCTCGATGATCAACGCCTTGTGCGGCCGCAAGAAGCTGGTGCGCGTGTCCAACACGCCCGGCCGCACCCGCACGCTCAACTTCTTCGACGTGGACCTGGAGTGGGGCACCAAGCGCCACCAGGTGCGCCTCGCCGACCTGCCCGGCTACGGCTTCGCCCGCGCCAGCAAGGCGGACAAGGCCCAGTGGGAGAAGATGATCACCACCTACCTGGAGAAGCGGCACCGGTTGGAGGTGGTGGTGAGCATCATCGACGCGGAGGTGGGCCCCACCCCGGACGACCTGGCCACGCTCGACTACCTCCAGGAGTTCAAGCGCCAGGTGATGGTGGTGGCCACCAAGGTGGACCGGCTCACCAAGGCCAAGACGCGCCCGAGGCTGCAGGAGCTGGCGAAGCTCATGGACCTGCCCCTGGAGGCCGTCCTGCCCTTCTCCTCGACGGCGCGCCTGGGCGTGGACGAGGTCTGGGCCGCGCTGCTCGGCACGTTCGGCAAGACCACCCGCGTCTGAGGGCCCGGGAATCGGGTAGTGGTCGCTCGGGTGGGGTTGTGCTCCCCGCCCGGGAGGGGCTGTGGTAGGCACGCCGCCGTGTCAGAGAACGGCAAGGGAAATGGCAAGGACGCGCAGCTCGCCCTCCGCGAGCTGAGCCAGCGGTTGATGCGGTTGTCGCCCCGCCAGCGCGTGGACGCGCTGCTGGAGGGGCCGGACGCCCAGGCGGTGATCCGCGCGCTGCCGCCAGAGAACCTCTACGTCACCATCCAGGAAGTCGGCCTGGCGGACGCCACGGAGCTGGTGCAACTGGCCTCGCCCGGCCAGTTCCGCGCCTTCGTGGACCTGGGCGGCTGGAAGCGCGACGCGCTGGACGCGCACGACGTGCTCACCTGGCTGCGCGCGGCGCGCGTGGGCAGCGACGACTCGGCGGAGTTCCTGCGCAAGCTGCACGCGCTGGACCTGGAGGTGCTGGAGCTGCTGCTGCGCGAGTTCGTCGTCGTGCACGACCTGGAGGAGAACCCGGACGTCAACCCCCAGGGCGTGACGCTGGAGACGCCGGAGGGGCGCTACCTCGTCGAAATCAAGGCGGAGGGGGTGGAGATGTCCGCCGTGCGCACCCTCCTCAACGACCTCATCGCGGAGAACCCCTTCGAGGCGGTGCGCCTGCTGGAGGCGGTGCGCTGGGAGATTCCCGGGGAGATGGAGGAGACGGCCTTCCAGTTCCGCCAGGGGCGCCTGCTGGACCTGGGCTTCCCGTCGCTGGAGGACGCGGTGTCGCTCTTCAGCCGCGTGGACGTGGGGCCGTCGCCCCGGCCCGGCCCGGGCAGCGCGCTGGCGACGACGCAGGGGCACGTGGACTACCTGGAGGCCGCCTTCCGGGGCCTGGACGACCTGGAGCGCACCAACGCCGAGGACGAGCTGACCAGCGTGGCCAACGCGGCGCTGGTGGCGGAGCTGGCGGACCCGGGGGACCTGGACGCCGTGCGCCGGGTGGGGGAGATGGTGCGTGACTACCTCAGCCTGGGCCTGGAGCAGTTGACGGGCGCGGACCCCACCCGCGCCACCCAGCTCCTGCGCGACACGCCCCTGCGCCGCGTCTTCCAGACGGGCTTCACGCTGACGCTGCAGCTCAAGTTCCGCGCGGACCGGCTCGCCAAGGTGCCCGGCGCCGTCCTGGACGGGGTGCTCCTGGTGTTGCCGGAGGAGGCGGCCGCGCTGGAGGCCCTGCGGCGCAAGCGCCCCCGGCGCGCGCTGAAGGTCGAGGGCGCGGAGCCGGTGCCGTTCCGCTCGCTCAAGGAGGTCGCCTCCAGCGAGGCGGCGCTGGCGCGCGCCGAGGCCCAGGTGGAGGTCTTCCGGGGCCTGTTGGGAGGCACGCCGGAGGCCGCGCGCGTGGCGGTGGCCCGCTTCGGCGTGCCCCTGGAGACGCTGGGCGTGGACCGGCTGTTCGCCGCGGGCGTGGCCATGGCGGTGCTGGACGAGCGCGCGGACGCGCGCCCGGTGCCGCTGGGCCGCGCGGTGGAACTGGGGCAGCGCCTGTTCGAGGGCACGCCCCAGGCGCCCCGGCTGCGCGCCTCCGCCGCCGAGCGCGCCCTGGCCGGGCTGGAGGGGGCGGTGGCGCCCGCGGCCCGGGACGAGCTGCGGCGCATGGTGGCGGTGACGCTCGGCCGGCTGCTGTCCGAGCTGGGCGCCGCGTGGCTCGAGGAGGAGCAGTGGAGCCCCGTCGCCTCCGAGGTCCTCCCGATGGAGAGCGCGCCGGTGCCGTAGGTTTTTCAGCCTCGGGGGGCACCGCCCGCACCGCGGTGCCTCCAAGTCAGCGGAGATCCGAGGCTTTGTCGGCCCGGAGTCCTGGCGCGTCCCTTGCTCAAGGCTGGCCCTCGCGTGGCTGTTCGCGCGCCAACGCCTGAGGAGGAGGGACATGGTGCCGGGTGAGCAGGGGCAGCGGCGTGACGTGTGGGCCTTCTATTCGCTGACCGCGTTCGCGGCGGTGATGTACGCGGTGCCGGGCGAGTGGATACCGGCGCTCGCGCCGCTGCGGCTGGCGTTCGTGACGTCGGCGTTGGCGGCGGGGTTGATGTTGGTGCGCAGGCTGGGACGGGCGGAGCCCATCCACCTGGACGGCGCGCGGGGACTGGCGCTCATCGGCTTCTCCACCCTGGCGCTGTCCTCGGTGGCGTGGTCGGTGAACCCGGAGGTGACGCGGGCCACCGGCATCGAGCTGCTCAAGCTCACGGCCATCTACCTGACGTTCATCAACGTCATCACCAGCCAGCGGCGCCTGGCCGCGGTGTGCGGCGCCATCGTGATGGCATCCGTGGTGACGTCCATCGGCGTCATCAACTGGTACCTGGTGGGGGAAGCGCTGGTGGAGGGCTTCCGGGCGCGGTGGGTGGGCGTCTACGCGGACCCGAACCACATGGCCATGAACCTGGTGCTGGTGGTGCCGCTGGCGGTGGCCTTCCTGGCGCGCAAGGGCTCCAGTTGGCTGTGGCGGCTGGCGTGCCTGGTGGCGGCGGTGCTGGCGGTGGTGGCCATCGTGGTGTCGCACTCGCGCGGCGGCTTCATCGGCCTGTCGGTGGCGATGGCGCTGTGGGCCATCCGCGAGAAGCGCCGCATCCAGGCCGTCGTCGTCGGCTCGCTGTTCGTGGTGGGCCTGGTCGTCTTCGCGCCCTCCAGCTTCTGGGCCCGCAACGAGACGGTGGCGGCCTTCCACGAGGACGCCTCCGCCATGGGCCGCGTCTACGCGTGGCAGGTGGCCAGCCGCATCAGCCTGGACCGCCCGCTGCTGGGCGTGGGCGCCGGCGGCTTCCGCTACGCCTGGGCCGAGTACGCGCCCCCGGAGGCCCGGCGCGCGTACGTGGCGCACAACATCTTCCTGGACGTCATCGGCGAGCTGGGCTGGGTGGGGCTCGCGTTCTTCATGGTGTTCGCCGGCGGCGCCGCGGGGGGCGCGCTGGGGGCGTCGCGAAGTCGCGAGGTGGGGTGGATGGCGCGGGCCCTGGCCGCGTCCATGGCGGGCTATCTGACGTGCGACTTGTTCTCCGGCTACATCCTCTCCGCGCACTGCTACGTGTTGTTCGGGCTGGCGGCGGCGGCGCATCGGATTGCCCGCGCGGAGGAGGCGGCGGAGGCGGTGGGTGTCACGGGGCCCGTGCGGTCCGACGGTCCGGTGACTGCGTGGGAGGGGTCGGGACATGCGGCGTGAAGAAGCTCGGATGGAGCTGGAGCCCATCCGCCTGGTGCAGTTCACCCGGTCGTTCCATATCGGCGGCACGGAGGTGCAGGTGCTGGAGCTGCTGCGGGGGTTGCCTCCGCACTACCGGCTCCAGGTCTCCGTCCTGGAGGACGCCGGTCCGCTGATGGGGGCGGTGTGGAACCTGGGCCACGTCGCGGAGGCGTTCCCGCTCAAGGGCTCCGTGGCGCAGGCCAACACCGCCTACCAGGTGCTCCGGCTCGCCCGGTGGCTCCGGGCGAACCGCGTGGAGCTCGTCCACGTCCACGACTTCTACTCCACGCTCATCGCCGTGCCGGCGGCGAAGCTCGCGGGCGTGAAGGTCATCGTCGGACGGTTGGACCTGTCCCACTGGCAGGGCAAGGCGCGCCGGGCGGTGCACGCGCGGCTGACGGCCATGGCGGACCACGTCGTCGCCAACGCGGAGGCCATCCGCCGCCTGCTCGTGGCCGAGGAGGGGCTGCCCGCCTCGAAAATCTCCGTCATCCACAACGGCCTGGACCTGGCCCGCTTCGACGCGCGCGTGCGCGACGGCCTCAAGGCGCCGCTGCCGGACACGGGGGGCGCCCCCGTCGTCGTGCACGTGGCCAACATGAACCACCCGGTGAAGCGCCAGGAGGACCTGCTGCTCGCCCTGGCCATCCTCCACCACGGCGGCACGCCCCTGCACGCCTACCTCGTGGGCGACGGCCCGCGCCGCAAGGGCCTGGAGAAGCTCGCCGCGCAGCTGGGGGTGTCCGACACCGTACACTTCCTCCGCCACCGCACGGACGTGGCCGCCATCTACGCGCGCGCCAACCTGGGCGTGCTCTGCTCCAACGCGGAGGGCATGTCCAACGCCATCATGGAGGGCATGGCCGCGGGCCTCCCCATGGTCGTCACGCGCGTGGGCGGCAACACCGACCTCGTGCGCGACGGCGAGCGCGGCCTCGTCGTCCCGCCGGAGCGCCCCGCACAGCTCGCCCAGGCCTTCAGCCAGCTGCTCGCGCATCCTGAGAATGCGAGGAAGATGGGCCGCGCCGCGCGGGAGTTCGTCGCCCGCGAACTCTCGTTGGAGCGGCTGATCCGCCTCCATGACGCGCTGTACCAGAAGGTGGCGCGAGGCATCGGCTGAGTCCATGTCAGACCGGCGTGGATACTCCACGTCGCTCGCCGGCAATGGGCCTCCGGGTCATCCGTAGGGCAGGGTGTTCCCACCCTACCTCGGAGCACCTTCGTATGTGGCTTCCCCTGCTGGCAGTCCTGGCCTCGGCTCCGGCGTCCCAGAACTGGAAGTTCGAGACGGACGGGACCCCCCAGGTCCAGGTCTCCGTTGTTGATGGCGCCGTTCGCGTAGATGCGGTAGACGGGAATAACGTTGTAATCGAGGCGGTTCTGGAAAACCCGGGAAGTGGCCGGGAATCCATCGAGGTGGTCCAGAAGGGGGATGTCATCCAGGCACGGGTGTGCTGCGGCCCCTGCGAGGAGGGGAACCACTCGTGCAAGGGGAAGGCCCCGGCGGTCCGGATGACGGTGAAGGTGCCCCGGCAGGCGGAGCTGGAAGTCTCGGTGGTGAACGCGGCGGTGGCGGTGAAGGGCGTGGCGGGGGAGCAGGAGATTGCGAGCGTCAACGGACGTGTGGAAGTGAACGGCTCGGAGCGACGTTTGTCGGTGAGCGCCGTTGATGCGGAGGTGGTACTGGCTCCTCGGAAGTTGGGAGCCACGTCGGTGAGCACGGTGTCGGGCGATGTCCGGCTGAAGCTTCCGGACCCGGCGGACGCGACGGTGGAATTCACGTCTGTCGGAGGGCGTTTGAACGGGAAGTCGGCGGGAATGGGGTCGCGGAACGTGACCTACGGCGCCGGCACCCAGACGGTGGAAGTGAGCACCGTGAGTGGTTCGCTCACCGTCCAACCATAGATTTCGAGGCCCGCCTCCCAGTCAGGCGGCCCGGGGCGCTCGCCGGTGAAACTCCAAGGCGCCGGCGAGCGCTCATTTTTTCGTCCAGTCCCCGACGTCCGGATGGAGGCCCCTCCCAGGCGCCTCTCCGGCCGTCGAGGAGGCTAGGCGCGCGGCGCGGAGGGCGCCCGGTGGTCGGCGCCCACGACGTCCGCGACGCGTGAGAAGCCATCCCGGGCGAGCAGCGCGGCCAGCGCGGGCAGCATGCGGCGCACCATGCCGGGGCCCTCGTAGATGAAGCCCGTGTACACCTGCACCACGGATGCGCCGGCGCGGAGCTTCTCGTAGACGTCCTGCGCGGTGAAGACGCCGCCCACGCCGATGATGGGCAGGCGCCCCCCGGAGCGCTGGTACGCGCGGCGGATGACCGCGTTGGAGGGCTCGCGCACGGGCGCGCCGGACAGGCCCCCGGCCTCCTTCGCGACCGGGTGCTCGAAGGGCCGGGCGATGGTGGTGTTGGTGGCGATGAGGCCCGCCAGCCGCTGCCGCAGGGCCACGTCCACCACCTCGTCCACGGCCTCGGGGGCGAGGTCCGGGGCGATCTTCAGGAACAGGGGCTTGCCGGGGGCCACCGTGGAGAGGCGCTCCTGGACGGCGGAGAGCAGCAGGGAGAGCTGCTCGGGCTCCTGGAGGCTGCGCAGCCCCGGGGTGTTGGGCGACGAGGCGTTGACCACCACGTAGTCCCCCAGGGGCGCGAGCGCGTCCACGCAGGCCACGTAGTCGTCCACCGCCTTCTCCAGCGGCGTGTCCTTGTTCTTGCCCACGTTGACGCCCAGGGGGCCGGGGCGCCACGTGAGGCGACGCAGGCGGACCGCGGCGTCCGGGGCGCCGTGGTTGTTGAAGCCCATGCGGTTGATGACGGCCTGGTGTTCCGGCAGGCGGAACAGGCGCGGCCGTGGGTTGCCGGGCTGGGGGCGGGGCGTGAGGGTGCCGATCTCCACGGCGGAGAAGCCGCAGGCGAACAGGCCGTCCACCGCCTCCGCGTCCTTGTCCAGGCCCGCCGCCAGGGCCACCGGGTGGGCGAAGCGCAGGCCGGCCACCTCCACGGCCAGCGTCTGCGCGAGCCCGGCCAGCGCCCGGGTCCGGAGCGAACGGCACAGCCCGGGCAGGTGCCCCAACTGGCGCAGGCCGGCCACGCCGAGCCGGTGCGCGCGCTCCGCGTCGAGCTGGAAGAGGAGCGAGCGGGTCAGTCCGTACATGGCCTGCGTCTCAGCCCGCGATGAACGACGCCTGCCGCGCCCACGCGAGCGTCTGGTCCACCTGCTCGGGGGTGAGGATGCCGTTGCTCTCGATGAGCTCGATCTCCCGGCGCATGTCCGTCTCGAGCAGGTAGGGGCCGTCCGTGTTGATGGTGAACTTCACCTTGCGGTCCCAGAAGGTGCGGATGATGTGGCGCAGCTCCTCCACGCCCTCCACCGCCTTGGTGTGCAGGTTGGAGGTGGGGCACAGCTCCAGGACGATGTCGTTCTCGCGCAGCACCTTCATCGCGTTCTCGTCGTAGGCGGCGCGGATGCCGTGGCCGATGCGGTGCGGCTTGAGCTTCTCCACCACGGACATGACGCCCTCGGCGCCCGTGCCCCGCGTCTCGCCGGTGTGCACGGTGCACTTGAGGCCGCCCCGGCGCGCCCGCGCGAACAGGTCCTCGTACTGCGTCACCACCTCCGGCCGCAGCTCCATGGCGTTGGTCTCCGTGCCCGCCAGGTCGATGCCGTACACGCCGCGCGTGCGGTACTTGATGGCCTTGTCCACGATGATGCTGTTGAGCCGGTGGTCGAACTCGCGCGCCAGGCAGAAGATGAAGCCCACCTTCACCCCGTACTCGAGCACCGCCCGGTCCATGCCCCGCAGCGCCGCGTGGATGATGTGGTCCAGGTCCAGCTCGGAGTTGAGGTTGCGCTTCATCGGGTTGAAGCGCAGTTCGATCTGCGTCACCCGGCTGCCCCGGTACTCCTTGCCGATGATCTCGTACACCGAGCGCTCGATGGCGCTCGGCGACGATTGGATCTTCTCCGTCCAGGTGTGGAGGATCTTCAGGTAGTCATCCAGGCTGCCCACCTTGCCCGGACGGGAGGTGATGAGCTCCACGAAGTCGAAGTAGTTCTTGACGGGGAGCTTGAAGCCTTGCTGATGGGCGATGGACCAGAGGATGTGGGGGGCCACCGAGCCGCCCACGTGGATGTGCAGGTCGATCAGTTCGCGTGCCATGCCGGCATGTATGCACACTGCCGGCCACGCGTAAAGGTTGCGACCGTCACCGCCGCAGCAGCACGTAGACGGCCCCCGCGCCGCCGTCCTGCGGACGTGCGGTGGCGAACGCCAGCACCATGCCCGCCACGCGTTTGTGGGAAAGCCACGACTTCAGGCCCTCCTTCAGCACGGGGAGCTGGTCCTTGGAGTGCAAACCGCGCCCGTGGACGATGAGGACGCAGCGCTTCTTGGCGCGGCGGCTCTCGGAGAGGAAGCGCTCCACGGCCTCGCGGGCCTGGACCTGCGTCATGCCGTGCAGGTCCAGCCGGGCCTGGACGGAGAAGTCGCCCCGGCGCAGCGAGCGCAGCAGGTTCCGGTCGATGCCGGGGCTGGCGCCCTCGAGGAACTCGTCCGTGCCGGAGATGTCGAAGTCGCCGCTGCCGGCGACCAGCTCCGAGAGCTGGGCGAGCGCCTCCGCGTTCTCGTCGATGAAGTCCGGCAGGCGCGGGTCGGTCCGGGGTGGCTCGCCCCGGTGCGTCAGCTGCGCGACACCGTCCATGGCGGAGAAGAAGAGCGAGGCCTCCTCCTCGGCGGACTCCTGGGCGGCCTTCTGCTTCTTCGAGGGCGCGGGGGGCGCGGCCTTGCGCCGGGCGGCCTCCGTGGCGGCGGCCTTCGCCTTCTCCTCCTCCGCCTTCTGCTTCTTCTCCGTGTCCTGGATGGACTTGATGGCGGACTTGAAGGGGTTGTTGTGGAAGGTCTCTTCCTTCTTCGGGGGCGGCTTGCGGTGCTGGCTCATGGCGAAGCGGTGTCTCGTCTCGGGCGGATGCCCGGGTTGTAACCCCTGACTACAGGCCGCGCAGGCGGCGGATTTCCTCGTAGGCGTCGCGGACTTCCTGGAAGCGGCGGGCCACCGCCTCGGCGTCCGGGCCCTTCAGGTGGGAGTGCTTGTCCGGGTGCAGCTCCGCGGCGAGCCGGCGGAAGGCGCTCTTCACCTGGGCGTCGCTGGCGTCGGGCGCCAGGCCGAGCGCCTCGAAGTGCGCCGACGCGTCCCCCAGCCGCGCGGAGGCGACGACCTCCTGCTCGTCGTCCGACAGGCCCAGCGCCGCGCCCACCCGGCGCAGCACCTCCCGCTCGGAGCGCTGCATGCCGCCGTCCACGAGCGCCAGCTCGTACAGCGCGTCGAGCAGCCGCTGGCGCTCGGTCGTGTCCATCGCCTCCTGGCAGGCGTCCGCCGCGGCGTCCAGGTCCGGAGGCAGGGCGATGAAGTCCTTGAGCCGTCCCCGGACGAACTCCAGCGAGTCCACGCCGTAGTGGAGGACCTCCTCGAAGTAGCGGCGGATCTCCCGCACCTCCTCGCGGCGCACCTCGCCGTCCGCGCGGGCCACCTCGACGAAGAGGGCGCAGAGGCTGCGGGTCAGGTGCGCGTCCTCCTCCTCCTGCAGCGAGGCCGCGTCGCGCGCGGCGCCCGTGGCCCCGGCGAACGCGGCGGTGGGGAAGTCGGCCATCACGTCCGGGGACTCCGCGGGCAGCGCGTGCTGCTCGTCGTAGAAGAAGTGCCCCACCACGCCCCCGACGACGCCCAGGAGGACGATGGCCCAGGCGCTGCCGGTCATCAGTCCCACGGCGAGCCCGATCATCGCCCCCAGCACTTTGCCTTGTCCCATGGCCTCGGTTTCGCTCCCTTCCTGGTGGGGCAGTCTCGCATAGAGTGCCCCACGCTATGGGCCAGTTGATCGACGGCAAGGCAGTGGCGGCCCGGGTGCGGGCGCAGGTGAAGACGGACGCGGACCGGCTCCGGGCGGCGCGGGGGCTCACCCCCGGGCTGGCCGTGGTGCGCGTCGGGGAGGATCCCGCCTCCAAGGTCTACGTCACCGCCAAGAAGAAGGCGGCCGAGGAGGTCGGCTTCCACTCGTGGGAGCACCACCTGGACGCCCGCGTCTCCCAGGAGGCGCTGCTCTCCCTGGTGCACCGGCTCAACGAGGACCCGGCCGTCCACGGCATCCTCGTGCAGCTCCCCCTGCCCGGACACCTGGACGCGGACGCGGTGGTCGCCGCCGTCCTGCCGGAGAAGGACGTGGACGGCTTCCACCCGGTGAACGCCGGCAACCTGCTGCTCGGACGCCCCGGCCCGCGCGCGTGTACGCCGCTGGGGGTGATGCGGCTCCTCGAGGAGGTGGGCTGCGACCCCGCCGGCAAGCGCGCGGTGGTGGTGGGGCGCAGCAACATCGTCGGCAAGCCGATGGCGCTGATGCTCTTGCAGAAGCACGCCACCGTGACGGTGTGTCACAGCCGCAGCGACCTGCCGTCCGAGGTCTCCCGCGCGGACATCCTCGTGGTGGCGGCGGGGGTGCGCGAGCTGGTGAAGGGCGCGTGGATCCGCCCGGGCGCGGTCGTCATCGACGTGGGCGTCAACCGCAAGGAGGACGGCAAGCTGGTGGGCGACGTGGAGTTCGCGAGCGCCCTGGAGCGCGCGTCCTTCATCACCCCGGTGCCGGGCGGGGTGGGGCCCATGACCATCGCCATGCTCCTGGGCAACACGCTCGAGGCGGCGTCGCGCCAGACGCGGCACGTCCTGGGCCCGGAGGCCGGGGTCGGGTCCTAGAACCAGGACACGACGTACTCGCAGTCCAGCATGCTCAGGGGGCGTCCTCGCACGCGCGCGGTCCGCGTGCCCACGGCCTGGAGCACCGCCAGCAACACCCCCTCGTGGTACGTGTGGGGCATGAAGTCGCGGAACATGTTGAACAGGCCCTCCTGGGGCTTGGTCCACGTGACGTGGCGCTCGCCGTAGGTGACGGCGGTGCGGTAGCCGGAGGGCAGGTTGTTGATGAGGCGCTGGGGGTCCCCGGCGGCGAGCATCAGGAAGCTGCGGCCCACGACAGAGTCGAGGAAGTCGTGGGTGGCCTGCGCGCCGATGATGCGCATCGCCGTGTCGAAGCCGCCCAGCCGCGGGGCCAGGAGCTCCGCCGCGGAGAACGTCATCTTCAGGAAGCTGCTGACGGGGTAGAGGAAGAAGGGGACGAAGCGGCGCTCGCCGGAGGCCGCCAGGCAGCGCGCCGCGGCCTGCTCTCCCGACTCACGCCGCACCACGTCCAGCACGCCCAGGAAGAACATGCCCCGGGCCCGGTCCTCGTCCGCCGTGAGTCCCAGACGCCGTTCGAGCTCGTTGACGGGGTCCACGACCTCCCTCTCCTTGCTCCGGAACGCAATCACTGTCATGGGTTCCCCCTCGGCGTTTGAGAATTGCCCCACGGCGGGCAGGCGCTCGAGTTCTTCCATGAAGGTGAGCCAGTCGGTGAGGACTGGAAAGGCCGCCCGGGTCCGACGCGAGTCGATGTGTGCTGTCGCGGTCGGGACAGTTCCCTGCCCCGTCCAGACGGAGGCGGGGCGGCGGAAGGCCGCGTCCCATCCCCCCGCCGGGTTGATTGCCAATTCACAACGTGCATGCCGACCCCGCGCGGAACTGGCGGGTTCTGGTCGTTCCCTGAGACGGGCAGGTGGAACGTCGTGCGTGGGGGTAGGGCGCACGCGTGGCTTGGGTGATACATGCGGGCCTCCGCGTGCAAAGACACACGGAGGCCCGGGGGGGCGCGAGGCCCCAGGTCCTGTCTCAACGGGAGAGGACCTGCACCTCGATGCGCCGGTTCTGGTCGCGCCCCTGCGCGGTGTTGTCGCTGGCGACGGGGGCGGAGGCGCCCGCGCTGGCGACCTCCACGCGGTTGGCGTCGACCCCATCGGAGATCAGCGCCGAGCGCACGGACTCCGCGCGCTGCCGGGCGAGCTGCTGGTTGGCCGCGGCGTCGCCGGTGCCGTCGGTGTGGCCCGCGATGCGGATGCGGGAGTCGGGCTTGTCACGCATCACCGAGGCCAACTGACCGACGCTGGCGTCGCTCTGCGGCGTCATCTGCGCGGAGCCCTGCTGGAAGCCCACGCCGGCCAGGATGAAGCTGGCGGCGCCGCTGTCGAAGGCCTGGCGCATGCTCTGGGCGTCATTGGCCACCGGCGGAACGCGGCCGGTGCCCGCCGTGCCCGCGCCGCCCGTGGCCTGGTCCGTCGGGCGCTGCTGGGGCGCCGGCTGGGTGACGGAGGCCTGCTGCTGACGGGTGTGGTCGCGGCGGCTGCGCGTCAGGAACCAACCGGCCAGCAGCGCGAGCAGCGCCACCGGGATGACCCAGGAGAGGTTGCGCTTGGGGGGCGTGTGCTGCTGCTGGGCCACGTGCTCCACCGGCGCCCGCCGCACCGTCTCCACGCTGGGGGTCGTCCGCGTCTCGGTGACGACCTCCTCCACCGCGCGGGTCGGCTTCGCGCCCAGCAGGTTGCCCAGCCCCGCGGGCAGCATCGACGCGATGGACGAGCGCTGGCTGCCGAGCAACTGGCTCAGCCCCCCCGCGCTCATGCGGTTGTCGCGCACCTGCTTGCCGATGACGCCCATCATGATGGGCGCCACCATGGCGAGGAGCTTCGACGCGGAGCCGCTGTTGCTCAGGCCCCCGGTGCGCGTCAGCGTGCTGGTGATGGTGCTCAGCTTGTCGCCGAAGAGGCCGCCGAGCATGCCGTGCCCGCGCTCCGCCATGTCCGGCGACATCACGTCCTCGTTGCCCGCGTTCGGGCCGGTGAAGCCGCCTTCGTTGAGCTGGGACATCAGGCGGCTGGCCCCGGCTTCCGTGGAGCCGCGCTCCACCACGCTGCCGCCCACCGCGGCGATGGCGCCGGGCAGCGCCCGTCCCAGCGTGCCGGGGTCCTCTCCCAGGGACGAGCCCATCTGCTGCACCACGTTGCCCGAGAACCGATCCCGCACCATGTCGATGAGGTTGAACGCCATGCGGATGCCTCCTCCGGATTCGTTCGCACCAGGGGTTTGGTCCGGTGCGGCGAGTCGCTCATCCGTCACAGAGGGCCGGCGCGAACGACTCTTCTGCTCTTCAGACCTCGATGGTGAGTCCGCCGTCCGGGGCGAACATCGCCCTGTCGTCGGGGCCGGCCATGTAAGCCATTCCCTGGTTGCTGGCGCGACCCAGGGCCGTGAGCACCGGGGCGCCGGGCATGGCTTGACGCCTCGCCTGCCCGGGAGGAGGGTGCCTGCCCGGGAGCGACCCGGGGAGGGGACGACATGGTGACGCGCGAGGAGCGGATCACAGGTGGATTGTTGGGATTGCTGATAGGCGATGCCCTCGGCGTGCCGTACGAGTTCCACCCTCCCGCCCGGCTGCCGTCCCGCGATTCCATCGAGTTCGAGCCACCGCCGGGGTTCGATCGCGCGCACCCGGGCGTGCCGCCGGGCACCTGGTCCGACGACGGCGCGCACGCGCTCTGCCTGCTCGACTCGCTGCTGTACCAGGGCCGGTTGGAGGTCGAGGACCTGGGCCGCCGCCTGGTGAACTGGCGCGAGTGGGGTTACCTCGCCGTGGATGGCCAGGTGTTCGACGTGGGCATCCAGACGGACCTCGCCCTGCACGCGCTGCGCTCGGGGACGCCCGCGCTGGAGGCCGGGCCGGCCGGGGTGAGGGACAACGGCAACGGCTCCCTCATGCGGGTGCTCCCGCTGGCGCTGTGGCACACCGGCTCCGACGCGCAGCTGGTCGCGGACGCCATGGCGCAGTCGCGCGTGACGCACGGCCACGCGCGCGCGCTCGCGTGCTGCGCGCTGTATTGTCTCTGGGCGCGCCGCGTGCTCGACGAGGCCCCGGACCCGTGGGAGTCCGCGCTCGACACCTTCCGCTCCCTGCACCCCGAGGGCTCCGAGGTCCGC
Source organism: Myxococcus dinghuensis (assembly GCF_024198235.1). Classification (GTDB taxonomy): domain Bacteria; phylum Myxococcota; class Myxococcia; order Myxococcales; family Myxococcaceae; genus Myxococcus; species Myxococcus dinghuensis. The sequence continues at coordinate 32,474 of NZ_JAKCFB010000015.1, read as the reverse complement.
GCGGAGCTCGACACCCACCTCTTCCCGACCGACGCCGTCCCCGCCTCGGGCACGGGCACGGGGTATGTCGTGGACTGCCTGCGCTCCTCGCTCGAGTGTGTCCAGCGGGGTGGCACGTTCGAGCAGATGGTGAAGGCCGCCATCGCCCTGGGCCACGACACGGACACCACCGCGGCGGTGACCGGCGGCATCGCGGGGCTCCTGCACGGCGTGCGGGGCATCCCCGAGCGCTGGCGTTCGGCGCTGCGGGGGAAGGACGTGTGCGACCCGCTGCTGCACAAGCTCCTGGCGCACGCGGCGCGCTGACGGGAAACCACGAGCCCCGCTCCTCCCACCCCCCCGGGGAGGAGCGGGGCCCTTGAATCCAACGCCAGCCGTCGGCGGAGCCTCCAGCCCGGCCCGCATGGACAAGCCATACGAGGCAGGCCGCGTCTTCCGCCGTCACCACGCGGTCGATGATAGGGTGATGGCGATTTCTTGCAACTCGATCCAAAGCGGGATTCGCGGGCCGTCTTTTCGTCTGGCTTTGGAATTGTACCCCGGTACAACGCCATTCATTGCCGCGCCTGCGTGTAAACCCGCACATCGCGTCCGTGCCCGGGCGTTGGAACGCTCTGTTGGTCGAGTCACAACCTGCTTAACCTGACAGAATGGTATTGCTGGATGGGTGCGGCGCGTTAGAATGGGGCGGATCCTGAGGGGCCAGTACGGCCGGGGTGAGCCTGAGGATGTCGAACAATCACGAAGTGGATGCGCTCGACGTGCGGGCGTCGTCGGGGCATGCGGGCGCGTGCGAGTCCTTCATGCGGGGCTCCGGGGCGGCGGCCAGCCTCCGTCCTGGCGTGCCCGGCGGCGTGGGAGGACTGGAGGCTCCGCATCCCGACGTCGAGCGGGATTCGCGGGCCCGCGTGCTGCTCGCCGCCTACCTGGACGCCATCCGTCGTCGCGCGGACGCGCTGTCGGTCTGGTTGATGGGAGGGCAGTGGTTGGTGGCGTTGCTGCTGGCCACCGTGGCCACGCCCTCCGCGTGGGCGGGGCGGTCGGGGGACCTGTGGGAGTGGTGCCTCGTGTCCGGCGTGCCGCTGGCGGTGCTGCCCGCGTTGCTCGTCTGGCGCAGGCCGGGCGCGGTGGTGACGCGGCACGTGGTGGCCCTCACCCAGGTGCTGTGGTCGGTGCTCTTCATCCTGCTGTCGGGCGGGCGCATCGAGGCGCACTTCCACGTCTTCGGCTCGCTGGCGCTGTTGTCCTTCTATCGCGACCCGCGCGTGCTGCTGACGGCGGGTGGCGCGGCGCTGCTGGTCCATGGCGCGCGGGCGGCGGGGTGGCCGGAGCTGCTGGCCGTCACCGCGGACACGGGCTGGCGGGTGCTGGAGCTGGCGCTGTGGGTGGGGTTGGTGGACGCGGTGCTCATCGTCGCGTGCCGGGGCGTGTCGCGGGAGATGTGGCGCGTGGCCGAGCAGCAGGTGTTGCTCGAGCGCGCGTGTGAGCGCGAGCGGGTGGACCGCGAGCGCGCCATGGAGCGCAGCCTGCGCGAGCTGCGCGACTCGCGGGAGCTGGCCGCGCGCATGGAGAAGCTGGCGGCGGTGGGGCAGCGCACGGCGACGGTGAGCCACGAACTGCGCAACCCCCTGGCCGCGGCCCGGACCGCCAACGCCGCGGTGGCCCGGCGGCTGCGCGGCACGGACGGGGTGGGGGACGGCTCGCGCCTCCAGCGCTTCCTCGACATCGTGGAGCGGGAGCTGGCGGTGTGCTCCAACATCACCTCGGAGCTGCTGGAGTTCGTGCGCGAGCGGCCCCTGGTGCTCGGGCCCTGCGCGCTGCACGCGCTGGTGGACGAGGTCATCGACGTGGTCCCCGCCCGCGCGGGGGTGCGGGTGGAGAACCGCGTCGCCGCCGGCATGGAGACGCCGTGGGTGGACCGGGAGCTGCTGCGCCGCATGCTCATCAACCTGGTGCAGAACGCCATGGAGTCCATGCCCTCGGAGCGCGAGGGCGTGGTCGAGGTGTCGGCGGAGGAGGGGGGCGGCAGGGCCTTCCACATCCGCGTCTCCGACAACGGCTCCGGAATCCCGGACCGCGTGCTGGAGCGCATCTTCGATCCCCTCTTCACGACCAAGGAGCACGGCACCGGGCTGGGCCTGGCCGTCGTGTCCGACACGGTGCGCCAGCACGGCGGCACCCTGCGCGTGGAGAGCAGCGAGGGGAAGGGCAGCGTCTTCACCATCTCCCTGCCGCGGGCCCAGGCCGCCCCGGACGTGTCCTGCAATCCCTAGCAGACCCGCGCGGTGGCGCCGCGCGGGCGCCGGGGGGCCCGCATGCGAGGGATTGGCGCGGCGGGCGTTTCAGCTCCGGAAGGCCTCGCGCACGCCGTCGCGGCGCAGCGTGAAGAGCATCCAGATGGCCACCGGCACGCCGACGACGCAGGCGGGCGACAGGATGTAGAGCGCGGTGATGCCGCCCACCGTCGCCAGGCCGTAGCCCTTGAGGTTCAGCGCGCTCATCGCGCCCCAGGCGGACAGCACGCCGCACAGGACGCCCACCAGCAGCATCAGCGCCAGCCCCGGCGAAAGGTCCAGCGTCGCGGCGGCGCCCTGGGGCGCCAGCGGCGAGGTCACCTTGAGGGCCGCGAGCACGAAGCCGATGAGGTTGAAGAGGACGTTCAACACCCCGGAGCACAGCAGGAAGAAGGCCGGGGCCCGGATCATCTCGACGACCTTCGTGCGAGGATCTTCCGGGGGCAGGTGGATTCCAGGACCGCTCATGTACGGGCTCTCAGTGCGCTCACGATCATCCGCGTCGCCGGGGATTTGTTGAGCGTGTAGAAATGGATGCCGGGCACGCCGCGCGACAGCAGCTCCATGCACTGCACCGTGGCGTGCGCCACGCCCAGTTGCACCAGCGCGTCCGGCTGGTCCTTCACCCGCTCGAGCTGCAGCCCCAGGCGCATGGGCACCGTGGCTCCGCACATGCGCGTGAAGCGCTGCACCTGCTCGTAGTTGGTGATGGGCATGATGCCGGGGACGATGGGGACGTTGATGCCCGCGCGCCGGGCCCGCTCCACGAAGTCGAAGTAGAACGCGTTGTCGAAGAAGAGCTGGGTCACCACGAAGTCCAGCCCCTCGTCCACCTTCGCCTTGAGATGACGCAGGTCGTCGTCGCGCGAGGCCGTCTCCACGTGCCCCTCGGGATAGCACGCACCCCCCAGGCAGAAGGTGAAATCCTCTTCTCGGATGAATTGCACCAGCTCCGACGCGTAGGCGAAGCCGCCCTGGGCCGGGACGAACGTCTTCTCGCCCAGCGGCGGGTCGCCGCGCAGCACCAGGACGTTCTCCACCTTCGCCGCCGCCAGCCGCTGCAGCAGGTCCCGCAGCTCCTCGCGCGTGTGGCCCACGCACGTCAGGTGGGCCATGGCCTCGATGCCCGTCTGCGCCTTGATGCGGCTGACCAGCTCCACCGTCCGGTCGCGCGTGCTCCCTCCGGCGCCGTACGTCACGGACACGAACCCCGGCTCCAGCGGCGCCAGGTCCTCCAGCGTCCGGAGCAGGTTGGCCACGCCCTCGTCCGTCTTCGGCGGGAAGAACTCGAACGAGAAACAGGGGTTGGACGGATTCAGCCGATTACGAATCTTCATGTCCGGCCCAGTGTAGACGGTCCGCGTCGGCCTTGATCGGTGAAGGTGCGCGGCTATAGTCCGCGCCGTTTTCAACCCCCTTCAGGAGAAGACGATGACCCGGCGTACGCCCCTCAACGAGGCACACCGCGCGCTGGGCGCTCGGATGGTCGACTTCGCGGGCTGGGACATGCCCGTGCAGTACTCCTCCCTCATCGCCGAGCACGAGGCCGTGCGCAACGCCGTCGGCTTGTTCGACGTCTCGCACATGGGGGAGATCGAGTTCTCCGGCCCGGGCGCCCTCGAGACGGTCAATGCTCTCATCTCCAACGACCTGGCCCGCATCGCGGACGGCCAGGCCGTCTATGCGGGGCTGCTCAACGAGCAGGGGGGCTTCGTGGACGACATCGTCGCCTACCGCTTCAGCCCCGAGCGCATCCTCATCTGCGTCAACGCCAGCAACCGCGAGAAGGACTTCGCGTGGATGAAGGCCCACGCCAAGGGGGGCACCCCGGTGGACCGCGGCGAGGAGTTCGCGCAGATCGCCGTACAGGGACCCAAGGCAGCCGGCCTGGTGCAGCGGCTGACCCGGATCGACCTGTCGAAGATCGGCACCTACCGCTTCGCCGAGGGCGAGGTCGCCGGCGTGCGCGCCATCATCTCCCGCACCGGCTACACGGGCGAGGACGGCTTCGAGCTGTACTGCGCCCCGGGTGACGCGGTGGCGCTGTGGAACGCGCTGCTCACCGAGGGCCAGCAGGACGGCGTCAAGCCGTGTGGCCTGGGCGCGCGCGACAGCCTGCGCACGGAGATGAAGTACGCGCTCTACGGCAACGACATCGACGACACCCACACCGCGCTGGAGGCGGGCCTGGGGTGGATCGTCAAGCTCGACAAGCCGGCGTTCATCGGCAAGGAGGCGCTGGTCGCGCAGAAGGCCGCGGGCGTGAAGCGCAAGCTGGTGGGCTTCGAGCTGACGGGCGCGGGCATCCCCCGCCACGGCTACGCCATCCACAAGGACGGCCGCCCGGTGGGCGAGGTGACCAGCGGCACCGCCGCGCCCTCGCTCGGCAAGAAGGCCATCGGCATCGGGTACGTGCCCGCGGAGCTTTCCTCCGAGGGGTCCACCTTCGACGTGGACATCCGGGGCCGCGCGGTGCCCGCCGTGGTGGTGAAGACGCCGTTCTACAAGAAGCCCTGAAGCCCCTGTCGTCCCCCTGTGTTTCAGAGGAGCACCCCATGTCCAACATTCCCAGCGATCTGAAGTACACCAAGGAGCACGAGTGGGCCCGCGTCGAGAGCGACAAGGTCACGGTCGGCATCACCGACCACGCCCAGAACACGCTCGGTGACGTCGTCTACGTGGAGCTGCCCAAGGTGGGCGCCACCGTCACCGAGGGCCAGCCCTTCGGCACCGTCGAGTCCGTCAAGGCCGTCTCCGAGCTGTTCGCGCCCATCTCCGGCAAGGTGCTGGAGGTCAACCCGGAGCTGGAGTCCAGCCCCGAGGACGTCAACGCCGACCCCTACGGCGACGGCTGGCTCATCAAGATCGCCCCCTCGGATACCAAGCAACTGGACTCGCTCCTGTCCGCCGCCGCGTACGCCAAGCTGCTCGAGTCCGCCTGAGAGTGAAGCGCCGCGGGACCGTTGTTAGTGACGGTCCTCGAATTTTCCGACCCGGTCGTCAGCGGGTCGCTCGCGAGCCACCACCGCCATGTCCTTGAACTGGAAGTACCAGGAGTCGTTCGCCGGCCGGCACATCGGTCCGGACGAGCAGGAGCTGAAGCAGATGTTGTCCGCGCTGGGCGTGGACTCGCTCGATGCGTTCATCGAGCAGACCGTGCCGCCGGCCATCCGCTCCAGGGAGCCGCTCCGGCTCGGGCCCGCGCGCGGCGAGCACGAGCTGCTCACCCTGCTGGAGGCCATCGCCGCGAAGAACCAGGTGTTCCGGTCCTTCATCGGCATGGGCTACTACGACACGCACACGCCCAACGTGGTCCTGCGCAACATCTTCCAGAACCCGGGCTGGTACACGCAGTACACGCCGTACCAGGCGGAGATCGCCCAGGGCCGGCTGGAAGCGCTGCTCAACTTCCAGACGATGGTGATGGACCTGACGGGGCTGGAGGTGGCGAACGCCTCGCTGCTCGACGAGGGCACCGCCGCCGCGGAGGCCATGGCGCTGGCGCTGCACGCCAAGGGCGAGGACGAGGGTGTCGCCTTCTTCGTCTCCGAGGCCTGCCACCCGCAGACGGTGGACGTGGTGCGCACGCGCGCGGCGCCGCTGGGGCTGGAGATCGTGGTGGGCGACCACCGCACCGTGGACCTGGGCGCGAAGAAGTACGTGGGCGCGCTGGTGCAGTACCCGGCCACGGACGGCGCGGTCCACGACTACCGCGCCTTCGGTGAGAAGGTGCACGCGGCGGGCGGCCTGCTCGTCGTCGCGGCGGACCTGCTCAGCCTGACGCTGCTGACGCCCCCGGGCGAGTTCGGCGCGGACGTGGCGGTGGGCAGCGCGCAGCGCTTCGGCGTGCCCATGGGCTACGGCGGCCCGCACGCGGGCTACTTCGCCACGAAGAACGCCTTCACGCGCGTGATGCCGGGCCGCCTCATCGGCGTGTCCGAGGACGCCCAGGGCCGGCGCGCGCTGCGCATGGCGCTCCAGACGCGCGAGCAGCACATCCGCCGCGAGAAGGCGACGTCCAACATCTGCACCGCGCAGGTGCTGCTGGCCGTCATCGCCAGCATGTACGCCGTCTACCACGGCCCCAAGGGCCTGAAGTCCATCGCCGAGCGCGTGCACGGCCTGACGGTGCTCCTGGCGCGGGGGCTGGCGAAGCTGGGGCTGAAGACCAGGCACGAGCAGTACTTCGACACGCTGCGCGTGGAGCTGTCGCCGCCGCAGGTGCGCGCGGTGCTGGCCGCCGCCGAGGCGGCGCGGATGAACTTCCGCCGCATCGACGAGAAGACGCTGGGCGTGTCCCTGGACGAGACGACGCGGCCTGCGGACGTGGAGGCCATCCTGACCGCCTTCGCCACCGGCGCCGGCAAGTCCGCGGCCCCGTCGCTGGAGGAGGTGGGGGCAAGCCCCGTGGAGAGCCCGGTGGAGCCGGGGCTGCGCCGCGCGAGCCCGTTCCTCACCCACGCCGTCTTCAACAGCTACCACTCCGAGACGGAGATGCTGCGCTACATCCGGCGGCTCGAGGCGAAGGACCTGTCCCTGACGCACTCGATGATTCCGCTGGGGAGCTGCACCATGAAGCTCAACGCCACCGCGGAGATGATCCCGGTGACGTGGCCCCAGTTCGGCCGGCTCCATCCGTTCGCGCCCACCTCGCAGGCGGCCGGCTACAAGGTCATCTTCGAGCAGCTGGAGCAGATGCTCTCCACCATCACCGGCTTCGCGGGCTGCTCGTTGCAGCCCAACGCCGGCAGCCAGGGTGAGTACGCGGGGCTGCTCGTCATCCGCGCGTACCACCAGGGCCGTGGCCAGGGGCACCGCGACGTGTGCCTCATCCCGTCCTCCGCGCACGGCACCAACCCGGCCTCCGCCGTCATGGCCGGCTACAAGGTCGTCGTCACGAAGTGCGACGAGAACGGCAACATCGACCTGGCCGACCTGCGCGTGCGCGCGGACGAGTACAAGGACCGGCTGGCGGCGCTGATGGTGACGTACCCGTCCACGCACGGCGTGTTCGAGGAGGAGATCAAGGAGATCTGCTCCATCATCCACGAGCGCGGCGGCCAGGTTTACATGGACGGCGCCAACCTGAACGCCCAGGTGGGCCTGACGGCGCCGGGGCTGGTGGGCGCGGACGTCTGCCACATCAACCTGCACAAGACGTTCTGCATCCCGCACGGCGGTGGCGGCCCGGGCATGGGCCCCATCTGCGTGGCCAGCCACCTGGTGAAGTTCCTGCCGGGGCACCCGGTCATCCAGACGGGCGGCGCGGACGGCATCGGCGCCATCTCCGCGGCGCCGTGGGGCAGCGCGAGCATCCTGCTCATCTCGTGGATGTACATCTCGATGATGGGCGGCGAGGGCCTCACCCAGGCCACGAAGCTGGCCATCCTCAACGCCAACTACATCGCCGAGCGGCTCCAGCCCCACTACCCGGTGCTCTACCGGGGCAAGCGCGGCAAGGTGGCGCACGAGTGCATCGTCGACCTGCGCCCGCTGAAGAAGACCTCCGGCGTGGAGGTGGAGGACGTGGCCAAGCGGCTCATGGACTACGGCTTCCACGCGCCCACGGTGTCCTTCCCGGTGGCCGGCACGCTGATGATCGAGCCGACGGAGAGCGAGTCCCGCGCGGAGCTGGATCGCTTCTGCGACGCGATGATCGCCATCCGCCAGGAGATCCGCGAAATCGAGGAGGGCCGCATGCCCAAGGACAACAACGTCCTGAAGCACGCGCCGCACACCTCGCGCGTCGTCACCGCGCCGGAGTGGAACCGGCCGTACTCGCGCGAGCTGGCCGTGTTCCCGGCCCCGTGGGTGCGCGAGAACAAGTTCTGGCCGTCCGTGGGGCGCCTGAACAACGTGCTCGGTGACCGCAAGCTCGTGTGCTCGTGCCCCCCCATCGAGGACTACATGACGCCGGAGCCGTCCAAGGCCGCCACGGCCTGAGTCGCGCCCGTCGGTGCCGTTCGAGGGCCGTCTCCCACCTGGGGAGGCGGCCCTTCTTCATGGGACCGCGCGGGGCAGGGCGCGGGGCCCGGGGACCTCGTGCTGCGTCCGGGGCGCGCGCTCAGCCCGGGTGGGGGCTGACGTCCGCGCGCGCGGGGGGGGCGTGCTCGGGCTCGACGTGGACCACCACGTCCACCACCTGCGGGTAGGCGGCGTGGAGGGTGCGCTCCACGCGGTCCGCCACCTCGTGGGCCTGGGCGGTGGTGAGCTCCGGGTCGACCTCGATCTTCAGGTCGACGTAGACGCTCTCCTCCATGCCCCGGCTGCGCACGTCGCGGCAGCTGCGCACGCCCGACACGGCCATGGTGTGCTGCGCCACCTGCGCGGCGTCCAGGCGCGCGGTGTCGGAGAGGATGCCCACCGCCTGCCGGACGATGCCGTAGGCCACCCACGCCACGAACACCATCACCACCAACGCCACCACGCCGTCCGCCTTGGGATAGCCCAGCGCGACGAGCCCCAGCGAGGCCAGCACCGCGATGGTGACGAAGACGTCCGACAGCGTGTGGCTCGCGTCCGCCAGGAGCAGGGTGCTCTTGTAGCGCTCGCCGTAGTGGCGCTCCACGCGGGTCACCACCAGGTTGATGACCAGGGTGACCACCATGACGCCGGCCATGGCGGGCGTCACCTCCGCGTGCCGGTCATGCATCAGGGAGTCGAGCGCCATGCGCCCCAGCTCCAACATGCCGATGCCGATCATCGCGCCGATGCCCAGCGACGCGAGCGCCTCGAACTTGCCGTGGCCGTAGGGGTGGTCGTCGTCCGCGGGCCGCGACGCCACGCCCATGGCCACCAGCCCCAGCACGTTGGAGCTGCCGTCGATGAACGAGTGCAGCCCGTCCGCCGTCACCGCGGCCGACTGGCTCATGAACCCGAAGATGAGCTTCGCCCCGGCCACGAACCAGTTCGCCAGGAGGATGGCGAACAGCACGAAGCGGATGCGCTGGTTGCGCTGCTGCAGCGCGGCGGTCCTGTCGGCGGGGGAGGTTTCCACGTCGCGCCACCCTAACGGGAAGCGCGCCCGGTCGCGAGACCTCGTGGCGTCTCGCGTGAATCACTGGACGTCAGTTGGGCTGCCGGAACAACCGCATCCGCGGACCACCGCCGAACTCCATGAAGAAGCCGAAGGAGAACTTCACCTTGGAGTCGTCGCTGAGCAGCCCCGCTGGCGGGTTGGGGAAGGGCTGCGCGCGCTGGAACGAGGACACCGCCTCCAGGTCCAGGAAGTCCAGGCCGCTGCTCTTCTCCACCTGGATGTCGGTGATGCGCCCCTTCTCGTCGAGGGTGATCTCCAACAGCGTGTACCGGTCCTTGCCGGAGTACATGGAGCCGGTGGGGTCCCTGCGCTGGAGCTGGTCGTTCGGGTTCCAGTGCATGCCCACGCTCTGCTTCACGCGGTTGAAGAAGCTGGCGTACTTCCACTCGCGGGAGTTGAGCAGCGTCTGGTCGCCCTCGTCCACGTCGCGCAGGTGGTCGTTGGGCGCGGCGCCCAGGACCTTGTCCATGGCCGCCTGCGACGGCATGAGCGCGGCGATGCCCGGCGAACCCACGCGGCCCGAGGAACCCGCCTCCTCGTCGCCCTGGCCGGGCTGGATGCGCAGGCGCTTCGAGTTGCCCGTCATCTCGTCGCTCTCGTTCTGGTTGCGCACCGCCACCCCGCCCGGCGTGGTGGGGTCCGACTTCACCTTCACCTCGTCCTTGCGGTGGATGTCCGGCATCTCGAAGGCGAACTTCTGGGTGCTCTCCGAGGCGGGCTTGTCGTCGTTGCCCAGCCCGTTGTTGCCCCCCGTGCGCGGCGCCTGGGGCTGCGCGCTCGCCCCCTTCTGCTCCTGGGGCGCGGTCCGCTGGGGCATGGCGTTTCGGTAGAAGGGGGTCTGCTCGCGGGCGCGCGTCTCCTTCTCCACCCGGTTGTCGTGCTCCGCCAGGTACTTGGCGTCCGGGGCCTTCTGCTCGTTGCCCGGGGCCAGGTCCACCACCTGGCCCTCCAGCTTCTCCTCCTTCTTCTCTTCCTTCTTCTCCTCGACGCGGGGGCGCTCGGAGGGGCGGGGCTGCGTCTGCGGCGACGCCTTGCCCCGGTTGCGCGCCCACTGGTCGGCCGTCAGGGGCCGGACCGCCACGGAGGTGGGAGGACGGGTGACGTCCTTGTGGTCGCGGGAGGCGGGGGACAGCGCACCGGTGAGCAACACCGCGCCCAGATAGACGGCGTGCAGCAAGAGGGCGAGCGCCACCGCTGCGACCACGCGCCAGGGGGAGCCTCGCCGCCGCTTGCGGCGCCAGTCTGTGTGAGAAGAACCCGTGCTCACGGCGCGATGATAAACCTCCGAGGCGGCGGGCTAGTCCCGACCCGTTCGGCACACAACAGCAGGACAGGGGAGGGCATTCACGAGACGTGTACTGCTCAGCAGGCGCGCCCCCCGCTGGACCTCAATAGATGGGGGCCACTTCCGCGCCATTGAAGTAGTGCCGGAGGATGTCCTGGTAGCGCTGGCCAGCCTCCGCCCGACCGATAGCTCCATTCTGGCACATGCCTACTCCGTGGCCCCAGCCTCCGCCACGGAAAACCCAGTGTGTGGGCCGTCCCTCGGTGTCCCGCTCGGCCTCCACGACCGCCATGCTGCTGTTGAGCATCCCGAAGAGGCGGCGGATGTTCAGCTCGCCGCGCACCTGGGTGGCGCCCTGGTCCCCGGACACGGAGAGTACCCGCGCTCGGCCGGAGACCCCCCGCTCACCCAGGCTCATCGCCTGGACGCGTCCCACCCCCAGCTTCGCCGTCAGTGCGTCCACCTGACCCGCCGTGAAACGCTTCTCCCAGCGGAACTTGCTCGGCTGGGCGAAGCTGGACATCCGACAGGCGGCCCGCGGCGAGGGGGCGGCCAGCCAGGCCTCCAGGCGTGAGGGGTCCAGGTCCGGCGCGGAGGGGTCCAGCGTGTCCGGTCGTCCGCGGAGGTTCGGGTCCGGGGGGCCGCCCCAGACGATGTCGTTGTCCTCCGTGTGGCCCCCGCACACCGCGCTGTAGACGGAGTCCACCAGCCGGCCGCCCACGCCGAACAGGGCCTCGCCCCGCGTCGCCTCCACGGCCGCCGTCGTGCTGGCCGCCTCGCCCGTGCGTCCCCGGTACACCGCGCAGTGCTGCTCCGCGCAGAGCAGGTACGGGTCCGCCAGGTGCTTGATGCCCACCTTCGCCAGCACCTCGCCCCGCGCGGTGACGGCCTGGGCCTTGAGGGCCTCCGGGTGGGCCCGGGCGAAGATCTCCGCCGGGACGAGCCCCTTGAGCAGGTCCTCCAGCGGCACCACGTTCACCACCGCCAGGAGCCCGGCGCGGTCCACCACCAGTTGGAGCGCGCCCCGGAAGGTGCGGTCCTCGAAGCCGTGGAAGTCGTAGCCCACGCCGTACTCCACCTGCCGCACGTCGAAGCCCGCGCCGTCCGGCGTCTCCGCGTCGAGCCGATCCTGCGCCAGGCCCACCACCGCGCCGGACTCGTCGCGCACCTCCAGGATGGCGCGCGCCGGCTGGCGCACCTCCTCGAAGAGGTTGGTCCGCACGCCGAACGTGCGCAGCAGCTCCGCTTGGCCCTTCGCCGCGTCCTCGACGGAGTGCGCCTCGTCCACCAGCAGCAGCACGCGCCGGTTGTCGATGACCTTCCCCGCGATGCCGTACACCGCGCCCAGCACGTGTGTCCGCACCGCCAGCCCCCGCGCGCGCCACTCCTCCTGCGCCGCGGCCAGCCCCTCGCGGTCCGCGAACCGGAACTCCGCCAACTGCACGCGCGCCAGCAGCGCCGCGGGCTCCCCTTGCGTCACGCGCACGGTCCAACGCGTCCCGGAGGCCGCGTCCAGCACCCGGTCCCCGGCGCCGCCGAAGCGCATCCGCATGCGGCCCCGCGGCGAGAACGTCACCTCGCGCCGTCCCTCCATCAGCCGGATGGGCAGGCGGGGCTCGCCGCCGCGGAAGTCCAGGCGCTTGAGGTCGCCCGGGCCCGGGATGCCCTGGGCCAGCGGGTCCTCTCCGGGCGCGGGCGGCAGGTCCAGGGCGGCGCCGGACGTGTCGGTGCCCGCGTCCGCGCTCCCGCCGTCCTCGCCGGGCGCGGCGGGAGTGCCCGCGTCCACGGGGCCCGCCACCGGCATGGCCACGGGAGGAGGCTCCGCGCTGGACGGGGTCTTCGGGCTCGCGCAGGCGGTGGCGAGCAGGGCGGAGAGCAGGAGCGGGACGGCGGTGCGCACGGGGGGCGTCACCGTACCCGCCAGGGAGGGGCCTGTCACGGACCGGTCGCCCGGCGCTCCGCCCGCCCCCACTTGTCGTCCGGCGAATAGACCCCGGCGCGGTGGGCGTTCCAACCGCTCATGCGATTTCGAGGAGGCAACTGCTTGACGTTGAAGACTCCGAAGGCCGCGCTGGCCGCCAGCTTGTTCGTTCTCGGTGCGACCGCCGCCCACGGCGCGAACGTGAACCTGCCGTTCCTGGGCAACATCGACCTGCCCACCACGCCCCCGGCCGCCGCGCCCGCCCCCGCCGCTCCGGCCGCTGGCGCCGACGCCGCGCCCGCGAACGCCACGGGCACCCTGCCGCCCATCGGCGTGCAGCCCGTGCCGGACACGCCCGTCGCGTCTCTTCCCTCGCACGCCGACCATGCGGCCATCGTCACGCCGTCCCCCCAGCCGGGCATCCATGCCAAGGCCCTGTCGGCCGCGGCCACGCCGTCCTACTCCCGCGAGTGGGTGGTGAGCCGCTCCGGCAACGACTCCGGTGACGGCAGCGACGCCCAGCCGCTGAAGACCCTCTCCGCGGCCATCGGCCGCGCGGGCCCGGGCGAGGTCATCCGCGTGAAGGCCGGCACCTATCCCGAGCGCATCGTCATCGGCGCCAACGCGAAGGCGGGCAGCGACGGCAAGCCCATCACCCTCCAGGGCGAGGGCAGCCCCCGCGTCATCCCGGGCGGTGGTTCCGGCGCGCTCGTGCAGGTCCGTCGGCCGCATTGGATCATCGACGGGTTCAATCTGGACGTGCAGGGCCAGAACATCTTCGGCGTCGCCTTCGAGGGCAACGTCGCGGGCTCCACGCTGGCGAACTCGGAACTGCACCACGGCGGTGGCGGCGCGGGCGTGACGACCTTCAACAAGGCCACCGGCGCCATCATCGAGAACAACCACATCCACAACTTCGTGCGGACCACCGGCAACAAGGACTCGCACGGCATCGTCGTGCAGCCCACGTCCAAGAACATCACCGTCCGCAACAACGACGTCCACGACAACTCGGGTGACTCCGTGCAGTGTCTGGGGCCCGAGGGCTTCAGCTCGCTGCCGCCGGCGGACGGGCTGCTGGTGGAGAACAACCACTTCTACGCCAACCGCGAGAACGCGGTGGACATCAAGACGTGCTACGGCGTGGTCGTCCGCAACAACCGGATGCACCAGTTCCGGCCCACCAGCACCGCCAAGGGCGACGTCGTCGTGGTCCACTACTCCGCCAGCAACGTGATGGTGGAGGACAACGAAATCTACGACGGCGCCAAGGGCATCTCCGTCGGTGGCAACCACGAGGGGCCGGTCCCCTCCGGCATCGTCATCCGCCGCAACCGCATCCACGACATCACCAGCGCCGGTGGGGGCGAGGGCACGGGCATCCGCCTGGAGAACTCCAAGGGGACCATCGTCGTCAACAACACCATCACCCGCGCCAACTCAGCCCTCATCATGGGCCACGGCACGGGCGGCGCCACGCAGAGCCCGGTCATCCGCAACAACATCCTCGACGCCCCCGTCGCCATCGACATGGGGGGGCAGGCGCCGGGCCTGAAGCTGGGCCACAACCTCCTGTCGGCCGGCGGTCAGTGCAAGAAGGACGGGGTGGTGATGGCCGTGGACCAGTTCATGTCCAGCGCCGGTGACACCTCGTCCGCCAGCGGCTCCGCCGACCTGGGCGAGGGCTTCAGCCCCGGCGCCCTCGCCGTGGACAAGGGCGTCGACGTGGGCCTGCCGTTCTGCGGCGCGGCCCCGGAGATCGGCGCCGTCGAGCTGGGCTGCTGAAGCGCCCCTGCCTCGGAATCGACCCGTGAAAAAGAGAAGGCCCGATGCGGAGCGACTCTCCGCATCGGGCCTTTTCTTTCAGAGGCGCCACCCGGATTCGAACCGGGGAATGAAGGTTTTGCAGACCTTTGCCTTACCACTTGGCTATGGCGCCAGCGGCTTGGGGACCGGGTTTATACGCAGCCCAGGTTGGTCCGGTCAAGGAAGAGCAGCGGGGCGGGGCGGCGCCCCGGTACCATCCCGCCCGGAAGGGTGTTCCCGGTGGCGGGATGCGTCGCGAGCCCGCCTCGCTCACATGGACGAGAGGTCGTGATGCTGCATGGCCATGGGTTGTACCAGGAAGAGCACGAGGCGTTCCGGCGCACGGTGCGCGCGGTGGTGGACAAGGAGATCCTCCCGTTCGCCAACCAGTGGGAGGAGGCGGAGGAGTTCCCCCGGGAGCTGTTCGCCCGCTTCGGCGAGCTGGGCTTCCTGGGGCTGAAGTACCCGGAGGAGTACGGCGGCACGTCCGCGGGAGAGCTCTACGAAGCGGTGCTCCTGGAGGAGCTGGGACGCTGCGGGTCGGGCGGCGTGTCCGCGGGGCTGGGGGCTCAGTTCACCATCGCCACCGGGCCCCTCCATCTGTTCGGCACGGACGCGCAGAAGCGCCGCTGGCTCGCCCCGGCCATCCGCGGGGAGAAGGTCGGCGCGCTCGGAATCACGGAGCCGGACGCCGGCTCCGACGTCGCGGGCCTGCGCACCACCGCCCGGCGCGACGGGGACCACTTCGTCGTCAACGGCTCCAAGACGTACATCACCAACGGCGTGCGCGCGGACTTCGTGGTCATGGCGGTGAAGACGGACGCGTCCGCCGGCCACAAGGGCCTGTCCATGCTGGTGGTGGAGAAGGGCACGCCCGGCTTCACCGTCAGCCGCAAGCTGCGCAAGCTGGGCTGGCGCGCGTCCGACACGGCGGAGCTGTTCCTGGACGACTGCCGCGTCCCCGCGGAGAACCTCCTGGGCGTGGAGGGGCAGGGCTTCTCGCAGATCATGGGCAACTTCCAGTGGGAGCGCCTGTCGCTCGCGCTGGGCGCGGTGGGCGCCATGGACGACATGCTGGAGAAGGTCGTCGAGCACGTGAAGACGCGCCGGGCCTTCGGGCAGTCGCTCAGCCAGCTCCAGGTCGTGCGCCACAAGATCGCCGACCTGTTCACCGCTCGCGAGTGCGCGCGCCAGCTGACCTACCATGCGCTGCGCCTGCACGCCGCCGGGGAGTGGGCCGTCGCCCAGACGTCCATGGCGAAGAAGGTGGCCACGGAGACGGCCTGCCGGGTGGCGGACGAGTGCCTGCAGCTCCACGGCGGCGCTGGCTACATGATGGAGTACGACATCCAGCGCCACTGGCGGGACGCCCGGCTGGGCCCCATCGGCGGTGGGGCCAGCGAGGTGATGAACGAGATCATCGCCCGCCAGCTCGGCCTGTAGGGTGGGCAGCCGGCCCGGCGAGCGGGGCCGCGGGGCGCGCGGCATGGAAGAGGTCCCCGGGGGCCCGGGTTGAGTCCCGAGAGCCCCCGCGGAGGTCCTCGTGGAGCCCACCATCCTGTGTACCGAGCTTTACCTGCGCCTGGGAGACGACGAACTGCTCGTCATCGACTGTCGCAGCCCCACTGAATGGGAACGTCATGCCCTGCACATCCCCGGCGCGTTGAGGATGTCTCCCACCGAGGTGGCACGCGACCACCGCGTGCTCCCCGACGACGAGCTCATCGTCCTATGTGGCTGCGCGTCGGACGGCGCGGACCTGCGGCGTGTCTGCCGCCTGCTGCGCATGCACGGGCGTGACGCCGTGTGTCTGGACGGTGGACTCCAGGCGTGGATCCGCGGGGGATACCCCACCGAGCGCCACGTCCGCCCCCGGGCCGCCGCCCAGCACTGACGGGCGGTGGATGCAGCGCGTCGTCAAAGGGTGTATGGAGCGGCGGTCATCCTCCCTCGGAGAATCGCCCCCATGGCCAAGCTTCGTGCCGCCCTCATCGGCGCCACCGGACTCGCGGGTCAGCAGTTCATCGCCGCGCTGAAGGACCACCCGTACTTCGAGCTGACCGGCCTCGCCGCGTCGCCGCGCTCGGCGGGGAAAACCTACGGCGAGGCCCTGCGCAACGCCAACGGGATGACCGGGTGGTTCGTCTCCGAGAAGCTCTCGCCCCAGGTGGCCGCCATGAAGGTGGTCAGCGGCGACGCGCTCGAGGCCAAGGACTACGACCTCGTCTTCTCCGCCGTGGAGGCGGACGTCGCGCGCGAGCTGGAGCCGAAGCTCGCCCGG
The DNA here is from genome assembly GCF_024198235.1 of Myxococcus dinghuensis. GTDB lineage: Bacteria > Myxococcota > Myxococcia > Myxococcales > Myxococcaceae > Myxococcus > Myxococcus dinghuensis. Next base: position 15,848 of record NZ_JAKCFB010000015.1, on the reverse strand, counting down.
GACATCCCGGTCTTCTCCGCCGCCAGCGCCTTCCGCTACGAGGCGGACGTCCCCCTCATCATCCCCCCCGTCAACGCGTCCCACGCGCCGCTCGTCCGCGAGCAGCAGCGCCGCCGGGGATGGAAGGGCTTCATCGCCCCCAGCCCCAACTGCACCACCACGGGCCTGGCGGTGACGCTGGCCCCCCTGGCCGCGCGCTTCGGGGTGAAGGCCGTCATCATGACCAGCCTCCAGGCCATGTCCGGCGCCGGGCGCTCCCCGGGCGTCATCGGCATGGACATCCTCGACAACGTCATCCCCTACATCCCCAAGGAGGAGCACAAGGTCGAGGTGGAGACGAAGAAGATCCTCGGCGCCCTCGACTCGGGGGGTTCGGCCATCACCCCCCACGACCTCCGGGTCTCCTGCACCTGCACCCGCGTCAACGTCCTGGAGGGCCACACCGAGTCCGTCTTCGTCTCCCTGGCGACGAAGGCCACCGTGGCCGAGGTGACCCAGGCGATGCGCGAGTGGCGCGGCGCCGAGGTCGCCAACAACCTGCCGACGTCCCCTCCCGCGTGGATCGAGCTGATGGACGACCCCTTCCGTCCCCAGCCCCGTCTGGACCGCGAGACGCACGGCGGCATGGCCACCACGGTGGGGCGCGTGCGCGAGGACGGTGTACTGGAGAACGGCTTCAAGTACGTGCTCGTCTCCCACAACACGAAGATGGGCGCGGCGCGCGGGGCCATCCTCGGGGCGGAGCTGCTGCGGGCCCAGGGCCTGCTGGGCTGACAGCGCCGTTCGCTCGACACGCGACACAAATTCCGGGTGCCATCCCCGGTGTGACCCATTAGTCTGCGCGCCCACGGACGCGCTGAAGAATTCCTAGAGGAGAGTGTTCATGGCCTACGTCGTCGCCGACCCTTGCATCAAGTGCAAGTACACCGACTGTGTCGAGGTCTGCCCGGTCAACTGTTTCTACGAGGGGGCGAACTTCCTGGTCATCCACCCCGACGAGTGCATCGACTGCGGTGCCTGCGAGCCGGTGTGCCCCACCAAGGCCATCTTCCCGGAGACCGAGTTGCCGGAGAAGTGGAAGGAGTACAAGGCCCTCAACGCCGACTTCGCCACGAAGTGGCCGAACCTCGCGGAGAAGAAGAAGGAACTGCCCGAGGCCGAGGAGTTCAAGGCCAAGGACGGCAAGCGCTCGCTGCTGGACCCGAACCCGGGCAAGTAGCCGGACAGCGTCCGTGCGCTGGATGAAGGCCCTCCGCCGGTCTCCGGCGAGAGGGCCTTCGTCGTCTCGGGCGCCGTCACTCCGAGCGCAGGGTGCTCAGCCTCAGGCCCCGTGCCTCCAGGGCTTCGCGCAGGCGCTCCAGCGCCGCGCCGGGCACCGGAGCCCCCCGGCCCTGGATGCGGAGCGACACCTCCCGGGGGCCCGTCCGCTCGACCTCGACCGTCGCGGCCAGCGAGCCCCTCAGGCTCAGGCTCAGGGCGGGGCGCTGCGACTTCACGAAGACCTCGATGCGTTCGATGAGCTCGAGCGCCGCGTCGACCTGCGTCGTCGGGGCTTCCGTCGCCGCCGCGCCTGACGTCGTCGCGGCGTTCGAACCGCGAGGCGTCCCGGCGCCCGGCTCCATCCCCGTCTCGACTCGCGTGGGGTCCAGGGCAGGAGGTGGGCTGTCCTTCCGCGAGTCCTGGCCGGGGGACTGAGCGCTCCTCGGAAGCTCCCGCGCCAACTCCCGCGCGACGAGTTCCGTGAGGCGATGCTCGGCGTGCTCCTGCTGACGCGCGCCCGCCTCGCCGCGCGACGTGCTCAGCCGAAGGGACTCGGCATGCATCACCTGTCGCTTCGCCACGAGGGCCTCCGGGCTGGCCAGCGCCACGCGCGTCCGCGCCATGTCGGCTGTGGTGAGCGCCCCCGTCGTCGGCGTGGGCGCGGGGGCGGGGAGGGAACCGACGCCCGACGGACCTCTCTTGGGGGGCGAGGGTGGCGCGGTGCGCAGGGGCGCGCCCAAGGTCCCAGGCCGCGCTGGACGGGCGGTCCTGAGGGCTTCCTGGAACCGTGCGCCCTCGGGCGTGGCCTTGCTGGAGGGGGTGGCGCTGCGGGATGCGTCCGGACGGTCGACCTTCATGGCTGCCCTCGCGTGAAGTGGTGCGAGGGCGTGAGCAGGCCCCATGCCAGGGGCGCGGTGGCCGTCCTCCCACGCGGGGAGCGGTGGCTCCTCGGGGGGCCCGCGTGCGGTGGGTGGGACGGCCGTCTCGCGCCGCGGTCAGCGGAACTTGCCGAAGGCGCCGGGCTGGACGGGGGCGATACCCGTGAGGTCGTTGACCGCGAGCGGGCAGTTGGCCAGGGCCATGGGGTCGACGAAGGTGGCGATCTTCGTCCAGTCCCGGTCCTGGAAGATGAGGGCGTCGCGCAGCTCGATGGAGGTGATGCCCTTCTTGAACTCCCAGAAGCGGCCCCGGATGACCACGCGACTGCCCTTGAGGAGCTTGTTGAGGTCCATGTACTGCTTGTCGAGCAACTGGGCGGTGATCTCCACGCGCTCGCGCTTGCGCGGCTTGCCGAAGCGGAACTCGTAGGACGTGGTCGAGGCCGGCTCGGGCTCCATCCACACCATGCGAGCCATCATCTTCGCGGGCTCCGGCTCCTCGCCCTTCTTGAGGCGCTTCTTCTTCGGCTGCTCGAGCTTCACGTCGACGAGCTCCAGGCCGGCGAACGTGACGTCGTGGTCCAGGTAGTTGTCGCGGAAGAGGGCCTCGGCGGTGGAGGACGCCACGGAGTTCACCCGGAGCACCTCTTCCTTGTAGCGCTCGCGCAGCACGGGGATGGTGAGCAGGAAGCTGTCGATGGGCTGCACGCCGTCTGCGAGGAACTTGAGCCGGGGGATGTCGATGGCGGGGTAGTGCGGCAGGAGGGCCTCGGCGGTGGCCAGCCACTCGGCGCGCAGCTTCTTGTCGATGAGCACGCGGCGCACCATGGCCACGAAGAAGGTGTTGCCCTGGAACTGCGGCGTCACCAACTGCGTGTTGAGCGCGTGCGCGAGCACGGGGTCGAGCATGAAGTTCTCGTCGCGCTTGTGGAACAGCGGCCCCACCTCTCCGAGCATGGTCAGCAGCGCGCCCACCACCTGCGCGCAGCCCGCGTCCTCGGTGCCCTGGTCCAGCGCGCGGTACATGCGCGTGCGCACGAAGCGCCGGTCCAGGTCCGTGTCGCGGAAGACGGGGGCCTCGCCGGTGCCGAAGAAGACCTCCGGCTGGGCGGCGGCGGGCAGGGACAGCAGGCTCAGGGTGAGCGCGAACAGTCGGGCGAGTCGCATGCGGCCTGGAAGCCTATCACCCCGTGGCCTCCGTGGAGAGCCCCTGCTCCCTTGCGGGCGCGCTGACGGCCCGCGACACGAAGACGGCGGCTGCGACCTCCAGGACCGCGGCCACGGCGAAGAGCCGGTGCCCGCCGAGCCAGTCGTAGCCCGCGCCCGAGGACATGTAGCCCACGAGCCCCCCGAGCCCGAACGTGACGGCGGCGAACAGGGCCTGTCCCGACGCGCGCAGCTCCGGGGGCACGCGACGCGTGAGGAAGGCCACGCTCGCGACGTAGAACGCGCCGAAGGTCAGGCCGTGCAGCGGCGCCAGCGCCACCAGCCCTCCCGCCGTCGAGGTGAGGGCCATGCCGCCCCAGCGCACCGCGCTCGCCGCGAACGCGAACGTCAGCACCTGCCTCGGCGTCCGCGCCTCGGTGAGTCGCGGATAGAAGGCCATGACGCCGACCTCCGCCAGCACGCCCAGCCCGGCGACCAGCCCCACCACGGTGGTGGATAGCCCCAACTCCATGACGTGGATGGAGAAGGTGCCGTGGAACGGCGCGCAGGCCATCCAGTGCAGACAGGTGCCCGCGAGCAGCCAGCGCATGTCGGCGTGCCGCAGCAGCCGCAGGCCCGCGAGCGGATGCAGGCCCCGGTCGGGCGCGGTCGTGTCCTTCAGCAGGAGGCTCCACGGGACGAGCGCGGACAGCAGCAGCAGCGGCACGCGCACCACGGCGGGGCCTACGCCGGGCGCGAAGAGGCCGAAGAGGACGGTGGACACGATGAAGCCCACGGAGCCGAACAGGCGTACACGCGCGAACGAGTCCCCGGTGCGCGCCACGTGGTGGAGGGTGAGCGTGTCCATCAGCGGCGTGAACGACGACGCGAAGCAGGCGTAGAGCGCCATCGTCGCCACCAGCGCGGGGAAGGTGCGCGACGTCGCCACCAGGCTGAACGCGAGCGCCGCGCCGAGCGTCAGCGCGGTGAGGACCCGGGCCGCACGGCCAGTGCGGTCGGCGATATGTCCCCACAGGTGGGGAGCGAGCAGGGAGATGGCCGGCGACAGGCCCAGCAGCACACCCACCTGCGTCGCGGAGAGGGAGAGCGAGCGGAGGTACGCGGGCAGGAACGGCAGGATGATTCCCACCGAGGCGAAGTAGAGGAAGTAGAAGCCCGCCAGGGGGAGGCGTCGGGCGCCGGGGGCCAGGCTCATGAAGGGTTTGAACCTTGACATGTCCGGCCGCTTTTTCCGCCTGTTGACCTCGCTTTCTTTTGTGTACCTTGCCCTCGACATGGCCAGTCCCACGGAAACATCCGCGCCCGTCACCATCACCCAGATCCAGGGTGAGGCGGAGCTCATGCAGGCGCTCGCCATCCGCGAGGTGGTGTTCATCGAGGAGCAGCACGTCCCCGAGGGCATCGAGCGCGACGCCGAGGACGCGAACGCCTACCACGTCATCGCCTACCAGGGCGGCCACGCCATCGGCACGGGTCGGCTGGTGATGCTGCCCCAGCCTCCCACGGGGCAGCAGGGCAAGTGGGGGCAGGTGGGGCGCATGGCGGTGCTCCAGGCGCACCGCAAGGCCCGCGTGGGTTCGTTGCTGCTGACGTCGCTGGAGGACGAGGCGCGTCGCCGTGGCGTCGAGGGCATCATGCTGCACGCCCAGCTCTACGCGCTCGAGTTCTACAAGAAGCACGGCTACACGGCCGTGGGCTCGGTGTTCGAGGAAGGTGGCATCGACCACCTGGAGATGCACAAGCGCTTCTAGCCCTCAGCGGCGCGGAGGCCGGGGCGCGGGTGGCTGCGCGTGCCTCGGGTCCTCCGGCCACGAGTGGCGCGGGTACTTGCGGCACAGCTCCTTGCGGATCGCCGGGTAGTGCCGCTCCCAGAAGCCCGCGAGGTCCGTGGTCACCTGCACCGCGCGCATGTTGGGCGCGAGCAGATGGAGCACCAGCGGGACGCGCCCCGCGCAGACGCTGGGGCCCTGGGCCATTCCGAAGAAGTCCTGGAGGCGCGACTCGACCCAGGGCGGCTTGCCCGGCTCGTAGTGGACCTTGACGCCGCGGCCGCCGGGCAGCGTGACGCGCTCGGGCGCGTGGGCCGCGAGCAGGCGCTGCTGCTCCGACGAGAGGCGCGCGTACAGGGCATCCAGCAGCGACACACCCTCCAGGTCCTTGAAGCTGCGCGCGTCCGAGCACAGCGACGCGAGCGCGTCGCGCAGGAAGGCGTCATCCACGGTGGGGAACTTCGCCTCCGGGAAGGCCTGGGCGAGCAGGGCCACGCGGGTGCGCCACTGCTCCAGGGCCTCCGGGTCGGCGAACTGTCCTGGTCCCGCGGCGAGCGCCGCCTCGACGAGCACCCGGGCGGCTGCTTCCGAAGGCGGGGCGGGGGCGCGGGTCTCCTCGAGCACCAGGTTGCCGTAGGACAGGCGTGTGAGGCGCTCCACGCGGCGCGCGTCGGCGTTCCACTGGAGGGTGTCCACCTCCTCGAGCGTGTCGGGGTAGAGGTCGAGGAGCCACTCGGGCTCCACGGCGCTGGCCAGTCGCACGACGGCGCCGCGACCGGGGCGCTCCTCGGCGTCCACGGTGACCATGAGGTCCGCGTCCTGGACGACGCTCAGCTCGGAGAGGGACGCGGTGCCTCCGCCGAACATCAGCAGCTCCGGGGCGCGAGGTCGCCGCCGACGCGCGACGCGGTCCGGGTAGCCCGCGAGGATGCTGAGCATCAGGGCCTGCTCGACGTCTTCTGGGCGGTGGGGGCGCTCGGCCTGACCGCGCACCGCGCGCCGGAGCTGCTTCTGGACGCGGTCCACGGACTGCACCGCGCCCTGTTCGAGCGACAGCGAGTGCAGCCGGCCCGAGGCGAAGTTGGCGCGCTCGGCGTCCCGGAACCGCTCCAGCAACTCCAGCAGGTCGGAAGGGCCGCTGACCACGGCGGCCGCGCGGTGGCCTCCGCCCAGGTTGGCGCGGGCCTCTCGGCGGATGTCTCGTTCGCCCATGAGGGCCGCGAGCGTGGCGGCCTCGGCGCCCACACCGCGGCGTTCGCCCTCGACGATGACGCGGGCCTGGCGTGGGTGGACGGGGAAGCGCAGGAGCCGCTTGCCGATGTCCGTCACCTGTCCCCGAGCGTCCACGGCGCCCAGCCTGTCGAGCAGGGTCTCCGCGGCCTCGAGTGACGCGGCGGGAGGAGCCTCGAAGAAGGGGAAGGCGCCCAGGTCGGTGACGCCGGACGCGCGCAGGGCGAGGATCGTCTCGGCCAGGTCCATGCGGCGGATCTCCGGCGCTTCCTGCTCGGGGCGGCCGTCGAAGTCGTGCTGGGTGTAGAGCCGCAGACAGTGTCCGGCGCGGGTACGGCCCGCGCGGCCCGCGCGTTGGATGGCGGAGGCGCGGCTGACCTTGGACAGCTTGAGTGTGGGCAGACCGGACCAGGGCGAGTGACTGGCGACGCGGGCGAGGCCGGTGTCGATGACCACGGCCACGCCATCGATGGTGACGGACGTCTCCGCGACGTTGGTGGAGAGGATGAGCTTGCGGCGCGAGCTGCGGCGCACGGCGCGGTCCTGCTCGGCCGGGGTCAGGTCTCCGTGGAGGGGGAGCACGTCGGTGTCGTGCCGTTCGGCGAACTCCGCGCAGGCGTCGCGGGTGCGGCGGATCTCTCCCGCGCCTGGGAGGAACACGAGGATGTCGCCGTCGACGCCGTTCGCGAACAGGCGCTTGAGGCCGGAGAGCACCTGTTGGTCCAGGTGACGGTCATCGGGCGCGGGCAGGTACTCCACGCTCACGTCGAAGCGGCGCCCCTGGGAGCGGAGGGAGGGACAGCCGCCCAGGTAGGCGCGCACCGGTTCGGCCTCCAGCGTCGCGGACATGACGACGAGCTTGAGGTCGGGGCGTTGTCCTTCCTGGAGTCGCCGGAGCATGGCGAGGGAGATGTCGGCGGAAAGGTGCCGCTCGTGGAACTCGTCGAGCACGACGATGCCCACGTCGCGCAGCGTGGGGTCGGTCAGCAGGCGGCGTCCGAGGACGCCCTCGGTGACGAAGGACAGGCGCGTCTTCGGGCCACGGACGTCCTCGAAGCGGACCTGGTATCCGACCGTCTCGCCCACGCGCTCGCCAATCTCATCGGAGACCCGTTGCGCGGCGAGGCGCGTGGGGAGCCGACGAGGCTGGAGGACGACGATCTCCTTGCCCTGACCGAGTCCCGCTTCGAGCAGCGCGCGAGGTACACGTGTCGTCTTTCCCGCGCCGGGGGGCGCCTCGAGCACGAGTGACCTCGCGCCACGCAACGTGGAGACGATCTCCGGCAGGAGCGGGTCGATGGGAAGGGGGGCGTCCGCCATGGACGGGTTCCTCTCACGCGGCGGGGTGGGGCCCGCTCAGGATGTTTCGGTGCCAGCGGTGTCGGATGCGCCCTTCTTCTTGCGCACGCGAGGCCCCTGCGCGCGAGCGGCCTCCTGCGTGTGCTCGGCTCGGGGCGAGGGCTCGCCGCCGGCCGCCCGCTTCGGCGCGGATGCCTCCTCGGTGGGGAGTGCATCGGCGCCGGTCGCATTCTTCCGGTCTGGGGCGTGGGTCGACGCTTGTGGGGAAGCGGTGCTCGCGGTCCGCTTCGGTGCGGATGCCTCCCCGGCGGAGAATGCGTCGGCGCCGGTCGCCTGCTTCCGGCCTGGGGCGTGGGCCGATGCCTGTGGGGAAGCGGTGCTCGCGGTCCGCTTTCGCGCGGGCGCGTCTTCGGTCGAGGAGGCCCGCGCATCGGCGGCGGTCGTCTGCTTGCGTCCCGGCGCGTGTCCGGAGGAGGCGGGGGCATCGTCGGAGGGAGCGCTGTGTTCGTGCGCATCCTCGGTCGGGGCGGCATCGACGCTGGAGGCCGACTTGCGCCCCGGCGCGACCTCGGCCGCCGGCGCGTCCGACGCACGTACGCCCTTCTTTCGGTGGACGGGACGCGCGGGAGCCGTCGCTCCGACGCCCTCTTCGGTGGAAGACGTCGCGTCACCTTCGGCGGCGACCTCCGATGCGTGGACTTCGGGGGCGCCGCTCGCCGCGGTGGCCTCGGTGTCCGTCGCGGATGCCACGGATGAACCGTCCCCGGTGGGCGTGTCGAGGTCGGTCTCGTCATCGTCCGACGCAGCGGCCTCGGTGGGGGCGAGGTCGTGTTCGGGGCCTCCAGCATCGAGCGCGGCGACTTCAGCCAGCTCGGCCTCGGTGGGCTCCATGGAGTCCGCGGGCTCGGAGTCGAGCCCGGGGATGCCGTCGTCGGTGAGGGCCAGGCCCCGACCCGCGCGGCGCTTCGGTTTGAGGCCGAGTCCCGCGGCTTCGTAGACGCTGGGCACGGGGACCAGCGCGGCCTCGGAGAGCAGTCGTGCCTGGCGCAGGGCCACGTCGAGCTTGCGACCCAGTGCGACGAGCTCCTCGCGCAGGACGGTCTCGACCTCGGGGGCAAGGGGGGCGGGCTCGTGACTCGAGCGCCAGGCCGCGTGGGCCGTCAGGACCTGCTCCATGACGGGACGCACGAGTGCGAAGTCGTCGCGAGCGAAGATGCGCGCCACGTAGGTGCTGCGCGTGCGGCGCTCGAAAGAGGTGGCGTACTCGACGATGACGTCGCGGGGCGCGCGGCGAAGCTGGGGGAACTTCAGGTGGGGGAAGAGCGCCTCGATGACGGGCGCGCGACTGCTGGCGGTGAAGGTGATTCCGGCTTGGAGCTTCTCCAGCGAGTCGACCCACAACCCGAGCTGCTGGAAGGCGTACTCCTCGCGGGCCTCTTCCAGTTCGGGCAGGTCCTTGACCCGGTCGAGGACGTCCGCGGAGGGTTCCCGGGAGGTGCGCACCAGCTCCAGGGCGGTGGCGAGCCACCCCTTCTCGGCCTCGAGGCCCGGCCTGCCGGTGAGCATCTCTCCGGCGGTGGCGAGTCGGCTCTCGAATGCCTCTGCGAAGCGGATGAGCTCATAGGACTCGAGCGTGGACGACATGCGGACGGGCTCCTCGAAGGGGCGGCGGAGATACCACACCCGGTGGGCATCTCCGAGTGGGGGCGGCGTCAGCGCTCGCCGAGCAGGACCGCGAGCGCCTCGCGGTGCGAGAAGTCGGGGAAGGCGGCATGCGCGCCCGCCGCGAGGAGGGCCTCGGCGGTGAAGGTCCCGGTACCCACGCCGATGCACTCCGCGCCGATGCCCAGGGCCGCGTCGACGTCCTTGGGTGTGTCGCCGATGACGACGACGCGGCAGTCGGCCAGAGGGGCACCGAGCAGCGCGGCGCCGGCCTGCGCGCCGTGGCGGATCAGCTCCACGCGGTCCTCGTGGTCGCAGCCGAAGCCACCGAAGTCGAACTGGTCGTAGATGTTCACGCGCTCGAGCTTCACCCGGGCGCCCTCACGGATGTTGCCGGTGCCCAGGCCCACGGCGAAGCCGGGGCGCGTGCGGGCTTCGAGAACGGCTTCTCGCATGCCTGGGTAGACGCGGTAGCGCTCGTCATCGACCTTGGCCACCTCGTCCGCCAGGTAGGTGAGGTACGAGGCGATGCCCGTGTCGATGGCGGCTTCGCTGTCTTCGACGCCGATGATGCGCAGCGCCTTGCGGACGATGCCCCGGTCCGTCATGCCCGACATGTGGAACGAGTCGCAGGCGTCGATGCGGCCGTGGAGCTGTTCGAAGGCGCGGTTCATGGCGCGCCGCCCGGCCCCGCCGGTGGTGATGAGGGTGCCATCGATATCGAACAGGAGGACCGTGGGGCGCATGGCCCCCATCTAACGGAAGGCTCGTGCCGAGGCGAGCCCCGAGTCACGCCAGTGCCGTCACGGCTCCGCGAGGCTGAGGCCCCGCTGGAGGGCTTCGCGGACCAGCGGACGTTCCTCGACGGGCAGGCGCTCCTCCAGCGCCAGTCGGGCCTGCTGCCCGCCCAGCCGCCCGAGCGCCACGGCGACGGCCTCGCGCACCTGGTCCTCCTGATCCATCAGACGCGGGGTGAGGACCGGGATGGCGCCGATCCCCAGGCATCGCCCGAGTGACTGCGCGGCGCTGACGCGGACCTCCGCTGGCGCGTGGACATCCGCGAGGACTTCCTGAAGGGGGTTGGCGCCCAGGGACGGGTCGAGCAACGCGAGTGGGGCCACCGCGCGGGTTCGTCGAGATGCGGGCGCGGAGCCATCCACGACCAGGGCGCTGAGGACGGGGATGGCCTGTGGCCCGAGTCGTCGCCAGCTCTCTTCCTCAGGTGCTCCCGGCGCGTCGAGCAGGGCCAGCACGCGCGCCTGGAGGTCGCCCGAGGGGGCGCTCTGCGCGGAGGAGCCCGCGGACGGGTCGACCATCGTCTGGCGGTACGCCGCGGCCGAGACGCCCGCGGGGCCCACGGCGAGCCCCAGTCCCAGCGCCACGGTCCACCAACGCCCGCGCTTGGCGCGGGGAGGTGAGGCTGCGGAGCCGGGCAGGGTGGGGAATGTCGGGGTGGTCATGAGGGCGCTCCCCTGATGGCGTGAGGTCCAAGTGTACATGCCGGACGCCCGTTCTGGCTCGATGCACAATAGAGTGCCGGGACGATGGCCGGACGCGTCTTCTTCTTCTTGCAGCACGCAACGTACGAGCCCGCGTTCCAGGCGAGCTCGATGGGTATCACCGCCGCGGCGATGGGGGACGAGGTGTACTTCGTCTTCGCATTCGACGCGCTGCGGGCTCTGGTGGATGGCCGTTTCGGTCAGCCGGAGCGGGAGGTGGAGCACGCCGAGCATGCACGGGGAGAGGCTCTCGGGGTGCCCGCGCCCGCGAAGATGCTGGAGGAGGCGCGTGGGCTGGGGGCGAAGGTCATCGCCTGCGACACGACGGTGCGTCTGTGCGGCTACGAGCCGGATGCGTTGCGGGCCGCGCTCGACGAGGTGATGGGGCTCGCCTCACTGTGGCGCCTGACGCAAGGCGCTCGCATGCTCTCGCTGTAGGTCCGAGGCTCGAGCCTGGCCGGGCAGGCGTGGATGTCGTCCAGTTGGCACCACGAGTGTGTCCTCTCGGGTGACGAAGTCGACTCTCGCTGTAACGTCGCAGTCCCAGTCAAATGGCTGGGGGACGGTCTGCGGACGCTGTAGCCTCGGGACCGAGTCACGCGTTACTCTGTCCCCACGCCGTCCCCCCGAAGAACCCGGCCGCGCGGAAGCATCGCGTCCCCACGAGAAGCAGAAGGAATCCATCACCTATGCGCGCCAAGCAGATTCTCCTGAGCGCCCTGGCCCTCGGCGCCTTCACCAGCGTCGTCATGGCGGGGTGTCAGTCGTACGACTTCGAGCGGGTGGAGCCACTCGCCATCGCCGCGACGCTGAAGGCGGTGGAAGTCAAGGCCCTCGCCAGCAAGCCCAACGCCATGCTGCTGGTGGACGTCTCCGGATCGATGACGGGCCCCGTGGATCCGAGTCGCTCGTCCTGCATGGTGACGAACAACCAGGGGGACACGGTGCTGTGCCGCGGCGAAAACCCCTGCCCGACGGCCACCTGCCCCACGCGCTGGACGGAGCTGCAGGCGGCTGTGCCCCAGTTCCTTGCGAACAGCGGCGCCTTCGTTCGCTACGGCCTCACGACCTATCCCCAGGCGACCACCGGCTCGGGGGTCGGGGCTTGCTTCGCCCCCACCGAGCAGTCGGTCCGGCAGCCCCTGCCCGCGGAGGAGGATGACGCGTCGCTCGTGGCGAACGCGGAGGCCATCAACCAGATCATTCAGGGCATCCCGAACTTTGGTACGGGCCAGCCCCTGGGCGGCACCCCGACGAGCATGAGTCTCGCCTACGTGGGGAACCTGGCGAGCCTCCAGTCTGACGACCGTAACGACTACGTCATCCTGCTGACGGACGGCCTGCCCAACTGCAACGAGTTCAACCCGTACTCCTACGACACGGACGCGGCGAACTGCCGGTGCACCATCGAAAACAATGGGTGCACGAGCTCCTTCCTCAAGCGTGGCTGCCTCGACAAGACGGCGTCCGTGGATGCGGTGACGACGCTTGCCAACAAGAAGATCACCACCATCGTCATCGGCTTTGGCGCCGAGACGGCAGCGGGGGATGGCCCCGATGTCCTCCAGGCGATGGCGGTCGCGGGTGGCTTCCAGCGCAAGTGCACGAGCCCCACGTCGTGCGGCGCCAACGATACGTGCAACCTGACCACGGGTCTGTGCAACCGTCAGTTCTTCCAGGCGGGCAACCAGGCGGAGCTCTCTGCGGCCCTGGAGCAGATCAGCAAGGAGATCCGGAATCCCGAGCCGTGCTTCGTGCCGCTCGAGCCTGCGGAGATGCCCTCCGACCCCAAGCTGATCCTCGTTTACGTCGAGGGCGAGAAGCTCGCCTCCGGGGACAACACCTGGGTCCTGGGCGCGCACTCGACGCTCGGCTCGGGAGTCATCTTCAACGGCTCGACGTGCGAGCGGCTGAAGAACTCGCGGCCCGAGGCCCCGGTGAACGTCGAGGTCCGCGCCATCCGCCAGCAGTAGTGGCGGTCGGTCGGGAGCCCGCGGCTTTACCCGGAGCGGGGCGGGGATTATAGGTCCCCCGCCTTCCGGCCCGGCCGGGGCTCCCGCCCATGAAAGTCACCCTCCTTTCGCGCTCCGCTTCCATCCCGTCCACTCGGCGCCTTGTCGAGGCGGGGCGCGCGAGGGGCCACCGGATGCGCGTGCTCAACCCTCTCCGGGTGCAGATGCACCTGGATGGGGGGAGCGCGACGCTCTACTACGATCGTAAGAAGCTGGCCCCCACGGACGTCCTCGTTCCGCGCATCGCCCAGTCCATCAACACCTACGGCCTGGCGGTGGTGAACCAGTTCGCGCTGGGGGGTGTGGCGCTCGTCAACCACGCCCAGGCCATCGCGATGTCGCGCAGCAAGATGCGCTCGCTCCAGCTCCTGTCCGCGCATGGCATCGACATCCCCGCGACGGTGATGGCGCGTGACGCCGCGCACCTCAAGGAGATGGTGGGGCTGGTCGGTGGCGTGCCGGTGCTGGTGAAGCTGTTGCAGGGGCAGGAGAAGCACGGCGTCATGGTGTGCGAGAGCCTCCAGTCGTTGGAGGCCGCGCTCGAGGCGGTGCTGGGGCTCGGCCACAACCTGGTCATGCAGGAGTACGTGAAGAGCACCAGCCAGGACGTGCGTGTGCTCGTCGTGGGGGGCAAGGCCATCGCCGCGGTGCGGCGACGTCCTCGGGCCGGGCGCCTGGCGCACACCCTCATCAAGGGCGCGAGGCTGGAGGCCATGGAGCTGTCCCCAGGCCAGCGCGCCACGGCGGAGAAGGCGACACGGCTGGTGGGGCTGGAGGTCGCGGCGGTGGACCTGCTCGACGTGGAGGAAGGTCACCCCAAGGTCTTCGAGGTGAACAGCTCCCCCGCGCTGCCGGAGATGGAGGCGGCCACGGGGATGGACCTGGCCACGCCCATCATCGTCCGGGCCGAGGAACTGGTGGCCGGGCAGGCCCCTGTCTCCCTGCCGGATCTGGGGCCCGCGCAGACTCCGGTGTCCTCCCTCGAAACGCCTGCGCCGGGGCCGCGTGGCAAGCGCAACGCGCGTCCACCCCGGAGCGGGACGGGGGAGGGGTGAAGAGAATGGCGTCCTCTTCGTCCCAGGCGTGATACGCAGCACCCCCTTCCAGGAGACCCCTCCCATGCCGCACATCCGAACCTTCTCTCCCGTGGCCGCGCTACTGCTGGCCCTGTCCTGGGGCGCGCCCGCGCTCGCCGACGAGGTCGACCCGGCGAGCCTCTACGAGGTCTCCACGGAGGGCTCCTCCGCGCAGCTCAAGGCCGGGGAGAAGGGTGTGTTCGTGGTCTCCGTCAAGACGAAGCCGGGCGCGCACGTCTCGGACGAGGCGCCGCTGAAGCTCGAGGTGAAGGGGGCGCACGTCTCGGTGGCCAAGGAGAAGCTGGGCCGTGAGGACTCCGTGTCGAAGAAGGCGGCGGGCCAGGAGTTCGTGGACCCGCGCTTCGAGGTCCCCCTGACGGCGACGGCCGCCGGCAAGGGCTCGGTGGACGCGAAGCTGGTCTTCTTCATCTGCACCGAGAAGATCTGCGCGCGTCAGCAGAAGACCCTCTCCGTCCCCGTCGAGGTCCTCTAGTTCCCATGCGTGAGCGTCCCCCCCGAGGTCAGCGTGAGGGCGGTGAGTCCCAGTCCCGCTTCGTCCATGGAGTCAACCCGGTCCTCGAGGCCCTCCGGGCCCGCCCGGACGAGGCCGAGCGCCTCTACATGGTGGAAGGGCAGGTTGGTGCCCGGGCGGCCGGGGAGCTGTTGAGCCGCGCCCGGGACTCGGGCGTCCGCGTGGAGAAGGTGACGCGCGAGCGGCTGGGCGCGATGGCCGAGGGCGGCGTCCACCAGGGCGTGGTGCTGGAGCTGCGCGGCTTCCGCTACTCGGAGCTGGAGGACATCCTGGAGGCGGCGCAGGCCAGCAAGCGGCCGGCGCTGGTGGTGGTGCTGGATGGCATCCAGGACCCGCACAACCTGGGGGCCATCATCCGGTCGGCCCACGCGCTCGGGGCCCATGGCGTCGTCATCGCCAAGGACCGGGCCGTCCAGGTGACGGGCACCGTGGCCAAGGCATCCGCGGGCGCTGTGGAGCACACGCTCATCGCCCGCGTGGTGAACATCTCCCGGGCGTTGGAGGAGTTGAAGGCGGCGGGCCTGTGGGTGGCGGCGGCGGACGTGGACGCGACCGAGCCCATGTGGAGCGCTCGGCTGGACGGGCCCTTGGCCCTCGTCGTGGGGGCCGAGGGGGGCGGTGTCCGGGAAGGGGTCCTCAAGCACTGCGACCACCGCCTGCGGATTCCCATGGCAGGTCAGGTCGGTTCACTGAATGCGTCCGTTTCCGCCGGCATTCTGCTATACGAGGTCGCGCGGCAGCGGGGCAGCGCTCGCTCGCCTGCCAGCCAGCACTCGGGATCAAACCCCTTGACTTGAGTGATGGGGACTTCTAAAAGGGCGCGCCTCGCACATCGGTGCCGGGTTGTTGACGGTGCCGGTGGAGGTAGGGTAGGGCGGTGGGTAGGGTGCCGGGTGAGTGCCGGTGTAGCTCAGTCGGTAGAGCAACTGATTTGTAATCAGTAGGTCGCGGGTTCAAGTCCCGCCGCCGGCCAAGCAGGACGAGGCCGCGGGATGAGGGCCTCGGCAGAGCAGTTGGGGTTGTAGTCAGGGGTCGGTTGTCAAAATATTCGGAGGGATACCCAAGCGGCCAAAGGGAGCAGACTGTAAATCTGCCGGCTCTACGCCTTCGATGGTTCGAATCCATCTCCCTCCAATCGGCAACGCGGGAATAGCTCAGTTGGTAGAGCGTCAGCCTTCCAAGCTGAATGTCGTGGGTTCGAATCCCATTTCCCGCTCCAAACGTTGTAGTCCACAGCATCGCCAAGCCCTGATAGCTCAGTTGGCAGAGCGCATCCTTGGTAAGGATGAGGTCACCAGTTCAATCCTGGTTCAGGGCTCCATTTTTTAGAGGAGTGTCATGGCCAAGGAGAAGTTCGAGCGTAACAAGCCCCACGTGAACATCGGCACGATCGGACACGTGGACCACGGCAAGACGTCGCTGACGGCGGCCATCACGAAGGTGCTGGCGAAGACGGGCGGCGCC
>NZ_JAKCFB010000014.1 GCF_024198235.1 Myxococcus dinghuensis | reverse complement strand
CCCCGAATCCACCTCCGGCGCGCGTCCGGTGACGGCGGGGCCCCGGGCCGGGCGCGCGCCGGAGGTGGATTCGGGGGCGCTGCGCCTGCGCCCCCGGCAGGCGGCGCGCGAGGTCCGCGAGCGGGACGAGCCCGCGGCCACGCCCCGGGACGGGGAGGGCGAGGAGCCCACGTCCTGAACGCGCCGGGGACGGCGGCCCCGGCGCCCGGGGTGTGAGCGGCCCGACACACGAAGAAATGCGTGGGCCCGGCGGGCGCCGGTGCTATGTGCCGGTCCCGGATGCCTGAGTTACCGGAAGTGGAGATCGCCCGGCGCAACCTCGTGCGTTGGTTCGATGGTCGACGTCTCGAGCGCGCGGAGTCGGATCCGAGTCGGATCTTCCGCGGCGCGGAGCGCGCCCGCTTCTCACGGCTCCAGGGGCGGCTGGTGTCGCTCGTCCGGCGGGGGAAGTACCTGCTGTTCGCCTTCGAGGAGGACCGGGGGCTCCTGGCCCACCTGGGGATGACCGGCAAGTTCGTGCGCCGCCAGGAGGGGGAGGAGGTCCCCTACAGCCGCGCCCGCTTCCACCTGGACGACGGCCGCGTCATCCACTTCGCCGACGCGCGCATGTTCGGACGCATGGAGCCGGTGGCCGCCTCCGGGCTGCGCGACCTGGAGGTGGTCCGGGACCTGGGGAGGGATCCGCTCGCGGACGGCCTCACCGCGGGCCAGCTCCAGCAGGCCGTGGGGGACTCCCGCCAGGACCTGAAGGTCGCCCTGATGGACCAGGGCCGCGTCGCCGGGCTCGGCAACATCCACGCCGCCGAGGCGCTCTTCCGGGCCCGGCTGCATCCCACCCGTAAACCCGCCAGCCTCGGCCCGGAGGACTGGAAGCACCTGGTCCAGGCCATCCGGGAGAGCATCGACTTCGGCCTCGAGGAGCAGGAGGGTGAGGAGCCGGTGTACCTGGAGGAGGGGAGGACGGAGAACCCGTTCCTCGTGTATGGGCGGGGAGGCGGCCCATGCTCCAGGTGCGGCTCGACGGTGGAGTCCTTCCTCCAGGCCGGCCGCACCACCCATGCCTGTCCGAAGTGCCAACCCCGGGGGAGGACTGGGAAATGACCCCAGGCATCCCGCCGTTGACGGCGCGAACCCGCGACCCCGTTGGCGTTGACACCCCCCTGTCCCGTGGCTTGAATCGCCCGCCTTTCCGACCCGGCCGCCCCGAGCGGCCCTGGAGATCGTTGCCCATGTCTCACGTCCTGCTGGCGGCGTTGCTCGTCGCTTCCTCCACGGCCACCGCCCAGGTGGCCGATGGTGGCACGCCCCCACCCGCGCCCGCGGAGGCCGCGTCCGCCCCCGCCCCTGCTGACGCCACGCAGGCCCCGGCCGCCACGAAGGCCCCCGCCGCCGAGGGCGCCGAGCCGGTGAGCCGGGACGAGCTGGAGGCCGCCCGCCAGGAGCTGCGCGGGGAGATTCGCGCCGAGGCCGCCAAGCAGTCGCTCAGCGGCGACGAGTGGAGCGAGGAGTACCCGGAGGAGACCCGCAAGCTGGAGGTCTTCACGCTCGACGGCTACTTCCGCCTGCGCCCCACGCTCTTCTACAAGTTCGACCTGGGCAAGGCCCCCGGCCGGAGCATCTTCCCCGGCTCCTCCAACCGCTACGGCGAGAACACCCAGTCCTTCGCCACCATGCGCCTGCGGCTGGACCCCACGTTCAACGTGTCCGAGCAGGTGAAGATCAAGCTCCAGGTGGACGGCCTGGACAACCTGGTGTTCGGCTCCACGCCGGACACGCTCAACCCGCTCGACAAGCGCAACGTCTTCGACCTCTTCTCGGAGGACCAGGAGTCGCTGGGCAACACGCTGTCGGACTCCATCAAGCTGCGCCGCGCCTACGGTGAGGTGAACACCCCGGTGGGCATCCTGCGCTTCGGCCGCATGGGCAGCCAGTGGGGCCTGGGCATGCTGCGCAACGACGGCAACTGCTTCGACTGCGACTACGGCGACACCGTGGACCGCATCCAGTTCGTCACGGAGCCGTTCGCCGGCTGGTACGTGACGCCGATGCTGGACTTCAACGCCGAGGGGACCATCTACAGCGGCGGCTCCCAGGGCGAGCCGGTGGACCTGACCCAGGCGGACGACGCGCACAGCTGGGTCATCGCCATCGCCCGCCGGGACACGGACGCGCAGATCCGCTCCAAGCTGGAGAACAACCAGGGCGTGCTCCAGTACGGCCTGCACTTCGCCTACCGCACGCAGACCTACGACAACGCGAAGAACGCCGACGGCGCCATCACCTCGGGCTTCGTGCCGCGCGACGCGTCGCTCTACATCCCGGACCTGTGGCTGCGCTACGAGGAGCGCAACTGGCGGCTGGAGTTCGAGTTCGCGGCCATCCTGGGCAACATCGGCAACCGCGCCCTCACGGTGCCCGAGTCGACGCTGGACCAGAGCCTGAAGATCGCCCAGTTCGGCGGCGTGGCGCAGGGCGAGGTGAAGCTGGCGCAGAACAAGCTGTCGCTGGGGCTGGAGATCGGCTTCGCCTCCGGAGACAAGGCGCCGGGCTTCGGCAACCTCCAGGGCAAGAAGGGCTCCAACCCGGATGGCTCCACCGCGCCGGGTGACGTCGACGGGCCGCAGTACCGCTGCGACAACACCGGCTGCTCCGACAACGCCATCCGCAACTTCCGCTTCAACCGCGACTACCGCGTCGACCTCATCCTGTGGCGCGAGCTGCTGGGCGGCGTCACCGACGCGTTCTACATCCGGCCCTCGCTCAAGTACACGGTGGCCCCGGGCATCGACATCTACGGCCGCGTCATCTACTCGCAGGCCTTCTACGCGGAGTCGACGCCGTCGTTCACGAGCAAGGCGCTGGGCATCGAGGCGAACGCGGGCGTGGACTACACGACCGAGGACGGCTTCGTCGCGGGCGTCGCGTACGGCATCCTCTTCCCCATGAAGGGCCTGCAGGAGTACACGGCCGAGCTGCGCCGCGACCTGGAGACGCCGCAGACGGTGCGCGGCTGGCTGGGCATCAAGTTCTAGCCATGGGCCGCGTCCTCTCGTCGCTCGGGGTGGCCACCGGCCTGACGCTGGTGCTGGTGGCCTGCGGCATCAAGGGGGCGCCCAAGCCGCCGCTCCCGGCGCCCGCGCCCACGACGGAGGCGCCGCCTCCGCCGTCGGACACGCGGGAGCGCAGCGTGGGGTCGGCCGGTCCTTCCATCACCCCCGACATGGACGGCGGGGCGCTCACGCCCACCACCTTCGCGGACTCCGGGACGCCGTGAGCCACTTCCCCTTTCGCAAGGGTGTGCTGCACGCGGAGGGGGTGCCCCTGCCGGCCATCGCCGACGCGGTGGGCACGCCCACCTATGTCTATTCCACCGCCGCGCTGACGGAGCACCTGCGCGCGGTGACGGAGGCCTTCGCTCCGGCGCGGCACCTGGTGTGCTACTCGGTGAAGGCCAACTCCAACCTCGCCATCCTCAAGCTGTTCGCGGGGCTGGGCGGGGGCTTCGACATCGTCTCCGGTGGCGAGCTGGCCCGGGTGCGGCACGCGGGCGGCGAGCCGGCGAAGACGGTGTTCGCGGGCGTGGGCAAGACGCCGGAGGAGATGGAGGCCGCGCTGGCCGCGGGCATCCTGCTCTTCAACGTGGAGAGCGCGGAGGAGCTGGACGCGCTCGACGCGGTGGGGCGCCGGCTGGGCAAGCGCGCGCCGTTCGCCCTGCGGGTGAACCCGGACGTGGACGCGCGCACGCACCGCTACATCGCCACGGGGTTGAAGACGTCGAAGTTCGGCGTCCCCTTCGAGGAGGCGGTGGCCCTCTACGAGCGCTCGAAGAAGCTGAAGGGTGTGCGCGCGGCCGGGCTGGACTGCCACATCGGCTCGCAGCTCACCCAGGGCGCGCCCCTGCGGGTCGCGCTCACCAAGGTGGCGGGGCTCTACGCCGCGCTGAAGGCCCGGAAGCACGCGCTGGAGTACCTGGACGTGGGCGGCGGCCTGGGCATCACCTACACGGACGAGACGCCGCCGACCGCCGCCGAGTACGCGCGCATCGTGCTCGCCGCGACGAAGGACACCGGCGCCACCCTGGTGCTGGAGCCGGGCCGCTCGCTGGTGGGCAACGCGGGCGTGCTGCTCACCCGCGTGCTGTACCGCAAGCGCACCCCCGCCCGTCAGTTCGTGGTGGTGGACGCGGGGATGAACGACCTCATGCGCCCCGCCCTCTACGAGGCCCACCACGCCCTGGTGCCGCTCCACAAGCGCCGCGGCAAGGCGGTGGAGGTGGACGTCGTGGGGCCGGTGTGTGAGTCCACGGACGTGCTCGCGAAGGCGCGTCCCCTGGTCCTCCCCCTGGCGGGCGAGCTGTATGCCTTCCTGAGCGCCGGGGCTTACGGCATGAGCATGGCTTCCAACTACAACTCGCGGCCCCGCCCGGCGGAGGTGCTGGTGGACGGCGAGGCGTGGCGGGTGGTCCGCGAGCGGGAGCGCACCGAGGATCTCTGGCGCGGCGAGCGGGCCTGAACATATAAGCGCCGGCATGAAGACCTTCGAAGGCTCCATGACGGCGCTGGCCACCCCGTTTCGCGATGGGGCGCTCGACGAGTCGGCCTATCGCGCCCTGGTCCGGCAGCAGATTGAGGGGGGCACGAGCGTGCTGGTGCCCATGGGCACCACCGGCGAGTCGGTGACGATGACCGCCGACGAGCGCGCGCGGGCGGTGCGGGTGGTGGTGGAGGAGGCGAAGGGGCGCGCCCTCGTGGTGGGCGGCGCCGGCTCCAACGACACCGCGGAGGTCATCGCGGGGGTCGCGCGCGTGCGCGACGCGGGCGCGGACGGCGCGCTGATCGTCACCCCGTACTACAACAAGCCCACGCAGGCGGGCTTGGTGGCCCACTTCGCCGCGGTGGCGCGCGCGCACCCGGGCTTCCCGCTCATCGCGTACAACGTCCCCGGCCGCACCGGCGTGGACCTGCTGCCGGAGACGGCGCTGCGGCTGTGCGACTTCCCGGAGGTGGTGGCCATCAAGGAGGCCACGGGCAACCTGGCCCGGACCATCGACCTGGTGGAGAAGTGCGGCGACCGGCTGACGCTCCTGTCCGGCGACGACTTCACCGTGCTGCCCTTCATCGCCTGTGGCGGCAAGGGCGTCATCTCCGTGTCCTCCAACGTGGCGCCCCGGATGATGGCGGACCTGGTGGCCTCGGCCCGCGCCGGAGACCTGGCGAAGGCGCGCGCGCTCCAGGTGCGGATGAACAACCTCCACCGGCTGCTCTTCGTCGAGTCCAGCCCCATCCCCGTGAAGTGGGGCCTGCACCTGATGGGCCTGTTCGGGCCGGAGATCCGCCTGCCGCTGGTCCCCATGACGGAGCCCAACGCCGCGAAGCTGCGCGACGAGCTGCGCCACCTGGGCCTGCTGCCGGCCTGAGGCCTCCCCCCGCCCAAGGAGCGGCCGCGCACATGATTCGCACCGTCATCACCGGCAGCGCCGGGCGCATGGGCAGCACGCTGGTGCGCCTGACCCTCGACGCGAAGGACCTGGAGCTCGCGGGCGCCACGGCGCGGCCGGGCAGCCCCGCGGTGGGCCAGGACGCCGGCCTCGCCGCGCGCGTGGGCGAGGCGCGGGTGCGGGTGTCGGACGACCTGGGGCGCACGCTGGACGCGGCGCGGGCGGACGTCGTCATCGACTTCACCGGCGCGGAGCTGAGCGTGGCCCACGCGGAGGCGTGCGCCGCGCGCGGCGTGGCGCTGGTGGTGGGCTCCACCGGCTTCAGCCCCGCGCAGCAGGCGGCGCTGGCCGGGTGCGCGAAGGTCATCCCCGTCGTCGCCGCGCCGAACATGTCGGTGGGCGTCAACGTGGTGTTCCGCGTGGCGGCGGAGCTGGCGCGCGTGCTGGGCGAGGGCTTCGACGTGGAGGTGCTGGAGGCGCACCACCGCATGAAGAAGGACGCGCCCAGCGGCACCGCGCTGCGGCTGGCGGAGGTGCTGACGGCGGCGCTCGGGCGCTCCAGGGACGACCTCGCCTTCGCGCGTCACGGGAACATCGGCGCCCGGCCCGCGAAGGAGATTGGCGTGCAGACGCTGCGCGGCGGGGACGTGGTGGGGGAGCACACCGTGTTCTTCTATGGCGAGGGCGAGCGCATCGAGCTGACCCACCGGGCGACCAGCCGGGACCAGTTCGGCCTGGGCGCGCTGCGCGCCGCGCGGTGGGTGGTGGGCCGCCCGCCGGGACTGTATGACATGGCCGACGTGCTCGGCTTCCAGGGGACACCATGACGACCGCCCGCTACTGCCGCTTCCTGCACGAGGGTCGTGCGCACCACGGCCGCGTCGAGGGCTCCGAGGTGGTGGTGCTCACCTCCGCCCCGTGGCTGCAGGGCGCGAAGGACACCGGCATCCGCCGCTCGCTGTCCGCGGTGACGCTGCTGGTGCCGTCGGACGCGTCGAAGGTGGTGTGCATCGGCCAGAACTACCGCATGCACGCGGAGGAGATGGGCAAGCCCGTCCCCGTCGAGCCGCTCATCTTCACCAAGCCCTCCACCGCGCTCAACGGCCCGGGTTCGCCCATCCGCATCCCCAAGGCGAGCCAGGAGGTCCACTTCGAGGCGGAGCTGGCGCTCGTCATCGGCGAGCGGCTGAAGAACGCGGACGAGATGACGGCGGCGCGCGCCATCTGGGGCCTGACGTGCTTCAACGACGTCACCGCGCGCGACATCCAGAAGCGCGAAATCCAGCACACCCGCTCCAAGGGCTACGACACCTTCGCGTGCGCGGGGCCGTGGGCGGTGACGGGCCTGTCGCCCTCCGACTTGCAGATCTCCTGCCGCGTCAACGGCCAGGTGCGCCAGGACAGCCGCACGTCGGACATGGTGTTCAGCCCCGCGCGGCTGGTGTCCTTCATCTCCCACATCATGACCCTGCTGCCGGGCGACCTGGTCAGCACGGGGACGCCGTCGGGCGTGGGGAAGCTTGCGGCCGGGGACTCGGTTGAAGTGGAAATCGAGGGAATCGGGACCCTGCTCAATCCAGTTGAGCTGGAGCCGTGAACACCATCGTCTACGTTGGCTTGGGGTCGAACGAGGGGGAGCGGGAAGCCCACCTCGTGGCCGCATTGACCGCGCTGTCCCGCATCGACGCGGTGGCGGTGCTCCGCTGTTCCTCCCTCTTCGACAGCGCCCCGGTGGGGCCGCCGCAGCCGCGCTACCTCAACTCCGTGGTGGCGCTCGACTGTGGCCTGTCGCCGCAGCGCCTGCTGGCCATCCTGCAGCAAATCGAAAAAGACCTCGGCCGTCGCCGGGAGCAGCACTGGGGGCCGCGCACCATCGACCTGGACATCCTCTTCTGGGAGGGGCAGGTGGTGGCGGACCCGAATCTCCAGGTGCCGCACCTGGAGCTGCACAAGCGCCGCTTCGCGCTGGAGCCGCTGGCCGAGCTGGCGCCGGACCTGAAGCACCCCGTGCTCGGAATGACGGTGTCGGAGCTCCTCGGGAAGCTCGCCCCGCAGGATGTCCGCAAGAGTGAGTCCACCTGGTGGCCCGAAGCGAGCCTACCGAGCAACGAGACATGAACCTCTCCCTGGCCCTGGCCACCGCGGCGCTGCTCGCCGCCGAGCCCTCCTCTCCGCTGCCCCCCGGTCACCCGCCCGTCCCTCCGGGGACGCAGGCCTCGCCCGCCGTGTCGCCCTCCGGGACGCAGGCGGGCGCGCTGCCCCAGGGGCACCCGTCGGTGGACGGCGCGAGCGCGGCCCCGGCCGCCTCGGGTGAACTGCCGCAGGGGCACCCGCCGCTGTCGGGCACCAACAAGCTGCCGCCGTCCGCGGAGGAGCTGCTGCGGCAGCTGGACTCGACGGAGGGGCTGCAGGGCCGGGAGAAGACGTTCGAGATCGCCTCGTCGCTGGGCCGGCTGTACTACCTCAACGGCCGCAACGCGGACGCCGCCACGTACCTGCAGCAGGCGCTGGAGAAGGCCGCGCCGACGCGCGCGGTGTACCTGGCGCAGCGCAAGAAGCTGGGCAAGGCGGCGGCCCCCACGGCGGAGGCGGCCGGCTGCGGCTTCGCCACCGGGCAGGAGGTGGAGTCCATGGGCGCGGTGGCCCAGGAGCGCGCGAAGAAGGGCGACACCGCGGGCGCGGTGGCCTGTGGCCGCGCGGCGCTGGACCCCACGCTGGAGACGGGCGTGATGCGCGCCAACGCGCTGTACCTCGCCGGGGACGTGCCCGGCGCGCTGACGGCGTACGGCGCGGTGCTGGAGGTCGAGCCGACGCACGAGGAGGCGCTGTACGGGCGCTCCGCGGTGCTGTTCGAGACGAAGGGCGAGGACCTGGCGGCGCTGAAGCAGGCGCGCGACGGCTTCGCGGCGGTGCAGGCCACGCACCCGCAGGGCGCGCGCGCGCAGGCCTCGAACCGGCTGGTCGCGCTGGTGGACGAGACGGTGAAGGCCGGCGGGCGCTCGAAGCTCAACGCGTCGCGCGCGGAGGACCGGCGCATCCGCCTGTCCCAGGCCCCCGCGGCGCCGAGCCCGGACGCGCCGCGCCCGCTGACGCCGGAGATGATGGAGGCGGTGAACAACACCGAGCGCACGCCGGAGCTGGAGCAGGGCCTGGCGAAGCTGGTGGAGGAGGGCGAGGAGCACCTGGCCAAGGGCCGCTTCCAGGAGGCGCTCGGCAACTACACGCGCGTGGTGCCCTTCCAGCCGGAGAACGGCCGCGCGAAGGCGGGCATGGCGTGGGCGCTGGTGGGCCTGGGCCGTCCCATGGCCGCGCGCGTGTGGGGCGTGGCGGTGCAGACCGCTCCCGCGGCGGTGGAGGCGCTGGGCGACGCGCTGAAGGCCAAGGGCGACGCCAAGGGCGCCAAGGCCCTGTGGGAGAAGCTGGCCGCGGACGCGCCGGACTTCAACAAGGCGGGCCTCCAGGCCAAGCTGGCGCAGTAGCCTGGGCGGGGGCGGGGCGCTGCTCCGCCGTGTCGGCCCGGTGGTACCCAAGCCGCGTCGGTGGGTGGGCCGCGTCCCGTCCGACGCGGCGCCCACGCGGCGGCCCCATGGGGCGTCGAGGCGCGCGCTGTCCCCGGCGGAGGCGGTTGCACGGCGAGGCGCCCAGGGCGTCACGCCGGCGGAGCTGCCCGCGACCGACGCGCCGCTGCGTGAGCGGACGTCGACGCGACCCCGCGGCGGACGTCGCCCCGGGGCCGGCGCGCTCCTCAGCGGAACTTCAGAGGAACTTCGCGGCCAGCAGGTCCTGCACGTCGAGCAGGCCCACCGCGCGGCCGTCCACGTCGACGACGGGCAGCTGGTCCACGCGCAGCTCGCGCATCTGCGCGGTGGCCGCGAGCACCAGCGTCTGCGGCGTCACGCAGCGCGGGTTCTTCCCCATCACGTTCCGCACCGGGATTTGGAAGTCGGTGAGGCCCTGCTCCACGCGGCGGCGCAAGTCGCCGTCCGTGAAGATGCCCACCAGCCGGCCCGCGCGGTCCACCACGCACGCGGCCCCGGGGCGCCCGGGCGTCTTCGTCATGACGCCCACCACCTCCGCCAGCGGCGCGGTGTCTCGCACCAGCGGGTTGGCGTCCCCGGTGCGCATCAGCTCGAAGACGCGCTGCACGGAGCGGCCCAGCTTCCCGCCCGGGTGCAGCAGCGCGTAGTCGTCCGTGCCGAACGGCCGCGAGCGCAGCACCGCCATGGTGAGCGCGTCGCCCAGCGCGTGCAGCGCGGCGGTGGACGCGGTGGGCACCAGCCCCATGGGGCACGCCTCCGCGATGGCGCCGATGTCCAGCACCACGTCCGAGCCCCGCGCCAGCGCGCTCTTCGCGTCACCCGTGAGCGCGATGACCGGCGTGGCCATGCGCTTGAAGGACGGCAGGAGCCGCACCAGCTCCTCCGTGGAGCCGCTGTTGGACAGCGCCAGGATGACGTCCCCGCGCGCCACCCGGCCCAGGTCGCCGTGCACGGCCTCCGCGGGGTGGAGGAACACGGAGCGGATGCCCGTGGAGGCCAGCGTCGCGGACAGCTTCTGGCCGATGTGGCCCGCCTTGCCCATGCCGGTGACGATGACCTGCCCCGCGCACGCCCGCACCAGCCGCACCGCCTCCAGGAACGGCGCGCCCAGCCGGGCCGTGACGCCGAGGATGGCGTTCGCCTCCGCCTCCAGCACGTCCCGGGCGCAGGCGAGCGTCGCCTCGTCGTCCAGGAGCGGCGCGGGGGCCGGGGAGGCGCGGCCGGGGAGGGCGCGCAGGCGGGGCTGCTTCTTGGCGGCGGTGCGAGGGGAGCGGGCCATGGCGACTGCCGCGTCTTCTACCCTCCGCCCCCCTCGTGTGGCCACCCTTGACGCGTGGGGGGGCTTCGGTTACGCGCCTGCTCGCATGGCCCCTCGGGCCGGCGGCTACATCCACCTTCATTCACAGCGATACCCAGGAGAGTGACGAGATGAAGTTCTTCATCGACAGCGCGGACGTGGAGGAGATTCGCAAGGCCCACGCCATGGGCTGCGTGGACGGCGTCACCACCAACCCCTCGCTCCTGGCGAAGGTCGGCCGCGGTCTCGAGGAGACCATCCGGGAGATCTGCTCCATCGTCGACGGCCCCATCAGCGCGGAGGCCGTGTCGCTGGACGCCCCGGGCCTCATCGAGGAGGGCCGCGCCCTGGCGAAGATCCACAAGAACGTCGTGGTGAAGATTCCCATGGGCGTCGAGGGCGTGAAGGCCGTCAAGGCGCTCACCGCCGAGGGCATCCGCACCAACGTCACCCTCATCTTCTCCGCCAACCAGGCCCTGCTGTGCGCCAAGGCCGGCGCCACCTACGTGTCGCCCTTCGTCGGCCGCCTGGACGACATCTCCCAGGACGGCATGGACCTCATCGCCCACATCCTGGAGATCTACGGCAACTACGACTTCGACACCCAGGTCCTGGTCGCCAGCGTGCGCAACCCCGTGCACGTCCTCCAGTCCGCCCGCCTGGGGGCCCACGTCGCCACGCTGCCCTACAGCGTCATCACCCAACTGGCCAACCACCCCCTCACCGACGCCGGCATCAAGAAGTTCCTCGCCGACTGGGAGAAGGTCCCCAAGGCGAACAAGTAGCACCGCTTCTGCCTGGGGTTCCCGGGGCCCGCCCCCCGGGGGCCCGCCCGCCCCACCGCCCCCCATTTTCCCGGGTGCGTGGGGCTGGAGATTTCGCTGCGCGGCATGTATTCGTTGACATCCAAGTCAACTCACGCCCGTTTCATCGAGGAATCTCATGGAATTCCAGCTCACCGAGGACCAGCGCGCGTTGCAGCAGGCGGCGCGGAAGTACGCCCGCGAGGTGGTCCGTCCCAAGGCCGCGCACTACGACGAGACGGCCACCTTCCCGCGTGACCTGCTCCAGACGGCGTTCGAGCTGGGCCTGCTGAACATGGCCATCCCCGCGGAGTACGGCGGCGTGGGCCTGTCGCACCTGGACCAGACCATCGTCGCGGAGGAGCTGAGCTGGGGCTGTGCCGGTGTGGCGACCTCCATCATCGCCAACGACCTGGCCAACCTGCCCATCATCCTGCACGGCACGGAAGAGCAGAAGCAGCGGCTGCTGGGCCACTTCGCGGAGCGGCTGAAGTTCGCGTCCTTCTGTCTCACGGAGCCGGAGGCGGGCAGCGACGTGGCCGGCATGCAGACCACCGCGCGCCGCGAGGGTGACGAGTACGTCATCAACGGCGCCAAGTGCTTCATCACCAACGGTGGCCACGCCGAGCAGTACACGGTGTTCGCCACGGTGGACAAGGCGAAGAAGCACAAGGGCATCACCTGCTTCGTGGTGGAGGGTCGCCCCAAGGGGCTGACCGTCAGCAAGCACGAGAACAAGATGGGCCAGCGCGCCAGCGACACCGTGTCGCTCACGTTCGAGGACGTGCGCGTGCCGGTGAAGAACCGCATCGGCGAGGAGGGCCAGGGCTTCGCCGTCGCCATGGCCACGCTGGACAACAGCCGCCCGCTCACCGCCATGTTCTCCGTGGGCATCGCCCGCGCCGCGCTCGAGCACTCCATGGAGTACTCCTCCCAGCGCAAGACGTTCGGCAAGCCCATCATCGAGCACCAGGCCATCCAGTTCATGATCGCCGACATGGCCATGAACACCCACGCGGCCCGCATGCTCACGTACGAGAGCGCGTGGCTGCTCGACCAGGGCCAGCGCAACACGCTCCAGTCCAGCTATGCGAAGTGCTTCGCGGCGGACATGGCCATGAAGGTCGCCACCGACGCGGTCCAGGTCTACGGTGGCTACGGCTACATCAAGGAGTACCCCGTGGAGAAGCTGATGCGCGACGCCAAGCTCATCCAGGTCTACGAGGGCACCAGTCAGGTCCAGCGGCTCGTCATCGCGCGCGAACTGTTCAAGTAGAAAAGCAGAACTGTGTCCGGCGGCCGTTTCCCATTGCCGCCGAGTCACGCGGATGCCTATTAACCCAGACCGTTCGCGCGTCGCGTCAAGGCGGCGCGCACGGACTGTTTTCCAGCCTTCAAGAAACGCCTCCCGCAAGGAGAAGCCAAGCCGTGAAGATCCTCGTCACCGCCAAGCGCGTGGAAGACCCCGAGTCCAAAATCAAGGTGAAGCCGGACGGCACGGGCATCGTCCAGGAAGGGCTGAAGTACAAGATCAACCCCTTCGACGAGATTGGCGTCGAGGAGGGGCTGCGTCTCGTCGCCAAGCACCAGGGTGAAGTGGTGGTCGTCTCCATCGGCGGCAAGGAGGTGCAGGAGCAGCTGCGCCACGCGCTGGCCATGGGCGCGCACCGCGCGGTGTGGGTCAACCACACCGGCCCGCTGGACCAGCTCGCCATCGCCGGCCTGCTCCAGAAGGTGACGGAGAAGGAGAAGCCGGACCTGGTCATCCTGGGCAAGCAGTCCATCGACGACGACCAGAACCAGGTGGGCCAGTACCTGGCCGAGTTCCTGGGCTGGGGCCAGGCCACGTTCGCCTCCAAGGTGGAGTCGCTGGAGAGCGAGCAGGAGAAGAACAAGGTCCCGGCCGTGACGCTCACCGCGGACGGCAAGGCCGTGCGCGTGGTGCGCGAGGTCGACAACGGCCTGGCCACCCTGGAGTGCCAGCTTCCCGCGGTCGTCACCACGGACCTGCGCCTCAACCAGCCGCGCTACGCCAGCCTCCCGGGCATCATGAAGGCGAAGAGCAAGCCCATCGAGGAGCTGACGCCGGCCAAGCTGGGCGTGGACGTCACCCCGGCCATCCAGGTGCTCAAGCTGTCGTCGCCCCCGGCGCGCAAGGCCGGCATCAAGGTGCCGGACGTGGCCGCCCTGGTGGACAAGCTGCACAACGAGGCGAAGGTCGTCTAATCCTTTCGGAAGATACGGAGTCACTCCAATGCCAATCGTTCTCATCGTCGCCGAGCAGCAGCCGGACGGGAACCTCCGCAAGGCCTCCCTCAACGCCATCTCCGCGGGCAAGCAGCTGGCCGACAAGGCCGGCGCGGAGCTGCACCTGGTGCTCCTGGGCAAGGAGCCGGCGAAGGTCGCCGACGAGCTCAAGGGCTCCGGCGCCAAGGCCGTCCACCTGGGCGCGGCCGCCGAGCTGGAGCACTACCTGGCGGAGACGTACGCCCCCGCCATCGCCGCCCTCGCGCAGGAGCTGAAGGCGGACTACGTGGGCATGGCGTCCACCGCCCAGGGCAAGGACCTGATGCCGCGCGTCGCCGCGCGTCTGAAGTCCGCCATGGCCACGGACATCACCGCCATCAACGGCTCCGGCGCGGACGTCACGTTCACCCGTCCCATGTGGGCCGGCAACGTGTTCGCCGAGGTGAAGCTCACCACGCCGGTGAAGGTGTTCACCGTGCGCGCCACGGAGTTCGCCGCGGCCGCCGGTGGCCAGGGCGCCGCCGAGGTGAAGACCTTCGCCCCGAAGGTCGAGGCCTCCAAGACGAAGTTCGTCGAGTTCAAGGAAGTGAAGAGCGCCCGCCCCGAGCTGACCGAGGCGCGCGTGGTCATCTCCGGTGGTCGTGGCACCAAGGGCGACTTCAAGGAGATCGAAGCGCTGGCGGACGAGCTGGGCGCCGCGGTGGGCGCGTCCCGCGCGGTGTGTGACGCGGGTTGGGTTCCCAACGACCTGCAGGTCGGCCAGACGGGCAAGGTCGTCGCCCCCGCGCTGTACATCGCCGCGGGCATCAGCGGCGCCATCCAGCACCTGGCGGGCATGAAGTCCTCGAAGACCATCGTCGCCATCAACAAGGACGCCGAGGCCCCCATCTTCCAGGTGGCGGACTACGGCATCGTGGCGGACCTCTTCAAGGTCCTGCCGGAGCTGCGCCAGGAGCTGGCGAAGCTGAAGTAGCCGGCGGCCGTTCGTGCCGGCGTGAGGGGCGGACGCGGGGCCTGTGGGCCGCGCGCCGCCCCTTCGTCTTTGCTACAGCTCGATGTCGTGCGTGTCCCCGTCGGGCTTGCCGGTGGGCGGGGGCCGCTGGGTGTCGTCCTCGGGGGCGGGGGCCTCCTCGGGCGCGGCCTCGTCGTCCGGCTTCTCCGCGTCCGAGCGCAGGTCCAGCCGGGTGCCGTTCTCCAGCTCCACGTCGAGGGTGCGGTAGCGCCAGTCGCCGTCGCTGGTCTTCTCCGCGTCCACGTGCAGCACGCCGTCCGCCTGGGGGCCGTCCAGGGGGATGTCGAGCCGGGCGCGCGTCACGCCGTTGACCGTCTGGACGGACGTCTGGCGGGGCAGCTTCGCCTCGATGGGCGAGCCCAGCGTGCTGCGCACCTGGGCGTCCATCCGGGCGATGCCCACCGCCTCCGTGTAGACGTTCGCGCCGGTGGTGCCCACGGACTTCACGCCCCAGCCCACCAGGGCGAAGCCGAGGCAGCCGCACATGGCCACCAGCCCCAGGCACCCCGCCGGCACCACCCACTTCCAGTTCCGGCTCCACCACCCCTGCTGCGGCACCAGCGAGCCCTCGGGCGTCGCGTCCATGACCACGTCCCTCCTCGTGTGCCCCCCGCGCGGGAGGCTGCGCGTCCCTCTTAGCAGGGGGAGGCCGTGGGTTGGTGTGGGCCGGCCAAGCCGATAGATTGTCCGGGAGCGAGCGACACGGGGCCGCTCGGGTCGGGCCGGAAGCCCCGGGAGGTGGCGCGTGCCGCCACGCAAGAGCCCCTCTGCGGAGGTGGTGCTGGACGTGCTGGAGGCGCTGCCTCCGGGCCAGAAGCTGTGGGTGCGGGGCGTGGGCACCGGCCTGGCGCCGCTGCTGCGCTCCGGCGACGCGGTGCGTGTCCTGCGCTGTGGGCCCGCCGACGTGGCGCGCGGGGACGTGGTGCTGGTGCGCCAGGGGCCCCGGCTCCTGGTCCAGGTGGTGGCGTCCACGGCGCCCTGGCGCGCGACGACGCTGGTGGGCGCGGAGGACTGGCGGGGCGGCGAGGTGCTGGGGCGGGTGGTGGCCCTGCGTCGGGGCAGGTGGGCGGTCCCCCTGCCGAGGCCCTTCCGGCCGGCGCTGTGGATTGCACAACGCGCGCTGGCGACGGCGTGGGCCCGTCCCCGGACCCGGCTAGTCTACCGGGGCGTGCGGGACTTCTTCTTCTCCGGCTGGTCCAGGCCCCTGCGGCGCCACCTGGTGGGCGCCCTGGAGGTGCGGCTGTTGCGGGTGGAGGACCTGGAGGCGCTGCTCGTCTTCGCGGGCGAGCGGCTCGTCGTGTCCGCCAGCTTCCTGCGCCGGCAACTGCGCGAGCGCTGGGGCCTGGACGTGGCCTCCCGGCGGGGCGCGGCCGCGGGCGCGCTGGACGCGCGGGGGCGCGTGCACGGCTTCGCCTGGGTGGACTCGTATCGGCAGGAGGGGCTGCCCCTGGACGGGGTGTGGATCCGCTCGCTGGTGGTGGCGCCCCAGGCCCGGCGCATGGGCGTGGCCACGCGGCTCTTGGGCTGCCTGCTCGAGGAGGCGCACCGGCAGGGCGAGCCGCGCGTGCAGGCGGACGTGGACGAGGACAACGCGGCGTCGTTGAGGACCTTCGAGGGGATGGGCTTCCACCGCGCCCCGGAGGCGCTGACCCGTACCACCAACGAGGCCTGGGACGCGGCGGGGCGCTCCAAGAAGCTGGTCGTCCTGGAGCGCGACTCCGCCTCCTGAGCGACGGGGGTTGCGTCCGGGGCTCCGGGTGCGTCAAAAGCACGGGGCTCGCGACGCGCCGTCGCGGGACCGCGCATGGGCGACGAGGCCCGGCGCGCGAGCGGGTGGGTTCAACTGGTGGAGGAGGGAAGCGGGCGTGGGCGAGCCGCTCCGTCCCTGGGTCACGCCGTGAGTTCCTCGACGTCCGACAGTCTGGGTGGCGGGTCGTCCCGTACGGAGCGCTCGAAGGGGCTCCAGGCGGACGGCGCGCTGATGTTCATCACGTGCATCTGGGGCGTCACCTTCGTGGTGGTGAAGGACGCGCTGGGGTACGCGGACCCGTTCACGTTCCTCGCGATGCGCTTCGGCGTGGGCGCGCTGGCGCTGAGCGTGCTCGCGGGGCGGCAGGTGTTCTCGCCCACGAACCTGCGGCACGGCGCGCTCCTGGCCATGTTCCTGTTCCTGGGCTTCGCGCTCCAGACGTGGGGGCTGACGCTCACCACGCCTTCGCGCTCGGCGTTCATCACCGGGATGAGCGTGCTGTTCGTCCCGCTCTTGTCGCTCGTCGTGTTCCGGCGGATGCCGAAGCCGGCGGCGCTGGTGGGCGTGGGGCTGTCCGCCGCGGGCCTGTACCTGCTGACGCGGCCCCAGTCGGGGGCGGGCGGGGCGTGGCTGAGCGCGGGCGAGCTCCTGTCGCTGGGCTGCGCGGTGGCGTACGCGGGGCACATCACCCTCACCGAGCGCTACGCGTCGAAGGAGGGCGTGCTGGGGATGGTGGCGGTGCAGCTGTGGGGCGTGGCGCTGCTGTCGGCGGCCTGCCTGCCCTTCGTGGCGCGGCGCGTGGAGTGGCACCCGTCGCTGGTGACGGCGGTGCTGGTGTGTGGGCTGTTGCCCAGCGCGTTCGCCATCAGCGTGCAGACGTGGGCGCAGGCGCGTACGTCGGCGGTGCGCGCGGCGGTCATCTACGCGTTGGAGCCGGTGTTCGCGGCGATGTATTCGGTGGTGCTGGGCTACGAGGTGCTGGGCGCGCCGGAGGCGATGGGCGGCGGGCTCATCCTCCTGGGCGTGCTGGTGGCGGAGCTGGGCACGTCCGCCTGGACGTGGTGGAGGTCCCGGGGACCGGGAGTGCGCCGAGCGAGCTGACGCGCGAGGCCGGTGGGCGGGCGGACGGGCGGAGGCCGGAAGAGAAGAGGGCCCTTCCGACGTGGACGCGCTATATCCGGGGCCTTCCCATGAGCGTGGAGCTGCGCCGAAACGGGTTGCACCTGACGGGCACCCTCCTGTCGCTGGACGCGAAGCGCAAGTCGCCGCTGTCCTTCGTGAGTCACGGGCACTCGGACCACATCGCGCGGCACGAGCGCACCATCGCCACGGCGGCGACGCTGCGCTTCATGACGCACCGGCTGGGGCCGGTGAGCGCGCCCCTGGCCGCGCCGTACCGCCGGCCGTTCGAGCTGGGGCCGCTGGTGCTGGAGCTGCTGCCGGCGGGGCACATCCTGGGCAGCGCGCAGCTGCGCGTCATCCGCTCGGACGGGCGGCGCATCGTCTACACGGGCGACATCAACGTGGTGCCCTCGCTGACGGCGGAGGCCACGGAGGTGGCCGAGTGCGACACGCTGGTCATCGAGTCCACCTTCGGCCATCCGCGCTACCGCTTCCCGCCGCGCGCGGAGGTGTTCGGACAGGTGGAGGCGTGGGTGCGGCGGCAGTGGGAGCGGGACGCGGTGCCGGTGCTGCTCGGGTATCCGCTGGGAAAGAGCCAGGAGGCGATGAAGTACCTCGCCGGACGAGGCATCCCGCTGGTGGCGCACTCGTCCATCCACGAGGTGGTGCAGCTCTACGCGGAGCTGGGCGTGCCGATCGAAAACGTGCGGCTGTTCGACGGCAAGGTGGCGCCGGGGGAGGTGTTGTTCTTCCCGCCGCATCAGGCGCGGAGCGGCGCGCTGTCGCACCTGTGGCCTCGTGGGACGGCGGTGCTGACGGGCTGGGCGTTGGACCCGGGGGCGGCGCGGCGTTATGGCGCGGACGTGGCGTTCCCCATCTCGGACCACGCGGACTTCCCCTCGCTGGTGTCGTACGTGAAGGCCACGGGCGCGAGCGAGGTCATCACCTGCCACGGCTTCGCGGAGGAGCTGGCGCAAGCGCTGCGGGACCAGGGCGTGGACGCGAGGCCCCTGGGCGGCAAGCCGCAACAGCTCGCGCTGCTGTGACGCGCGACGGAGTAGAACGCGGGCCATGGCGCGTGCTCCTTCACCTCAGCTCGTGGGTCGTCTCGTCCGGGTGCTGGTGTGCACGGAGCGCAAGACGTTCGTGACGCACGGCCTGCCGGAGGTGCGGCTCACGTTCGAGGGCATCGAAGGGGACCGGCACGCGGGGCACACGCGGCCCGCGGACGTGCGCGTGCCCTGGTATCCGAAGGGGACGCCCATCCGGAACACGCGGCAGTTGTCGCTCGTGTCGAGCGAGGAGCTGGCGCAGGTGGCGGACGCGCTGGGCGTGCCGAAGGTGCTCGCGTCGTGGCTGGGCGCGAACCTGGAGCTGGAGGGGGTGCCGCGGCTGACGCACCTGCCACCGGGCACGCGGCTGTTCTTCCCCGAGGGCGCGGCGCTGGCGGTGGAAGGGGAGAACGAGCCCTGCATCGGCCCGGGGCGCGTCATCGAGGCGCACTACCCGGAGCACGCGAAGCTGGCGAGCCGCTTCGTGAAGGCCGCGTGGGAGCGAAGGGGCCTCGTGGCCTGGGTGGACCGGGCCGGCGTCATCCGCGCGGGCGACGAGGTCCGCGTCCTGTTGCCCAAGCCGGTGACGTACGTGCTCCCCTGACGTCGAGCCTGTCCGCTGACGCCCCCTGGAAACACCACGGGGCCGCCAGGTTCCATTCAAGGAACCCCAGCGGCCCCGCGGGCCCTCACGCGTCATGCGCGTGTGGCGTTCAGTCCTCCGGGGACTGGACGATGAGCTTCTCCTTGCCGCACACGTCGCAGCGCAGGTGGACGAACAGGTCGCCCTCGCTCTCCTCGGGCACCTCGCCCTCGGGCACGCCCAGCTCGGCCTTGCCCAGCGCCGGCACCTTCGTCGGGATGTCCTCCGCCTTCAGCGACTGGACGTAGGTCATCTCCCGGTCGTGGCACTCGCGCGTCTCCGGACCGTTGAGCCACGCCGGCTCCATGCCCTCCGGCAGCCGGCTCACCAGCTCCAGGTTCGTCACGGACTCGGCCAGGTACGCCAGCCGGCGCAGCCGCGCCTCCTCCGGCAGGGCCGCGAACACCTGGAAGCCCTCGAGCAGCGCCTCGCGGTTGTCGCCCGTGGCCAACTGCGCCAGGTCCAGCGCCGCGTCGCTCGACTCGAGCGCCTCGTCCCAGTTGTTCTCCGGGTTGAAGCCCGCCTCCAGCAGCGACGTGTAGAGCTGCGTCGCCGCCAGCCGGCGCCGCGCCTCCTGCAGGTGCTCCACCACCTCGTGCGTCAGCCGCAGCTCCAGGAGCGCGCCCGTGGTGCGCGGATCCAACGAGCCGGTCAGGTCGTCGACGTCGACCTCCTCACGCAGCGCGCCCTTGAGCACCTGCGCCGCGGAGAAGCGGAACTGGGGCAGCACGCCCACCTCGCGCAGGTACATCGCCGCGGCGGCCGCGTCCTTGGCGCCCATCCGCAGCGCCTTCTGCGCCTTCTCCACCACCGGCGGATCCGCCAGCGGCTTCTTGTTCTCCAGCCGCGTCTTCACCGCCTCGCGGTAGAGCGCTTCCAGCGAGCTGCCCGGCGGCATCCGCTGCGGCACCAGCGGCCGGAGCCCCGGCACGTCCAGCACCCACACCGGGGGCAGCCCCAGGCGCTTCAGTCCCCGGAAGAACAACGAGCCGGGCGGGTCCTGCGGCTTGAACGGCGGCAGCTCGTCCCCCAGGGGCTCGCCCTGGAGCACCGCTGCGGCCTGGGCGCCGAGCGCCTTCTCGCGCTGTTCGCGGGTGAACGCTGTGATGCCCTGCGCCGGGGGGGGCGGCGGGGGCGGGGCTTCTTCTCCATCGAGTCCGACGACGCGGTCCATGTCCACGTCGTCCATCTCGACTTCTTCCAGACCCTTGGCGCCGGTGAAATCACAGCGCAGGAGCTTGAGCTTCTCGAAGGTGGCCCCCTCCAGGTTCGCACCCCGGAAGTCACAGTCCTGGAGGCGCCCACCATGGAAGTAGGCGTTCGACAGGTCCGAGTCCCGGAAATTGACCTTGGAGAGGTCGCACCGCTCCCACTCGGAGCCGACGAGGCCGAGCCCCGACAGGTCCGCGTTGGCGGAGAAAAGCTGGGTGAAGGTGGCGCCGGTGTGTTCGGTCGGCACCTGGCCGGCCTTGCGCAGTCGGTTCCACTCGGCCGACCCGTTCTGGAGGAGCTTCTCGATACTGGGGGCTTTCGGCATGGACCGGGGATTATTCGTATGGTCTGGTCCGCGCGCCAGCACAAATGATCGAGTACCGAATCGAGACCGACAGCGCCGGGATGCGCCTGGACAAGCACCTGCGCAAGCGGCTTCCCACCGTCCCCACCAGCCACCTGTTCAAGATGATTCGCACCAAGAAGGTGCGGGTGAACGGAAAGCGCGCGCAGCCCGAGCAGTTGCTCGCCGAGGGCGACGTGCTCACCATCCGAGGAGACGAGCAGACACTCCGAGGGGACGACCGTCCGAAAGTGGACCGTCCCCCGCCGCCGGTCGACCCCAGCCGGCTGGTCATCCTGCGGGAGGACGACTGGTTGATGGCCGTGGACAAGCCCAGCGGCATGGCCGTCCATACCGGCAGCGGCATCACCGGCGGGACGCTGGTGGACTACGTGCGCGCCTACCTGGGCCCCAAGGCCGTGCGCAACGAGTTCACCGCCTCCCCCGCCCACCGCCTGGACCGGGAGACCTCCGGCGTCATCCTCGTCGCCAAGCGCCGCCCGGCGATGGTCCACTTCACGGACGTCTTCACCCGGGGCCTCTCCAAGAAGCGCTACCTCACCCTGGTCAAGGGCCGCATGCCCAAGGACTCGGGCGTCATCGACCTGCCCCTGTCCGAGCACCAGCAGACGGCCGAATCCAAGGCCCGCCGGGGGGTGAACATGCAGGAGGCCCTCACCCGCTGGAAGGTCGTGAAGCAGTCGGGCGAGGTGGCGCTCCTGTCCTGCGCCATCGAGACCGGGCGCACCCATCAGATAAGAAGACACCTGGCCGCCATCGGCCACCCGGTGGTCGGGGACAAGAAATACGGTGACTTCGCCTTCAACCGCGACGCGCAGGCGCGCTGGGGGCTCAAGAGACTCTTCCTGCACGCCGAGCGCATCGAATTTCCTCACCCCGAAGGCGGTGGCAAGGTGGCCGTAGAGGCCCCCCTCCCCCCCGAGCTCCGGGACGTGCTCAAGCGGGCCGCATTGCAGCCCTGAGGTCCGCGAGGTCCAGACAACGCGTATGTCCGACTCCAAGACGACTGACCGCAGCCGCTCCAAGCTGGTGCTCGACGGCGTCCCCAAGGGGCGCTGGTGGAAGGTGCTGCTGAAGCTGGGCGCCTGGACGGCGCTGACGGGGGCCACCGCCGCCGCCGTGGCCCTGGTCGCCATCTACTACAAGTACTCCGAGGGGCTGCCCGCCATCCCCAAGGTCGACGAGTACTGGCCGCCCATCGTCACGGAGGTCTACACCGACGACGCGGTGCTGGCCGGCGAGTTCTACAACGAGCGGCGCAAGGTGGTGCCCTACGAGCGCATCCCCAAGCGGCTCGTGCAGGCGTTCATCGCCAGCGAGGACTCCAGCTTCTTCGACCACTTCGGCGTGGACGTGCTGGGCACCGCGCGCGCGGGCTTCAAGACGGTGGGCGCCAAGCTGGGCCTGCGCTCCGGCGGCATCCAGGGTGGCTCCACCCTGACGCAGCAGACCGCCAAGGCCGTCCTCATCTCCGCCGAGGGCTACAAGTCCGCCACCGCCAAGACGCTCACCCGCAAGATCCGCGAGGCCATCCTCGCGCTGCGGCTGGAGGAGGCGCTGACGAAGGAGGAGATCCTCTACCTCTACCTCAACAACGTCTTCCTCGGGCACCACAGCTACGGCGTGCAGAGCGCGGCGGAGAACTACTACCGCAAGGACGTGCGCGACCTGACGCTGGGGGAGATGACGCTCATCGCCGGCCTGCCCCAGGCGCCCAGCCGCTACTCGCCCTTCCTGCGCCCGGACGCCGCGCGCAAGCGCCGCGCCTACGTGCTGCGCCGCATGCTGACGGAGGGCATGATCTCCCAGGCCGAGCACGACACCGCCAACGCGGAGCCGGTGAGGGTGTACCCCGTGGAGGACGTCTTCCACGAGTTCGCCCCGTACTTCGTGGAGCAGGTGCGCAAGGACGTGGTGGACCGCTACGGCAACCCCGCGCTCCTCAAGGAGGGCCTCAAGGTCTTCACCACCATGGACAGCGAGCGCCAGCGCGCCGCCCAGGACGCGGTGCTGGAGGGCCTGCTCTCCGTGGACAAGCGCCAGGGCTGGCGCGGGCCGGTGCAGCAGCTCACCGCCCCCGGCGCGCTCGAGGCGTTCGTCGCCAACGCGAAGAAGGCCATGGCCAAGGAGGAGCTGGTGGAGGGGCGGCTGTACGTCGCCGCCGTCACCCGCATCGACTCGGACGGCAAGGGCGCCGACCTCCAGGTGGGCCCGTACGCGGGGCGGCTGCCGCTGTTGGGCATGCGCTGGGCGCGCAAGGTGAACCCGGAGGGCTACTACCCGGCGATGATGATCACGTCCGTGAAGAAGGCCCTGGCGGAGGGCGACATCGTCGTCGTGCGCCACGTGAAGAAGAAGGACCTCACGGACGACAAGGAGCAGTGGGACAAGAAGATGGCGGAGGACGTCCCGGAGGAGGGCGTGAAGCTCTTCCGCCTGGAGCAGACGCCGGAGGCCCAGAGCGCGCTCGTCTCCATCGACCCCCACCGCCAGTACCTCACCGCCATGGTGGGCGGGTACGACTTCGACGACAACGAGTTCAACCGCGCCTTCCAGGCGTGCCGCCAGCCGGGCAGCTCGTTCAAGCCCTTCGTGTACTCGGCGGCGCTGGAGCAGCTCAACTGGACGGAGGCGACCGTCATCGTCGACTCGCCCATCGTCGAGCACGACCCGGACAACAAGGTGTCCTGGAAGCCGGAGAACTACAGCGAGGAGTTCGTGGGGGACGTGCTCCTGCGCACCGCGCTGGTGAACTCCATGAACATCCCCGCGGTGAAGACGTTCGGCGCGGTGGGCGTGAAGAACATGGCCGCGTGGAGCACCAAGCTGGGCCTCTCCACGCCCATGAACATGGACTTCTCCGCCGCGCTCGGCTCGTCGTGCGTGTACCCGGTGGACCTGGCCAACGCGTACGCCACCTTCAACCGCTACGGCCGCAAGAAGCCCACGTTCTTCGTGCGCAAGGTGGAGGACCGCTGGGGCCGCACGCTGGAGGACCACACCGCGTTCGACGACGCGTGGGCCCCGCTGCAGGACCGCGTGGCCGCCGGCTACGCGCGCCTGTTCGAGCCCGGTGAGCAGGTGATGAGCCCGGAGGTGGGCTTCATCCTCACGCACCTCTTGCGCGGCGTGGTGCTCCAGGGCACCGGCGGCCCGGCCACGCGCCTGGGCAAGCCCGCCGCCGGCAAGACGGGCACCACCAACGACTCCTTCGACGCGTGGTTCGCCGCGTACACGCGCGACCTCGTGACGGTGGCGTGGGTGGGCTACGACCTGAACCCGCACCCGCTGGGCCGCTACGAGACGGGCGGTCGCGCCGCGCTCCCCATCTGGCTCAACTACATGAAGCGCGCGCTGGAGGGCCGGCCCCAGTCGGAGTTCTACCCCTGGCAGTCCATGGACCTGGTGCGGCTGCACATCGACAAGAAGACGGGGAAGATCACCAGCCCCGGCGCCAAGGGCTCCGAGCTGATGTTCTTCAAGAAGGGCACCGAGCCCAAGGACGCCGTCCCCGACCGCAACCAGGTCGACGTGGACCAGTTCATGATGGGCGCGCAGTAGCCCCCATCGCCATGCGCCACGCCTCCGGGCCCCACGCCTCTCCGTCCGGGAGGTGGCGGGGCCCGGTCGTTTCAGCGCCCGGCGCGGAGGTCTCGCGCGGGGGCCTGGTGGCGCTCCAGCGCCTGTCGCAGCGAGGCGACGTCCGGGCCCGCCTCCAGGACGGAGCGGGTGGCGGTGGGGATGACCTGGGCCTCGCGGCCGGCGAACAGTCGCTTCAGGTCGTCGAAGCCCGCGCCCTGCGCGCCGATGCCCGGCGTCAGCATCAGCGCGCCACCCAGCCGCTCCACCACGCCCTGGTCCGACGCGGGCAGCGTGGCGCCCATCACCGCGCCCGCGGGCAGCACGCCCGGGCCGGCCTTCTCGTTCAGCTCGCGCATCCCGTCCGCCAGCGCCTCGGCCACCGTGCGGCCGTCCGCGCTCCGGGCGTTCTGCAGCGACGTGCCCTCCGGGTTGGACGAGCGCACCACGACGAAGGCGCACGCGCCGGACGCGCGCGCCCGCTCGATCGTCTTGGCCAGCGCGCCCAGGCCCAGGTACGCGGTGAAGGTGGCGGCGTCCGCCGCGTAGGCGCTGTCGGGGCCGAAGAGGGACTCCGCGTAGGCGTCCATGGTGGAGCCGATGTCGCCGCGCTTCACGTCCAGCAGGGTGAGGGTGCCCGCGGCCTTGAAGCGCTTCATCAGCGACTGGAGCACGACGAGGCCCTCGGGGCCGTGGCGCTCGAAGAAGGCGCTCTGCGGCTTCACCACCGCCACGCGCTCGCCGGCCGCCTCCACCACGCGGTCGCAGAAGTCCGCCAGGCCCCGCGCGGTGTCCGCGAGCCCCCAGCGCTGGAGCAGCTCCTTCGACGGGTCCACGCCGAGGCAGAACGGGGAGCGCGCGTCCGCGAGCAGGGCGAAGCGCTGGGCAAAGGACTGTGGGGTCGTCACCGGTCCATCTCCTTGGGGTGGGAGGACTTCAGCGCAGCCGGCGCGCGGCCACGTCGAAGAGGGGGTTGGGCAGCACCTTCGCCAGCCGCGAGGGCAGGGCGAGCTGCCAGGGGAAGGACAGCTCCGTCTCGCCGCGGAGGATGCCGGAGCCCATCAGCTCCACGGCGGCCTCCGTCTCCATGAGGAAGGGCATGGGGAAGTCGTTCTTCGCCGTCATCTCGCTCTTCACGAAGCCGGGGAAGATGGTGGTGACGCGCACGCCGGTGCCCGCCAGGTCCACGCGCAGGCTCTCCAGGAAGGTGGCCAGGAACGCCTTCGACGCGGAGTAGGCCGCGTGCCCCGCCAGCCCCCGGTGGGCCGCGAGGCTGGAGATGCCGACGACGTGGCCCCGCCGCCGCTCCACCATCTGCGGCAGCACCGCGCTCAGCGTGGCGGTGGCGCCGGTGACGTTGGTGTCGATGATGGAGCGCACCTTGTCCCAGTCCATGCGGCGCCCGTTGGTGACGCCGCCCACGCCCGCGTTGGCCACCACCAGGTCCAGCCCGCCGCACTCCGAATCCAGCTCGCGCAGGCGCTCCAGGGTGGCGTCCGCGCGCGCGACGTCCAGCTCCACCGGCTCCACCGTGACACCCGCGGCCTGGGCCTCGGCGGCGAGCGCCTGGAGGTGGGTGACGCGCCGTCCGGCGGCGAACACGCGCAGGCCCCGCCGCGCCAGCCACAGCGCCAGCCCCCGTCCCAGCCCGCTCGACGCGCCCGTCACCAACGCCGTCCGGTAGCTCATCTCCGCCATGACATCCTCCTGCCGTCCGCGCGAGCTTCTCGCATGGTTGGCGGGGGGCGGGGCACATTTTCCGTGCGGGTGTGTGCTGGCTCCACCGGGGGCGCGGGACGTGACGGCGCGCCTGGACGTTGCCTCGTACGCCGGGGCGATGGCCGGAGACCCTCCCGCATCCCCACCTTGTCACCTCCCATACAAGAGGCCCCCGCATGACGCCCCCGAACTGTGTACTGGTGGTTGACGATGACCCGGACATCCTCCTGGCCTTCACGGACATCCTGGAGCTGGAGGGCCACGAGGCGGTGACGGCCCGGGGCGCGCGCGCGGCGATGGCGCTCCTGGAGCAGGGGCTGCGCCCCTCGGTCATCCTGCTCGACCTGGTGATGCCGGGCATGGACGGGTGGGCGCTGCGCGACCAGCTGCTCGCCGACGCGGAGCTGGCGTCCATCCCCGTGGTGGTCGTGTCGGGGCAGGGCGTGAGCCCGCGCGAGGCGTCCTCGCGCCGCGTCTCGGGCGCGCTGCGCAAGCCCGTGGAGCTGGAGCAGTTGCTGGGCATGGTGGCCCGCCACTCGGCGGCCGGCGGCGACCCCCTCACCCGCTACGCCTGAGCCCGCGAGGGGCCCACCCCTGGACGGAAGGTGGGCCCCGGCGCGCGGGCGTCAGTGCATGCCGGAGGGCGCGCTCTCGAGCTTCTCCACGACCTGGTCCACGGAGAAGCTGGAGGGCCGCTGCCGGGGCGGGAACTCGCGGAAGGTGGACAGGAAGCGCGCCACGGCCTGCTGGGCCGGGACGAAGTAGAAGGCGTGGTCGATGAGCCACGTCTGGTAGCCCACGGCGTCCTGCGAGCGCTCCAGCGGGTCGGCGCGCAGGTCGAAGGCCAGGGGCGCGCGACGGAAGGTGAAGGGCTCACCCCAGGCCTCGATGCCCTTCGCGTTCTGCTCCGCGAAGACGAGCTTCATGCGCTGGTAGCGCACCGCGACCAGCTCGCCGTCGTCGCCGAAGTAGAAGAACTCCTTGCGCGCGCTCTCGCCCTTGCCGGACAGCAGCTC
This sequence comes from Myxococcus dinghuensis, assembly GCF_024198235.1. Lineage (GTDB taxonomy): Bacteria > Myxococcota > Myxococcia > Myxococcales > Myxococcaceae > Myxococcus > Myxococcus dinghuensis. The sequence continues at coordinate 185,227 of NZ_JAKCFB010000014.1, read as the reverse complement.
CCGCTGGTCGTACCCGTCCAGGTGGACCTTGAACCGCTTGCCGTTGGCCTCGCAGCCGGCCTTCAGCTCCTCCACGACGTCGGGGTTGCCCGCCGCCGCCAGCAGCGTGGGCAGCCAGTCCTCGGAGGAGAAGAGGTCGTTGATGACGGTGCCCGGAGGGATGACGCCGGGCCAGCGCACCAGGCAGGGCGCGCGGAAGGCGCCCTCCCAGTTGGTGTCCTTCTCGCCGCGGAACGGCGTCATGCCGCCGTCCGGCCACATGCAGGTCATCGCGCCGTTGTCCGTGGTGTAGACGACCAGCGTGTCCCCGGCGAGCCCCAGCTCCTCCAGCTTGTCGAGCAGCTTGCCGACGTGCCCGTCGTGCTCGACCATGCCATCCGGATACAGCCCCAGGCCCGTCTTGCCCTGGGACTCCTTCTTCAGGTGCGTGTGGATGTGCATGCGCGTGGTGTTGAACCACATGAAGAAGGGCTGGTCCGACTGCTTCGCGCGCTCCAGGTACTCGCACGCGGCGGCCAGGAACTCCTCGTCCACCGTCTCCATGCGCTTCTTCGTCAGGGGGCCGGTGTCCTCCACCTCCTGCCCGCCGTGCCCGTCCGACTTGCAGCGCAGCACGCCGCGCGGCCCGAAGCGCTTCCGGAACGCCGGGTCCTTGGGATAGTCCGGGTTCTCCGGCTCCTCCTCCGCGTTGAGGTGGTAGAGGTTGCCGAAGAACTCGTCGAAGCCGTGCACGGTGGGCAGGAACTCGTCGCGGTCGCCCAGGTGGTTCTTGCCGAACTGGGCCGTCAGGTAGCCCTGGGCCTTGAGCAGGTCCGCGATGGTGGGGTCCTCGCGCTGGAGGCCCACGTCCGCGCCCGGCATGCCCACCTTGGTGAGGCCGGTGCGGAACGGGCACTGGCCGGTGATGAAGGCCGCGCGCCCCGCCGTGCAGCTCTGTTGCGCGTAGTAGTCGGTGAGCAGCGCGCCTTCCTTCGCCAGCCGGTCGATGTGGGGCGTGCGATAGCCCATGACCCCCAGGTTGTAGGCGCTCACGTTCCAGTAGCCGATGTCGTCACCGAAGATGACGAGGATGTGGGGCTTCTTCTTCGCGGCCTTCTTCTGCGGTGTCGCCATCGGGTCCCCCTGACGTGGATATGCGGTAGGAGTGGGAGCCGGCGTGCGACGGGGCAAGGCGGAGCGGCCGGCTGGACCGTCCGCCGCCCGCGCGTCCTCCGTGACACGCCACCGCGGGGCGCCTGCTCCTCCCCGGAGGGCGATGGCCCGCGCGAGGCGGCCTTCCCCATCTTCTTCGGTGCGCGACGGGGACGGTGGGGCCGGATTCGCGCCGAGGGGGCGGCTCGCATGGGGGAGGCACCAGCCGCCGGGACCCGGCGGGACGAGGACGCCACGGTGGCCCTGCTGCTCGACCTGGCGCGGGCGCTCCACCTGGCCTACGTGCCGTCCTTCGGCGTGGAGCAGCGCGTGCGCCGCGCCGCGCGCGCGTGGGGCCTGGAGGTGGAGGTCTTCACGCTCCAGACGCTGGCGGTGACGGAGGTCCGCTCCGGCGCGCCCCGGCGGGTGGACATCGCGCGGTTGCCCTTCAATCCCCATTGGAACCTCCGGCGCGCGGCGGCGCTCCTGCTCCTGTCGGAGTCCATCGCGGCCGGGCGGCTGCGCGTCCCGGAGGCGCGCGCCGAACTGGAGCGCATCCTCGCGCCCCATCCCTCCCACTCGGAGTGGGTCGTCTTCCTCGCCTACGGCGTCTATGGCGCGGCCGTCGCGGCGCGCGTGGGCGGGGGCGGCTGGGAGATGGCGGCGGCCTTCGTCGTGGGCGTGCTGGCGGGCCTCATCCACTACGGCACGCTGAAGTCGGAGCGCGTGGACCTCCAGAAGAGCTTCCTCGCGGCGTTCCTCGGGGCGCTGCTCTCGCTCGCGCTCACGCACGTCCTGCCCGACTTCGACCCTGTGCGCGCCCTCTTCGGCGGCGTGACGCTGCTGGTGCCGGCCATGGTGGTGACGCTGGGCGCGGCGGAGCTGGTGGACGAGTCGGTGGAGGCCGGCCTGTCGCGGCTCACCTATGGCCTCCTGCGCTTCCTCATGCTCGGGGTGGGGCTCGCCGCGGCGGGCACGCTCTGGACGCTCTGGGCGCCGCTCCCGTCGCCCACGCGGGCGACGCAGCTGCCGGAGCTGGTGCTGGCGCTCGTCATCGCGGTGGGCGGGCTGGCGCTGAGCGTCTGCATGTCCGCGCGGCGCCGGGACACGCCCTGGATCGTCGGCGCGGTGCTGCTGGCGTGGGGCATCCAGGAGCTCTCCAAGCACGTCCTGGGCGAGCAGGGCAGCCCGCTGGTGTCCGCGTTCGTGCTCGGCGTCGCGGGGCAGCTCTACGGACGACTGCCGGACCGGCTGCCGGCGACGCTCATCTATCCCGGCCTGCTCCAGCTCGCGCCCGGCTTCGTGGGCACGCGGGCCATGCTCGCGCTGCTGGGCGCGCAGGGCGCGGGCGACCCGGCGAAGCTCTTCGAGGTGTTCCTCGTCGCGCTCCAATTGGTGATGGGGCTGGTGTTCGCCTCCATGCTGGGGCTGTCCCACGACGCGCGCGCCACGCCGCCCTCGACGAAGGGCGCGGGCCCGCCGGGCGTGTGACGCCGCGCTACTTCGCGGGGGCGCGCAGGCGCTTCTCGAACCACCGGCGCGCGTGGTGGAGCTGCAGGTGGTGGTGGCCGGGGTGGATCTCGATGGCGCCGGTGATGCCGCCCGCGGTGGCGAGCACGAGGGCGTTCGTCACGCCGCGGCGGGTGTCCACCCATCCCCGCAGCTCCAGGCCGCCCTCCGCGGTGGCGTGCAGGTCCCGCACCTGGAGGCCCGCGTCGCTGATCCTCAACCACCCGGTGACCTTCAGGTCCTTCGCCTTGAACAGGGGCGACAGGAAGGTGGGCAGCGCCTTCTCCGCGGTGAGCAGGGCGACGAACGGGTCGGAGTTGGCGAAGGTGCTGGAGAAGCGCGTCTCCAGGGCGACGGGCTCCAGGTTCAGCGTGGCGGCGGGCAGGCTGAACTGGCCGCTCCAGGCGCGTATCTGCATGCGCTTGAGGTCCATGGACACGTGGCTCAGCTCGACGTGCGTCCCCTCCAGGCTCATGGCCTTGCCCTGGAGTGACACGCGGCGCGCGTCGATGTCGAAGTCCGCCTGTCCGAGCATCCGCGCGTTACCCGCCCAGCGCCCCTCCACGAGGTCCGTCTTCAACAGCAGGTTCAGGCGGTGGGGTTCCCTCACGGGGCCAGGGGTGTCCCGGCCGGAGAGGGTGGCCGTGCCGGAGTCCACCTGGAACGTCTTCCCCGTCCACGCGTTGAACAGCCGCAAGTCGATGGGGTGGCTTCGGCCGATGCGCACCTGCTGCTCCAGGTCGATGGTCGACGCGTCGGGCCCGTGCGAGCGCGCGTGGAGGGTCAGGGAGACCTCCGGGATTCTCGCCACCGTCCCCACGTGCCCCTCGACCCGCACGGGGGCGAAGCGCACCGTCAGCTCGCCCCGGGTGAGCTGGTCCTGCTCCTGCGTCACCGTTCCATGGAGGCTCCACGGGGCGTGGAACTTCGCGGGGCCGAGCGCGACCTCCAGTTCGGCGCCCCGCGCCTCCACGCGGCTGCCCGCGGCCAGGTGTCCCCGGTGGAACCGCAGGCGGGCCTCGAGCTGGCCCGCGCCTCCGCGCGGCATGCCGGCGTGGCTGCTGCTGCTGCCCAGCATCGGCCAGAGCCAGCCCAGGTCGAACAGGTCCACCCGGACGTCGATGTGTCCATCCACCCGGTGCTCCGCCTCCAGGGGCGGCTGGATGTTGTCGAGCACGAGGGTGCCGTCGACCTGCTCCAGCGTCGCGACGCGCTCGCCCTTCGACTCCACGTTCCCGCCAGCCAGGTGGAGGCGCTCCAGGCCCGCGGTGAACCGCTGCCCGGCGACCACGTGCAGCCAGCCGTCCACCTCGCACGGGCCCGTGTAGCGCAGCGTCTCCCAGTTCACCTCCCGCACGTCGCGCACCGTCACGCGGTCCAGCTCGATGACCCACGGGTGTGGCGCCGGGGGCCCGGTCGGGCGGGCCTCCAGGGCGGGCTCGGAGGTGAGCCAGAAGACCAGCCCGTGGGCCTCCACGTCGTGGGCGAGCACCTTGCGCGTCAGCAGCCGGAACAACGACACATGGGCCTTCACGCGCGCCGCGTCGACGCGCCACGCCTGCCGGTTGTCGCGCTCCTTCAGGGAGAAGTCGCGCAGGTGGACGGGGCCCGGCCACAGCCACCAGCCCTGGCTCCAGTCCAGGCGGGTGTGCGGCGTGGTCGCCCGGAGGAGGCCCGACACGAGCCCCACGTTGAGCGCCACGTTCAGCAGGGCCTCGAAGGCGAGCACCACCGCGAGCACCCCGAAGAGGGCGCGGCGCCACCGGACGCGCGGCGCGCGGGCGGTGGGGGCCGGGGACGCTCCGATGGACATCCCGGCCCTCCTGGTGCTGCGGGGTGCGCACGGAGATAGTCATCGCCGCGCCGCCCAGCATCGCCCCCGGGGGTGGGGTGTCGTCCGGGGCGCCTCAGCCCAGCGCGCTCCAGTAGGGCTTCAAGGCCTGCCGGCCCGCGGCCAGCGCCTCCCGGGCGTCCGTGTGGACGTCGCCCGCGGGGAAGCTGTCGCCGCGCCCCGCCAGCACCTCGACGCAGGCGTGGACGGACTGGGACAGGCCCTCCAGGGAGTAGCCGCCCTCCAGCAGCAGCACCAGCTTGCCGTCGCACACGCGCTCGGCGAGCGCGCGCAGCGAGGCGCACATGGCCGCGAAGCCGCGCTCGGTGACGTCCATGCCGCCGATGGGGTCGTCCTGGTGGGGGTCGAAGCCCGCGGACACGAGCACGAGCTGGGGCCGGTACGCCTCCGCCACCGGCAGGAGCAGCTCCTCGAAGAGCATCCCGTAGTCCGCGTCGGAGTTGCCGCCGGGCAGGCCCACGTTGACGGTGTAGCCCGCGCCCGCGCCCACGCCCACCTCCGGCGAGGCGCCCGTGCCCGGGTAGTAGGGGAACTGGTGGACGGACTGGTACATCACGTCGCGGCGGGACCAGAAGGCCGCCTGGGTGCCGTTGCCGTGGTGCACGTCCCAGTCGAGCACGAGGACGCGCTCGGCGCCCAGCCGGCGCCCGGCCTCGGCGGCGATGGCCACGTTGTTGAACAGGCAGAAGCCCATGGCCCGGTCCGGCTCCGCGTGGTGGCCGGGCGGCCGCACCAGGGCGAAGGCGTTGCGCGCCTGGCCCGCCATCACCGCCTCCACCGCCTGGATGGACGCGCCCGCCGCCAGCCGCGCCGCGTCCACGCTGTCCGGGGAGACCTGGGTGTCCGCGTCGATGACCGCCCGCTGCCCGCTCAGTTGCTTCAGCCGGGCGACGAGCGCCGGGGTGTGGACCGCCTCCAACTCCGCGTCCGTGGCCGGGCGCGGCGAGGCCATCACCGTGCCCCGCACGGGCGCGCGCGCCAGCACCCCGAGGATGCGCTGCAGGCGCGCGGGGGACTCCGGATGGCCCTCGCCCGGGTCGTGCTGGAGGAACAGGGGGTCGGTCAGCAGCAGGGTGGGCTTCATCGGGCGTGACCTTACGCATCCTGACCGGCGGAGGACAGGCTCCCGCCGGGCGGAGGGGCGGGCGAGGGCCGGGTCCCGGTCCTTGCCCTGCTGGTGTTTCCCTCCCTACAGTGCCCCGGCTTGAGTCCGCGCATCAAGAAACCCGGCCTGCGCAGCATCCTGCTCGGCTCCTTCGCCGTGGTGCTCGCGCTCATCCTCGGGACGCTCTACTTCGTCGTCCCCTCGCGGGTGGAGGCGTTCCTGGAGACGCGCCTCACCAAGCACGGCGAGGACAAGGCCCTCCAGGCCGCCGCCGAACTGGTGGACCAGCCCATCGCCGTGCTGCCGCCGCTGCTGGAGAGCGTGCACGCCGGCGACGACGACTTCGCCGTCATCTCCGTGCTCTCCGCGGACGGCCGCGTGGTGGCCACGCACCCGCGCGGCGCGGAGGCCTGGCTCCTCAAGGGCCTGCGCGAGCGGCTGGAGTCCGCGCCCGGCGCGTCGCTGGACGGCTTCGTCTTCGAGAACGGCAACAAGGTCGTCGCCCGCCCGGTGAACCTGCGCGAGGGTCCCGCCCAGGTGCTGGTGACCGTGGACTTCAGCTCGCTGGAGGAGGTCGTCAGCTCGCTGCGCAACGTGGTGCTGCTGGCGTTCGGCATCGGCCTGGCGCTGTTCCTGGTCGTGGCCTTCTTCATCTCCCGCGCGTTCATCCTCGTCCCCCTGGACGCGATGATGACCATGGCCCGCCGGTTGGCGGAGGCGGACCTCACCGGCCGCGTGGACGTGGACTCGCGCGACGAGCTGGGCCTGTTGGCGGAGGCGTTGAACCGCATCGCCCAGAGCTGGCGCGACACCCTGGGCCGCGTGCGCGGCGTGTCGGACGTGGTGGCCGGCGTCATCGAGCAGATCCACCGCACCGGCACCACCGTGTCCTCGGGCGCCGGCACCGTCCAGGCGCGCGTGGAGGAGACGTCCTCCTCCATGGTGCAGATGATGGCGTCCCTGCGGGGCATCGCGGAGAACGTGGAGGTCCTCTACCAGAGCGCGGAGGAGAGCAGCTCCTCCATCATGGAGATGGCGGCCACCAACGACGAGGTGGCGGAGAACGTCACCGCCATGGCCGCCAGCGTGGAGGAGACCACCAGCGCCATCGAGGAGATGACCTTCTCCATCAAGGAGGTCGCCAAGAACATCGAGGAGCTGTCCGCCTCCACGGAGGAGACGTCCTCGGCCATCAGCCAGATGGACGCGGCCATCGGTCAGGTGGAGGCCAACGCCAAGGAGACGGCGCGCCTGTCCGAGCAGGTCTTCGACGACGCCCAGACGGGCGTGGAGGCGCTGCGCAAGACGCTCACCGGCATCGACCGCATCAAGGAGACCAGCCGCGCGGCGGCGGACGTCATCGACAGCCTGGGCCGGCGCATCTCCGAAATCGGCAACATCCTCAACGTCATCGACGACGTGGCCGAGCAGACCAACCTGCTGGCGCTCAACGCCGCCATCATCGCCGCGCAGGCGGGCGACCACGGCAAGGGCTTCGCGGTGGTGGCGGAGGAGATCAAGGACCTGGCCGAGCGCACCGGCGCCTCCACCAAGGAGATCGCCGAGCTCATCCGCAGCATCCAGGACGAGAGCCGCAACGCGGTGGTGGTGATGAACCAGGGCGCGCGCAACGTGGACGAGGGTGTGCAACTGGGCCGCGAGGCGGAAGGGGCGCTCCGGAAGATCAACGACAGCACCCAGAAGTCCACGCAGATGGTGAAGGCCATCGCCCGCGCCACCGTGGAGCAGGCGCGCGGCAGCAAGCAGGTGACCGCCTCCATCCACCGCATCAGCGAGACGGTGCAGCAGATCTCCAAGGCCTCCAACGAGCAGGCCAAGGGCGGCGAGCAGATCATGAAGTCCGCCGAGAAGATGAAGATGCTCACCGCCCACGTGCAGCGCAGCAGCCAGGAGCAGGCGCACGGCAGCAAGCAGATCACCCGCTCCATCGAGAGCATCAACGAGATGGTCACCCACCTGAACCGCGCCCAGAAGGAGCAGACCAAGGGCAGCGAGCAGGTGCTCAAGGCGGTGGAGACCATCAAGGGCGTGTCCGAGCACCAGACGCGCTCGGTGAAGCAGTTGGAGGAGGCCATCGACAACCTCCAGCGCCAGGCGGAGATCCTCCGGGGCGAGGTGCGCCGCTTCCGCGTCTAGTCGTGCACGCCGCCCCACAATGGCTTAGGAGTAGGGGGGCATGCCGACCGAACGACAGGTGTCCGAGCGCTGGGTGGTGTTCCTCATCGGCGCGGTGCAGTTCGTCAACATCCTGGACTTCGTGATGGTGATGCCGCTGGGGCCCGACTTCGGCAAGGGCCTGGGCATCGCGTCGTCGCACATCGGCACCATCGGCGGGGCGTACACGGCGGCCGCGAGCGTGGCGGGGCTCGTCGGCGGCTACTTCCTGGACCGGTTCGACCGGCGCAAGGCGCTGGCGGTCTCCATGCTGGGGCTCGTCGCGGCCACGGCGGCGGGAGGCCTGGCCACGGGGCTGTCCACGCTGCTCCTGGCGCGCGTCATGGCGGGCGTGTTCGGCGGGCCGGCCACGTCCCTGTCGCTGTCCATCATCGCGGACGTGATTCCGGTGGAGCGGCGCGGCCGGGCGCTGGGCGCGGTGATGGGGGCCTTCTCCGTCGCCTCCGTGGCGGGCGTGCCCATGGCCCTGAAGCTGGCCGAGTACGGCGGCTGGCGCCTGCCCTTCTTCGTGGTCGCCGGCCTGGGGTTGGCCGTGGTGCTGGGCGCCACCTTCTTCCTGCCGCCCGTGCGCGGGCACCTGAAGGAGGGCAGGGGGCCCGCGCACCGCGTGGGCGTGCTGGAGCTGCTCGGCCGGCGGGAGGTGCAGCTGTCGTACGTCATGACGGCGGTGGTGATGATGGCGGGCTTCGTCCTCGTCCCGAACATCTCCGCCTACCTCCAGCAGAACCTGGGCTACCCGCGGGACATGCTCTGGTTCCCGTACTTCGTGGGTGGCATCGTCAGCTTCGCCACGCTGCGGGTGACCGGCAAGCTGGTGGACCGGCTGGGCGCCTTCAAGGTGGGCACCGTCGGCTCGGTGATGCTCCTGGTCACCACCTACCTGGGCTTCGTGGACTTCCCGTGGTGGCTGCCCATCCCGCTGCTCTTCGTCTTCTTCATGGCGTTCATGGGCGTGCGGAACGTGGCGTACAACACGCTCACCTCGCGCGTGCCGGACGCCGCGGTGCGCGCGCGCTTCATGTCGCTGCAGTCCTCCATCCAGCACATGGCGGCGGCGCTGGGCGCCATCCTCAGCTCCCAGCTCCTGACGGACCTGCCCGACGGACGGCTGGGCGGGATGTCCCACGTGGCCTGGGTGTCCATGGCCCTGACGGTGTCGCTGCCCCCCATGCTGTGGCTGGTGGAGCGGCACGTGCGCTCCCGGGAGCAGGCCCGGGCGCCCGCGCCGCCGCCGCCCTCCCAGGGGGAGGCCGTCTCCCTACCCGCCGAGGCCCACTCACACCAGTAGTATGTGGGGGCGGTCTCCGGCCCGCCCGCCCCCCGCCCGCGGTGTCGGGCGGACGTCCGGATGCGTCGAGCGGTTGCGCCAGCGGGCCCGGGGCGCGATAAACCGGGCTGCTTTCCGGGGAGTGCGCGTCAGACCATGCTCAACATCGGCGCAGGCGAAATGGTGCTCATCGTGGTGGCCGCGCTGCTCGTGCTCGGGCCGCAGCGGTTGCCGGAGCTGGCTCGGGCCATCGGCAAGTTCATGCGGGAGTTCCGCCGCCAGACGGACGAGGTCCGCAACGTGGTGGAGCGGGAGTTCTACTCCATGGACAACGAGTTCCAGGCGCCGCCCACCCCGCCGGTGCGACCCGGGACGAACTTCGCCCAGTCCCCGGCGCCGCAGGCCACGCCTCCGGACGACGTGCCCCACGCGCTGCCGCCCATGGCGATGACGGGCGCCGTCGACGAGGTCGCCCCCTCGCCCCACCACCCCCCGCTGGGGCTGGACGAGGCGCCCCCCGCGCCCGCGGCGCTGGCGCAGCCCGTGCCCTCCGACGCGCCCCCGGCGGAGGTCCCCGCCGCGCCCGCCGCCGAAGCGGCCCCCTCCACGACCCCGCCGTCCTCCGCCGCCGTCGAGAGCGTCGGCGCGGACGGCCTGCCTCGGCTCGCGCCCCTGCCCGGCACGGTGGCGCGCAACGCGCCGAAACGGAGCTGACCCCTGAGTTCCCAGCCTGCTTCCGACGAGCTGCGGATGAGCCTGATGGAGCACCTGACGGAGCTCCGCGCGCGCCTCCTCAAGTGCACCCTGGCCGTGTTCGCGCTCGGGTTCGCCTCGCTGCTGTTCGCCAAGCCCATCTTCGGCATCCTGATGCGCCCCGTGCTCGAGGCGCTGCCGGAGGGCAACCGCGCGCTCATCTACACGTCCGGCATCGAGGAGATAAACGTCCTCATGAAGGTGGGCGTGTACTGCGGCATCTTCCTCACCACGCCCGTCATCCTCTGGCAGATCTGGGGCTTCGTCTCCCCGGGCCTGTTCCCGGAGGAGCGCAAGTACGCGGCGCCCTTCGTCATCTTCGGCTCCGTCGCCTTCATCCTCGGCGCGAGCTTCTGCTACTTCGCGGTGCTGCCCTCCATGTTCAAGTTCCTCCTCAACGAGGAGGAGACGCTGGCGCTGGAGCAGCGGCTGGACACGGCGCGCTTCGAGGCGGACGACGCCCTGCGCTTCCTGCGGGTGGGGGACGCGGAGCGCGCGGGCGCGGTGGCCAAGGAGACGAGCGCCCGGCTGCTCGCGGACGGCGAGGGCCAGTTGAAGGAGCCGGACCGGGCCCCCTCGGAGGCGGTGGAGCTGAAGTCCCGCCTGGACGGGCTGGGCAGGCTGGTGGACGCGGCGGCGGACGGCTTCGGCGCCTCCGCGCGCGGCGTGCTCAAGCAGGCGGTGGAGAAGCGCGTCCTGGCGGTGAAGGCCTACGGCAAGGCGGACTACGCGGCGGCGTCGCTCGCCATGGACGAGGCGGCGAGCCTGCTGGCGGGCGTGGCGCCCACGCACACCGAGGAGCTGTCGACCCTGTGGAAGCTGGAGAAGGAGCTGTCCGCGGGTGAGGCGCGGCACGAGGCGGAGCGGTGGACGCGCCCCATGCTCACCATGCACGAGCAGTTGTCGCTGGTGCTGCTGCTCATCCTCGCCTTCGGCATCATCTTCGAGCTGCCGCTGGTGATGGCGCTGCTGGGCATCGTGGGGGTGGTGCAGTCGAAGTGGCTCTTCAAGTACCAGCGCCACGCCTTCGTCTTCTGCCTCATCGCCGCGGCCATCATCACCCCCACCGGTGACGTGGTGAACCTGTCGCTCATGGCCGGCCCCATGCTCATGTGCTACGAGCTGGGCGTCCTGCTCGTGTGGCTGGTGGAGAAGCGCCGGGCCCGCAACGCGGCGGAGACGGGCATCACGCCGGTGGCGTAGGCTCGGGAGTCATCATGGTGGCCAACCGCCGGCACCTCCGGGCCAATCTCCGTTACCTGCGCGCGCTGGTGCGGCGCTTCCGCACCACGCTGGTGCTGGCGGCGCTGCTCTTCCTCGGCGGACCGCTGCTCTACCACTGGCGCTATCGCGCGCCGGACGGGGACGAGCTGTCCTTCGGCGAGGCGCTGCACCACGTCTACTTCCTGCTCTACGGCCAGCCGTCGTTGCCCTACGTGCACGACTGGCTCATCGAGCTGCTCAACGTGGTCATCCCCCCGGTGGGCATCGCGCTGGTCGCTGACGGCGTCGTGCGCTTCGCCTACCTGTTCTTCGCCCGGCACAAGAACGACAAGGAGTGGATCGAAGTGGTCACCGAGACGATGAAGGGCCACGTCGTGGTGTGTGGGGCCGGGCGCGTGGGCTATCGCGTGGTGGCGCAGTTGCGGGAGATGGGCAAGGACATCGTCGTCGTGGAGAAGCGCGAGGACGCCGCCTTCGTCTCCGCGCTGCGCGACGAGAACGTCCCGCTGCTCATCGACGACACGCGCAGCCCGCTGTGCCTGCCGCGCACCAACGTGAAGGACGCCTCCGCCATCGTCTGCGCCACGGACGACGACCTGGCCAACCTCAACATCGCCCTGGACGCGCGCAAGCTGAACCCCAACATCCGCGTCGTCATCCGCCTCTTCGACGAGGACCTGAGCGGCAAGGTGCGCGACACCTTCAAGGCGGAGGCGCTCTCCAGCTCGTCGCTGGCGGCGCCCGCCATGGCGCTGGCGGCCATGGACCCGCGCATCGTCCACTCGTTCCACCTGGGCAAGCACCTGATGGTGGTGTCGCTCTTCGAGGCGCGCGAGGGCCTCCCCGGGGTGACCGTCTCCGACGTGCGGGACCGGTTCGGCGGGCTGTCGCTGGCGCTCATGCGCGGCGACGAGGAGCAGCTCCACCCCGTGGGCGACGAGGTCATCCGCCGCGGCGACGTGCTGACCGTCCAGTCGTCGTACCCGGACTACTGCCGGCTGCGCGCCTTCGCGGGGGAGTCGGAGCCCCCCATCTGGTCCCACCAGGACCCGCCGCCGCCCATGCCCGGGCAGCGCAAGGCGGGCTGAGCGCCCGCGCCGCCGTCACGCCGTCCGCGACGCGGCGGGGCGTGCGGGGGCCGTGGCGAGCGTGGAGGGCGCCGGGCCCAGGCCGGACGGCAGCGCGAGCGCCCGCGTGAGCAGCGCGGCCAGCGGCTCCCACTCCACGAGGAAGCCGTCGTGGCCGTACGGGCTGGACAGCTCCGCGTGCTCGGCGTGGCGGCCGAGCGCGCGCAGGCGCCGGGCCAGGGCCTCCATGTGTCCGGGGAAGAAGAGCTGGTCGCGGTCGATGCCCACGCACAGGGCGCTGGCGCGGATGCGCTCCAGGCCGCCGCCGACGGGGCCGCGCGACAGGTCGTGGTGGTCCATGGCGCCCAGCTGCGCGAGGTAGGCGCGGGCGTCGAAGCGCGCCTCCAGCTTGCGGCCCTGGTGCTCCAGGTAGCTCTGTACGGGGTGGAGCGCGCGTGAGGACCAGTCCGCGGGGCGGCGCTGGAGCGCGTCGAGCCCGGGCTCCGCGCGGTAGGTGAGCATGGCGAGCTGGCGCGCCAGCTCCAACCCGCGCTCGGGTGCGTGGGGGAAGCCCGGGTCGAGCAGCAGCGCCTGACGGGCGACGTGGTTGAGCCCCACCACCCAGGCGGACGCGGCCTCCGCGGTGGCGATGGGGGCCATGCGCGCGAAGCGCTCCGGCGCGAGGGCCGCGAGGCACAGGACGACCATGCCTCCCAGCGAGCCCCCGGCGACGAGCGCGACGTCGTCCACGCCCAGCGCGTCCAGCGCCAGGAGGATGCTGCGCGCCTGGTCCCAGGGCGTGACGGTGGCGGGCAGGTGCCGCTCGTCCAGGCGCAGGTCCCCCTTCGCCAGGGTGGGGGCGGGGGCGAAGCGCGCGTCGTCGAGCCGGCACGGGAAGCCCTCGTCGGCGGGGCCCGTGGTGCCGTAGCAGGAGCCCAGGTTGTTGAAGCACAGGAGGCGCACGCGCGTGGGGTCCAGCGCGCGCCCCGGTCCGATGACGGGCTCCCACCAGCCGCCGGGGCCTCCCGCGCGCATGTCGCCGGTGAGCGCGTGGACGAGGAGCACGGTGGGGATTCGCGAGGAGGGCCGGAGGGTGCCGTGGCGGCGCGCCTCGTCGACGACCTGCCGCTGCTCGTCGCGCGTGCGGCGGACGACCTGGTAGGCGGCGGAGCGCGCCGCGTCCTCCGTCAGCACGCGCGCGCGGGCGTGCAGCCAGGGCAGGTCCTCGTCGGGGCCCCACCACCAGCCGCGCACGAGGTGGGGGGCGAGGCGGGCGCCCGCCTCCAGGGGCAGGTCCGGCGGGGAGACGTCGAAGAGTCGCGGTGAGGTGGCGCGGGTGGGCGCGGAGGCCATGGGGTGACTCCAGGCAAGACGGGGCCGTCGCGGGCGCGCGAGGCGCACCCGGCGGGAAGGGAAGGCGGGGAGGCGTGGCTCGGGAGAGGCGTGGGGGCGGGCTTCGCTGCGCTCCAGTCAGGGGTGGGCGAGGAAGCGGAAGGGGCCCTGGAACGACGAAGCCCACCGACCCTCGCGGGGTGGTGGGCTCCGGGATTCGCCAGGGTCGGCAGGACGGCGGTCGTCAGCCAACGCTGGCGGGCGGGAGCCCACCGCGCATCGACATTCGACGCATCATCATGGCGAAGAAGGACGTCATCGGCTGTTACGGATAGACGCTCGTCCCGCGCGAGTCAAGCCGACCTCCGTGGGCGCGCCGCGGTGTGAGGGCTTCGTGACACGGCGAGCGCGGCGAGGCGGCCGTGCATCCCGGGTTCGCCGTGAATCCCCTCTCACGACGCCGGAACCATGGCGTTGGCGGCGTAGGGCGCCAGCGGACCGATGTGGCCCGGGAGCGCCTTCACGCGCGCGAGCCACGCGACGACGTGGGGGAAGGGCTCGAGCGAAATCCCCGCGTCGGGCGCGACGTGCACATAGGCATAGAGGCCGATGTCCGCGACGGTGGGACGCTCGCCCACGAGGAACGTGTGGCGCTCGAGGTGGCGCTCCAACGTCGTCAGGGCGCGGCGGCCGGCTTCGACGCGCAGCGCGAACGCCTCGGGGTGCAGGCGCGCGCGGCCGGTCAGCTTCCAGAAGCGCGCGGTGCCCACGTTGGGCTCCACGGTGTTCTGTTCGAAGAAGAGCCACTGGTGCACCCGGGCGCGCTCGAAGGCGTCCTGGGGGAGCAGCGGCGTGCCCTCCGCGAGGAAGAGGAGGATGGCGTTGGACTCCGCGAGGAAGCGGCCCGGTTCGGGCTCCAGCACCGGGATGCGGCCATCGGGGTTCTTGTGTTGGAGGAAGTGCTCGGTGTGGCTCTCGCCCGCGAAGATGTCCACGGGCACGAGGGTGAAGGGCGTGCCCGACCACGACAGCAGGAGCCGGACCTTGTAGCCGTTGGCGGAGGGCGCATGGTCATACAAGCGGGGGAACGTCCCGGAGACGTCTGTCATGGGGCATACCGTAGAAGCCTCGCGTCGCCGGGGCGACCCGCTTCTTGCCGGAAGGTTCGCCGCGGCGCGGTATGTCTGTCCTTCACCCGCGTTGTGGTCTCACCCTCACGGAGCTGTCATCCTGGCCCCGCGCGGAGAGGCCGCGCCCGACAGGGAGATCGACCAGATGATGCGTTCGTTGCTCGTGGGTGTCGCGTTGGTGTTGGGACTCGGAGCCGGTTTCGCGGCGGGGGCACGCCCCGCCCCCACCGAGGCGGGGCCGACGGGCTTCTGCACTCGGAACTCGGACTGTGACCACTTCTGCGGTGAGGGCCTGGGGCACTGTTTCCACAGCATCTGCGCCTGCATGTAGTCCGGAGCCCGCGGCGCCTCGCGCAGTGCTGGCGGGGCGTTGGCGGGCCGCCCACCGTCTGTCATTGAGTCAACGACTGGCGGGGGACGCGGTGGCGTGGCGAGGTGAGCGGGCTGCCATCCTGTCGCCGCGCGGGTGGTCCGCGCCAGAGGGAGGTCCGTCACATGCTGCGTTCGATGCTGGTGGGTGTCGCGCTGGTGCTGGGACTCGGAGCGGGGTTCGTCGCGGGGGCACGACCCGCGCCCGTGTCGCCGGAGGACGTGGGGCCGAAGGGCTTCTGCACCATCAACGAGGATTGCGACGTCAAGTGTGGGGTCGGGCTGGGCCGGTGCGTGAGCGCCATCTGTCGTTGTCTCTAGTCCCGCGCGCGGCTCCCAGGCGCCTCGTCCCGAAAGGGCGGGGCGTTCGCCGCACCGCAAGAACCGGGTTGAAGGACGGGAGGCCGGGCGCCATACCAGGGGCAGACGCAACCCACGGAGCACCCGACCATGGCGACCAGTGACTACGCTCGAATCGAGCAGGCCATCCTCTACCTCGACGCCCATGCGCGCGAGCAGCCGTCCCTGGACGACGCGGCGGCCCACGTGGGCTTGAGCCCCTTCCACTTCCAGCGCCTCTTCACCCGCTGGGCGGGCATCAGCCCGAAGCGCTTCCTCCAGGTCCACACGCTCAGCTCGGCGCGCCGGCTGCTGGCCGAGCGGCGCAGCGTGCTCGACACCTCCTACGCGGTGGGCCTGTCCGGAGGCGGGCGCCTGCACGAGCTGTTCGTCACGTTGACGGCGATGACGCCGGGCGAGTTCAAGCTGGGAGGCGCGGGCCTGACGATTTCGCACGGCGTGCACCCCTCGCCCTTCGGGGACGTGCTCGTCGCCGTCTGCGAGCGGGGCATCTGCGGCCTGCACTTCCTCTCCACCGGCTCGACGCGGGAGGCGTTGGACTCACTCCAGGCCGAGTGGCCCCGCGCCACCTTCGTGGCGTCGCGGGAGGCCACGGCGCCGTGGGCGGCGCGCATCTTCCCGGAGGCCCCGGCCGAGCAGCCCGAATCCCTCTCCGTCCTGGTGAAGGGCACCCCCTTCCAGGTACAGGTGTGGCAGGCCCTGCTGCGCATCGCCCCGGGCGAGGTGGCGACGTACGAGGACATCGCGAAAGCGATTGGCCGGCCCAAGGCCGTGCGCGCGGTGGGCTCCGCGGTGGGTGACAATCCCGTGGCGCTGCTCATCCCCTGCCATCGCGTGCTGCGCAAGACGGGGGTCTTCGGTGACTACCGTTGGGGACCCGAGCGCAAGCAGGTGATGCTCGCGTGGGAGGCATTGCGCCACGGCGCGGAGGACGAGGCACGCGCGTGAGCACGCCGCCGCGGCGGCGTCTTGCGTCATCCGGGTGACGACGGATTGCCTGTAGCGGGCCTCGTCACAGGACGCACGGGCCGTGTAGCCCGGGAGGTGACAGGGGCGCGGGCGCGTGTCTGGGCTTTCGTGCGCGCGCCTCGTGGCACACGTGGTGCTTTGGGGCAGGAAACCCCCGCGCAACCTCGCGCGGGTCGTTCCCCCGAGGCTCTCCATGAAACGGTCTGCCCTGTCGATATTCCGGCTTCCCTCCCTCCTCCTGGCGCTCGCGCTCGCGTTGCCGGGGGTCTCCCTGGCCGCGGCCGTGACGTTCTGCGCGGGGACGCTGGTGGGCTCCGGCCAGAGCTTCGTGAACTACAGCGGGACGTACTCGGGCGCGCTCGCCAGCGGCAACTACCTGATGACGCTGTCGCAGTCCGGCCCGTTCACCATCCAGAACCTCCAGGCGTCCTGGAACGGCATCGCCATCGGCACGTACCAGGCCATCACCGGCTCGTCGCAGGTCACCCTGAGCGGCATCCTCCCCGGGGGCCTCTCGTCGGGGCAGACGGTCACGGTGACGTTCCGCATCTACAACATCCTGGGACAGCTCGTGGACGTGAGCACGACCACCGTCTCCGTCGGCGGGACGAGCCCGGGGTGGACGAAGGTCTGGACGGCGACGAGCCAGTCGGGCGTCGCGGGCTACGCGAAGCACTACATCGGTGACTTCGACGGCGACGGCGCCGAGGACATCCTCGCCGTCGACACCGGCGGCTGGATGACCATGTTCCACTACCGCAACAACGATTGGGAGTGGGGCTGGAGCAACTATGGCTCCACCTCCGCGGGTGGCGGCATCTACGACTACCGCAACAACCTCGTCATCGGGGACTTCGACGGGGACGGGAAGGACGAGGCCCTGGGGCTCGCCTCCTCCTGGGTGACGTTGTTCCACTTCGACAACGGCACGTGGAACTGGGGCTGGAGCAACTACGGCAGCACCTCCGACCAGCTCTACGCGCACTCCACCGCGGGCGGCTACCTCATCTCCGGCAACTTCGACCTGTCGGGCAACAGCGGCTCCTCGCCGTTCAACAAGGATGAGATCGTCGGCGTGAGCAACAGCGGGTGGATCACCCTCTTCCGCCTGAACGCGGCGGGCTCGGGCTGGGACTGGCTCGCGAGCACCAACGGCAGCACGGCGCACGGCATGTATCCCTACCGCTCCAACCTGCGCAACGGCGGCGACACCAACGGCGACGGTCAGGATGAACTGCTGGGCCTCGGCGGCTGGGCGACGACCTTCTACTACCAGGGGGGCAACTTCAACTGGGGCTGGAGCAACTACGGCTCCGGCAACATCGCCGGCGTGGGCTATCCGCAGGCCGCGGGCGACGTGATGCTGGTGGGCAACATCGACTCCGTGGATGCGAAGGACGAGTGGTTCTTCATCCAGAACGGGCCGTCCGCGGGCTGGGCCACCACGTCCGACTGGAACGGCAGCCAGTTCACCTGGAACTGGTCGAACCAGAACTACAGCCCCGCGGCGCTCGCCATCGGCGACTGGCCGCTCGCGAACAACGGCGGGAGCAACGCCAGCTACCAGTTGGTCCGCGCCGTCGCGGGTCAGCCCAAGCACCTGCTCGCGCGCCGCACGTTCTGCGCCAAGGACATGCGCATGTACCGCATCTCGAACACCGGCTCGAACTACTGAGCCAGCCAAGGAGGGACGGCCGGGCCGCTTCCTGGCTCCGGCCTCCCCTCGCCGTCGGCGGGCGGCGCGTGCCCCCCCGCCGCCGCCACGTGGCGCGGCGCGGAGGGGGGGCGCGACGTCATGCCGCCTGCCTGCCCGGGTCGCCTCCAGGGCCTTCTCCGCACTTCGACCGCATCCAGCGCTGGCCTCTTTCGTCCCGGGCTACTGGTTCATCGAGGACCTGTCGGGCGAGCACCAGGGGCTGCCCATCCGGACCACGCCCCACCCGGTGGCGGTGTTGACGCTCAACCTGGGCACGCCGTGTGGGAGCGAGTTCGCGGCCGGGGCTCCGCGCGCCTTCACCTTCGCGGGCTTGGACCGTCCGGAGGCGGGGCTCCAGTACCACCCCGCCGCGGCCCGGCGCTCCTGGGCCGCGATGCGCACCCTCGTCGAGGAGGTCTTCGCGCGGGCGTGAAGCCGCTCAGGACATCCGGGCGACGAGCTTCAGCGGCAGGTTGCGCAGGAGGAAGCCGACGACGCCCCATGGCCACCCGGGGACGTAGGCGGTCTTCGGCTCCTTCTCGATGGCCTTCGCCAGCGCGCGCGAGCCGGTGGCCGAGTCCACGGCGAACGGCAGGTTCTTCGCGCCCGCGTTCAGCTCCGTGTGGATGTAGCCGGGATAGAGGGTCGTGACCCGGATGGGCGTGCCGAGCAGCTCCGCGCGGATGCCCTCGGTCAGCGTGGCCAGCCCCGCCTTCGTCGCCGCGTAGACGGTGAGGTG
Source organism: Myxococcus dinghuensis (assembly GCF_024198235.1). Classification (GTDB taxonomy): domain Bacteria; phylum Myxococcota; class Myxococcia; order Myxococcales; family Myxococcaceae; genus Myxococcus; species Myxococcus dinghuensis. The sequence continues at coordinate 166,528 of NZ_JAKCFB010000014.1, read as the reverse complement.
GCGCGGCAGGCCCCGCATGGCGCTCATGGAGGAGATGGTCACCAGGTGGCCGTGGCCCTGCTTGCGGAGGATTCCCACGGCCGCCTCGCACTGCGCGACGGCGGCGACGAAGTTCGTCTGTGCCGTCTGCGCGTTGAGCGCGAAGTGCCCGGTGCCGATGCGTTTGCCCACGCCGACGCCCGCGTTGATGATGACGCGGTCCAGGCTCCCCAGCTCCTGGGCGAAGGCGTCGAACACCTGGAACACCTGCGCGTGGTCGTTCACGTCCAGGGCCCGGATGGAGACCTGGATGCCTGGGTGCTTCGAGAGCAGCTCGGCGCGCAGCGTCTCCAGCCGGTCGGTGCGGCGGGCGCACAGCGCGAGGTTGCGGCCCCGGGCGGCGAACTCGCGCGCCATGCCCTCGCCCAGGCCGGAGCTGGCGCCGGTGATGAGGATGTTCTTTCGCATGGGGCCGGTGCCTCAGCGGTAGGTGATGAGGTCGCGGTGCGCGCCCTCGAAGTGGCCGTGCTCGTTGAGCGAGGACAGGTAGCGCCCGCGCTCGCTGTAGATGACCTTGGTGATACCGCAGTTGGCCAGCGTCCAGTTGAGCCGGAAGGCGTACTCGCTGGGGATGTGCATGAGGTGCTGGCAGAGGGCGGTGATGGTGCCGCCGGAGGTGAAGACGAGCGCCGTCTTCGACGTGCCCAGCTCCCGGAGGAGCGCGTCGAGCGCGCCCACGCACCGCGCCTGGAACGTGGGCCAGGGCTCCACGTAGTCGGCGTCGTGTTCACCACCCACCCAGCGCGCCACCGCCGCGGTGAACAGCTCCTGGAACGTGCGCCGCGGGTCCGGCGTGGCGGCGAGGTCCTGCACCAGGGCCGCGTGGCTCGCGTAGCGGGGCATGTGCTTGACGACCAGCTCGTTGTGGTCGAACTCGTTGAAGCCCGCCATGCGCCGCGGGGGCAGGTCCAGGCCCAGGCCCGCCAGACAGGACTCCGCCGTCTGCTGGTGCCGGCGCATCGTCCCGGTCACCACCGCGTCCACCTTCGGCAGCCGGGCGCGCAGCGACTCGCCGAGCACGCGCGCCTGGACGAAGCCGCGCTCGGAGAGCTGGTCGTAGTCCTCCGCGCCGAAGGACGCCTGGCCGTGGCGGATGAAGTACAGCGCCCCCATCAGCGCTTCCCCTTGCGGATGATGCGCCGGCAGCGCCAGTCGAAGTACGTCACCAGCGACCAGAAGTTCTTGAACGCCGGGTTGCGCGTCTGCTTGTGGTGATAGCGGTAGTAGATCTGCTGGATGATGCCGGCGAGCCGGAAGATTCCGAAGACCTCGTAGAAGGTCCAGTCGTCGGGCTTCAGGCCGGAGCGCTGGAGGTAGTAGTCCACCACCTCCTGGCGGGTGAGCATGCCCGGCACGTGCGTGGGCTGGCGGCGCGTGGCGCGGAAGAAGAAGTCGTCGTCGGCCTGGACCCAGTAGGCCAGGGCGCTGCCCAGGTCCATGAGCGGGTCGCCGAGCGTGGCCATCTCCCAGTCCAGCACGCCGATGACCTGCGTGGGGTCCTCTGGATCCAACACCACGTTGTCGAAGCGCCAGTCGTTGTGGATGACACACGTGGCGATGTCCTGGGGGATGTGCTCCTGGAGCCAGTCGCGCACGTACCGGAAGCTGGGCACGTTCCACGTGCGCGCCTTCTCGTAGCGGTCCGACCAGCCCTCCACCTGGCGGCGCGGATAGCCCGGGCCCTTGCCCAGCGTGGTGAGCCCCACCTTCGCCGCGTCCACCGCGTGCAGCTCCAGCAGCTTGTCGACGACGTTGACGCACAGCTGGCGCGTGTGGGTGCGGTCCAGGTTCATCCCCTTGGGCATGTTGGCGCGGGGGATGAGGCCGTCGATGCGCTCCATGACGTAGAAGTCGCAGCCGATGACGGCCGGGTCCTGGCAGAGCGCCACCATCTCCGGCACGCGGGGATAGGCGGGCTTGAGCGCCTTCTGCACGCGGTACTCGCGCGCCATGTCGTGGGCGGACTTCGCCTTGGTGCCCGCGGGCGGGCGGCGGAGGATGAGGTCGCGCTTGGGGTACTTGAGGCGGTAGGTCCAGTTGGACGCGCCGCCCGAGTACTGTGTCACCGTGGGCAGTCCCTCCAGCGTGGACACCTGCTGCTTCAGCCAGCGGTCGACGGCGGCGGCGTCCAGCTCCTCGCCGGAGCGGACGGAGCCCGAGGCATCGTGGGCGGGGGACGGCGGCTTGGGGGCGTGGGTGGCCATGGTCGGGGATTTCACCTCTTGGAGAAGCCGCGCTTGCCCAGCTCGATGCGCGCGATGACGCCCTTGTGGACCTCGTCCGGGCCGTCCGCCAGGCGCAGCGTGCGCGCCTGACCGAAGAAGGCCGCCAGCGGGAAGTCGTTGGAGACGCCCGCACCGCCGTGCAACTGGATGGCGTCATCCACGATGCGCTGGAGGACGCTGGGGGCCACGACCTTGATGGCGGAGATCTCGGTCATCGCGCCCAGGGGGCCGACCTCGTCCATCTTCCACGCGGCGAAGAGGGTGAGCAGGCGCGCCTGGTCGATGGCGATGCGGGCCTCGGCCACGCGCTCGCGGTTGCCGCCCAGGTTCATGAGCGGCTTGCCGAAGGCGGTGCGGTTCATGCCGCGGTCGATCATCAGCTCCAGCGCGCGCTCCGACGCGCCGATGCAGCGCATGCAGTGGTGGATGCGGCCGGGGCCCAGGCGGCCCTGGGCGATCTCGAAGCCCATGCCCGGCCCGCCGATGATGTTGGACGTGGGCACGCGCACGTCGGTGAAGTGGACCTCGCCGTGGCCGTGGGGCGCGTCGTACTCGCCGAAGACGGGGAGCATGCGCTTGATGGAGACGCCCGGCGTGTCCAGGGGGACGAGCACCATGGAGTGCTGGTGGTGGCGGTCGGCGCCGGTGTCGGGCGTGCGCGCCATGAAGATGGCGATGCGGGCCTTGGGGTGGCCCAGGCCGGTGGTCCACCACTTGGAGCCGTTGAGCACGACCTCGTTGCCGTCGACGACGGCGGTGGCCTCCATGTTGGTGGCGTCGGAGGACGCGACGCCGGGCTCGGTCATGCAGAAGACGGAGCGGATGTCGCCGGCGAGCAGCGGCTCGAGCCAGCGCTTCTTCTGCGCCTCCGTGCCGTACTTCCAGAGCACCTCCATGTTGCCGGTGTCCGGGGCGTTGCAGTTGAAGACCTCGGGGGCCATGAGGCTGCGCCCCGTCTCCTCGGCGATGGGGGCGTACTCCAGCGTGGACAGGCCCGGGGCCAGCTTCTCGTCGGGGAGGAAGAGGTTCCACAGCCCCTGCGCGCGGGCCTTGGCCTTGAGCTCCTCCATCACGGAGGAGACCGGCCACGTCTTCCAGTCACCGGCGCGGGCGCTCTCGAACACCTCCTGGTGGTAGCGCGCCTCGTTGGGCTCGACGTGCTCGCGCATGAAGCGCTTCACGCGCTCCAGGTAGTCCTTGCTTCTGGCGCTCGGCTCGAAGTCCACGGCTTTTCCTCCTCGGCGTGAGGCCTCATCCTTGGCACCCGCCTGTTGATGAATCCACTGAATGTTGGTCATGTGTCGTCATGAAGCCAGTTCATGATTCGACGCCGAAGCCCGCGCCGGACCTCAACCTCTTCCGGGTGTTCGACGTCGTCTATCGGGAGCGCAACCTCACGCGCGCGGCGGAGGTGTTGTTCCTGAGCCAGTCGGCGGTGAGCCACGCGCTGGCGCGGCTGCGGGAGCAGCTGGGCTCGCCGCTGTTCGTGCGCCGGGGGAGGGGGGTGGCGCCCACGCCGTTGGCGGACCGGCTGGCGCCGGAGATTCGCGAGGCGCTGGCGCTCCTGCAACAGGCGCTGCACCACACGCGCGTCTTCGACCCTGGCAGGGACGTGGGCACCTTCACGGTGGCGATGAACGACGTGCTGGAGCCGTCCGTGTTGTCCCGGCTCGTGCTGCGCTTCCGGGAGACGAGCCCCCAGGCGCGCGTCAGCAGCGTCCGGTTGGACCGGCCGCGGCTGGAGCGGGACCTGGCGTCGGGCCGGCTGGACCTGGCCATCGACGTGGAGCAGCCCACGGGCGCGGCGCTGCGGCACGCGCCGCTCATCCAGGACGGGTTCTGCGTGGTGAGCCGGCGCCGGCGGAAGCTGGACGTGGCCGCGTACATGGCCGCGCGGCACGTCACCGTCTCCTCCCGCCGGACGGGGTTGGCGGTGGAGGACCTGGTGCTCAGCCGCCTGGGCTACCAGCGCGAGGTGGTGGTGCGCTGCCAGCACTATGAAGCCGCGTGCCGCATCGTCTCGGACTCGGACCTGCTGTTGACCATGCCCCGGCGGCGCGCGGAGGAGATCAACGCGGTCCTCGGCAACCACCTGTCCGCCATGCCCCTGGCGCTGCCGCCGCTGGAGCTGCACGTCTACTGGCACCGGGCCGTGGACGCCGAGCCGCGCAGCCAGTGGTTGAGGGCGGAGCTGAAGGCGTTGCTGGAGGCCGGCCAGAGATGAGGTTGTGGGTGGGTAGGAGGCTAGCGAACGGGACCTCAAACGGAAAACATGATCCGACGGTGCATGGAGCGTGCCGTCCTGTTGAGCATCGCGGCTCGAGGCCCACCTGAACAGGGGAAGCGTCGTTCTGGCTGGGGCATCTCCTGGGCATGGCAACAACGATCGGGGCTGTCTGTGCTCGGCTTCGATGCGGCTTGCGGTGACTGGAAGCGTTCTTTTCCGCTCGCGACGGCGTGTCAGGAAAGCAGGCGAGGTTCTGCCGGCTGGGACGATCGGATCCACTCTTTGGAGCCGCGGGGCGGAGCAACTGCTGTCGTTATGCCAGGGCTCGCACCTCAGTTATCTGCCGCTGCGGAAGCGTCAATCCGATTCTCTTGGTTTGCCAATCGATAAGGTTTGGGCGGGCGTGGAGACCTCAGGTCTGGGTGGCACGCAGAGTGAATGCTTGTCTTCGTGCACGGAGCCACGTCAGGCGGAAATGAGGAGAGGCGTCATCAAAAAGGCCCCGGTGATGGTGAAGACTTTAGCGCCTTGTCCTGGGCGGATTTGATGTGCGCGGATTAGTCGAGGTGTGTGGTTTTTTCATATTCTGCTTGGTGTGTTTTGTTTTGAGTGGTATTGAGTTGATGCCTCTTTGATGAGGCCAATGAGAGGAGTCTCGGTGAACAGCTTGAAGAGTGTGCTTGTGTGTATGGCTTTCTCGTTTGGTGTTGTTGCGTGCGGCCCCATGCCAGAGGAGCCGCGAGAGGCGGAGTTGGAGACGGGGGAGTCCACCCTGTGCTCCTACGGCACCCTCAAGTGCGTGTCCCTGAACTACACTTGGACCTATGAGTCGCCGGGATGCAGCGGCGTCTTTCCTCAGCGCGCGGATGCCATCGTCGAGTGTCGCGAGATTTGCCCCGAGACCTGCGTCGACTCTGGTTTCCCCTGATCTCTCGTCATTGAGTCAGGCTCGCTGAGCTTGGGGGATGGCACGACCGTAGGGCCGGGTAAGACACTTGGTCTGACGTGTCGTGCCGTCCTCAGTAGTTCATGCTGAGGAAAGGCGCTGGGCGCCCTGTGTGTCACACCGATACGAGGGCGGGTCCCTCTCCCTTGCCTCGTCGTTCACACCTCGATGTCGAACTCGAGCGACAGCCGCTCGTCGGGAGGCACGTGGAGCAACCCCTCGCCGGTGGCGAGCGCCCCGGCCGCGGCCGTCCACGGCTCCACGCAGACGAAGTCCTTCCCGCGCAGCGTCCACACCACCATCGTCCGGAACTCCGGGCTCCAGGACAGCTTGATGGGGCGCAGCCCCGGTCCGCGGGCCAGGAGCGTCCCCGGCCGCGAGTGGTCCCGCAGGTGCAGGTCCACCTCGGCCTCCGTCAGGTCCAGCCGGGTGACGGGCACCTCGTGCTTCGCCACGTTGTCCCAGGCGTGTGTCGCGTCCGTCTCCACCTTCGATTCGGCCTTCGCGGCGTCGGGGACGCGGAAGTACGGATGGAAGCCCAGGTGGACGGGCACGGGGCGGAAGCCGGGGTTCTGCAGGTCGAACGCGACCGTCAACCGCCGGCCCGCGAGCGAGAAGGTGAGCTGGGCGTCGAACTCGAACGGGAAGACCCGCAGCGTCTCCGGCCGGGACTTCAGCCCCAGCACCAGCAGCGAGTCCTCCGCCTGACGCACGGCCCACGCCATGCGCCGCGCGAAGCCGTGCTGCGGCAGCGTGTAGGACTCACGCTGCGCGACGTAGGTGTCCCCGGGCAGCGGCCCGGCGATGGGGAACAGCACGGGGATGCCCCCGCGCACGTTCTTCGCCGGGTCCGCCACGGTGGCCGCGTCCAGGTAGAGGAGGTCCTCGTCCCCCACCTGGAAGCTCGTGACGAGCGCGCCGCGTGAAGGAATCACCTCCACGCAGCAGTCGTCACCCTTCAGCGAGTACGTCTCCAACCCGGCGATGCCGGGGAATGCTCGGCTCATGCGAGCCTAGATACCCCCATCGTGGGGGTCGCTGTCCATGAACGGGTAGGGCACCTTCACGGGGGGAACGAAGTTCTCCTTGATGGTGCGCGGGCTCGTCCAGCGGATGATGTTGAACAGCGAACCGGCCTTGTCGTTGGTGCCGGACGCTCGCGACCCGCCGAAGGGCTGCTGGCCCACCACCGCGCCGGTGGGCTTGTCGTTGATGTAGATGTTGCCCGCCGCGTGCCGCAGCTCCGTCAGCGCCGTGTCGATGGCCTTGCGGTCGCGGGCGAACACCGCGCCGGTCAGCGCGTACGTCGCGCTCTGGTCCACCTCGCGCAGCGTCTCCACGTACTTCGCATCCGGGTACACGTACGCGCCCACCAGCGGCGCGAAGATCTCCTCGCGCAGGATGCGGTGGCGCGGGTTGGTCACCTGCACCACCGTGGGCTTCACGAACCAGCCCTTGCTGCGGTCCGTGTCGCCGCCGGCGACGATGCTCGCCTCGCCGCCCTGCTTCGCCAGGTCGATGTACGAGGAGACCTTCTTGAAGGACTTCTCGTCGATGACCGCGCCCATGAAGTTGCGGAAGTCCGCCACGTCGCCCATGCGGATGTCCGCGACGAGCGCCTGGACGCGCTCCTTGAGCCGGGGCCACATCGACTCGGGGATGTACACGCGGCTGGCCGCCGAGCACTTCTGGCCCTGGTACTCGAAGCTGCCCCGGACGATGGCCACCGCCAGCGCCTCCAGGTCCTCGGACGCGGAGGGGTGCGCGACGATGAAGTCCTTGCCGCCCGTCTCGCCCACCAGCCGCGGGTACTGCTTGTAGCGGCCGATGTTCTCACCCACCGTCTTCCACATGGTGTTGAAGGTGGGGGTGGAGCCGGTGAAGTGGATGCCGCCCAGGTCCGGGCTGGCCATGGCGGGGTTGCCCACCGTGGGCCCGTCGCCGTTGAGCATGTTGATGACGCCGTCCGGCAGGCCCGCCTCGCGCAGCACCTGCATGACGTACCACGCGCTCAGCGCCGCCGTGGACGACGGCTTGAACACCACCACGTTGCCCATGATGGCGGGCGCGGTGCACAGGTTCATCGCGATGGAGGTGAAGTTGAACGGCGCCACCGCGAGCACGAAGCCGTCCAGCGGGCGGTAGTCCAGCAGGTTCCACGTCTGCGCCGGGGACTCCGGCTGGATGGCGAGGATCTGCTCGGCGTAGTGGACGTTGTAGCGCAGGAAGTCGACGGCCTCGCACACCGCGTCGATCTCCGCCTGGTGGGCCGTCTTCGACTGACCCAGCATGGTGGCGGCGTTGATGATGGGGCGGTAGCGGGTGGCGAGCAGCTCCGCGGCGCGCAGGAAGATGGCCGCGCGCGACGCGAAGGACATGCGCGCCCACTCGTCCTTGACGGACAGGGCGGACTGGATGGCCTGCTCCACGTGGCTGGCGTCCGCCTCGTGCAGCGTGGCCAGCACGTGCGAGTGGTCGTGCGGCATGCGCACGGTGTCCGTCTTGCCCGTGCGCACGTACTTGCCGCCGATGATGAGCGGGATGTCGATCTGCTCGCCGCTCATGCGCTTGAGCGCGGCCTGCAGCTCGCGGCGCTCGGGGGTACCGGGTGCGTAGGAAAGGATGGGCTCGTTCTTCGGAGCCGGGACGCGGGCAGTGGCGTTGATCACGCGAATCACCTCGGGGCGGAGCGGAAAAGGGCGGGGCAGCATAGCCAACCGGCTCCACCGGGGAAGCGTGGAGGCAGGTCGTCGTCGGTCCCCCGACACCTCCTGTCAACCCCCGGCCCCCCTGGGTATTTCCCACCACGACGGCCGCCGACCCATACGACGAGCGGAACCCGGATTGACCGCATGACACAGCGCGCGGTTACGATGGGGCATGCGCATCCCGCCCCCGAGCCCCGTGATGCCGCCTGCTCCTGGCCTGTCCGCCCTGGAGGAGGTGCTCCGGAAGGACCTCGAGCGGTTGGAGTACCCACGCCGCTCCTGGGTGCTTCCCCGCCACACCCGTGCTGGCCAGTCCGTACTCGACGTGCTCGTCATCGGCGGAGGGCAGAGCGGGCTCGCCGCGGCCTTCGGGCTGATGCGCGAGCGCGTCACGAACCTGCTCGTGGTGGATGACTGCGCGCAGGACCTCGCCGGCCCCTGGAAGACGTTCGCGCGCATGCACACGCTGCGCACGCCCAAGTACCTGACGGGGCCGGACCAGAACCTGCCCAACCTGTGCTTCCAGACCTGGTACGAGGCCCAGCACGGCGAGGCCGCGTGGGCGGCGCTGGAGCGCGTGCCCAAGGAGCTGTGGGCGGACTACCTGGGCTGGTACCGGCGCACGCTCGGCATCCCCGTGCGCTGCCACACGCGCGCGGGCGCCCTGTCGTGGAGCGCGGAGGACGCGTGCTTCCTCGTCCCGCTCACCGACACGCGCCCGGGCGGCGGCACGGAGGTGGTCTTCACGCGCAAGGTCGTGCTGGCCACGGGCATCGACGGCTCGGGGCGCTGGGAGGTCCCGGCGGTGGTGGCGGACCTGCCGCGGGAGCTGTACGCCCAGACGCGCGAGGACATCGACTTCGAGGCCCTGCGCGGCAAGCGCCTCGGGGTGCTCGGGGCCGGCGCCTCGGCCTTCGACAACGCCTCCGTCGCGCTGGAGCACGGCGCGGGCGAGGTGCACCTGTTCTACCGCCGCAAGTCGCTGCCCACCGTCAACCCGTACCGCTGGGCGGAGTTCGTCGGCTTCCTCAAGCACCACGCCGACCTGTCGGACGCGGACCGCTGGCGCTTCATCCACCGCATCATCGAGATGGGGCAACTGCCGCCCGCCGACACGTTCCGCCGCGCCAGGGCCCACCCCCAGTTCCACCTGCACGCGGAGAGCCCGTGGCTGGGCGCCGAGGCGGTGGGCGGCCAGGCGCGCGTCACCACGCCGCACGGCACGTTCACCTTCGACAAGCTCATCGTCGGCAGCGGCACGGTGACGGACCTGTCGCTGCGGCCGGAGCTCGCGAACGTGTTCGGGGACATCGCGCTGTGGAGGGACCGCTTCACGCCGCCCGCGGGGCAGTCCCACGCGGACCTCCTGCGCCACCCGTACCTGGGGCCGGGCTTCGAGCTTCAGGAGAAGCAGCCCGGCCGGGCACCCCATGTGTCCTCCATCTTCAACTACACCTTCGGCTGCCTGCTCTCGCTGGGGTTCGGCGGGGCGAGCATCTCCGGGATGAAGTACAGCCTGCCCAAGCTGGTGGCCGGGGTGACGAAGCAGCTCTACCTGGATGACCGGGAGGCGTACTTCGACTCCCTGCTGCGCTACGACGAGAAGGAATTCGAGCCATGAGTGGTGGTGAGTTCGGGCTGCGCAGCCGTCGCGTCCTCGCGGCGGACGGCACGCGCGAGGCGGTGGTGGTGGTGCGCGGCGAGAAGGTGGCCGCCGTGGTGGCGCCGGGCGACGTGCCCGCGGGGCTCGCCGTGACGGACGTGGGCGACCGCGTGGTGATGCCCGGCGTGGTGGACTGCCACGCGCACATCAACGAACCCGGGCGCACGGAGTGGGAGGGCTTCGAGACGGCCACCCGCGCCGCGGCGGCCGGTGGCATCACCACCGTGGTGGACATGCCGCTCAACTCGCTGCCGCCCACCACCACGCTCGCCGCGCTGGAGGTCAAGGCCCGCGCCGCCAGCACCGCGTGCATGGTGGACCATGGCTTCTGGGGTGGCGTCATCCCGGGCAACGCGGCCGAACTGGAGCGGCTCATCGACGCGGGCGTCGCGGGCTTCAAGTGCTTCCTGTGTCCGTCCGGCGTGGACGAGTTCCCTCCAGCCGACCGCGCGGTGCTCGACGTGGCCATGCCCATCCTCGCCCGGCGCGGCGTGCCGCTCATCGTCCACGCGGAGCTGGAGTCGCCGCTGACGGCGGCGAGCGCGGAGGGGCCGCGCACGTACCGGGGCTACCTGGCGTCCCGGCCCCGGAGCTGGGAGCAGGACGCCATCCAGATGATGGTGGAGCTGGCGCGCAAGCACCGCTGCCGCGTGCACATCGTCCACCTGTCCTCCGCGGACGCCCTCCCGCTGCTGGCCGAGGCGCGCCGCGACGGCGTGGACATCTCCGTGGAGACGTGTCCGCACTACCTCTGCTTCACCGCGGAGGAGATCGAGGACGGCGCCACCCACTTCAAGTGCGCGCCCCCCATCCGCGAGGCGGAGAACCGCGAGCGGCTGTGGGCGGGGCTCGGGCGGGGCGACATCCAGCTCGTGGTGTCCGACCACTCTCCCTGCACCCCGGCGCTCAAGCACCTGGAGCGGGGCGACTTCGGCACGGCGTGGGGCGGCATCGCGTCACTCCAGCTCAGCCTGTCCGCGGTCTGGACGGAGGCGCGCCGGCGCGGTCATGGCCTGGAGTCGCTGGTGCGCTGGATGTGCGAGTCCCCCGCGAGGCTCGTGGGCCTGCACGGCACCAAGGGCACGCTTGCGCCCGGCGCGGACGCGGACCTGGTGGTGTTCGACCCCGAGGCCACCTTCACGGTGGAGCCCGCGCGGTTGCAGCACCGCCACCCGCTGACGCCGTACGCGGGCCGCACGCTCGCGGGCGTGGTGGAGCGCACGATTCTGAGAGGCCGGACGGTGTATGAGCGCGGGCAGCCTTTTCCGCGACCGGATGGACACTGGGTCCGACGACCCGCCGCGGCGCGCATCGCCGCCTGAGACGAAGACACGACAGGAGACGTACACACCATGCATGCACCCGAAGAGGGCAAGCTGCGCATTGCCTTCACCGAGCTCATCGACCTGGCCGCCGAGAAGGTGGGCGGCCGCGCGCTGCTCGCCTCCGACGAGTTCTTCGCCGGCAAGGAGAACCTGCTCAAGCCGGGCCGGGGCGTCTTCATCCCGGACAAGTACACCGAGCAGGGCAAGTGGATGGATGGCTGGGAGTCGCGCCGCAAGCGCGTGCCCGGCAACGACTGGTGCATCCTCCAGTTGGGCCTGCCGGGGGTGATTCGCGGCGTGGACATCGACACCCACCACTTCCTCGGCAACTTCCCCGAGTACGCCTCCGTGGACGCGCTGGCGGTGGAGGGCTCGCCCGCGCCGGAGACGCTGGTGGACGCGGCGTGGACGCGCATCCTCCCGCAGCTCAAGCTGCACGGCGGCACGCGCAACCTGTTCCCCATCCTCGACGAGCGCCGGTGGACGCACCTGCGCCTCAACATCTACCCGGACGGCGGCGTGGCGCGCTTCCGGGTGCACGGCGAGGTGAAGCCGGACCTGGAGGGGCTGACGAAGGGCGGGGCGCTGGTGGACCTGGCGGCGGCGGAGAACGGCGGCGCGGTGATGCAGTGCAACGACGCCTTCTTCGGCCCCAAGGACAACCTCATCCTCCCGGGCCGCGCGGCCCACATGGGCGAGGGCTGGGAGACGCGGCGCAAGCGCCTGTTGCCGGGCTCGGATTGGATCGTCGTCAAGCTGGCGGTGCCGGGCACCGTGGAGCGCGTGGAGGTGGACACCGCGCACTACAAGGGCAACTTCCCGGAGAGCGCCTCGCTCGAGGGCTGCTACCTGCGCGAGCCGCTGGTGGACTTCGCCAACGCGCACCACCTGTCGTGGACGGAGCTGTTGCCGCGCACGAAGCTGCAGGCGGACTTCCGGCACTTCTTCGAGGCGGAGCTGCGCGCGAAGGGGCCCTTCACCCACGTGCGCCTCAACATCTTCCCGGACGGCGGCGTCAGCCGGCTGCGCGTCCACGGGCGGCCGGCGTGAGCGCGCTGGAGCGGCTCAACCGCATGTTCCCGAACGAGGCCAAGGCGGAGCTGATGCGCTGCTGCGGCTCGTCGCGCTGGGCGGACGGCATGACGCGCGCGCGGCCCTTCCGAGACGCGGCGCACCTGCTCGCGGAGTCGGAGTGGCTGTGGAAGCAGACGGGGCCCGAGGACTGGCGCGAGGCGATGACGCACCATCCACGCATCGGTGAGTCCGCGCTGCGCGCGAAGTTCGCAGCCACCGCGTCCTGGTCGTCGCAGGAGCAGGGCGGGGTGCGGGGCGCGTCCGAGGATGTCATCCGGGGCCTCGCGGAGGGCAACCAGGCCTACGAGGCGCGCTTCGGCTTCATCTTCCTCGTCTGCGCCACGGGCAAGGGCGCGGAGGAGATGCTGGCCCTCCTCCGCGAGCGCATGGACAACGCGCCGGACGAGGAGCTGCGCGTCGCGGCCGGCGAGCAGGCGAAGATCACCCGCATCCGACTGGAGAAGCTGCTGGCGTCATGAGCACCCTGTCCACCCATGTCCTCGACACGCACCGGGGCCGGCCGGCCTCCGGTGTCCCCATCACGCTGGAGGTCCAGGGCGCCGGGAGCGACTGGAAGGTCCTCGCTTCTGGCGTCACCAACGACGACGGGCGCGTGCGCGACTTCCTGCCGGCCGGCGCGCGCGTGGAGCCCGGCACCTACCGGATGACCTTCGACACGGGCGCGTACTTCCGCGCGCTCGGCGTCCGGGGCTTCTATCCCTCCGTGACGGTGGTGTTCGAACTGGCCGCGCCCGACGAGCACTACCACGTGCCGTTGCTGCTCAGTCCCTTCGGCTACTCGACGTACCGGGGGAGCTGACGCCGCCCGGGGGCCCGGCCCGTGTCCCCGGTGGGCGCGGCGGGCCTCAGCCCTTGGTGTGGGCCTGGGCGACGGACGCCACGGGGGCCTGGCCCTGGCGGAGCAGGGCGTGGATCTCCGCGATGAGCACCGCGGGCTTCACCGGCTTGACGAGGTAGGCGTCCGGCAAGGGCAGGCTGGGGTCGGCGTCCGAGCGGGGCGCGAAGCCACTCACGAAGATGACCGGCAGGTGCCGCAGCGTCGGCTCCAGGCGGCAGCGGCGCAGGAGCTCGTAGCCGTCCATGCCGTCCATGTTCACGTCGGACAGGAGCAGGTCCGGCGGTTGTCCCAGGGCCTGGGCGAGGCCCGCCTCTCCGTCCGCGGCCACGGAGCAGTCGAAGTCCCCGGACAGGAGCAGACGGAGCGTCTCGCGCATCGTCCAGGAGTTTTCGACGATGAGGACCTTGGGCTTCACGGGTCTCCGATGCTCGGCGGAAGGGACACCCCGGGTGATGGGGGCTGAGCGTCCGGGAGCATCTCCGCACGGCCCCTGTAGGGGCAAGGGGGCCACCACCACCCGCGGTCATGGCGCGTCCGCCATGACGCGAGCGTCTACGAGTCATCCCCTAGGTCTCGCGCCTCGGGGCGTCCTCCTGTCATGCGGTCCACCCGGGGTCGACCTGGAGGGCAGGATCCACGTCGCCGGCCTGGACGCGGCGTGACATGTCTCGGCCTCGCGGAGGTCGTCGGTGGCACCTCGGGCAACCCCAACAGTGCGTGTCCGATACATGGAAACGTGATATTCCTACGTCTTCAGGATTCTGACGACCTCCCGGTCCCGCCTTCGTGAGCGACGAAGAGAAGACAACCGTCCTGGACGAGCGTGCTCGTCCTCCGAGCTCCTGGGGAGACCGCATCCGCACGCCTGTCACCCTGCCCGGGGACGCCACCGGAGCGCGCCGCTCGCTCGAGGTGGGGATGGTGGTGACCGGGCGCTACCGGGTGGAGGGCCTGCTGGGCGAGGGCGGCATGGGCCGCATCTGGCTGGCGGAGGACCTGCACGAGCGGCGGCGGGTGGCGCTGAAGGAGATGCAGGTGCCCGCGGGGCTGACGGCGGGCAAGACGGAGGAGCTGGTGCTGATGTTCCGGCACGAGTTCTTCGCGATGAAGAAGCTGCAGCACCCCGGCACGCTGAAGGTGTTCGACTGGGGGATGACGGAGGCCGGCAACCGCTTCATCACGATGGAGGTGGTGGACGGTCAGGACTTGAGCTCGCTGGCGCGCGAGGCGCCGCTGGACACGCGCACGCTGTACAAGGTGCTCATCCAGATGGCGCAGGTGCTGGCGTTCATCCACTCGCGCCTGTACGTCCACTGCGACATCAAGGCGAGCAACGTGCGCATCACCAGCTCCGGCGCGGTGAAGCTGATGGACTTCGGGGTGATGCACCAGTTGGGTACCCCCAGCCCCGGCAAGCTCAAGGGCACGCTGGAGTACCTGGCCCCGGAGTGGCAGCGCGGCGCGAGCATCGACGGGCGCGCGGACCTGTACTCGCTGGGGGTGATGGCCTACTACCTGGCCACCCGGCGGCTGCCGTTCAAGCGCAACACGCCCGCGGCGCTGCTGGCGGACCACCTGACGCGTCCGCCGCCGAAGCCCTCCACGCTGTGTCCGGTGGACCCGGCGCTGGAGGAGATCATCCTGCTCCTGCTGGCGAAGGACCCGCGCGAGCGCTTCCAGGACGCCGGCGAGCTGATGGAGGCGTTGTGCCACGCCAGCGGTGAGCCGCTGCCGGAGGAGCCCCTGTCGGCGCGCGCCAGCTACCTGCACGTGCCGGAGGTGGTGGGGCGCGGGGCGGAGCTGGAGTCGCTGATGAACGGGCTGGCCGAGGCGGACTGGGGCCAGTCGCGCGCGGTGCTCATCGGCGCCCCGGCGGGCGTGGGCAAGACGCGGCTGCTCCAGGAGTTCGAGCTCCAGGCGAAGCTGGCGGAGCTGCCCTTCGGCCGGGGGCAGTGCCGCGCGGAGGGCCAGGCGCCGCTCGCGCCCATCGCCCAGGCGCTGCGCGCCCTGGTGCCGCACACGCCCACGGAGGTGATGGAGCGGCTGTCTCCCAGGCTGGGGCGGCTGTTGCCCGCGCTCTCGCCCCAGCCGGTGGGCGTGGTGCAGGTGTCCGGCGAGGAGAAGCTGGCGCTGTTCGGGGCGCTGGCCGAGTGGGTGCGCTCGCTCGGCAAGCGGATGACGTTCGTGCTGTGCTTCGAGGACCTGCACTGGGCGGACAGCGCGTCGCTGGAGGTCATCAACGTGCTCATCCGCGCGCTGCACGGCACGCGCGGCATGGTGGTGTGCTCGTTCCGCTCCGGGGAGCTGAGCCGGCTGAGCCTCGCCTTCCAGACGGTGGACGAGAAGCTGACGTGGCGGCTGGACCTGGAGCCGCTGACGGTGGATCACATGGGCTCGCTGGTGGCGCTGGCGCTGCCGGGGCTCGAGATTCCGGACGGCTTCGTCGAGCGGCTGCACGCCACCACGGACGGCAACGCCTTCTTCGCCATCGAGTGTCTGCGCGCGCTGGTCGAGGAGGGCGCGCTGACGCGGGTGGGCGGGCGCTGGGAGGCGGACGCGGGGCTGGGTTCGCGCACGTTGCCGGCGAGCATCCACGAGGCGGTGCTCGCGCGCCTGGGGACGGCGCCCGCGGAGCAGGTGTCGCTCCTGCGGCGGCTGGCCCCTGCGGGCCGGACGCTGGAGCTGCCCATGATGCGGGCGCTGGCGGAGCTGCCGGAGTCGGAGCTGTTCGCGGTGCTGGACGGCATCGTCGAGCGGCAGTTCCTCCAGGAGGAGGAGGGCCGCTACGTCTTCACGCACGACACCGTGCATCAGGCCGTCTACGACAGCACGGCGGAGGACGAGCGGCGGGTGGCGCACGGCCGGGTGGCCCTGGCGCTGCAGACGCTCTACTTCCAGCGGCCGGACCAGACTCGCACGGTGGGCTGGCACTACCTGCGCTCGTCGGAGCCGGAGCTGGCCATCGGCCCGCTGCTGGACGCCGGACGCGCGGCGATGGCCTCCCAGGCGCTGCTGGAGGCGACGCTGCTCTTGAAGGAGGCCTCCACGCTCCTGGAGTCCGCGCCGGACTTCCCCGGGAGGGACCGGCTGCTGCTGCGCATCTGGGTGACGCTGGTGGAGGTGGGCTACGCGAGCGACCCGCCCAGCTCGCTCGTCTTCGCGGAGAAGCTGTTCGCGCACTGGGCGGCCACGGTGGACCTGGAGGAGGGGCGCCGGAGCGCGCTGGCGCAGCTCGACGCGGCGTGCGCGGCCCCGGAGGCGGAGCGGCCCGCGCGGCTGCGGGAGCTGTTGCGTGAGCGCGAGGCGGACGCCCAGTCCGCTCCGGCCGACATCTTCTGGAAGCAGGCGGAGCTCCAAATCCTCCAGGGCATGGCGCTGGCCATCGTCGGGCGCACCGGGGACCTGGACACGCTCCTGGAGCGCGTGCGCCGGGAGCAGCCGGACATCTCCCCGTATCGGGCGGGCACGCTGTTGTCGCAGGCGGTGCTCAGCGCGTACACGGGGCGCTCGGCGGGGGTGCTGGAGGCCCAGGCCGAGCAACTGGCGCGGCTGCGTGGCCTGCGGGACGTCATGGGCTGGCTGCCGAGGCGGCTGGCGTGGTCGCTGGGCATGGGCGGCTACATGATGAACCTGAACCTCGCGCTGCGCGGCGAGCCGCTGGACGCGCAGGCCACGCGGGACGGGTGCGCGGTGGCGGAGGAGCACGGCTTCACGGACGTGAGCGCCTTCCACCTGTTCTCCGAGGTCACGCGCGCGGCGCTCACGGGGGACGGGGCCTCCTTCGTGCCCGCCTTCACGGAGAAGACGGACCTGGTGCGCCGGCTGGGCAACCCCCGGCTGATGGAGCGCAACCTCGCCATCTTCACGCCGCCCTACTACCTGGAGCGCGGCGAGCACGAGCACGTCGCGGCGGTGGTGGCCCGCGCCGAGAACCTGGCGCGCGTGCTGCCCGAGGACCGCTGGTTGCAATGCCACGTGCAGGTGTACCAGGCCTGCCGGGACGTGCTCTTCGAGGACACGGCGGCCGCGCGCGAGTCGCTGCCCCGGGCGCTCGCGGCCGCGCGCGAGGCGGGCCTGCGCATGGAGACGCTCCTGCGCGTGTACCAGTCGCGCTTCGAGCGGGAGCAGGGGCATCTGGACGCGGCGCGCGAGGCGGCGGACGCGGCGCTGGCGCGCGCGGTGGACCCGTTGCTGGCCAACCCCTGGGACGAAATCCTGGCGCGCCGCGCGCTGGCGGCGTTGCTGCCGGGACCGGAGGGGCTCGCCCACCTCGAGCGCGCGCTCGCGCTGGCCGAGCAGACGGGCAACGTGCTCCAGGTCGGCCTCCTCCACCTGGCGAGGGCCGAGCGCGAGACCTCCACCGACGCGGTGGTCGCCGAGTTGATGGGGGCGGAGACCGCCTTCACCGAGGCCCGCGCGCCGAGCCTGCTCGCTCAGGCCAGCTCGCTGCGCGGTGCGCTCGAGCGAGGCGCGGACGCCCGCCGCAGCGCGTGAGCGTGCCTGTGGGGCGTGGACGTCTTGGAGCGCCTGGGCGAACACGGAAGGCTCGGGGAGGTCGCGTCGCCGTGGCGCGTGCGCCCGCAGGCGGGGGCGTGGACGTGTCGGCGCGCGCCTGGGTGAACACGGAGCCCGAGGAGAGGCCGGGTTGCCACCGCAGCGCGTGAGCCCGCCAGCGGAGGCGTGGACATGTCGGCGCGCACATGGGGGAACACGGAGCCCGAGGAGAGGCGGGATTGCCTCCGCAGCGCGTGAGCCCGCCAGGGGGCGTGGACATGTCGGCGTGCACCTGGGCGAACACGGAACCCGAGGAGAGGCAGGGGGCCACCGCAGCGCGTGAGCCCGCCGGCGGGGGCGTGGACGTGTCGGCGCGCGCCTGGGTGAACGCGGAGCCCGACGAGAGGCGGGGTTGCCACCGCCGCGCGTGAGCGTACCTGTGGGGGCGTGGACGTCTCGGCACGCGCCTGGGCGAACCCGGAACGCGGGGGGAGGTAGAGTCGCCACATGGCCGCCTCCCCCCTGCGCTTCTGTCTGGACTACCTGTCCCCGTACGCCTACCTCGCCTGGACGCGGATGCCCGCGCTGGCCGCGCGCCACGGTCGCGTGCTCGAGCCCGTCCCGGTGCTCCTGGCCGCCCTGCTCAACGGCACCGGCAACATCGGTCCGGCGGAGGTGCCGGCCAAGCGCGTCTACATCTTCAAGCACACCTTCCGGCTGGCCCACGAACTGGGCGTCCCGTTCGCCCCGCCGCCCGCGCACCCGTTCGTCCCGCTCCTGCCCCTGCGCGTGACGGCGGCCGTGGAGGACCTGGAGGCGCGCACGCGGCTGGTGTCGGCCCTGTACGCGGCGGCCTGGGGTGGGGGCGGGGGCGTGGAGACCCCCGAGCAGGTGGCGGTCGCCATCCGGGCCGCCGGCCTGGACGCGGCCTCGCTGCTGGCCGCCGCCCAGCGCCAGGAGGTCAAGGACCGGGTGCGCCAGAACACCGAGGAGGCGTTGGCGGCGGGGGCCTTCGGGGTGCCCACGGTGTTCGCGGACGGCGAGCTGTTCTTCGGCCTGGACTCGCTCGGCCACCTGGAGCGCTTCCTCCGGGGCGAGGACCCCCTTCGCTCGGTGGACCTGGAGCGCTGGCGCGCCCTGCCGGCCACCGCGTCCCGGCGCTGAACGGGGGTTCTTCGCGGGCGGGATTCCGCTAGGGTGGCCCGGTGGCCGGGTTGGGGTGGGCCACGTCTCCGGGTGCTCCGCGCATGAACGTCCTCGCCCAACTGGGCATCGTCGTCACTGGCCTGGTGATCGCCATCGTCCTGCTGGCGCTCAACTTCTGGCGCGCCCTCCTGTTCCTCTTCCCCCACAGCGTGCGCGTGGAGCCGGAGGCCCCCGCGGACCAGATGGACCTGCCCCTGGAGCTGGCGGAGGTGGCCACGCAGCTGTCGGGCCTGGGCTTCGTGCCGCTGGGCAGCCACGAGGAGCGGCCCCGGCTGCAGCGCGCCACGCGCTCCTACGACTGGGCCCACCCGGGCGAGCGCGTCTTCGCCACCGCCTACCAGGCGGCCGACGGCTCGCCCCGCCTGTACCTCCTCACCCCTCTTGTGTCCGAGGGCTTCGTCATCACCGCGGGCTACCGCCGCCCCGCGCTGGACCTGCCCGGCGTCTACCGGAGTGGTTCACTGGAAGACGCTTCCCCGGAGCGGCTGTTGCGAGCCCACCTGCGCCGCATGGAGGGCGTCACGCCCGCGGGTGATTTCTCCTGGGAAGGTCGTGTGGAGGCCGGGCGTTCCTGGTATCGGGGCCTCGGCCGGAAGGAGATCCGCCGACAGAACCTGCAAGGGTTGTTGTGGACGGTGATGGCGCTTGCCATCGTCGCCAGCGCCTTCCTGGGGGGGCGCGCGACCTGATGCCCCCCAAAGGCCCCCTTTTTCTTCCCGCGTGCGCGCGTGCACCGCGCGCCCCTTGAGAGTAGGTAGACGAGCACCATGAAGAGCGTGTCCAAGTCCGAGGAGATCTTCTTTCTTTCTGGCAAGCGCACCGCGTTCGGGACCTACGGCGGCAGCCTGAAGGACCTCAGCGCCACCGACCTCGCCGTGGAGTCCGCGCGGGCCGCCCTCGCCCAGGCGAAGGTGTCGCCGGAGCAGGTCCAGCACGTCGTCTACGGCAACGTCGTGCAGACGAGCGCGGACGCCATCTACCTGCCGCGCCACGTGGGCCTGCGCACCGGCGTCCCGATCCCCGTCCCCGCCCTGGGCGTCAACCGCCTGTGTGGCTCCGGCTTCCAGGCCTTCGTCACGGCCGCGGAGATGATGCTCACCGAGCAGGCCGACTGCGTGCTCGCCGGCGGCACCGAGTCCATGAGCCAGGCGCCCCACCTCATCCGCGGCGCGCGCTGGGGCCTGCCGCTGGGCAAGGGCAACCTGGAGGACATGCTCTGGACGGCGCTGACGGACAGCTACACCGGCAACGCGATGGCGCTCACCGCCGAGCAGCTCGCGGTGGACTACGCGCTCACGCAGGACGTGGTGGACGAGTACGCGCTCCTGACGCAGAAGCGCTTCGCCGCCGCGCAGGAGGCGGGCCGCTTCCAGGACGAAATCGCCCCCGTCACCCTCAAGGGGAAGAAGGGGGAGACGGTGTTCGCCAAGGACGAGCACAACCGCCCGGAGACGACGCTGGAGGGCCTGCGCAAGCTGCCCAAGGTGTTCAAGAAGGACGGCGTGGTGCACGCGGGCGCGGCCAGCGGCATCTGCGACGGCGCGGGCAGCATGGTGATGGCCACCCGGAGCTTCGTGGAGAAGCACGGCCAGAAGCCCATCGCGCGGCTGGTGAACTGGGGCATCGCCGGGTGCGACCCCAAGGTGATGGGCATCGGTCCGGCGCCCGCCATCCGCAACCTGCTGGAGCGCGCGCAGTGCAAGCTGTCCGACGTGGACCTCTTCGAGGTGAACGAGGCCTTCGCGCCGCAGTACCTGGCGGTGGAGAAGGAGCTGGGCCTGCCGCGTGAGCGGACCAACGTCAACGGCGGCGCCATCGCCGTGGGCCACCCGCTGGGCGCCTCCGGCGCGCGCATCACCACCACGCTCGTCTACGAGCTCAAGCGCCGTGGCGCCCGTTATGGTATCGGCTCCGCCTGCATCGGCGGTGGCCAGGGTATCGCGGTGCTGGTCGAGGCGCTCTGATGCCCGCACACGACTTCCAACCGGGACGCGAGATGACCAACGAGGTGGACGCGAAGACGGCCCGTGAGCGGGCCAAGGCCATCGCCGAGCAGCGCCGCGCGGAGCGTCGCAACCGCAAGCGCAAGTGCGTGGTGTGTGGCGTGGAGGAGAGCGACAAGACGCCGCTCACCGCGCACCCGGAGGGAATCGGTCCCGCCTGCAAGGACGAGGTCACCTGCCAGGTGCGCCGCGCCTCCGCAGGACGGTGAGTCAGGCAGGGTGGGGGCCTCGCGCCGGTCGCGAGCGCCCCCGCACCCCCGCCGTCCGTCGCCCAGGCGACTGTGGGAGATGTGCCCCCCTTGCGGTGTGGGCCCTCCAAGTCCGGTAAATCGGGCCCGTTTCTTGATGGCGGAATCGTCTCGGGGTAAACGTCGAGAATCTCAGCTTGAGATTCGAGACGAGGGTCGGAATGGGCGTTACCAGCTTCACGGGAGTCAAGGTGTTCTCCACCACGCTCGCGCGTGATCGCGAGAACATGGGTGAGAACATCACCAAGTGGCTCAAGGAGAACTCGAACAACATCGATGTGGTGGACAAGGTGGTGACCCAGTCCTCGGACAAGGAGTTCCACTGCTTGACCATCACGATTTTCTACCGCGCGAAGGCCTGAGTTCCGGCTGACGACGCGTCGCGACGATGTACGAGGGCGCTCTCTCCCGGGACCGGGTGGGGCGCCCTTCGTCGTTTGGGGTTGCGAAGCGGCCCGGGTTCCACCACCTTTGGCCGACTCGAAACCCGTCGTGGAGGAATGAATGCGACCGATGCGCAGCTTCGGCGGCCGGGGCGGTGGGGGACTGCCGGGCCTGGAGACCATGGCGGCGAAGCTGACGGTGGCGCTGGTCGCGGGCTCGTTGCTGTACCTGGCGACCGCGAAGGGGCAGGGCGGCCTGCTGCTGCTGTGGCCCGGCTCCGTGTTCGGCCAGCTCTTCCTGTGGCAGCCCATCTCCTACGTCTTCGTCGAATCCCAGCCCTTCAGCATCCTCTTCGCCGGCCTGCTGCTGTGGTCCGTGGGTGGGTGGCTCGAGGGCGCCTGGGGGCCCAAGCGGCTCCTCCTGGTGGCGCTGGGGGTGCCGGCGCTGGCGGGCTACATCCTCGGCGTGGCGGGCCTGTTCCTGCCCTTGCCGGGCGGCTACCAGGGCGGCTGGGTGATGGGCTCGGTGTTGTGGGTGGCGTACGGGCTCACCATCGGCCAGGGCCAGACGAACTTCTGGGGCATCCCCCTGTCGGGCAACGCCTTCGCGGCGATTGGCGGCCTCTTCGTCCTGATGCGGGTGCTGAGCGGCGGGTTGATCAGCCAGCTGCCCGACGTGCTGTCGCTCCTGCTGGTGGTCCTCTACCTCAAGGGCGGCAGCCCCCGGCGGCTGCTGCTGCACTTCCAGCACTGGCGCCTGCAGCGCCAGTTGCGGGAGCGCTCCAAGCACCTGCACGTGGTGCCCAAGGACCGGCCGGACCGCGACCAGTTCCTCAACTGACGTCCCCGGGCACCGCGGCGGCCCGCGTCAGTGGGCCGCCTCCGGGTGCCCGTACTGCTTGAGCTTGCGGTAGAGCGTGGCCACGCCGATGTCGAGCTGCTCGGCGGTGCGCGCCCGGTTGCCCGCGTTCTGCGCGAGCACCGCGAGGATGTACTCCTTCTCCATGTCCTCCAGGCGGCGCGGGTTGCCGGTGGGCACGAGGCTGGGGGGCGCGGCGCGCACCTCCTCCGGCAGGTCCTCCCGCTCCACGCGCGAGCCCTCGCACAGGGCCACGGCGCGCTCCAGCGCGTTGCCCAGCTCGCGCACGTTGCCCGGCCACCCGTAGCGCAGCAACTGGTCCGCCGCGTCCGGGGACAGCCCCGTCACCTTGCGCCCCAGCCGCTCCGAGGCCTCCGCGAGCAGCAGCCGCGCCAGGGGGAGGATGTCGTCGCGCCGCTCGCGCAGCGGGGGGATTCGCAGCTCGATGACGCGCAGGCGGTAGAAGAGGTCCTGCCGGAAGCGTCCCAGGCGCACCTCCTCGCCCAGCTCGCGGTTGGTGGCCGCCACCACGCGCACGTCCACCTTGCGGGTGATGTTCTCGCCCACGCGCCGCACCTCCTTCTCCTGGAGCGCGCGCAGGAGCTTGGCCTGCATGGACGGCGGCACCTCGCCCACCTCGTCGAGGAACAGCGTGCCCCCGTGCGCGGCCTCGAAGAGGCCCGGCCGGTCGTGCGTGGCGCCGGTGAAGGCGCCGCGGACGTGGCCGAACAGCTCGCTCTCCAGCAGGCTCTCCGTCACCGCCGCGCAGTTGACCGCGATGAAGGCCTTGTGCGCGCGCGAGGACTCGTCGTGGATGAGCCGGGCGATGCGCTCCTTGCCCACGCCGCTCTCACCGGTGACGAGCACCGTGGAGTCCACCTTGGCCGCGCGGCGCGCCAGGTTGATGACCTTCTGCATGGACTCCGAGCGCGCCACCATGCCCGCCGGGTCCTCCGTCACGCCCGCGCGCGCGAGCGACTGGCGCTTGGCGCGCAGCTTGCGCTCCGCCTGCTTCAGCGCGTCCGTCACCTGCGCGAGCACGCCCTCCATGCACTGCGTCTCGTAGAAGCGCAGCACCTCCTTGCACTCGGTGCTCCACTCCTCGGACGGGCGCCCGACGATGCGGCACGCCGCGTCCCCCATGCCCACGCACTTCACCTCCGTGCAGTAGATTTCGCGGCCGTTGACGTAGCTCATGTAGCCGGACGCGAACCCGGTGAGGCTCCAGCACACCGGGTGGTCCGCGCGGCCCAGGTGCAGCAGGTGCTGCTCGGCCTCGTACGAGTCGCGCCACTGCGCCTCCGCGAAGGGCTCCGGCCCCTCCTCGGGCTTGCGCTCCACCCGCTCCACGCGCACCTGCCCCTGCAGCGTGTGCAGCCGCCCGCCCGCCCGGCGCCACAGCGACTCGTCCTTCCAGGGCACCGCCGTCTTCATCGCCTCCGCAGTGCGCCAGCCATGGGCGTACCCCAGCCGGGTGAAGATGCCGCGCGCGGCCGTCACCCCCATCAGCCCCACCAGCTCCTTGCGCAGGAGCCCCAGCGCCACCGGGTCCATCAACAGCACCCGCTGCCCCGCGAACTGGATGGGCCCGCCCCCCGGCTCGAACGACAGCAGCTCGCCCAGGTCCAGCAGCTCGAATTGCCCCGCCACGCTGTACGACTCCCTTCCAGAGTGAGCTGTCTCTCTATCGTTTTGAGAGCATCCACGCACGGGAAGTTGACGGGTTCGAGCAATTCCGGTGGGTTGGCTCGTCGGGCGCGCTGGTCTCCGTGTTGCAGTGGGCCCCTCCATCATGGGAGGCGGCTTGGACAGACGCGAGGTGCTTCAGGCGGCGGCGGCGGCCGGGGTGGCGGGCGTGCTGGGGGCCGGCTCGAAGGGCGGGCGGGCGCCGGCCCTGTTCGTGTCCCATGGCTCCCCCATGGTGGCGCTGGATTCGGACGCGTATCCGCAGGCCCTGCGGGGCTTCGGCGAGGGCGCGGGGCCGGTGAAGGCGCTGGTGGTGGTGTCCGCGCACTGGGAGACGCCGGGCGAGGTGCGCGTCACCGCGAGCGCCCAGCCTCCGCTCGTCTACGACTTCTACGGCTTCCCGGAGCCGCTCTACCGGCTGCGCTACCCGGCGGCGGGGGCCCCTGGACTGGCGCAGGACGTGGTGGCCCGGCTGTCCTCCGCGGGGCTGCGCGCCGTCGCGGACACCGAGCGCGGCCTGGACCACGGCACGTGGGTACCGCTGCTTCACACGTTTCCACAAGCACCGTTCCCGGTGGTGCAGGTGTCGATGCCGCTGGGCGCGAGCGCGGCGGACATCGCCCGGATGGGGGAGGTGCTGAGGCCGCTTCGTGGCGAAGGTGTGCTCCTGATGGGCAGTGGGGGCATCGTCCACAACCTGCGCCGGGTGAATTTCCACCAGAAGGACGCGTCCGCGGAGCCGTGGGCACGGGACTTCGACGACTGGATTGCCAAGAAGCTCGAGGCGCGCGATTTCGTGGGCCTTCAATCATGGTTGGATGCACCGCACGCCACGCTCGCGCATCCAAGCGCCGAACATTTGTTGCCGCTGTACTTCGTTCTCGGAGCAGCCCTCCCCGAGGATCGCCTCACGCAGGTATTCGAGGGCTTCCATCACGGAACCTTGTCGATGCGCAGCTTCGCGCTGCGCGCTTGAACCCGTAGTTCCAATCACAGGAGCACACACCCCATGAAGACCACCCTGAAGAGCGCGATTGCCCTGCTGGTAGCCCTGCCGTCCCTGGCCTTCGGCGCCACGTGGGACATCGACCCGGCCCACTCCTCCGCGGAGTTCGCGGTCAAGCACATGATGGTGTCGAACGTGAAGGGCTCGTTCACCATCAAGAGCGGCGCCATCAACCTGGACGACAAGGACATCACCAAGTCCACCGTCGATGCCACGCTCGACGCGGCGACGGTGAACACGGGCAACGCCAAGCGTGACGAGCACCTGCGCGCGCCGGACTTCTTCGACACCGCGAAGTTCCCGACCATCACCTTCAAGTCGACCAAGGTGGAGAAGGCGGGCGAGGGCAAGCTGAAGGTCACCGGCAACCTGACCATGCACGGCGTCACCAAGCCGGTGGTCCTGGACGTGACGGGCCCCTCCAAGGAGTCGAAGGACCCCTGGGGCAACACCCGCACGGGCGTGGAGGCCACCACGAAGCTGAACCGCAAGGACTTCGGCCTCACCTACAACGCGGCCCTGGAGACGGGCGGCGTGGCGGTGAGCGAGGAGGTCAACGTGACCCTCGACCTGTCCCTGACGAAGAAGGCGGACGCGACCGCCACGCCGGCCAAGAAGTAGTCGGCGCGTCGAGGACCGTTGAATGAACGAGGGGCTCCCACGGTGGTGGGAGCCCCTTTTTCTTGGCCCGACTTCCGCCGGCGGGAGGACGCCCCGTGGGGAGCGTCCGCGCGAGCGGGGCTCAGCCCTCGGCGACGGCCTGCACGCTGGAGCGGTAGATGAAGATGCGGGCGGTGTTGGTGCGCTGGTCCGCGGGGATGACGAAGAAGCCCGGCGTCGAGCCCCTGAAGTCCTGGGAGAAGCCCGCCACCTGTCGGCCGTCGTTGAAGGTGACGCGAATCTTCTGGCCCTCCGCGAGGGGCTGACGCGCGCCCGCCGGCAGCATGAAGAAGATGGCCTTCACGCGCTTGCCGGGGATCTGCTCCGGGGCGTAGCCGCTCTGCTGCTCGAGGGAGATGACCTCGTCGAGCAGGTCCGCGTCGCGGATGGTGCCGCGCTTCACCTGTCCCTCGACGGTGTGGATGATGACGCGGTGCTCACCTTCGATGAACGAGGTGATGGGCTCGGCGCCCATCGAGGCGGGGGCGGCGAAGAGCGGCTCGCGCGCGGGCGGGGCCACGTCGACGGCGCGGGGCGGAGGCGGCGAGCCGGTGGGCTTGAGCGCCGCGCTCATCACCGCCGCGGAGACGGCGGTCGCGGCGGGCGGGGGCGGAGGAGGCGGCGAGAAGGTGGGGGGCTCGACGGCCTCCTCCACGAGTTCGATTTCCGCCAGCTCCTGCTCGGGCTCGAGCTCGACTTCCTCCTCGGAGGGGGCCGCCGGGGGGGCTCCGAAGGAGGAGGTGTCGCGTGCCTGCATCGCGAAGGCGCTGCGGTCCGGTGCCTGGGGCGTCTCCTCCTCCCAGGTGACCTCTTCGGCCTGCGCGGTGATGATGGGCGCGGCCTCCTCGACCATCGGCTCGACGTCGATGGAGGTGTCGCTCCACTCCGCCTGCGGGACCTCGACCTCGCTGGACTCCGCCGACCAGGTCTGCGTCTGGGCGGGGGTGTTCCACTCGGCTTGGGGGACGGGTGCGGGCGTCGCGGACCACTCGGGTGTGGCCTCGGCCTCGGGAGTCACCCACTCAGGTTGGAGCTCCTGGGGGGCGGCGGGCTCCTCGGTGGCCCATTCCGGCTGGAGCTCGACGGGGGCGGCTTCGGCCGCCTGGGGCGTGGCCCACTCCTCCTGGACGGCGTCGGCGGGCAGCTCCTCGATGGGGGCTTCCCAGGCAGGCTGGCTGGCCGAGGGCGCCGCGTCGGTGGTGCTCCACTCGGGCTGGACCTCCTCGACGGGTGAGGACCACTCGTGCTGGCCCGCGTCGGTCGTGTGTCCCTCGGAGGTGGTGGACCACTCGGGCTGCGCGGGGGCGGCGATCTGCTCGCCCGGGGTTGCCCACTCGGGCTGGGCGGCGGTTTCGGGAGTCAGCTCGCCCGACGTGGACCACTCGGGTTGAGCGTCAGCGGTAGGCGTGGCGCTCCACTCCGAATGCGAGGCCGTGGCGGCCGTCGCGTCGTGCGGCGCGGCGCTCCATTCGGTCTGGGTGTCGGTGGTCGCGAGTTCCGCGCTCCACTCGGGCTGAGCATCGATGGTCGCGGGCGTGGCGCTCCACTCGGGCTGAGCATCCGGTGTGGATTCAGCGCTCCACTCGGGCTGAGCGTCGGTGGTGGCGGGCGTGGCGCTCCACTCGGGCTGAGCGTCCGGCGTGGATTCCGCGCTCCACTCGGGCTGGGCGTCGGTGGTCGCGGGCGTGGCGCTCCACTCAGTCTGAACGGCTGCGGTCGGTGCGCCCCACTCGGATTGGGTTTCAGCTGAGGGCGTGGCGCTCCACTCAGGTTGTGCTTCGGTCGTCGCGGGCTCGGCGCTCCACTCGGGCTGGGCCTCGAGGGTGGGCGTGGCGCTCCATTCGGGCTGGGCCTCGGCTGCCGGCGCGCTCCATTCGGGCTGAGCCTCGATGGTGGGCGTCGCACTCCGCTCGGACTGAGCCTCGGCCGTCGCGGGCTCGGCACTCCACTCGGGCTGTGCTTCCGCCGTGGGTTCGCTCCATTCGGGCTGAGCCTCGATGGTGGGCGTCGCACTCCACTCGGACTGGGCCTCGGCCGTTGCAGGCGTGGCGCTCCACTCGGGCTGAGCGTTGGTGGTCGCGGGCGCGGCGCTCCATTCGGGCTGCGCCTCAGCCGCCGGTGCGCTCCACTCGGGCTGGGCCTCGATGGTGGGCGTGGCACTCCACTCGGACTGGGGCTCGGCCGTCGCAGGCTCGGCGCCCCACTCGGGTTGTGCTTCCGCCGTGGGTTCGCTCCATTCGGGCTGAGCCTCGATGGTGGGCGTCGCGCTCCACTCGGACTGGGCCTCGGCCGTCGCGGGCGTGGTGCTCCACTCGGGCTGGGCTTCGGCTGCTGGTGCGTTCCACTCGGGCTGGGCCTCGGTGGTGGGCGTGGCGCTCCACTCGGATCGGGGCTCCCCCGTCACGGGCTCGGCGCTCCACTCGGGCTGTGCCTCCGCCGTCGGTGCGCTCCACTCAGGTTGAGCCGTGGTTGCGGGTTCAGCAGTCCATTCTGACTGGGTGCTAGCCGTAGGCGTCGCACTCCACTCAGGCTGTGCATCGGCGGTCGCGGGCGTGGCGCTCCACTCGGGCTGAGCCTCGGCAGTCGGTGCGCTCCACTCGGGCTGGGCCTCGGCAGTCGGTGCGCTCCACTCGGGCTGAGCCTCGGCAGTCGGTGCGCTCCACTCGGGCTGAGCCTCGGCCGTCGCGGGCTCCGCGCTCCACTCAGGCTGAGCCTCGAGCGTGGGCGTGGCACTCCACTCGGGCTGGGGCGCTACGGTCTCGGGTGCTGCGCTCCACTCAGGCTGAGCTTCGGCCGTCGCGGGCTCGGCGCTCCACTCGGGTTGAGCCTCGAGCGTGGGCGTGGCACTCCACTCGGGCTGCGTCTCCGCCGTCGCGGGCGTGGCACTCCACTCCGGTTGTGCCTCGGCCGTCGCGGTGGCGCCCGTCCACTCGGGCTGCGCGCTCTCGGCGGACAGGTCGCTGGACGGATTGCCCCATTCGGGCTGCGCGGTGTCCGTGGTCGGCGTGGCGCTCCACTCCGTTCGAGCGGCCTCCGGCGCCAGGTCACCCGAAGCGGAACCCCACTCCGACGGCGTTGCGGTCGCCACGGGCTGCTCCGCGTCCGACGTGGCCCACTCCGGCTGGGCGTCGATCGTCTCGGTCCCGGCGTGTGCTTCGGAGGACACCCACTCGGGCTGGAGCTCGATGGGGGCGGCCTCGTTGGTCGTGGGAGCCCACTCGGACGGAGCCGGCGTCGTGCCCCAGTCCGTGCCGCTGGGCTGCATCCCCGAGATGAAGTCCGCGTTGGTCGCGAGAGGGACCGCGTCCCCGGCATCGCCTCCCCATTCACTGCCGGACTCCGCCGAGAGGCTCAGTCCCCGCTCGTTCGATGCGGAGAACGAGCCGTACTCGAGGAACTCGCCCGCGGAAGCGAGCGGAACGGCCTCGTCCGGATTGCCGTCGAGACGCGAGGTCTCGCGTGCGAGCGCCGCCGCCGGCTCGAGGGCGTCACCCTCGGAATCGACTTCGACGGTGTCTGCCTGGAGGTCTGGCCCGACTTGGACCGAGCGCAGCTCCAGCGAGGGCACCGCCGACTCGGAGAAGAGCGAGTCCGCGGCGACAGGTGCCTCCTCGGCCTCCACGCCGATGTCCGCGACATCGAAGGTCGGCGCCTCGGTCGCGTCCGCCGCGTCCAGCTCCAGCGTGGGGACCGCTTCCTCGCTCGGTGCGGAGGCGGCATCGGCGGTCATGTCCGATGCGTCGAGGGCAATCTCCTCGGGGGCAGGGGACTCCGCTGCGACATCGGAGGTCTCGAGGGAAATCTCCGCCTGCGCGGGCTCGGCACCCACGCCTTCAGGCGAAACCAGGGCCGCTTCGGCTGACGCACTCCAGTCACCCGCGTTGGTGCTCTCGGGTGCGGACTCCCAGTGGCTCGCCTCATCCGCGCTGGAGAGCGCGAGCTCACTGGATACAGCACCCGCGGGCTCCGCGGTTCCCTCGTGGGTCCCCACTTCATCGGCGGCCGACAGCGAAATCTCGGAGGACACAGCCTCCGGCTGCCAGTCACTCGCGTTCGTATCCCCGCCCGCCTCATCCGAGGCCGACAGGGTGATCTCCGCGGAAGCGGCGCTGGTCTCGTTGTCGTAGGTGGCGCCGTCCGCCGCGTCACCCGTGAGCGCCGAGGACTCCCAGGCGGCCTGCTCGGTGCCTGTCTCCGGGGCGGTGGTGGTCAGGAGCGACTCTTCGGACGTCGTCGCGGGCGGAGCGTCAACGGCGCTCGTGCCTGTCTCGTCCGTGGAAGAGAGCGCGAGCTCGGTGGCCACGCCGGAGTCCCAGGTCTCCGTCGCGTCGGTGGTCGCGGGCGCCCACGTCTCGGAAGAGGGCGTGGCAGCATCCCACGTCCCATCCGTCACCGCGGCCGTCTGCGCGTCCTCGCTCGTGGTCTGGGTCCAATCACCGTGCGTCGCCGACGCATCCCAGCCTTGATCCGAGCCACTCACCTCGGATGCGGCGAGTGTGCTCTCCGGGGCGCCGGTTGCTTCCGTCTCCCATCCGCTCGTCGCCGCCGTCACGTCGGTGGCGGCCAGCTCGCCCTGCGTCCCCTGGGCATCCCAGGTCTCCGCCTCGACGGCGATTCCACCGTCCGTGGCGTCGAGGGCCATCTCCGGGGTGGCGGGCTCGGTCGTCGCGAAGGACTCGGTCGCGGGCGCTTCGCCGAGGTCCCAGCTCCCCACCTCCGCGGTCTCCTCGGAGGTGGTCGGCGCGGACAGCGTGCCCGTGTCCGCCGCGACGAAGCCCAGGTCCGCCTCTTCTTCCGTGCGGACCTCGGTGCTCGTCTCGAACTCCACGGCAGCCAACTCCGTGCCGCTCACCGGCTCGACGGAGTCCATCGCGGCGACGTCGATGATGTCGCTCGTATCGGCGATCTCCTCGACCGCCGACTCCATCGGATCCACCGCGAGCGGTGCCGCTGCCCAGGCCTCGTCCATGGGCGCGGGCGAACGCTCCTCCGCGAGCACCGGCTCGGCCTCGACGGAGGCGTCCACCAGCTCGATTTCAGAGGAGGGGACCTCGATCTCCGAGGAGGACGGCTCCGGCTCGTCGATGGACTGGACGTCCGTGATCTCCTGCGCCGACTCGACCTCCAGCGACAGGTCCGCGAAGGAGGTCTCGAGCGAGGCCTCGGGCTGGCTCGCGGCCACCGGGGTCTCCGGCTCCGGCTCGACGGCCTCGACCGCGCTGAAGTCCTCTTCGGCGGAGAGGGGCGCGGCGTCGGCGGCCAGGGCTGCCTGGTCGCGGAGATCATCCCCCAGGTCCGCGAACGACGCGGAGACGTCCTCCGCGGACACCTCCAGCGGCTCCTCTGCGGGGGCCGGGGCCTCTTCGTGGACCTCGCCGGTCGGGACCGGCGTGGGGGCGGGCGCCATCCACGGCGCAGGCTCGCTCAGGGCCGGGATGTCGATGTCGTCCGCGCTGAGCGCCAGGTTCTCCGGCTCCGGGGCGGGGGGCGACGTGTAGCCCTGGGCGTAGGCCTGCGGATCGGCCCCGGGGGCCTGCGCGGCGTTCGGGTCGGCCTGCCAGCCCTGCTGTGCGTTCGGGTCGTAGGCGCCGGGCTGTGCGTAGCCGGCATAGGCCTGGTTCGGGTCGGTCTGCCAGGTCTGCTGCGCGTTCGGGTCGTAGCCCTGTTGCGCGTTCGGGTCGTAGGGCTGGTTCGGATCGTAACCCTGCTGCGGCCACTCCTGGGCGGGGTAGGCGTACCACTGACCGTCGGCGCCGTAGTAGCCCTGGGGCTGCTGGGCGTAGTCGGCGGGGTAGGCGTACCACTGGCCGTCGGCGCCGTAGTAGCCCTGGGGTTGCTGGGCGTAGTCGGCGGGGTAGGCGTACCACTGGCCGTCGGCGCCGTAGTAGCCCTGGGGCTGCTGGGCGTAGTCGGCGGGGTAGGCGTACCACTGGCCATCGGCGCCGTAGTAGCCCTGGGGCGCCGCCGCTTCCTGTTGCGGCCAGGCCGAGGCCTCGGGCGCGGGTGCGTCCTGGATGCCGAGCAGTCCGCGCAGCTCACCCCAGCGCGCCTCCTCCACGGGAGACAGGCTTCCCAGCTTCCGCTTCTCGTCGAGGAAGCGAAATTCTCTCATTGCTGCGCGCGTGTCCGACATCCGTCACCTTGCTGCGGCCAGTGGACTGCCCGGTTACCGTCGCAGCGCAAATGGGGGGGCCACGAGTGTAGGGGACTCCCGGGGAGGGGTAAACCAAATGGACCAAGCCTGCCCGGCAGCTACCCCGGCTCCCCGATTTGTTTGGCGAGCTCCTTGTCCAGCTCGTCCATGGTCAACCCGTAGTGGGTCCTCAGCGCCTTCTCGAAGTACTTCCCCCGGTTCATGCCGGTGCCCCGGTTCTCGCAGAGATCCTCGATCAGCCTGAGGATTCGGCGGTAACCCTCCCTGCGAACCAGCTCCCGGACGGCGAGAGCGGACACGCCGTAGCCCACCATGGGGTTGCTGCTGGTGATGGGGGCATTGTTCACCAGGAAATGCAGGGAGGGTACATCCTGCTCCACCTGGGCCTGCCTCATGTGCGCCCAGAGGTTGCGGGTCGGGCCTTCCTGCTTCAGGTACTTCCACTCCAGGTATTCGGCCAGGCCCTCGTTCAGCCAGAGCGGGATGGTGTCGTTGTCCCGGTTGCCCCCTCCGCAGAAGTCGTCGACGACGGCGTGGATGTACTCGTGGACGAGGGTCGCCTTGGCCTCCTTCGTCAGCTCGACGGCGTTGTTGATGCGGATGGCGTTCGCGCTGTAGAGCCCCGCGGCCATGGCCGCGGCTCCCGCGCCGAGTTCGTCGCGGAACTCGTCCGCGGAGTAGAGCACGACCTCGACGGGGTTCTCCCGGGCCTGACCGAGGGTGTCACGAGCGAAGTAGTACGCCTCTTCGAGCACCTCGACGACGCGCCCTTCGTAGTTGGCCCGCTGACGGAAGTCCCGGCTGTTGTTGTTGTACTTGATGACGAACCGGCGGTTCGCGCGCACGCGCTTCCCCGCTGAGTCCACCGACGATTCGAACCCGACGGTGGGTGCCTTCACCATCTTCCCGCCCGCGTTCCGGTTGCCCACGGTCAGCTCCGTGACCGGCTCCTGCTCGTACCGCGGGGTCGAACCTGAGAGCGGCACGGGAGGAGGCGCCTCGGTGGGCAGGCGGGTGGCGCCCCCCAACTGCCGCTCGATGCGAGCGGCCTCGCTGCGGGCATCGGACTCCTGCTGCTTCGACTGACGGGCCTGCTGGAGCAGCTTCTTCGCCTCGGCGCCCTCCTTCGAGCGCGGAGGGACCTGCTCCAGGGCCGCCACCGCGCCCACGGAGTCCTGCTCCTCCAAGAGCAGCTTGCCCAGCTCCAGGGGGAACGAGCCGTCCTTGGGGAAGCGCTGCAGCCCCTTGCGCAGCGCGGCCTCCGCCGCCGCGCGCTGGTCCGTCCTTCGCGCGGCGGTCGCCACGCAGTGCAGGGCCGGCGCGGTCTCCTCGAAGACCACGGCGCGCTCGCCCAGGGCGGAGGCCATCACCATGTCCTCCGCCAGCAGGGCCTCGCACCCCGTGGCCAGCGCGCCGGAGACGGCGGCGCGCTGTTCCTTGGGCACGGTGTTCGCGTCACCGGACGAGAACGCCAGGTACAGCTCGTCCCAGGCCTTCTTGCTGGAGAGCTCCTTGGCTTTCTGGGCGGGCGTCGGGGCCGATGCGGCGAGGACGAGGGCGAGGACGAAGGCACGCATTGCCGGCAGTATGGCCGACTCCCGGCGCTCCCGCGAAGGCCCCCGCTACTTGCGAGCCACCTGCCAGCCCAGCTCGCGCAGGGCCTGCTCCAGCTCCTGGATGTGGGCGGGGCCCGTCGTCTCCAGCGTCACCTCCACCATGGCCTCGTCCAGGCCCGCCTGGGAGAAGGCGCGCTCGTGGTGCAGGTCCACCACGTTGGCGCGCTGGTCCGCGATGCGCGAGGTGAGCCGCGCGAGCATCCCCGGCCGGTCCGGCAGCCGCACCTCCAACTGCACCAGGCGCCCGGCCTTCACCAGGCCGCGCTCGATGATGCGGCTGATGACGTTCATGTCGATGTTGCCGCCGCTGAGGATGATGGCGGTGCGCTTGCCCTTGGTCTGGGGGACGCGGCCGTTGAGCAGCGCCGCCAGGCCCACCGCGCCCGCGCCCTCCACCACACTCTTCTCCTGCTCCAGCAGCGTGAGGATGGCGGCGGCGATCTCCTCCTCGTCCACCGCCACCACCGTGTCCACGTACTTGCGCACCATCGCGAACGTCAGGTCACCCACGCGCTTGACGGCGATGCCGTCCGCGATGGTCGAGCCCGCCGCCGTCAGCTCCGTCAGCGCCCCCGCCTCCAGCGACGCCTTCATGCTGGCGATGGTCGCCGTCTGCACGCCCACCACCTGGATGCCGGGCTTGAGCTCCTTCAGCGCGCACGCCATGCCGGAGATGAGCCCGCCACCGCCGATGGGCACCAGCACCACGTCCAGGTCCGGGCACTGCTCCAGCAGCTCCAGCGCGATGGTGCCCTGTCCGGCGATGACGTGCGGGTCGTTGAAGGGATGGACGAAGACCAGCCCCTCCTCCTGCTGGATGCGCAGCGCCTCCGCGTAGGCCTCGTCGAAGTTGGCGCCCTTGAGCACCACGCGCGCGCCGTAGTCATCCCGCGTGCGCGACACCTTGATGAGCGGGGTGCGCTCCGGCATGACGATGGTGGCCCGCACGCCCAGCCGGCGCGCGTGGTACGCCACGCCCTGCGCGTGGTTTCCGGCCGACGCGGCGATGACGCCCTGGCGCCGCTCCTCCGGCGTCAGCGACAGGAGCTTGTTGAGCGCGCCGCGCTCCTTGAAGGCGCCCGTGCGTTGGAGGTTCTCCAGCTTGAAGAAGACCGCCGCGCACTCCGTCCGCTCCGTGAAGTGGTCCGACTGCGGGCACGGCGTGGGGCGGATGGCGTCGCGCAGACGCTCCCGCGCGGCGAGGATGTCCTGGAGGGTGACCATGGGCGCGGCGTCTAGCGGAAGCGCGAGCCGGGCGGAAGGGACACGCGGCGTCGAGCGTCCACCCTCGCGGGGTTTGCGCGCCGCGGTACGCCCGTCCGGCAGGGGAGGGGCCGGGCGTGCCGGGATGCGTCAGATGCCGCGCAGCACCGTGGCCTTGCCCACCCGGCCGATGGCGAGGATGTAGGCCGCCGTCCGCATGGAGACCTTGCGGGAGCGGGCAATCTGCGCCACGCGCTCGTAGGCCTCCTTCATCGTCTTCTCCAGCTCCGCGTTGACGCGGTCCTCCTCCCACGACAGGTGCTGGAGGTTCTGCACCCACTCGAAGTAGCTCACCGTGACGCCACCGGCGCTGGCGAGCACATCCGGCACCACGAAGATGCCGCGCTTCTCGAAGATTTCGTCCGCCTCCGGCTGGGTGGGGCCGTTGGCGCCCTCGATGATGAGGCGCGCGCGCACCTGGTTCGCGTTGTCCCGGGTGAGCACGTGGCCGAGCGCCGCGGGGATGAGCACCTCGCAGTCGGCCGCGAGCACGTCGTCGTTGCTGCACGCCGTGCCGCCGCCGAAGCCCGTCACGGTGCCGGTGCGCTTGACGTGCTCGAAGAGCGACGGGATGTCCAGGCCCTGCGGGTTGCGCACGCCGCCCAGCACGTCCGCCACGGCGACGACCACGCCCCCGTCCTCCCAGAGCAACTGCGCGGTGTGGCTGCCCACGTTGCCGAAGCCCTGGATCGCGAAGCGCGTGCCCTTCACCTGCAGCCCCAGGTCCCGGAGGATTTCACGGCACACGTACGAGAGGCCCCGGCCCGTGGCGGCCTCGCGGCCCTTGGAGCCGTACAGCTCCAGGGGCTTGCCCGTCACCACCGCCGGCGAGTGGCCGTGGTAGCGCGAGTACTGGTCCATGATCCACGCCATCACCTGGGGGTTGGTGTTGACGTCGGGCGCGGGGATGTCGCGGGTGGGGCCGATGACGTCCTGCACCTGGTCCACGAACTTGCGCGTCAGCCGCTCCAGCTCCTTGAGGCTCAGTTGGGACGGGTCGCACGCGATGCCGCCCTTGGCGCCGCCGTAGGGCACGTTCACCACCGCCGTCTTCCACGTCATCAGCGACGCGAGCGACGCGGCCTCGTCCTGGTCCAGCCGGGGGTGGTAGCGCAGGCCGCCCTTCATGGGGCCGCGGCTGTTGTCGTGCTGGATGCGGTAGCCGAGGAAGGTGCGGATCTCCCCGGAGTCCATTTCGATGGAGACCTGCACCTTCACCTCGCGCAGCGGCGTGGCGAGCAGCGTCTCGATGGGGGTGCCCACGTCCATGATCCGCGCGGCCTTGCGGAAGAAGTAGTTGGTACCCTCGACGGCGCTCATGGTTCGCAGTGCTCCTGGTGGCGGTGGGCCCCGGATCAGGACGGCCCGCACCGCGCGCGAGACCTTAACAGAAGGGGTGCGATACCATAGGAAACAGCCATGTCCCCTGGCCCGTCCGACGCTTCCACCACGAGTGGACACCTGCACGGCCTGGCCCGCCGCATCCGCGCGCTGCGGGAGCGCCGGGGGCTGACCCAGGAGGACTTCGCCGTCCGCTGCGGCATCTCCGTCTCCTTCGCCTCGCTGCTGGAGCGCGGCGAGCGCAGCCCCAGCTACGAGACGCTCCTCCAGGTGGCCGCCGCGCTGGCGCTGCCCCTGTGGGAGCTGCTGCGGTTGGAGGACGTGGACGACGCGGGCGTCCACCGGCTGGAGGACTTCGCCCGCGCGCGCAGGTTGTCGCGCAAGGACGTGGACCGTCTGCTGGAGGTGGCCCAGGTGATGTTCGCCGCGGGTGCGCCGCCGAGCGTGGAGGCCCCCGCGCCCGAGCCCGCGCGCTGTGGTGAACCGGACTGCCAGCGCCCCGTGCTCGCGCGTGGGCTGTGCACCGCCCACTACCACCGCGCCCGCAGGCGCAAGGTGGCGGAGTCCGGACGCGGCTAGCGCCTCCACCCGGGCTCCGCGCGCGAGCCGGGTGCCAGCGCTCGAATACGGTGGGGGAGGGGGAGACACGTCGCTCCGGCACGGGGCACGTCCGCACGCGAGAGCGCGTCGGACCGGAGCGCGAGGAGTCTCCTCCCGACACGTGCTGCCCGCCGGGATGCGGCCCCCGAAGACACCTCGTGCCGGCGCGCGTCGCGTCCGCGCGAAGGCACGTCGGACCGGCGGGCGAGGATGCCTCGCATGGCACCCCCTTCCCGTCAGGGGGCAACCCCGAAGACACCTCGTGCCGGCGCGCGTCGCGTCCACGCGAAGGCACGTCGGACCGGCGGGCGAGGATGCCTCGCATGGCACCCCCTTCCCGCCGGGAGGCGACCCCGGGACGGCGCGGAGCCTCCCGGGGCGCTCGCGCGCTACTTCTTGCGGGCGCGCTCGACCTTGAGCGTCTTGTCACCCTCGCCGCCGCGCGGCTTGCCGTGGAGGGCCTCGAAGGCGGCCGCGTCCTCGTCGGCGACGAAGACGTAGGCGTACGTCGGGCGCAGCTCCATGCGCACCACCTTGCCCGCCGGAGCGCCCGCGGCCTCCAGCGTGCTGGTGACGGCGGCCTCGTCCAGGCCGTCCTGCCTGCCCAGGCCCACCCACAGGCGCGTCTGGCCCGGCAGGTCCGGCGCGGCCTCGGGGCGGGGACGCCGCTCCTCGCGGGCGCCGCGCGGACGGTGCCGCTCCACCTTCAACGCCTTCTCGCCGTGCAGCTTGCCGTTGAGGGCCTCGAAGGCCGGCGCGTCCGCCTCCGCCACGTAGGCGTAGCCGTAGGTGGGGCGCAGCACCGTCTTGAGCACCTTGCCGGCCGGAGCCCCGGCGGCCTCCAGCGCGGCGGGGAACTTCACCTCGTCCACGCCGTCATCCATGCCCAGGTTGGTCCACAGCTTCACCTCGCCCGGACCCGCGTCGGGGGACGGGGGCGGACGGGCACCCGGCTCGCGCTCGGAGCGCGGCTTGCTCTTCTCCACCCGCAGCGTCTTGGTGCCGTGCTGCTTGCCGTTGAGCGTCTCGTAGGCCGCGGCGTCCTCCTCCGCGACGAAGACGTACGCGAAGGTGGGGCGCAGCTCCGCGCGCACCACCTTGCCCAGGGGCGCGCCCGCGTCCTCGAGCGCCGTGGCGATGCTGCCCGGCCCCAGGCCATCCGCGGTCCCCAGGTTGACCCACAGCTTCGCCTCGCCCGGGCCCGCCTCCAGCGACGCGCCACCACGGCCACCGTCGCGCTCGCGGCGGGCCTCGTCGCGCCGGGGACGGCGCTCACGCTCCGGGTGCTCCGCGCGGGCGGGACGCTCGCGCTCGCGGCGGTCCTCGCGCTCGCGGCGCTCGCCCCGCTCCCGCTTCTCGCCCCGGTCGCGGCTCCGGCCCTCGCTCTTGCGCTCGGGGGCGGCCGGCTCGCGGCGCTCGGCCTCCTGGGCCGCCTGCGCCTTCTCCATGCGCAGGTGGCTGAAGAAGTACTTCAGCAGGAAGGCGACCAGGTCATCCGCGTTGGGCCGCGTCTTGAGCTGCGTGGCCAGCGGCAGGAAGCCCTCGAACACGGAGGCGCTGGCGGCGTCCTGGATCTCCCGCACGTGGCGGTCGGTCCACAGCTTCATCGCCTCCTCGGGCGCCGGCATCTCGCGCTTCTCGAACTTGATGCCGTACTTCTTCTCCAGCGCGGTGTACGTGGCCAGCTCGCGCCCGGAGAAGAGGTTGATGGCGGTGCCCTTGTTGCCGATGCGGCCGGTGCGGCCCACGCGGTGCAGGTACACCGCCGGGTCCTCGGGCAGCGAGTAGTTGATGACGTACTCGAGGCCGGAGATGTCGATGCCGCGCGCCGCGATGTCCGTGGCGACCATGAAGGCCACCTCGCCGCGCTTCACCTTGCCCATCACCCGCTCGCGCTCCTTCTGCGGCAGGTCGCCGTTGAGCAGCTCCGCGTCGAAGCCGTTGCGGTTGAGCACCGCCGTCACCAGCGCCGTGTCGTCGCGCGTGTTGCAGAAGATGATGGCGTTCTGCGGCTCCTCCTTCTCCAGCACGTAGATGAGGTTGCGCGGCTTGGGGAAGGCGTCCGACACGTCGTAGCGGATGTGGTGGATGTGCTCCACCGTGAAGACGTCGCCGGACAGCAGCAGCGTCTCCGCGTTCGTCGTGTAGCGCGCGATGAGGTTCTGGATGTCCGTGGGGACGGTGGCGCTGAACAGCAGCACCTGGCGCGACTTGGGGAGGCGGTCGAGGATGCGGGTGACCTCCTCGTAGAAGCCCTGGTTGAGCATCTCGTCGGCTTCGTCGAGCACCGCGTGGTCGCACCCGTCCAGCTTCAGGTTGCCGCGGTTGATGTGGTCGAACACGCGGCCGGGCGTGCCCACGATGATGGGCGTGCCCTCCTCGAGCGCGTCCTCCTGCTGCTTCATGGAGGCGCCGCCGTAGATGGCCGCCACCTTCACGCCCTTGTGCTTGGCGAGCGTCGTCAGCTCGTCCGCCACCTGGAGCGCCAGCTCCCGCGTGGGGCACAGGATGAGGGCGCGCACGCGCTTCTCGTCCGCGGGAATCTTCTCCAGCAGGGGCAGGCCGAATGCGGCCGTCTTGCCCGTGCCCGTCTTGCTGCGAACGATGAGGTCCTTTCCCTCCATGGCGGGCCGGAAGGCGCGGGCCTGGACGGGGGTGGGGTGGCTGTAGCCGCGCTCCGCCAGCGCGCGGCGGATGGGCTCGGACAGGTTCATGTCGTCGAAGCCGATGTCCGCGATGTATTCGGCTGGACGGGTCGGGGCTTCGTCAGGCGCCGGGCTGCCCGGCGCGGTGGGCTCTTGGATGTCGCTCATCAAGCAGGGGCATAGCCCCTGCATTACCCTCTGGCAACAATCGCGGCACTTTGGAGTATGGAGCGCCCATGGCGAGTGGGAGGAAAAGAACCAAAGGGGCGGAGCCCCGGCCCCGTGTGAAGCGGGCGGCGAAGCCGGCCCCCGCGGAGGTGGAGGTCGTCGACGCCACGGGGGCGGACCCGTCCGCCGAGTCGTCCACGGACCCGGATTCCGTGGAACCGGACGAGGCCGAGCTGGCGGCGGCGGAGCCGGAGGGCGACCTGGCCGCCCCCCTGCCCTCCCGCGCCCTGGCCCGGGTGGAGGAGGTGGGGCTCACCACCCGGGACCCCCTCCAGGCCTACATGGCGGAGGTGCAGCGCCATCCCCTCCTGTCGCGCGAGGAGGAGCTGGCGCTGGCGCGGCGCTACCGCGACACCCAGGACGTGGGCACCGCGTACCGGCTGGTGGCCTCCAACCTGAGACTGGTGGTGAAGCTGGCCCACGAGTACCACCGCAACCCCCTGTCCCTGCTGGACCTGGTGCAGGAGGGGAACATCGGGCTGATGCAGGCGGTGAAGAAGTACGACCCCGAGCGCGGCGTGAAGCTGAGCAGCTACGCGGCGTGGTGGATTCGCGCGTACATCCTCCGCTACATCATGGACAACTGGAAGATGGTGAAGCTGGGGACGACGGAGGCCCAGCGGAAGCTCTTCTTCAAGCTGCGCCAGGAGCAGGAGAAGCTCATCTCCCAGGGCTTCGAGCCCAACCCCAAGCTGCTGGCGGAGCGGCTCAACGTCTCCGAGCAGGACGTGGTGGAGATGGACCAGCGCCTGGGGCACGACGAGGTGTCCATCGACGCGCCGCTGGGCGGGGACGACGACTCCCGGGCCACGCGCGCGGACCGCTACCTGCCGTCCGGCGCGGTGCCCGCGGACGAGCGGCTGGGCGCCGAGCAGCTCAAGGCCCTGTTCCGCGAGAAGCTGGCGGAGTTCTCCCGGACGCTGGAGGGCAAGGAGCGCTTCATCTTCGACAGCCGCCTCATCTCCGACGAGCCGCTGACGCTGCAGGACATCGGCGACAAGTACGGCGTCAGCCGGGAGCGGGCGCGGCAAATCGAGGCGGCGCTCATCAACCGGATGCGCGAGTTCATGCGCGAACACATCCCGGACTTCGACCTGGTGGCCACGCCCAAGGGGTGAGGCCGCCTGGCGCTATCATGGCCCCCCGGGAGAGCGCACTCCGGGGGTCCCATGACTGGCTTCATCCGCGCCGCGGGCGTCTGTCTGGCCGTCTCCACGTGGTTGGCCCTGTCGGGCTGCGCGGGTTCGCTGCGCCAGAACTACCTGCGCGACAAGGCGGCCACCCACGTCTACCGCCAGCCGCTGGCGGAGCTCTGGCCCCAGGTGAAGGCGCTGCTGAAGGAGCGGGGCTACTCGTGGAAGGAGGCCCCGGGCAGCTACGTGCTGGAGACGGAGTGGCGCGACTCCGGGGGCGGCACCCTGGGCGCCTCCGCCGCCTCGCGCTACCTGGTGGAGGGGGTCTCCAGGGCCCAGGGCGGCGTCGTCCTGCGGGTGATGCGCGGCGACCGCGTCACCCAGCCCACCGGCGTGGGCTACGTGCAGGGCAGCGTGGGCGACGCCAGCACGCTCAAGGGCCGCGAGGAGCGCTCGGTGGCCGTGAACAACGCGAGCACCTCCGGCGTGCTGCCCACCCGGCAGAACTACGCGCGGGACCTGGAGCTGGAGCTGCTGCTGCTCCAGCGCATCGACCCGGGGTCCGCCGCGCGGCTGGAGGCGGAGGCGCGCTCCGCCCACCCCTGAGCTACTCCTTCTCGTAGGGACGGGAGATGACGCAGGCGTTGATGCCGCCCACGCCCATGGACAGCTTGCCGGCGCAGCCCGCGGGCGTGGCCACCGCCTCGTCGAAGACGTAGCGGCCGTGCACCTGGGAGATCTGCTGGTTCAGCTCCGAGCGCTTCAGCGGCGTGGGGAAGATGCTGCCGCGCTGGTAGCCCAGGTACTGCGCCGTCAGCTCCCAGCCGCCGCCGGCGGCCATGCCGTGGCCGAACGTGCCCTTGCGCGCGGTGATGAGCACCGACTCCGGCATCACGTCCCGCAGGTTCTGCACCTCCAGGTAGTCCCCCGGCGTGGCGGTGGCGTGCAGGTCCCAGCTCCCCAGGTCCGAGGGCGTGCACTGCGCGGCGGCCAGCGCCTCGCGGATGGCCAGCGTGGGGCCCTCCTTGGACGGGGTGATGATGTGGTCGGCGTCCGCGGTGACGCCCACGGCGACGGGCTCCATGCCCAGCGGCTTGAAGCCCTTGGACGTGAAGTACTCCCAGTCTCCCAGCACCCAGACCACGGCGCCGCCGGCGATGTGCGTGCCCCGGAGCGCGGTGAGCGGCTTGGAGATGGCCGCGTCCGCGGAGATGACGCGCGCGTTGTAGAAGCCGCCCACCACCAGCGGGTTGGGCGCCGCGTCCGTCATGCCCATCACCACCGCCTTGGCCTCACCCAACTGGATGGCGTTCATCGCCAGCTTCAGGCCGTAGCCGAAGGACGAGCACGCCGCCACGGGGGCGAACGTCATGCCGGTGATGTGGCCCAGCATCGAAATCTGCGAGGCGGGCGTGTTGTGGATGTTCCACAGCACGTTGGAGGAGACGGCGTTCCACGGCGGCTCCGGCGCGTTCCACTTCTTCTGCAGCCGGGCGTTGCGGGTGCGCTTCTCCTTGATGACGGCCAGCTTGGCGGACTCCACGTCCGCGCCCTCCGGCACGCCGATGGCCTCGATGTCCCGCAGCTCCGCCAGGTAGTCGCGCAGCTCCGTGGAGCGGCCCGTCCAGTAGTGCCACCAGGCCTCCTCGGCCTCGTCGCGCGCCAGCTCGTCCACGCTGGCGGGCTCCGGGGGCAGGCCCGGCAGCGCCTCGCGCGTCTCCAGCCACTGGCGCAGGCTGGCGTTGCGCTCCGGGGACGCCCAGAAGCGGTCCCACCGGCGCTGGGCGCGGTGCAGGTCCAGGGAGATGGCCTGGATGGTGGGCAGGTCGCCCAGGCCCGTGCCCACGTACACGTGCGCGCGGGGGCCGAGCGCCTGCAGCTCCTGCTCGATGCCCGGGTTCTGCGAGAGCGACTGGATGAACGCGCCGATGGCGAACTGCGTCGGCTGGCCCATCTTCCGCTCCAGCATGGAGAAGCGGTTGGCCGGGAAGCGCTCGTCGATCCACGGCTTGTACTCGGCCAGGTCGAACTCCGGCATGCCGACCAGGAAGTTGTCCGGCCCGAAGCCATTGAAGGGAGACAGCCAGCTCTCGGACGACGAGAGGTTCTTCTCGAACGCCTCGATGTTCCTGGACCGGGGGGCGACGACGCCCCATCCGAAGATGCCTACTCTGCGCACGGTGTGACTTTCCTTGTCCGCTAGGGGGCCAGCGGCTCGATCTTCAGATTGTCGAAGTGGACCCGGGTCTTCCATCCCGAGAAGGCGAAGTACTGGTTGCGCGCTCCCTCCAGGGGGACGGGGTCCTTGAGGGTGAGGAAGGGCTGCCCATCCAGCTCCCACGCGAGCGTGTCGCCCCGGCGGGTCAGCTTGAAGTGGTGGCGCTTGCCCGGCACCACGGCGGCGCCGTCGCGAACCGAGCGGTCGGCGGTGTGCTCGTTCTGGCGGGCGATGACGGACTGGGTGTTGCGCCAGCCGCCGAAGATGAAGACGTAGCCGGTGGCCGTGTACTGCAGCCGCAGGTCGCCGTTGTAGAACGACCGGCCGTCACCCCAGGCTTCGACCTTGATGTCGCCCTCGGGGCTGTCCGTCCAGGCGTCGAACTCGATGGTGGCGTCGCGCGGCAGGGGGCGCTTGAGCCACACGGGGCGGTTGTGGAGCAGCTCCACCACGAGCGCCCCGTCCACCAGCTTCACCGCGTCCGGGTTGGTGACGTTCCAGTCGTCGC
Organism: Myxococcus dinghuensis; assembly: GCF_024198235.1. Classification (GTDB taxonomy): domain Bacteria; phylum Myxococcota; class Myxococcia; order Myxococcales; family Myxococcaceae; genus Myxococcus; species Myxococcus dinghuensis. The sequence goes on along the minus strand of NZ_JAKCFB010000014.1, from coordinate 123,211 downwards.
CCAGCGTGTCGCGGTTGAAGTCGTCCGCGAAGGGGCCGGCGGGAACCTGGGGCGCGGCGGGACGGGCCCGGGCCGGCAGCCGCTCCGGCGAGTCCACGCGGAGGTTGTCGAAGTAGATCTGCGACTCGAAGCCGGACAGGCCCAGCCGGTCGTGGCCGGGGCCCCCGAGCGGGCGCGGATCATCCAGCTCCAGGAACGGCTCCCCGTCGATGGACCAGCGCAGCAGCGTGCCCCGGCGCTCGATGCGCCAGTGGTACGTGCGGCCCGCCTGCACGGGCGTGTTGCGCGCCTCCACCCGCACGCGGGTGTCGTCGCTGAAGACGCTGGCGAGGCTCGCGTCGCCGCCGCCCTCGGCCTTGCGCGCCGCGCGGCGCTTGAGCACGTCGAGCGACTGCGCGTTGATGTCCAGGCGCGCCAGCACGGAGGTGGAGTTGTTCCACCCGCCCTGGACCAGCGTGTAGCCGGAGGCGGGGTCCATGCCGTTGCCGAACACCTCCACCCGGATGTCGCCCTCCGGCATCTCCGACCGGACGTCGAACTCGATGGCCACGTCGTCCGGCAGCGGCGCCTGGAGCCACAGCGGGTTGTTCTTCACGCCGGGCGCCAGCAGCTCGCCCCGCATCACCCGCCAGTAGCCGCCCACGGAGGAGAAGTCGCGCTTCACCACCGCCGGGTCGTCGAAGTCCTGGCTGTAGGGGACCTGCGCCGTCACCTCCGCGTCCCCGCGCAGGAACACGTAGTGGATGAGCGGGAACTGGATGAACAGGATGACGCCGGCGAGCACGGCCCAGCCGCGACGCGTCAGCCCCTGCGGCTTCTGCCATGCCGCCTTCGGGGTGACCGACTCCTGCCCGGGCGTGGGCTCGGGAGGGGACTCCGGCTGCTTTTCCTTCTCCTTGCGCCTGGCCTGACCCATTGCTCCTTCGGGGGATTTCCGGGGGGAAAGGGGGCGGAATGTACGCGCCACGCCGGTGGAGGTAAAGCGCGGCCAGCGACCCCGGGGGGTTGGCTACTTGACCCCCCAACGTTTCTCGAGCGCCCGCTGTTCCGCCTGGCGCAGCTTCTGCCGTTCCTTCTCGGCGCGCAGCTTGTCGGACTCTTCCGGGGAAGGCCGCATGGCCAACTGGTACACGGCGCCGGCGATGGCGAACAGGCCCGCGGCGACGATGACGCCCCAGGGGCGGCTCGCCACGGCGGCCACCAGCCCGCCGAACTGGTGCAGGGCCGCCAGCGCGCCAATCACCAGCACCCAGCCGCCCGCCGCGGCCGCCACCAGCGCGCTGAACACGCGGTGCAGCAGCGCGCCCACCAGCCCGCCGATGATGAACCCCGGCGCGAAGCCGAGCAGGAAGTCCTGGGGCCCGGCGATCTGCCCGGCCACCAGCCCCAGCGGGATGCCCAGGCCGATGAAGGTGACGGCGGGGGGGAAGGCGAACCCCAGCACCAGCAGCACCGCGGCCACGATGGAGGGCATGCGCGGATCCACCTCCGGCAGGCCCAGCTTGGCGAGCACCACGCCCGTCCACAGCAGGCCCAGCAGCGCGCCGATGGGCCCCGCGAGCACCCGGAACATGCGCGGTCCGCCGCCGACGAGCAGCAGTGTCAGCCCCAGCACGCAGGCGATGATGCCCGCCCACATGGGCAGCAGGCGGTAGATGCCGACCCAGCCCGAGGGGTTGAACTCCTGATACGACTTGAGGGCCTGGAGGAGGCCTTCCATGGGCTCCATCTCCTTGCGACGAGGACGCGCGTCTTCCGAGTCTAAGCGTACCGGGTGAGCGCCAACAGCAGCAGCAGGACGAAGACGGCGGCGCCCACGAGCGCGAAGGCGTAGAGGCCGCGGGGCGTGGCGGTGCGGCGCAGCAGCTCCTCGGCCTCGGCCCGGTCCTCGGGGGAGGGAGTGCCCGACAGGAGACGCTCGGCGTCGCGCCGCGCCCCGGCGACGTCGCCGGCCTCCTTCCGGGCCCAGGCCGCGCGGAGCTCCGGGGAGCCGGGGGCCGGGGGCGTCTGTCCGCCTTTTGCCATGGGGGCGCTCTATACCGGGGAATGCGAGGACCCGTCGACGGTATATAGATGCGTCTTATGTCCGCGCGGCGCCTGACCCGTCGAAACCTCCTGCTCGGCTCCGCCGCGCTCGTCCCGCTGCTGGCGGGGCGTGCGCACGCCTTCGGCGAGAAGAGCCGCTTCATCCCCGCCGTCGCGAAGCACGGGGGACGCTGGGACGGGCGGCTGTCGGGCCTGCGGCGCATCGCCTGGGAGCTGCAGCGGCGCACGTCCGTGGAGGTCGTCCCCGACGCGCGCCCCTTCCCGCTGAGCAGCCCGGACCTCTTCGAGTATCCGTTCCTCTACTTCGGCGGCGACGGCGCCTTCCCCGCGCTGGGCGACGCGGAGGTGACCAACCTGCGCCGCTACCTCACGTACGGCGGCTTCATGCTGGCGGACGCCAACGACGCCAGCGACGGCGCCGGCTTCGACGCCAGCTTCCGGCGGGAGATGGCGCGCGTGCTGCCCCAGAACCGGCTCGCGGAGGTCCCCTCCAACCACGTGGTGTACAAGTCCTTCTTCCTGCTGGACTCGGCCCCGGGGCGGCTGCTCAACAAGCCCCAGATGCTGGCGGCCACCCTGGGCAAGCGCGCCGCGGTGCTGTACTCGCAGAACGACCTGGCCGGGGCGTGGAGCCGCAACGAGTCCGGGGACTACGAGTTCGACGTGAGCCCCGGCGGCGAGCCCCAGCGCGAGCTGGCCGTGCGCCTGGGCATCAACGTGTGCATGTACGCCCTCTGCCTGGACTACAAGGACGACGCCGTCCACCTGCCGCTCATCCTCAACAAGCGGCGCTGAAGAGCCTGGATGAACTCCCCCACCTTCAACGCCTGGAAGCTCGTCAGCCTCTCCCCGCTGCCCTCGTGGGCGCTCGTCGCGCTCGCGCTCGGGTTGGTGCTGGGCGTGGGCCTGGCGGCCTGGGGCGTGCGTCGTGAGCCCTCGCGCGGGCGCCGCGTCCTGCTGTGGACCCTGCGGCTGGCCGCGGGCGTGGCCGCGCTCTTCTTCCTGCTGGAGCCGGGCATCCGTCACCTGCAGGTCGCGCGGATGAAGAACCGCGTGGCGGTGCTGGTGGACCGCTCGGCGTCCATGGGCTTCCCGTCCGAACCCAACGGCCCCACGCGCAGCGCGCAGGTGGCCGCCTTCCTGGAGAAGGCCGCGCCGTCGCTGGCGGCGCTCCAGGACCGCTTCACGGTGGAGATGTACGGCTTCGACCCGGAGCTGGCCCCGGTGACGCCCGCGTCGCTGGCCAAGGACCCGGCGCGCGCGGGCACCACGGACCTGCTGGCGGCGCTGCGCTCGTCGGCGGGGGCGGGGCAGGGCTCGCGCAAGCTGTCCGGCGTGCTCCTGTTCAGCGACGGCGCGGACAACACGGAGCTGAAGGCGGGCGTGGTGGGGCGCGCCCGCGCGGCGCTGGCGGACCTGGGCGTGCCCGTCTCCACCTTCACCGTGGGGCAGGAGGCCTTGAAGGACCTGGCCATCGAGGGCCTCAAGGTCGACGACTTCGCCTTCGTGCGCAACTCGCTCACCGTGGAGGCGGAGGTGCATGGCCGCGGCTTCCGGGGGCAGGAGGTGCCCGTCGTGCTCGGCCAGGAGGGCAAGACGGTGGCGAGCAAGACGGTGCGCTTCGAGACGAACGACGACGTGAAGCAGGTGTCCTTCACCTTCACGCCGGACCAGACCGGGCGCTTCGTCTACACGGTGTCGGTGCCCACCTTCCCGGACGAGGCGGTGGCGGACAACAACAGCCGCTCCTTCACGCTGAAGGTCATCCGCGACCGCGTGCGTGTGCTGCTGGTGGTGGGCCGGCCGTCGTGGGACGAGCGCTACCTGCGCGGCCTGCTGCGCCAGGACGCGAACGTGGACCTCATCAGCTTCTACATCCTGCGCACGCTGTCGGACGACCCGGGCGTGTCGAGCGAGCGCGAGCTGTCGCTCATCCCGTTCCCCATGGAGGAGATCTTCGACACGAAGCTGGACACCTTCGACGTCGTCGTCTTCCAGAACTTCGGGCACGCGGACCCGTCGCTGTCCATCGCCGAGTACGAGCGCAACCTGGAGCGCTACATCCACAACGGCGGCGCCTTCGTGATGATCGGCGGCGACAGCGTGCTGGGCGAGGGCCGCGCGACGATGCCCACGCTGATGGAGGCCCTGCCCGTGGCCGCGGCGGGCCCCGCCAACCCGGAGCCCTTCACCGCGCGCCTGACGCCGGAGGGGCTGCGCCACCCGGTGACGGCCATCGGCACGGGCGCGTCGAGCACCGAGGCCGCGTGGGCGGAGCTGCCGCCCATCCCCGGCATCAACCTCACGCAGGCCCGCCCGGGCGCCACGGTGCTGCTGGAGCATCCGCACCAGACGGTCAACGGGAAGAACGCGCCGCTCGTGGCGGTGTGGGACTACGGCCGGGGCCGCGCGCTCGTCATGGCGACGGACGCGTCCTGGTACTGGGCCTTCGCCGCGCACCGCGACGGCTCGCCCAACCGCGCGTATGACCGCTTCTGGGGCAACGCGCTGCGGTGGCTGGTGCGCGACCCGGACCTGACGACGCTGAAGGTGACGGCGGACCCGCCGTCGGTGGAGCCGGGGCGGCCGGTGGGCGTGGTGGTGCAGGCGCGCAGCGCGGACTACCAGCCCGCGCAGGACGCGCAGGTGCGCGTGGAGCTGTTCTCCGTGGCCACGCAGAAGCCGGTGGCGGTGCAGACCGGCGCCACGGGCGTGGACGGCGTGGTGCGGTTGGAGTTCGCGCCGCCGGCGCCGGGGCCGTACAAGTTGTTGGCCTCCGCGAAGAAGGGCGAGACGGACCTGGGGCAGGGCGAGGACGCGGTGGCGGTGCGCGCGGTGGGGCCGGAGCTGTCGGACGCCTCCGTGCGGCCGGAGCTGATGGAGCAGGTCGCGAAGGTGACGGGCGGCAAGGCGTACAAGCTGCCGCAGGACGGCCTGCCGGACGTGCCGCTGCTGGACCCGCCGGTGGTGGAGGTGGGCCGCGCGAAGGACCAGCCGCTGTGGGACCGCTGGTACTACCTGGTGGCGCTCGTCGGCTTGCTGGGCGCGGAGTGGTTCGCGCGCCGCCGCTTCGGCTACGTGTAACGCGGTGTGACGGCGCCTGGCGCAACGCCGGGCGCTGTAGCGTGGGCGACGGGTGCGCTAGACAGGGGAGAACGCCCTCTTCCTGGAGTCCTCCGCGTGCGCCATGTCCTCGCGCTGCTCGTCGTCTTCCTGCCGCTGACCCCGTCGCTCGCGCAGTCGTTGCCGCCGGACCTGGACGCGACGATGGAGCGCACGCTGAAGACGTTCGACGTGCCCGGCGTGGCGCTGGCGGTGGTGAAGGACGGCAAGGTCGTCCTGGCCAAGGGCTACGGCGTGCGCAAGCTGGGCGACGCGGCGCCGGTGACGGCGGACACGCTGTTCGCCATCGCCTCCAACAGCAAGGCCTTCACGGCGGCCGCCGTGGCGATGCTCGTCGACGAGGGGAAGCTCAGCTGGGACGACCGCGTGGTGGACCACGTGCCGTCCTTCCAGATGTTCGACCCGTACGTCACGCGCGAGATGACGGTGCGCGACCTGTTCGTCCACCGCAGCGGCTTGGGGTTGGGCGCGGGGGACCTGCTGTACTTCCCGCAGTCCACCTTCACCGAGGACGAAATCGTCGCGAAGCTGCGCCACATCGCGCCCGCGACGAGCTTCCGCAGCCGCTACGCGTACGACAACATCCTCTACCTGGTCGCGGGCAAGGTCATCGAGAAGGTGAGCGGCCGGCACTGGCGCGACTTCGTGCGCGAGCGCATCTTCCTGCCGCTGGCCATGAAGGACAGCAGCACGCTGTCCAAGGCGCTGCGCGTGAGCGCCAACGTGGCGACGCCGCACGCCAAGGCGGACGGCGTGCTCAAGCCCATCTCCCCCATGGGCTTCGACAACAACGCGCCCGCGGCGGCCATCAACTCCACGGTGAACGACCTGGCGAAGTGGATGTTGACGCAGTTGGGCCGGGGCGTGGTTCCGGGCACGGAGGGGAAGAAGCGCCTGTTCAGCGAGGCGCAGTCGAAGGAGATGTGGGCGGCGCAGACGGTGATGTCCGTCCCCGAGCCGTCGAAGGCGCTGACGGGGCTGCGCGCGAACTTCGCGGCCTATGCCCTGGGCTGGTCGCTGCGGGACTACCGGGGCTACAAGCTGGTGGGGCACAGCGGCGCGCTGCCGGGCTACTACTCGCGTGTGCTGCTGGTGCCGGAGCTGAACCTGGGCATCGCCGTGCTGACGAACCAGGAGGAGCGCGGCGGCTTCGAGGTGCCCCTGTGGACGGTGCTCGACGCGTACCTGGGCGCGCCCGCGACGGACTGGGTGGCCGCGTTCAAGGCGGACGACGACGCGAAGCGGGCCAAGGCGGAGGGACAGCTCGCGGGCCTCCAGGGTGGGCGCAACACGCAGTCCAAGCCGTCGCTGCCGCTCGAGGCGTACGCCGGGAAGTTCCGCGACCCGTGGTACGGCGACGTGACGCTGGTGCGCGAGGGCGAAAAGCTGGTGCTGCGCTTCGGCCGCACGCCGGGACTCGTGGGCGACCTGGAGCACTGGCAATACGACACGTTCGTCGCGCGCTGGAGGGACCGCTCGCTCAACGCGGACGCGTTCGTGTCCTTCACGCTCAAGCCGGATGGTTCGCTGGGGGAGATGCGGATGCAGCCCGTGTCGCCGCTCACCGACTTCAGCTTCGACTTCCAGGACCTGCGCTTCGCGCCCGTGCAGGAGCCGGCGGGCGCCGCCGTCGCCCGACCCGTCCACTGAGCCGGGGGGCTTCCGCTCCGCGCGTCGCGGGGCCAGGGGCCGGAGTGGCGTCCACCGGTGGTGACGTCGCGCCGTGTCGCTCATCCGAGCGCGCCGCGGCCCGCGCCGAGGGGTCGTCGTTGGATGTGAGGGGTTCCGAGGGCGGTGATGGGGTCGTGCTACCGTCGCCGGCTCGATGAGCGCCTTGTCGCGACGTGTCTCCGTCCCTGTCGTCTGGATGCTGGCCTGTGGCCTGTCGGGCTGCCTCGCCCGTCGCCCCTCGAACTACCTTCCGTCGGAGCAACTCGCGCTGAGCCAATGCCTGGCGGAAGAGGGGCTGCCTCCAGGCCCGAGCGCCGGTAGGCCCGAGTGCAACCCTCCCGCGATGCGGTTCCTGTTGGAGTTGGAGTCTCGTGCCACGTGCCGAGAGGACCGGGATTGCGACGATGTCCTCATCTGGACGACCCTGGGGATTGCCGAGCCTGCCTTCGTCGCGGTGAATCGTGCGTGGTGGGAGGCGAAGGGGAAGGCCAAGGCCGAGCAGCTGAAGTGCGCCATCATCTGCGGCGTCATCAATTCCAGGCCGAGCGGCGCCGTGTGCCGGCGCAATCGCTGCGAACTGGTGCAGGGGTCCTATCTCCTCACCTTCCATAAACCCCAGGAGTCCGTCTGCGCGAGGCGCTTCGCGTGGCGCCGTGAGCTTCCCGCCTGGCCGTGAGGCACTCGGCGGGAAGCCACGAACACGACCGACGGGTTACTGCTTCTCCACCACGCCGCAGGCGATGCGGCCACCGGCGTCGCCGGTCGGGTCGGAGTAGTAGTCATCCTGCTTGGCGTGGACGACGATGGCGGAGCCGTCCTTGTCGAACAGCGACTTCACGGTGAGGCCGCCGGTGGCGAACGTGTCGAACTGCACCTTGCCCTCCGGGTCCACGTAGAGGTTGGGCAGGTCGCCGTGGTGCTTGCCCTTGGTGGCCATGATGCCGTGGGCCTTCTTCGTCGGGTTGAAGTGGCCACCCGCCGTCTTGAAGTCCGGGGCCTCGCACTTGCCCACCTCGTGGATGTGGATGGCGTGCTCGCCCGGCGCCAGGTTGGTCAGGGTGCCCTTGATGACGACGCCACCGGCCGTCTGCTCGAGGGTGATTTCACCCAGGTCCTTGCCCTGGGCGTCCCGCATCACGGCCTTCGCCGTCTCGCCCTTCTTCGGCGCGGGCTGCTTCGGCGCGGCGGCGGCGGGGGGCTGCTCCGCCGGCGCGGGGGCCGCGGCCTGGGGCGCCTGGGCCAGCGCGGGGGCGGCGGCGGTGAGGACGGTGGCGGTCAGCAGCGCTCGGATCTTCATGAGAGTGTCCTTCCTCCTGAGGAGATGTGTGCTCAGCGACGGGCGGACACTAGCGGTTGTTCAAGCGGCCCGGTGGGAAACCATGCGGGCCGCTCGAAGCGGGATGTTCACTGCTGGGACTCCGACGTCACCAGTGGAACGGGCACCACGCGTGAAGCGCCGAACGCGGGCGCCCAGTTGCGCTGGACGTCGGCGCTGTTGAGGAACCGCACGATGGCCTGGAACGCGGCCTGCGGGCCGCCCAGCGTCTCCGCCCACTCCAACCCGCGCGGTGACAGGTTCGGCACCAGCGGGCCCAGCTCGTCCGCGGATTCCACCGAGCGTGTGACCCGCAGCCCCTCGTCGCGGAGGCGCTGGGGCACGTACAGCGGCGCGAAGCGCGCGTGCCGGTGGTCGTGGACGCAGCCCTCCTCCTCGAGCAGCGCCGCGGACAGGGGCAGCTCCCGCACGTTGAAGAGCAGCTTCACCGCCCCGACGTGCGGGTCGTACGGCCCGCGCAGGCGGTGGTCCCCGCGTGGGATGAGGCGCCGGTCCAGGTAGCAGTAGGCGCGCGCCTCGGGCGGCAGGGTGCCGCGGTGCCGGGCTCCGCCATAGCGGAAGAAGGGGCGCAGGTGGCGCGCGTCCACCTCCAGCGGCGTCCCCACCTTCAGCGCCCGCAGCTTGGGCAGCAGCTCCTCCGGCAGGCCGTGGGCCCGCGCGAACTCGGGCAGCGACTCCTCGGTGGCGGCGGCGAAGGCGCGGATGCGCTCGAGCAGGCGCTGCGGGTCCGCGTCCACCAGCAGCTCGTCGAAGCGCGTCTTCACCCCGGGCAGGCTCACCGGCACCAGCGTGGTGAGCGGCTCGCCGAGCGCGCTCCACCGCGCGTCCAGCGCGCTGGCCTCCGGCGTCGTGGGCGCCAGCCGCCACTCCGGGGCCTCCGGCGTGAAGTGCTGGAAGCTGCCCTTGCGCTCGAAGCGCGGCGGGTCCATGTGGCCTGGAATGGATGACCACACGGTGATGCAGGTGCGCACCTGCGTGCCCGCGAACGCGCCAGGGCCCAGGTCCACCACCTCCCGCAAGGCGAGGGTGCGTGTGAGGGATTGGCGCAGGGGCGCGTAGAGAAAGGCATCCAACAGGCTCGCGGGCGTGATGAAGGCCAGCACCCCCGGGCGCGTGGAGAGTCTTTGCGCCGCCACCAGCAGGAAGAACGCGAAGTCGTCCCGCAGGCTGGTGCCCGGTGGAAGCGCGAACGGGAGCAGCGCCCGCAGCTTCGCGTAGGCATTGGGGTCCTTCAGCACGGGGGACGTGCCGTTGTAGGGCGGATTGCCCACCCACAGCTCACGGTGGTCCGGGGACACCGTGGCCAGGATGGGGTCCATCCCCGCGCGCAGCGCGTCACCCTCGCGCACCTCCGCGCTGGGGACTCGGGCCTGACACAGCCGGGCGACGGCTGGATCCAGCTCCAACCCGCAGAGTCGGGCGCCGGGCCAGAGCTTGGCGGCGGCCGAGAGAAACGCTCCGGCCCCGCAGGCCGGATCGATGACAGTGAGTGGCCCGTCCCCCAGGTGCGCCATCGCAAGCGATAGCGTGCGCTCCACCAGCGGCGCGGGGGTGAAGAACGCCCCCACCGCTTTTCGGTCCAGCCCGGGGAACTGGTGGACGAGCTTTTCCTCGTCGACGTCCAGAATCCTATTCGCTGCGCGTGGCATCGGGGACCCATCCTAGCGACCACGCATGCGCCCAGTATCCCGCGGGCTGTGATTCAAGCGCCGCTTGTGTGCGGATGTGATGTCCCAATCAATTCACATGCCCGGGAGTCTGAGTTTGGGAGCCCGCAGCAAGGGGTTTCCCTTAGCCCGCACGTGCCGCGGACGTCCGACAGCGGCTCCTGCGTCAGCCTGGCTGGGCCTGCGTGCGTGCCGTGAGCCGGGATTCCCACCACCGGAAGGCGCCCATCCCCACCACCATTCCGACGACGAAGAGCAGCACCGTCGCGCCTCCCACGGGCAGGACCACGAGCGCGGGCCCCGGGCAGTAGCCCGCCAGTCCCCAGCCCACGCCGAAGAGCGCCGCGCCCGCAACGAGCCGCGCGTCCACGCGCGTCGTGCCCGCGGTGGGGAACGCGGGCGCGAGCACCGGCCGCCGTCGGCGCAGGATGAGGCGCCGCAGCAGCGCGTGGCTGCCGAGCGCGCCCGCCATGACGAACGCGAGGCTCGGGTCCCACGCGCCCGCCACGTCGAGGAAGCCCACCACCTTCGCCGGGTCCGTCATGCCGCCCAGCCCCAGGCCCACCGCGAACAGCAGCCCGGCCAGTCCCGCCGCGAGCGAGGCCTTCATGGCGCGCCCCCCACCACGTGCCGCGCGACGAAGACGGTGAGCGCGCCCGTCGCCATGAACACCAGCGTCGCCACCAGCGAGCGCCCCGCGCCCCGCGCCAGCCCGCAGACGCCGTGGCCGCTCGTGCAGCCGTTGCCCAGCCGCGTGCCGAAACCCACCAGCAGCCCCGCGACGACGGCGACCCCGAGCCCCGGCACCACGGGGGCTCCGAAGGCGTGCGGCCGGACGAGCGCCAGCAGCACGCCACCGCCCGCGAGCCCCAGGAGGAAGGCGCCCCGCCAGCCGGCCTCGCCGGGAGCGGGGGCCAGCAGCCCACCGAGGATGCCGCTGATGCCCGCGACGCGGCCGTTGAAGAGCAAGAGGAGCGAGGCGGCCACGCCGATGAGGACGCCGCCCAGCAGGGGAAGGAGGTAGGAGTTCATCGAAGCCACACCCGACGAGAAGAGAGTCCGAGCAGGGGCGGGTCTCGACGCCCCCGGTCACCCCGCCATGATGACGGGGTGCGCCCGTGAGAGCCATGCGGGGCGCGAAAGGATTCTCGGGTGGAGTGGGGCGGGCGCGCCCGGGGCCCTCGGCCGTCCGGCCTCCCTGGCTTCAGGGGGCGGGCGACGGGGCTGCTCGCGGCGCGCACCGGCGGGTGAAAAGGGGACGGGACCCAGGCCCCTTGGAAGCCTGAGTCCCCGTCCCTGCCCTCCTCCCCAGGAGCAATGAAAGAGGAGGGCGTGTGTGACGCACGCTCACGCCTTGCTGGGCGTGGCCGTGGCGGAAGGCGTGGATGCCGCCGAGGCGGTGGCCGTCGAGGGGACGGCGGCCACCGGCGAGGGCTTGCCCAGGCCGACATGCATCCGGTGCTTCACCTCGGCGAAGCGCGAGGAGGCCTCGCGCTCCGGAGACAGCAGCGAAACGATTCCTCCCACGACGAAGGCCAGCGGAATCGTGATGATGCCTGGATTCTTCAGCGGAAACAGCGCGGTCGCGTTCTTCAGCAGGTCCACCTGTACGGTGGGCGACAGGAAGATGAGCAGCACGGAGCTGATGGCGCCGGTGAGCATGCTCGCCACCGCGCCGCGCGTGGTGAAGCCCTTCCACGCCATGGACAACAGCAGCGCGGGGAAGTTGGCGCTCGCGGCGATGGCGAAGGCCAGCCCCACCATGAAGGCCACGTTCTGCCCCTTGAAGACCACGCCCAGGACGATGGCGAGCACGCCCAGGAAGAGGCTCGCCAGCCGCGCCACCTTGAGCTGCTCGTGCTCTGGCGCCTCGCCCTTGCGCACCACGCTGGACCACAGGTCGTGCGACAGCGCCGCCGCGCCGGACAGCGTCAGGCCGGCCACCACCGCGAGGATGGTGGCGAAGGCCACCGCGGAGATGAAGCCCAGGAAGCCCGTGCCGCCCACCACCTCCGCCAGCATGGGCGCCGCCATGTTGCCGCCCTTGTCCACCCCGGTGATGGCCTGCCGCCCCACCAGCACGGACGCGCCGAAGCCGAGGATGAACGTCACCAGGTAGAAGTAGCCGATGAGCCCCGTGGCGTAGAACACGCTGCTGCGCGCGGCCTTCGCGTCCGGCACCGTGTAGAAGCGCATGAGGATGTGCGGCAGGCCCGCCGTGCCGAACATCAGCGCCAGCCCCAGCGACACCGTCTCCAGCGGGTTGCTCACCAGCGCGCCCGGCGCCAGCACCTGCGGCCCGTACCGCGTGGCCGCCTCGTTGAAGAGGGTCGCGGGGTTGAAGCCGAACTTGTACAGCACCGCGCCGGCCAGGCCCGTGGCGCCTCCCAGGAGCAGCACCGCCTTGACGATCTGGACCCAGGTGGTGGCGATCATCCCGCCGAACAGCACGTAGAGGATCATCACCGCGCCCACGATGACGACGGCCATCTCGTAGGACAGGCCGAACAGCATGTGGATGAGGTTGCCGGCGCCCACCATCTGAGCGATCAGGTAGAAGCTCACCACCGTGAGCGTCCCCACCGCCGCGGACAGCCGCACCGGCGTCTGGCGCAGCCGGTAGGCCACCACGTCCGCGAAGGTGTACTTGCCCAGGTTGCGCAGCGGCTCGGCGATGAGGAACGTCACCACCGGCCAGCCCACCAGCCAGCCCACCGAATAGATGAGGCCGTCGAAGCCGGAGGTGGCCACCAGGCCCGCGATGCCCAGGAAGCTCGCCGCGCTCATGTAGTCGCCCGCGAGCGCGAAGCCGTTCTGCAGGGCGCTGACGCCGCCGCCGGCGGCGAAGAACTCCGAGGTCGTCTTCGTCTTGCGCGCCGCCCAGTACGTGATTCCCAGGGTGACGCCGACGAAGAGGATGAAGAAGCCGATGGCCGTGCTGTTGGGCTGGCCGAGCTGCGTGGGGGAGACCGAGGTCGGGTTCATGCGCAGGCCCTCTTCAGCGACGGAGTTGGTGCAGGGCGCGGTCGTACTTGCCGTTCGCCCACAGCATGTAGAGGCCCGTCAGGGCCCAGGCGGTGACGATGACCACCGCGCCCAGGACGATGCCCACGGACAGCCCGGGGGTGAGCTGCTCGCCCATCAGCGGCTTGTTGAACGCCACCAGCAGGATGAAGCCGAAGTACGCCACCAGCGTGGCCACCGTCAGCACCGCGGCCACGCGCCAGCGCGCGGCGGCCAGTGCTTCCAGGGCGTCCTCTTGGGGATTGCCGGACATGTCTTGCCTCCTGTGCGACGGGGATGGACTACGGCTTGGCGCGCGCGGGCGCCGCCTGGGTGAGCAGCTCGTCGAGCACGGCGGGGTCGGCCAGCGTGCTGGCGTCGCCCAGGTTCTCCGTCTCGCCGGAGGCGATCTTGCGCAGCATGCGCCGGAGGATCTTCCCCGAGCGCGTCTTGGGCAGCCCCTGCACCACCACCACCCGGTCCGGCGTGGCGATGGGGCCGATGACGTGGCGCACCTGCTCCTTGAGCGCGCCCACCATCTGCTCGGAGGACGTCTCCTGCCAGTCCGGCTTCACCGTGACGAACGCGCACACGCCCGTGCCCTTGATGTCGTGGGGGAAGCCCACCACCGCGGCCTCGGCCACGGCCTCGTGGGCCACCAGCGCGCTCTCCACCTCCGCGGTGCCCAGGCGGTGGCCGGACACGTTGAGCACGTCGTCCACGCGGCCGGTGATCCAGTAGTACCCGTCCTCGTCGCGCCGGCAGCCGTCGCCGGTGAAGTACAGGTTGGGGAAGCGCGAGTAGTACGTGTCCTTGAAGCGCTGGTGGTGGCCGTACAGCGTGCGCGCCTGGCCGGGCCAGGAGCGGGCCAGGCACAGGTTGCCGCTGACGCCGTTGCCCTCGATGATGCGGCCCTCGTCGTCCAGCAACACCGGCTCCACGCCGAAGAAGGGCAGGGTGGCGGAGCCGGGCTTGCACGGCGTGGCGCCGGGCAGCGGGCTGATGAGGATGCCCCCCGTCTCCGTCTGCCACCACGTGTCGATGATGGGGCAGCGCTGCTCGCCCACCACGTCGTGGTACCAGCGCCACACCTCCGGGTTGATGGGCTCGCCCACGCTGCCCAGCAGGCGCAGCGACTTGCGCGAGGACCGCTTCACCCACGCGTCGCCCTCCTTGATGAGCGCGCGCAGCGCGGTGGGCGCGGTGTAGATGTTGGTGGTCTTCAGGTCGTCCACCACGCGCCACAGCCGACCCGCGTCCGGGTAGGTCGGCGTGGACTCGAAGAGCACGGTGGTGGTGCCGTTGATGAGCGGGCCGTAGAGCAGGTACGTGTGCCCGGTCACCCAGCCCAGGTCGGCGGTGCAGAAGTGGATGTCGTCCGGCCGTACGTCGAAGACGAAGCGGTGCGTCGTCGCCGCGTACACCAGGTAGCCGCCCGTGGTGTGCAGCACGCCCTTGGGCTTCCCCGTGGAGCCGGAGGTGTAGAGGATGAACAGCGGGTCCTCGGCGTCCATCCACTCCGCCGGACAGACACCCCGGTGCTTCGCCATCTCCGTGTCCAGCCAGTAATCGCGGCCGTCCGTCATGGGGACGTCGCGGGAGGTGCGGCGCACGACGAGCACGGAGCTGACCTGGGTGAGGCCCTCCACCGCCTCGTCCGAGATGGCCTTGGTGTGGACGCTCTTGGGGCCGCGCGGCCCCTCGTTGGCGGTGACGAGCACCTTCGCCCCACAGTCGAGGATGCGCTCGCGCAGCGACTCCGACGAGAAGCCCGCGAACACCACCGAGTGCACCGCGCCGATGCGGGCGCAGGCGAGCATGGTGTAGGCCAGCTCCGGAATCATCGGCAGGTAGATGCAGACGCGGTCACCCTTGCGCACGCCGTGGGCCTTGAGCACGTTGGCCACGCGGCCCACGTGGTGCTGGAGGTCCCGGAAGGTGATGGTCTCGTACTCGCCGGGCTCGTTCTTCGCCCAGAGGATGGCGGCCTTGCCCGGGCGCTCGCGCGCGTGGCGGTCCACCGCGTTGAAGGCGGCGTTGAGCTTGCCGCCCGTGAACCAGGCGAAGTCCACCTGCTCCGCGTTCACCTCGCGCACCGTCTCCGGCGGATGGAACCAGGTGAGCTGCTGGGCCATCTCGCCCCAGAAGGCCTCGGGCTGCTCGATGCTGCGGCGGTACAGGCGCTGGTAGTCCTCCAGGCTCTGCACGTGAGCGTGGCTGCTGAAGTGCTCCTTCGGCGGGAAGAGTGCTTCCGTCGACGTGGTCATCCGGGGCTCCTGGTGGGAATGGGGGAAGGGGAGGGGTCAGTAGAAGAACTGGACCTGGGCGGTGCCGGTGATGCCGGTCTCCGCCTCGGAGAGCTCACCCACGCGGGTGAGGGCCAGCTCCGTCTTCAGGTTGAAGGTGTGCTTCATGAACCAGAGGTTGACGCCGGGGCGCAGCGCGACGGCGTCCTGCGCGTGCACCCGCGAGTTGAAGTACTCGGCGGAGACCACCGGCTCCACCTTGCCGAAGCGGTAGCCCAGCTCCGACAGGAGGCCCGTGCCGCTCTGCGGGTTGTCCATGCCCTGGCGGTAGTGGAAGACGGTGCTCTGGAAGACCAGCTCCTGCGACGCGCTGAAGGGCAGGTCGAGGAAGACGTCCGCGGAGAACGCCGCCGAGTCGTGCTTGCCCGTGGCGCTGGCGACGGCGTTGGGCTGGTAGTCCGCGCCCGCGCCGATGGACAGGTGCGTCTTCTCCGCGAAGTAGATGCCCTGGAAGAAGAGGTCCTCCTCGCGCGTGAGGAAGTTCCAGCGCACCATCGCCACGCCGCGCGGGAGGTCATCCGGGTTGACGGTGGTGCCATTCTCCAGCCGCACACCCTCCTGGCCGTTGAGGATGGCGGCGCGGAAGCCGACGGGCCCCACGAAGCCGCGCAACTGCACGCCCACGTCGCGCCAGACCTTCCCCATCCCCGCGGTGAAGCGCACCAGGTTGGAGTGGAAGTCCACCGTGTTGAGCGCGATGGCGCCCTGCAGGTTGTGGCGCGACAGCGGCGCGATGATGAGCCCCACGTCCACCCAGACCTTGTCCAGGAACTCGTAGGACACGAACGCGTCCTGCACGTAGAACTGGGCGTTGAAGTTGCCGTCCTTGCCGAAGTTGGGCTGGTCCGTCTCCATGAAGAAGGACAGCCGCTTCGTCACGCTGCCGTAGACGAGCAGGCGCACGCGGCGGAGGAAGAAGTCCGTGCCCACGCCCCCCAGCGGCGTCGCGTCCTTGATGACCTGCGCCTGGGGTTGGAGCAACAGCGCGATGTTGAGGTTCGCCTCGTCGTTGATGGTGAGCTTCCCCGCGAGGGCGGAGTGGAGGGGGAGCAGCGCCACGACGAGCGCGGCCAGGACCGACAGCGGGCGGGACGGGGCTGGGGACATGCCGCGCTCCCAGAGCAACACTCCGGCCAACGCCCGCACGTACTGGATTCAGGACGTTGCAGGTTGGCTCGTCGCGTCAGGACGTTACCGAAGGTGACGTGGGCGTTACCCCGGTAACGATTCGCGCGGCGCGTCGTAACGATTTGCGCGGCGCGGCAATGATTGACGCGGGCCGCGACGGTGGGGGGGCGGTGCGCGAGATGACAATCAATTGCGGGCGCGCGGGATGCCCAGCTTCTGTCGCTTCTCCCACAGGGCCTTGCGGCTGATGCCCAGCCGCTTCGCCAGCTCCGTCTCGCCCATGTGCTCCTGGTGCTCCAGGACGAAGCGGCGGAAGTACTCCTCCATGGAGTCGGGGGACGTGCTGGCGGTCTCCGCCTCCTCCTCGGGCGGCTCCGGGACGAGCGGGCTGGTGTCGGGGCCGCCGCCGGGCAGCTCGAGGGACAGCAGCTCCGGGGTGATGACGGGCCCGTCCGCGAGGATGACGGCGCGCTCGAGGGCGTTCTCCAACTCGCGCACGTTGCCGGGCCAGGGATGGGCGGACAGGGCGGCCATCGCTTCCGGGGACAGCGTGGCGGTGGCGTGGCCCACCTTCCGGCCCGCCTTCTCCAGGAGGAACCTCGCCAGCGCGGGCAGGTCCTCGCCGCGCTCGCGCAAGGGGGGCAGGCGAATCTCCACCACGCGCAGGCGGAAGTAGAGGTCCTGGCGGAAGGCGCCCTCCTGTACGCGGCGCGGCAGGTCCCGGTGGGTGGCGGCGATGATGCGCACGTCCACCTTGCGGGGGCGGGTGGAGCCCACGCGCCGCACCTCGCCGTCCTGGAGCATGCGCAACAGGCGCGCCTGCGCGGGGGCGGGCAGCTCGCCCACCTCGTCGAGGAAGAGGGTGCCGCCGTGCGCGGCCTCCACGAGGCCCGCGTGCGCGGTGAGCGCGCCGGTGAAGGCGCCCTTCTCGTGGCCGAACAGCTCGCTCTCCAGGAGGCCCTCGGGAATCGCGGCGCAGTTGACGGAGACCAGCGGCCCGTCCGCGCGGGGGCTCTGCGCGTGGAGCGCGCGGGCCACCAGCTCCTTGCCCGTGCCGGACTCGCCCAGCACCAGCACGGTGGCGGGCGATGGCGCCACCTTGCGCACGCGCTCGAAGACGTCGCGCATGGCCGCGCACTGGCCCACCATGCCGCTCACCGGCCAGGCCTGCTCCACCTCGCGCCGGAGGGCCACGTTCTGCCGCGTCAACCGTCCCTCGCGCAGCACGCGCTCCACCTGGAGCAGCAGCTCGTCGTGGTCGAAGGGCTTGGCGATGTAGTCGACGGCGCCCAGCTTCATGGCGTCCACGGCCGACTTCACCGTGGCGTAGCTCGTCATGATGAGCACGGGCACCCCGGGACACAGGGCGATGACGTCCGTGCCGGGCGCGCCGGGCAGGCGCAGGTCGGAGATGACCAGGTCGAAGGAGTCGAGCGCGTAGTCGCTGGAGGCCTCCTGCACCGCGCCCGCCTCGGAGACCTCGTGGCCGGCGCGCACGAGCAGCCGGCGCAGCTCCGTGCGGATGATGGGCTCGTCCTCGATGACCAGGATTCGACTCATGTGGAAGCCCCCGGAGCCGGGCGCGCGGTGGGCGCGGTCCCGCGCGCGGCGGGGAGGCTCACCGTCACGCTAGTCCCTCCCCCGGGCCGGTTGTCCATCTGGATGGCGCCACCGTGCTCCCGGACGATGCCCGCCACCAGGGCGAGCCCCAGGCCCGTGCCCTCTCCCGGTTGCTTGGTGGTGAAGAACGGCTCGAAGACGCGCTGGGTCAGCTCCCCGGGGATGCCGTGGCCCCGGTCCAGCACCCGCAGGTGGATGTTCCCGTCGACGGCCTCCGCCTCCAACTCCACGCGCGCGCCCTCGGGCGAGGCGTCCACCGCGTTGGTCAGCAGGTTGACCAGCACCTGCTCCAGCCGCTGCGAGTCCCCGAGGATGACCAGGCCCTCCGGGCTGCGGTGCTCGAAGGACACGCCTCGCGACTTCGACGCGCCGCGCGCCATGCGGGCCAGCGCCACGGACTCCGCCAGGAGCGGGCCCACCTCCACCCGCGCGAAGGGCCGCGCCTCGCCGCCCACCGTGCCCGCGTGGCTGAAGCCCACCAGCATCCGGACGATGGCGTCGATGCGGCGCGTCTGCTGGAGGATGAGGCCCGTGCGCTCCTTCACCGCGTCCGCGTCGTCCAGCTCGTACTTGAGGTTCTGCGTGAGGCTGGCGATGGCGGTGAGCGGGTTGCCGATTTCATGCGCCACGCCCGCCGCCACCCGGCCCAGCGACGCGAGCCGGTCCTGGTGCGCCATGCGCGCGTCCACCGCCTTGCGCTCCGTCTGGTCCTCCACCAGCAGCGCCATGCCCTGCGACGCGCCGCCGCCCTCCTCGTCCTGGGTCAGCCGCGAGCGGTGCAGTCGCAGCGTGCGCTCGGCGCCGACGAGGGAGAGCCGCGCTTCGATGTCCGCCTGCTCGCCCGCGGCGAAGCCGGAGAGCAGGGGCCCCCAGGGTGGAGGCAGGGCCGCCAGGGGATGGCCACGCGCCGCGTGCTCCTCTACTCCGGACAGTCGCTCCAGCGCCGCGTTCCAGATGACCACCTCGCCATCCGGTCCCACCGCGCAGACGCCCAGCGGCAGGTCCTCCAGGATGCGGCGCAGGTAGCGGCGCACCGCCTCCACGGGCCCCTGGGCCTCGCGCGCGTCGCGCAGGCGCTCCTCCACGAAGCGCAGCTGTTCGGCCAGGGCCGCGCGGGGGCCGGGCCCCAACCGCAGGGCCTCCTCCACCGTCAGCCGCGCCAGCACGGGCCCCAGCAGGCCGGACAGGTTGCGCTCCACGCCGTCGCGCAGCCGGCGCAGCTCCAGGGGACGACGCTCGTCCGGCGCCATGTCCAGGCCCTCCAGCGCGCGGTCCACCTCCGCCGTCGCGGCCTCCTCGCCGAGCAGGGGCGCGAGCCGCTCGCGGAACTCTCCGGGCGAGCGGGCCTCCACGCCTCCTGGGACGAGCGAGGGCGTCTCGCGCGTGCACGCCCGCGCCGCCTCCGCTTCGGACTCGGATTGCCGCGTGGCCAGCGACACGCCCACGAAGGCCAGCGCGTTGAGCGTCAGCGAGGCGAAGGTGGCGAAGCCCCACGGCTCGTCCTCGGGGAAGCCCATGTGGACCGCCAGGTCATGTGTCCACGCCACCAGCTCGCGCGAGGCCCACATCGGGACGACGAGCGTCACCACCCACGCGCAGGCGCCCGCGAGCAGGCCCGCGAGCAGGCCCGCGCGGGTGCCCCGCTTCCAGAACAGCAGGCCCAGCACGCCTGGGGCGAACTGCGCCACCGCGACGAAGGACACCAGCCCCAGGTCCACCAGTCCCAGGCCGCGCGTGTCGAGCAGGCGGTAGAAGCCGTAGCCCGCCAGGATGATGAGCGCGATGAGCAGTCGCCGCGCCCACAGGAGCCAGCCGTACAGGTGGGGCTGACCGCGCGCGTAGCCCAGCGGCAGCACCAGGTGCGTCAGGCACATGGGCGCCAGCGCGAGCGTGGTGACGATGACCATGGCGCTGGAGGCGGACACGCCGCCCAGGAAGGCCACCAACGCCAGGCCCGTGGCGCCTTGCGAGGCGGGCACGGCGAGCACGTGGAAGTCCGCGGGCCAGGGGAGTCCCAGGGCCTCGCCGCCCCACAGCAGCACCGGCACCGCCAGGTTCATCACCAGGAGGAGCAGCGGGAAGGCCCACGTCGCGGTGGACAGGGCGTCGCGCTCCGGGGCCTCCGTGAAGGCGACGTGGTAGCTGCGCGGCGTGAGGAACGCGGCCGCGCAGGAGAGCACCAGCAGGGGCGCCCAGGAGGCCTCGCGCGCGGGGCGCTGGAGCTGCTGCACCGCCTCCGGATGCGCCTTCAGCCACGCCCACAGCCCATCCACGCCGCCGAACACCGACGACACGGCCCACGCGCCCACGGCGACCAGGGCCACGGCCTTCACCGCGGACTCGAAGGCGATGGCCAGCATGAGGCCCTCGTGTCGCTCGCGCGGGGTGAGGTGCCGCGCGCCGAAGAGGACGGAGAAGACGATGAGCACCGCGCAGAAGCTGGTGCCCACCAGCGTGGGCGAGGCGGACGGGCTGAGCACCTTCGCGGACTCCACCACCGCGCGGACCTGGAGCGCGAGGTAGGGGAGGCTGCCGGCGAGCATGAACAGCGTCACCGCCGTGCCGGTGGACTGGCCGGGGTAGCGGAAGGCGAGCAGGTCCGCCAGCGAGGTGAGTTGCAGCTCGCGCGTCAGCCGCAGCAGCGGGCGCCACAGCACGGGCACCAGCAGGCAGGCGAGGGTGACGCCCAGGTAGATGCCCAGGTAGCGGAAGCCGTGTCGCGCCGCGTAGCCCACGCTGCCGAAGTACGACCAGGACGTCGCATAGACGCCGAGCGCCAGCGCGTACACCAGTGGGTGCTGGGTGACGCGAGAGGGGATGAGGTTGCGCTCCGCCGCGTACGCCACGAAGAACAGCACCAGGAGGTAGGCGATGGACGCGGCGAGCAGCGGCCCCAGCTCGAGCGTCACGGGTCACCGCCATGGCGCGCCGCCCATCCGCCCAGGGCGATGACCCCCAGCCACACGACGAAGGGCAGATAGCCCGGGGCCTCCTCCGAGAGCCACACCCGCCTCAGCGGCGAGCCGAAGAGCAGCACCGCGATGGCGAAGACGAGCAGCGACGGCATCGCGGGCGCATCCGGCTCGGAGGGGCGCTTCATGGCGTGGAGGATACCAGTCGCGTGGCTCCTGGGTGACAATGCAGTGGCAGGGGTTCCGCGCGGGCGAGGAGTTGGCGAAGGGCGCGGCGATGACAGACACGGGGTGAGAGATGGATGGACACACCATGTGGCTCTGGCGGGAAGGCGAGACCTGGCGAGCACGGCTGGCTCCCGGAGGCTGGTCGCGGTTCTTCCTGGCGGGCGCCTGTGCGCTCTGGCTTTCCGTCTGGCTCGTCGGGGAGATGTGTGCCCTCGACGGCATCACCACGTTCGTCGGCAAGCTCTCTCGACCGCGGTCCCTGTCGCCGCTCCAGGGGTTGGATGGGAATGGGTCCCTGGTTGGGACACTGACGCCGCTGTTCGTGTCGTTCGGATGGGTTCTCTGGACCCTCATTGGCCCCTGGTGGCGTTCGTGTTGCTGCGTTCGATGGCGCGCACCGAGCACCTCTCCTTCGACCCGCGGGGGGTCGAGCGTTGGTTGAACCTGGGGCCCTTTCGCCATGGCTTCGAGCGCGTGGCGTTCGCCGACCTCGTGGACCTCTATCAGTCGCAGAGGGATGGCTCGGTGATGGGGCTCCTCCGCGCGGGATGCACCGTGCGGCTGGCCAGTGGAGGAAGGTACGAACAGCACGCCGAGTTGTTGGGCCGGTGGCGTGAACTCACCCAGCTCCCGTTGCAGGATGGGAGCTCGCGATGCGGGTCCCCGCGGGCAGGGAGGTGCTCTCCGAACAAGAGGGCGTCACCGTGATGCGCGAGGCCCCCGGGGCGAGTCGCTTCGCCGCGTGGGCTTGGTGGGTGACGGCGGGGCTGCTGGCCGTCAATCTGGGCTTCCTGCTGTGGCGTCGACGCTTCGGCGCGGAGGGTGTCCCCGAGACGCTCACGTCCCTGGGGCTGGTCGTCGTCACCTGGGCGGCGGCGCGAAAGGCCTGGCGCAACACCTGGGCCCTCCAGTGGTGGGAGGTTGGTTCAGGGCACTTCGTGCACGTCATCAAGACCCCCTTCTCCCTCCGGCGCGAGGCGCACCGTGTCTCGCGGTTGGTGGTGGAGATTCATCGGGACGATGACGACGGCGACCACGAGTGGACGCTCTGGTTGCATGGGGAGGGCAGCAAGGTGGCCCTGGTTCGCTACTCAGACGAACCTCGCGAGGTCGAGCACCTGGGGCTGTGGTTCGCGCAGCGCACCGGGGTGCCCTTCGAGCGCGAGGCGCTGACCGTGACGCCCGCCCCATTGGCGGTGGCGACCGACGGTCGCGCGGGATGAGTCCGTGGGCTCGCTCCTCCAGCGCGGGAGCCCTTCGTGGCGCGGAGGACGTCCGTCGCGTGGCGCCCGGGTGACAATGTGGTGACAGGGTTTCCGCGAGCGCCGGGCGCATCTGGAGAAGGGCGCGCGGCCATGACGGCCGCGGGGACGGGGAAAGGCACCCCATGTGGCTTCAGAAGGAGGGAGAGACCTGGCGGGCGAGGCTTGCGCCCGGGGGCTGGTCGAGGCTCTTCTTGGCGGGTTTCTGTGGGTTCTGGCTGATGGGTTGGGTCGTCGGCGAGGTGCTCGCCATCCAAATCCTGGCGACGTTCGTCGGTGAGTTGTCGCGGTCCGTGCCCTTGTCGCAGCTCCGGGGGCTGACGGGACAAGGCGACGTGGGCGTGACGCTGACGCCGCTGTTCCTGTCGTTCTGGCTGGCGCTCTGGACCCCCGCCGGGTTCGCGGTGGCTTTCGGGTTGTTCGCAGCGCTGGCGGGCGCCGAGCACCTGTCCTTCGACCGGCGCGGCGTGGAGCGCGCGTCCCGGCTGGGGCCCTTCCGCTTCGGCGTCCAGCGCGTGGCGTTCGCTGACCTGGTGGACCTCTACCCGCTGCAAGGCGTTGGCGCGGTGGTGGGGCTGCTGCGCACGGGGCGCAAGGTGACGCTGGCCAGCGCCGGAACGAAGGACCAACACACGGAGCTGCTGCGCTGGTGGCGCGAGTTCTCCCGGCTTCCGTTGGAGGACGCTGCGCTCGCGTCGCACGTCCCCATGAATCGCGAGGTCGTCTCCGAGCGCGCTGGACGCACGGTGCTGCGGAAGGCCGCGCGGGTGCGCCGCATCGCCGCGTGGGCGTGGTGGGTGACGGCGGGGCTGCTCGCCTTCAACCTGGGCATCCTGCTGTGGCGCCGGCTCTTCGGCGCGGATGGCGTCATCGAGACGCTGGCCACCCTGGGATTGGCCGCGCTCACCTGGCTGACGGCGCGGCAGGCCTGGCGCGAATCCTGGGGACTCCAATGGTGGGAGGTCGGCCCGGAGCGCTTCGTCCGCGTCACCCAGGGACGCTTCTCCTCCCGCCGCCAGGCGCACCGTGTGCGCAGGCTGGTGGTGACGGCGCAGCGGGACGACGAGGACGGCGACCACTCATGGGCGCTCTGGCTGCACGATGAACAGGACGGGAAGGTGGCGCTGATTCGCGGTTCCAAGGACGCGCGCGAGGTCGAGCACCTGGGCCTGTGGCTCGCACAGCGCACCAGGGTGTCCTTCGAGCGCGAGGCACTGTCCCCGCCCCTCGCCGAGCCGGCGGTCGCGACGGGTCGCCGTCGCTGAGGGGCCTGTCCGCGCCACCTCCTCGAACCGGTGATGACGGAAGAGGACTCGACGCGGGGCCCGGTCCGCCCCAGAATCGCGCGCCGACCACCGCAGGGGGACTTCTTCGATGATGACCGTTCAGGAGCTGCGCGCGCTGAGCAAGCGCCTGACCGAGCCGTTCTTCTGCAAACAGGTGGGGCCCTTCGTGCTCGTGCAGAAGCCCCCCAGCCCGGTGATGGCGCAGCTGGCCCTGAAGATGGGCGCGGCGCGCACGACGATGGCCCGCGACATCCCCAGCCTCGAGCGGCAACAGGTGGCGCTCTGGCTGCACTTCGACGCCCTCACCGTGGCCATGCTGCCGCCGGTGGGCGGAGAGGACGTGCTCACCGTGGGGCGTCAGCCCGACTGCGACCTCGTGGTCAACGAGCCCTCCGTCTCCAAGCGCCACGCGAAGCTGTGCTGGTGGGGGCCGCAGGTGGGCACCACCATCGTCGACCTCAAGTCGAGCAACGGCACGTTCGTGAACGCCAAGGAGGTCGCGTCCGGCGGCGAGATGCACGTGCGCGACGGGGACCTGCTGGGCTTCGGCGACGCGACCTTCGCCTACCTGCTCACGCCGTCCTTCTACGCGAAGATGAAGCGCGTCCAGCCGTAGTCACCGCCGGCCGGGCAACAGCAGCATCAACAGGGTCGCGACCAACGTGACGCCGCCCACGAGCACCGCCAGGGCCACCGGCAGCTGGACGCGCGTGATGCCCACGTAGAGCAACGCGCCCACGCCCCCAAGCACGGAGAGGGCGAGCACGGCCTTGATGATTCGCTCGACGTGTCCCGCGATGACCGAATAGGCCACGCCTCTCGCGCCATGAGGTGCAGGCCCGCGGTGAGCGCCTGGTCCACGAGGTCCGGCCGCCCGTGCTTCGCGAAGTGGCGTTCGGCGCAGTCGGGGCAGGCGAGCCGCGAGAAGCCCACGAGGGTCGGCGCCCGCCGGAGCGTCTGCTGGCACAGGTCGCAGGCACCACCCAGGCCGAGCTTGTACTTCCAGTCACGCAAGCGCCCCATGTGCCACGAGCCTAGCAGCCGGCTTGTGCACCCGACGATGACGCACCCCGCCCAGCCTTCGGTGGGTCAGCCCATGCCGCGTCGCGACGACAGCAGTCCTGGACCGGCCGCCCCATGGAGGGACGGCGGTAGGATGCGGGCCCCCCGCATCATGAAGGGACGGAACACGTGGACGCGACGCAGGACGACTTTGGCCCCCCGAGAGACGAGCGGGAGGTCGCCGCCGTCATCGACATCCTGATGCACTCCTACGCCATGACGCCGGAGGACTGCGAGGGCTGGAAGAAGCGCCAGGACCTGGGCAACCTGCGACTGCTGCGCGAGAAGGGCCAGGTCGGCGCCACGTTGGGCCTGTTGCGCATGGGGCAGTGGTACGGCGGGCGCAGCGTCCCCGTCATCGGCGTGGGCGGCGTGGGCGTCCACCCCCTGCATCGCGGGCAGGGCACGGCCACGCGGCTGATGCGCCACCTGCTCCGGGAGGTCCGCGCGGAGGGCGCGCCGCTGTCCATCCTCTACCCCGCGACGCAGCCGCTCTACCGGCGCGTGGGCTACGAGCTGGCCGGAGGCCGCTACGAGATTCGCGTCCCCGTGTCGTCGCTGGGGACGGACGAGCGCGGCCTGCGGCTGCGGGCCATCGAGGCCGCGGACGAGGCGGCCATCACCGCCTGCTACACCCGCGTCGCGCGCCACCGGCAAGGGTGGCTGGACCGGGGCGCGTTCTCCTGGACCCGCGTGCGCAACCCCCGCACGGAGACCGTGCACGGCTTCCTCGTGGAGGGCGACGCGGGCGTGGAGGGCTACGTGTACCTGGCGCGCCGGCCCCAGAAGGACCTGAAGTACGAACTCGGAGTGACGGACGTGGTCGCGACCACGCCCGTGGCGGCCCGGCGGCTCCTGCGCTTCCTCGGGGACCACCACTCCCTGGGCACGGAGGCGGTGTGGTTCGGCGGCGTGGACGAGCCGCTCTTGTGGCTGCTGCGCGAGCAGGACTACTCGGTGAAGCTGTACATGCATTGGATGGCGCGGGTGCTGGACGTGGCCGCCGCGCTGGAGGCCCGAGGCTGGCCTCCGGACGCCGCGGGCGTGCTCCACCTGGAGGTGGAGGACGACCTCTTCCCGGAGAACCAGGGGCGCTTCGTGCTGGAGGTCGCGTCCGGCGCGGCCCGCGTGACGCGGGGAGGCGAGGGCCGGATGCGGCTGCACGTGCGACAGCTCGCCTCGCTCTACACGGGCTTCGCGTCCGCGGACGCGCTGCGCGCCATGGGCCTCCTCCAGGCCGACGACGCCTCCGTCCAGGTCGCCCAGCGGCTGCTCCACGGCCCCACGCCCTCGATGCGCGACATGTTCTGACGGACCCCGGGCGCCCCTCCCACGGGATGGGAGGGGCACCCGGGCCGCCAGGTGGCTACCGCGTCGAGGGCGGGTGGTGGTAGGAGCCCGAGACCTCACTTCTCGGGAGCAGTCCATGCGGGCGTTCGTCACCGGCGGGTCCGGTTTCGTGGGCAGACACCTCATCGCGGCGCTGAAGTCGCGGGGCGACACGTCGCGCGCGCTGGCGCGCTCCCCGGAGGCCGTGGCGGCGGTGACGGCCGCGGGCGCCGAGCCCTTCGAGGGCGACCTGTCCGACGCGGTCCGCCTGAAGGAGGGCATGGAGGGCTGCGACGTCGTCTTCCACTCCGCCGCGGTGGTGAAGTCGTGGGCGCGCCGCGCGGAGTACTACGAGGCGAACGTGCGCGGCACGGAGCGGGTGCTGGAGGCGGCGGTCGCCGCGGGCGTGAAGCGGCTGGTGCACGTCAGCACGGAGGCGGTGCTGGTGGACGGCACGCCCCTGGTCCGCGCCAACGAGACGTGGCCTTTGCC
This sequence comes from Myxococcus dinghuensis, assembly GCF_024198235.1. Taxonomy (GTDB): domain Bacteria; phylum Myxococcota; class Myxococcia; order Myxococcales; family Myxococcaceae; genus Myxococcus; species Myxococcus dinghuensis. The sequence goes on along the minus strand of NZ_JAKCFB010000014.1, from coordinate 96,740 downwards.
CGAGCGCCCCATCGGGGACTATCCGTCCACCAAGGGCGAGGCCGAGCGCCGCGTGCTCAGCGTCAACTCCGCCTCGCTCACCACCGTGGCGGTGCGGCCCCGGCTCGTGTGGGGCAAGGGCGACACGTCGGTGTTGCCGCAGATGGTGGACGCGGTGAAGTCGCGCCGCTTCAAGTGGATTGGCGACGGGCGGTACCTCACCTCGACCTGCCACGTCGCCAACTGCGTGGAGGGCATGCTGCTGGCGGCGGAGAAGGGGCGGGGCGGACAGGCCTACTTCCTCACCGACGGCGAGCCCGTGGTGTTCCGCGACTTCGTCACCGCCATGCTCAAGTCGCAGGGGGTGGACCCGGGCAACGCCAGCATGCCGTTCGGCCTGGCCGCGACCGTGGCCACGCTGTCGGACGTGGCGTGGGGCGTCTTCGGCCTGCCGGGCCGGCCCCCCATCAGCCGCACCGAGCTGCTGCTGATTGGACGGGAAGTCACGGTGAGTGATGAAAAGGCCCGCCTGGAGCTGGGCTACGAGGGGCGGATGCCCCGGGGACTGGGGCTGAAGGAGATGGAAGCCGATTTCCAGGAGCGGACCGCGCGCGTGGCGTGAGGCGCGCATGTCGCGTGTGCGGTAGCCTGGGCGGCGGCCGACGCGCGAGGAGGAAGGGCCACCATGAGAAGGTTCGAGTTCGTCGAGGGGACCAGCTCCAAGTTCTGGCAGCCGGAGGTGCAGGGCAACGTCTTCGTCGTCACGTTCGGTCGCATCGGCACCGCGGGGCAGCGCAAGGAGAAGGCCTTCCCGGACGCCGCGGGTGCCCAGAAGGAGTACGAGAAGAAGGTCGCGGAGAAGGTGCGTGAGGGCTACCGCGAGGTGACCGCCGGAGGCGAGGCGGCCCCCGCCGTCGCGGCCCCGCCGGCCCCGCCCCAGAAGCCGCCCCTCCCCCGGCGCGTCCCCGTGGCCTCGCCCACGCCCGAGTCCCTGCGCATCGCCGCGGACGCGCTCGCGGCCCTGCGCGCGCGGCTGGGCTGGCGCAGCTGGGAGGTGACGTCTCGTGCCCGCGCCGCGCGCCGCTCCCTGCGCGCCCTGGGCGGCGTGGACCCCGCGAAGCACCCGGAACTGGACGCGACGTTCTCCGCGCTGATGGCGCGGGTGGTGGCGCCGGCGAAGGAGGGGCGGTTGCCGCTGCGGCACGCGCTCGCGCTCCTGGGCGAACTGGACACGGCGGCCTTCCAGCGCGCGGCGGAGCAGTGGCGCAGCGCGCCCGCCGCCACCCGGCCTCCCGGCGCGGCGACCATCGCGAGCCAGGCGGACGCGCTCGGCGAGCCGGAGCTCGCGCTGCGGCTGGGGCAGCTCCTGGCGACCCGCCCGGGGACGCGCGGCAGCCCCTCCGAGGACGGGTGGGCGAAGCGCTGGAGCCAGCTCGCGCCCCACGTGGCGGACCACCTGGAGGCCTCCGGTGGCTCGTTGTCGGCATTCGTGAAGGGCCTGGACGCGAGCGGTGACTCGCACCTGGCCGGGAGGCTCGCGCGCCTGGCGGGATAGGCGCGCGTGCCGGAGCGAGGGGGACGAGTCGGTCCATGACGCCCAGGTTTCTCATCATCATCGGAGTCTTCGTCGCGCTGGGCGGAGTCCTCTACCTGACCTCGGGGCGCGCCCCGTCGTCGCCGGGAGCCCCCGAGGCGGGCACGAGCGCGCCCGTCGCGCCGCGCCCGTCGCGGCCCGGCGAGGTGACGGAGGTCTCCTTCCTCTACAGCACGGAGAAGAAGGAGTGGGTGGAGGCCGCCGCCGCGGCGTTCCAGCAGGAGCACCCCTCCATCCGCCTGAAGCTGTTGGGGCTGGGCTCGCTGGACGCGGCGCAGGCCATCCTCGACGGGCGGGAGAAGCCCACGGTGTGGAGCCCCGCGGACAGCGCGGTGCTGCGCCTGCTCGCCGCGGACTGGGCCACGGACGCCGAGCGGGGCCCGCTGTTCGCGCCCCAGGGCGACGAGGCGCCGGCGCCGCTGGTCATCACGCCCCTGGTCTTCGTCGTCTGGGAGGACCGCGCGGAGGTGTTGAAGAAGGCGAGCGGTGGGGGGACCGTCTCCTGGAAGGTCCTCCAGAAGGCGGTGACGAGCCCCCAGGGCTGGCCCGCCATCGGGGGCAAGCCCGAGTGGGGCTTCGTCAAGCTGGGCCACACGGACCCCACGCGCTCGAACTCCGGGCTCCAGACGCTGCTGCTGGCCACGCTGGAGTACTACGGCAAGCGGGCCGGCCTCACGGTGGGGGACCTGCTCGACCCGCGCTACCAGGACTGGATGAAGGCGCTGGAGCGGGGCGTCACCCGCTTCGAGCCCTCCACCGGCACCTTCATGGCGGACATGGTCCGCTTCGGCCCGTCCCGCTACGACATCGCCGTGGTGTACGAGAGCCTGGCCATCTCCCAGCTCTCGCACGCGCAGGGGCGCTGGGGAGACCTGCGCGTCTACTACCCGTCGCTCACGCTGTGGAGCGACCACCCGGCTGCGGTGCTCCAGGGCGACTGGGTGACGCCCGCGCAGAAGGCCGCGGCGCTCGAGTGGCTGCGCTACCTGCGCAGCCGCCCCGTGCAGGAGCGGGCCCTGGCGTTCGGCTTCCGCCCGGCGGACCCGACGGTGCCGCTGAGGACCGAGGCCGCGGACAACCCCTTCACGCGCCTGGCGTCGCACGGGGTCCGCGTGGAGGTGCCACCCGTGGCGGAGGTGCCCCAGCCGCGCGTGGTGCGCGAGCTGCTGGCCCTGTGGACGCGCGTGCTGGCGTCGCGCTAGCGACGCGAGGCCAGGTCGATGAAGCCGCGAATCCAGAGCATGTTCACCGCGTGGCACGCGTCCATGGGCGTGTGCGTGCTCGTCTCCAGCGTCGCGGTGTAGGGGACTCCCTGGCGCATGTACCAGTCGGTGACGCTCCCGTCGTGGTACTCGATGAAGCCGTCCGGGTCCGTGACGTTGTGCTCGTCCACCTTCTGCGAGCGGATGACGGTGGCGTAGCGCTCCGCGGCGCGCATCATCGGGAGGTAGGCCCCCTTGTCCCCGAAGGTGTACGCGTACGTCAGCGCGCTGCTCTGGTAGTTGTCCTGGTGGATGTCGAGCGCGGCGACGGGCGGCGCGAAGCGCGCCAGGTCCGAGCGCACCGCGCGCGTCTCCTTCGGCCCGCCGTCGAACAGCGCCCAGCGCAGGTAGTCCTGCGCGCCGGTGAGCTCGCCGCGCCACTCCCCGGGCGCCACCTCGTAGCGGAGGAAGTCGTTGTTGGGCTTCTCGCCGCTCAGGTTGTACCGCGTGCCCGCCTCGAAGCCGGACGGGTTGATGCACGGGTAGACGCGCAGGCCCACCCGACGCTCGCGCGCGAAGGCGACCACCTCCGGCAGGTGCTCGGCCAGCGTCAGCGGGCCCGCGGGCTCCTCTCCGTGGAACCCGGAGGTGATGACCAGCCAACGTTCTCCGGGAAGGGTGAAGCGCAGGAGCGGGTACGGCTGTCCGCCCTCGAGGACCTGGCCGTACTCGGCCACCTCGCCGAGGCTCTCGAAGGCACGGATGCGTCGCGCATAGTCGGTGTAGTTCACGCATCCAACCTATGTGCCTGACGCCTCCGTGCCTACCCACTCCCACCCCACGGACCCGAGGCCCGTTGAGTGGGGGACGGGGAGGGGAGGCGGCCTACTTCACGCCGGTGCGCTCGCGGAACTCGGTGGCCAGCTCCTTGCGCTGCTCCGGGGAGAGCGTGCCGTGGACCTCCAGCGCGGCGTCCGTCGCCTGGTGGGCGAAGGCGCGCATGGCCTCGATGCGCTCGTCCACCAGCGCGTGCAGGCGCTTGGCGTCCGGCGTCGCCGACTCGAGCTGGGTGACCACCTCCGAGCGCACCCCGCGCTGCGCCTCCGCCAGCTTCATGCCCTCGTCGAGGAGCCGGTCCTTCACCGCGTTGATGGACTGGCGCTGCGCGTCCGTCGCGTCGAGGTCGTCCAACTTGTCGTTCAACTTCCACGACACCATCTGCCGGATGCGCTCCGGGTCGTGTCCCCAGCGGTGACCCCCGCGCACGGCGAAGCCGCTGAGCAGCACGACGGCGACGATGGCGGTGGCCGCGAGGGTGAGCTTCTTCTTCATGGTCCTGACTCCTGGTTCGAGGGCCCGTCCCCGGGCCCGGGTGGCTGCGCGCCGGTGTGGCGACGCTGCCCAATGTGCCGGGGGGCTTTTGCGCGGGCTTGTACCCGGCGTGAAGAAGTGTGAAGCCCCCGCCCCCTGTCATTCTCGCTTCGGGTGAGCCCGCCTGGACGCCGGGTAGGAGACCCCGGCGCGCCTTCGGCCCGGCCGGATTTCCACTCTGGAAAGAACGCCTTCCCGGGCCGATTTACCGGCCTCCGGGACACCGGACGAAAGGCCGCAACAGGGAGTGGCCAGGACCCATGCCGGGCTCTACTCTTCCCCGACCATGTCCTTTACCCACCTTCACCTGCATACCCTCTACTCACTGCTCGATGGGGCCATCCGGATGAAGGACCTCATCAAGACGGTGAAGGAGAAGGGGATGACGAGCGTGGCCGTGACGGACCACGGCAACATGTTCGGCGCCATCGACTTCTACAAGAAGGCGAAGGACGCGGGCATCAAGCCCATCCTCGGCATGGAGGCGTACGTCGCGGGGCCCAAGGGCCGCGAGGACCGCTCGGAGAAGGTGTCCCACCACCTCATCCTCATCGCGAAGAACGCGGAGGGCTACGCCAACCTCCGCTACCTGTCCTCCACCGCGTACATGCAGGGCTTCTACTACCACCCCCGCATCGACAAGAAGGTGCTGGCGGAGCACAGCAAGGGCCTGTTCGCCCTCACCGCGTGCCTGGGCGGCGAAATCACCAGCGCGTGCTTCCGCGGCGACATGGACCACGCCCGCCGCGCGGCGCAGGAGTACAAGGACATCTTCGAGCCCGGGCACTTCTTCCTGGAGGTGCAGTCCAACGGGATGCCGGAGCAGGACAAGGCGAACGCGAACCTGATGCAGCTGTCGCGGGACCTGGACCTCCCGCTGTGCGCCACCGCGGACGCGCACTACATCAAGCGCGAGGACGCGCGCGCCCACGAGCTGCTCATGTGCATCGCCAGCGGCAAGACGCTGGCGGACAACAAGCGCCTCAAGCACTCCACGGACAAGCTCTACGTCACCAGCCCCACGGAGATGCTGGAGTTCTTCAAGGACACGCCGGAGGCGGTCCACAACACCCAGCGCATCGCCGAGCAGTGCACCCTGGAGCTGAAGCTGGGCAAGCCCATGCTGCCCACCTTCAAGGTGCCCGACAGCCACACGCCCGACAGCTACATGGCAGAGCTGGCCTACGAGGGCCTGCGCGAGCGCTTCAATGAGCTGGCGGCCACCGTCAGCTACCCCATCGACCGCGAGCAGTACCAGGCGCGCCTGTCGCTGGAGATCGGCGTCATCCAGAAGATGGGGTTCAGCGGCTACTTCCTCATCGTCCAGGACTTCATCAACTGGGCGAAGAAGATGGGCATCCCCGTGGGCCCGGGCCGTGGCTCCGGCGCGGGCAGCCTCGTGGCCTACGCGCTGCGAATCACGGACGTGGACCCCATCCCGTACAACCTCCTGTTCGAGCGCTTCCTGAATCCGGAGCGCGTGTCGATGCCCGACTTCGATATCGACTTCTGCCAGGACCGGCGCGACGAGGTCATCCAGTACGTCGGTCGCAAGTACGGCGAGATGAACGTGGGGCAGATCATCACCTTCGGCTCGCTCAAGGCCAAGAGCGTGCTGCGCGACGTGTGCCGCGTGTTCGCGCTGCCGTTCAGCGAGGGTGACCGCATCGCCAAGCTGGTGCCGGAGGTGCTCAACATCACCTTGAAGGAGGCCATCGAGATGGAGCCTCGCCTCAAGGAGATGATGGAGAAGCCCTCCAACATCGGCGAGGTCGAGGGCAAGCCCGTCACGACGAAGGACGTGCTCGAGATCGCGCTCGCGCTGGAGGGCCTGCACCGCCAGCCCGGCATGCACGCGGCGGGCGTGGTCATCGCGGACAAGCCGCTGTGGGAGTTCGTGCCCGTCTACCAGCCGCCGGGTGAGAAGACGCTCATCACCCAGTTCGCCAAGGACGAGGTCGAGGCCGCGGGCCTGGTGAAGTTCGACTTCCTGGGCCTGAAGACGCTCACCGTGATTCAGCACGCGCTGGACCTGGTCAAGCGCAACCACGGCAAGGACATCCCCCGCCACGAGATTCCGCTCGGCGACGACAAGGTCTGGCAGTTGATGGCCGAGGGCGACACGGCCGGCGTCTTCCAGATGGAGTCCAGCGGCTTCACCGAAATGGTGGTGAAGCTCAAGCCGTCCTGCTTCGAAGACGTCATCGCCGCCGGCGCGCTCTACCGCCCGGGTCCGCTGGACTCCGGCATGGTGGACGTGTTCATCAACCGCAAGCACGGCCGGGAGAAGGTGTCGTACCCGCACCCCGCGCTGGAGCCGGTGCTCAAGGACACGTACGGCGTCATCGTGTACCAGGAGCAGGTGATGCAGATCTCGCAGGTCCTGGGTGGCTACACCCTGGGCCGCGCGGACCTGCTCCGCCGCGCGATGGGCAAGAAGAAGGCCGAGGTCATGCAGGCCGAGCGCGCCGGCTTCCTCGAGGGCTGCGCGAAGAACAACGTCGACCTCAAGGTCGCCGGCGAAATCTTCGACCTGATGGAGAAGTTCGCCGAGTACGGCTTCAACAAGAGCCACTCGGCCGCCTACGGCCTCGTCACCATCCACACCGCGTGGCTCAAGGCGCACTTCCCCTGCGAGTTCATGGCGGCCCTTCTCTCCAGCGAGAAGGACAACACGGACAAGGTGGTGAAGCACATCGGCGAGGCCCGCGAGTCCGGCCTCCAGGTGCTGCCGCCGGACGTCAACCAGTCCGACCTGCACTTCGGCGCGGTGGAGGGGAAGATCCGCTTCGGCCTGGGCGCCATCAAGGGCGTGGGCGAGAACGCCATCGAGTCCATCCTCGAGGCGCGCAAGGAGGGGCCCTTCAAGAGCCTCTTCGACTTCACCGAGCGCGTGGACAGCCGCCGCGTCAACCGCAAGGTGCTCGAGGCGCTGGTGAAGGCCGGGGCCTTCGACTTCGAGAAGCGCTCGCGCCGGCAGATCTTCGACACCATCGAGAAGGCGATGAACCGCGGCTCGGCCAGCCAGAAGGACAAGGCCGCGGGGCAGAGCTCGCTGTTCGGCATGCTCGGCGCCCCGTCGTCGGGCGGTGGCGGCGGCCTCCAGGACGACTACGTCCAGGTGGAGGAGTGGTCGGAGAAGGAGCGGCTGGCGCTGGAGAAGGAGGCCATCGGCTTCTACGTGTCCGGCCACCCGCTGCACCAGTACGACAAGGAGCTCAAGCGCTACGCCAAGCCCATCACCGCGGTGCAGCGCGCGCGCAAGGACGACAAGATCACCGTCGCCGGCATCGTCGCGGCGCTGCGCGAGCGGCCCACCAAGACGGGCAAGCGCATGGCGTGGGTGACCATCGAGGACCTGTCCGGCTCCATCGAGCTGGTGTGCTTCCCCGGCAAGGACGGCACGCGCAGCGTGATGGGCAAGGACGGCAAGTGGTCGAAGCAGGGCCCCAAGCCGGGCTTCGAGCACTGGGAGCACCTGCTCAAGTCGGACGACCCCATCCTCGTGTCCGGCACGGTGCAGATCAGCCAGCGCGACGAGGACACGCCCATGGCGGAGCTCATCGTCGACGACATCCAGAGCCTGAAGTCCGTGCGCGAGAAGCGCACCAAGCGCCTGGAGCTGCGCGTGCCGGCGGACCTGCTCACCGAGGAGCGGCTGCAGAAGCTCAACGCGCTGGCGAAGCAGTACGCGGGCGCCACCCCGGTCGCGGTCAGCGTGCTCTTCAAGGGCGAGGGCGAGGCGCTCATCGGCAACACGTCGCTCAAGGTGCAGGTGCACGACGACCTGCTCCTGGCGGTGGACCGCCTGTTCGGCATGCGCGTGGTGGAGTTCGGCTGATGGCTGGGTGACGGGGCGGGCGACCGGAGCCGGGACGCCATCGCCCCGCGCCGACGTGACTGCGCTACGGTGGCCTCCCTCGACAGGGAGGCCGTCATGGACGCCACGTACAAGTCGCTGCGCATCGAGAAGTCGGACCACGTCGCGGAGCTGGTCCTGATGGGGCCGGGCCGGGGCAACGCCATGGGTCCGGACTTCTGGCGGGAGATGCCCCAGGCCATCCGCGCGCTCGACGCGGACGAGGCCGTGCGCGTCATCCTCGTGCGCGGCGAGGGCAGCCACTTCACCTACGGCCTGGACCTGATGGGGATGATGGAGTCGCTGGGGCCGCTGCTCACCGGTGATGCCAACCTGGCCTACGAGCGCACGAAGCTGCTCCAGTTGATTGGCGACATGCAGCAGGCGACGGAGGGGCTCGCCCGCTGTCGCAAGCCGGTCATCGCCGCGGTGCACGGGTGGTGCATCGGCGCGGGCATGGACCTCATCGCCGCGTGCGACTTCCGCTACTGCTCGCGGGAGGCGAAGTTCTCCCTGCGCGAGGTGAAGGTGGGCATCGTCGCGGACATGGGCGCGCTCCAGCGCCTGCCGCGCATCATCGGCGAGGGGAACACGCGCGAGCTGGCCTACACCGGCCGCGACGTGGAGGCGGAGCGGGCGCTGCGGATGGGGCTGGTGAACGACGTCTTCGCCACGCCGGAGGCGCTGCTCACCGAGGCGCGCGCCATCGCGAAGCGCGTCGCGGAGAACCCGCCGCTCGTCGTGCAGGGCGCCAAGCAGGTGATGGAGTACTGCGCGGGCAAGTCCATCGAGGATGGCCTGCGCTACGTGGCCGTGTGGAACGCCGCGTTCCTCCAGTCGCTCGACCTGACGGAGGCCTTCGGCGCCTTCGCCGAGCGCCGCACCCCGCACTTCCAGGGTCGATGACACCCCGCCCCCGTGGGGCCTTCTGCCGCCGCGCCCGGAGTGCGAGGATTCCTCGGACATCCGGGCCTGGGAGTTCCGAGTGACGACGGAGACGGTGGGATTGCTGGGCTACGGCCGCTTCGGCCGGGCGCTCTCGGGGCTGTTGTCGGATGCGGGCATCGCGCATCGCGTGTTGGACCCGCGTCAGGACGAGGTGCCTCCGAAGCTCCAGGCGGCGTCGCTGGAGGAGCTCGTCGGGGGGGCCTCGCTGCTGGTGCTCGCGATGCCCGTGTCGCTGATGCGGGCGTCGCTGGAGGCGCTGAAGCCGCTGCTGACGCCCCGGCACATCGTCCTCGACGTCGGCAGCGTGAAGGTGCGGCCGGTGCAGATGCTGGCGTCCGTGCTGGGCCGCGACATCCCCTGGGCGGGGACGCATCCCCTGTTCGGCCCCGCGAGCCTGGCGCGAGGGGACGCGCGGCGCACGGTGGTGTGTCCCAACGAGCTGCATCCGGAGGCGGTGCGCCGGGCACGCGAGCTGTTCGAGCGGCTGGGGTGCGAGGTGACGGAGCTGTCCCCCGAGGCGCATGACGAGCTGATGGCGCGCACGCACGTGCTCACGTTCTTCCTGGCCCACGGGCTGGTGAAGGCGCGCGCGGGCCGCGACCTCCCGTTCGCACCGCCCAGCTTCCAGCCCATGGCGCGCCTGGAGGAGTACGCGCGCCTGGAGGTGCCGCACCTGTTCGCCGTCGTCCAGTCGGAGAACCCCTATGCGCGCGAGGCGCGGGTGCGGCTGCTCGACGCGCTCACCCAACTGCATCAGGGGCTCGACGCGGATGCCTCCGGCAAGCCCCCGGTGGAGCAGGTGCCCCCGCCGCCCGCCCTCGCGGACGTCCGCGAGCGCATCGACGCGCTGGACCAGGCGCTGGTGGACCTGCTCGCCCGGCGCGCCCGGCTCGTCCAGGAGGCCGCGCGCGTGAAGGAGGCGCACGCCCTGCCGTTCCCAGACGCCGAGCGCGAGGCCGCCATGCGCCGGGTGCGACGCGACTGGGGGGCGGCCGAGGGCCTCGACGGCGACGACCTGGACGAGGTCTTCCTCGCCGTCCTGCGCCTCTCGCGAGGCTCGGGCTCCACGCGGTAGGGCCCCTGGGCCTCCCGCCAGTCCCCCTCGAGGTGACCACGGGCCGTGAAAAATGCTGTCTCGGGATGTCACGTGTCGATCGGCCCCTGCCTGGTTCGTCGTCGTCACGAAGGTGGTCGAAAACCACGGGCGGGCGAGCCCCGCGTCCAGAGGAGTGACGTCCATGTCGAAGCTCAAGGTCAGTTCATTCTCGATTTCCATCGATGGTTACGGTGCCGGTCCCGACCAGGGGCTGGAGCAACCGCTCGGGGTCGGGGGCCCCGCGTTGCATCAGTGGCTCGTGGGCACGCGCACGTTCCACAAGCTCCATGGTGAAGGTGGCGACGCGAGGAGCACCGGTCCCGATGACGACTTCGCCGCGCGTGGCTTCGAGAACATGGGCGCCTGGATTCTCGGGCGGAACATGTTCGGGCCCGTGCGCGGCCCCTGGCTCGATGACGGTTGGAAGGGCTGGTGGGGCACCAATCCGCCCTACCATGTGCCCGTCTTCGTGCTCACCCACCATGCCCGCCCGTCCATCACCATGGAGGGGGGGACGACGTTCCACTTCGTGACGGAGGGAATCCACGCCGCCCTGAGTCGCGCGAAGGAGGCGGCGCAGGGCCGTGACGTCCGGCTGGGCGGAGGCGCCGCCACCATCCGCCAGTACCTCGCCGCCGGGCTCATCGACGAGCTCCATCTCGCGATTTCCCCCGTGCTCCTGGGGAAGGGCGAGCACCTCTTCGCGGGACTCGATGTGGCGAGCCTGGGCTACGTGTGCTCGGAGCACGTCGCCACGAGCAAGGCCACGCATGTCGTCCTGACGAGGTCGGGCCAGACGCGGCCCCGCTGATTCGCGCTGTCCCGCCGTAGCTGCTTGCTCCCGCGGGGGCCACGCTCCGTTAGCGCTGCACGGTGAAGGTCGGGTTGAGCACCTTCATCGTGCCCTTCGTGACGCCGAACTGTTCATGCACCGCCGCGCGGCGCACGGCCTCCGCGGGGGAGATGCGGCCGGCGAGCAGCTCCTGGTAGGCGCCCAGCACGCGGGTGGCCTCCTCGCGGGACTCGCGCACGAACTCCACGCGGAAGCGCCGCACGCCGCGCGCCAGCAGCGACGGCACCAGCGACGCCGCGCTCTGCGCCTGCGCGTTGAACACCGTGTTGCGGCAGCCCACGTCCACCACGACGGGGTGCTCCAGGCCCTTGTGGTCCCGCAGGGACACGCGGTGCTGCTCACACGGCCGTCCACAACTGCGGAAGTCGCGCCCGTGCGACAGCGTGTGGGAGTACACGCAGTGCTCGGTGTGGAACGTGGAGATGTGGTGGTGCACCGTCACCGTGAAGCGCTCGGCGGGCAGGTGCTCCAGCATCGCCCCCAACTGCACCGCGTCCAGGTCGTGCGCGAACGTCAGCGTGTCCAGCCCCAGCCCGAGCAGGTGCAGCGCCGTCACGGAGTTGGTGACGTTGAGCGAGAAGTCGCCGTGCAGCGCCGGCCGCGTCTCCCCCGGCGCGAAGGGCCGCTCCAGGAAGTGCATCATCGCGCCCCAGTGCCGCGCGAGCACCGCGTCCGGCTTCAGCTTCGCGATGCGCGCGTCGTAGCCCTCCTCGCCGGGCTTCTGCACGCGCACGGTGGCGATGGTCACCCGCAGCCCCGCCGCGCGCGCCCGCTCCACCGCCCGCTGGAGCCCCACCAGCTCCATCCAGTCCAGCTCCACCTCCGGCAGGCCGGCGGCAATCACCGCCTCCAACTGCTCCTCCGTGCGGCACAAGGGGAGCAAGCGCGCGCCCTCGGTGGCCGCGGACGGCGCCACCACGCGCTCGCGAATCGCGGCGCGCACCTCCTCGAGCACCGGCGTCTCGCGCACCTCGCGCACCGGGCCCCGCGCCACCGACTCCGTCAGCTCCGCCACCAGCGTGCGCCGCAGCGCCTTCAGCTCCGACACCGGCAGGTGCAGCCCCGTCGCGAGCCCCGCGGTGTCCAGCTCCGCCAGATGGAAGGGCGTGCCGCCCAGCGCCGCGAGCTTGTCCTTCAACAGCGCCGCGTCGATGCCGCCGCCCCGCGCCTCGGACAACGCCACCGCGCTCGACGCCGTGGCCACATGCCCCCCGCGCACCCGCGCCGTCACCGTCAGCGGCGCCCCGGCCGCGCCCGACACGCTCAGCGTCAGCGGCACGCGGCCCTCGGGCTCGTCCTGCGCGAGCAGCTCCTCGGTGCGCTTCACCAGGGCGGGATCGCTCGTCACCCACACGCGCTGGCCCGCCGCGACGCGGGACATGTCCGGCCCGGGGTTGCCGAAGCCCAGCACCCAGCCGTGCCCCTTGCGCTCCACGCGGAACAGCGGCCCGCCGGCCTCGTGCTTGTCCTCGGGGTGGCCGTCGTCGAACACCACGCCCATGCCCGGACGCGGCGACACCTCCGCCGCCACCGGCGTCTCGCTCTCCAGCGGCGAGGACACCTTGCCCTGGGGACCCTCCGGCCGCGCCTCCGCGTCCTCCTGGCCCAGGCCGCCCGTCCACGGCCGGCCCTCCGGGTCCTCCACCACGCGCACGTCCCGGCCGTGCACCGACTCCACGACGCCCAGGTACGCGCCCCGGTGCTTGGGGAAGCGGCCCTCCACCAGCGTCTGGTGGTCCGAGCCCGCGAAGAAGCCGTGCGAGAAGCCCCGGCTGTACGACAGCGTCATGTCCGCCAGGTCCTTGCGCAGCGCCCCCGTGTCCGCCTTGCCCGCCGCCACGCCGTCCACCCAGCGCCGGTAGCCCTGCACCGCCGTGGCCACGTACTGCGGTCCCTTCTGCCGGCCTTCGATCTTCAACGAATGCACGCCGACGTCGACGAGCCTCGGCACCGCCATGACGCCCGCGAGGTCCTTGGGGCTGAGCAGGTACTGCACGTCGCCCAGGTCGCGCGTCTGCCCGTCCACCACCAGGTCGTACGGCAGCCGGCACGACTGCGCGCACTGGCCGCGGTTCGCGGAGCGCCCGCCCCACGCCTCGCTGGTGAGGCACTGGCCGCTCCACGACATGCACAACGCGCCGTGGATGAAGACCTCCAGCTCCAGGTCCGTCTCCGTCGCCAGCCGGGCGATCTCCGCCACCGACAGCTCGCGCGGCACCACCACGCGCGTGACCCCCAGCCCGCGCGCGAAGCGCGTGCCCTCCGCGCTCGAAATGGTCATCTGCGTGGAGGCATGCACCTCCATCCGGGGACACACCGCGCGCGCGACGAGCGCCACCGCCGGGTCCTGGACGATGAGCGCGTCCACGCCCGCGGCGGCCACGCGGCGCAGGATGTCCTCCAGCACCGGCAGCTCCGGCTCGAACACCAGCGTGTTCATCGTCAGGTAGGCCCGGGCCCCGGCGCGGTGGACGCGGGCGAGCGTCTCCGGCAGGCGGGCGAGCGAGAAGTTCTCCGCCCGGGCCCTCGCGTTGAAGCCCTCGTCGAGCCCGAAGTAGATGGCGTCCGCGCCGCTGGCCAGCGCGGCCTTCATCGAGTCGAGGTCTCCAGCGGGGGCGAGGATTTCGGGGCGACGACGCATGCCGGGTCCTCTAACACAGCGTCCACGACGTTTCGCCCGTCCTCACGCCGCCGTGGACGCAGTGCGCCATGTTCTGGTCAAGTCGCCGCAGGGTTGTTTCCACAGGAGACGAGTCATGGCTGATGGCGTGTTCAAGGACGGGCTGCTGGCGGGCAAGGTGGCGTTCATCTCGGGCGGCAGCAGTGGCATCAACCTCGGCATCGCCGAGGCGTTCGTGAAGGCGGGCGCGAAGGTCGCCATCAACGGCCGCAACGTGGAGAAGCTGGAGGGCGCGGTGAAGGGCCTCCAGGCCCACGGCGCCGCCATGGGCGTCGCCGCGGACGTGCGCGACTTCGCCGCCATCCAGAAGGCGCTGGAGCAGGTGAAGGACGCCTACGGGGAGCTCGACATCCTCGTCTGTGGCGCGGCCGGCAACTTCCCCGCGCCCGCGCTGGGCATCTCCTCCAACGGCTTCAAGGCCGTCATGGACATCGACGTGCTCGGCACCTTCAACCTGTGTCGCGCCGGCTTCGAGCACCTGCGCAAGCCCGGGGCCTCCGTCATCAACATCTCCGCGCCCCAGGCCTATCTGCCCATGGCCATGCAGGCCCACGTCTGCGCCGCCAAGGCGGGCGTGGACATGCTCACCCGCGTGCTGGCCCTGGAGTGGGGCGGCGCCGGCGTGCGCGTCAACGCCATCACCCCCGGCCCCATCGAGGACACCGAGGGCATGCGCCGGCTCGCGCCCAGCGAGGAGGGCCACCAGAAGCTCGCCCAGGCCCTGCCCCTGCAACGCTTCGGCACCAAGGCGGACATCTCCCGGTTGGCCCTGTTCCTGTCCTCGGACGCCGCCTCCTACATCACCGGCTCCATCATGGTCTGCGACGGCGGCCAGTCCCTGCTGGGCGGCGCCGCGCTCATGTCCGCGCTCGGCATGTAGCGCGCCTCACAGGGAGGATGGGGCGGTTCGGACCTCCCAGGGACTCCGTATGATGGGACTGCAACATTCTCCCTGGCCTTGAGAGGCCGTGGGAGATGTCTGCTAGAAGACGCTTCACTCCTGAGCCGAGTCGCCCTTGGGGAGGCGACGGCTCGGAGTCGGAGACCTTCATGTCCGCACGCGTATCCTCGCTCACCCGCTTGTTGGCGTTGAGCGTGCTGTGCCTCGGTGTGTCGCTGGGCTGCAAGGGAGACGATCCGCAGCCCACACCTCAGCCGCCGGTCTCGGAGGTCCCCGACGCCGCGGTGTCCCAGGTGGTGCTCACGCCGGAGCGCGAGCTGCTTGCGAACGGCGTGGACCAGGCCATCGTCACCATCGCCGTGCGCCAGAAGAACGGGCTGCCCCTGAAGGGTCGCCACGTGGAGGTCGCGGTCGAGGGCGAGGGCAACGCGGTGCAGCCGGCGGCGGAGACGAACGCCGAGGGACTGACGACGGCGACGGTCACGTCCACGCGCGCGGGCGTCAAGCGCGTCACGGTGACGGTGCTCGCGAAGGGGAGCGAGGGCCCGGTGGTGCTGAACGCGCGGCCCACCCTGACCTTCGTCAGCCCGCCGGCCACGCGGCTGGAGTTCTCCGATGCGTCGCACGACGCCATCGCCGGCCGTCCCATCCCGGGGCTCGAGGTCCGCTTCGTCGACGACTGGGGGCACGTGGTGCAGAGCGCCAACGGCGCGGTGACGCTGTCCCTGTCTGCCTCTCCGGCGGCCGCCGAGTTGACGGGCACGCTGACGCAGACCGCCGTGAACGGCGTGGCCGTCTTCCCGGATGTGGTCCTGACGCTGGCGAGCACGGGCTATCGGCTCGATGCCGGGTCGGACGGAGTGGCTCCGGCGCGCACGGCGACCTTCGACGTCGTCGCGAACGACGCGGTGGTGCTGTCCACGTCCGCGCCGCGCGCCACCACCGCGGGTGAGGCCGTGAGCCTCGAGGCGAAGCTGTCGGATGCGATGGGCAACGTGGCGACGGGCTACCGGGGCACGGTGGTCGTCACCTCCTCGGACGGCCTCGCCACGCTGCCGGTGTCCCACACCTTCACCGAGCAGGACCGCGGCGTCTTCACGTTCACCGGCGTCACCCTGCGCCGCGCGGGCGCCCAGACCGTCACGATTGCGGACGCGACGCCCTCCTCGTCGCTGCGCTCCGTCCAGGACATCGACGTGGCGGCCGGCCCGCTCGCGGCCCTGGCCTTCGCGACGGTGCCCGAGCGGGCGTCGATCCACGTGACGCTGCCGCCGGTGTCGGTGGCCCTCCAGGACGCCTTCGGCAACGCGGTGTCGGCGGGCTCGCCGCCGGTGTCGGTGGCGCTGGACGGGATGAATCCGTCCCTGCTCACGGGGGTCCTCCAGGTCACGCCCGTGGACGGCGTGGCGACCTTCTCCTCGCTCCAGGTCCACACGGACGGCGTGGTCCACCTCACGGCGAGCGCCTCGGGCCTGACGGGGGCGCGGAGCCCCGCGCTGACCATCGTCGACGACGTGCCGCCGGCGAAGCCCGTGCTGTCCGTGGCGGCGCTCACGACCGACTCCGCCACGGTGACGTGGCTGGCGGTCGGAGATGACGGCGACACGGGCACGGCGACGTCGCAGCAGTTGCGCTACTCCACCCAGCCCATCACCACGCCCGCCGAGTTCCAGGCGGCGACGCCCGTGGGCGGAGTGGGGGCGCCCGCCGCGCCGGGGACGACCGAGTCCGCGACGCTCACCGGCCTGTCCTCCGCGCAGGTCTACCACGTCGTGCTGGCGGTGACGGACAACCAGGGCAACACCACGTACTCGAACGACCTGATGCTCAAGACGCGCAACGCGCTCGTCAAGCAGATCGCCTTCACGCAGCAGCCGGCCAACGGCGTCGCGGGCGTGGCGCTGGCGGACATCCGTGTCGCGCTGCTGGACGCGAACGGCGCCGTCGCCCCGTCCGCGGACTCGCCGGTCCTGTTGACGCTGGTGGGCGGCTCCGCCTTCGAGCCGCGTCAGGTGGTGGCCGTCAATGGCGTGGCCACGTTCACGGGCGTGCGCGTGGACCGCGCGGGGGAGTTCCGCTTCTCCGCGAGCGCCGAGGGCCTGTCCGTGGAGAGCGGCGCCTTCGTCATCTCCGCGGCCGCCGTGCACCACCTCGTGCTGACCGGGCCGGCGTCGCCGGTCGTCGCCGGGCAGGCGCGGGACTTCGAGCTGGCGGCGCGGGACGCGTTCGACAACCTGGTGCCGGGCTACACGGGCACGGTGCACTTCACGTCGACCGACCCGCAGGCCGGCCTCCCGGCCGACTACACCTTCACCGCGGCGGACGCCGGGCACCACACCTTCACGGGCGTGACGCTGGCCACCTCGGGGACGCGCCGGGTGACGGCGACGGACACCGCCGCCCCGTCCCTGACGGCCTCCGTGGAGCTGGAGGTGACGAGCGACGTGGCCCACCACCTGGAGATTTCGGGGCTGGCGGCCAGCGTGGGCGCGGGGACGCAGCAGGGCTTCACCGTGTCGGTGCGTGACAACTTCGGCAACCTCGTCCCGAGCTACCGGGGCGTGCTGGCCTTCCAGTCCGACGACACCCAGGCCACGCTCCCCGCGGAGTATCGCTTCACCGCGGCGGACGCCGGGCAGCACACGTTCACCGCCACGCTGAAGACCGCGGGCGCGCGCGCCCTCACCGCGAAGGAGCTGCTCGGGGCGCTGGCCGTGACGGCCTCCACCCAGGTGCAGCCTGGCGTGACGCGATACCTGGTGATGCCGACGTCCGTGGAGCCTCACACGGTGGGCGTGCCGCTCCAGGTGTCCGTCATGGCGTGGGATGAGTTCTCCAACCGGGTCCCAGGCTATCGCGGCACCGTGAAGTTCTCGTCGGACGACACCACGGCCACGCTGCCCGCCGACTACACCTTCACCGAGGCGGACGCGGGCGAGCACGTCTTCACCGTCACGTTCGCCCGGGCGGGAGACATCCTCCTCATGTTCCAGGACACGGCGGACGAGTCCCTCATCAACTCCGAGTTCTTCTGGATGATCCCCGACGCGGCCGCGTCGCTGACGGTGTCGCTGGTGCCAGGCCCGTACACCGCGGGAGTCGCGTATGGCTTCACCGTCACGGCGAAGGACCGCTTCGGCAACGTCGCGACCGCCTACGCCGGAACGGTGAACGTGGCGACGACGGACCCGCAGGCGGAGCCCGTCGCGTCCCACGCCTTCACCTCCCAGGACAAGGGGGCCTACTCCTTCTCCGTGGCGCTGCGCACGGCGGGGGCCCAGACGGTGACGTTCTCGGACACGACGCTCGGCGCGTCCGCCTCCCAGTCGCTCACGGTGGCGGCCGCCGCCCCCACGCGGCTGCGCATCGCCGCCAGCCCGGCGTCGGTGTCCGTGCGTCAGACGCTGGCCGAGGTGCGGGTGTCGGTGGACGACGCGTTCGGGAACACCGTGCCGACCGCCTCTGCTTCCGTGACGGTCTCGCTCACGGGGAGCGCGGGGGCCACCTCCCTGCGCGGCACCCTGACGCGCGACGCGGCGTCGGGCGTGGCGGCCTTCGCGGACCTCGCCGTCGACGAGGAGGGGCAGTATTCGCTGGTCGCGCAGTCGGTGGGCTCGGGCTTCACCCTGGCCACCGCGGCGCTCACGGTCGTCGACGACGTGGCGCCCGCGGCGGTCGCGACGCTGTCGGCCACGGTGGAGGGTGACGAGGCCATCCGCCTGCGCTGGCGGGCGACGGGCGATGACGGCCTGGATGGCCGCGCGGCGCGCTACGAGCTGCGCTACGCCCAGTCGCCGTTGACCGACGCGAACTTCGGCACGGGGACGCTGGTGTCCACGAGCCTCCCTGGCGAGCCGGGCACGGAGGAGCAGGCCGTCGCGTCGGGGCTGTCGCCGGGTCGCACGTACCACTTCGCGGTGCGCGTGTTCGACGGCAGCGACAACGCGAGCGCGCTCACCACCACCTCGCTCCGCACGCCCAGCGCCTGCGACGACGTGGTCTGCGAGCCTCGCGCCGCGACGTGCGCGGAGAACGGCGTGGACCGGGTGACGTACGCGGCCGAGTGTGTGCTCGAGGCCGGCGCGCCGACCTGCCAGTACACCCCCACGGCCACGGCGTGCACGGGCCTGGATGGCGTCTGCTTCCAGGGCGCGTGCACCACGGCCGCGGCGCCCGCGGCGAACGAGCTGGTCATCACCGAGCTGATGCACTCCCCGACCAACGGGACCACGAAGTACGTGGAGCTGACCAACACCACGGACCACCCGGTGAACATCAACGGGGTGTCCATCGAGGTCGTCAGCCCCGTGGCGGGACTCTTCACGCTGGACCGGGGCGCGGGCGCGGCGGTGGTGGTCGGCGCGCACGACTCGTTCGTGTTCGCGAGTGACGCGAACCTCCAGACCAACGGTGGCGTGCTCGCGGACGTGGCCTACGGCAACGCCCTGGACCTGGCGCCCACGGGGCAGTTCGCGGTGCGCCTGGAGGGCGTGGTGTTGGACACCCTGATGTACGACGAGGCGTTCCCCTCGGCGGCGGGGGCGGCCATCAGCCTGTCCTCCGTGGTCCAGGGCGCGCACGTCAACCGCTACGCCTGGTTCTGGTGCCTCGCCACCGAGGAACTCGCGGGTGGCAACCACGGCTCCCCGGGAGATGCCAGCGACACGTGCGGCATCACCTACGATGCGCCCGTGGACAACTGCGTCATCGACACGCCGAAGTCCTTCTCCGAGCCCCTGGCCCCCAACGAGGAGGCCCTCGTCACCAGCCGCTTCGCGGAAGGCCGCGTGACGTCGGGGAACACGGCGGGCAACGACTACTTCCCGTTCGTCGCCGGTGAGCTGGGGTACGGCACGGACCCCGACCATCCGGAGTCCTGGACGTGGGTGCCCGCGAGCTTCGCGACGGGCTACGTCGCGGAGGGGCGGACGGATGACCAGATGGAGGCGACGCTGCGTATCCCCGCGGTGGGCAACTACCTCTATGGCTTCCGCTACCGGTTCACCCGGGGCCCGGCGGGCTCGGATGTCTGGACGTACTGCGACCAGGACGGGGTCGTGTCGCAGGGCGTGACGCCGCACTACGGCACCGTGTCGGTGGAGGAGCCGCCGCCGGTGGCGAACCACGTGGTCATCAGCGAGGTCAGCGGGCGCGGTGTCTCGGCGCAGACGGACGAGTACATCGAGCTCTACAACCCGACGAACGCGGACGTGAACATCGGCGGCTGGCTGGTGCAGTACAAGTCGGCGACGGGGGCGGCCTACTCCGGCAGCGTCACCATCCCCGCGGGCAAGGTCATCCGCGCCCACGGGTACTTCCTGGTCGCGCACACCGCCTTCACGGGGGGCGCCACGACGCCGCCCGACGCCACCTACAGCAACTTCGACATGGCTGGCTCCACGACCGGCGGTGGCCACGTGCGCATCGGGCCGGGGCTCTTCACGAACCCGAACGAGGTGGCGGTGGACGTGCTGGGGTGGGGGACCGCGAACGCGCCCGAGGGCACGGCGGCGCCTGCCCACCCCGCCGCGGGGGGAAGCCTCGAGCGCAAGGCGCTGCCCACGTCCACGTCGGCCACCATGGCGGTGGGCGGTATCGACGCCAACAAGGGCAACGGAACGGATTCGAACCAGAACGCGCAGGACTTCGTGACGCGCGCCACCCGTCAGCCGCAGTGCTCGACGAGCCCGACCGAGCGGCCGTAGTCCTGGCTCATTCCCGATGAGAGGAGAGGCCGCCCTGGCTGCACGCAGGGCGGCCTCTTCGTTTCCTGGTGACGGGGGCCTGGGGGAATCTGTCCGGCATCGGGCCGTCCGCCCGCCAATCCCTGCTGCTCCGGACGAAAGGGCGGATTACCTTTGCCCCCATCGTCCCCTTTCGCACGACCAGGAGAGCAGCCCGTGTCCGAAACGCTCGTTCCCGACGCCGTCCGCCACATCACCTGCCCGCCCGAGGCGTTCCGCCAATCGGGTGAGGAGGCCATGGCCGCCGCGCGCGCCGGAATCGCCCGTCTCAAGTCCCTGCGCCCGCCCTATGACGTGAGCCAGGTGCTGGAGGTCTACGACGAGGCCATGGCCTCCCTCGACGACGCGGCGGCCCAGGCGAGCGTGGCGCGCAACTCCCATCCGGACTCCGCGATGCGCGACGGCGCCGAGGCGGCCGAGCAGGCGCTGGAGACGCTCGCCACCGACATCCGCATGGACCGGGGCGTCTACGACGTCCTGTCCTCCCTGGACCTCTCCGGCCAGGACGCGCGGACGCGCAAGTGGATGGAGAAGGTCCTGCGCGACTTCCGCCGCTCGGGTGTGGACCGCGACGACGCCACCCGGGCCCGCGTGAAGGAGCTCCAGGAGGAGCTGGTCCGCATCGGCCAGGAGTTCAGCCGCAACATGCTCCAGGACACCCGGACGGTGTCGCTGCCGCCGTCCGCGCTGGAGGGGTTGCCGGAGGACTACGTGCGCGCCCACCCGCCCGGGGCGGACGGGCAGGTGCGCATCACCACGGACTACCCGGACATCGTCCCCTTCATGACGTACTCGCGGGACGCGAAGGCGCGCGAGCAGATGTGGCGCGTGTTCCGCATGCGCGGGCACCCCGCCAACCTGGACGTGCTCCAGCGCATGGTGGCGCGTCGCCACGAGCTGGCCACGCTGCTGGGCTACCGCAACTGGGCGGCCTACGCGACGGAGGACAAGATGATTCGCGACGAGAAGGCCGCCGCGGACTTCATCGCGAAGATCGCCACCGCCTCAGGCGCGCGCATGGAGCGCGACTACGGCACGTTGCTGGAGCGCAAGCGCCGGGACGAGCCGGGCGCCGAGCGGGTGAATCCGTGGGACCAGGCGTACCTGGAGGACCGCATCAAGGCGGAGCAGTACGCGTTCGACTCGCAGGCGGTCCGGCCCTACTTCGAGTACACGCGCGTGAAGCAGGGCATGCTGGACCTCACGGCGAAGATGTTCGGCGTGACGTACCGCAAGGTGGCGGACGCCACGGTGTGGCACCCGGACGTCGAGGCCTATGACGTCCTGGAGGACGGCGCGCTGCTGGGCCGCTTCTACCTGGACATGCACCCCCGGGCGGACAAGTACAAGCACGCGGCGCAGTTCGTGCTCGCCAGCGGCAAGGCGGGGCGGCGGCTGCCGGAGGGCGTGCTGATGTGCAACTTCCCCAAGCCCGGCACGGAGCCGGCGCTGCTCCAGCACGACGACGTGGAGACGTTCCTCCACGAGTTCGGCCACCTGCTGCACCACATCTTCGGCGGGCACACGCGCTGGGCCGGGGTCTCCGGCGTGCGCACGGAGTGGGACTTCGTGGAGGCGCCGTCGCAGATGCTGGAGGAGTGGGCGCGCGACGCGGCGAGCCTGCAGACCTTCGCGAAGCACTACCAGACGGGGGAGCCGCTGCCGGCGGAGCTGGTCACCCGGATGCGCCGCGCGGATGAGTTCGGCAAGGGGCTGTGGGTGCGTCAGCAGATGTTCTACGCGGCGCTCAGCCTGGAAATCTATCGCAGGGACCCGGCGCAACTGGACGCCACCGCGCTCGTGCGCGAGCTGCAGGGCAAGTACACGCCGTTCCCCTACGTCGAGGGCACGTACTTCCACCTGTCCTTCGGGCACCTCGAGGGGTACTCGTCGAACTACTACACGTATATGTGGTCGCTGGTCATCGCGAAGGACCTCTTCACCGTGTTCCAGCGCGAGGGCCTGTTGTCGTCCGCGCCCGCGAAGGCGTACCGCCGCGCGGTGCTGGAGCCGGGAGGCTCGGACGATGCCGCCCGGTTGGTGCACGCCTTCCTGGGCCGTGACTACGACTTCCACGCCTACGAGGCGTGGCTGAACAAGGCGGCCTGACCTCGTGCCCCGGAGCCCAGGCGCGGAGTGGCGCGCCCGGGCTCCTCGGAGAGGGTCCTGCCTCAGCCGCGGACGCGTGAGGCGTCGACCCCGAGCAGCGGGGCGAGCGCCGGATGTACGCGGCCCGGCGTGAGCGTCAGGATGCTGTAGCCGGCGACGCCCGCGAGGACGAACGGGTCCTCGGAGGCGATGCGCTCCACGGTGGCCCGGTCCACGCCCTTCGCGAGGATGACGCCGCCGTGCGCGGTGGGCTCCGTCTGGCCGGAGAAGAGGAACGTCCCCGCGCGGTGATGCTCCTCGAGGAAGCGGACATGGTCCGCGACATGAGGGGCCGCCGCTTGCTCCGAGTGTCGATAGGTCAGGTGGAGGACGTGGAGCATGGGCTGCCCGGGGGGACCCGCGTGGATTCGCGGGCGGCATGATGGCTCGCGCCCGCGCATGACGCACCCGCTCATCGCCGTCGACGCACCCCGCGCGGGGGGGCATGCGTTCGGAGCATCAGGTGGGGCGCACCGCCACACGCCGGTCCTTCCGAGCCCGGAGGAACTGGAGCAGCGCCTGGGCCGCGATGACGGCGGGGAGCACCTGGAGCGAGCCTGTGAGCTCGAAGAGCACGTCGTTGGGCAGCTCGTAGGTGGGTGGCGGAAAGAGCCGCAGGAGCAGGGCGGGGGAGGTCCCTCCGAAGAAGAGGATGTTCTTGAGGAGATGGTTGTAGAGCCCCTCGTATGCGCCAATCATTCCCACGGGAATGGCCAGGGTGACCAGGGCGAACAACCCCGTCGCGGCCCACCCCGAGCCGCCTGTCGGCCGCGCACGCAGCCACGCCAGCGCCCCCATCAGCCCCAGCGCCGCGACCACCGCGATGCCCACGACGTGCAGTCGCCAGGGCGTGGCATAGCGATAGGCCCCGTAGGCGTGATGCACGCTCGTCAGGACGAGCACCGCGCCCGAGGCCCACGCGGAGCGCTTCGCGACACGCCATGTCTCTGTTTGCATCGTCATCGGTCTTCCTCCTCGACGCCGGTCCGGAGCGCCGGTCCGTCACGAGGAGGGTTGTGCCGTGTGCGCTCCCGTGGTGCGAGTGAGGTCTGGGCACTTCATCCATGCGCGCGGCGCATCAATCACGCACACCCGCGCCGAGATGCTAGGATTCAGGTGCTTCAATCAACAGTGGGGGTGTCATGCAAAAGCCGCTGCGATTGTGGATGGCCATGCTGTTGTGTGTGTCTGGAATCATCGCTTGTGGTGGAACCACCGAGCCCGAGTCCCCGCTCGAGGACGCGTCGGGGACGACGAGCCAGCAGGCCCTGGCCTGCGTCAACGACGGCACGATGGCGGGAGCGTGTTCCTCGTCGAACACGTGCGTGGGGGGCACCTGTCGCCCGCGGTGCTCTTCCTCGGGCACGTGCTCATCGGGCCAGCGTTGCTGTCCCGGGTACATGTACTCGGATGGCAGCCTGATGCACCCCTACTGCATCGCGACCTCGCAGGGGTGTTACAACCCGGGAGGTGTGGACGCCGCCGCCACGGACCTGTGATGGGGTGAGTCGAGGTCGGGGGCCGTCGCGGTGGTCCCCGCCTCGCGCATCGTGGAAGATGGCGGCTCCGGAGAGCCCCTCCATGCGTATTCGAATCGTGGTCCTCCTGTGGAGCGTGCTCGCGTCGACCTCGGTCGTGGCGGCGCCTTCATCCCGCTCCGTCGAGGCGGCGACGGAGACGGCGGCCTCCACCCAGAACATCTGTCGGGAGGTGCGCCCCTTCTACTGGGAGATGGGGACGGCGGAGGGCAAGGTGGTGGGGGTGTCCGTGGGGCTGCTGGCGCCCACGGCGACCCGTCCCATGAATGTCGCCTCCGCGTCGAAGTGGCTCTACGGGGCCTATGTCGCGCAGGTGCTCGACGGGCAGCTCCGCGTCGACGTGGACGTGCCCTTCCTGACGTTCATCAGCACCACGCCCCGGCTCGCGGCGGGGCGGAGCTCCGAGTGCAGGAAGGGACGCTCCACGGTGCATGGGTGCAACCTGAGCGGCGACATCCTGGGGCCGCTCGGGCTCTATCTGCCCCGGTCGCCGAAGCAGTTCGTCTACCAGCCGGGGCACCTGGAAGCGCACGCGGACTACGCGATGGGCCTGGGGGCGGCGACCGTGCGCGAGCTGGAGGAGGCGCTGGAGGGCCGCCTGCACGTGGACCTCTCCTTCACCAGCGTCAACGTCGCGGGGGGCGTGCGGATGGCTCCGGGGGAGTACGCGAAGTTCCTCCGGGGGCTCATGACGGGTTCGCTGAAGCTCGGGGGGCTGTTGGGGACCTCGAGCGTCTGCGCGACCGCCGCATGCGGGAACACCGGCGACAGCCCCTGGTTCCTGGAGGAGCCGGCGCACTACTCGCTGGCCCACTGGGTGGAGCCGGACGAGGGGCCGGAATGGAGTGGCGGCTTCAGCAGCGCGGGCCTGTTGGGCTTCTATCCGTGGATATCCAAGGACCGGAGCACCTACCTCGTCGTCGCGAGCGAGCACCTGCTCGGGGCCGTGACCCAGCGCGTCTCCACGCCCCTGGACGAGACGCCCTCCGGCAGGGCGGTGCTCTGCGGACGGCTCATCAAGAAGGCCTACTTCACCGGACAGCCCCAGTCAGGCGCGCCCCGGAAATAACAAGCAAATCCTGGCGCCGTCGAATGGCGTGGTCTGCGTGGGTGGGGAATGGGCCCTTGCCCATGACAGGCCCTGTGCCAGGAGGCTGTATGTCCTTGAAGACCATGAGGCCGTGGGGCTGGATTGCCATTGCGGGAGTCGGGCTCGCGGGATGTGAGGTCGCGCCACCGCCAGGGATGGAGTCCTCGCCCGTGCTGGCGGAGACGGAGCGCGCCGTCGTCATTCCGCCCACCAACTCCTTCGCGTGGCCGCCGTTCGCCAACGTGACGGACCTGCAGTTGGACTCGGGGCACCGGACGGTGGCGGCGGCGCCGGGCCAGCTGTTCTCCGTGTCCACGGACTACTTCGTGGCGGCGGACCCCTGCATCGGTTGCAGCAATCAACTGGTGCTGGGGGTCGTGGGGGGAGGGCGTGAGTGCTTCTACGACGGCGTCGGGCCGGTGCAGAGCAGCGCCGCCGTCAAGCTGCTCGCGCCATCGACCCTCGGCATCTTCCCGGTCTACGCGAACCACGCGCGGACGCCGGATTGCGCCGAGGCGCTCCGTGTCACCGAGGGTGGACCGGCGTTCGGGCTGCTCGGCGTGCACGGAGACCCGTGGGACTGGGGCTGGGGCTCCGTGACGAACGTCCGGCTGAACGGGAACGGCTCGCACAAGATCAACGTATTCCCGGGAGACAAGGTCACGATCACCACGAACTACACCATCGACGCGGCGAAGGGCGGTTGCCCGTACTGCGTCTCCCAGGTCGTCTTCGGTATCGAGGAGGGCTCCAAGGAGTGCATCTACAGTGGCCAGGGCGTGGTGAACGCCACGGACCAGTCCTTCTCCCTGACCGCGCCGACCCAACCGGGGCTCTATCCCGTGTGGGCCGCGCCCCAGTGGACATACAGCTGCGCCCAGGCCCTGTCGTGGTCCAACAGCGGAACGCCCGTGGCCTTCATCGAGGTGAAGTAAGCCCGCAGGGCTGAATCCCCGGGGGCGGGGTCGTCGGTTCGACCCCGTCCCCGTGTCTCCTGGCGTCCGAGGACGGACGGGGAGGGCGTCCGAGTGGCGCCGGGCGGGCCTCCGGACTATCTCTAGGGCACGGAGGTCGAGGGATGGATGCGGCGAACCCGAAGCCGGTGGTGTTGTTCGATGGCGTCTGCAACCTCTGCAATGGCGCGGTGAACTTCATCATCGACCGGGACCCGGGCGCCCACATCCGCTTCGCCGCGCTCCAGTCCGAGCAGGCCGCCGCGCTCCTGGCCCCGTTGGGGCGCGTTCCGGAGATGGACCCCCAGAGCTTCATCCTCGTGGAGGACGGGCGCGTCTACGAGCGCTCCACTGCGGCCCTCCGCGTCGTGCGACGCCTGAGCGGCGCCTGGAAGCTGCTCTACGCCTTCATGCTGGTGCCCAGGCCCCTGCGCGACGTCGTCTACGGCCTCATCGCGCGCAACCGCTACCGCCTGTTCGGCAAGGCCGAGGCCTGCCGCATGCCCACGCCCGAACTCCGCGCCCGCTTCCTGTGAGCGCGTGAGGGGCGGGGGCCTGCGTCAGTCGCGTCCTCTCCTCCCGGGGAAATGGCCGGGTCCCCACTAACGGTCGATCATGCGTTGCTGGGCGGGCGAGTACCGGTCACCCATGGGCTCGAGCTTCGAGGCACGCTCCTCGATTTCGCGAAGCTCGCTTGCGCTGAGGACGACGTTCACCGCGTCCGCGTTCTCGCGCATGCGCTCCGGCTTCGTCGTGCCAGGAATCGGGACGATGTACGGCTTCTGGGCGAGCACCCATGCGAGCGCGATCTGTCCGGGCGTGGTGTTCTTCTCCTGGGCAATCCTCGAGAGCAGCTCCACGAACGCCTGGTTCACTCGAAGGTTCTCGGGCTTGAACCGGGGGAGGGTGCTCCGGAAGTCCGACGATTCGAAGGTCGTGCTCGGCGCGAGCTTCCCCGTCAGGAAGCCCTTGCCGAGCGGGCTGAACGGCACGAAGCCGATTCCGAGCTCCTCCAGCGTCGGGAGCACGCTGGTCTCGGGCTCGCGCCACCACAACGAGTACTCGCTCTGCAGCGCGGTCACGGGTTGCACGGAATGCGCGCGACGGAGGGTCTTCGCTCCGGCTTCGGAGAGGCCGAAGTGCTTCACCTTCCCCTCGCGGATGAGGTCCTTCACCGCGCCGGCGACGTCCTCGATGGGCACGGCCGGGTCGACGCGATGTTGGTAGTAGAGGTCGATCGCGTCGACTCTCAACCGCTTCAGGGACCCCTCGACGGCCTGCTTGATGTGGTCCGGGCGGCTGTTGAGGACGCTCCACCGCGCTTCCCCTTCTTGCGCCGGGGCGAACCCGAACTTCGTCGCGATGACGACGCGGCCGCGGAACGGCGCGAGCGCCTCGCCCACGAGCTCCTCGTTGACGAGCGGGCCATACACCTCCGCGGTGTCGAAGAAGGTGACGCCCTTCTCGACCGCCGCGCGGAGCAGCGCGATCATCTCCCCCTTGTCCTTCGGCGGTCCGTAGCTCCAGCTCATCCCCATGCAGCCGAAGCCGATGGCCGAGACCTCGAGTCCTTGTCGTCCGAGCTTACGCGTTTGCATCATGCTCCTCCTGCGGGTTCGTCTCCTTCACCTGTTCAAGGGACGGGTGGGATGGGTTGGCTGCTGAGCTGGAGCGGGACGGCCTCCCGCAGTCGACGCGACACAATCATCCCGCTCGTCGCCTGGAGGTAGTGCTGGAAGTGGGGCGTCGCGCGGTGCAGCTCATAGGCCGCGTTGTTCGCGTAGAGTTCGAGGAACGTCAGCTTCGCCGGGTCATCCTTCGCGGCCACGGCATAGAGCGCGACGACCCCTGGCTCCTTCGCGATGGACTCCGTCATCTCCGGTCGTACGATCGCCAGGTACGTCTCGAGCCGAGCAGGGTCGATGTCGAGCTCGGCGATGCGGACCGTCATCGCCGCACGCGCGGATGAGGCGGGCGCGGGGGGAGACAGCGCCGCGTCGTACTGCTCGTCCGTGACGTGCTCCATCCATTCGACGACCTTCCCGTCGACACTCTCTTGAATCGCGGTGTGGGTCATCGCCGTGGTGCTGGTGGCGCCGTGCCAGTGTTTGACGCCGGGGGGCGTCCAGATGACGTCTCCGACGTGAATCTCCTGCCGCTCGGCACCCCACTGCTGCACCCAACCCGTCCCCGAGGTGACGACCAGGGTCTGCCCGGCGGGGTGGCTGTGCCAGGCGCTGCGTGCGTTCGGCGCGAACGAGACGGAGCCCGCCGAGGCGTGACGGTGCTCCATCGCCTGGAAGAGCGGCACGACCGTCACGGTGCCGGTGAAGTGGGCGGCCGGCCCCAGGGTCGTGGGCCGCGAGCCGCTGCGCTGGATGGTCATCGCTCCGTCCCCTCCGGGAGGCGACCCGGCGGGCGACCCGGTATGCGCTTCCGTCGAGGCTCGGCACCCGCTCGCGGCGATGAGCGCGAACGTGAGCTCGAGTGCAAGCGGGGTCCTCATTCCCTTGCCCTGCCTTCCTCCAGGCAAGCGTCAGCCATTGAATCCGAGGCGAGCACGGAATTCCGCGCTGCCAGCGACGCAGGTGTCTTCATAGGGCCCTCTCATGGGTCTCAGGGGCGCCAGTTGCCCTCGACCCGAGCAGGAAACCAAGGGGCCGGAGCGCGCCTGACAGACGCCATCCTGGCGTGTCCGAGAAGGAGCGTAAGGCGTGCGTGGCCTCTCGACTAGGAGGCCGTGGGAAACGAGCTGTTAAGGAGGAATGAACAATGGAACCACCGGCGCGAGCACCGCGCCGCGCTCGGCTCCTGGCGCGCCACCCGGCTGACGGTCGAGCGGGAATCCCCCGGTTCGCGCGCGGCGCGGCTGAGGCCATTCGAGCGTGCGACCGCCTTGTATCCATCCCCGCGCCTTCGATGGTCGAGCCGCGCGGAACAGCCCGTTCGAGGTGAAGCACCTACCCATTCGGGAGTCCGAAACGCAGATTCAGGCGCGAGACCCCGAGAGAAGGAGCCCTGCCATGAAAGGTGCTGTCCTGCATCGTCCCGGTGACGTGCGTTTCGAGGAGCGCGAGACGCCTCGAATCATCGCTCCGACCGACGCGGTCATCCGGCTCTCCGCGACCTGTGTCTGTGGCTCCGACTTGTGGCCCTATCGGGGCATCCAGGCTGTCGAGCAGCCGATGCCCATGGGGCACGAGTACTGCGGCATCGTCGAAGAGGTCGGTTGCGCGGTGAAGTCGGTCAGACCGGGCCAGTTCGTCATCGGTTCGTTCTTCGCCTCCGACAATACCTGTCCGCACTGCAAGGCCGGCTACCAGACCTCCTGTCAGCACCGCGAGAGCGTCAGTGGGGCGCAGGCCCCCAGGTTGCGTGTGCCGCTCGCGGATGGAACGCTCGTGGCCACGCCCGAGGTACCTCCGGATGACCTGGTTCCGAGCCTGCTCGCGGTCTCCGATGTCTTCGGGACGGGATGGTTCGCGGCGGACGCGGCGAACGTGAAGGCGGGTTCGACCGTCGCGGTCGTCGGTGACGGCGCCGTGGGCTTGCTCGCGGTGCTCTCCGCGAAGCAGAAGGGGGCTGAGCGCATCATCGCGATGAGCAGACACCCCGCGCGGCAGGTCCTCGCCCGCGAATTCGGTGCGA
Source organism: Myxococcus dinghuensis (assembly GCF_024198235.1). Lineage (GTDB taxonomy): Bacteria > Myxococcota > Myxococcia > Myxococcales > Myxococcaceae > Myxococcus > Myxococcus dinghuensis. The sequence goes on along the minus strand of NZ_JAKCFB010000014.1, from coordinate 67,136 downwards.
CGGACCTCGTGACGGAACGCGGCGCGGCGGGCGTCGCGCGCATCAAGGAGCTGACGAAGGGCATCGGCGCGGACTCCGTCCTCGAGTGCGTGGGGACACAGGAGTCGATGCTGCAAGCGATCGGCGCGGCGCGGCCGGGAGGCTTCGTGAGCTACGTGGGGGTCCCGCACGGTGTTCAACTCGCGGGAGAGGGGTTGTTCTACTCCCATGTCCACCTTCACGGCGGACCGGCTCCCGTCCGTCGGTTCCTGCCCGAGTTGATCGCACGCGTGTGGAGCAGGAAGGTGGACCCCGGCAAGGTCTTCGACCTCACGCTTCCGCTCGCGCAGGTCGCGGAGGGGTACCGTGCGATGGATGAGCGGCGTGCCATCAAGGCCCTCCTGCGTCCGTGAGCGAGGACGCAGGGCGCCGCGATGGCGCGGTGGACCGCATCATCGACCCGGGTCGGACGTCAGTTGCGTCCCCACTGGCGGGGGCGCTCGAAGCGCAGGAACCCGCTGGCCTCCTCCTGGGCGATGGTGTCCGCCTCGGCTCCGAAGTAGCGGGTGCGCAGCTCCGCGAGCTTCGCCTCCAGCGCCTCGCCGGACAGCTCCTGGCTCGCGGCCTGTCGCTCGGTCATGTAGCGCGCGCCCGCGTCCCAGCGGGCATCCCGGTTCTGGTCCAGGGTGTCCCAACGCTTCAGCGCCTCGTCGTCCAGGCCCATCTCCCGGCGCACGGTGCGCAGGCTGCGCGAGCGCTCCTGGGGGGACATGGCCCCCAGCTCCGCCTGGATGGTGCCCAGGTCCAGGAATCGGTCCATCGCCTCCTGCTGGTGGCGGGCGAGGTACGCGTCCGCGTTCTCGCCGTGAATCTCCTGGATGCGCTGCTTGTACGTGGAGAGCTTCTGCTCCAGCGCGCCATCCGTCGCGTCCAGCGTCCGCAGCGTGTCCGCCATGGCCTGGTTGCGCAGCTCCCCCGCCCAGATGCGCTCCGCCGCCTCCTTGCCGAAGAGCCGGTTGCGCGCGTCCCAGGTCGCCGCCCGCCGCTGGGCGTCCGTCAGTCCGCGCAGGTATGGCTCGTTGTCGCGCACCCACTTCTCGTAGTCCACGCGGTTGCGCAGCATCGCCTCGAGGGCGTCGTAGCGCTCCGGGAAGGCCCGCTTCAGGAACGCGAGCAGCTCCTCCCGCCAGCGGTCCGGATACCGCTGCTGGAAGTAGCGCATCAGCTCCTCCAGCATGCGTATCTGGATGTAGGGCTCGTCCAGCTTCGCCCCGTACTTCTCGCGCAGCGAGGCGGCCAGCGCCTCCAGCTCCGCGTCCTGCGTCGGCTCCGCCACGGCGGAGGGCGCGGGCGCCCCGACGGCGGCGACCTGCGTGGGGGCGGGCGCCACCGGGGCCACGGCGCCGGCCGCGGGCGTCGCGGCTCGCGCCTCGGTGGCCCTCGCGGCCGCCGCCTGCGTCCCGGTGCGCCCCAGGAGCGCGAGTGCACCGAGCAGCAGGAGGATGCCTCCTCCCGCCAACAAGACCTGGGTGCGCTGTCGCATGACGACCTCCTGGGGCTTCAGAGAGGGGAGGGCCGAGAGGGCCCTTCCCCGACGACGGCTGGATGGGGGCTCAGTCGTTCTTCGCGATGTAGTCGAAGATGGCCGCGTAGAACTCCATCTCGCTGAACGTGTCGGGCCCCAGGCCGATGACGTCCAGGTGGTCCTGGTTGATGAGGCTGGAGGAGGACGTCATCTGCGAGGCGTTGGGCGCGTTGATGTCGGACACGTAGCCCAGCGCGGAGTCGACGGAGACCAGGTCCAGGCCCAGCCGCTCCGTGTAACGCAGGCGGTAGCCCATCTGCTGGGAGTTGATGCCCACCAGGCCGTCGTCGTCGTTGCCCGTGCGCACGCCGTTGCCCTTGCCGGCCGCGCCGTCGTTGTCGCAGTCGTCCACGCAGTAGCCGTCACCGTCGATGTCGAAATAGAAGCCGCGCAGCAGGTACAGCGCCGGGTTGACGCTCAGGCCGCTCTGCGCCGTCATCAGAGAGGCGTAGTTCGACGCGTAGCTGGCGCTGATGTTGTAGTTGGTGTTGAAGCGCTTGGCGCCCGTCGCCTTGCCGTCGTTGGCGTCGTAGTCGTTGTAGACGAGCGACTTCACGGACGCATAGGCGTCGTTGCCCGGCCCGTACACCACGTCGCCGTAGATGCGGAACAGCGCGTCCAGCACGCTGGTGACCCCCGGCCCCAGGTCGAGGATGAACTTGGCCACCGGCGAGCCGCGGTGCGGAGACGACACGCTCACCAGCGACTTCACCACCGTGTAGCCCTTGCGCTCGCGCAGCACCCGCGCCGCCTTGCGCGCGTCGATGCCGCCCTGCGAGTGGCCCACGAGGTTCACGTACTTCGTCCCCGCGGTCGCCATGTAGCCCTCGATTTCGTTGGCCAGCTGCAGCCCACGGACGTCCGAGTCATGCAGCGGCTGGACCGCGGCCACGAACGAGCGCTGGTTCACGTCGATGCCGCTGTTGCACGTGATCTCGAGGAACTCGTTGCACGGGTCGCCGACGAACACACCGAAATCATCTCCCCAGTAGTCATACCCGAGGATGTTGTCGAAGCCGCCGAGCCCGTGCGCGAAGACGACGGGATAGGTGGTGCGCTCCGCGGCCGCCATGGCGGAGGGCGAAATACCCGCGACGACCAGGGCCAGGACGGCCAGGGACAGTGGCTGTTGCTTCATGAGGTGCTCCTTGCTGGGGGGAATGCCTGTCGCAACCAGTGCACGTCGGAACCGGGCCTCGGGATTCCACGACGCCTCGCGGGGCACCGCGAATGTCTCACTGCAACCGCATCAACAGGTGAATCCCGAACACCCGGCGTATGAATGCAGCAGGATTGACTCCCGAGTCAACACATCGCGACGCGTCAGCCCCGCCGGACGAGACATTCGTTCGGTGTCGCACTGCGTCGTCGATTCTGTCCGCGAGTCATTGCGCGGCGCGTCGTCAGGGCGACGGGCCGTCCTGTGTCACGCGATACGCGCGGCGCGCGCCACGAGCGCCTGGGCGGAAGGGCCCGGCGGGACTCGTGGCGCACGGCGCGCCCGCGCTCAGGGCTCCACGGCGGTGTGCTGGATGCGCCAGATCTCCTCGGCGTACTGCTTGATGGTGCGGTCGGAGGAGAAGATGCCGGCGCGGGCCACGTTGATGATGCACTTGCGCGTCCAGCCGTCGGCGTCCTGGTAGGCGCGCACCACCTCGTCCTGCTTCGCCGCGTACGACGCGAAGTCCGCCAGCACCAGGTAGCGGTCCTCGTCGAGGAGGCTGTCCACCAGGGGCTTGTAGAGGTTCTTGTCCTCCGGGGAGAAGAAGCCGGTGGAGATGAGGTCCAGCGCCTCGCGCAGCTCCTGGTTCTGCTGGTACTCCTCGCGCGGCCGGTAGCCGGCGCGCTTGCGCGCGATGACCTCGTCCGCGGTGAGGCCGAAGAGGAAGAAGTTCTCGTCGCCCACCGCGTCGCGAATCTCCACGTTGGCGCCGTCCAGCGTGCCCAGCGTCAGCGCGCCGTTGAGCATCAGCTTCATGTTGCCCGTGCCGGAGGCCTCCATGCCCGCCGTGGAGATCTGCTCGGACACGTCCGCCGCGGGGATGATGCGCTCGGCCAGGCTCACCCGGTAGTTGGGCGCGAACACCACCTGCAACCCCGTGGTGCCCGCGTCGCTGTTGACCACCTCCGCGATGCCGTTGATGAGCCGGATGGTCAGCTTCGCCAGGTGGTAGCCCGGCGCGGCCTTGGCGCCGAAGATGAACGCGCGCGGGTGGACGATGGTGCTCGGGTCTCGGCGCGCCCGCATCCACAGCGCGACGATGTGCACCGCGTCGAGCAACTGCCGCTTGTACTCGTGCAGGCGCTTGATCTGCACGTCGAAGATGGCGTCCGGATTGAGCTGCACCCAGCGCAGGTCCTGGATGTGCCGGGACAGGTCCTCCTTGTTGGCGCGCTTCACCTCGCGGAACGCCTGGCGGAACGCCGGGTCCTCCGCGTGCGGCTCCAGCTCCCGCAGCTTGTCCAGGTCCGTGGCCCACCCCTCGCCGATGCGCGAGGTGATGAGCTTGGACAGCCGCGGGTTGCACCACGCCAGCCACCGGCGCGGCGTCACGCCGTTGGTCTTGTTGTTGAAACGCTCCGGATACATGGACGCGAAGTCCGGCAGCACGTCCCGGCGCAACAGGTCCGTGTGCAGCGCGGCCACGCCGTTGACGCTGTGGCTGCCCACCACCGCCAGGTGCGCCATGCGGATCTTCTTCTCCGCGCCCTCCTCCACCAGGCTCATCCGCCGCAGCTTCTCCTGGTCGTACGGGTAGCGGATCTGCACCTGGCGCAGGAAGCGCGTGTTGATTTCGTAGATGATTTCCAGGTGCCGGGGCAGCAGCCGCTCGAACAGCGTCACCGGCCACTTCTCCATCGCCTCCGCCAGGAGCGTGTGGTTGGTGTAGCCGAACACGCCCTGGGTGACGGACCACGCCTCGTCCCAGGTCAGCCGCCGCTCGTCCACCAGCACGCGCATCAGCTCCGCCACGCCGATGGCCGGGTGCGTGTCGTTGAGCTGGATGGCCGCCTTGTTGGGGAAGTCCCTGAAGTCGGTGTGGTTCTTCAGGTAGCGCCGGACGATGTCCGCGATGGAGCAGGCGACGAAGAAGTACTGCTGCTTGAGCCGCAGCTCCTTGCCGGCCTGGAAGGCGTCGTTGGGGTAGAGGACCTTGGAGATGACCTCCGAGTCGTTCTTCTCCACCACGGAGCGCTCGTAGTCGCCCGCGTTGAACAGCAGCAGGTCGAACTCCTCGGACGCGCGCGCCTGCCACAGCCGCAGGGTGTTGACGGTGTCGTTGTGGTAGCCGGCGATGGGGGTGTCGTACGGCACGCCCACCACCGTCTTGCCGCCCACCCAGCGCGCCACGGGCTTGCCGTCAGGCCCCTGGTGGTGCTCCACCCGCCCGAAGAAGCGCACCGGCACCGCCTTCTCCGGCCGGACGATCTCCCACGGGTTGCCGAACTTGAGCCACTCGTCGGCGCGCTCCACCTGGTAGCCGTCCACGATGTCCTGCGTGAAGATGCCGAACTCGTAGCGGATGCCGTACCCCATGCCGGGGTAGCCGAGCGTCGCCAGCGAGTCCAGGAAGCACGCCGCCAGCCGCCCCAGGCCGCCGTTGCCCAGGCCCGCGTCCGGCTCCATCTCCAGCAGGTTGGTGAGGTCCACCCCCACCTCCCGCATGGCCTCGGAGGCGGCCTCGTGCATGCCCAGGCTCAGCAGGTTGTTCCCCAGGGCGCGCCCCAGGAGGTACTCCGCGGACAGGTAGTAGGCGCGCTTGACGTCCTTCTCGTAGTACGTGCGCGCGGTGCGCACCCACCGGTCCGCCAGCCGGTCGCGCACCGCCAGCGACAGCGCCATGAAGCGGTCGTGGGCCGTGGACGTCTCGTAGTTCTTTCCACGGGAGTAGCGCACGTGGTCGAGGAACGAGCGCCGCATGGTGTTCGCATCACGTCCGGTACGGCCGACGTCATCGTTCGAGGGGGACGCGGGGCGGGACGGGGAACCGGAAGAGGCCATGTCGCGAGGAGTCTCCATCCAGGGATGGGTCGGGTGGGAAGTCGTGAGGACGCTCGGGGGAGGGTAGCGCAGGGCCGGCACGCGCCGTACGTGCAAAAGCGCGGAGCCGGGGAGGGGGTGGATGCTCCCTGGCAAGGACCTGGGACGTCCAGGTGTCACCCTCCCGGGCGAGGCTTCCGCCCGTTTTCACACAGCCTGCGCGCCGAAGGGCCGCCCCCCGGTCCCGGGTTTGATGTAGAAATCAACGGTCATGGCCTATCCGAAGAACGACATGGACCAGCGGCTGGCGCTGGTGCGGCCCGAAGACACGGTCCGCGGCCTCATCTTCAACGCGGTGCTGAACCTCGCGGAGCGCCAGCTCGGCCCGGACACGGCCATGAAGCTGCGGGAGCCGCTCTTCAAGCGCTCGCCGGTGGACTTCTTCTCCTACTCCGCGGTGGACGCCATCCGGTTGCTGTACGCCACGTCGGAGGCGCTCGCGAAGGCGGGCCGGTTCGGCTCCCAGGAGGAGGCGGTGCGCGCCTGCGGGGCGGCGGCCGTCACGGGCTTCTTCTCCTCCACCGTGGGGCAGACGCTGACGCGGCTCATCGGCAAGGGGGACCCCAAGCGCCTCTTGTCCAACGCGCCCACCGCGTACTCCACCCTGGTGAGCTACGGCCGGCGCGAGTACTCCGTGATTGCGGAGCGCCACGTCCGCCTGGCCTTCGAGGGGGACATGCAGCCGGTCCAGTTCCACGAGGGCGTGCTCCAGGAGGCCCTGAAGGCCATCCAGTGCAACGGGACCGTCACGGGCACGCCCCGCGGCTACTTCGCCGCGGACTACGACATCCGGTGGGAGTAGCGCCCGCGCGCCCTCACGGGGCGGCGGGAGCGGGGGCCTGACCGGCCACCGCGGCCACGGACACGGCCTCCATCTGCCCGGCCAGCTCCTGGGCCTTGGCCAGGAAGTCCGGCAGCAGCGTCTTGGGCAGCGGGTCCGCGCGGGGGAACTGCTGGTTGAGCGGGTTGGTGTAGCTGCCCCCGCGCTTCATCCCGAAGTGCAGGTGCGGCCCGGTGGAGCGGCCGGTGTTGCCGGAGTAGGCGATGACCTGCTTCTGGCTGATGCGGGCGCCCGCGCGGATGCCCTCGCCGAAGCGCGACAGGTGCATGTACTGCGTCTCGAAGCCGTTGGCGTGGCGGATGACCACCATGTTGCCCGCGGCGCCCGCGTTGCCCGCCTGGGTGACGGTGCCGTCCGCCACGGCCCACACGGGCGTGCCGATGGGCGTCCCGTAGTCCACGCCGTTGTGGTTCTTCAGGTACTGGAGCACCGGGTGGAAGCGCGAGCCGAACTTGCTGGTGACGTGCGCGTACTTCAGCGGGCTCTTGAGGAAGGTCTTCTTGGCGCTGGAGCCGTCCGCCTGGAAGTAGTTGGGCTGCCCGTCCGGGAGCACGTAGCGGTAGACCTTCTTGGGGCCCACCAGCCCGCCCACGTACTGCGCGGCGAGCACCTCGCCGTAGCGCAGCACGCGGCCCTTGGAGACGAACTTCTCCACCAGGGCCTTGGCCGTGTCGCCCTTGCGCACGTCCCGGTAGAAGTCGATGTCCCAGGCGAACACGTCCGCCAGCACCATGCCGATGGCCGGGTCCTCGCCCGCGTCCACCGCCGCCTCGTAGAGCGACGTCTGGATGTCCAGCGCCACCACCGCCACCTGCTTCTCCACCTCGATGGCGCGCTTGCTGCCGACGTACTTCTCCCCGTCGCGCCGCACCTGCCACTCGTCCACCAGGCTCTGGCGGTAGTCGAAGAAGTCCAGCTCGCCGTCGCGCAGCACCAGGCGGAACTGGTCGCCCACGCGCGACTTGCGGAAGTCGAACACGCCCTCCAGCGCGGAGATGACCGCCGTCACCTGCGCGTCCGGCAGCTTCGCGTCATGCAGCGCGCCCGCCAGGGTCTGCCTCGGCTCGATGCGGCGGTTCTTGATTTCGTACCGGACGACGGCCTCGGAGGAGGACGCCACCAGCAAGGTGGCCAGGCTCAGGAGGGGGGCGATTCGCATGGGGCGGGCGCGAGTGTAGTGGACACTCGCGCGCTCGCCCAGAACCAGGTCCGGGCCCGCCTGCCTGGCTGCTGGGGGCCGGGAGCCCGGCGGGGCCTCCAGCCGCGGTGCGCGCGCGCCCTGCCGGGGCCCTGGCTCCAGGCGCGCAGCAGCAACATCAGCACGCCGGCGAGCCACCCGCTCCCGGGACGCGTCGGCGTCTCCGGGGTCATCGAGCAGCCGCCCTCCGGCGGGTCGGGCTTGGGGTCCGTCGGGCCCGGCCCGGGGGTCTTCTTGACGGTGACGTCCACCGGGTCCGTCGCGGAGAAGTCGCCGGAGGCCACGGTCAGCCCGAAGGAGAGCTTCGTGTCCGAGGTCACCGTGGGCGCGGTGAACCGGGGCGAGGCGGTGTCCGCGCCCGTCAGCGCCACCGGCGTGCCGCCCGTCTGCCGCCAGAAATAGGTCACGGGTCCTCCGTGCGGCGTCAGCGTGCCCGTGCCCTGGAGCGTCACCTGCGCCCCGCTCTCGACGAACTGGTCCACGCCCGCGTCGGCGACGAGCTGGCAGGCTCCGGCGTCGTCGACGATGGCGCTGAAGGGCTTCTCGTCGACGCCGCCCAGGGTGATGTCGTCGATGTCCCAGCCCTGGGACTCGATGAGCCAGGGGGAGCCGAAGCGGAAGCGCAGCTGGAGCGTCTTGCCCTTGAACCGCGTGCCGAAGTCCATGAGCGGGGAGGGGACCAGCGCGGGCCAACTGCTGCTCCGGTCCACGTAGGCCGGGCGCCCCGCCAGCTTGTTGCTCGTCGTCGCGTCGAGCGTCCCGCCATAGCCGGGCGTCACGTACTTGTTCACGTCCTCCCACGTCTGGCCGCCATCCACGGAGAGCTCGACGACGCCGCCGGTCCAGTAGTCGCGCCGCCCCGGGCCCCGGTCGATGTACGCGAAGGCGTGGCGGTGGTCGAAGCGCAGGGTGAAGGGCGCGGTGTTGGAGATCTTCAACGGCGGGGAGACCAGCGCCGTGTCGGCGAAGTCGAAGTCGTCCTTCATGTGCCAGACGTGGTTGAGGGTGCTGGCCGTGCTGTCGTCGGTCACCACGCGCTGCCAGCGCTGGTCCGCGCTCCCCTCGAGGACGGTCGCCGTCCAGGCCGTCACCGGACTCTCGACCGTGTCCCGGCTGTCCGTCCCCAGGTCGTGGTCGATCCGCGCGAAGAGGTGTCGGGGGCGCGCGTCGCAGGTGAGGGTGGCTGGGGGCGTGAGCGTCAGCTCGAGGACCCGGGTGGGGACGGAGGCCTGGGGGAGCGAGATGGGGAACGTCAGCGTGGTGGAGGTGAACGGGAGGAGCGTGGGCAGGGTGAGGTCTCCCGAGGGCAACCCCATCACCTGGGGCAGGTTGCTGGCGAAGGCGATGGTGACGCCCTCGGCGGCGACGAGGCCCTGGTTGGTCACCTTCAGCCGGAGCAGGCCCGCCTCCCCGGCGTCGAGGACGTCGTCGCGCTCCGCGTCGCACGAGCGCTCGCTGTCATCCGCCTTCTCCAACTCGAAGCGGAGGTCCGGCTGGGCCAGCTCGGACTCCGTCAGGGTGTCGAAGTCCTGGGCCTTCCGGGGCGGCGAGCTGGCGCAGGTGCCGGCTCCGCGGCGGGCGAAGGCCTGGGCCAGGAGGCGCGCGTCGCCCGCGTTCGTGCTCACGGCCGCCATGAGCAGCGCGTCGCGCTGCTCCGTGAAGGTGGGGTCCACGGGGGCCAGCTTCATGCCCTCGACGACGTAGTCCGCCATGCGCCGTTTGGCGTCGGCGAAGGTGGCGAGGTCCGAGCCGGGCTTGCCGACCTGCTCGATGAGGGCCAGGTAGCCATCGAAGAGCATCGACGCCCAGACCTCCCCCGCGTTGTGGGCGTCCGCGTGCGCGCCGTAGTTGTCCCGCAGGGGATGGGTGTCGGGCAGCGCCTCGCTCTCGCTGAGGTGGCGGAAGCGCAAGGCATTGCGCGCGGGGTTGCGCGAGTAGGGGACCCGGCGGGCGCCGTAGTACGTGCTGTCCCCGGTGATGAACGCCGCGTAGCCCCCCACGCCGTACGTTCCGTCGAGGTCGTCCCCGGACCGCACCATCAGGTGGAGCGCGATGAAGTCCGCCCACCCCTCGCTCTGCGCCAGGCATTGCGGCTCCGCGCAGCTCACCAGCCGCAGGTGCAGCAGGTGGCCCCACTCGTGGGCGACGACGGTGTTGTCGATCGTCCCGTCTCGCTCGGGCCGGGTCAGGCGACGCGACATCGTGCCGGTGACCGCGCCGTTGCGCAGCAGCTCCTTGAACGCGACGCCCGCCTCGTAGGTGACGGAGAGGACCGGGAGGGTGGGGTTGAGGCTCGCGTCGGCCTCGAACATCACGGGCGGTTCCGCGCCTGGGATGTGATTGAGGACGATGAGGCCGGCCGCGCCCGCGCTCTGCGCGTTGACGGCCTTGAGCTCGTAGGAGCAGCCGCCACCCCGGTCCGCCAGGACGATGGCCCCGGTGACGTCGTTGGTCAGCGCGGTGCATGCGGTGGTGGTGACGGTGCTCGTGCCGCTGTTGGCCAGCACCAGCCGTCCGTCGCGCAGGTCGAACGTCCGCTGTCCGAACTCGGCCCGCCCCGTGGCGTAGTCCGTGCTCCCGACCCGGACGTTGCGCGTCTCCGGGACCTCCCAGAGGAACATCTCCATGCGAGGCGACGTCCCGTCCTTCGGGACATACATATACGCGTTGTTGCGGACGGTGACGGTGGGGCCCAGGTTCTGGGCCTCCGCGAGCAGCGGGTCGTTCGCCACGCCGCCCCGGCCCAGGTTGTCCTGCTGGGCGTTGCCCGCCACCTCCGTGAAGCCAGACTCGTAGAAATAGTCGTGGAGCCAGTTGGTCGTGTAGAAAAGACTCACGATGGCCGCGCGTGTCTGGTTGGGATTTCCAGGCACGATGGGTTCGAGCGCGGGGTCGAAGTCGTAGTGGAACTGGCGTGGCCCCGGGCCCACGGGGGCTTGCAGGTCCTGGCCCTCGGTGTAGCCGTCCGGGTTGACGTGGTCCGCGTAGGCGCGGACGTTGTTCCCCGCGGCCTGGCTCGCGTTGGCGTCCAGCCAGGGGTCCACGCCGAGCGGGCCGTTGCTCGGGCGTCCCGCCCACGTGATGTCCCGGGGCGCGACGAAGCCCGGGTCGTAGCCCGCGTTCGGACTGTCGTACGGGTAGGGCGTGAAGTCGGCGAGCGGTCCATCCTGGGGTGTCCCGTCCGCGTCCGCCCAGACGCGATAGGAGAACGTGTTGCCGAAGACGCGGTTGGTGCTCCGAAGCGGCCTGCCGTCCACCGCGTCGACCAGGTATTCGTAGCCCTTCCGGTCGAGTCCTCCCGCGCGCTCCGCGAGCAGGTCGACGGAGTAGGCGGGCCGCAGCGTCCCCTCGAAGGGGAGGTAGACGCGCTGGACGGTGGCGGGTTCGAGCAGCGTGATTCCCGAGCGCGCGTCCGCGCTGCTCGCGGTGAGCTCGAACCGCTCGACACCCGGGCGGAGCGTGGCCACGGGCTGGACGGCCGCGCCCTCCGAGAGCGTCAGTCCGTAGAGGTCCTCCAGGGCTCCGAGGACGGCCCCCGAGGGCGGCATGGAGAAACGCTCCGGGGAGGCGCTCAGTCCGGACGCCGTGCCCAGGAGCGCGTCCACGCCGTCATGCAGGTTCCCGGTGAGGGCGACCAGTGAGAGGTCCCGGGTCATGAGGACCTTCAGCTCCGTGCGCGCCACCTCGACGTCGCCCACGCGCTGTCGGAAGAACACGATGATGCCGCCCCGGCCCGTGTCGTGGACGTGGTGCACGTACGCCGTTCCCAGGGCGGCGGGGGACAGGCGGTAATGCGAGGCGTGGGCCTTCAGGTAGTCCCAGGCGGCGGCCTCCGGGGTCCGGGCCTCCGGGCCCGCGATGAAGGCACCCGACGGTGCCCACATCATCGTCGGGACCCGGCGCTCCGCGTCCCGTGAGACGACGACGGAGTCCTGGGCGGCAAGCTCACGTCTCCCGACCTGTGTTGCCAGGTCGGGAGACGCGGGCGTGGGGGATTCCACCGCGCACCCCGCACAGAGCGCGAGCGCGGTGAGCATGGAGGATGTTCTGCGCCTCAGATTTTCGAGCACCCTGGACCCCCACTGTCGCGGTTCAGCGGCGAACGCTGAAGTCTGACATCAATTGCAGATGTCGGTGTCCCGCAGCCGGTTGATCTGTCCGACCGCGTTCCCCTTCAGCGAACGGGCGTAGATGCCACCCACGAAGCTTCCTTCATTGAAATTGATGTCTGCGTTTGGTGCAAGCACCGTGCCGTAGAAGCCATAGTCAAAGGCGGTGATGGAGGTGGCGTCGGGGAAGTTGAAGAGGACGCCGGTCTCGTCGATGCCGCCGTTGAAGACGTGGCCGAAGTTGGTGAAGACGGGGTAGTCGCCGCGGACGTTGATGATGACGTGGCTCTTGGTGGGCGCCTCGATGGTGAGGAGCACGGTGCCCTTGAAGACGCTGGCGTCGACGTCGAAGATGTTCGTCTTCTTGTTCGTGCCCGTCAGGTAGACGCCGCCCCACGACTCGATGACCGTCTTGCCGTTGGGGGGGAGGTTCCCGAGGTTGCTGGAGAGCGCGCGCATCCAGTTGCCCTGGGCGGCGAAGTTGATGGGCGTGGCCTTGGCGACGGTGCCGCGCGGGTAGGAGACCTTGCCGTCGACGACGTACTTCCCACCATACCGGGCGTCGCCCCACACGCTGCCGTTGACGAGCGTGAGGTTGCCTCCGACGACGAGCACGTTCGAGACGTCGTTCTCCGCGAGCTTGGTGCCCACCGAGAAGTTCTTGAGCGACACGTTGCGGCCGGCGGCGATCTTCCCGTAGACCTCGTTGCCCTCCGAGTAGTCGTTGAGGACGAAGAGGTTGTATTCGCCCAGGCGGACCGGGATGCACTGGTTGGTCGCGGTGTCGCCCACGGTGACGGTGATGCTGGTGAGCACCGTGCCGTTGAGCACCATGACCGTGGCCATGCCCGGGGCCACGCCCGTCAGCGTCCCGTCGGCGGTGATGGTGGCGATGCCCGTGTTCGACGTGGAGTAGCGGGTCCCGAGCGTGGCGGAGGAGACGTCGCGCGTGACGCCGTCCGAGTACACGCCGTGCACGACCAGCTTGCGCGTCGCGCCGGGGCCGCTGAGGGTGGCGTCGCCGTTGAGCACCTCGAGCGTCTTCAACTGCGCGGACGTCACCACCGGCAGCGTCACCTTGGGCGCGTAGAGCGTCTGGCCCTGCGCGTCGATGCCGAACGCGGAGAAGGTGACGGAGCCGAGCGCCTCGACGGGAATCTGGAACTGGGTGGTGAAGGGACCCGCCTCGAGGATGGTGGCGCGGCCTCCGCCGATGATGCCCACCGTCTGGGGCGCGAAGCCCCCGGTGCCCGCGACGGCGACCGTCACGTAGCCCCCCGGCGTCACCTGGGTGCCGGGCGCCGGAGAGGTGATGGTCAGGCTCCCCGCCGCGGCGCTGGCCAGCCGCAGGGTCTCCCTCGCGGCGGCGAACTCCTCGGGGGCGCGCATGGGGGCGAACCCCGTGCAGCCGTTCTCGCTCCCGAGCCCGAAGGGGCTGGGGAGGGTGGTGGTGAAGTTGGGGCCGCCCACCGGGCTGTTGAGCAGCGCGACGAGCCTGTCCCGGTGCGCGGTGTCGTTCGGGACCTTGAAGTGCTCCGAGTCCCGGTTCCCCGTCGTCACGTCGAAGGGGCTGACGGCGGTGCTCCCCACCGGGAGGCCTCCGCGCTGGTCCCAGGTCGCGACGAAGACGTCGTGCGGATCGTTGCAGAACAGGTGGCTGTCGGGGCCGAGGATGAGCTTCATCCGGAACGCGGTGTTCGAGTTCCCGTAGACCAGCGGGTGGTTGGTCTCCATCTTGGTGTACAGGACCTTGACGTTGTCGGGGAGGATGGTCGTGGTCGGGGTGCGCGCCAGGCCCTGCGCGCCCTGGCTGGTGAGGACGTGGGTGGGGACGGGCGTCTGGCGGATGAGCTTGATGACGTCGCTCTGGACCTTCAGGTCGTCGATGGCCATCGCCTTGGCGGGGTCGAGCGGGTCCTGGAGGAGGATGGGGGGATTCAGCGCCGCCAGCGAGTCCTTGACCTGTCCCCACGTCGTGGCGTTCTCGACCTGGATGAAGTCGCGCATCGCCACGATCTCGTTCGCCAGGCGCGTGCCGACGTGCGGCGTGTTCAGGGTGATGAGGCGGTTGATGGTGCCCTGGTTGAAGCTGTCGAAGCCGTAGTAGTTGCTCCAGTCGACGAACCGGCGGGCGAGCAGCCCGCCCATGCCGTGGGCGACGACGTCCGCCTGGGCGACGGCGATCTGCCGCTGGCGCATCTCGTCGAGCGCCTCGTGGATGGTCTCCGGGACCACGAGGGTGTTGGCGGCGGAGAGCATGGATTCGGACGCCGTCGACGAGTAGTCCGCGCACGTCACCTCGAAGAGCGGGCTCTGCTTGATGCTCCCGGCGCCGCTGATGAAGTCACACGAGGACCAGAGGTCGTGGACGAGCACCACCGGGGGACGGACGATGTCCAGCGCCACCTGGGTGGTGAAGCCCGTCCCCGTCGTGGGGACGTAGTTGGCGCTGAGGGTCAGGGGCCGGGAGGAAACCCCGGAGAACCCCCCGCTGTCGAAGTCCGCGGGCGCGGTGTACAGGGCGAACGCGTAGTGGACGCCGCCGAAGGGGACGGTGTTCACGGCCACGGTCGCGGCGCGCTCGGAGGTCCCGACGGCGCCCACGCCGCCGTTGGCGGGGCTGGTGCCGCTGATGGAGAACGTCACGCGGCCCGCGGCGGCGAACTTGGAGCGCAGGAGCACCTGCGTCACGCCGTCCGCGGCCACCGCCCGCACGTGGGGCACGGCCGAGGTGGAGTTCACCAGCAGGGACGTGTCCGTCAGGACGGTGCCCAGGAAGTGGTGGAGCAGGGTGGGGTTGGGGTCCACCACCTCCATGTTGGCGAAGGTGATGTTGTCGATGACCACCGCGGAGTCCAGCACGCCGTCGCCCAGGTCCCGGATGTCGAACTCCAGTGTGATGGAGCCGCCGGGGATGACCTCGAAGTTGGCGGTCCGGAAGTCGGTGATGCCCGCGTCCGGGAAGCGCATGATGTCCGGCGGGTAGGTGACCGGGAAGTAGTCGACGCCGGCCGGGTCGTCCGCGAACAGCGTGTCGTAGCCGGTGCCCGCGGCGCGGGTGGTGGACACGTCGAAGAAGGTGGAGCTGTTCACGGACGCGGTGGCCACGAGGCGCCGGCCACCGGAGTCCTCGACGTGGGCATTGAACGTGTCGTTGAACTGGGTCCCGATGTATTCGGGCGACTCGGCGCTCAGGAACCGGTAGTCGAACGACATCCGGTTGTTGCCGAGCGGCACGTTGAGGGTGACCCGGAAGGTGACCACGTCGCCGTCCACGCCCACGGGCGGGTAGTCCGTGCCGGGCTCCGGCAGGTTGGCGACGTTGATGTTGCCCGTGCTCAGGACGACCAGGGAGTCACCCCTGCGCGGCGTGATGTCGTTGCCGTACCTGGGCAGCACCATGGCCGCCTGGGGGTTGAGGCTCACGAGCGACGAGCCCGTCACCATGCCCGCGGGCAGGTCGAGCGCGTTGGAGACCTCCATCGCGCTGGCGAGCGAGGCGCCCACGGCGGAGGGCTTCACCAGGCTCAGGGTCGCGGCGCGGCGACGCTCGGCCAGGGCCTCGTCGCTCAGGATGTGCTGGGGCCGCTGCGCCGTGGGCGCGGTGGACGCGGGCTGCGGCGCGGGCGGTGGCGGGGTGTCTCCACCGCAGGCAGCCACCACCAGCGCGGCGGCGAAGGGGAGCAGGAAGGACTTGCGAGTCTGCATCAGGTTCACTCCGGAACGGCGGGCTCGGGGTTCAGGCGGACCACGGGATGTCGGAGGCGAGTACGGCCACTCCGCGAGCAACCGCGGAGTGGCCGTTCGAGGCGTGGGACGGCCCCGCCTTCACGCGGGCGGGGCCGTCGATGTGGACCATCGGGGGGGAGGGCGTGGACTACCGGCGCTGGAGCGAAAGCTGGTAGTCGCGGTGCCACCGGCTGGGCAGCCGGGCGAGCATGTCGCCCGTCTTGGGCTGCAGGGCGATGGACTCGTACTTCTTCTGGATCTGCCCGTCACCCACGAGGAAGCCGTTGGCGTACACCGCCGTCTGGTCCGCGCCCAGCGTGCTCTGCTCCGCCTGGGTGCCGACCTTGACGTTGTAGACCTTGCCGGTGAACGCCTCGCGGCGGACCTCGACGAGCTTGCTGGGGCCCGTCCTGGTCATGACCAGGTCGCCCTTCTTCAGCTCGCGCGCCTGGACCATGCCGCGCGCGGCGACCTGGATGGGGTGCATCTCCGTCATCAGCAGGGAGCGGCCCGACTCGCTGCGGATGCGCACCATGGGCGTGGTCTCGATGCCCACCGCCGTGTCCATCACCGTCAGCGACGGGGCGAAGGGGTTGGTGACGTGGTCACCCGCCTTGAGCGTCTCGATGGTGGCCGGCTTGCCCTCGGCCAGTTCGATCTCCGTGCCCGCCGCCAGGCAGCTGTTGGTGACGGTGATCTTCTTGAACACGTAGTCCGGACGGATGGCCGCCGGGTCGTTGCTCAGGGTGATGGAGGAGCGGTACGTGGTGCCGGCGGAGATGAGCGGCAGGGTGATGAACGCCGTCAGCTTCACGTCGTCCTGCACCTGGCGGCAGCCGTCGTCGAAGAACGCGGCGTTGGTGCCCGTCAGGTCCCAGGAGAAGGTCTTCTTGTCCGCGCTCAGCGTGACGCGGTTCCAGAACTGGGCCATCTTCGCCACGAGCGTGGTGCCGTCCGTGACGTCGCAGCCGCCGCCCGAGTTGGTGAGGATGAGCTTGAGGTGCCCCGCCTCCGGAACCGCGAGGCCGCCGTTCAGGTTCGTCTTGAAGCGGTCGATCTCCGTGGAGTCGAAGACGTGGCTGCTGGTGACGGAGATGGAGCCCTGCAGCGGCAGCTTGACGGAGTTCAGGTTGCCGGTCAGGTCGTAGTCGCAGTCCTGGGTCCAGGTGCGGTTGAGGCACACGGAGATGAGGTTGTCGTTGAACGCCACGTCGAGCGGCGCCAGCACGTTGGGGGGCGTCAGGCGGGGCGCCTCGTTGACCTCCGGGCCGCCGTTGAGGCCCACCTCCTTGTAGATGTAGGAGTCCAGGACGCCCTCGGCGGCCGACTCCTCGACCTTGTAGGACGAGACGCGGTAGCGCCGCTGGGTGGTGAGCGCCAGGTTGCCCTGGGAGTTGATGGTGAGCTTCCGGCCGCCGTCGAACTCCTCGCTCCACTCCAGGTTGCCCAGCGCCGCGCCGCTCGCGTCGGTGTAGCTGACGTCGACGTAGGTGTAGATGGCGCCACCCGGGAAGGTGGTGCTGGCGGTGCCCAGGCCGTCATTGGCCACCGGGGTCGTCTCGCCGATGCTGGCCTCCTCGATGAGGTGCATCTCCTGGAGGTCCGCGGTGCCCACCAGGCTGTTGGAGGCCTGGGGCAGCAGGCCCGGCTTGTAGCCCTTGGCGATGTGGTCCTGGCGCCGCTGCTCCAGCGCCTTGAACAGGTAGGGCGAGTTGTCCGGCGTCTTGCCCGCGAGCTTCAGGCGGGACATGGCGAAGCGGTACTGGGACTCGTCCGCCAGGTTCAGGCGGATGCGGACGTCGGGCCTGGCGATGGAGTGCAGGTACTTCTGGTCGGAGAGGAAGGTGGCCCACTCCGCCTTGGTGAGGCGGCCGGGCTCGCCCACGCCCTGCTGGTTGTGGCCCACGAACTCCGGCATGGACTCCTGTGGGTTGGACGTGCAGCCGGACAGCGGACCGAAGCAGACGCCGGCGATGGCCGCGCCCATCACGACATAACGACGCATTGGCAGCATGTTGAAGCCTCCTTGAATCCAACGAGGGTGGGGGAAACGCCGCTCACAGACAGACGGTGGTGTAGTCGGCGCAGCAGTCGCCGTTGCGCTCGCAGGCGTCGTCGCAGAAGCAGCCGTAGCTCTGGCCGCCGCAGAAGCCCTTGCAGCTGGCGACCTCGTTCGTGCAGTAGTAGTTGCCCTGGTTCAGGTCGGTGAAGAGGAAGACGTTGGGGGAGCCGCGCTCGTCGGTGACGCAGTTGAGGCTCGCGGAGCCCTCGACGTTGAGCTCCACCTGGGCGGGGCGCGCCGTGCGGTGGTCGCTCAGGTAGTTGGCCGCGGCGCCCGCGACGTGGGGGCTGGCCATGGACGTGCCGTCGATGGAGCGGGTGGCCGTGGTGCTGCCCAGCCACGCGCCCAGGATGCTGACGCCTGGCGCGAACAGGTCCACGCAGGGGCCGAAGTTGGAGAAGAACGCGCGGCGGTCGTTGTCGTCCGTGGCGCCCACGGTGATGGCCGCCGGGGTGCTCGCCGGCGAGCGCGTACACGCGTCCGACGTCTCGTTGCCCGCCGCCACGACGAACGTCACGCCCGCGGCGATGGCGTTGGCCACCGCCGTGTTGACCGCGTCCGACCGCCCGCCGCCCAGGCTCATGTTGGCCACGCAGGGGCCGTTCTGGTTGGGGCAGTCCGCGCGGACGAAGTCCACGCCCGCGATGACTCCTTCCCACGTCCCGGAGCCGCCGCAGTCCAGCACGCGGACCGGGTGGATGCGCGCCTGCTTGGCGATGCCGTACTGCGTGCCCGCCGCCGTGCTGCTCACGTGCGTGCCGTGGCCGTGACAGTCCTCCACGCCCCGGCCGTCCGTGATGGCCGTGAACCCGTTGCCGACTCGCCCGGTGAACTCCGTGTGGCGCGAATTGATGCCGGTGTCCACGACGTACAGGTGGACGCCCGCGCCCGTGCGGCCATGGTCGTTGTAGAAGCCGTCATGACCCAGGCGCTGGTCCACCCGGTCGATGCCGTCCGCCGGGCTGGGGAAGCTGGTGTTGGCCTGGGCGATGGCGTTCTCCTCGATATAGGAGACGGCCGGGTTGCCCTGCAGCGCCGCCAGCTGCGTGGCGTCCAGCTTGGCGGAGAAGCCCGGGATGATGCCGTACTGGTGCAGCACGGAGTTGTCGCCGCCCGCGGCGGCCACGTCGGCGACGGCGGTGGCGATCTCCGTCGTGCTCACCTCCGCGCCGAAGACGATGATGTACTCGCCGGGTACCACGTCGTTGGCGGCCGCCTTGTACAGCGGCGCCACGCGGCTCATCAGCCGCTCCGGCGGCGTGTCGGTGTCCTGCTCGGCGGGGCCGCTGCACCCGACGAACGCCAGCGACATCATTCCAACCAGCGGCAGGATTGGGGCGCGCGTGGATCGAGTACGACGGGCACGTGTCTGCTGTGTCTGCATGGTGCCTCCTGTGCTGCAGGTGACGAGTGCCCGCGACGGGCGCGGGCACTGCTTGGGGTGAACGGGTGGCGTCGCGGCGGGCCGCGAGGGCCGCCGGGGAGGGCGCAGAGGGTCGCGGTGGCGGAGGCGGCGGGGGACGTCCGCTCCGGCGAGGTCAGGTCGTGTGGCCCGCGGCGCACACGGCGTGGCGCGTGACAGGGATTCGACATCCCCGTCCCAGGATGGGTGTTCGCGGGTTAAAGACGCGCTCGGGTGTCAGGCTATGCAAAGAATCTCCAGCTACATCGTCGGCGGATTCTTGCCTTGTCGCTGTGTTGCGCTGCCTTGACGTGGCGGTGTCAGCCTTCGGTGAGGAGCCGGCTGATGCTGAGGTTGAGCTGGCTTTCCACCGCGCGCAGGAGGCTGGTGAACTCCTGCGAGGACAGGTCCAGGCGCTCCTTGAGGATGCGCCGCGTCTCGTCGTGGACGTCCTGTTGTGCACTCTGCAGCCACCTCGAGGCGGTGGACTGATTGACATTGAAGAGGGCGCCAATCTTCGACGTGGAGAGGCGATCCACGAAGTGCAGCCGCAAGAGGTAGCGGTGCTTGCTGGGCAGGGCGGCGAAGGCCTCCTCCATGGCCTGGCGGAATTCGACCTGGTAGCGCCGCTGGATGGCCTCCACCTCCGGGTCGTCGCCGGGGGAGGGCATCAGGTCCAGGATGGCGTCGCTCACGGAGCCCTCCTCGCGCGCGGTGCGGAGCTGGCTGAGCGCGGTGCGCACCGCCACCACGCGCACCCAGTTGCTCAGCAGGCCCCGCCCCGAGTACTCCGTGATGCGCGGCGGCGCCTCGGTGCGCACCAGCAGCCGCTCCCGGACGCGCTGCCGGATGTCGTCGACCGTCGACTCGGCCAGCTTCATGTGCGCCAGTGTCGCGGGGATGCTCGCCATGTGGTGCCGCTCGAAGGCGGCGAGCGCCGCGGGCAGCCCCTGCGCGCACGCACACGCGAGGTAGAGGTCACCGGGGTGCAACGGCGCGAGCACGCGCTGCAGGTCCTCCCCCGGCGCCCACGGCGGCGAGCGCTCGGCGAGATAGACGATGAAAGTCTCCGTGGAGAGTGGAATGTCTGGCCAACGCGCCGTGCCCTCCGCCCAGAGCAGCCGAAGCTGCGCTTCCAGGCCCTCGAGCTGTTGGGCTTGTTCGACCTGCCATCCCGCGTGTGTCAGGAATGTCCGTGCGAATACCACCACCCCTCCGTCAGCTGATCTGGCCATAAATAAAGCCCAGCGCCGTATTCCTTCGGAATGAGGGACCGACGGGAGGGGGGACGTGGCCACACAGGACCCGGGGGGCGCTGCGAAGCGCCGGCGTTTTGTGAGAGGCTGCGTCCCGGGGTCTTCCGAGGGGGGGCAAGCGATTGCCAACGGGATGCCTGTGCAATGAGGACGTGACGGCGCTGCTCGAGGGACGTCTGGCCATGGCGGCCAATTCGCTCGCGCATCGCCACGCCGCCGAGTGCTCCGCGTGCCACGCGCTGCTCGTGGCGCTGGCGAGAGGGGACGGCCCTGCTTCGGAGCTCCGTTCGCCGCCGTCGCCGCTGGGCGCGGCGTGGACCCCGCCGGAGGAGGTGGATGAGTTTCGCCTGGTGCGGCTCCTGGGGCGAGGTGGGATGGGGGCCGTCTATCTCGCGCACGACACTTCGACGAACCGGCGGGTGGCGTTGAAGCTGTGCGTGGCGCGGCAGCCGGACGCGGGGACGCTGGCGAGCTTCGCCATCGAGGCGCGCGCCATCTCCCGCATCAAGCACCCGAACGTGGTGGCCCTGCACCGGGTGGGAGAGGTGGGGGGGCGGCCGTTCCTCGTGTACGAATACGTGGAGGGCCAGTGCCTGGTGGAGCTGCGGCCGCCCCTGCCCTGGCAGCGGGTGCTGCACATCGCCGTGGGGCTGGCCCGGGGCCTGCGGGCCGCGCACCAGCGCGGGGTGCTCCACCGGGACATCAAGCCGGGCAACGCCATCCTCGCGCCGGACGGCACGGTGAAGCTGTTCGACTTCGGTCTGGCCACCTTCGTGGGCGCCGAGCGGCTCACCTCTCCGTCCGGGCCGAGCGTGGTGGGCACGCCGCGCTACATGGCCCCGGAGGTGCGCCAGGGGGCGGGCGCGACGCCGCGCAGCGACCTCTACGCGCTGGGGCTGCTCCTGTTCGAGCTGTGCACGGGCTGGGTGCCCTCCAGCCGCCCCGGCGCGGCGCACGGGGCGCTCCCGCCGGAGGACGGGATGCGGGCGTTGATGTCGGAGCTGGTGCCGGGCATCGACCCGAGCTTCGCGGCGACGCTCGGGTGCTGCCTGGCGGCGGACCCCGGGGAGCGCTTCGCGCACGCGGACGCGCTGTGCGCGGTGCTGGAGCACGTGGCGCGCTCCGGCTCCTCACCGGGCGCGGGGGACTGGCTGCCGCCCGCGCTGCTGCGGGGCCCCGGGGCCCACGCCTCGGAGGGGCAGGCGGGGCTCCTGCGCGGCCCGGGGGCCTGAAGCGCCCCCGCGCCGGGGGCGTGGACTACAGCTCCACCTTCTTCTCCGTGTGGTTCGTCCCGTCGAAGCGCAGCAGGACGCTCTTGTTGTCGTAGCGGGTGACGAGGCAGACGGGGCGGCGCCACAGCGACTGGAGGTTGCGCAGCGTCTCCCGGGCGTAGTCGCCCTTGAGGTCCTGGCCGTCGTGCTTGTGGGCCAAGAGCAGCTCGCCGCGGTTCTCGTGGTTGCCGTCCACCACCTCGATGATGGGCTGGCCGAAGTTGGTGAGGCCCTGCAGGAGCTTGTTCTTCACCTTGCGGAACTCGCGGTCCAATATCTCCCACGAGTTGCGCTTCTCGTTGAAGCCATACACGAAGAGCTTCTGCTCCATCGCGAACTCGGCGGTGAGGAACGTGTCGATGAAGGTGATGTCGTTGTAGTGCTTGCGCACCTCGAAGATCTTCTCGCGGCCCGCGCCCAGCTTCTTGTCCCAGTTGCGGCGGGCGCGCAGGTCGTCACACTCGTCCCACTCCTTGCCGAAGCGGCCCTTGTTCCAGCGCTCCTCGATGTCGCGCCACAGCTCGATGCCCAGCTTGTACGGGTTGATGGCGCCGGGGCGGGTGCCCATGGTGCCGGAGTGGTGGTCCGCGTAGTCGATGAGCTCGTCGTCCTTGAGCGCGCGGCGGGTCATGATGGTGGAGTGCCAGTAGCTGGCCCACCCCTCGTTCATGATCTTCGTCTGGCCCTGGGGCGCGAAGTAGTGGGCCTCCTCGCGGAGGATGGCGAGGATGTCCGACTCCCACGGCTCCAGCGGCGCCTCCTCCAGGAGGAACAGCAGCACGTCGCGCTGGGGGCGCTCGGGGAACTTCTTGGCCCGCTGCTTCTCGTCCTCGACCTTCTTGCGCTGCGAGTCGAGGAACTCCGACGGGTTGATGTAGCCGCGCATGTACTCGCGGCCCACCTTGAAGCCCTCCACGCGCTCGTTGGCCTTGAGTTCGTCCTCCGCCCGCCGGGGGTCCGGGTTGCGCCGGATGTGGGGCGAGTGCTGGTCGATGAGGTTCTCCAGGCTCAGCGTGCGGTCGATGAAGTCCTCGACCTTCTCCACGCCGATCTTGTCCACCCAGCGGCGCACGCGCGTGGCGTGGTTGGCCATCTCGTCGATCATCCGGCGGTTGGTGTGCCGGAAGGAGAAGTTGTTCTTGAAGAAGTCGCAGTGACCGTAGACGTGGGCCATGACCAGCTTCTGGTCCACCTCCGGGTTGCTCTCCATCAAGTAGGCGTAGCAGGGGTCGTTGTTGATGACGAGCTCGTAGATCTTGGAGAGCCCGTACTCGTACCCCTTGGCCAGCTGTTCGTACTCCATGCCCCAGCGCCAGTGGGGGTAGCGCGTGGGGAAGCCGCCGTAGGCGGCCACCATGTTCATCTCGTCGTAGGACACCATCTCGAAGACGGTGTCGAAGAAGTCGAGGCCGAACTCCTTGGCGTAGCCGTGGATTTCATCCCTGAGCGCGGCGAGGCGGGGTGTCAGGCTCTTGGGCATCGAACGGTTGCTCCGAATGGCGCGAGGGTGGGGTGCCTGCTTCACCGGCCCTTGCCGAGGAAGTCCTTGATGGACGCGTAGATGGCGTCCTTGTCCGCGATTTCGCTGAGCGCGACGTGGGGCGAATCGCCCACCGCCTCGCGCAGGTCCTTGATGAACTGGCCGCTGCCGTAGGGCGACTCCACCTGCCCGTAGGCGAACTGGTTGACGTTGGGGAGCACGTCGTTGCGCAGCATGTCGATGCACTGCCGCGTGTCGTCCGCGCTCCAGTTGTCCCCGTCGCTGAAGTGGAACGGGTAGATGTTCCAGGCGCTCTTGGGGTAGTCCGCCAGGATGATGTCCCGGCAGAGCTTGTAGGCGCTGGAGATCATCGTCCCGCCGGACTCGCGGGTGTGGAAGAACGTGTCGCGGTCCACCTCCCGCGCGACGGCGTCGTGGATGATGTAGCGCGACTCCAGGCCCTTGTACTGGTGGCGCAGCCACGTATCGAGCCAGAAGCTCTCGATGCGGACGATCTCCTTCTGCTCGTCACCCATGGAGCCGGACACGTCCATCATGTAGATGATGACCGCGTTGGTCTCCGGCAGGTCCTGCAGCTTGTAGCTGCGGTAGCGGCGGTCCTCCCGCGTGGGGATGATGACCGGCCGCCCCGGGTCGTAGGTGCCGGCGGCGATCTGCCGGCGCAGGGCCTGCTTGAAGGTGCGCTTGAAGTGGCGCAGCGACTCCGGGCCGGTGGTGTTGATGCCGGTGTAGCGGATCTTCTGCGTGACGAGCTTCTCGTTGTGGCGCCGCTCGATGTTGGGCAGCGCCAGCTCCTCGCCCAGTATCTGCGCGAGCTCGTCGAGCGTGATGTCCACCTCCAGCGCGTGGTCTCCCTCGCCCTGGCCGGCCTGGTGGCCCTCCCCGGGCTCCACCGCCCCGGGGCCGAGCTGCTGGCCCACCTCGCCCTCTCCCTGGCCTACGCCCCCCTGCTCCTTGTGGCCGTACTTGAAGCGCGGGATGTCGATGAAGGGGATGGGGATGCTGATGGCATCCTTGCCCCGCTTGCCGATCATCTCGCCCTTCTGCACGTACTTGCGCAGGTTGGCCTTTATCTTCCCGCGGACGATCTGTTTGAAGCGGGAGTGGTCCTGGTGGATCTTCAAGGTCACGACGGCTCGCCCCTCTCCTGGTGCTACTCCTTCGCGTCGCCGCGGGCGAAGATGCTGGCCACGAAGTTGAGGACGTCCGTGGAGCAGATCTCGCAGTAGCCGTAGTTCTTCATCATCCGGTCCTTCACCAGGTCGATCTTCTCCTGGGTCTCCTTGTCCACGACGGAGGAGACGAGGTTCTTGAGCTTGATGCTGTCCTTCTGGTCCTCGAACAGCTTCAGCTCGAGCGCCTTGTGCAGCCGCTCGTTGGTCCGGTAGTTGAAGGTCTTCCCCTCCACCGCCAGCGCGCCGATGTAGTTCATGATTTCGCGCCGGAAGTCGTCCTTGCGGCTGTCGGGGATGTCGATCTTCTCTTCGATGGCCCGCATGAGCCGCTCGTCAGGCTCCTCGTAGAGGCCGGTGTACTTGTTCTTGACCTTCTCCTTCTGGGTGTAGGCCTTGATGTTGTCGATGTAGTTGCCGCACAGCTTGCCGATGGCGTCCTCGTCCGCGGAGATGGCGCGCTGGACCTCGTTCTTGACGATGTCCTCGTACTCCTGCTTGACGGAGGTGAGCAGCTCCTTCATCCGCTTGCGCGCGTCCTCGCTGTTGATGAGCGAGTGCGCCTTGAGGCCGGCCTCCAGCTCGTTGAGGACCATGAAGGGGTTGATGCAGCCCTCGCCCTTGTCGCTCACCAGGGCGTTGGAGATCTTGTCCTGGATGTAGCGGGGGGAGATGCCCTCCAGGCCCTCGCGGATGCTCTCCTTGCGCAGCTCCTTGATGTTGTCCTCGGTGAAGTTGGGGAGCGTCTTGCCGTTGTAGAGCTTGAGCTTCTGGAGCAGCGACAGGTTGTGCTTCTTGGGCTCCTCCAGGCGGGTGAGCACGGCCCACATGGCGGCCATCTCCAGCGTGTGGGGCGCGATGTGCTTGCCCTTGATGGCGCGGGAGTTGAAGTCCTTCTCGTAGATCTTCACCTCTTCCGCGAGCTTGGTGATGTACGGCACGTCGATCTTCACCGTGCGGTCGCGCAGGGCCTCCATGAACTCGTTGTTCTCGAGCTTCTTGTACTCGGGCTCGTTGGTGTGGCCGAGGATGACCTCGTCGATGTCCGTCTGCGGGAACTTCTTCGGCTTGATTTTGTGCTCCTGCGACGCGCCGAGCAGGTCGTAGAGGAAGGCGACGTCCAGCTTGAGCACCTCGACGAACTCGATGATGCCGCGGTTGGCGATGTTGAACTCGCCGTCGAAGTTGAAGGCGCGCGGGTCGGAGTCGGAGCCGTACTCGGCGATCTTCCGGTAGTTGATGTCGCCGGTGAGCTCGGTGGAGTCCTGGTTCTTCTCGTCCTTGGGCTGGAACGTGCCGATGCCGACGCGGTCCTTCTCGCTGAAGACGAGCCGGTTGACGCGCACGTGCTCCATCACCCGGGCGAAGTCGCCGTGGTACTGCGTCATCAGGTCCTTGAAGACGAAGCGGCAGGCGGGGCACAGCTCGGAGCCGTCCGGGACGGCGTGGCCGTCGTCCGGCGGGGCGAGCTCCGCGTAGACCTTGGCGCGCCACTCACGGGGAACCAGGTTGAGCGGCTCCTCGTTCATGGGGCACTTCATCTTCTCCTTCACGGTGGTGCCGTCCGGCAGCTTCTTGTCCGTGGTCCAGGAGAACGTGTAGGCGGCGCCCTCGGGCGTCTTGGAGTACTCCTCCGTGCCCTTCTTGAGCAGGCGGGCGATGGTGGACTTGGACGAGCCCACGGGGCCGTGCAGGAGGATGACGCGCTTCTCCGTGCCGTAGCCCTGGGCGGCGGACTTGAAGACGTTCACCAGCTTCATCAGCGGCACGTCCAGGCCGAAGATGGCGTCCTTGCCCCCGAACTTCTCGTCGCTGAAGAAGTGGTAGCGGATGAGCTTCTTCTTGTTGTCGATGTACTCCGTCTTCCCGTGGCTGAGGATCATGTCGTAGATCCTCTGGAAGGCGGTGCGCGTCACCTTGGGGTTCTTCCGGACGATCTCCAGGTAGTCCTCGAAGGAGCCTTCCCAGTTGAGCTCCGCATAGGTCTTCGCGTCCTGGAGCGCGGCGATTCTGGAGACCCACGAACCCTTCTCAGCGTCCCTCATGTCTCTCCCTCGGAGCCTCCTCGGCGCCGCGATAAGTCGCGACGAAAAGGGGCCAGTTTGGTGAACCTGGAGGACTGGATTGCCATTCCACACCCACCCCGCCGAGGTCCCAGGCACGACAGCCCTGCCGCCCATTCGGGACCCCGCCGCGGAGTGGGACCGCGCGTTACGCTCGTGTCAGGGGCGCGTCATCTGCGAATGGCGGCCCCCTCCACGGGGTGAAGAGGCAGGGCTGATTATAGGGCGGCTCGTCCACGGGGGTAGGGTCCCCCCCTCTGGGCGAGGGGTATTGAACGCCTGAGTGCTTTCCCGCGCTCACGTTGACACTGGAATGTCCGCTGACTGTGGGGTGGCGTCTGAGTTCGCGCCACATGTCGGCGAGGAGACCGGGTCGCGGCGCGGCGAAGGATGGCGGCAGGCGGGCGAGCGTCCTCGCCCTTCGGGGCGGGCGAGCGCCCGGTGTTTCACGGCGCCAGCCTTCGCGCGGGGTGAAGTCCGGCGGCGGCGGAGAATGCGGGAAGCGGGGTCGCCGGCTTGGCTTTGTGCCGTGCCTGCGTATCCTGCCGCGCGTCATGGCGACCGCCCCCTCTCCCGTGTTCCTCCCCCCGTCCCCCGCGCCGAGCCTCGCGGCGGTGCCCGCTCCCGCGTCCGAGCCCTCGACCCGGTGGCTCATCGGGATGCTGCTGGTGGTGGTCCTCCTGCCGCGCCTGGCGGTCTTCGCGTTCAACGAGAACCTCTACGGTGACGCGGTGGTGCGCACGGAGCTGGCGGAGCGGTGGCTGCGCGCGCCGCACGTCATCACCGCGTACGGGGATGGCGCGTACCAGTTCGGTCCGCTGCACATGTACCTGGTGGGCGCGGCGCTGTCCGTGCTGGACCGCGAGGTGGCCGGGCGCGTGGTGAGCCTGCTGTTCGGCGTGCTGTCGGTGGTGCCGCTGTTCGCGTTGACGCGGCGGCTGTTCGGCTGGCGCGCGGGCGTGGTGGCCGCGCTCGCCTTCTCCGCGTGGGGCATGCACCTGCAGTTCTCCACCACGGCGGGCAGCGAGGCGGTGTCGCTGTTCTTCATGCTGGCGGCGTTCGCGCTGTACGCGGAGGCGGTGGACGAGAACCGCTTCGGGCCCCTGTTCCAGGCGGCGGTGATGCTCAACCTCGCCTGCGCGCTGCGCTACGACGCGTGGATGTACATCCCGCTGTTGTGCGCGGCGCTGTGGTTCAGCAGCGACGACAAGGTGGCGGCGCTGACGCGCGCGGTGGGCTTCGGGCTGGCGTGCCTGCCGTTCCCCCTGCTGTGGATGCAGGGCAACGAGCTGATGCACGGCGACCCGTTCTATCCCATCAAGGCGGTGGAGGACTTCCACCACGCCTGGGTGCGCTCCTCGGCGGGGAGCGGGGCGGCCATCGGCTGGCGCCTGCAGCAACTGGGCTTCTGGCCCGGGGTCGCGCTCGTCACGCTGACGCCGGGGGTGGCGCTGTTGGGCATGTGGGGCATGGTGAAGGCGTGGAAGGCGCGGCCGGACACGCGGTGGCTGGTGGCGGCGGCGGTGGTGCCCACGGCCTACTTCACGTTCCGCTCGGTGGTGCTGCTCAACTTCGTGCCGCTGGGGCGCTTCACGGTGACGCAGTTGGCGGTGCTGCCGGTGTTCGTCGCCTTCGGGTTCGCGTCGCTGGTCGGCGCGCGCGGCGAGGGCGTGCGCCGGGCCGTGGCGGGCGTGACGGCGGTGCTCGCGGTGGGCATCCCGGTGGCCATGGGCCTGTTCACCTTCCGCGCGGAGGGGCGCTACCAGGACATGATGCGGCCGGTGAGCCCCACGTCCACCAACCCCGTGCCGGTCATGGCCGTGGCCACCTTCGTGAAGGACGAGGTGGCGGCGAAGGGGGGCTCCATCGCCCTGGACGACGACCCCAGCTACATGGACCTCCAGGTGGCCTTCTTCTCCGGCCTGCCGGAGGAGCGCATCGCCCGCGTGCGCTGGGACACCTTCCGCCAGCGCCTCCAGGAGGCCCGGCCCCAGGTGCTGGTGCGCTTCGACCAGGGCTCGCTCGCGAAGCTCCCGGGCGTGGAGCTGGACGGGCGCACCCTGGTGCTCGACGGCGTGGCCTACGAGGAGCTCGACGGCTTCTCCGCGCCGCTGCACGTCTACCGCCGCCGGGACTAGGGGCGGGGCCTCACGGCTTCGCCTCGGGGGGCTTCGCGGGCGCGGCGCGGAAGAAGTCCACCTGCCACTGCTTCACCAGCGCCTCGTGGCACGCGTAGGTGGGGCAGAACACGTGCGTGCCGTCGTTGCGTGACACGAAGAAGAGGTCGTCGCAGTCGTCGGGCGCGAGCGCGGCCCGGAGCGCGGCGGCGCCGGGATTGGCGATGGGCCCGGGCGGCAGGCCGGCGACCTTGTACGTGTTGTAGGGGTGCGCCGTCCGGAGGTCCTCGCGGGTGAGGTTCTTCGGGTACGCGCCGCGCAGCAGGTACAGGGCGTAGAGGACCGTGGGGTCGGTCTCCAGGCGCATGCCCCGGGCGAGCCGGTTGTGGAAGACGCAGGCGATGCGGGCGCGCTCCTCCGGGGCGCCGGTCTCCTTCTCCACGATGGAGGCCAGGGTGATGGCCTCGACCATGCCCAGGTGGACGCGCGGCTTCGTCGCCTCGGCGGCCCGCTGGTATTCGGCGTAGGCGCGCATGACCATCCGGTCGAGCACCGCCTCCTCGCTCTCGCCGCGCGGGAAGGCATACGTGTCCGGGAACAGGAAGCCCTCGAGCGACTTCGCCGGGACCTTGGTGAGGCGCAGGAAGGTGGCGTCCGTGGAGAGCGCCTCGAGCTTGCGGGCGTCCAGCCTCAGCTCGGAGGCGGCGAGGAGGGCGAAGACCTCCTGGGCGCGCAGGCCCTCCGGCACGGTGATTCGGTACAGCTTCACCTTGCCGGAGACGAGGTGCTCCACGACCTGCGCGGGCGTGAGGGCGCCCGAGAACTCGTACTCGCCGGCCTTCAGCCTGGGGCCGAGCCCCTCGCGGCGCAGGTAGAGGTAGAGCAGCTCCGCGTCCGTCACCACGCCGCGCTCGGCGAGCCGCCGCGCCAGCGTGCGCGGACCGATGCCGGGGGGGACGTCCACGGTGACGGGGGCGGGCAGGGAGACGGGGGTGGCCGCGAACGCGCGGAGGTGGTGGTCGCGCTGGAAGAACCAGCCACCCACGGCGGCGCCCGCGAGCACGCCGGCGACGAGCAGGGTGACGAGCATGCGCCTCACTCAGGCCTCCGGGTCGTAGTCGTCCGGGTGGTAGTCCGTGTCCTGGGGGCGGTGGGCGTCCAGCCAGCCCTGGAGGATGAACTGCGCGGCCATCTGGTCGATGACCTCCTTGCGGCGCGCGCGGCTGACGTCCGCCTCCAGCAGGGTGCGGGTGGCGGCGACGGTGGACAGCCGCTCGTCCCACAGCTCCACCTGGACGCCGAGCGACTGGGCCACCTGGTCCGCGAACTTGCGCGAGGCCTCGGCGCGAGGGCCCTCGGAGCCGTCCATGTTGAGGGGCAGGCCGATGACGACCCGGTCCGCTTCGTACTCCCGCGCCAGGGCGGCGAGGGCGGCGAGGTCCGCCTTGAGTGAGGTGCGCCGCACGGTGGTGACGACCTGGGCCGTGAGCCCCAGCCCGTCCGAGACGGCCACCCCGATGGTCTTGGTTCCGAAATCCAAACCGAGGGTGCGCATGCGCTGCGGAATGTAACCGCAATCCTCCCCGGCGGACCGCGCCGTCCATGCCCGGGGACACGTGCGGCTCGCAAGCCTGTCTAACCGGCGGAATTCGTTGAACCGCGAGCGCCACCTCGTCCGGCACCCCCGCTGCAATCCGGCCAGCCCATCGCGCGGCACTCCTTCCAACCTTCGCCGCGTGGGAGGACGCATGCTGGACTTCCTGAAAGGCGCGGCGAACCTGCTGGCCGGCCCCATGTCCGCCGTGGTGGACGTCGCGGGCAACGCGCTCGGGCTTCCGCCGCTCATCACCAACGGCATCAAGACGGCGGCGGGGGTGGCGACGGGCAACGTGATGATGGCGGCCAGCGGCGTGCTGGGCGTGGCGGACGACCTGAAGAAGAACCCGCCCGGGAAGACGGAGTACCAGGCGTCCTCGGGGACGTCGGCCAAGGCGACGGACGGCTACGCGGCCGCCTCCGCGAGCAAGAGCCCGCTGGACCCGAAGCTGCTCGACTTCGAGGACGCGCTGAAGGTGCTCGAGGCGAACTTCTCGCAGTTGGACCTGCTGGACGGGAAGAAGAGCGGCGCGCTGTCGAAGAACGACCTGGCGCGCGCGGCCCACGACGACAGCCTCTCGCCGAAGCTGCGCGACGCGGCCCGCTTCCTCACCGACAACCCGGCGTTCTTCGAGCGGGTGGACGGGCGCGGGGTGTTCTCGGCGGTGATGCCGACGCTGGGGCGGCTGTACAACGACGACAGCATCCGCGTGGGCGACCTCCGCACCGAGCTGACGAAGGTGGCGGAGGAGTTCGCGAAGTACGGGCGTCCGCAGCGCCCGGGGGGCGCGTCCCCGGGGCCCGCGGGGCCGTGTCCTCCGCCGACGTCGGGGACGGGGACGCCGCCTCCGGCGGCCGAGTGCCCGCCGCGTTCGTCCGGTGGTGGCGGCGCGTCCGGTGGCGTGCCCCCCGACCGGGGCGGGGGGCCACGGCCGGGCACGGACTGCGGCCCGTCGACGGGGGGCGGCTCGACGCCGCCGACGACGGGCAGCAACCCCTCCACGCTCGATCCGGACTTCCGCGAGTACCGCGAGGCGCTGGCCATCCTGCGGGACAACTGGGACACGTTCGATTCGGCGGTGGGGGCGCGGGACAACGTGATGACGCGCGACAACCTCCAGGCCATCCTGGACAGTCCGGCGTCGTCGTCGATGCTGAAGCGGGCGGCGCAGTTCTTCAAGGACCACCCCGAGTACTACGACCGGCTGGAGATGGCGGCGGGCGTGGGCGAACGCGACGGCATCGTGGGGCGGCCGGACGTGACGGCGGCGCTGGGGCAGGCCGACTCCACGCTGGGGACGTCGTCCTCGTCGGGCGGCGGGCGCGCGTCGAGCGGCGTGAGCGTGAAGGGCATCGTCGACAACCCGAACATGAGCATCGAGGACAAGATCCAAGCCATCCTGATGAACATCACGACGGAGACGGACGACGAAATCATGGACGTCATGCAGAGCATGGCGGACGCGCGCGACCAGAAGGCGACGCTGGGCACGAGCGAGGCGGACAAGAAGAAGGGGGCGAAGCTCGAGAGCAGCATGCAGGAGCTGGAGCTGCGGCTTCAGCGGCTGGTGGAGAAGCGCAAGGCCATGTTCGACCTGATGAGCAACATGTCCTCCAAGTTCAACGAGATGGCGAAGACGGCCATCTCCAACCTGCGGAGCGCGTGAGGACCATGGGACGCGTCATCAAACACGAGGGGGCGGTGGCCATGCGGATGGAGCACGGCGAGGTGCAGCGGCTGCGGTCCTTCGCGCGGGGCGAGGCGACGTGGGCGGAGGTGGAGGGGATGACCTTCGAGGAGGCGAAGGCCATTGCCCAGGTGGGCTGCGACCTGGCCGCGGCGGGGCGCCTGGAGGAGGCGCGAATCCTCTTCGAGGGACTGGTGGCCGGAAACCCGAAGGACGTGGGCGCGCGGGCGGCGCTCGGCACCGTGTACCAGAAGCTCGGGCGGCTGGAGGAGGCCATCGCCGAGTACAGCGCGGCGCTGGCCCGCGACCCCCTGCACCCGGTGGCGCTGGCGAACCGGGGTGAGCTGTACCTGCGCAAGGGGGAGCGTCAGGGCTTCACGGACCTGGCCAACGCGGTGGAGGTGGACCCCCACGGCGAGACGGCGGCGGGGCGGAGGGCGAAGGCGCTGGTGCGGGCCATCACCCTGGTGGCGGTGGAGAAGCTGAAGGAGGGCGGGACCTCGCCGTAGTGCGCGCCGCGGGGGACGGGGAGTGCGACACGTCAGACGCCCGTGAGAAGTGCAGTCGGGTGCAGCACCCCGGTGTCCACGTCTGGGTGGAAGCGCTGTTGAGGGCACCGGGGGCAGTCGGGGGGATGCAGTCGCGGTACGGAGTGCCGCCGGGATTCGGGGGTGTTTCCCGGGGGCGGCTGTCGGTGGGTGGGCTCGGGTCGGGAGAGCGAGGGGAACGGGGAGCCCACCTGCCGGCCGCGTTTTCAGGGCGGGGGGAGCGCGGCGAGCCGCTCGGCGATGGGCGGGTGGCTCAAGCCCTTGAGGACGACCCAGCGCGGCGGCTCCGGGTCCATCTTGTTCACGCGCGCGGCCTTCACCAGCATCCGGCGGAAGGCGTCGGCGTCGCCGGTGAGGCGCAGGCCGTAGCGGTCCGCCTCGCGTTCGCGCTCCCGGGAGAAGGCGCCCGCGACGGGGCCGCCCAGCATCAGCACGAGCGACAGCAGCAGGGAGAGCAGCGGCAGGGTGCGGATGTCCGCGAAGCGCGTGGCGCCGAACCAGCCCCGCGAGGCCGCGACGCGCAGCATCCGGTCGATGGCGAAGAGCAGGGCGACCAGCGCCAGCGACGAGGCGATGCGGCCCGGCCACTTGGGCTCGTTCACGTGGCCCGCCTCGTGGGCGACGGCGGCGAGCACCTCGTCCGCGGAGAGCTCCTGGAGGATGACGTCGTTGAGGACGATGGTGCGGGTGGGGCCCTGGCCCGCGAAGTAGGCCTGGAGCCGGCGCGAGGCGACGGAGGTCTTCTCCACGAGCACGTCGGAGAAGGGGATGTCCGCCCGGGCCATCAGCGCGGTGATTCGCGTGCGCAGCGCGCCCTCCGGCAGGGGCTGCTGGTCGAAGTAGAGCCGGCCCCGGTACGGGTCCAGCGCGGACGACACGAGCAGCACCAGGGCGACGGGTACGCCCAGCATCCACCACCAGTGGCGCGCGCGGCGCGCCAGCCCGTACATGCCGACGACGAGCGTGGCGATGGCGAAGCCGCCCAGCAGGTGGCCCTTGAGCATGTCCCAGGCGAAGGCGGCCGGGGTGTAGTTGGACATGCCGTGCCGGTGCTCGAGCGTGTACGCGAACCAGATGTCCACGGGCGCGTAGACGAGCTTCACGAACAGGTCCGTCATCAGCGCGAAGAGGATGGCGGCGCCCCAGCCCCGCTCGCCCCACAGCCGGTCCATGGCGAGGAAGAAGGCGCGGCTGACGGGCGCGGTGCGCAGCCCGCCCAGGCGCCGTTCCAGGACGGCCGCCAGCGCCGTGGCGCCGCGGAAGAAGGGCCGCACGAGCACGCCCAGGAGCAGCGCCAGGAGCGCCAGCCGCGCGAAGGGGTCCACGGCGGCCCGGACGTAGTAGGGCACGTGGTAGGCGTGAATCTCCGCGAGCTGTTCGGGCGTGAAGAGGGGCTCCATGCGTGGCGTGGGAGGCTACGCCGCGCGGCCCCTGGCTGCCCAGCGGGGGTGGCCGCTCAGGAGTGCGGGTCCGCGTCCTCGTCGGGCGGGAGCGGGACGGGCTCGCCGTCCGCGTCGGCCAGCAGCAGCGCCTTCACCTTGGCGAGGCTCTCGCGGGTGCGGTCCACGAAGGCGCTCTGCGAGCCGATGCGCTCGGCCGTCTCCAGCGTGCGCTCGTAGATGTTGATGGACTTGGTGAGCAGCACGCGGATCTTCTTGCGCAGCTCCTGGCGGTAGACCTGGGCCTCCTCGGCGTTGAGTTCGGACGGGGCCGGGGAGTTGACCATGTGGTGGTAGAGGTCCTCGTACATGGCGCCGATCTGCGAGCCCGCCGCGGTGGCCCAGTAGCCGTTGCCCACGCGGATGGAGCGCAGGTAGTGGCCCTGGGCGGACAGCAGCAGCTCCGCCTTGTAGTTGAGGTCCTGCGCCAGCTTGTCCGCGCCCTGGGCGGGCTCCAGCTTCACGCCCTCGTAGTGGAGCCGGTACAGCTCCCCCATGAAGAAGTGCGCCTGGGCGGGGAAGTAGTCGTCCACCTCGTCCTTGTCCGCCAGCGCCTCGTAGGTGGTCAGCGCCTTGCGGAGGGTCTCCTCCGCGGTGTCCGTCTGGCCGGCCTCCAGCTCACAGATGCCCTGCTGCACCTGGGCCTCGACGCGGCGGTTGACGGGGATGTCCCGCCGGGCGGCCACGGTGGCCAGGAGCCTCACCGCGTCGTCGTAGCGCTCCAGGTGGTACTGCGTCTCCGCCACGCGGAAGGCCGCGTCGAGCGCGTCGCCCTGGCCCTTCTCCGGGTCGGACAGCTCGGAGAAGCGGTGCCACGCCTCCTCCCACTCCTTCAGGCGCTGGTGCGCCAGGCCCGCGTTGTAGAGGGCCGCGCGCCGGTGGACGCTGTCCGGGTGGAAGTCCGCGATGCGGCCGAAGTAGCGCGCCGCCTGCTTGAAGTCGTTCTCCGCGAAGAAGGACGTGGCCGCGGCGAAGAGCTCCTCGTCGTTGAGCTTGTCCAGCTCCAGGTCCGCCGTCACCGTCACGGCGTCGAAGCGGATCTCCTGCGGGGCCGCCGCAGCGGGGGCTTCTGGCCGGGCCGCCGTGCCCGTCGTGCGACACGCGGCGACGCCCAGCCCCAGGGCCACCACCCAGAACCACCGGCTGACCGACTCGTACGTCCGCTCGCTCCGCGTCACGGGATGCGTCCTCCTGGACCTGCCGCCCACCGGACAACGCGGCGACCCGCCGGGTTCCCACGGCCCGGAAGGGCGCACCCAGTCTAATCCTCCGCCCGCCGTCCCGCTGCCCGGCTCCTCCACCAGGCGGCCGGGCGGGTCGGCGCTCAGAGGGTGTCGTCCCCGAGCAGGAAGCGCCCCGTCCTCCACAGGCTGGTGATGTCGTGGACATCCAGCGAGAAGCGGGGAACCTGGATGAGGGGGATGCCCGGGCAGGCGGCCTGGAGCTGGGCGATGCCCTGGCGGTCCTGCTCCGCCAGCACCTTCAGTTCGCGCAGCGTCTGCTCCACCTTGTCGCGGCGGCCGGGCGCCACCGTGGCCACGTCCTTCCACATGGCCTCGGTGGGCATGGGGTGGACGCGGTTGACGACCAGCGCCACCACCTCCATGCGGTGCTGCTTGAGCAGGGTGTTGAAGTGGATGGCCTCGTCCATGCGCTCCGGGTGGGGGCTGGTCACCAGCACGAAGCCGGTGGACGCGTCCTCCAGCAGCGCCCGCACCCCGCGCGCGCGCTCGCGGAAGCCCTCGTTCATGCCGGACAGCGACAGCATGAAGCTGGAGAGCTCCTGCAGCATTTCCGTGCCGGTGAACTTGGACAGGCCGCGCAGGACGTAGCCGCTCTTGTTGAAGAGGGACAGGCCCAGCTTGCCCGCCTTCATGGCCGGGGCGAGCAGCCACTTCGCGGCCTCGTTGTCGAGGAAGTCGAGCACGCGGTTGGGCGCGTCGAGGAAGTCCAGCGCGTGGGCGGTGGGGGGCGTGTCGAGGACGACCAGCTCGTACTCCCCGCGCCGGCGCAGCTCCCACACCTTCTCCATGGCGATGTACTCCTGGCTGCCGGCCAGGGCGGTGGAGAGCGACTGGTAGAAGCGATTGGCGAGGATGCGCTCGCGCTGGTCCGGCGGGGCGACGCGGGTGATGAGGTCGTCCCACGTCTGCTTCATGTCCAGCATCATCGCGTGGAGCGTGGCGCGGGGCGTGACGCCCAAGGGCTCCAGCGCGGAGGCCGGCACGCGCGTCTCCGCGTTGCCCAGCGCGGACAGGCCCAGCGAGTTGGCCAGGCGCCGGGCCGGGTCGATGGTGCACACGAGGCTCGAGCGGCCCTCCACCGCGGCGCGCAGCGCCAGCGTGGCGGCCACTGTCGTCTTCCCGACACCGCCGGAGCCGACGCAGATGAGGACGCGCTTGCGTGCGAGCGCGGGACCCAGGGCCGTCGTGCTCACGTCTCCCCCATCACCAGTGCTTCGAGGTGCCCCATGACCTGTTCGATGGCCTCGCGCCCGAACGCGGGCAGGAACAGCCGGGGGACGTTGACCACCGGCACGTGAAGGTTGCGCTCCAGCTTGGTGCCCGCGAGCACCGTCAGCGCCGCGCGGTCGTGGTGGGCCTGGGCCACGTCACGCAGCTCCGGGCAGCCCGCGAGCGCCTCCAGGTCCGCCGCCGTGAAGCGCTCGGGGATGGCCTGGTTGAGCACGGCCGCGTGGGTGCGCAGGTGGACGCGGTCGGTGAGCGCCGCGTGCAGCTCCAGCGCCTCGTTCACCGGCATCTCCTCCGGCAGCGCCACCAGCACCGCCGCCGTCACCGCCGGGTCCACCAGCAGGTCGCGCATCTTCTGGGCCTCGCGCGACAGGGGGCCGGGCGGCACCGTCTGCACCAGCACCTGCGGCACGCTGAGGAAGGAGATGGCGTGGCCGGTGGCCGGCGCGTCCAGCACCACCGTGTCGAAGCGCCACCGTCCGTCCGGCAGCTTCTCCTGCAGGTGGAACATGATCTTCCCCAGCAGCACCAGCTCCTGGAGGGAGGGGATGAAGCGCAGGAAGTAGCGCGCCAGCCGGTTCTCGAAGACCGTCTTGTAGAGGGCCTCGAAGCGCAGGACCATGAGCCCGTACTCGCGCATGGCCTCCTGGGGGCGCACGTCCACCGCCCACAGGTTCTCCTCCAACAGGGTGATCTCCGGCCCGGCGGCGGGGTGCTCCAGGAAGCGGCTGATGCGCTCCTGCGTGTTCACCTCGCACACCAACGTCCGTCGCCCCGCCCGCGCCGAGCGCAGGGCCAGGGCCGCGGCGACGGTGCTCTTGCCCACGCCACCCTTTCCGGAGACGACCCACAACCGCTTGTCCAGAAGCCCAGCCATAAGCGAGCGGCGAACCGTAGGAATCGTCCCTCCAGGAGTCAACGCGTTTGGCCCTGCCTGGGTGCCCAGCTTGACACGTCGCGTTGCCCCCTCACAGAGTGCGGCGTCTTTTTCCCGACGTCCACCGCCCGAGGTCGGTCGGCGGGTAAGGTCCCTTCCATGCTCAAGAACAACCCGGTGATGAAGAAGCTCGTGGAGACGGGCGAGGAGCGCGTCGGCAAGCTGGCGCAGCAGCTCCTGTCGAACGAGAAGTTCGTGGCGGCGGTGCAGACGCTGGTGTCGCGCTCGCTGGCGGCGAAGGGCACGCTGGACACGGCGCTGCGCACGGCGCTGTCGGCCATGAACCTGCCGTCCACGGCGGACCTGGAGCAGTTGCGCTCGAAGGTGGACGACCTGGAGCGGCTGCTCACGGCGGTGGAGGGCAAGGTGGACACGCTGGTCGCGTCGAAGTCGCAGGCCGCCGGCAAGAAGTAGGCGGACCGCGACGTGCTCCGGACCATGCGGCGCATCGCGTTCATCAACGAGAAGGGCGGCACCTGCAAGACGACGTTGGCGGTGAACACCGCCGCGTGGCTGGCGCGGGAGCGCGGCCTGCGCGTGCTGCTGGTGGATCTGGACACGCAGGGCCACGCCAGCAAGGCGTTGGGCCTGGACGTGCGCACGCTGCCCCGCAACGTCTTCCACCTGCTGACGGATGGGGCGGTGCGGCTCGAGGACGTGGTGCGGCCGTCGGCCGTGCAGGGGCTGGACGTGGTGCCCGCGTACAAGGAGATGGCGGACTTCCCGGTGGTCGTGGCGGCGGACGCGCGCCGGGCACACCGGCTGGCGGACCGGCTCCAGGCGGCCCAGGCGGCGGGCTACGACGCGGTGGTGTTCGATTCTCCGCCCTCCATGGGGCTCACCACGCGCAACATCCTGGTGGCCGCCACGGAGGTGGTGGTGCCCGTGGCGCTGACGTACCTGGCGCTGGACGGCTGCGCGGAGGTGGCGGAGACGGTGCGGCAGGTGGGCGAGGCGGAGGGGCGGCCGGACCTGGGGGTCACCAAGGTGGTGCCCACGCTGTACCGGAAGACGGCGCTGGCGACGGCCATCCTGGAGCGCCTGCGGGCCTACTTCCCGGAGTCCCTGGCCACCACGCCCCTGGGCTACGACGTCAAGGTGGACGAGGCCCAGAGCCACGGGAAGACCATCTGGGAGTACGCGCCCTCCAGCCGGGGCGCGCGCATGCTGGCGGCCATCGCGGCGGAGATCCACGGCGGGCCCGCTCCCCGGAAGCGGAAGCGGGCACCGCGCGACGCGTAGCGGACTACTCCTTCTTCGACTGCTCCATCTGCTCGAGCTTCTTCTCCAGCTCCTCGAGCCGCTGGGTGAGCGACTGCATGTCGCGGCCCAGGGCGGGGAGGTTGCCGGTGAGGTTCTCGACGACGTGCTTGACGCGCTCGTCGATCTTCCGCTGCCAGTCCTCGAACGCGCGCTGGCTGGCCTTGAGCAGGTCCGCGGGAGACAGGCCCCCCGCGGCCGCCGCGGAGTCCACGGTCTGCACCGGAGGCTCCTCGACGGCGGGCTTCACGCCATCCTCGCGGCGCAGCAGCTTGTCCAGGCGCGACTCGGCTTCCTCGCGGATGGAGGCGACCCGAGGGCTGACCTCCTTCTGGATGAAGCCGGAGATGGACTCGCCGGGGTGGCGGATGATCTCCCGCAACACCGACAGCGGCATCTGGTTCTTCTTCTTCTCTTCCTCGAAGATGATCTGCGCGAGCGTGACCGAGGTCAGGTCTTCTTTCGTGCGGTTGTCGACAATCCGCACCTCGGTGCCCTCTTTGATCATCGCGGCGATTTCATCGAGCGTCACGTACCGGCTCTCGACCGTGTCGTAGAGCTTCCGGTTCGTGTAGCGCTTGATGATCTTCGGCTCCTTGCTCGGAGCGCCTGCTTGCTCGGCCTCGCTCATTGGTCTCTCCGCCCCTTTTGGGCTCGACTCCAACGCCGGATTTCACGCCTGAGTCTCGCAGGGGCGAACCTCGTACCACTGGGGTTGGAGGCGAGCAAGCAGCGAGAAACCGGGTTCGCCGTGCCCGCCCGGTGGTCCTATACTCGCGCCCGCCCAGGCCAGCTCTGAATGATAGTCAAGTGCGCGCAGTGCCAGACGCGGTTCAAGATCCCCGACGAGAAGGTGACGGACAAGGGGGTCAAGGTCCGCTGCACCAAATGCCAGAACACGTTCCGCGTCACCCGCGAACCTGGCGGGGAGGACGCCGGTGGGTCTGCGCCTCCTCCTCCGGCCGCCCAGGCCGACCCGTTCGCCAGCTTCGGGGTCGCTCCTACCCCGAAGCACGTGGAAATCACGAGGCCCGGCTACTTCGCGCTGGGCGTCGAAGCCACGCGGACCGCGCCGGATGACGCCTCGCGTCCATGGAACAGCATGGACGGCGGGCTCGATACCGAGGACGGCGTGTTCCGCGAGCCCACGCGTATCGGGCCGCTGCCCCTGCCTCCTCCTCCGGGGCCCTCGGTGGGAGGTCCAGGGGCCGTCGCGCTCCCCGCGCCTCATGGCGCGATGCGTGAACCAGTGGACACTTCCTCCGGGCTCTACGGTGGCGCCGTTCCCCCCGGGTTCGACGCGCCACCGGTCGACATGGGCGCCGTGCCGCTGCCGGGTGTCGCGGGACCGCGTGTCGCGCCGCCGCCGCGGGCCCAGGTTCCCCCGCCCGCCACGCGTCCGCCGCCTCCGGTGGCCTTGCCCGAACCGGATCCGTTCGCGGAGTTCATGTCGGGGCCCGCGCCCGCGGGGCCCTCCGCGCTCCCCGGCCTCGATGACCTGCCCGCGCCGGTCGCCTCTCCGTCCGCCGCGAAGGGGGCTGCCCCGGGGCGTGCCGCGCCGCGTCCTCCTCCTCCCGAGCCGGATGCGGACCCGTTCGGCTCCATCGAAATCGATGACTCGACGATGGCGGGGAGCCCCGCGTTCGCCGCGCCGCCCGCGTCCCCGCCGAGCGTCGAGGAGGATCCGTTCGGCTCCATCGACATCGACGACACGACGGTCGCGGAACCTCGGCCCTCGCCCC
This sequence comes from Myxococcus dinghuensis, assembly GCF_024198235.1. Taxonomy (GTDB): domain Bacteria; phylum Myxococcota; class Myxococcia; order Myxococcales; family Myxococcaceae; genus Myxococcus; species Myxococcus dinghuensis. Next base: position 27,128 of record NZ_JAKCFB010000014.1, on the reverse strand, counting down.
AGGCCGTGCCGCCGCTCGCCGCGAACCCCGCACGGGCACCGAAGCCGGCGGGAGCCTTCGCGCTCGACGACATGACGTTGCCGGGGCGCCCGCCCGTCGGGGCGCCCCCCGCGCGAGCACCGAAGCCGGCGGAGGCGCTCGCGTTCGACGACATGACGTTGCCGGGGCGCCCGCCCTCCGCGCGTGTGCCGAAGCCGGCGGAGGCGCTCGCGTTCGACGACATGACGTTGCCGGGGCGCCCGCCCCCCGCGCGTGTGCCGAAGCCGGCGGAGGCCCTCGCGTTCGATGAGATGACGCTGCCGGGGCGCCCGCCCTCCGCGGCGCCCGCTCCCGCCGCGCCAGCGGAGGCGGACCCGTTCGCTTCGCTCGACATCGACGACGCGACGGTGCCCGGGCGTCCTCCCCAATCGGCGCCGCCACCCGCCGCCGCGCCGCGCCCGCTGGCCGAGACGACGGGGTTCGCGCTCCCGGGCCGTCCGCTCCAGGGTGTCCCGGGGGCCGCCGCCCGGCCCGGGCCAGCACGGCCACCCCAGGCCGCTCCGCCGGCGACTCCGGGTCTGGGGGTGGGGGGCCTTGGGCACCCCGCCGCACAGCCGGGCGCCACGCCCGTGGGGCAGGGGCGCTCGCCGGGCCTGGATGGCCTGGGGCACCCCGCCGCGCAGCCGGGCGCCACGCCCGTGGGGCAGGGGCGCTCGCCGGGCCTGGATGGCCTGGGGCGTCCCGCCGCGCAGGGGGGCTCGTCGGGCCACGTTCCCTCGCCAGGGACGCCAGCCGCGGCGAGCGCGGACCCCTTCGCGCTGGATGCGCCGCCCCCCGCCACGCGGCCGTCCACCTCGGGCCCCACGCCGCCGCCGCTGGGGGGCGCGGACCCGTTCGCCTCGCTCGACATCGGCGATGCGACGGAGACGGGGGTAGCGCCAGCGCCCGCGCAGGATGCGCGGGACCTGTTCGACCTGGCCGGAGACTCCTTCGGGGAACAGGCCGGGCTCCAGCCCACCGACACGGGGCGCGCCGCGCTGTTCGGTTCGCCGTCCGAGTCCGAGTCCGAATCCCTGTCGGTGAGCTCGTTGCTCGGCGACGTCCCGCCCGCGGACACCGGCCTGGGTGTCTCCCTGGGGCGCGTGGGTACGTCCGGGGTCGGCCAGCGCGAGGTCCTGGACCTGGGCGAGCCCGGGGCGGGGGCTCCAGCCGTCTCCGTGGTCAAGCCCACGGCGCGTCCCGAGGACGTCGGCATCCCCCAAGCGCGGCCTCCCAGCCGCGTGCGCAAGGTGACGGCGCTGGTGCTCAACCTCGTCGTGGCCGCCGTGCTCGTGGTGGGGCTGGGCGCGGTGGGGCTCGTCTACCTGCGCGAGGGGCGGCTGGACCTGTCGGTGCTGTCACCCGAGCAGCTCGAGGCGCTCTTCCTCCCCGAACCCAAGTCCTTCGTCGCGGTGGACGTGTCCAACGGCCTGTACGAGACGCGCGCGGGGCGGCCCGTGTTCTACATCCGGGGCGAGGTGGAGAACCGCACCGCGCGCCCCACCCATGTGCGCGTGCGCGGCGCGTTCTTCGACGGCGACCAGCGCGTGCGCTCCGCCGAAGGCGTCGCGGGGGCGGTGGCCACACCCGAGGAGCTCCACGCCGTGGACAACGCGGAGGCCGCCACGGCGCTGCGCCAGCGCCTGGACGTCGCCTCCGTCGCCGTGCCCCCCGGGGCCCGAGCGCCCTTCCTGCTCGTGTTCCAGGAGTACCCGAAGGACCTGGGCAGCTTCCGCCTGGAGGTGACGGCGGACGCGGCCTCCGCACCGACGCCGCCCGCGCACGTGGCGCCGGCGCCCACGGAGTGAGTCGTCATGCCCACGCTGGATGAGGCCCGCACGGTCGCCCGTTTCATCCACGCCCTCAGCGGCGGCGCGGAGGTGCGCCGCAAGGCCGCCGCGCGCGAGCTGTCGCGCGGCGACCCGGGCGACGCGAACGAGCTGGTGGGCCACCTCATCTCCCTGGCGCGGGGCGGCTGGGAGCCCGCCTCCTGCGTGCTGTCCGACTTCATGTCCGCGCTGGAGCGCGAGGCCGAGCACATCCCCCACGTGGGCGCGCTGCGCCGGTTGGCCCACGTACAGTCGCTCGACACCGTGGCGGACCTGTTCGTCCAGGGCCCCGCGAAGCGGGAGATGGACCCGGACGCCGCGGCCCGCGCGGACGCGACGGCCTTCTCCCAGTCCCTGGGGCACCTGAAGCAGCAGGCGCGCCTCACGAGGGACCCGGACACGCTGTCGCGGCTGGCCACCGTCAGCGACCCGTCCGTGCTGCGCAACGTGCTCATCAACCCGCGCCTCACCGAGGAGCTGGTGGTGCGCATCGCCGCGCGCCGCCCGGCCCGGCCCGAGCCGCTCGTCGAAATCTGGAAGTCGTCCCGCTGGTCCGTGCGCCACGCGGTGCGCCGGGCGCTCGTCTTCAACCCGTACCTGCCCCCGGAGGTCGGCGCGAAGCTGGTGCCGCTGCTCAACACGAGCGACCTGCGCGAGCTGACCCGGGACAACGGCGTGCACGCCTCCCTGCGCGCGCAGGCCACCCGGCTCCTGGAGGAAGGCCCGCAGCTGGCTCCGCCACGCGGAGCCCCTGGCCACGACTGACGGGGCGTCAGGCTAGCGGCGGCGAGGCTGCTCGGGCTCCGTGTACTCGGCGTCCGACGAGCCCTTGCGAGGGCGGGGGAGGCTCTTCGCGTCGATGAGGTCCTCGCCCTTGGAGGCCTTGCGGAACGAGTAGACGAAGCGGCCCACTGCGTTGCCGAGCTGACCCATGCGGGCGGCCGAGAAGACCACCAGCAGGATGAAGCCGAGGACGATGATTTCTCCGAGGCCGAGGCCCAACATGGTGAGGGCACAGTGCAGCAAAGGGGCGGGGGAGGCAAGCCGCGCGTCCACCCCCGAACGGCCGCCCGCACCCGGGCTGCGCGCAAGGGGCCTTTCGTCGCACACTGGGGCCATGCTCCTGCTTGCCCACCGAGGCGCCAGCGCCGACGCACCGGAGAACACCCTCGAGGCCTTCACGGAGGCCGTCCGCCAGGGCGCGGACGGCGTGGAGCTGGACGCCATGGTGTGTGGCTCCGGCGAGGTCGTCGTCTGTCACGACGAGGTCCTGGAGCGCCTGGCGGGCCTGCCCTGGGAGGTCCGCGCCACCCCCTGGTGGAAGCTCCAGCGCGCGGACGTGGGCTCGTCGCTGGGCTTCGCCCCCGCGCGCATCCCCCTGCTGGAGGAGGTGCTGGACGCCCTGCCGCCGCAGTTGCTCGTCAACATCGAGCTCAAGTGCGAGCGCGTGGGCGACGGGGGCCTGGCGGCGAAGGTGGCGCGGCTGGTGCGCGAGCGCGGCATGACCGAGCGCGTGGTCGTCTCCAGCTTCAACCCCCTGTGCCTGCTCCGGCTGAACGCCGTCGCGCCCGAGCTGCGCCGGGGCTTCCTCATCGACCCGGAGCGCTCCTGGGGCGTGCAGGCGTACGCGCTCAGCCCGCTCGTGTCGTCCCACTCGGTGCACCCGTTCCACGAACAGTGCACGCCCGAGCGCGTCGCCGCGTGGCGGACGGCGGGCCTCCGGGTGGCCGCTTGGACGGTGGATGACGCCGGGCGGGCGCGCGCCCTGGAGCGGATGGGCGTCAGCTACCTCATCACCAACCGGCCCGGCGCGGTGCGCGAGGCGCTGCGCACCGCCGCCTGAGGCCCGACTAGAAGTCGAAGCCCAGCGTCGTGTTGAAGGCGAAGACGGCGGGCAGGCCGCGGTCCTCGGTGACGTTGGGGTTGTTCAGCGTGGGTACGGACACGCTGCCGGTGCGCGTGAGCGACAGCTCCGCGCCCAACTGCAGCACGCCGCCGATGAACCGCACGCCGCCGTAGATGCGCTGGTTCATGTTGTCGCCGAAGGACACCTTCGCGTACTGCCCCGCGGTCTGCAGGGCCGCGCGGGAGTCGTCGTCCGTGGTGCCCTCGTAGCCGCGCTCCGGGTCGAACTCGAGGGTGCTGGTCGTGGCGCCCACGAAGCTCAGGTCCAGGCCGCCGTAGGGCGTCAGCGTCACCATGCCGCCCAGCGGGAACTGCTTGCCCACGCCGATGTCGAGCCCCATCACCGTGAGGCTCAGGTCGCGCGCGCCGAACAGCTTCGTCACGTGCCCGCGCACGCCGACGTCCGGCAGCCACGTGAAGCCCTCGTTGACGGCCCACTTCACCTCGCCGGTGGCCACCACCTGGCTGCTCTTCTCCACCCAGCCCACGCGCCCGCCCAGCTCCAGCGAGAAGGGCAGGCCCTTGCGCACGTGGATCGACGGGATGAGGACCGTGGAGGGCTGCTGGGGCTTCTCCGTGGGGATGGCCACGCTGTCCGGCAGGGACACCACGGACAGCTCCGCGTTGACGGCCCAGGCCGAGTGGCCCGTCGTCTCCGGCGGCATCAGGTTCACCGAACCGATGGCCGCCCCCATGACACGGGCGAAGGCCTGGAAGTTCGCGTTGGCGGCGGCGTTGGTGAGGTTGCCCTCCGCGTCCTGCGCCCTGGGGTTCCCGAAACGGGAGACCTGCAGGTCGTTGTCGTCCGCGTACGCGGCGGCCCCCGAGACACAGGCCGCCAGGGCGAGCCACCGACTGAACGTCCGCATGCGAGTCACCGCCTCCCAGGCGCGCTCCGGCCGGGGGCGCCCCTCTCAGCGTCGGACGCTAAACCCAGCCCGCGAGGAGCGTCAACAAAACGGGCGGCCCACCCTGTGTGTCCCTTTCCAGGGACTCACCGGATGGCCGCCCGGGGTGACGCCCGAGGGGCGTCGACGGCCTACTGGGGCTGGGGCTTCACCGCGCCCGGGTTCGGCCCGGACACCTTCTGGGCCACCTCCGCCGGCCGGCGGCGGATGACGAGCGTGCGGCGGCTGGCGAAGTCGGTGCTCTCGCGGGCCACCACCAGCACGTTGTTGTTGCCCTCCTTCAGCGCGAACTCGGTGGAGAACTTCAGCGTGTTCGGCTCGCCGCCCTTGGGGTCCACGCCCTTGAAGTAGACCTTCTGGTCGTTCACGAGCACGTACACGTCGAGCAGGCCGTTGGGGTCGGTCACCACGCCGGAGAGGGTGAACTTCTCGCCGTTGGCGACGAGCCCGCCCGAGGACGGGTCCGCGTCCAGCTTGATTTCCGGCGGACGGCGCGTCGTCGTCCACGCCAGCTTCGGCGCGGCGGCCTTGGCCGCCTTCACGTCGCGGACGTCCTGGCTGCGCACGAAGGCGAAGCGGCCCTTGTCCAGCTCCACGCGATAGAAGCCCTTGGCCACCGCCTCCGTGGGCAGCACCGCGGCCGCGTTGAGCCTGGCCACCGTGCGGGCGTCCGCCTCCGGAGAGCCGAACAGCTCCGTCTTGTCGGCCACGCGCACCGAGCCCTTCTTCGGCTCCAGCGTCGCCACGGCCGCGTCCTTCACCGGCAGCGCCATCTTCTCCATGACGAACTCCTCGAGCGGCTCGTCGATGATGGCCAGCTTCAGCGGGAAGGTGTCGCCCTTGTAGCCCTTCTTCACCTCGACCTGGAAACGCGCCGTCTTCGTCTCGCCCGGCTTGAGCTCGCCCAGCTTGAAGCGGCCCTGCTCGATGAAGATGTTCGCGTCCCCGCCATTCTTGATCTGCGTGAACGAGTCCAGCGCCGTGCCGGTGCCCACGTTCGTCACGTCGAGCAGCACCGCCACGGACTCGCCGCGCTGCACCACGCCGTCGCCGTTGCAGGCGGTGCAGTCGTCGATGACCTGCCAGTTGAAGGCGAAGGACGGGCGGGGCAGCTCCACGAAGTTCAGCTCGGACACGCGCGTCTCCGGCAGCGCCCCGTGGTCGTCGGAGAAGTGCACCGTCACGTCGTCACGCCGGCTGGTGAGGTCCTTGGGCAGCCGCACCTTCACCTTCCAGGACTTCTTCTCGCCCGGGTTGAGCGCGCCGAAGAGGAACTCGCGGCGGTCGAGGAAGGCGTTGTCGCTCTCCGTCCAGGCGCGCACGCGCTTGAGCGGCTCCTGGCCCTTGTTCTCCGCCGTGACGACCATCTCCAGGAGGTCGCCGGCCGGAATCTTCGCGTCCGGGGACGGGGACACCGTGGCCGCCAGCTGCACGTTCTTCGGCGTGGGGCCGGGGCTCCAGTCCACGCCCAGCGCGGCGATGGCGTTGTTGATGCGCGTCTCCTCGTCGCGGCGCTTCTGCTCGATGAAGGCCTTGCCCTGCTGCAGCTGCTGCTGGCGGTTGGCCGCCGGGGCGCGCACGACGTAGTCGCGGGCGAACTGCACCTCGAAGTCCTCCTTGATCTCCTCCTGCGTCTCCGCGTCGAGCTGGTCGTCCAGGTCCTCGCTCTGCCCGGCCACGTCGAGCAGCGGGTCGTTCTCCCCGTGCTTCTTCTGCTCGGGCTTCTCCGCGGCGGCCGTCTTCGGCTTGGGCTCCTCCTTGGCGGCGGCGGCCAGCTGCTGCTGCTGCTTGGGGTCCACCTTCAGGTACTTGAGGCTCTCCAGCGGCTTCTCGCGGTCCAGCACGTCCTCGCGCTTCTTGGCGACGGTGGAGGAGTCCGGGTTGCCGAAGTGCTGGTCCAGGTCGGCCTCGCCCATGGAGCGGCGCGACGCGAACACGTCCACGCGCTCGTCGGTGACGCGGGTGGGGACCAGCTGGATGTCCGGGACGATGCCCACCTCCTGGATGGAGACGTCGCCCGGCGTCAGGTACTTGGCGATGGTCAGCTTCAGCGCGCTGTCGTCCGGGAAGTCGTACAGCACCTGCACGCTGCCCTTGCCGAACGTCTGCCGGCCGATGATGACCGCGCGGTTGAGGTTCTTGAGCGCGCCGGCCACGATTTCGGACGCGGAGGCGCTGCCGGCGTTGACCAGCACCGCGATGGGGTAGGTGTCCTCACCCTCCGTGGGGCGCGCGCGCTTCTCCTCGCGCAGCTTGTCCGACAGGCCCACCGTCGCGACGATGGTGCCGCTCGACAGGAACGTGTCCGACACCTGGATGGCCTGCTCCAGCAGGCCGCCCGGGTTGCCGCGCAGGTCGAGCACCAGGCCCTTGAAGCCGCCCTTGGCGTCCGCCTGCTTGCGCAGCTCGCCCAGCGCCGACTCCAGGTCGCGCGTGGTGTTGCCCTGGAAGTTCTTCAGGCGGATGTAGCCCACGTTGCCGGCGAGCATCTTGTGCTGGACGCTCTCGATGGAGATCATCGCGCGCGCCAGCGTCATCACCCGGGGCTTGTCCCAGCCGTTGCGCTCCACGGTGATGGTGATGCGGCTGTCCACCGGACCGCGCAGCTTGGACACGGCCTCGTTGAGGTCCATGTTGACGGTGGACTCCTCGCCGATCTTCTTGATGCGGTCGTCCTTCAGGATGCCGGCGCGGTGCGCGGGCGTCTTGGGCAGCACCTTGACCACGGTCAGGTTGCCCTCGCGCATCTGGATGACGAAGCCCAGGCCGCCGAACTCACCCTTCGTGGAGAGCTTCATCTCCCGGTACAGCTCCGGGCGCAGCAGCACCGAGTGCGGGTCCAGCGTGGACAGCATGCCGTTGACCGCCGCGTACTCGATGTCGCGCGTGTCCTCGATGGGGCGCATGTTCTTCGACAGGAAGTCGAACACGTCCTTGAGCGCGAAGGACATCTTCCACAGCGAGTCCACGTGGCCGATGTCGAACTCACGCGCCTTGCCGTTGACGTTGACGTTGAGCTTGCCCGTCTCCGCGTTGCCGTCCACCAGCACGTCCGGGACGCTCTTCTCGACGTACTCCAGCGCGGCGATCATCATCTCCTTGGGCCGCACGCGCTTGGGGTCGACGTAGTTCTCCTTCACGTACAGGATGACCTTGGTGAGGACCCGCAGGCTGTTGAGGTCGTGCGGAGCCTTCTCGCCCTTGGCCGCCGGCAGGCTGCCGTCCCAGGTGTTCTGCCCCTGCCCTGCCTCGGCCGCCCCCATCGTCAGCGGAAGCGGTGCCCGGTTGCTGCCCACGAGGGCCCAGGCGCCGAGGAGCACGGCTACGGCGGCGATGCGGCGGAGAAAACGCGGCATGTGGTTCATCCAAGCTGGAGCGCGTCGCTGCGCCCCGGGGTGTGGCGTGAAATGCCTTGAAAATCCGAACGTTTGAAACGCAAGTCGAGCGCAGGAAGCGGCCGGGCAAGCCTAATCACGGGTTTCAGGTGCTTCAAGGCATCGCCTCTCTGCTGAAGACTCAGAACGTCCCTGGCGGGCACTGCGTTCCCGGCCTTTCCCGGTGGGACACCCGGTCGGGGCGTTTATTTCAGGGAGGCGCCCCCCGGGGAGGGGGTGGGGGGTGGAGGGAGGAGCCCGGCCTCTCGCATGCCCCGGTACAGCAGCGTGCCGGCGACGATCGCCACGGGGAGGAAGAAGGTGTTGAGGATGGGCACCCAGAGCAGGACGTAGACGCCCGCGCCCAGGCCCAGGCAGAGCGCGCGCCGCTGGCGCAGCATGCGGCGCACCTCGGCGAAGGGGTACAGGTGGCGCGTCATGGGGGCGGCCAGGAACTCGCCCGCCATCCAGGTCATGGTCCACACGCCGCCGAGCACGGTCCACAACACGCTCCCCACCCCGGGAATCAGGTTCAGGGGGGCCAGGAGCACCAGCCCGGCGAGCAGGAAGAACAGCCGGGCGAGCGTGTGGGCCAGCCCCGTGACGATGCCCCGCACGAAGCCGCCCACCGTGAAGGGGGGACCGTCCTCCCCTCCACACAGCGCCTCGGTGGCCTCGGAGAGGGGGTCCTGGAGGGGCGCGAGCAGGAGGGGCGGGACGACGTTGGCGCCCACCACCCAGAGCACGAGCCCTCCGAGCACCAGCGCGGTGTACCACCCGGCCTGGCCGTACCAGGACTCCGGGCGCGTCCAGAGCGAGTCCAGGGCGCCCGGGCCGTGGGTCCACAGGAGCCAGGCCAGGCCCACCAGGGCCACGGCGGTGACGACGGCGCACAGGGCGGACAGGACGAACAGGCGCCGGGAGCGGAGGATGAGGCCGGAGGCGCGGCCGAGCAGACCCAGGCCCTGAAAGAAATCCGACAGGCGGGGGTGGGGGGAGAGGGTCGGAATGGGGGAAGTGGGACTCATGGTGGGCCCGTGCGCAAATCGAAGCGGGTCTGGAGGTCCCCGTTATATAGGGCGCGCCCATGTCTCTCGACCTCAAGCGCGCGGCCTCCGAGCCCATCACCTCCATCGACATGCTGGTGTCCGGCTTCCGGTCCGCGGAGAAGCCCCAGGGCGATCTGCGGCTCGGCCTGGAGCACGAGAAACTCCTCTATCCGGTGGGCTCCACGGGCCCGGTGTCCTACGAGGGCCCCTCGGGGGTGGGGGCGCTCCTGGAGCGGCTGGCCCCGGACGGCTACGTCCCGTTCCGCGAGACGCCCGACTCCCCCATCATCGCCCTCCAGCGCGCGCAGGGCGAGGCCACCATCTCCCTGGAGCCCGGCGGCCAGTTCGAGCTGTCCGGCAGCCCGTTCCACACGGCGCGGCAGGCCCACGCGGAGAACCTGGCCCACCTCGCCCAGGTGAAGGCGGCGGCCGGCGCCCTGGGGCTGCGGCTCGTCACGCTGGGCTACCGCCCCACGGGCTCGACGGCGGACATGCTGTGGATGCCCAAGACGCGCTACAGCGTCATGCGGCGCACGCTGCCGGAGCGCGGCCGGCTGGCGCTGAACATGATGCTGATGACGGCCACGGGCCAGGTGTCCCTGGACTGGACGGACGAGGCCGACTGCGTCCGCAAGACGGTGGTGGTGGCGCGGCTGTCGCCGCTGATGAACGCGCTGTACGCCAACAGCCCGCTGGTGGAGGGCAAGCCGTCCGGCTACCTGTCCTACCGCAACCGCGTCTGGGACGAGGTGGACCCCACGCGCTGTGGCTACCTGCCGGCGTTCTTCGACGGCTCCTTCTCCTACCGCGCCTACGTGGACTGGGCGCTGGACGCGCCGCTGCTCTTCCTGCGGCGTGAAGGCAAGTACCTGCACCCCAAGCTCACCTTCCGGCAACTGCTCCAGGAGGGCTTCGAGGGCCAGCCGCCGGACCTGGCGGACTGGACGGACCACCTGTCCACGCTGTTCCCCGAGGTGCGGCTGAAGAAGGTCGTCGAGGTGCGCGGCGCGGACTGCGCCAACGCGGCGATGACGGGCGCGCTCCCGGCGCTGTGGCGCGGCATCCTCTACGACGCCACCGCGCTGGAGGAGGCCGAGCGGCTGGTGCCGAGGCTCTCGTACACCGAGCACCTGGCCTTCCACGACACCGCGCGCCGCGAGGGGCTCGGTGGGAAGCTGGGCTCGCACGAGCTGTGGCGGCTGGCGGAGGAGATGGTGGGCATCGCCCGGCGCGGCTTGCAGCGGCTGGATGCGGCGGACGCGCCGCTGCTCGACGTGCTCGCGGACGTCGCGGCGTCGAAGCGCTCGCCCGCGGCGGTCGTGCTCGAGGCGTGGCACAAGGACCCACGCCCCGAGACGGTGCTCGCGCTCGCCACGGTGTAGCGGGCGCGTGGCGGTGGGGGGCCTAGAAGCGGCCGCCCACGGAGATGTTGCCGTTGAGGACGCCGCCGTGGGCCCGCTCGTCGGTCCCCGGGCGGTCCACGATGTTCTCGCCGCCGATGAGGTGGTAGGTCGCCCGGGCCCCCGCGTAGAGGTGGCCGAAGCGATACTCAACGCCCGCGGCGAGCGGGACGTCGGTGGTCCAGTCGTTGCGGTAGACGTTGTCGGCGCCGTCGGACGGGTTGAAGTAGTTCACGCCGAAGCCGACACCCACGAAGGGGCGCCAGCGCTCCTCGACGTAGGGGCCTACCTTGGCGAGCACCCCCAGGCCGTTGCGCCAGAGCCCCTCGCCCTCGTCGCCGACGCGACTGCTGTCGATGCCGTTGCGCTGGATTTCATAGCCGGCCTCGAAGCCGAGGTACTTCCACGGCGTCACCTCGGCGACGATGCCGAGCAGCGGCCCGACCTTGGTGTCGTCGCCCAGCGAGCCGGTGAGTCCGCCCAGGCCCAGGCGCACGTCGAGACCCGCCTCGGGGTCGTCCCTCATGCCCAGCTTCTTGGCGACATGCTGGGCCTCCACCGCCGCCAGGGCCGGACTCGCCAGACCCAGGGCCACCACGGTCACTCCTCCCGCCATCGAACGTCGCATCGCATACCTCCCCGAGGTTTCGGTCAGCGACAAGGTGGGCATCCGTCGAGTCGGCTACAGAGAGCGCCCACGGGGCCGGCGGTGGGTCGGAGGGTCCGGCAGGGGACGGGCGGCGGGGCGCTCAGCGGCGACCGAACAGCTTCTTCAGCCCGGACAGCAGTCCGCTCGGGCGCGCCTCGGGTTCACCGACGAGCGGCGAGCGGGCGATGAGCGCCTCGCGCCCCGCGTCGTCCAGGTCCTCGAGGGCGAGGGAGACGGGCTGGCGGCGCACGCCCGGCAGCGTGGCCTCGAGCGACAGCACGCCGTCGACGGAGAGCGCCAGGTGCAGCTCCACCTCGCCCGGGCGCTCGACGTTGAGGGAGACGCGGCCCAGGTACTCGTTCTCCGCGACGAGGGAGGAGGTTCCCTGGAAGAGGGCGAGCTCCAGCGGGCCGGGCGCCGTCATGGGGAAGACGAGCGTCTTGCCGGCGGGGAGGCGGGTGGTGCGCTCCAGCACGCGGCGCATGGTGCCGCCGCGCTCGGCGACGCCCACGGGCATGGAGAGCACCTCGGAGACGGAGGCGGCGGGCTTGCCCCCTTCCGCGAGCAGCAGCGCGTGACCGAGCAGGGCCGCGCCGAGCGCCACCGCGCCCCGCGCGTCCACGTCCTCGCGCACGGGCACGCCGAGGCTCTCCTCCAGGCGGCGGCGCACGAGCGGCGTGCGGCCCTGTCCGCCGACGAGCAGCACGGCGTCGAGGCCCTGGGGCGACAAGGCGTTGGAGTCGAGGACCTCGCGCACGACGGCGGTGACGCGCTGGGCGAGGTCGGCCGTGAGCGCCTCGACGCGCTCGCGGCTGAGTGGGGGCACGGTGCCGGTGGGCATCGGGACCTCCACCTCGGTGCGTTCGGAGAGGGCCATCTTGGCGGTCTCCGCGGCCGCGCGCAGCGGGCCCCAGTCGAGCAGGTGGTCCGGCCTGGGCACGCCCTGCTCCGCGAGGTCGCTGGCGAGCGCCTCCGCGATGCGCGTGTCGAAGTCCATGCCTCCGACCAGCGGGTCTCCACCGGTGGTGATGACCTCCAGGTCGTCACCGGTCACCTGGACCACGGCCACCTCGAGCCCGCCGCCGCCCACGTCCACGACGAGCACCCGCTTGCGCGCGAGGCCCCGGCCGTGACCGTGCGCGAGCGCCGCCGCGGCGGGCGCGGTGAGGATGCGTTGGGCGTCGAGCCCGGCGAGGGTCGCCGCGTCACGCAGGGCCGCGCGCTGGCGGTCCGTGAAGTGGGTGGGCGCGCAGATGACGGCGCGCGTGGCCTTGCGTCCGACGAAGGTGGCCGCGGCGTGCTTCAGCTCGCGCAGCAGCAGCGCGGTGAAGAGGGTGGGGGAGACGAGCCGGCCACCGAGCTCCACCGCCGCGTCGCCGTTCGGGTCCGCCGTGATGGGGAAGGGGAGGTGCGGCGTCAGGGCGCGCAGGCGCGGTGAGCGGGCCCGGAGTCCGAGCAGCCGCATGAGGCCGTGCGCGGCGCGGCGCGGTGCGCGGGTGGCCTCGACCTGCGCGGCGGGGCCGACGAGCAGCTCCTCGCTGCCATCCACGGCGACCAGGGCGAGTAGTTCGTGGGTCTCCGTGCCCGGCAGCGGGACGAGCCGCGCGGTGCCCTCGTGGAGGACGGCGACCCGGGCGTGAGAGGTCCCCAAGTCGATGCCGAGGATGACCTCGGGGACGGAGGCGGACGGCGAGGCCGTGGGGACGGGGACCTCGAGCAGCGCCCGGCGCCGGCTTCGAGCCGATTCGACGTCCGCGGTCGGCGTCGGCACGGACTCGAGGTGGGGACCACGGCCCGTGGGGGCGTCCGCGCGTTCACGGCGCGAAGGCTCCGTGTCGGCTACTGGCTGCTGCGCGCTGCCAGGCGCGGACTCCGTGGTCGGGGCGCGGCCCGTGGAAGGTGCGGAGTCAGTCGCGGCTGGCTGCGCGCTGTCAGGCGCGGACTCCGTGGTCGGGGCGCGACCCGTGGAAGGTACGGAGACGGTCGCGGCTGGCTGCGCGCTGTCAGGAACGGACTCTGTGGTCGGGGGGCGACCCGTGGAAAGTACGGAGACGGTCGCGGCTGGCTGCGCGCTGCCTGGAGCGAACTCTGTGGTCGGGGCTGCGGAGTCAGTCGCGGCTGGCTGCGCGCTGTCAGGCGCGGACTCCGTGGTCGGGGCGCGACCCGTGGAAGTTGCGGAGACGGTCGCGGCTGGCTGCGCGCTGTCAGGCGCGGACTCCGTGGTCGGGGCGCGACCCGTGGAAGTTGCGGAGACGGTCGCGGCTGGCTGCGCGCTGCCTGGAGCGGACTCCGTGGTCGGGGCTGCGGAGTCAGTCGCGGCTGGCTGTGTGCCCCCGGCTGGGAGCGAGGAACTGGAGGTGCTTGTCTCTCCGGGCGCTGCTTCGCTCTCAGCCGAGATGGTTGTCGAGGCAGCGGGAGGCTTGGGCTCCTGGCGTGCCGCTCCCTCCTCGCTCGCGGTGACCGCCGTCGGAGCAGTCGACGAGGTATCGGGAGCTGGTTGGCCGAGAGCGTTCTCGCTCGCGGTGACCGTCGTCGGAGCCGCCGACGAGGAATCGCGGGGCGGTTGGCCGAGAGCGGCGCCCTCGTCTAGTCGTGGTGATTCCGCCGGAGTCAGTGCGTCGAGCGACGGGCCCGAGGAGGTATTGCCACTGTGTTGCTGAGCCGCCTCGGATGGTGAGGGCTCCGTCAGCGGAGAGGAGGCACCCGTACCTGGCTGGTCCGCAATGTCCGATGTGAGGCTCGAGATATCTCGGTCGTGGTCTCGTGGCTCCGCGGGGGGCGGAGTCTCCGCCGAGGAGCCTGCATCTCGCTGCTCCGACGTGTCCGCCGAGTGACCTGAGATGATTCGGTCGTGGTCGTGAAGCGCGTCGTATGTCGGAGTCTCTGCCGAGGCATTCGTGTTGACTGGCGCCGATGCGTCCGTCGAGCGGACCGAGGCGTCGCGGTCGTGAGCCCGAGGTGTCTCGGACGTCGGAGCTTCTTCCAAGGAGGCGGAGACACTTTCGTCTCGTGGCTCCGATGCGTCCTCTGGGGCGACAGGGGCGGTGCTCTCGCTCCCCCCTGACATCTCGGATGTCGGCTCCACTGCCGACGAGGCCGTGGCACTTGTGTCGCATGGTGCCGAGGCGTCCTCCGAACCAACCGTGGTGTCCCGGTCGTGGCGCCGTGATGCCTCGGACGTCGGAGTCTCCGCGGAGGGGGCGGAGGCACTCGCTTTGCGGTGTGCGGCGGTCTCTTCTGAGAGGGGCGGGACGTTGAGCCGTGACGGCTTGTCCGTCACGGATTCCGTAGAGGAACTCGAGTCACTGACGACGTGTGGTTCCGCTACGCCTGTCGAGGGACCCGAGTCGTCGCCCGCGTGCTGCCAAGACTCCTCGGATGCCAGAGCCTCTGTCGAAGTGTCGGCGCCCGCTGCTTCGCTTGGCGCCGATTCAGCCATTGTCCCGGTGCTCTCTTCGGGACGCTCGTTCCAGTGGGGTGCTGCCTCACCGGACGTCGCGGGAGCGGCCGTCGAGGCATCACGCGCTGCGGACTCGGTGGATGCCTGGGGCGCCGTAGCAGTGGAGGCGTCCGCAGACCCTGACGAGGAGCTCGTGCCAGATGTCCCTGTCGGGGACTGGCTCGTGTCCTGCGCATCTGCCGTCGTGGACTCACTCCGCAAGGGTTCCGCTGGGCTCGGTTCCTTGACGACTGACGCGGCGACGGCCGGTTCGGAGTCCGTGTCCTCTTGGATATCCCACGAGAAAACGTCGTCATCCGGTTCCGACGGCGTCGTGCCCGGACTCGTGGAGGTCGCGAGCGGCACGTTCTCGGACGACGCGGACTCGAGGCCAGCGGCCACTTCGTCGCTGGGACGGCGCTGTCCCGGGACTGCTCGGGCCTGTGTCTCCACGCGGGGCGCGGCCGGTCGCGCGGAGGGACCGTCCGAGGGCGGAGCCAGCTCGAAGCGCGGTGCTCCCGTCTGGGGGCGAACCGGGACGCTGACCGTGGGCGTCGTCGTTGCGTGGGCCTCGATGCTCGCGACCGGAACCGCGCCCTTGTCCACAGGACGTGGAGCCTCGGGCCCGACGGGGACAGCCTGCGAGTCGGGGGACGCCGACGACTCCGCATCGTCCGAGTCGAACAGGCTCGCGGTGATGTCGAAGTCGAGCCCGTCGCCCTCATCCGACGGCGGTGCCTCGACAGCCCCGCCCTCCGCTCGGGCGGGCGATACGGCCTGATGCTCCTGGGCTTCTCCGGGAGTCGCGGGCTCGGCGTGGTGCTCCGAGGCGTCAGCCTCCGCGCTCGGCTCTCGAACGTCTTCAGCCTTGCTGGTCTCGGCCGGGGACGGCGCGTCCTCGTGAACCACGTGGGCGCTGACCGGCTCCGTGGCCGACTCGTCCCGAGCCGCCGCGGGCTCCTCGGCGATAGGGGGCTTGCGTGTCTCCGCCGGAGGGGATTCCGCGGGCTTCGCCACGGGAGGCTGCTGCGCCTTCCTCACGAGGCCCGGCACCGTGTGCACCGGAGCAGGGGGGGCCTCGGGAAGGCCTCGTCGCGCGACGACGCGGTCGACGACGGCCTTGCTGGCGGCATCCAGCTTCACGAAGCGCACGGTCATCCCGGTGCGCCCGTTGCCGGATTCGACCTGGGCCTTCACCACCACGCCTTCACCGCGCAGCAGCCGCGTCCCATCCGCGAGCACGAACTCGAACGCGAGCCCGGTGCCCTCGGGCTTCAGCGCACGCGTGGCCACGAACACGCCACCCCGCGCGACGTTGGAGCCGTACTTGTCGATGAACTCCTCTTCCGTGGAGTACGGAAGACGGATTCTCAGGGGCAGCAGCTTGGACGCGAGCCCGCTCATCGCAGGGGGATCCGCACCTCTCCCCCTGTCCCGGGGATGACCAGGCCCAGGGTGCTTTCGCGCAGGGCCTGTGGGGGGAGCTCGAACAGGAGGACCATGTCGGTGCGCTCATCCGGCCCCCAGGTGCGGCGCAGCGGGCGCGTGCCCGCGAGCACCTGGACGTCCCGGGCCACACCGTAGGCCGTGCCCTTCGCGTCGACGACCTTCGCCTCGTCGAGGTCCAGGCTCGCGGGCTTCTCGCCCACGTTCTGCGTCACGAGCTGGACCCGGAGGAACTGGTCCTCCGTCGTCATGCTCAACTTGCCCGAACCCTTCACCGAGTGCGAAGCCTCGAGCCCCGTGAGCTTCATCGCCACGGTGTCGACGTGCACCGTGTCGTTGGGCTCCGGCAGGTTCAGCTTCTGCGGCGCCATGTCCGTCTGCGCCGCCGCGAGACCCGCGAGCTGCGCGTTGGGGGCTGCTCGCACCGGCTCGGGGGCGGCGGTGGCTCGGCCGCCCTGGTTCACCCGGTCGACTTCCTGACGCAGCTTCTGGAGCGTGCGCTCATCCGCGTTCCCCATCGCGCCAGGCGACGCCTCGTCCTTCGTGCAGCCCCCCACGAGGAGGGCCGCCGCCAGGAGTCGTGCCACCGGGGCCATGGGGGCGGAGGAGCGGGTTCGCATCAGGCGCTCGCGCCCTTCACCAGCTCGTAGAGCTTCTCCAGCGCCGCGGACAGCTTCGTCGCGTCGGGGCCACCGGCCTGGGCCATGTCGGGCTTGCCGCCGCCCTTGCCACCGACCTCCTTGGCCATCTCCCGCACGAGGTCGCCCGCGCTGATGCCCTTGGCCACGACGTCCTTCGTCGCCGCCACGAGGATGATGGCCCGGCCGTCCTTCTCGCCGCCGATGGCCACCACGCCCGAGCGGATGCGGTCGCGCAACTGGTCCGCCATGCCGCGGAACACCTTGTCGTCCGCCGGGTCCACGCGCGTCGCCAGCACCTTCATGCCGTTGACGTCGCGGGCCTGCTCCAGCAGGTCCTTGCTGCCCGCCGTCTGCGCCTTGACGGAGACCTCCTCGACCTTGCGCTCGAGCTCCTTCACGCGCTTCTGCGTCGCCTCGACGCGCTTGGCGATCTCCTTCGGGTTCGTCTTCAGCAGCTCGGCCACCTTGCGCAGCTCGTGCTCCTGCTCGCGGACGAACTGGAGCGCGCCCACGCCCGTGAGCGCGATGATGCGGCGCACGCCGGACGCCACGCTGCTCTCGCTCGAGAGCTTGAACAGGCCGATGTCGCCGCTGCGGCGCACATGCGTGCCGCCGCACAGCTCGGTGGACTCCGGATGCACGGTGACGACGCGCACCGTCTCGCCGTACTTCTCGCCGAACATCGCCACCGCGCCGGACTTCTTCGCGTCCTCCAGCGCCATCACGCGCGTCTGCGCCGCCGTGTTGTCGCGAATCCAGCCGTTGACCAGGTCCTCGACCCGCTCCGACTCCTCCGTGGTGAGCGGTCCGAAGTGCGAGAAGTCGAAGCGCAGGAAGTCCGGCGCCACGACGGAGCCCGCCTGCTTCACGTGCTCGCCCAGCACCAGCTTCAGCGCCTTGTGCAGCAGGTGCGTCGCGGAGTGGTTCGCGCGGATGGCCTTGCGGCGCTCCACGTCCACCGCCGCCTGCACCATGTCGCCGACCTTGAACGTGCCCTCGGTGATTTCCACCGCGTGGACGGTGAGCCCGGAGACCGGGCGCTGCGCGTCCTGCACCTTCGCCACGGCCTTGCCGCCGTGACCGACGATGTCGCCCGTGTCGCCAATCTGTCCGCCGGACTCACCGTAGAAGGGCGTCCGGTCGAGCACGACCTCCACCTTGTCGCCCTGGGACGCCTCGGACACCTCGACGCCGTCGCGAATCAGCGCGCGGATGCTGCCCTCGCCCTCGTGTCCCTCGCCCTCGTAGCCGAGGAACTCGGTGGGCCCGAGCTTCTCGAGGAGCTTGAGGTACACGTCGCCGACGGCCTTGTCCTTGTTGAGCGCGGACTTGACGCCCTTGGAGTCGTCGTCCTTGACCCGCTCGTAGCCCGGGAGGTCGGCCTCCAGGCCGTGCTCCTGGAGGATGATCTGCGTCAGGTCCGACGGGAAGCCGTAGGTGCCGTGGAAGAGGAACACCTCCTGGCCCGTCATCACCTTCTCGCCCGCCGCCTTCATGCGGGTGACGCTCTCCTCGATGAGCTTCATGCCGCGGCTGAGCGTCTCGCGGAAGCTCTGCTCCTCGAACTCCGCCACCCGGAGGATGAACGGGCGGCTCTCGCGCAGTTCGGGGTACGCGTCGCCCATCAGCTCGATGACGCGGTCGATGACCTTGTGGAAGAAGTGCTGCTCGATGCGCATCAGGTGCGCGCCGTGGCGGATGGCGCGGCGCATGATGCGGCGGAGCACGTAGCCGCGGCCCTCGTTGGAGGGCTGCACGCCGTCGGCGATGAGGAACGCCGCCGCGCGGCTGTGGTCCGCGATGACTCGGTGGGAGGCGCCCGTCTCCTGTGAGTACGGCTTGCCGGAGACTTCGACCACCTTCGCGATGATGTCCTGGAAGAGGTCCGTGTCGTAGTTCGAGCGCTTGCCCTGGACGACGGACGCGATGCGCTCCAGACCCGCGCCCGTGTCGATGGACGGCTTGGGCAGCGGAATCAGCGGCGCGTCCTTCTCCTTGCGCTCGAACTGCATGAACACGAGGTTCCAGATTTCCAGCCACCGGTCGCAGTCACACGCGACGCCCAGGCACTTGCTGCCCGCGGCCTCCTCGACACAGGGGATGTCGTCGCCCTGGTGGTAGTGGATCTCGGAGCAGGGGCCGCACGGGCCGGTGTCGCCCATGGCCCAGAAGTTGTCCTTCTTGCCGAGCTTGTAGATGCGGTCTCGGGACACGCCCTCCTTCGCCCACAGCTCGAACGCCTCCTCGTCCCAGGGGATGCCGTCCTCGCCGTTGAACACGGTGATGGCCAGCCGGTCCTTCGCCAGGCCGAGCGTCTTCGTCACGAACTCCCAGCCGTACGCGATGGCGTCCGCCTTGAAGTAGTCGCCGAAGGAGAAGTTGCCGAGCATCTCGAAGAACGTGTGGTGGCGCGCCGTGTAGCCCACGTTGTCGAGGTCGTTGTGCTTGCCACCGGCGCGCACGCACTTCTGCGAGGTCGTCGCGCGGGTGTAGTCGCGCCGCTCGCGGCCGGTGAAGACGTCCTTGAACTGCACCATGCCCGCGTTGGTGAACAGCAGGGTCGGGTCGTTGGCGGGCACCAGCGAGGAGGAGGGGACGCGACGGTGTCCACGCTCCTCGAAGAACTTGAGGAACGCCTCGCGAATCTGGGAGGCGGTGAGGGCGGAAGGCATGGTGTGGGTATATGCCACAAGAGGAGGCGGCGCAGGAGTTCTTGGAGTCTGCATGGGGTAGGAGGACGCCCCACGGTCCAGGGGGCTGACCCTCCCCGCTGGTTGCATGACGAAGGGGGGACTCCGCCGCTCCGGGGGCCCGTTGGACGCAGGGCGGGGCGGTCCTCCCGAGGTGGCGGGCCGGAGGGCTTCCGAGCGCCCTCCGGGCACCTCAGGGAGAGGGCGGTGGTCCGCGCCGGGCGAGCTCCCGGGCCGGGGCGCCCGCCACCACGGCGAGCGGGGGCACGTCGGAGGTCACCAGGGCCCCGGCCCCAATCACGGCGCCGTCTCCCACCGTCACCGGGCCGATGATCTGCGCCCCCGCGCCCACGAAGACGTTGCGCCCGATGCGCGGCGCCCGGGCCTCGCCCAGCAGGGGCTCCACGCTGACGTTCTGCGCGAGGAAGCTGCCCTCGCCAATCTCCACGCCGGGCGCCACCACCACGCCCACGCCGCCATAACCCAGGCCGACGGAGGCGTGCAGGCGCGCGTCGATGTCCACGTGGCCGTGCAAGAGGTGGTCTCCCGCCGCCGCGACGAGGCCGGGCAGCACGGGCAGCCCCAGCTCCCGCAGGCGCCTGGCGGCCCGGTAGAAGGTCAGCGCGGTGGGGCCCATGACCCACCCCTCGTCCGAGCCACGCGTCCCGGGGGCCGGCTCCCGACGGGGGGCTCCGGGGCTCCAGGCGTCGCGAGCGGCGTGGGGACCGGGGCAGCGGGGCGGGGCATCCAGGGTGGAGGTCGCGTCATGGCCATCGCTCGGGGCCAATCTAGGGGGCGCCTGCGCGCCAACCACCCGCACGCTCGCGAGGGAGGGGAGAGCGTCCGCCAGCCAACCCCCGGCGCGTCCACGCGCGCCCTCGACTGATGGCGGCCCGACACTCCGGACCGCCACCCGGGGCGGTGTCCTCAGGAGGCCGCGTCCGCGCGCAGCCGCTCCAGGGCGTCCTCGACGTACTGGACGCCCTTGGGCGTGATGGCCTTGCCCTTCTTCGTGTCGTGGGCGTAGCCGGCGTGGAGCCGCAGCGCCTTGGCCGCGTTGGGCGCCGCGTAGGTGACGCCCAGCTCCCCCCAGAACCGGGACGTCGTCCCCGACGTCACCTCGAGGTCGAGCTGCCCCGCGTGCGCGAGGTAGAGCGGAATCAACGAGCGCACGAGCTGGTCCTTCTGCTTGCCGGCGACGACGAGCTGCGCGTGGTGGGGGTGCGCCCGCAGCGCCGCGACGAGCTGGCCCACCACCTCGCCCAGGTCCTGCGACGCCGCGTTGGCCGCGCCCTGTGCCGGCGCGCGCGCGCGCTTCGACGGAGCCTTCGCCTTGCCGGCGCGCGAGGCGCCGCGCTTGTCCGCCTTGGGCGCCGCCGCCTTGGGCGCGGTGGTGGCGCGGGTCTTCTTCGTGCCCCGGGCCTTCTTCACCTTCGCGTTCGCGTCCGCGAGCACGGGCTCGACGGGGACGGGCTCGGGCGGCCGGGGTCTGGGCGTGCGCTGGGCCACCGTGGGCTCGGGCGCGCGGGCGGGCGGAGGACTCACGGGCTCCGCGGCGGGAGCGGGGGGCGCCGCCTCACGCCAGGCTGGAGGCGGGGGAGACGGATGATGATGCGGGGCGCCGTTGCGGGTCGGCGTCGGCTCGCGGGGATACCCGAGTCGAGAACGCACCTCTTCCACCACCCCGCCCAACCCCACTTGATGCAGCAGACCTTCCAACCGGGAAGCGAATGACACCGGGCATGCCCTCCTGGACCGGCGCACGTTACCCCAGGATGGCTCCCAGACGGATCCATGACGCCTACGCGAGCAGAGAAGGTGGGCGCGGGAGCCCCGAGGCGACTGTTCGCCAGGAGGCAGGCGGCGCTACACTGACGGTCCGTCCCCGCCATGCGGCTGCCCCCCGTCCTCGTCCCGCTGCTCCTCGTGCCCCTCGTGGCCCTCGGCCAGGGGGACAGCCGTATCACCTTCCTGGGACGCCAGCTCCAGCAGGGCAAGGACCCCCGCTCCCGCTCCCAGGCGGCGCTGGTGCTCGGCGCCACCGAGGACCCGGACGCGGTGCCGCCATTGTGCGGTGGGCTGGGCGACCCCAGCGAGCTGGTGCGCGCGGCGGTCGCCAAGGCCCTGGCGAAGCTCCAGGAGGCGTCCGCGCTGCCGTGTCTGGAAGCGCACAAGTCGGAGGCGGACGCCACGGTCCAGGCGGCGGTGCAGGAGGCCGTGAGCGCGCTGAAGGCCTACCAGGCCCGCCCGCCGCGCTTCTACATCGTCATGGACGCGCTGAAGGACGTCACGCGCTCGCTGCCCCCGGAGCTGGTGAAGTCCACCGAGGCCCGGCTCCGCTCGCGGCTCGTGCGCCGGGGGGCGATGCTCGCGCCGGCCAAGGAGTCCAAGGCCGCGGCGAAGGGGACGTTGAAGAAGCTGGGAGTGCACGGCTATCGCATCACCCCGGAGGTCCACGCCCTGGAGGGCGGCGGGCTCCGGGTGGCCATCGTCTGCATGAGCTACCCGGAGCAGTCGCTCCTGGGGCAGGTGGACGTGAAGGCGGCGGGCGCTCAGCCCGCGGACCTCCTCAAGGCGCTGGTGCCCAAGGCCGTGGAGGAGGCGGCGGAAACCTTCGAGTGGAGCAACGAGACATGACGACGACCACGACGCACGCGGCGCCGCCGAAGCGGCGATGGCGCAACTTCCTGCTGGATGCGAGCTTCCAGCTCAAGCTGACCGCGTACATCGTCGGGGTGACGGTGGTGCTGTCCGCGCTGCTGGGCGTGTTCCTGATGCGCTCCGCGCAGGCGCTGATGCGCGAGACGGCGACGGCGGTGGAGGCCCGCTCCCGCGCCGCGGAGGTCAGCCGGGAGCTGTCCGGCGCCACGCTGTCCAACGAGCTCCTGGCCCGGATGGACGACCCGACCTTCGAGGCCACCTTCCGCGAGAAGGCGCGCACCATCGACGCCACCTACGACGCGGAGCGCGCCGCCATCGTCGCCCAGCGCGCGGAGCTGGAGTGGCGCCAGCGCGTCACCTGGTGGGTGCTGGGCATCGGCCTGCTGGGCTTCATCGCGGTGGTCGCGCTGGGCACCATCGTGGTGACGCACCGGGTGGCCGGCCCCCTCCTGCGCATCCGCCGCATGGTGGGCGACGTCCAGGCCGGCAAGCTGTCCCCGCCCAAGCACGGCCTGCGCGACGGCGACGAATTGAGGGACCTGTTCGAGGCCACGCGGACGATGGTGCAGCAGCTGCGCGACCAGGGCGAGGACGACGCGCGCGCGCTGGCCAAGGCCCTGGAGACGGCGGAGCGCGCGGGCCTGTCCGGCGAGCCGCTCGCGGAGCTGCGGGCGCTGGAGGCCCGCTTCCGCGCGCGGCTGGAGTCCTGAGCCCCCGGGCCCGGGACGGACGGTGGCGCGCTCAGCCCGGCGTCGCCACGTCCACCGCGAGGCCCGTCTGCTTCAGCACGGCGTGGATGCGCAGCCGGGCCTGGGCCCAGGGCAGCGCCTCCACGCGATAGCCGTCGAGCGCCTCCAGCAGGTGCGCGCGGTAGCTGGGGTGGCCGGGGTCCGCGATGATGACCACGCCCCGGTCCGTGGTGGAGCGGATGAGCCGCCCCACGCCCTGTCGCAGCAGGAGCAGCGCGCGCGGCAGCCGGTACTGGAGGAAGCCCTGGTACTCGTTGCCTCCTCGGGCGAGCGGCTCCTCGCGGGCCGCCACCAGCGGGCGCAGCGCGGGCTCCAGGGGCAGCTTGTCGATGAACACGCAGCCCACGCCCCGCCCCGGGATGTCCACGCCCTGCCAGAAGCTCTTGGTGCCCAGCAGCACCGTGCCCGTGTCGCGCTCCTGGCGCGCCGCGAGCGAGCGGCTGTGGCCGCGGGACTGCCGCAGCACCTCGATGCCCAGGGGCTCCAGCCGCGCGCGCGCCTCCTCGCCCACGCGCTCCATGCGCCGCGTGGAGGCGAACAGCCCCAGCAGCCGCCCGCCCATGGTCTGCGCGAGCCCGGAGATGCGCGTCGCCGCCCACTCCACGAAGGGCTCCTCGTGCGCGCGCGGCGCGTCCGTGACGAGCACCACCAGGGCCTGCTCGCGCAGTTGGAACGGGGAGGGCGCCCGCAGCAGCCGCGGCGCGGGTCGGTCCCCACGGCCGTCGAGCCCCAGGCGTCGCAGCACGAAGGGCAGGGCGTTGCCCACGCTCGGCCCCAGCGTCGCGGAGGCCAGCACGAGCGCGCGCTTGGTCGCCGCGAAGTCGCGCGAGACGTGCAGGGAGACGTCCACCGGCTGCGCGCCCAGGCTCCAACGCTGCCTGCGCGGCTCGGCGGTGGCCGCGTAGCACCGCCCCGCCGCCGGCTCCGCGGACAGCTCCTGCGCCAGGGTCGTCAGCTCGCCCAGCTCCGACGTCGCCCCGGACAGCTCCCGCTCCAGCGCGGGCTGCCGCGCCGCCAGCTCCGGCAGGGCCTCCAGCACGCGCACCGCGAGCAGCGTGTGCAGCGCCTGGAGCGCCCCGCGCACCGCCTCCAGCCCCTCGCGCACGGGCTCCCAGGTGGGCAGGGCCCGCACCGCCTCCGTCACGCGCAGCTCCGGCGCGTAGGCGCCCTCGTCGGGGTCCTCGCCCACCGTCGTGGCCGAGGGCTCGCACAGCGCCGTCACGCACGCGGCCAGGTCCCGGGCCTCGTCCAGCAGGCGGCGCAGCGCGTCCTCGATGTGGCCCATCAGCGCGCGGGACTCCTGCCGGCGCGACGTGGCGAGGGCCCGCCGCAATTCGGCGAAGAGGCCGCGGCGGCCGTCCCGTCCATGCAGCCGCTCGGTGAGACGCAGGAAGGCCAGGTCCGACAGCTCCACGGTGAGCGCCGTGGTGGCCACGTCCTCCACCTCGTGCGCCTCGTCCAGCACCAGGTGGTCCAGCTTCGGGTAGCGCGCGGGCCAGGCGAAGGCGAGCGACTGGTTGACGACCAGCACGTCCGCCTCGCGCGCCTGCGCCACCGCCGAGTGGTAGAAGCACCGGTGGTAGTGCGGGCACTTCTCGCCCAGCGTCGTCGCCGCCTCCGAGCGCACCGCGGGCAGCAGGCCCAGCAGCACCGGGAAGCGTTCGCGGAACCAGTGGCTGAGCCGGTCCAGGTCTCCGTCCGTGCTGCGGCGCAGGTAGGCCCGCAGGTACGCCCGTGGGGCGCGCGCGGCGTGGCGCATCCCCGGCTCCACGCGCGTGGCCTCCAGCGCGCGGCGCCGGCACAGGTAGTTGGACTGGCCCTTGAGCAGCGCGTAGCCGAACGCGCCCCCCAGGGCGCGGTGCAGCCGGGGCAGGTCCTTCTCCAGGAGCTGGTCCTGGAGCGTCTTCGTGTGCGGCGCCACGCCCACCTTGCGCCCGTTGCGCGCGGCGAAGAGGGCCGCGGGCGCCAGGTACGCGAGCGACTTGCCCGTCCCCGTCCCGGCCTCCACCGCCACCTGCCCGCCGTCCGACAAGGCCCGGCCCACCGCGTGCGCCACGTCGAGCTGCGCGGCGCGGCTCCGGAACCCCTCGTCCATCCGCTCCAGGGCGCCGTTCGGGCCCAGCACCGCCGTCACCTCGTCGTCCCGCACCGGGACGACGGGCGTGTCGGGCTCCGGCTCCACGGGCGTGCTCCCGCTGGCGCGCCGGCGCTCCGGCCTTCCCTGGAGGAAGCCCTGGGTCTCCAACGCCAGCGGCGCGGAGACCTCCCGGCACGCGTCGCGCAGCCGGGAGAGCAGCTCCAGCAGCGGGCGCTCCTCGGTGTCGGCGCCCGCGCCGTCGCCGTCCGTCGTGACGAGCCGCAGCGACGCGCGCGGGTCCAGCGTGGCGAGCAGGTCCGCGACGTCGTCACCGCGTCCGTCGCGGATGCAGCGCTCCATCGTCTGCACCAGCACGGCGTAGACGGCCTCGCAGTCCGACAGCGCGCGGTGGGGCTGGCGGATGCCCAGGCCCGCCCAGCGCAGCAGCGACTCCAGGGAGTGGCTGCGCAGCTCCGGGTGCAGGTAGTGCATCAGCTCGCACGAGTCGAGCACCGGCGCGCGGATGGGCCCCAGCAGGTCCGGCAGGAAGCCCTTCTCGAACTGCGCGTTGTGCGCCACCACCGTCCAGCCGGCGAGCCGCTCGCGCAGCTCCGCCATGTCCACGCCGAAGCGCGGCCGGCCCGCGAGGTCCGCGTCCGTCAGCCCCGTGAGCCGGCGGATGGTGAGGGGAAGAGGCCGGGACGCCGAGTACAACCGCGCGAAGCGGTCCACCTCGCGCCCGTTCTCGAAGAAGAGGCAGCCCAGCTCGATGATTTCGTCGACACGCGGGTCCAGCCCCGTCGTCTCGAGGTCGAGGAAGACATGCCGCGTGAAGAGCTCCGCCGCGCCGCCCATGCAGGGCGCCGAGACTAAGGCCGCCCTGGCGCGGTGCCCAGATTTCCGCCGACCTGCTCAGTCCACCATGAAAACGCCGGAAATCATCTTCCCCATGGCGCAGCCGTAGACGAGCTTGCCGGACTCCTTGGGAGTGAAGGTGATTTCCACCGGCTGGTTGAGCGGCAGCGGCGTGTTGATGTCGTAGCCGTCCATGACGACCTCGGTGGCGCACGTCTGGTCCGTCTTGCGCGTCACCACCAGCTTCACCGGCTCGCCCTTCTTGAGCGTCACGGGGCTGGGCTCGTAGCCCTTCTCCGTCACGGACAGCTCCACCACCCGCACGCCGCCCTCCCGCTTCTCCGGGACGGAGGGCGCGGCGGACTCCGGGGCCTTGCCGCCGCCGTCCTTGGTGCAGCCCTGCTGCGTGGCGGCGAGCATGACGGCCGTCGCGACCAGCGCGAGCAGGGGCTTGATGATGCGGGAGAAGAACTGTCGCATGGTGATGCCTCGCGGAAGGTCGGGCGGGGTGAGGAGGGCGCACGCCCCCGCGTCGAGGCCTCAGGCCCCGGCGGCGGGAGCGTCCGCGGTGCCCGGCTCGAAGCGGAGCAGGGCGTGGAGCGGGACGAAGACCTCGCGGCCCGTCTCACCGAGCAGCAGGTCGAAGCGGCCCACGTGCATCAGCGGCAGTTGGAGGGTGATGCCGTTGCGCAGCACCAGCTTCACCGTCTGGCCGATGTGGTCGAGGAACGCGCGCGGGTCCGAATAGGGGCGCTTGTCCGGCTGACGGGCCACCGTCGCCGGCTTCTGGGTGAGCTTCTGGTCGCGCTCCAGGCCCGGCAGCAGCCGCTCCCACTCCGCGCGCCGCGCCAGCAGCACCACCTGGAGCTTCTCCAGGCGGCCGGTGCGCTCCAGCGTGAAGGCGATGGGCTCCTCGGCCACCAGCGTGTCGAGCAGCGAGCGCTCGGCCAGCACCACGGACAGCTCCGTCTTGCCGGCGATGAGCCCGCTGAGCAGCTCCGCGACGACGGCGTTGTCGACCTCGCCGCGGGCCTGCTTGATGGCCGCCTTGCGCTGCGTGCGCTCCTTGCGCGCCATGAACTCGGCCACCGTCATGCCGCTCTGGAGCACGCCGAACGCGTCCCCCAGCGACAGGCCCGGCGTCTGCCCCATCAGCTCGTAGACCTGGTCGAAGCGCTTGGCCTCTTCCGCGTGGAGCTTGCGCCAGATGCGGCACTTCATCTTCCCCTCGAGCTCGCCCTTGGCGATGCGCGCCGGCACGTGCTCGCGCTGCGCGAGCGCGAGGATCTGCTCGGGCGTCGGCGGGGGCCGGGGCGTCGACGGGCGGAAGCCACCCGGGCGGCCCCCGAAGCCACCCGGGCGGGGCCCGGACGGCGGCCCGCCCATCCCCGGCGCGCGGGGGCCGGCGCTGGGAGGCCTCGGTCCGCTGGGTCGGGGC
>NZ_JAKCFB010000013.1 GCF_024198235.1 Myxococcus dinghuensis | reverse complement strand
ACGGCCGGGGTGAAGGGGCGCGGCCGGCGCGCCGTCGTGGACCGCGCGGGTTCGGCGGCGCGCGCCGGCGCGGGCGGCGGAGGCGAGGCCATCAGCCGCAGGACCAGGGCCGTGTCGTCCGCCGCGCTGGCGCGGATGGGCCGCGCCGCGCCCTGCCACAGCGTCACCAACCCACCGAGCACCAGGCCGTGGAGCGCCAGGGCGAGCGGCGTCACCCAGAGCGTGCGCCAGGTGTCCCCGGCCCGCCGGACGCGGGCCTGGGTGATGGAGGCGAAGAGCCCCGCTCCACTCTCACCGGCCTTCGGACTCCCGTCCGGCATGTGCACGCCCCCTTCCCTCCTGCTCGACCACCAGTCTAGCGGGAGGCCCCGTCCACCTGACACCCCTGTTAGTGATGCCCCCCACGCCCGTGAAGGGGCATGGCGCGGGGTGTGTGCGTGGCCCGGCCCGGGCGGGGGCGGAGTGTCGCGGGGGGCGCAGTCGCGTCGGCCTGGGAGGGTGGTTCTCCCGGGGCGGGGTCAGCCGTGGGGGTGCTGGCAGGAGGAGCACATCTTCGGGTTGAGCAGGGAGGGGCTGAACAGGCTGCAGTCGCAGCCCATGTAGAAGCAGGAGTGCAGGTTGTCGTAGCGCCCGCCGAAGGGGTGGGGCGAGAGCGTCTGCATGGAGACCTTCGACACGTTGCTGGTGGGCGGAGGCATGGACGAGCCGCCGTAGCCCACGAAGAGGGGCTGGGGGATGGGGTCCTTCTTCAGCGGCTTCGCGCCCTGACTGCGAGGACCCGGCCAGGCGAGGAGCTTCACCTGCACCTTGTCGTTCGAGCCGGGGTTCGGCAGCCGCACCGCCACCTGGAAGTACAGCGCGCGCTGCGCCCAGTGCTCCGGGCTCTGGAAGTCCCAGGCCAGCTCGCTCACGGTCCACGTGGTGGGGTGGACGGACGTGCCCTGGGTCAGCCCCGTGTACTTGTCGATGCACAGCAGGGCCTTGGTGCAGCGGTCCATGACGAACATCCACTGCTCCTCCTCCGCGTGCTCCAGCGACGTCTGGAACTTCGCGGTGCTGGCCTTCACCTCGAAGAAGGCCCAGCGGGGACTGGAGGGCGTGTGGTCGAGCTTCGCCGCCAGGTCCACGCCGTTGCCCGTGTTGTTCTGCACCGCGCCGCGCACGGCGAAGCCGAGCTCCCGGATGAACTGCGTCGCGATGCGCTCACCCGTGTCGCCAATCCAACTGCTGTCCATGTACGTGATGGAATTGCACTGGGCCAGCAGCGTCATCGAGGGGCCCGAGCCGCCACCGGACTCGCCCCAGGGGCGGCGCACCGCGGTGATGGGAGCCCCCTGGGTGTACTCGTGCGTGCCATAGCGGGGCATGTTCACGCGGATGAGGTGCAGCTCGTAGTCCGCGCCCCGGTTCATGGCGGACTCGACCGTCTTGGCGCCCTTCAAGGCCTCTTCGCCGTAGCCCCCCTCGAGCGCCTTCTTGATGCGGCTGTCCACGAAGGACTGCGCGTTGCGCTGGGCCGGCGAGCACTGGGCTTCGTTCACCTTCACTTCCGCGTAGTGGATGACGGCGCCGCGCTCGGCCTGTTGGACCTGCTTGCGGGCGCGGCTCGGGAAGCGCGTGGTGGTCGGGGGGGCGGACGAGGAGGGGGGCCCCACCAGCAGCGTCATCAGGGCGTTGTAGTCGTCGTCGCCGTAGGTGATGAAGACGATGTCGATGCCGGTGTTGCTGCTCACGCAGATGGAGTCGAGGTTCGTCTGGGCCTTGATGAAGTTGCGGAAGAGCACCTCCGCCTGCACGCCCGCGTGGAAGCTGGGCACGTTCAGCGGCACCTGCTCCAGCGTGTAGGCCGTGTTGGTGGCGAGCCCCTGGTAGCGCTTCGTGAGGTGACAGTCCGCGCAGCGCGTGTAGGACGTACAGGCCCAGTACAGCCGCGAGCAGCCCGTCTCCGAGCAGGACTTGATGTGGGGCTGCTGGCCCATGGCGCACTGGCCACAGATGAACTGGCTGAACGTGGAGTCGCTGAACCAGTCGTGTCCCGTCCCGTACTTGTCCAGGTCCAACGGCCGGGCGCACAGGCCACACTTCTTCCGGTCGTCGCGGAAGACGAAGCCCTGCTGGAACTGGACCTGCGGCGCCGTCAGCACCTTGTGCCGCTTCTCCATGTACTGCAGGACCTGGGACGCGATGCCGTCACTGCCGAAGACCTTGAAGCGCAGCGCGGAGATGGCGTGCTCCAGCTTCCACGCGTCCTTGCATCCGTCGATGGCCAGGGCGAGCGCATCCTTCTGGAGGGGGATGTCGGTCTCGTAGGTGTTGCCGTCGAACGTGATTTGCATGGCCGCCCGTCGAGCAAGGGCCATACCAGCCCACCCGCGACGACGGCGGGGCCCGGGGCGGGGGGCGTGCGTTCCGTCGAGACGCGTTGGCGTCAGGCGGGGACGCTGACGTGGCTGGACGTGAAGCCGCTACTCACTCGGCGTGTCGCCCGCCGCGCGCGTGAGCCGGGCGTGTCCGGCGCCGTCCCGCGTGACGGTGTGCACGGTGAGCGCGCGGGCCCCGGTCGTCGCGTCCACGGCGTGGTGGACGATGAGCGGGGTGAGGGGCACGCCGGGGAAGGCCTCGCCCAGCCGCGCGAGCACCTCCTCCGGGGTGGCGGCCTCGAGCGCGAACGCCACCGCGTGGCCGGTGAACGCGCTCTGGATGAGCATTCGGAGGTCCTCGGGCGTGCGGGCCTCGTCCGCGAACACCACGTCCGGGTCCTGGCGGAGGAAGGCGCGCAGCAGCTGGGACAGCGGGGCGGAGGGACCGACGCGCACGGTGCCGACGCGCACGTCCACGCTCCGCGGCTGCTCCAGCGCGGCCAGCGCGTTCACGCCGTCCGGGAGCGTGCCCATCGCCGCGTGGAGCGTGGTGCTCCGGCCCGTCCCGCGCGCGCCGGTGAAGAGCACGGGCTGTCCGTGGAACAGCGCGTCGAGCGTGCGGAAGCGCGCCTCGAGGAACGCGGCGTCGTCCGGCGACAGCGGCAGCGAGGAGAAGGGAGGCTGGTCCGCGCGAAGCCGGCGGTCGCGCGCCACCGCCGTCACCCAGGGGCCGAGCGGGCCGTCCTGGAACGTCATCCAGAAGAGGCGCTCCGCGTCGTCTCCAGCGCCGAAGGGGAAGGCCACCGTGCCGCGCTGGGGCCGGTCCTCGTCGTGGCCCCGTCCGCCCAGGCGCGCCAGGGCCTCGCCCAGCGGCGCGTGGAGGTCCGGGGCGTAGGCCACCCGCACGGCGGCGCGGTCCTGCCCCAGCAGGGAGGTGTCTCCCGGGGCGTCCGGGCGGAGGAAGAAGAACGAGACGCCCGCGTTGACGCCCTCCTCGTCCTCCGCGCACCAGACGGAGAAGAGGGACACGCGCGTCTGGCCGGCGAGGGAGACGAGCGCTTTCGCGGCCTCGTCCGGGGTGGTGGGCGCGGCGGGGGGCTCGGGGACGACGTGGCCCGCGGCGGCGAGCTGGTCGACGAGGCCGGCCGTCAGGGCGGCGAGGGTGGTGGCGGGGGTGCTCATGCGCGGAGGTCCTTCGGTTCGGCGCGATGATGACATGCGGCGTGCGGCGTCCGCCTGGATGAG
This sequence comes from Myxococcus dinghuensis, assembly GCF_024198235.1. Lineage (GTDB taxonomy): Bacteria > Myxococcota > Myxococcia > Myxococcales > Myxococcaceae > Myxococcus > Myxococcus dinghuensis. The sequence goes on along the minus strand of NZ_JAKCFB010000013.1, from coordinate 212,873 downwards.
CGACGATGCGGGCGCGTTTTTCCGAGGAGCCCCCGAGATGAGCAACGAGCTGGACGCGACGACCGCGCCGACGACGACCTTCGACGCGGGGGACGAGCACCGCGCGCTGAAGCAATGGGTGGGACGCTGGGAGGGACCCACGCGCACGTGGTTCGACCCGGCCGGAGCCCCGGAGGAGTCGCACACGCACGCGCGCGTCGAGGCGCTGCTCGGCGGGCGCTTCGTGCGCATCGACTACCAGTCCACCGCCATGGGCAAGCCCCACGCGGGGCAGCTCCTCGTCGGCTTCGACACGGGCGAGGGGCAGTACACCGCCGCGTGGGTGGACAGCTTCCACATGAGCGCGTCGATGATGCACTCCACCGGCGCGCCCCGCGAGGACGGCCGCGTCTGCGTCCTGGGGAGCTACGCGGCCAGCATGTGCGACGACCAGGGCGTCACCCAGAAGCAGCGCTGGGGCTGGCGCACGGTGATCCACCAGCCGGACGCGGACACGCTGGTGGTGGAGTCCTTCAACATCTGGCCGGAGGGTCGCGAGGACCCGGCCGTGCACACGCGGCTGTCGCGCCGCCGCGAAGGCTAGCCCGCGCGCGCGTGTCAAGGTGGGGGCGCGGACGGTCCTGGCGAGACGGGGCCCCTCCGGGCCCGTGTTTGGGATAAGGCTGGGGCGGGGCCGCGCGCCGGGAAGGGCGCCGGCCGGGTCGGGGTTCGCGGGCCACGTGAGAGGACGTGCATGAAGCTGGATGACCTGGTGCTGGCGTTGACCGTCTCGCTGCTGAGGGTGGAGCGCGAGCGGTGGCTGGAGGTCCTGTCCCAGGTGGAGGTGGAGCTGGGCTCCGGCTGGACGCTGCGGCTGCTGGAGATCCCCGGGACCTATTCGGTGGGCGCGCGCACGCCCAAGGGACAGGAGCTGTCGCTGGAGGCGTGGCGGGAGCTGCTGGACGCGGAGGGGCTGCAGGGGGTGCGCGCCATCGACCTGGGCAGCCTGGGGCCGGCGGAGATGCCGGAGCACGTGGCCGCGGCGTTCATCAACTCGGAGGCGCTGGTGCTGGACGTGCGCACCCGGAACGGCTCCTCGCTCTACCAGCTGGAGACGGTGCTCAGCAGCGCGTCGCTGATGTCGCCGCGCCAGTTCGCCGAGTTCGCGCGCCTGCAGCCCCACGCGCCCAAGGTGATGGAGGCGCTCGCCCGCGCCATCACCGAGTCCAACCAGCTCAACCAGCGCCCCGCCGTGGCGCCCTCGCAGGTGGCGGACTACCTGCGCTCGCGCGAGGGCGCGGGCCTCTTCGACCTCCTGGGCGGGGACCTCCTGCGGGAGCTGCAGGTCACCGTGCTGCGCCAGGGCGCGCAGGTGCTCGTCCCCGAGGACCACCGCGCCTTCTTCCGGACGCTGGACCCGGACGACTTCGAGCGGAGCCTGCTGCCGCCGGACCGGCTGGCGGAGTTCGTGCCCTCCGACGAGCGGCTGTACCTGTCCGGCGACGACTTCGGGCGGGACTTCGTGGCGCTGGTGGAGGCGCAGCCCTTCGCCGACGACATCTGGCGCCGCGCGGTGGAGAACCTCAACCGCTTCATCCCGGACGGCGGCGCGCCGCACACCCCCGAGTCCCTGAAGGCGCTGCTGTCGACCGCCGGCGCGGAGGCGATGCACGCGGTGCCGAGCGGCAACCTGATGGAGGAGCTCCAGATGTGCTGCAAGGCGCATGGCGTGGAGCCCGTCATCCCGGCGGCGCTGCGCGAGCGCGTGCGCGCGCTGGGGCCCACCCGGGAGGCGCGGGAGAAGGACCCGGGGCTCCTCCCGGAGCGCGAGTGGATGCGGCTGGTGCCCAACGACGCGCGCTACCAGCTCTACCTGTTCAGCGCCCTGACGATGGCGCGCTCCCCCGCGCTGCCGCGCCCCACCACGGACGCGCGCGTGGAGTTCCTCGCGAGCCTGGGGGACGTGGCGGACTTCGCCGAGCGCAAGGGCTCCCCCTTCGCGGAGGCGTTCCGGCTGGCGCGCTTCTGCCTGGAGAACACGGGGTTCCGGCTCCAGGACTACGGGCCCTCGCGGGTGGGCGCGGTGCGCGAGGCGCTGCGGAGCGAGGGCTTCAGCGAGCGGGCGTGGGAGGTGTTCGAGCGTCGCGCGTCGCTCGTCACGCTGTTCCAGGTGTTCCCCTCGTCGGAGGAGCGGCTGCGGGGGCTGCTGGCGTGCTCGGTGGCGGACGTCTTCGGCGGGATGGGCTCGTGGAACGACGAGTTCTTCGAGACCGACGACGACCAGGCCTGGTACGAGCGCGTGACGCAGCAGCTCTTCCGCGCGCTGCGCGAGTTCTTCGTGACGATGGTGAACGCGCGCTGAGGCGGGCGCGTCAGGCGTCGCGGTGGACGGTGCCCGGGGAGAAGGCGGGCAGGCAGATGGCGACGTACTCGGCGCCGTCGGGCTCGGGGGTGCTGTAGCGCACCCACTCGCCGGGCTCGCAGATGACGGCCTGGCCGCCGCGCACGTCGATGAACCCGCCCTTGTGCTCCACGCGCAGGACGCCGGCGAGCACCAGGGTCAGCTCCTTGAACTCGGGCGTCTGGCCCGGCTCCTCCCAGCCCCCCGGGCTGTTCATGTGCGCGACGCTGACGTCGGACGTCTTCGTCGTGGCGCGGCCCACGAACTCGTGGATGAGCTTCGGCTTGTTGCCCACGGCCGTGACGCGCATGGGAGCGGGAATCAGGGTTGGCATCGGAGGCCCTCGACGGACTGCGGGGTCGTTTCTCCGCCCGGGACGTTACCGCAACGCGCCCGCCGGCTGGGGCCCTTCACGTCGACAGCCCCCACACGTCGAGCGCGACCTGGGGCGGGGGCCGGTACTCGTACAGCCGGGGCATGGGGCTGGGGCCGCCGGGCGGGCCGACCATGTCCTCGAACACGAGCCAGCGTCCATCCGGCGCCGTCACGCGCTCGATGTAGTCCCACTCGAAGTCGTCGTTGAAGATGAGGAAGCACCAGCCGTTCGAGCAGAGGTACGGCATGAGCACGCGCGGCGCCTCCTCGACGGCCCGCCGCTGCGCGTCCGGGATGGTGACGTCGCCGCGCTCCAGCGCCTCGAGCACCGCCAGCACCTCGTCCTCCGTCAGCCGCTGCCCGCCCGGCTGCTCCTGGAACTCCAGCCGGTTGCCGAACGGGTCGTCCGCGTGGAACCGGCGCACGTCGGGCACCTCGTTGGACCAGCGCGGCGCGTGGCCCGCGACCTCCAGCCGCATCCCGAGCGCGTCGAGCGTCGACACCCGGAAGGCGGGGTGCGCCTTCCTCGCGGGATGGAAGGGCTCCTCCACGCCCAGGTGGAGCCCCCGGCCGTCCGGCAGCTCGAACCACAGGCCCCCGCGTTTCGCGAGTTCTGGTGGTTTGGGAATCTCTCGCAGGCCGAGCAGGTCGGCGTAGAAGGCGCGGGCCCGGGGCTCCTCGCCGCGAGGCATGGCGAGCTGGATGTGATCAATCCCCTGAATCATGGTCCGCCGCTCCCCCTGTCCGGGTGAGCGAGTCTGCCTGGACTTCAGGTGCGGCAGGAAGGCCTCGCGGGCGTCACGCGAGTGTGGTCCCACGTCCACGGGAGGTGACGCGGGCAGACATGTTCCGAGGGGTTCCACCCCTATTGACGATTGGCAGGCGACTTGAAAAGGAGGGACGTGCCGGCGCAGTCTGGCCGCACCTTCCGACATTGCCGTCGGGCATTTCCCTTCAAGGACGCGCGATGCTTCCCGTCATCCTCGCCCTGCTCCTGTCGCAGTCCCCCGCCGCGAATCCGCGCCAGCAGGGGGTTCCCATCGGCAAGGGCAAGACGCTCCCCACCGTGAAGCTCACGGCGCCCTCGGGCGGCTGGACGGTGGACCGCATGCTGCTCATCGAGGGCAGCGTCAGCGACAACTCCATCGACCCCATCGTCGTGTCGCTCAACGGCGACCGCTACCTGATGCGCACGTTCAACGGGCGCTTCAGCCGCAAGTTCCCCGCGGCCAGCGGGAAGAACGTCGTCACGGTGATGGCGACGAACCAGGCGGGCACCGCGCGCACGCAGGCCACCAGCTACGCGCAGATTCCGCCCGTGCCCTTCAAGGTCATCCTCACCAGCGACACGGACGGCGTGTACACCGACCTGCACGTCTACGAGCCCACGGACACGAGCGAGGCGGGCACGGAGCTGAAGATCCAGGACATGGCCCACGTGTACTGGGCGGACACGTCCAGCCCGTCCGGCGGCACCTTCTTCCTCAACTCGCAGGGCGGTGACTTCGACCAGCCCGCGTACGGCCCGTACCTCTACATCCACCGCGCGCCGCCCAAGGGCGTGTACCTGGTGGCCACCAACTACTGGCCCAGCGGCGACAAGGCGCACACGGTGGCCACGCTCAACCTCTCCCTCTTCGAGGGCACGCCCAACGAGGTGCGCCGCATGGTGCGCATCCCCCTGGCCACGCCCGGCACCACGCGCGTGCTGGCGTGGGTGAACATGCTCGGGGACGGCCAGGCGGAGGTGTACGTCCCGTCGCAGGACCCCAAGCCCAAGGCCGCCGGCTGGCCCACCAACCTGGACGCGGCCCTGAAGGAGCTGCAGACGAGCGGCGGCGAGGGCGAGTACTGACGCGCGTCCACCCGCGCGCCCAGGTCCCATGGCCATGCTCGCCCTCTCCCTGCTGCTCGTGCTGGAGGCCACCGCGCCCGCCGCGCCCGCGCCCGAGTCGCGCGACGTGCTGTTGCGGCGCGAGGTGGCGCAGCTCGCGCTGTCGCAGGTGAAGCGGCAGGACGCCGCGTGGCACCCGGACCAGCGCGACTGCGCGGGGCTCATCCGCTACGTGTTCCGCGCCGCGTACAAGCGCGTGGCGCCGGAGCGGCTGGCCACGCCGCTGTGGACGGACGCGCGCGGCCGGCCCACGGACTTCGCGGACGCGGAGACGCTGTTGCATCACAGCCTGGTGCCGCTCGGCCGCGACGAGTCCGCGCGCGCCGCGGTGCGCACCGGGGACGTGCTCGCCTTCCGCCAGGAGCAGGACGCGGGCCCCATCTTCCACCTCATGTTGGTGGTGCGCCCGGAGGACCGGGCCCACGCGCCGGCGCGAATCGTCTACCACCCGGGGGAGAAGGGCGCCGCCGTGCGCACCGGGCTCCTCCTCAACCTCGCCGACGAGGCGCCACGCGAGTGGCGTCCGGTGCCGTCCAACACGGCCTTCCTCGGCTTCTTCCGCTTCAAGGAGTGGATGCCATGACCACACCGTCGAGCCCGTCCGCGGGCACGCCGCCTCCCGCGGCGCCACCGCCCCGCAAGGGGCCTCCGAAGGCGCTCTTCATCGGCCTGGGCACCGTGCTCGTGGGTGCCCTCGTCGCGGGCGGCTTCTTCCTGGGCCGCCGCTCCACGTCGACCGTGGGCGACAGCGGCCCCACCGGCCCCCTGTCCTCCGGCAAGGGCGCCTCGGAGGCGGGCGCCTCCGTCGAGGGCCTGCCGGAGCCCACGGAGTCGGAGATGGAGGTGCCGGGCAGCAGCGCGCCGCCGGCCTTCTGGGTGGACGTGCTGCGTCCGCGCAAGGTGCGCGGCGCGCTGGCCAGCAACGCGTGGCTGAAGGCGCAGCTCGACCAGCCGCTGGGCAAGGGCTTCGTGGGGGGCTGGGCCGCCTTCCTCGGCTCCACCGGCGAGGACCTCAAGGGCAACTTCAAGGGCGCGGTGCTGGACCTGGTGGCGGGCCAGCTGCTCGACACGCCGTTCCGCGTGGTGTGGTTCGCGGGTGACGCGCGCGCGAGCACGCCCGCCGTCATCGTCCCCGCGCCCCCGGGCGCCGCCACCTCCGCGTACGACGCGCTGGACGCGGTGGCCAGCCGCAGCACGCTGAAGGCCAAGAGCTGCCCGTCCACCGGCACGGCCGGCGCGACGCCGCCCGAGGATGGCTTCGCGCTCAAGCGCTGGCTGGTGGCGGAGCAGACGCTGTGGGCGGGGCGGACGGCGGACCGGCTGGTGCTGGCGCGCCACCCGCTGGCGGTGCTCCAGGGCCTGTGCACGGAGCTGACCGGGCTGAAGCCCCAGAGCGACACGGTGGACGTGGAGCTGACGTTCCAGCCCGACGCCAACGGCCGCGAGGCGCAGCTGTTCTCGTACGTGCTGGGCCTGGAGCCCGGCGCGCGCCTGCAGTTCGGCGTGGAGGGCGACAAGCTGGTGGGCCGCGGCATCGCCGGTCAGCTGCAGGAGGGCGTGGCGCGGCTGGACACGGCGCCCCTGTCCGACGACCTGCTCAAGCTGGTGCCGGAGGACACGCCGGTGGTGCTGGCGCTCCAGTTGAAGCTGCCGGAGACGTTGAACACGGAGACGCTGAAGGCGTACTGGCAGCCGGGCGGGGAGAAGGCCGCCACGCGCACGCGGCAGATCGCCGTGGCGTGGACGCCGCGCGGGGACCCGGCGCTGGCGCCGGAGCTGGCGGTGCTGTGGGGCCGCGTGGAGGACGCGCCGGCGCTCCAGGAGCTGTTCTCCGGGGGCTCCCACACGGTGACGCAGGACACGGCGTGCAACCACGTGGTGCTGGCGTCGAGCGCCGCGGAGCTGGAGCGGATGCGCGGGGCCTGCGCGGGCAAGGTGCCCAACCTGCTCAACGCGGCGGGGCCGGTGGTGGCGGGCTGGCGCGCGCCGGGCAGCGTGACGTTCGGGGTGAACACGGGACGGCTGCTCAGCGGCCTCACCATGGACGGCTTCCTGTCCGAGTCCCGCGTGGGGCGCAACGCGCCGATGCCGAAGGCGGCGCCCCCTGAAATCGAAGCGGCGCGGCGCGAGCTGGAGTCGCTGCCGTACCTGGGCCTGCGCGGCACCGTGCAGGACGAATCGCTGGTTCCTGGAGGTTTCGGGTCATGAGGACGGTGGGACGACTCGCGGTATTGACGGCGTTGGTGGTGTCCGGCGTGGCCCTGGCCAAGCCGATCTACATCACCGTGCCGCGCGCCTACGGCACGCAGGAGCCGGTGGCGGTGGACGTGGCCTTCGAGGACAAGGGGCCGGTGGAGCTGCGCGTCCTCAAGCCGGACGACGTGGACGCCTTCATCCGCGCGCAGGGTGACCTGCGGCGCGCGTACGAGACGCCGCCGACGATGAACAACCCGGGCCGCGCGCTCAGCCGCGGCCTCAACGCGGCGCACGGGCCGGGCGGCTGGCTCCTGCACGCGCTCAACCCGACCTTCCGCGACACCGTGGGCGACGTGCTGCCCGCGGCGCCGGACGTGCCGGGCTCGAGCGAGCCGCTGGCCAAGGTGTCGGAGGGGCCCAAGAAGCTGGTGGGCGTGCCCAAGGGCTTCACGGTGGCGCGCAGCCAGTGGCTCAACCTGGACCTGGGCGGCGCCGAGCGCGACTTCAACGTCCCCGGCTTCGACACCAGCGGGGGCTACGGCTTCCAGGAGCGCCGCGTGGTGCTGGCGCCGCTGCCCGCGGGCACCTACGTGCTCCAGCTGGTGCAGGGCCTGGTGGAGGGGCAGGTGGTGCTCGTCGTCAGCGACCTGACGGTGCAGCTGAAGCAGACGGACGGCGAGGTGCTGGTGCGCGTGGCGGGCCGGGACCAGAAGCCGGCGGTGGGCGCGAAGGTGCAGGTGTACCTGCCCAGGGGCAAGGGCCCGGCGGGCACGACGGACGCGAAGGGCGAGGTGCGGCTGGAGGTGGACGAGCCGCGCGTCATCGCGACCGCGACGGCGGGCGGCGACACGGCCATCGTCGACACGGACTTCTACTCCACGCTGGCGGTGGCGCCGGACGTGTTCATCTACAGCGACCGGCCCATCTACAAGCCGGGGCACGAGGTGAAGTTCCGCGGCGTGCTGCGCCAGCCGGACACGTTCCTCGCCCGCCTGTTCACGCCGAAGAAGCGCGAGGTGACGGTGAAGCTCGTCTCGCAGGAGGGCCGGCCCCTCACCACGCGCGTGGCGGTGGACGAGTTCGGCGCCTTCCACGGCTCGCTGAAGATTCCGGGCGACCTGGGCACGGGCGTGCTGCGCGTGGAGGCGGACGTGGACGGCCAGCCCCACCAGGGCGAGGCGCGCGTGCAGGACTACGTGAAGCCGACGTTCTACCTGGAGACGGAGCCGGAGTCGGAGACGGTGGTGCCCGGCCAGTCGCTGCGCGTGAAGGTGCGCGCCCGGCGCTACGCGGGCGGCGTGCCGGACGGCGCGAAGTACGAGGTGTTCCTCTACCGCACCCTGCTGGACGCGCCCGCGTGGGTGGATGACGCCGGCAAGGGCGGGCAGGGCAGCGACGTGACGTACGGCACGCCTTCCTCCAGCGAGGGCAAGCTGAGCGTGCCGGAGCGGCTCTACTCCTCCGTGGAGGCGCGCGGCGTGACGGAGGACCCGTGGTCCAGCGCGTCCGGCTTCGACGCCAACGGCGAGGCGCAGATCGAGGTCGCGGTGCCGGAGCTGAAGGCGGGGGAGGAGCGGCTGCCGTACCGCTACTCGCTCACCGTGCGCGCGCGGGACGACCAGGAGACGTTCGCCAACGCCTCCACGTCGTTCTTCCTGTCGAAGGTGGAGGTGCTGGGCCTGGCGCGCTACTCGGACGCGGTGGTGTCCAAGGGCGGCGAGGCGACGCTGTCGGTGCGCGCCACCACGCTGTCGGGCAAGGCGTACGGCGTCACCCAGGGCGAGGTGGAGTTCGTGCTGCGCAAGGCGAACGGCGAGGAGAAGAGCCTGGGCAAGCGCTCCTTCACCACGTCGGCGGACGGCGTGCACCGGGAGAAGGTCCCCACGTCGGACGTGGGCGCGGTGGTGTCGCGGGTGACGGTGAAGGACAAGAAGGGCGAGGCGTGGCACGGCGAGGAGTCGCTGCTCGTCATCGGCGCGGAGGACGAGCCGGTGGCGCAGGTGCCCAACCTGACGCTGGCGTCGCTGTCCGGGACGCTGGAGCCGGGGGACACGGCGCGGCTGGTCGCGCTGATGCCGGACGGCTGGGGCACGGGTGGCCGTGACGCCGGCCCGGTGTGGGTGACGCTGACGGGCGCCACGCTGTACGACACGCAGGTGGTGGAGCTGAAGGGCCGCACGCTGGTGCACTCCTTCAACGTGGAGAAGCGCTTCGGCGGCGCGGTGTACGCGTCCGTGGCGTACCCCACGGCCCTGGGCCGCTGGGAGGAGCGCACGGTGGCGTTCCGGGTGATTCCGAAGGAGCGCACCCTCACCGTGGAGGTCCAGCCCCGCCGCGCGGAGGCCACGCCGCTGACGGAGCAGGTGCTCGACGTGCGCGTGACGGACTCGGACGGCAAGGGCGTGTCCGCGCAGCTCTCCGTGGGCGTGGTGGACAAGGCCGTCTACGCCATCCAGGGCGAGTTCCGCCCCAAGGTGCTCGACTTCTTCTACCCGCCGGCGCGCAACAACGTGTCCAACTTCTACTCGGCGGAGTTCCAGGGCTACGGCTACGGCGAGGCGCTGGCGCGGAAGATGGCGGGGCTGCCGGACCACGCCTTCGCGTCCATCAAGCCGCCCACGCGGCAGGCGAAGGACCTGGAGAAGGACACGGCGCACTGGGACCCGACGGTGGTGACGGACCGCGACGGCCGCGCGACGGTGCGCTTCACGCTGCCGTCCAACCAGACGCTGTGGGTGGTGACGGCGGTGGCGGCGGACACGTCCGGCCGCTTCGGCGAGGGCACCTCCGAGTTCGCCACGCGCGGCGGGCTGAACCTCTACGCGTCGCTGCCCCAGTTCCTGCGCGAGGGTGACGAGGCGCTCGCGTCGGTGCGCCTGTCCGCGGGCGAGAAGTCGCCGGCGAGCCAGGTGCTGGACGTGAAGCTGGCGTCGACGGGCTCGCTGAAGGCGGACCAGGCGCAGCACAAGGTGGAGCTGGCCAAGGGCGGCGAGAAGGTGCTGCCCCTGACGCTGAAGGCCACGGCGACGGGCGACGCGCAGCTGGCGGTGGACGTGACGGGCGGCAAGGACCCGCTCAGGGACCGCAAGCTGTTCCAGGTGGAGCCGGCCGCGGTGGAGGACGTGGTGAAGGTGAGCGCGTGGGGCGGAGGCGCGCTGGAGGTGCCGGCGGCGAAGGAGGCGAGGTTGACGCGCGTGGAGCTGGTGCTCCAGCCGTCCATCGTCGACGCGGCGCTGTCCAACGTGCGCGAGCTGCTCACGTACCCGTACGGCTGCCTGGAGCAGCTGGTGTCCACCACCGTGCCCAACGTGGCGGTGTACCAGGTGCTGCAGCAGGCGGGCGCGCTGGCGAAGCTGGACACGGACACGCAGGCGCTGCTGTCGGAGGCGCGCAGCCGCTCCGTGCAGGGCACCGCGCGCATCCTCAACCTGTCCGTGAAGGGCGGCGGCTTCACCTGGTTCGGCGGCTACGACACGCCCAGCCTGCCCCTGACGCTCATCGCGCTGGACGGCCTGGCGTACGCGGTGGAGGCGGGGCTGGTGGACCGCAACGACGCGCGCATCGCGGAGAGCCTGCGCTGGCTGGAGGGCCAGTCGGGCCTGCCGCCCGAGTACGAGGCCACGCGGGCCTACGTGCTGGCGCGGCTGGACGGCGCCAAGCAGGCGGCGCGGGTGCGCGCGCTGGTGGAGAGCTCCGACGGCGCGGACCTGTACTCGCTGGCGCTGACGGTGCTCGCGGCGGAGAAGGCGGGCGTCATCAAGGAGCCGGCGCTCCAGGCGCGCATCAACGGCCTGGTGAAGCGCAGCTCCGAGGGCTTCGCCACGCTGGCCGCGTACAAGCCGGGCCAGGAGATGGAGCTGTCGGAGGCGTTCTTCCGCTTCCCGCTGCGCCGGGTGGGCATGACGGCCATCGCCGCGCACGCCGCGTCGTTCGGCACGCTGGACGTGACGCGCGCGCGCAAGCGCATCCTGGAGATGCTGTCCGAGCCGGACCTGTCCACGTTCGACCGGAGCACGGCGCTGTTGCACTCGCTGTGGCTGCTGGAGCGGGACGCGAAGGCGTTCAAGGGCATGGCGCCGCCGGAGGTGAAGGGCGCGCAGGCGGGCCTGAAGTTCGTGCCGCGCGGCATGGGCCTCGTGGCCACGCTGGCCCCGGGGACGCGCTCCGTGGACGTGGGCGGCTTCGACGGCGTGGCCACGCTGCAGGCCACGGCGCTCACGCCGCTGCCGGCCGTGCAGGCCCGGAGCGAGGGCATGTCCCTGCAGCGCGCCTACTACGTGCTGCGCGAGGGCGGGAAGGTGAAGCTCGAGGACGGGGACACGGTGACGCAGGGCGAGGAGGTCTACGTGGAGCTGACGATGGACGCGCGTGGCAACAACGCGGTCCGCTCGGCGTACTACGTGGTGGAGGACGCGGTGCCCGCGGGCTTCGTGCCGCTCCAGGAGGACAAGGTGTTCCGTGGACCGCCGCACTCGCTGCCGCTGGTGCCCGAGGCGCTCAAGCGTCGGGTGCTCGACCCGGAGCGCGCGACGTTCTTCTTCGAGGAGCCCGCGTGGTGGAGCGACAGCCCGCGCACGGTGGGCTACGTGCTGCGCGCGCAGTTCCCCGGCACCTTCTCCGCGCCCCCCGCGCGCATCGAGGACATGTACGCCGCCCGCATCAACGGGCGGACGACGGGTGCCTCGTTGAAGGTGGTGCCGTCGAAGAAGGGCACGGGAGACCTGTAGTCGATGGGGTGGGCCGCCATGGTGGCCGCGTTGTTGGCGGCCACCCCCACCTTCGTCACCCGGGGGGACGTCACGCCCGAGCCGGAGCTCCGCCGAGAGGCGGAGGCCGGGTGGGCGGCCCTGGAGGCGGTGTATGTCGCGGAGGCGGGCGGCGCCCCCGCGAAGGCCCCCGGGGCCATCGTCCTCCAGCGGAGCCTGGCCCTGTCGCCCACGCGCAACGCGCAGGGCCGGCCGGGGCTGGTGGAGCTGCGGCAGAACACGCCCGGGGTGCTGGACGCGCGGCTGCGGCTGGCGCTGCGGCACGAGCTGGCGCACCAGCTGCTGTGGTGGGCCTGTCCCCAGTCCAGCGAGGACCGGCTGTTCCACGAGGCGTTCGCGCTGGCGGTGAGCGGCGAGCTGCCCGAGTGGCGGGACGCGCCCTACCAGTCGCTGTCGCGCGCGGCGGCGGACGTGGCGTCGTCGCCGGCGGTGGACTCGCCCCGGGCGCGGCGGGCGCTCGCGCGGCTCTTGAGCGAGACGGTGGGCTTTCCGCGCGCGCTGGCGCGGCGGCTGCGCCAGTGCCAGGACGGGGCGCGCTGGGTGGTGCCGCTGTCCATCGACGAGCTGGCGGACGTGCAGGTGCGCGAGGCGGGGCCGGCGACGGTGGTGGTGAGCCGGCACTCGGGCGAGGTGCTGCTGGCGGAGGGAGACGTGCGGCGGGCGCTGCCGTACGGGTCGGCGCTCAAGCCCTTCGTGTACGCGGCGGGCGTGGCGCACCCGGTGCTCTCGCCGCGCGCGGAGACGCAGGAGTGGGCGTGTGGGCCCAGGCTCCCGGAGAAGGTGGACGCGCGCACGGCGCTGCTGCGCTCGTGCAACGGGTACTTCCTGGACTGGGAGGCGCGCGGCTCGGCGCCGAGGGCCTTCGGGACGTGGGGCCCGGTGCTGTCGGCGGTGGGGCTGACGGGGACGCCCGAGGGCATGGCGGATGCGATTGGCCTGCGCTCCACGCTGTCGTTGTCGCCGTGGGGCATGGCACAGGCCTACCGGTTGCTGGCGGAGGCGCGGCCGGACGTGGTGGCGCTGCTCTCCGACAACGCGGCGCGCGGGACGCTGGCGGAGCTGCCGGCGTCGAAGGCGCTGGTGGGCGTGGCGACGAAGACGGGCACGGTGCGCGACGCGGCGAGCCGGCCGCAGTTCGGGTGGATCGCCGCGGTGGACGCGGACCTGGTGGTGGTGGCGGTGCGTCCGGGGCTGATGCCCCGCTCGTTCGCGGAGGAGGTCCCGAAGGCCCTGGCGCGCGCGCGCAAGCAGGCGGGGCTGGAGGCGGCGCGGGTGCAGGTGCTCGGGCTGTTGGCCCCGAAGGACGTGGAGGCGCGGTGCGCGGGCGCGGGGTTCTCCGTGGAGGAGGGGGTGCCCCACGTGGTCCCCCCGGACTGGGCCCGGCTGGAGTCGACGACGGCGCGCGGCGCGGCGGTGTGCCTGGGCGCGCCCTGGCGCGTGCGCTTCCCGAAGGGGCCGGAGGGCGGCCGGGACTACGCGGGCGTCTTCACGTGGTCGCCGCCGCCCGCGTATCGCCCCCCGCCCGGAGTGCCCACGTCCCCGAGCGCGATGAAGGCGCGGCGTGGCTCCGACTTCGTGTTCCGCACCACGCGGCTGCAATACACGGCGGGCGTCGTGGCCGCGGAGGACGTGACGTTGAAGGGCGAGGCGCGCGTGGCGCTGGCGCGCGTGGTGGCGCACAACGAGCAACACAGCCGACACCCGGGGCGCGCCGTCTGTGACACGACGCATTGCCAGGCCTTCCAGGGCACCGTGCGGGTGCAGCGCGAGGAGGCGAGGGCCCTGGGGCTGCCGGCGCTGAAGTGGCGCGAGTGGTTGTTGTTCTCGCAGGGCGGTCAGGAGCCGTGGAAGGAAACCCGTCCTCGGGGCGAGGTCGAGCGCCTGCTGGGGAAGGGGCTGGTGTCGCTGCGGTTCGAGTCGGGAAGGGTGAACTACCTGCTCACGACGCGAGAGGGTGAGGCGACGTTCCAGGACGGGCGCTCGCTGCCGTGCGAGGTGCTGCGCTCCGGCTTGAAGCTGCCGGCGTGTCCGCGCGTGGCGTCGTTCGACGGGGGCGTGCTGGTCTTCGAGGGGCGCGGGCGCGGGCACGGCGAGGGGTTGGACGTCGAGGCCGCGAAGGCGAGCGGGCAGGGCAGTGAGCTGATTCTCGAGCGCGCGTACGGGCGGGAGCGCCCGGTGCCTCGCGACGTGGATGGAGCGGAATGAAACCCACACATGAGGGGCTCCGGCTGGTGTCGGTCGACGAGCGCGCGGGCGCGGTGGTCCCCGTGGAGGTGGCGGTGGCGTCGCCGGGATTGGAGCGCCTGCGGGGGATTCGAGCCCTGCTGTCCGGTCAGGCCGTCCCGGCGCACGGGGAGGACGGTGCGTCGCTGCGCCCCGAGGCCGCCTGGCTCCTCGTCTGTCTCATGCGTCAGCTCGTGCGCCAGCGCTGGCTCGTCCGGGTCCTCGAGGAGCGGGTCCTCCGGTGCCGCTTCGGTGAGGGGCGGGACCTCGTCGACGGGCTGGAGGACGACGAGGACTCCGGAGACGTTCCGGGGCTCGCGGGGTGGCGGTTCAACTTCCACGGGCGTGGGTGTTGCCTGAAGGGCCCGGGGGAGCTGGTTGACGTGGACGCCTACGGCGATGCGGGCGCCACCATCGACCCCTACTTCTTCACGGCGCGGCTCTTCTCGCTCGCCTCCCCCGGGTTTCCCGAGGCGCGCCTCGAGGCGCTGCTCCCCGGCAGGGAGCTGGTCGTCCAGGTCATCCGCGAGCTCCAGGTCGATGGCCTCCTGACCCACCCGGAGAGTGACCACGTCTTCAGGCTCCCTCCGGAGCTGGAGGCCCTCGCGGACGCGGCGGATGCGCTGACGGTCGACGAGGGCGCGGCGCGCGAGCGGGTGGCGCTCCTGTTGGGAGACTACGAACTCCTCGAGGGGCATCGGTTCGCGGACCGCGCGTGGGCGAATCGGGAGGCACGACAGGAGTGGCTGCTCGAACGGGCGTTGGGCTCGAGGGCCTCCTCCGAGGCCTTCGATGCGCTCCGCCCGCTGCTCTCCCCCGAGGTGTTCCTCGACACCTGCGTGCGTGCCATCGAGGGGCCCCTCTCCGCGGCGACCACGGCGGCCATCGAGCAGCTCGAGCAGCAGCCCGGGGCGGACGGCGCCGACGCCGTGCTCCGGCTGACCGGGCGCATGTCTCCGCTCGAGCACCACCCGTATCCGTTGATTGTCGCCGCGCGATACCTGCTGCGGCGGGGCGTGGAGCGGGAGCGCGTGGTCGCGACGACGCTCGACTTCGCGCGGGCGGAGGTGGTGCCGGGCTTCAACGGCAACCCCTTCGACGCCGAGTTCGCGCTCCTGGCCCTCGAACAGATGCCGGACCATTCACTGGGGCTGGTGCGCGGAGCGTTGCGTTCCTCGACGCCCCTCGCGCGCCAGCAGATGGCGGCCGCGTTGAGTGTCCTCGACGCGCCGTGGTGTCAGCGGGAGTTGATCTCCGCGTTGGGGGACCCGGCCTGCGAGGACCTCGAGGGCCAGAAGTTCCTCCAGCTCGCGCTGGCGCGCAGCCAGTCCGAGTGGGCGAGGGCCGTGGCCTCGCGCTGGGCCCGCCGGCGCCCGCCGCTCCCCTCCCTGGAGGCCGGCTTCACGGAAGAGGAGGTGGAGGAGGCCAACGCCGACTGGTGGTTCGAGCAGAACCTGGAGATGGCCAGGGCCTGGGCCCGGCGGACACGCGTCCAGACGCCCACGGGCGTGGAGTGACGTCCCCCGGGAGGAGGGACGCCTCGACCCCGGGGGCCCTCGCCGCGTCGGTCCCCTACTCGCAGCCCTGGACGTCCGAGACGACGGTGCCGTTGCGCGTGGAGAGGCTCCGGTCGTAGCAGCCGCCCGGGACGCCGTCGCGCTGGTAGCGGTGCGTGGACGTCCCCACCGCGTTGCGCTGGGCGCGCGGGACACCGAGCGTCCACGAGGCCTCGCCCGTGTAGACGTCGCTGAACGTCTGGTGCGTCAGCGGCTGGAGTCCGCGCAGCTCGAGCGCCTTCTCCGCGTCGCTCACGGTGATGGTGGTGGTGAGGCGGTTCTCCGGCGTCACGCGGATGAGCCCGTCGAGCACGAAGCGCTTCTCGGAGCGGCTCACGGTGGGGAACACGTCGCGCCCCACCACGGTGACGGTGCTGGTGTCGTCCCACGTCGCGGTCAGCTCGTCCGGGTTCTCCATGTCGCCCACCCAGCGGTGCAGGCTGTCGTTGGACACCGTCTGCTCGACGGTCGTCAGCTCCCAGCCGCGCGAGGTGCGCGCGTAGCCGGACACCTTCAGGTGGTGACCGCCCCGCGTGTCCACCTGGTGCCAGCCCTCCACCTCCGCGTGTGTCGAGTCGTTCGTCAGCGTCCCCAGCGCGTGTTGGAGCAGCCCGCCCGTCACGCGTGTGGCCCTCGCGTCGCGCCACACCAGGAGGTTGGTGGGCAGGTCCCAGCCGGGCCGGCCCTCGGGGACCCCGAGCACGTTCACCTTGAGGTGGTGCGGCTGCCCGTCCGTGAGCAGCCCGACGAAGGGCGTGAGGTCGAAGAGGATGGGGCGGACGTTGAACGCACGCGGCGCCGGGAGCACGTACCAGAGGAAGGGATTGGACCACCCTCCCGTGTAGACGTGGGGGAAGGGCATGGCGATGCCCGCCGCGCGGCCGTCCACCTCGATGAGCACCTCGCGGTAAGGGCCGTCATCGGCCGGGCACGAGTACGGCACCACGGTGGGCGCGGTGATGTACCAGAACTCCTCGCACCCTCCACCCGAGCCCGTCGCGTACACCTCCGCGACGAGCCGCGTGGTGTTCGCCGGCACCGTCACCTCGCCCACCTGGGCGCTGCCCTCCCGACGCGGGTTCGTGAGCGGGAGCACGTCGCTCGCCGTCCGGGCCGCGGGCGCGTGGGGGCCCCCGGCCGGGTAGAACGTCAGGTACACCTGCACGTCGAGCACGCCGGTGTATGTCTCGTTCACCACGTTGCCGATGAGCATCCACACCGGCTGGGGCTTGCTCAAGAGCGGCGCGTACGCGGTGACGTCCTTCTCCACCGACCAGGTGATGCCGTCACGCGAGGGCTCCGGCGTGGACGTCTTGAAGACGGTGACGCCGCCCACCTCCAGGTGCCCGAGCCGGTCGTACTGCACGCCCTGCACCTTGCCCTCCAGGCGCAGCACCACCTTGTTCCAGGGGCCCGGGCACTCGGCGGGGGGCGTGAAGGTGCCGGTGAAGGGCGTGAAGTCGTCGAACTCCTCGTCGACGATGCGCACGGTGCAGGACGCCGTCGCGGGGCGCGTCACCGCGGGGACGGCGGTGCGCGGGTCGTCCCAGTCGGTGCCGAACTCCGGGGGAGGCTCGACGGCCAGCGCGGGCGCCGCCGCTCCGAACACGAGGACTGCCGCGACGAAGGCTCCAGGGATAGGTCGCACGGCTTTTCCTTTTAAAGCGGTGAAGACCTGGAGACTAGGGGCGCGGCGGGGAGGGGGCAATGCGTGGGGGAACGTGCGTGGGAGGAGGCATCAAACGACGACGCCGGAGCCTCCGTGGGGAGACTCCGGCGCCGGGCCGACATCTTCGGGATGTCGAGGTGCGGACTAGCGGTACTGCGCCGTCAGCGAGTCCATGCGCGTGGACTGGCCGGCGGTGAACGAGTTCATGCAGGAGTCGTCCGTGTAGTCCATGAAGTTGGTGATGGGGTCGGCGCCCGTGCTGGAGCAGGTGTCGCGGCCCGTGGGGCAGCCGTACGCGGGCGAGGCCTCGGCCGGGGTGTCGCTGACGGAGTCACCCGAGCCGGAGCAGCCGCCCTGGAACGTGTGGTACAGGCCCAGCCAGTGGCCGACCTCGTGCGTGCCCGTGTCGCCCAGGTTGTACGGGGACGCGGTGCCGCCCGGCACGCTGCTGAAGAGGATGACCACGCCGTCGTAGGTGGGGTTGCTGGCGTAGCTGGAGGGGAAGGTCGCCCAGCCCAGGAGGCCGCCGCTCAGGTTCGCGGAGTAGATGTTGAGCGACTCCTTGCCGCCCTTGCGCAGGGCCTTCTTCATGGCCTTCTCGTTCGCGCTGCCGTCCGAGAGGGCGTACCACTTGGAGTTGGTGGTGCGGTCGGTGCCCTGGAGCACGAACTTGAACGGCGTGTTCGCGTAGGCGGCGTTCAGCACGTTCATCTGGGCGGTGATCTGCGAGTCGGGGATGTCGCCGTTCGCGATGCCCGTGCCCTTGTTGATGACGTGGAAGTAGGTCGGCACCGTCACCGAGCCCACCGCGCGGAAGGCGCGCTTGTTGTTGGCCAGGAGGGCATCGATGTCGGCCCGCTCCTGCGCGGACGGCTCGACGGCCGCGCAGCCACGGTGCGCGCTGACCTGCTCGGACGCCTCGGGCTGCTCGGCCACGGGCTCCGCGGGAGCCTCGGACGCCGGACCCTGACAGCCAGCGAACGCCATCAGTGCACCCGCAAACACAGCGAGACGACCCGTCCTGCGCGCGACGTTGCCAATCATTGTCAACTCCTCGGAAGGTGGAGATTCAATGGATACCCGACCGAATCAGAGAGAGTCAATGGATGACCGTGTGTGTCGATATATTTTGTCGACACCCCCTGGCTCGACCGAGAAATGTGAGACATGAGTGGTCCATTCGTCCGGTGTGTGCGTAAAAATGATTTACGATGTGTGGCATTCGGACCCCGGAGGGACGAGCCGGGCCGGAAGGGGGTGGTGGGTGTCGGATGGTGGGCGCGGGCGGGCGTGGCCCTCGGAGGAGGGGCGGTCGAGCGTGCGTCGGTTGTCGCGTGACGGGGTGTGTCCCACCTTCGGGCATTCACTGGCCTGGGAGGCAAGGCATGGCTCGAATGAATCGCGGTGGGGGTATCGCTGCCCTGGCGGCGGCGCTGATGTTCGGTCCGATGATGGGGGGCGATGCGCTCGCCAACGACAAGGAGACACACGAGGAGGGCAAGCGCATCGGCGCGGCGGCGGCCGAGCGCCAGAAGTACGTGGGCAAGCTCGCCCTCTTCGACGCCAAGCAGATCGAGATGGGCAACATCGCGCTCGAGCGCACCCAGAACCCGGAGGTCCGCCAGTTCGCGCAGCAGTTGGTGGATGACCGCAAGCAGCACCTGAGCGACCTGCGCTCGTGGGCGGACAGCAAGTCCATCGAGGTGTCCTCGGTGGACCTCGCCAGCCCGTCGACGCAGGGCACGGGCGGCTCCGGCGGCATGCAGGAGGGCTACGACCAGGAGATGAAGGGCACGGACAAGCACCTCGACAAGGCCATCAAGGAGGCGCGCAAGGACCTGGACAAGCTGCGCACCAAGAACGGCGCCGCGTTCGACAAGGCCTTCATGTCGCAGGTCGTCGAGAGCGACAAGCAGGGGCGGGAGATCGTGAAGGACGGCATGGACAAGTACAAGAACGACGCCACCTTCAGCGCGCTGCTGAGCAAGACGCGCCAGTCGCTCACCGCGAACGAGGGGGCGGCCAAGGCGCTCGAGAAGAGCCTCCGCTGAGCCCCTCGTGGGCCTGGCGCCGGAGGCGGGAGCGCGGCCCGGGCGGGTCGTGCTCCCGCGCCGCGTCTGGCGTGTGTACGGCGCTGGTCGTGTCGCGGACGCGTGGGTTGACGGAGCAGGTGGCGGGTGCCTATCCCCGTCGCATGGGGACCCCGTCCAGGCTGGTGGCCGCGTGGTGGCTCGCCGTGCTGGGCGCGTGCGCGGCACCCGCGCCCCAGGTCCCGCCCGTCGCGCCGGAGGGCTCGACGCCCGCGGGGCCGCTGGTGCCCCAGGCCCGCGCGCTCTTCGAGGGGTGCACGCCCTTCCCGGACGGCGTGGCCTCGCGCACCTATCGCTGCGGCGACCTGACGCTCTGGATATCCGAGCACGCGGAGGCGCCCGTCGGGCCGGTGCTCGCGCGCGCGCGCGCCCGCGTCGAGCGGCGGCTGGGGGAGGGCGTCGCCTTCGTGGAGGGGGAGCTGCCCCTGGCGGGGCGCCCGTGGCCCTCGGCGCGCTTCGCCCAATGCCAGGCGCCGGGCGACATGGCGTCCGCGGGCCCTTGTCGCGCGGGTGGGTACGTCACGTCGGTGGCGGGGCGGCTCGGCCGGCAGCGGGAGCTGGGGTGCGTGGCGCGGGAGAACGCGCGCCCGCTGCTCGCGCGGTGTCTGGAGTTGTTCGAGTATCTCGCGACGCATGGGGACCCGGAGGGGGAGCCGCTGGACGCGGCCACGCTGCTGCTGCCGCCGAGGCTCCCGTGGCGCGCGCTCGCGGTGCCGCCCGGGTGTCACCCCACGGCGTCCACCAGCCGCCTGGGCCGCATCGAGTGCGCGGACGCGTCGCTGACCTGGAGCGTGTATCGCCCCGCGCGGACCGCCGTGACGGAGCGCTGGTTGGCGCAGAGCCTCGCGGAGCTGCGCGAGTCGTTGCCCGGCGCCGGGCCGGTGGAGGAGGTGTCCTGCCGGCTGGAGCAGCTCTTCACGCGCTGCGCGCGCTTCACGGTGCCGTCGGAGAAGGGCCCCCTGGTGGTGTGGGCGGGCGCCGTGGAGTGGGTGGACCGGGCCCTGTTCGCCGCGTGCGCCTTCCCTCCCGCGCTGGAGCCCGCGTTCCCCTCCGTCTGCAACGGAGCCTTCTCCCGGCCCTGAAGAGGGCCCGGCTCACGGAGGACACGTCGCGTGTACGAACTCCAGGAGGTGTCCAAGCGCTTCGGCGAGACCCTGGCGCTGCATCCGCTGTCCCTGCGCCTGCCCACCGGACGCACCACCGTCCTGCTGGGGCCGAGCGGCTGCGGGAAGTCCACGCTGGTGCGCCTGTTGAATGGGCTGCTCCGACCGGACACGGGGCGCGTCCTCTTCGACGGACAGCCGCTGCCTCCGGAGGGCAAGGCCTTGCTGGCGCTGCGGCATCGCGTGGGCTACGCGCTCCAGGGCGGTGGCCTCTTCCCGCACCTGACGGGCGAGGAGAACGTCACCCTCATGGCCCACCACCTGCGCTGGTCCGCGGAGCGCACGAGGCAGCGGCGGGACACGCTGGTGGAGCTGACGCGCTTCCCCGTCGAGGCGCTGTCCCGCTACCCGGCGCAGTTGTCGGGAGGGCAGCGACAGCGCGTGGCCCTGATGCGCGCGTTGATGTTGGACCCGGACGTGTTGCTGCTCGACGAGCCGCTGGGCGCGTTGGACCCGCTCGTGCGGCACGAGCTGCAAGCGGACCTGCGCGCCATCTTCGCGCGGCTGCGCAAGACGGTGGTGCTGGTGACACACGACCTGGCGGAGGCCGGGTTCCTGGGGGACTCCATCCTGCTCATGCGCGACGGCCGCGTCGTGCAGCAGGGCCCGCTCTCCGAACTGGAGGCGCGCCCCGCCGACCCGTTCGTCACCCACTTCATCCAGGCCCAACGCCCGCCACCGGGTGGAGGCGCGGCGGCATGAGGCCCGACGGCGTGCCCGCTCCCAGCGCCTCCCTCCGCGCGGAGCGGTGGCGGTCCGTTCGTGCATGGTCGCGCGGGCGAGACCGTCGGTCCGTGCCGGCCCTCTTCGTGCTCGTCCTGGTGATGCTGGCGCTCGGTGCCTGTCGCAACCGGGACGCGGGCGGCGGCGAGCCCACCGTGCGCGTGGGCTCCAAGAAGTTCACGGAGTCGGTCATCCTCGGGGACATGGCCGCGGAGCTGGCGCGGAGCACCGGCGCGCAGGTCCAGCACCGGCGCGAGCTGGGCGGCACCACGGTGCTCTGGGAGGCGCTGCGCCGGGGGGAGCTGGACGTCTATCCCGAGTACACCGGCACGCTCCGCCAGGAGCTGCTGTCGTCGCTGAAGCTGCCCGACGACGCGGCGCTGAGGCAGGCCCTGGCGCGCGAGGGGCTGCGCATGAGCCAGCCCCTGGGCTTCAACAACACCTATGCGCTGGGCATGAAGGCCGCGGACGCGGAGCGCCTGGGCATCCGTCGCATCTCCGACCTGCGCGACCATCCGGAGCTGCGCTTCGGCTTCAGCAACGAGTTCATGGACCGGGGCGACGGCTGGCCCGCCCTGCGCGATGCGTACCGGCTCCCGCAGCGCGACGTGCGAGGGCTCGACCACGACCTGGCCTACCGGGGCCTGGAGGCCGGCTCCATCCAGGTGACGGACCTGTACTCCACGGACGCGGAGATCGCCGCGTACCACCTGCGCGTGCTCGAGGACGACCTGCACCACTTCCCCACCTACGACGCGGTGCTGCTCTACCGCGCGGACCTGGAGTCGCGCGCCCCCGGGGCGCTCGCCGCCATGCGACGGCTGGAGGGCCGGCTGTCCGAGGCGGAGATGGTGAAGCTCAACGCCCGCGCGCGCCTGGAGCGCGTCCCCGAGGCCCGCGTCTCCGCGGACTTCCTCTCCAGCACGCTGGGCGTCACGCCCCCGGACGTGCGCGGAGACGGGCTGGCCGCGCGCGTGTGGCTGCGGACGCGCGAGCACCTGTTCCTCGTCTGCGTCTCGCTCTCGGCCGCGCTCGCGCTCGCCGTGCCGCTGGGTGTGCTCGCCGCGCGCAGGCCCCGGCTGGGGCAGGGCGTGCTGGGGCTCGCGGGCGTCATCCAGACCATCCCCTCGCTCGCGCTGCTGGTGGTGATGATTCCGCTGCTGGGCATCGGCTCGAAGCCGGCCATCGCCGCGCTGTTCCTCTACAGCCTGCTGCCCATCGTCCGGAACACGGCCGCGGGCCTCACGGGCATCCCCCTGGAGGTGCGCGAGTCCGCGGACGCGCTCGGCCTGCCGCCCAACGCGCGGCTGTGGCGCATCGACCTGCCCATGGCCTCGCCGTCCATCCTCGCGGGCGTCCAGACGGCCGCCGTCATCAACGTGGGCACCGCCACGCTGGGCGCGCTCGTCGGCGCGGGAGGCTACGGGCAGCCCATCCTCACCGGCATCCGGCTCGACGACGTGGGCCTCATCCTCGAGGGCGCGCTCCCCGCCGCCGCGCTGGCCCTGCTCGTCAGCGGGCTGTTCGAGGCCGCGGGCCGCGCCCTCGTCCCCACCGGGCTGCGGCTGCGCGCGGAGAGCGAGTCGCGTTGAGGTGGACGGGCTAGACGGCCGACGCGCTCGACACCGGCGCGCCCGCCGGCACCGCGCGCGGCGCGTCCGACGACAGCCCCGCCGCCCCGAGCCGCACCACCGACATCCACACCAGGTCCGCCAGGAGCAGGTGGACCACCTGCATCCACACCGGCGCCAGCAACACCAGGTTCACCAGCCCCGCCCCCAACTGCAGGGCATAGATGAGGGAGATGGCCGTCGCCGCCCGCTGCACGTCCCGCGAGGGCCGCAGCCGCGCCAGGCCCCGGGCCACCGCCACCACCACCGCGCCCACGCCCACCGCCAGCACCGGGTGCAGCACGCGCAGCTGGAGGAAGATGTGCGCCGCCTCGCTGACGTCCTGGCGCAGGCCCTCCGCCAGCGTCGTCGCGGGGAACAGCGTGTCGCCCAGCGCCGCGATGGCGCCGCTCACGCCCAGCAGCAGCAGCCCGCCGATGCTCGTCCCCACCATCGCCGCCACCCAGCCCTGGCCCCGCCACGCCAGCGGCGCCCGCCCCCGGGAGAACCACACGACCAGCGTCTGCGCCCCCACCAGGAGGAACGTGTTCACCAGGTGGATGCCCATCCACCAGCCCCGGGCGACGGACGTGTTCTGCGCCACGTACTGGAGCAGGACGATGCCCGCGCCCACCAGCGCCTCCGTCACCATGAAGACCAGCGACCACACCGCCGCCTTGCGCACCGGGTGGCCCTTGGCGTGGGCGCGCAATCCCCACACGCACAGGGCCACCGCCGCCACCATGGCCAGGCCGCTCGTCACCCGGTGGGTGTACTCGATGAGCGTCGCCACCGAGGGCTCGCGCGGCACCACCATGCCGTTGCAGTGGGGCCAGTGGTCCCCACAGCCCGCCCCGGACCCCGTCGCCCGGACGAACGCGCCCCACAGAATCACCCCCAGCGAGTAGACGAGCACTCCGATACTGAAGAGCTGGAACCGGCGGGAGGAGGGGGCAGGGTTCATGGCGCCCCCCTTAACCCACTTCCAGCCCCATCGCTGCCCGGCCCCCCTCA
This sequence comes from Myxococcus dinghuensis, assembly GCF_024198235.1. Lineage (GTDB taxonomy): Bacteria > Myxococcota > Myxococcia > Myxococcales > Myxococcaceae > Myxococcus > Myxococcus dinghuensis. Next base: position 189,214 of record NZ_JAKCFB010000013.1, on the reverse strand, counting down.
TCCAGTTTCACGCCGGCCATGAGCGGACCTGCTCGCCTCCCTGCCCGCCCTCCACCACGGCATTTCCGGAGAGGGTCGATCGGATATGGGCCCGGCCTCATTGGATACACCTGCTCCATCTACCCACCTGCCTGGATGATTTCCGATGAAGCTTTTCAATGCCGCGAGAGTTGGCACGTCCAGTGCTTAACGAATGGTCAGTGAGCGACGGACCTCCGAGAGGAGGCTGGCGACACACCACTTGAACCAGGTGGCCGCTCCGGCGGCCCCGGCACCCTGGGTCGAAGCTCCCCCCCTCTTCGACCCCCGGGTGTGTTCTTTGAGAGGCACCAGTCGAAGCAGTACTGCGCTTCGGGCCGAGGTTCCCCCCCTCCTCGGCCCGGAGCGTGACCTCTGGTCGCCTCGTGGATTTCCCACAGGGGTGTGGGGAAACAGGGCGGGGCGCATCGCGGGCTGGGGACGTCTCCTCTGCCCTCAGCCCGCGATGCGCATCTGCTCCGCCCCCAGCACCGCCGGCAGCGGGCCGTACGCCATGGACCGTTCGATGACGTTGCGCAGCTCGCGCACGTTGCCGGGCCAGGCGTGGGCCATCAGCGTCCCGAGCGCGTCCTGTCCCAGCCGGGGCGGCTCCATGCCCTCGGGCGTGAGCTGACGCACGAAGTGCCGGGCCAGCGCGGCGACGTCCTCGCGCCGCTCGCGCAGCGGGGGCACGCGGATGGGCACCACCTGGAGCCGGTAGTACAGGTCCTCGCGGAAGCGGCCCTCGCGCACCAGCTGGCCCAGGTCGCGGTGCGTGGCGGCGACGACGCGCACGTCCACCGCCACCGGCCGCGTCTCGCCCAGGGGGAAGACCTCGCCGTTCTCCAGCACGCGCAGCAGCTTGGGCTGCACGTCCAGCGGCAGCTCGCCGATCTCGTCCAGGAACAGCGTGCCGCCGTGGGCCGCGCGCAGCACGCCCGGGTGGTCCGTCGCCGCGCCGGTGAAGGCGCCCCGGCGGTAGCCGAACAGCTGTCCCTCGAAGAGCTCCTTCGGCACGGCCGCGCAGTTGAACGCCACGTAGGGCCGCTGGGAGCGCGTGGACAGCGTGTGCAGCGCCCGCGCCACCACCTCCTTGCCCGCGCCGGACTCGCCGGTGACGATGACGGTGGAGCGGCTGGCGGACAGGCGCGCCAGCTCCGCGCGCAGGCGCTTCATCGCGGGCGAGGCGGCGATGAAGCCCGGCAGCTCCACGTCGCGAGGCGCCTCCTCGCCGGACTCCGCCGCGCCGGGCAGGCCCAGCTCCACGGTGGCGAAGCCGCGCAGCGTGGCCACCTCCAGCGCGAACCCGCCCAGCCGCGACAGCGCGGTGAGCAGCGCGCGCCCGTCCGAGGGCAGGGGGCCGGTGACGCCCAGCCGCAGCCGCCGCCCGCAGCCGTCGCCGAACTCCACCTCCGTCGTCGCCGGCAGCTCGTTGGCGCCCACCAGCAGCGTGACGCGGCCCTGCGAGTCCACCTCCTCCAGCCTCGGCGCGCTGCGCGGGAAGAGTCCCTCCACCACGTCGATGAGCTCGCGCTGGATGAGGGGCGCGCCCATGCCGCGCACGGACAGCCGCTCGAAGGGCACCACCAGCGCCTCCGCGCCCAGCCGCGCCGCCGCCACCTCCTGCGCCCGCTCGCCCAGGGGCCGCAGCGCGGGCGGCACGAAGTCCGGGGGCGGCGCCATGCCCAGCCGCCGCAGCTCCGTCTCGCTGGCGGACAACAGCTCGTTGGCGGCCGGGTCGCCCTCGTGCCGCGCCAGCCACGCCAGCAGGTTGCGCGTGTAGGCCGCCATGCACACGTCGCCGGAGAGGCTGAACGTGCCGAGCGACGCCTCCAGCAGCTCCCGCGCCTCGCGAGGCCGGCCCTCCAGCACGCGCAGCATGCCCTCGAAGCGGTTGAGCATCGCCGCGTGCCACGCGGACGGCATCTGCTCCAGGAAGGCCCGCGCGCGCCGCAGCGCCACCCGCCCCTCGGCCGCCTTGCCCGCGTACGCGCGCGAGGCCGTCTCGTACAGGAGGCACTCGCGCCGCAGGTAGGGCCAGTCGCCCATCTCCATGCCCCGCGCGCACGCGGCCGCGAAGCCGTTGGCCGCGCGCAGCGTCTCGCCGTCGGCCAGGTCCGCCATGGCCTCCACGAGCATCCCGTAGGCGCCGGTGAGGCCGCGCTGGATGGTGCCCGTGTAGGCGCCCAGCTTCGCCGCCAGCCGCCGCAGCTCCGTCATCCGCCGCAGCGACAGCCACAGCCGCGCGCGCGTCACCGCCAGGTACAGCGGCGTCCAGCTCAGCTCCTCCACCACCGCGTCGGCCTCGTCCAGCACGGCCTCCGCCTCCGTGAAGCGCGCCAGGCGCAGCAGGGCCTCCGCCTCCGCGCGCGCCGCGAAGATGAAGGAGAAGCCGCGCGCCATGCGCCCGCCGTACGCGGCCTCCCGCGCGCGCCGCACCAGCCGCAGCGCCTCCTCCGGCTCGCACGCCTCCTCCAGCCGGCGCTGCGCGAGGAAGGCCAGGTTGCGCGCCTCCAGGAAGGCGTAGCCCAGCCGCGCCGCGCCCTGCGCCACGTCGCGGAAGCGCCGCGTGGCGTGCGTGGCCTCGCCCCGGATGGAGGACTCGTGCGCGCACACGTCCTCCGCGAGCAGCCGCATCGCCGGGTCGCGTACCTGGGGCAGCAGCTCCGCCACCCGGCCGGCGTGGCGCGCGATGCGCTCCGTCTCCCCCAGGTGGAAGGCGCTCGCCATCTCCGCCATGCGCAGGAGGCAGCGCGTCTCCGCGTCGTCGTGGTCGCCCAGGAGCGCCTCCGCCTGGGCGATGTGCGCCTCCGACTTCTCCACGTCGAAGAGCTTCCCGTCCGGCGACGCGTAGAGGTTGGCCGCGAGCGCGTGGACGCGCACCTCCACGTCCTCCGGCAGCACCCCCGCCTCCGCCTCGCCCAGGTGGGGCAGCAGCGTCGCGAGCGCGCCCCGGCTGTCCTCCCGTCCCCAGCGCTGCAGCTGCGCGAGCCCCAGCGCGGCCATCGCCCGGGCCCCCGGGGTGCGCAGCACGCCCGAGGCCAGCAGCGTCAGCAGCTCCTCCTCCGCCGCGCGCCACTCCGCCCGCTTCAGTCGCTCCAGGCAGGGCCTCAGTCGGGACGTCTCCTCCGGGCGCAGCTCCTGGCGGTGCGTGGCCGGCGCACGGGACTCCACCAGCCCGCCTTCCGCCAGCCGCCGCAGCGCCTGGGCCACCCGGCCTCGGGGACGGCGGGCCTGGGGGGCGTCCTCCGGGAGCTCCCACCGGTAGACGGTCAGGGGCGTGACACCCAGCAGGCGGGCGAAGGCGGCACGGCTCTGCCCACCGCGCAGGGCGCGGATGGCGTCAGGACCCAGGGCCCCACGGTCCCCCTTCTCCTCCAAGCTCTCCACGACACCGCACCCCTTGGCCCCCCCGACGACGCAATTTCATGGGCCTTTTCCAGGGAGAATGCAAACGAATGGGCATTTCCCCGGATAACGCGGGAGAAAGCTGCTTCCCCGCACCGGACTCCGCAGCGGAATCATGCACTCCCTCCGGACGGAGGGATGTCGTTATCGTACCGCGTGACCCGAGGACCGACCGAACCGCCTTCGTCTCTCCCCTCCGCCTCGCTCCAGGACGAGCGGCTGCGCCGTCTGGAGGAGGCGCTCGCCGAGGGCAAGGCCCGCGAGGCCGCCGCCGTGGAGGCCTGGGTGCGCCGTACCGGCCGCCTGCCCCCCAGGAAGGTGCGGCGCAAGTGGGAGCGGGAGTGGGACCACGAGGCGAAGCGCGACGCCCGGCGGGCCGCGGCGCGCGCCCGTCGGCGCTCGCGGCGCTCGAGGGACCCGGCGCGCGCCGCCGTCTACTTCGTCATGGCGACCACCTTCCTGGTCATGGCCATGCAGAACCGCCGGATGTGGTGGCTCGCCTTCGTCGCCCTGGCCTTCTTCCTGTCCGGGGTGAAGCACGCCAGGCGCCCCGAGGGCGCGGGGGAGAAGGCGTCGTCACGGGATCGTGACACGGCCCCGCCGGTGGCGACCCCCGCCCCCCAGGTCCCCCCGGCCTCCGAGGACCCGAGGACGGCGAAGGTGGACGCGGTGTGCGCCCGGCTGCTGGCGGAGCTGGGCCAGGGCCCCTCCGTGCTGCGCGACGTGGTGCACGCCCCCGAGCGGACGGTGGAGGCCCTGCGCAAGGGCTGCCACGAGCTGTCGCGGCGGGAGCGCGAGCTGCGGAGCCTGGCGAAGCTGGAGGAGGGGCGCGAGCTGGACGCCGAGCGCGACACGCTGGCCCGGCGCGTGGAGGCGGAGCGGGACGCGGTGGTGCGCGAGCGGCTGGAGGCGGCGCTGGTGGCGCTCGACGAGCAGCGGCGCCAGCGCGCGGAGCTGGCGACGGCGGCGGACCGGCTGGAGGCCGAGTTCACGCGCCTGTACTACACGCTGGAGGGGCTGCACGCGCAGGTGCTGCGGGTGCGCTCGGCGGAGGCGTCCGGCGAGGACGTGGCGGGCCTGGGCCTGCGCCAGAGCGTGGCGCAGCTGGGCGCGGAGGTGGACGCGGTGGCCGAGGCGCTGGAGGAGGTCCACCGCCCGCCGGTGGAGGGCCGCCAGCGCACCCGCTGACGGCCACTGGGGGCGGGGGGGCTACTCGCTGAGGGGCCCCTTGGGCGCGGCGCCCGTCCCGGTGGCGACGCGCACCGTCTTCGCGTTGAGGAACTCGAAGAGGCCCAGGTCCGCCAGCTCGCGGCCGTGGCCCGAGTGCTTCACGCCGCCGAAGGGCAGCCGCGCGTCGGACACCACCATCTCGTTGACGAACACCATGCCCGCGTCGATGCCGTCGATGAAGCGGCGCTGCTCGGCCGCGTCGCGCGTCCAGACGCTGGCGCCCAGGCCGAAGGGCGTCGCGTTGGCCAGCTCCACCGCGTGCTCCACGTCCCGCGCGCGCAGCAGCGTGGCCACCGGGCCGAACAGCTCGTCGTGGAACGCGGGCGCCTGGGGCGGCGGGTCCGCGAGCACGGTGGGCGGGTAGAAGTTCCCGGGGCGCTCCAGCGGCTTGCCGCCGAGCAGCAGCCGCGCGCCGGCCTTCACGCTCGCCTCCACCTGCGCGTGCAGGCCCTTCAGGATGCCCTCGGTGGCCAGCGGGCCCACGTCCGTCTTCGGGTCCGCGGGGTCGCCCACGGTGACGCGCTTCATGCGCTCCACGAAGCGCCGCTCGAACTCCGCGGCGATGGGCTCGGCGACGATGAAGCGCTTGGCGGCGATGCAGGACTGGCCGTTGTTGATGAGGCGCGCGGCCACCGCCGTCTCCACCGCCTTGTCCAGGTCCGCGCTGGGCATGACGACGAACGGGTCGCTGCCGCCCAGCTCCAGCACCACCTTCTTGATGGCCTTGCCCGCCGCGGCGCCCACGGCGCGGCCCGCGGCCTCGCTGCCGGTGAGCGTCACCGCGCGCACGCGCGGGTCCTCGATGACGCGGTCCACGTCCGCCGTCTCGATGAGCAGCGCCTGGAAGGCGCCGGCCGGGAAGCCCGCCTGGAGGAACAGCTCCTCCAGCGCCAGCGCGCACTGGGGCACGTTGTGCGCGTGCTTGAGCAGGCCCACGTTGCCGGCCATCAGCGCGGGCGCGGCGAAGCGCACCACCTGCCAGAAGGGGAAGTTCCACGGCATGACGGCCAGCACCGGGCCCAGCGGCTGGTAGCGCACGAAGGCCGTGTCCCCGCCCACCTCCACCGGCCGGTCCTTGAGCAGCCCCTCCGCCTTCTGCACGTAGTAGCGGCAGGCCGTGGCGCACTTGCGCGCCTCCGCCTTGGCGGCCTCCAAGGGCTTGCCCATCTCCTCCGTCATGACGCGGCCGTAGCGGTCCGCCTCCGCGTCCAGCAGCTCCGCCGCGCGCCGCATCCACCGGGCCCGTTCGGCGAAGGACGTCTGGCGGTACGCGCGGAACGTGTCCGCCGCCAGCTGGAGCTTCAGGTCCAGCTCCACCGGCGTGAGGGCGGTGAAGGTGCGCAGCGTCTTGCCCGTCGTCGGGTCGATGGTGGCGATGGCCATGGCGGCTCCGGCTCCTCGAGAGGGCCCTGGTGATAGCAGCCGCCCGCGTGGAGACAATCCCCGCCTTTCGCGAGCGTCCGGCCCCGTACGTCCCGGGTCGCCGCCGGCGCATTCCTGATATGCGACGCGGGACACCCGCGCCTCCCGCGTCGCCGCCATGCCCCTCTTCCTCGTGCTCCCCGACGGCAGACGTCTCCCCCTGGACAAGCCGGTGGTCTCCATCGGCGCGGACGCCACCTGCGACGCGGTCCTCGCCGTCCCGGGCATCCGCCCGAGCCACGCCCTGCTGTTCCGCGATGGGCGCGGGTGGAGCGTGTCCGCCTCCGGCAAGGGCTGCGACGTGAAGGTGCGCGGCCGGCGCGTGGAGTCCGCGCCGCTGGAGCCGGGCGAGCGCTTCCGCGTGGGCCCCGTGGAGCTGGAGCTGGTGGAGTCCCTCCCGTCCGCGCCCCTCGCCCCGGAGGTCCCCCCGGGTGGGGGGCGCCTGGGCTCGGTGCTGTCGGAGCTGGCGTCGCGGCTGCTCGTGCAGCGCCCGCCGCTGGAGCTGCTGGAGCTGGTGATGCGGGGCATGGCGGACGCCGTGGGCGCGGACGTGGGGTTCCTCGTCACGGCGGACTCGCGGGAGGGGCCGCGGCGCGTGCTGTGCGCCACGGGGCCGGTGCCGGACGCGGCGGTGGCGGACAGCCTGGTGGAGCGGGTGCTGACGTCCGGCGCGCCGGTGCGCGTGGAGGACGTGCTGGCGGACGCGGTGCTGGCGCGGGCGCCCAGCGTGGAGGCGCTGCGGCTGTCCTCCGCGCTCGTGGTGCCGCTGCGCGTGGAGCAGGTGCCCCTGTCCGTGGTGTACCTGGGGCGGCGGCTGGGAGCGCGGCCCTTCTGCGCGCAGGCGCTCGAGGAGGCCATGGCGCTCTCCTCGCTGGCGGCGCTGCTGCTGTCCACGCGGCGGGAGCTGACGGAGCTGCGCGCGCAGCTGGAGGGCTTCACCCGGCGCATCGAGGCGGCGACCTTCGAGGGGCTCATCGGAGAATCGCCGCCCATGCGCGCCCTGTACCGGCAGGTGGAGCGGCTGGGGCCCACGCCGCTCAACGTGCTCATCCAGGGCGAGACGGGCACGGGCAAGGAGCTGGTGGCGCGGGCGCTCCACCGGCGCAGCGGCCGGCGCGGGCGGCTGGTCACCGTCCACTGCGCGGCGCTGCCGGAGAGCCTCATCGAGCGCGAGCTGTTCGGCCACGCGCGCGGCGCCTTCACCGGCGCGGGCGCGGAGCGGGCGGGGCTGGTGGAGGCGGCGGACGGCGGCACGCTCTTCCTGGACGAGATTGGCGACATGCCGCTGTCGCTCCAGACGCGGCTGCTGCGCGTGGTGCAGGAGCGCGAGGTGACGCGGCTGGGGGAGCACGTGCCGCGCAAGGTGGACGTGCGCGTGGTGTCCGCGACGCACGTCTCGCTGGTGGACGCGGTGGAGCGGGGCGCCTTCCGCGCCGACCTGCGCTTCCGGTTGGAGGAGGTGCGCGTGGACGTGCCCGCCCTGCGCGAGCGCGAGGACGACGTGCTGCTCATCGCCCACCACGTGCTGGCGCAGGAGGGCCGCCGCGCGCACGGCTTCACCCAGAAGGCCGCCGAGGCCCTGCGCGGCCACCCCTTCCCGGGCAACGTGCGCGAACTCGTCTCCCGCGTGCGCCGCGCGGCCATCCTCGCCAAGGGCGAGCTGCTGGGGGGCGACGACCTGGAGCTGGGCGGCGACACCGCCGTCATGGTGCCGCTGGAGGAGGCCCGCGACGCCTTCGTCCAGCGCTACGTGCGCGAGGCCATCGCCCGGTGCGGCGGCAGCAAGAAGGACGCGGCGGCGGCGCTCGGCATCGGGCTGCGCTCCTTGTTCCGGTACCTGGGCGAGGGGGACTGACAGGCCGCCTCCTCTGGAGGCTCCGGGAGCGTGCCAGTCCTGGCACGTTTCCCTCCGTCGTCGCGCCCCCCGGGGGCCCTGGTGTCACGCAACCCCGTGGAATCGCGGCGGTTCAGGGCTCCGACGTGGCCGGGCACGCCGGTTGCGAAGGGGGAGGGACACGCCGCGGTGGCCTGGCCGCCGCGCTGATTCCCGAACCTGAACCGGACGGATGGAGACGACGAACATGAAGCACGTGGCGATGGCCTTCTTGATGGCGCTGGCGGTGGTGGGTTGTGGCGAGACGAAGGACGACGACGAGCCCGGCCCCCAGGCCGAGAGCTTCCTGTGCAGCGCGAACAAGCCCTGCCCCTCCGGGCAGTTCTGCTTCAACGGCCTGTGTGCCATCGGCTGCCAGTCCGACGACAACTGTTCCAAGGACCAGTACTGCGACACCAAGGACACCGGGACCGCGGTCTCCTATTGCAAGAGCCGGACGGTGCCGACCTGCACCGGCGACAGCCAGTGCCTGAGCAACCAGATGTGCGTGGAGGGCCTGTGCAGCCTGCGTCCGCCCTCCAACCCGCCCTCGTGCGACGCGGACGCGACGGACGGCAAGGACGGCTGTGACGCCTACTCCGTCTGCCTCGAGGGCGACGAGTCGAAGGCCCAGCAGCCGTACTGCGCGAACTTCGCGCCCTGCTCGGTGGACGGCATGTGCCCGGTGGGCCTGGGCGGCGCGGTGTGCAACGACGGCTACCTGGCGAACAAGGCCCGCTTCTGCATGCAGGGCCTCTGCCGCGAGAACAGCAACTGCCCCTCGTCGTGGAGCTGCGTGAAGCCCTTCACCAACGCGGTCCTCGGCTTCTGCAGCCCGGGCGCCTTCGGCTTCCCCTGCACGGAGAACGCGCACTGTGTCAGCGGTCAGTGCTTCGCGGCGCCCGGCTTCATGGGCACCTGCATGTAGTGGTGGGTTGGGCGACTCACCTGCCCCCCTCGTCTCGCGGGTTGGAGGCGAGGGGGGCTCTCCGTCTAGAGTCGCCCGGGCCTTGGTGAACCGCCGCCTCCGTCCGTTCCTGTTGCCCGCCGTGGGCGCCTTCCTGTGGTTGCTCACGTCGGGGTGTCCGCTCGACATCCGCGCCCGCTGCGACGAGGTGAACGTCTGCGCCCAGGGGCAGGCCTGCGACGAGGGGGCGTGTGTCCCCATCGACGGGATGTGGGTCGGCTCCGGGTGCATCTTCGCCGACGACTGCGGGCCGGGTTACGTGTGCAACCGCTCCTGGCTCGGCGGGTACTGCACGCTGGAGTGCTCCCAGTCGGTGCCGTGTCCGGGAGGCAGCGTCTGCGCGGTGAACCTGGGGGTGTGTTTCAAGTCCTGCGACCTGGGCTGTGATCGCCTGAACCAGGAGTGCATGCAGATTCCCGGCGAGTCCGTGCCGCTCCGGGCCTGCATGCCGACCTGGGAGTGCGAGGGGTCGGCCTGTCCGGATGCCGGTGCGGACGCTGGAATGGACGGCGGTACGGACGGCGGTTGCACGGGGGCGTCCTGCGGTGACGGGGGCGTGGACGGTGGCTGTACCGGAGGGGCCTGCCAGGACGGAGGCTCCGACGGGGGGTGCTCGGGGGCGGGCTGCCAGGACGGAGGCTCCGACGGGGGCGGCTCCGACGGAGGTTGTTCGGGGACGGGCTGCCAGGATGGCGGCACGGAGGTGTGTGGGGGGACCGTCGAGCTGGGCGGGTCCTGTTCGCGCGCCTGTGAGTGCAAGACGCCCGGGGCGGGCTGTGACGGCAGGGTCTGCACGCTGACGTGCTCGACGGACTTCCAGTGCCCGGTGGGCCGGCGCTGCAGGCAGTCCCAGTGCGAGGTGGGACCCCGGTTGGGAGAGGGGTGCACCAGCTCCCTGGAGTGCACGACCGTCGCGAACTGCCATCCGACGCGTCGGCGATGCGAGGAGTCGTGCAATCCCCAGGCGGGAGGGGGAATCTGCCTGTCGGAGGGCTACCGCTGCGCGTCGGATTCGGTGTGCGTGGAGGCCTGTTCGGACGCGCCGACGACGGTGGGACGGACTTGCGAGAATTCGCTGGATTGCGCCCGGTGCGGCGAGTGTCTGCCGTCGGACCAGGGGTTGCGTTGCCGCCAGCTCTGCGCTCGGGACAGTGACTGTCCGGGAGGGGCGGCGGGGGCCTGCGAGGTGGTCGGACGCGCCCGGGCCTGCCGGCTGTAGCCGGGGGGCGGGTTGCTCGCGGGCGGCGGCTCCCGGAGAATGCCCGGGTGATGACGGGTGAAGTGCTCGCAGGCCGCTACCGACTCGAGCGGGAGTTGGGGCGTGGGGGGATGGCCACGGTGTTCCTGGCCACGGACCTGCGATTGTCGCGCCCGGTGGCGCTGAAGCGGATGCACCCTGGAGGGGGCTCGGGTCGCGCGGAGCGCTTCCGCCGGGAGGCCGAGCTGGCCGCGTCGCTGCGCCACCCCAACGTCCTGGAGGTCCATGACTTCGGAGAGGACGGCGCGCAGGGGCCGTTCCTCGTCTGCGAGTGGGTCCAGGGCGAGGACCTGCGCGCGTTGGCTGGACGGCTGGCGCCGGTGCCCCCCGAGGCGGCGATGGTGCTGGGGTGGGAGCTGGCGCGCGCGCTGGCCGCGGCCCATGCGCGGGGCATCGTCCACCGGGACGTGAAGCCGGAGAACGTGCTGGTCGCCTCGGGCGGGCCGTTGAAGCTGGCGGACTTCGGGTTGGCGGCGCTGGAGGACCAGGAGCGGTTGACGAGCACCGGGGCGGTGACGGGCTCGCTGCCGTACATGGCCCCCGAGCGCATCGACACCGGGGCGTTCTCGCCGGCGTCGGATGTGTACGCGGTGGGGGTCATCCTGTTCGAGCTGTGCGTGGGGCGCACGCCCCACGAGGGCCGGGGCGCGGCGCACCTGGCCGCGTCGGTGATGTCGAAGGACGCGCCGAGCCTGTCCGAGTTCTTGCCCGCGCTCCCCGAGCCGCTGGTGGCCCTGGTGGCGCGCTGTCTGGCGAGGGACCCGAGGGACCGGCCGGAGGACGGCGCGGCGCTGGACGGGGCGCTCGCGGAGGTGCTGGGGCGGCACGTCGGCCCCCCGGCCGAGGTGTCGCGTGCGTTCCTGGGCGAGCCGACGACCGTCGCCGCGCGGTGGCGGCGGGAGCGCTTCGAGCGGCTGCTGGCCGAGGGGCGGGCGTTGTTGTCACGCGGGGAGGGGGCGCGGGCGGCGCGGGTGCTCAACGCGGCCCTGGTGTTGGAGCCGGGGTCCGCCGAGGTGATGGCGCTGCTCCGCGAGCGGCCGAGGCAGCCGAGATGGAAGGGGCTCGCCGTCGGGGCGGGAGTCGCGGCTTGTGTCGCGGCGGGGTGGGGCGTGTGGGCGGTGCGGTCCGGGGGCGAGGCGGATTCCCTGGCGCCTGGAGTCGGGGCGTCGTCGCGCGGTGAGACTGCGCCCGTGCGTTCCGGCGCCATGTCGGCGATGTCGGGAGAGGATGGGCGTCCGACGCAAGAGGCGCTTGGCGGAGCAGCGAGGGGCGCCGCGATGGGGATGGGGAGTTCGCCCGCTCCAGGTGGTGAGCGCCCAGCGGAGGGGCTTGCGAGGCAGGGTGCCGCTGGCGATGACGCTCGCGGACGCACTGGCACGGGTCCGAGCCCATCGTCTGGCGGGACGCCGGAGGTCGGTGTGGTCGCCGAGCAGGAGCCAGCGAGTACGCCGCTCGCTGGAGCACTCGTCGAGCCGAGCCCATCGCGTGTCGACGCTTCGGGAGCAGTCACTGGGACGAGCGCGTCACGCGTCGGAACGTCGGACCTCGGTGTGGCTGCCGGTCAGGACCCATCGCGTGTCGGGCCTTCAAGTGCGGTCGTGTCGCCCGTCGGGACGTCGGACCTCCGCACCGTTCGAGGGGCCCCTTCACCTCGTGACGCGGCTCGAGGCACGGAGCGGGTTCGAGGCGCGCGTCCGGAGACGACGGGCGCGGCCGCGGACGGTTCCGCCACTCCATCACGAACGGATTCACCGAAGGGAACGCAACCTGGTGCGGCGAACCTGGCCACGTCAGGGGTCGGCGCTTCCCCCACCGCCAGCGTCTCCGAGCCCGCGCGTCCCGGAGTGCTGCGTGTCACCGCGCGCCCCTGGGCCGAGGTGTTCGTGGACGGAGCGAGCCGAGGCTACACGCCCCGGGTCCGCGACCTGTCGCTGCCAGCGGGGACGTACCGGCTGCGCTTCGCGCACCCCCTCTGCGACGCGGTCGAGCTGGACGTGACGCTCGCGCCCGGCGAGACGGTGGCGCGCGACGTGACGCTGACGCCCCGGAGGGCGGAGCTGGTCGTCGTCGCTCCGGCGGGGGCTCGACTCTTCCTGGATGGTCGGGAGGTCGGTGTCGCGCCGCTCGCGGCTCCGTTGAGCGTCGAGCATGGCCGACACACCCTCACGGCGCGCGCGCCCGGCGTGCCGGTCCTTCAACGTGAGGTGGACGTGGTGGCGGGTCGTCGGATGAACGTGACGCTGGAGGTGACGCCGTGATGAGCGCCACGTGGTTTCTGCTGATGCTCGCGGCCTCGCCGCTGGACCCCGCGAGGGAGTCCTACCAGTCCGGCGAGCTGCCCCGGGCCCGCACCGAGCTGGAGTCGCTCCTCTATCCGCTGCGGCTGGAGGGCGACGCGCTCGAGGCCGAGGCCCACCTGCTGCTCGCGGCCACGTACCACGCACAGGAGGAGCTGCCCCGCGCGGAGGACGAGGTCGTGCGCGCGCTGGCCGCTCGCGAGGACTCCGCGCTGGACCCGCTGCTGTATCCCCCGGACTTCATCGCCTTCGTGGGCCGCACGCGCGCCGCGCACCAGACGCGCATCGCGGAGCTCGCCGCCGAACGGCGTCCCCGCCTGCTGCCGCCGCCAACGTCCCTCACGGAGAACCCGGCGACGGTCCCGCTGGCCCCCACCGTGTCCCGCGCGTGGTACCTGGCGCCCCTCGGCGTGGGGCACCTCAAGCATGGTCGCTCGGGGAAGGGGGTGGCGCTGGCGGTGACCCAGGGCGTGGGGCTCGCGGTGGCGGGAATCTCGCTGCAATCGGCGCTCTCGCTGCGGGGGCCGGACGGGCGCTACGACGTGGGCGACGTGGACCGCGCGCGGTCGTTCAACACGGCCTATCTCATCGGCGCGTATGCGTTCGCGGCGGCCTATGCGTATGGTGTCCTGGATGGACTCGTGCTGACGCCCGCACCGCCTGCCCGGCCGGACCGCTGAGGAGCGGGCGGCTCGATTATCGTGTCGCGCGGCCCGCGTTTAGGTGCGAGGGACGTGCCAGGGAGAACGCCATGACCACCGACCTCATCCGCGAGCGCCGCTTCAACCCCATCGTCGCGGGGCTCCTCTCGTTCTTCTTCCCGGGGCTGGGGCAGCTCTACAAGGGCCAGCTCTTCCGGGCCATCCTCTGGTTCTGCTTCGTCGGCGTGGGCTACTGGTTCTTCTTCTTCCCGGGCCTGGCGCTGCACTTCTTCTGCGTGCTCGGCGCGGCGTTCGGCAGCGGCGGACAGGACCGGGTGCGCCTGGCGCGATAGCGCCGCGTGTCCCGCCGCCCATGACGAAACGATGACCCGACCCGGGACGCGCGTCGGCCAAGAAGCCCGCGCGTCCAGGTACCCATGGAGCTGTTCCCTTCCTGCAAGGAGCAGCCGTTCATGGGGATGTCCGCGGGTGGTCGAGGCGGCGTGAAGAGCGACATCAACGTCACGCCCCTGGTCGATGTGGTGCTGGTCCTCCTCATCATCTTCATGGTGGTGACCCCGAAGCTGATGCGCGGCGAGGCGGTGGAGCTGCCCAAGGCGACCCAGGTCGAGGAAGGGGACAAGTCCGATCCCGTGGTCCTCTCGGTGACGCCGGAGCGGGTGTTCTACGTCGAGAAGGACCGCTACCCGGACACGGTGAGCTTCCAGCGACGGTTGACCGAGGAACACCTCGAGAATCCCGAGCGCCGCTTCCTCCTCAAGGGCGACCAGTCCCTGTCCACCCGGGACGTGCTCCAGGTCATGAAGCTGGCGAAGGCGGCGGGCGTGAAGCACGTGGCGCTCGCGGTGGTGAAGCCCCAGGGGGCGGCGACCCCCGCCCCTTGAGCGACTCGCCCCTGGAGCGCGGCGGACACGGCGTGGCGTGGCGGGCGCATCCCGCCTCGCGACGTGGCATGGTGCCGCTCCTATGTGGCGGGGTCTCTGGGCGCGGATGTCCCGACAGAACGTGGCGGTGACGCGGCTCTATGGGCTGTTGCTGCTCCTGGGCGTGTGCTGCCTGGGCTTCATCGCCCTGTCGGACGAGGTGACGGAGGGCGAGACGCAGGACTTCGACGAGCGCGTCCTGCGCGCGCTGCGCAGCCCCGACGACCCGTCGACGCCGCGAGGCCCCCGCTGGCTGCGCGTCGCCGCCCAGGACGTGACGGCGCTGGGGGGCGCGCCGGTGCTGGTCCTGATGACGGTCTGCGTCTGCGGCTTCCTGCTCCTGGCGCGGCGCTACCGGACGCTGATGCTGGTGCTGGCGGCGACCGTGGGCGGCACGCTGCTCAACGGCCTGCTCAAGCGGTTCTTCGCGAGGCCCCGGCCGTCGGTGGTGCCGCACCTGACGGAGGTGATGACGACGAGCTTCCCCAGCGGCCACGCCATGCTGTCCGCCACGGTGTACCTGACGCTGGGCGCGCTGCTGGCGCAGCTCACCGAACGTCGCCGCCTCAAGGCGTACCTGCTCGCGGTGTCGCTGCTGCTGTCGTGCCTGGTGGGCCTGTCGCGCGTGTACCTGGGCGTCCACTACCCCACGGACGTGCTGGGGGGCTGGGTGGCGGGGTTGGCCTGGGCGCTCGTCACCGCGCTCGTGGCGCGTGCGCTGCGGCGTCGCAGCCCCGCGCTCCAGGAGGAGACGCGGCGTCCCGTGGAATGAGGACCGTGTCCGCAAGCCTCCCTGTCCAGCGTACCGGCGGGCAGCGTTCGGGAGGGAAGCGAATCCCTGGTACCCGCGCCCGCTCGAAAAGTGTCCCCACCGGGCGCGCGCTGGGCGAAGCTCGCCGCCCCGTGCGTCGTCTTCCCCGCCCAGCCCGCTCGAAACCGCCGACCTCCTCCGCGCGCGCGAGGGGCCACGGATGAGCGTGTGGCGCGGGATGAAGCGGTGGCTGCTGACGCTGGGCAGTGAGTCGGTCCCCATCTTCTACGACGAGGCCTACCGGCTGCCGCTCACCGGCATCGAGTCCACCGTCGGCGTCGAGCCGCGCGGCGTGGACTTCACCACCTGGTATCTGCTGGAGAAGCGCGTGGTGCGGCCAGAGGACGTCTACCGCCCGCTCCCGGTGAGCTACGCGGAGCTGTCCCGCGTCCACACCGCCACGTACCTCGAGTCGCTCGGCCGTCCGGAGACGCTGGCCCGCATCTACGCGGTGGACCCGTCCGAGGTGCCGGTGGACACGCTGCTGTCCTACGTGCGCCTCGTCTGCGGGGGCACCCTGGGCGCCGCGCGGCTGGCCTTCGGTCGCCGGGGCCCCGTGGTGAACATGGCGGGCGGCTTCCACCACGCGGCCCCGGACCGGGGCGGCGGCTTCTGCGCCGTCAACGACATCGCCGTGGCGCTCGCCACCCTGAACGCCGACGGCTTCGAGGGCCGCGCCGTGGTGCTGGACCTGGACGCGCACCCGCCGGACGGGACGGCCGCGTGCCTCGCGGGCCACGCCAACGTGTGGATCGGCTCGCTGTCCGGCAGCGACTGGGGCGTGCTGCCCGAGGGCGTGGACGAGACGCTCGTGCCCCACGACGTCGACGACGCCCGCTACCTGGCGCTGCTCGACGGCCTGCTGTCGCGCATGCCCACGCCGGACCTGGCCTTCGTCATCGCGGGCGGCGACGTGCTGGGCGGCGACCGCTTCGGCCGCGTGGGGCTGACGCTCGAGGGCGCGCGGCGCCGCGACCTGATGCTCGCGCGGGCGCTGCGCGGCGTGCCCAGCGTGTGGCTCCCGGGCGGCGGCTACCACGCGGACGCGTGGAAGGTGTACGCGGGCACGGTGCTCGCGCTGGCGGGCATGGGCAGCCGCCCCATCAAGGCGAAGTACGACCCGCTCAGCGCCCACTTCCGCCGCGTCTCCCGGCTCCTGTCCCAGGAGGAGGGCGCGGCGCTCGAGGAGCCGCTGACGCTGGAGGACCTGGAGGGCTCGCTCGGCTTCGGCGGCGCCATCCAGCCCCGCGTGCTGGGCTACTACACGGCGCAGTCGCTGGAGTACGCGCTGTTCCGCTACGGCCTCCTGGGCCACATCGAGCGGCTGGGCTACCACCGGCCCCGCGTGGAGGTGGGCTCCACCGGCGTGGGGGACCGCATCAAGGTGCTGGGCCGCGCGGGCGGCGAGGAGCACCTGCTGGTCGACGCCGTGGTGGAGCGGCGCACCCTCGCCGGCGCGCCCTTCCTCTTCGTCAACTGGCTGAGCCTGCGCCACCCGCGCGCGCGCTTCAGCGAGCACCGCCCGCGCCTGCCCGGCCAGGACGTGCCGGGCCTGGGCCTGTCGCGCGAGGCGACGGAGATGTTCGTGCTCATGGCCCGCCGGCTGGGGCTGGCGGGCGTGGCGTCGCGGCCCATGTGGTACCACCTGGCCGTGGTGGCCCGGGAGCGCTTCCGCTTCGTGGACCCCGCGCGCCAGGGGCGCTTCGAGGCGATGATGCGCGACCTCGCCGCGCTGCCCCTCGTGGAGGCCACGCGGCTGGTGGCCGACGGGCGCATCCTCCTCGACGGGGAGCCCTACCGCTGGGAGCCGGACGACCTGGTGCTGTGGCTGGACCCCCCGGCCGTGGACGTGGAGGCCGTCGCCCGGGAGCGGGAGCGCTGCCACTTCACGGTGGAGGAGGCGTCGCGGGGCCTGGGGGCGTGAAGGGCGCCTCGCGCGCCGCCGGGGCGTGGTAGGCAGGAGGCGTGGACCTGGACGCGCTTCGCCGGGAGCAGCACAAGCTCCGGCTCTCCTGGATGCCGTGGCTCTACTTCTCGCTCAAGCCCCGCCACCGCGAGTGGGCGGAGGCCTGGCAGCGCGAGGTGCAGCAGCGGCTCAGGGACCTGGAGACCGTCCAGCTTGCCGAGGGCTGCTTCATCGCCCCGGAGGCCCGCATCTTCGCCGAGCCCGGGCGCACCGTCGTCATCGGCCCCGGGTGCAGCATCGCCGCGGACGCCTTCGTCCACGGGCCGGTGGTGCTGGCGGCGGGGGTGAGCCTCAACGCGCGCGTCAGCCTGGACGGCGGCGCGGCGGGCATCCGCATCGGCGAGGGGTCCCGCATCGCCACCGGGGCCACCCTCTACGCGTTCGACCATGGCCTGTCGCCCGACCGTCCCGTGAGCGAACAGCCCGTCACGTCCCGGGGCATCACCGTGGGCGCGGATGTGTGGATAGGTGCCAACGCCGGGGTGACGGACGGGGTCACGGTGGGGGACCACGCCGTCGTCGGCATGGGCGCCATCGTCACCCGGGACGTGCCGCCGTGGGCCATCGTCGGCGGCGTCCCGGCGCGGGTGCTGGGGGACCGTCGCCAGCGCAGGCGCTCGGGTGCCCCGGGAGGGTGGGAGCCCGAAGAACCGAAGTGACCCTACTCCGCCTTCATTGACTTCCCGACATTCGCCGGTTCTATGCTGGAGGCGACGTCGCCTCTGGGAGGGGAACAGGTGTGGGTCAGGCTCCTGGCGGCCGTGTGCGCTGTCGGGACACCGCCCCCTCTTTCCGAGGGCGCAGGAGGCCGAAGTGGCAGACGAGCGGCGGGAGATGGGGCGCGAGGTGGTCCCCGCATCGATTCCCGAGGCGAGCGCCGGGGGGCTGGGCATCCCCGGCCCGCTGCCATTCGCTGCCGCCGTGGACGGTGGGCCTTCGATGGCGCGCCGTCTGGACGCGCTGGAGGGGCTGCTCAGCGAGGTGGTGTTCCAACTCGATGGGGGTGGCGCCATCTGCTACCTCGGGCCGGGCTGGGAGCGGCTGACGGGGACGCTGGGGGCGGCGTGGCACGGGCGGACGTTCCTGGACGTGGTGCACCCGGAGGACCGGGAGTCGGCGCGCGCGGTGCTGGAGGCGGTGGCCGCCCAGCGCGTGGCGGCGTCCCGCGACGAGGTGCGGCTCTGGGTGGGGGAGGGCGTTCGCTGGGTGGTGCTCAGCATGCGCGCGGTGCCCGGGGTGCCCGGGGAGGTGGTGGGCACGCTCCTGGACGTGAGCTCCCGGCGGCAGGCGGAGGAGGCGGTCGCCACGCGTGAGCGCTACCTGGAGGCGATGGTGGAGGTGCAGCGGCGGATGATGCCGCACCAGTTGCCCCTGGACCTGTACTCCTCCGTGGTGGAGCCGCTGGGCAAGGTGTCCGCGGCCAGCCGCGTGTACGTCTTCGAGATGCACCGGGACGAGCGCGGCGCGGTGCTGGCCTCGCAGCGCGCGGAGTGGTGCGAGCCGGGCGTGGCGCCGAACCTGGAGGACCCGAACATGCACGGCCTCCCGCTGCTGGAGGCCCTGCGGCCGGAGCAGGCCGCGACGCTGATGCGGGGCGAGCCGGTGCAGGGGTTGCCGCGGGACTTCACGCCGATGCTCGCGCCCATGCTGGACGAGCAGGGTGTCCGTTCGGTGCTGCTGATTCCGCTGCACGTCCACGGGCAGTTGTTCGGGGTCATCGGCTTCGACAACTGCCGCGAGGCGCGGCCCTGGGGCCACATCGAGGTGAACCTGCTGTCCGGCGCGGCGGGCACGTTGTCGCTGGCGCTGGAGCAGCGGATGGACAAGGCGCTGCGCGTGCGCACGGAGACGACGCTGCGGCGCACGGAGGCGGGGGTCCACCTGCTCATCGAGGCGTTCCCGGACCCGGTGATGGTGCACGTGGGGGACGGGGTGTTGTTGTCGGTGAACCCGGCGCTCACGCAGTACCTGGGCTACCGCGAGCCGGTGGAGCTGGTGGGCCGGCACGTGCTGGAGCTGGTGCGGGCGGAGGACCGGGGCGCGGCGGAGCTGTACCTGGGGCAGGCGGTGGACGGGAAGCACGCGTCGCGGGCGGTGGAGGTGCCGCTGATTCGCAGCGACGGCGCCACGGTGGTGGCGGACCTGGTGACGCTGGCGGTGGTGTTCGACGGGTCGCCCGCGTGGGTGACGGTGGCGCGGGACGTCACCGAGCGCAAGCGCAGCCAGGCGCAGCTCATCCTCGCGGACCGCATGGCCTCCATGGGCCTGCTCGCGGCGGGCATCGCGCACGAGTTGAACAACCCGCTGGCGTACGTGTTGTCCAACCTGGACTTCCTGCACGCGACGGTGGGGCCGAGGGCGCGCCCGCTGACGCCGGACGACCTGGTGGAGTGCCGGCAGGTGCTGGACGACGCGCGCGAGGGCGCGGAGCGGATGCGGCAGATCGTCCGCCAGTTGCGGGTGTTCTCGCGGGTGGAGGACACGCGCGAGGAGCCGGTGGACCTGCACCGGGTGTTGGACTCGGTGATTCAGATGGCGGCCAGCGAGGTGCGTCCGCGGGCGCGGCTGGTGAAGACCTACGGCGCGGTGCCGCCGGTGCGTGGCAACGAGGGGAAGTTGTTCCAGGTGTTCCTGAACCTGGTCATCAACGCGGCGCACGCCATCGAGGAAGGACAGTCGGAGACGAACGAGATTCGCATCACCACGCGGCCGGAGGAGGGGGCGCGGGTGATGGTGGAGGTGCGGGACACGGGCGGGGGCATTCCGCCGGAGCACCTGCGGCGCATCTTCGACCCGTTCTTCACGACGAAGTCGGCGGGGCTGGGGACGGGGCTGGGGTTGTCCATCTGCGACACCATCGTCACGGCGCTGGGGGGCCACATCTCCGTGGAGTCCTCGGTGGGCGTGGGCACCACGTTCCGTGTCGCCCTCCACATCGCGCCCCCCCACGCCTCGGCGGCGAATCCGGGGATGTGAGCGGCCTGGGCGTGGCGCTGGCTCAGGGGTGGTTCGGGAAGCGCGCCAGGACCTTCCCTTCCGGCGAGACGGCGTAGAGTTCGTGCCAGTCGAGTGTGGCTCCGCTGCCCGGCGCGATGCGGCCACACCGTTCGGGGCGACGATGGACGCGGACGAAGTACAGGTCCGCGTCCTTGCCCACGACGACCTCCATGGCCTTGGCGGAATAGGCGCAACTGCTCGCGTACTCACGGGGCATGGCCGCGAGCACCTTCTGGCGCGCGGAATGCGCGGCGAGGACCGCGGGCCCGTCGAGCGTAGCCAGGGGTGTCAGCTCCGTGGGCCAACGGATTCCCTCCGCGACCACGTGCGTGGGCGAGGGCGCGACACCCGCATCCGTTCCTCCGTCCAGGTCGGGCTGACGGTCCGCGGGGAGCGTCGACCTCGCTGCCGGCTGTGCGTGAGTCCTGGCTGGCATGGTTCGCATCGAAGTCGAGGCTGGGGGCGGACCCTGGGTGAGGGCAACGGCCGCACCTCCGGGCGAGGCGTTGCTGAGGCGCCATGTGGACTGTGACCCGCCGGACGACCGCTCACCGCGCGCGTGCATTCGGCTCGCGCAGCCCTTATCTCCGAGCCCTCTCTTGCCCTGGCGCGTCCCCTCGGCGCCCTTGGAGGACGGCATGCGCGCGACCCTGTTCCCGCTCACCCTGGCGCTCGGCCTCGTCCTGTCCGCGACGTCATGGGCCACGGGCCCCGTGGCCTCCGCGAGCGCGGACACGTGTGCGGGCAGCTCGCGCTTCCTCGTCGGCGCGGGCATGGCCGACATCACCGGCCCCGCCGCCGAGGTGGGCATGATGGGCTACGCCCAGCTCGCCCAGCAGACCTCCGGCATCCACCAGCGCCTGCGCTCGCGCGCCTTCGTCATCGCCTCGCCCTGCAACGGCCGCCGGGTCGCCTTCGTCAGCGCCGACCTGGGCATGGTCTTCGAGTCCGTGCGCCGCCAGGTCGTCGAGCGCCTGCACGCCCGCTTCGGCGACCTCTACACCGAGGACAACGTCCTCCTCAGCGCCACGCACACCCACTCGGGGCCCGGCGGCTACTCGCACCACACCCTCTACAACCTCACCACCTTCGGCTTCGTCCCCCAGAACTTCGAGGCCATCGTCTCCGGCATCGTCACCTCCATCGCCCGCGCGCACACCCGCCTGGGAGAAGGCACCCTGCGCCTGGCCTCCGGGGACCTCCTCGGCGCCAGCCGCAACCGCTCCCCCCAGGCCTACCTGCGCAACCCCGCCGAGGAGCGCGCCCGCTATCCGCTCGACGTCGACCCCCGCATGACGCTCGTGCGCCTGACGCGCACCGACGGCTCCGACCTGGGCCTCATCAACTGGTTCGCCGTCCACGCCACGTCGATGGGCAACACCCACCACCTCATCAGCGGCGACAACAAGGGCCTCGCCTCCTCCCTCTTCGAGCGGACCCACGACGCCGGCGACACCTTCGTCGCCGCCTTCGCCCAATCCAACGAGGGCGATGTCACCCCCAACATCCTCGGCGGCACGAACGGCGGAGGCGCCGACGACTTCGAGGACACCGAGCTGTCCGCCCGCCGCCAGTACGACTTCGCCACCCGCCTGTGGAACCAGGCCGACCGGCCGCTCACCGGCGGCGTCGACTACCGCCACACCTTCGTGAAGATGGACGCGGTGGACGTCGCCCCCGCCTTCACCGACGGCCCGCCGCGCCGCACCTGTCCCGCCGCCATCGGCCTGTCCATGCTCGCCGGCGCCGAGGACGGCCCGGGCTACGGCGTGGAGGGCGCCTCCTGCGCCGCCATCCACGACCTCTGGAGCCAGTTCACCTGCGCCCTCACCACCACGCCCTGCCAGGCGGAGAAGCCCATCGTCCTCGAGACGGGCACCATGCTCCCCCACCCGTGGTCCCCGGAGGTGTTGCCCCTCCAACTCGTCACCATCGGCCCGCTCGCCCTCGTCGCCGTGCCCTTCGAGCTGACCACCATGGCCGGCCGCCGCCTGCGCGACACCGTGCAGGCCCGGCTCGCCCCGCTCGGCGTCACCGACGTCGTCATCGCCGGCCTCTCCAACGACTACGCCGGCTACGTCGCCACCCGCGAGGAGTACGCCCGCCAGGACTACGAGGGCGCCTCCACCCACTTCGGCCCGTGGACCCTCGCGGCCCTCCAGCAATCCTTCGACGGGCTCGCCACCTCCCTCGTGGAGGGACAGGCCGTGCCCCCGGGCCCCACGCCCACCGACCTGCGCTACGTCCAGGTGGCCCTCCAGCCGGGTGTCGTGTTCGACGACAAGCTGCTCTGGGTCGACTTCGGTGACGTCCTCGCCGACGCCCGCGCCACCTACGCGCGCGGCGACACCGTGAGCGTCACCTTCTGGGGCGGCCACCCGAAGAACGACCTGCACCAGGAGGGCACCTTCCTGCGCGTGCAGCGCAAGGGCTCCATCGGCGCCTGGGTGGACGTGGCGGACGACAGCGACTGGGAGACGCGCTACCTGTGGCAACGCGAGAACTGCGTGCCCACCCTGGGCTGCTCCCACGTCACCGTGGAGTGGCACATCCCCCAGGACGCGACGCCCGGCACCTACCGCCTCCTCCACGAAGGCGAGTGGAAGTCCGGCTGGGACGGCCGCGTGCGCCCGTACTTCGGCGCCTCCCGCGCCTTCACCGTTCGCTGAGCGGCGGCTCCGCGTCGTCGACCGTCGCCGGGGCGTGGAGGCGCACCCGCTCGAACAGCTCGCGCAGCCGGGGCGGGGGCCGCGCGAGCTGCACGCCGATGCCCGGTGAACCACTCCAGACGTGCGCGTGCGCGGCGTCGACGTGGCGCACCACCTCGCCCTCGCAGGCCACGTCCTCTCCCTCCAGCCGCAACGTCAGCGACAGCCGGGTGAGGAGCGGCGGGAAGGGCTCCCGGCAGTGCAGGAACAAGCCGCCCCGCGCCAGCTCCACGCCATGCACGTCCACGCCCTCCGGGTGCTGCACGCGCACGCACCACGGCGCCACGCGCGCCAGCGGCTCCACCCGGTGGCGAGGCGAGAGGCCCGCGCGCCGGGGACACGCGGACCGCGGCGCTTCGTGGCGGTTGCCCAGGTGCGCTCCCTGGGAATGACAGGGGACATCCTCGGCATGGTCCGAAAGACAGAGCTCGCAGTGCATGGTCACCTCGAGCAGACACTGGAACAGCGCGACGCCGTTTCCGGCGAAGGGGGGAGCGTCTCTCTATAGACCGGGCCTGCATCCACGTGCGGACAGCCCCCGCCTCGCGACGCGGCCTCGCGCACTTGCGATGACGGCTAGCGCACAGAGTCTCTCTCAGGCCGAGTGTCCCAGGCGACCCGGCTACTGGAGTTCGCGGGGGGCGATGTAGTCGCCGCGCTCCATCGTCGCGCCCAGCCGCTGGAAGAGCGCCTGCGCGTCGAACCCGATGCGCTGGTTGTGCGCGCGCACGGCCTCGCCGGCCTTGGCCATCGCCTCGGCGCTCTCCCAGGTCGCCATCGTCACGAGGACGAGGGTCCCCGCGTCGCCCTTGCGCTCGAAGACGACGTTGCCCAGGAAGCCGGGCTGCTCGCGCAGGAGCGCGGTGATGCGGTGCATGGCCGTCTCCAGCTCGGCCCGGGAGGCGGTCGGCACGGTGATGCGGTCGATGCGGAAGTGGAGGTTCGGGTGCTGGTCGAGGTCGAGGGGCATCTTCATGGAGGCGGTCCGTTCCGGCGCGTCAGGCGCGGCGTGGGTCGTGGTGCAGGAGGACAGCAGCAGGACGGCCGAGGCCATCCACGGCAGGGCTCGTTTCTTCATGGGCGCAAGGTAATGAGCGGCGCCGGGAGGGGGCTTGGACGAATTCAGTGCGTTCGCCCCCCATGAGGCGCATGCTGGAGGGCGTCATGCGCGTGACGACGTTCGCCCCGGGTCCCAGGCTCGCCCCGTTCGTCCGTGCCTTCGAGGTCGTGGAGGCGCGGGAGCTGGTGACGCGCGTCCTGGTCCCGGAGCCGAGCATCATCGTGGGCTTCCGCTTCGGCGGGACGTCCCAGATGCTCGAGGACGCGCGGACGCTCCCGGTCCCGGACCACGTCATCACCGGGCTGCGCGTGGACGCGCGCCGCATGCGCACGCTGGCGGGGGGGGCCATCATCCTCGCCAAGTTCCACGCGGCCGGCGCGGCCCGCTTCTTCGAGGAGCCCCTGCACGAGCTGCTGGGCGAGACGCTGGCGCTCGAGACGCTGGTGCCCCACGCCGACGTGGACCGCGTGGCGTCGCGCATCGCCGAGGCGGAGGACGATGCCCGGCGCGTGGCGGTCTTCGAGGCGTTCCTGCTCTCGCGCCTGCGCCCCGAACCCGTCAGCGGCGCCGTGCTGGCGGCGGTGCGGGCGGTCCACGAGGAGCCGAGCGCCGTGCGCATCGCGGCGCTCGCGCGCGAGGTGGGGCTGAGCCAGGACGCGCTGGAGAAGGGCTTCCGCCGCGCGGTGGGCGCCTCGCCCAAGCGGCTCGCCTCCATCCTGCGCATGCGGCAGGCCGTCTCCGCGTACCGGCCCGGGATGAGCTTCTCCCGGCTGGCGCACGCCTCCGGCTACTACGACCAGCCCCACTTCAACCGCGAGCTGCGCGCCGTCGTCGGAGAGGCCCCGTCGCGCTTCTTCGGTTCGGGCACGTACTGCTGAGCGCCGTCAGCGCTTCGCCTTCGCCTTCACCGGGAACGCGGGCGCGTCGATGCGGACGCCGACGTAGGACGGGAAGCGCGGCACGCCGTCGTTGGACAGCTCCTGGTAGCGGAAGGTGATGAGCGTGCCCAGGGCGGGAGGCGCCGCGCGCTCCGCGTCCGAGAAGCCCGTGCCCACGTTGAAGCGCTTGCCGTTGCGCAGCTCCACCTCCAGCGCGCCCAGCCGCCCCTTGTGCCGCCCCGCGCCGGCCACGTGCCCGACGACGACGGCCTCGTCGTCCTTGAAGCTCTTCACCTTCAGCAGCGTGTGCGAGCGCCCCACCTCGTACTTCGAGCCCGGCTTGCGCAGCATCAGCCCCTCGCCGCCCAGCCCCTCCACGCGCGCCAGCTCCTCGCGCAGGTGCTCCGTGCCCTGGCAGCGCCCGTGCTCGTGCCACCGCGCATACGTGGGCTTCGCGTCCTCCAGCCACTTGCGGCAGTGCTCCAGCCGGTCCTCGAACGCCCCCGCCACCGCCGGCGCGTCGAACACGACGAAGGCCAGCTCCTTCCAGTCCGGGCTGCGGTCCTGCCGGCGCACCACGCTCACCGTGCGCTGGAAGCGCTTGCGTCCACCGAACAGCTCTCCGTCCAGCGGGAAGTCCGGCAGCCCCGCGGTGAACCAGTCCGGCGCGAAGAACTCGTTGCCCAGGCGCGACCAGAAGCGCTTGCCGTCCCAGTACGCCCGCACGCCGTCGAGCTTCTCGCTCATCCACCAGTCCGTGAGGTCCACGTCGTTCTCCCACGGGTGGGCCAGCAACAGCGGCGGCGCCTTCTCCTCTGCGCCCCCTTCCCCGTCCGCCTCCGCGCCCTGGGGCCTGGCGCGGGTGGGCTTCACGGCGGTGGCGGCGGCGCCGCAGCGGGCGTCCTCCGCGGCGTCTCCGCGCACCCGGCGCAGGTGCTTGCAGGTGCGCCGCTCGATGGCGATGGACTGGTTGCGCCAGGCCGGACAGGAGCACGAGTACACCCCGCCCGTGTTCTTGAGGATGTAGGGCTTGGAGCCCGAACCCTGCACTTCGACCTGCGCGCCGTCCGCGATGTCCGCCACGATGAATCCTCCGTGCCGCGTCCTGAAGCGGCGACGAACCGAAGAGTACCCGCTGGGTCCGACATTCCCAGGACGTAGAGCGGTGGGAATCAAACACCCGAGCGAGTGGCCGGAGACGCCCCTCGGACACACCATGCTGGAATCACCGGGTTCGAGGAGGCCGCACGGGATGGTGGTCATCGTCATGGGAGTCACGGGAGCCGGGAAAACCACGGTCGGCCGGGAGTTGGCGGAGGCGCTCCGCTGGCGCTTCCTGGACGCGGACGACCTGCATTCGCCGGCCAACGTGGCGAAGATGGCGGCGGGTTTCCCGCTGGATGACTCGGACCGTTGGCCGTGGCTGGCCGCCATCCGCGCGCAAATCCAGGAAGCCATCGAGCGCGGGGAAGACCTCGTGGTGGCGTCGTCCGCGCTCAAGCGTGTCCACCGCGACACGCTGGAGGTGGACCCTTCGCAGCTGCGGTGGGTGTACCTGCACGCGCCCAGGGAGGTGTTGGCGCAGCGGGTGTCCCAGCGCCACGGACACTTCATGCCGGCGTCGCTGCTGGACAGCCAGTTGGAGACGCTGGAGGTGCCCCAGCGGGCGATGCCCGTGGACGTGACGCCGCCTCCCGCGGAGGTGGTCGCCCGCATCCGGGAGGGGCTGAAGCTCTAGGGGCCGCGAGGGCTCGACCTGGACCGCCGGCCGAGCCTCGCGTGTTGCCCCGCATCCCGGAGGCCGGCCAGGTCTGTCTCGCTGGCCCGCCCCGAAGCTGTCCATGGATCTGGGCGCCGAACTCACGGGGCCCTGCGCCTGGCACCGGCGCGGCGCCCGTGCCCGACTGGCTCGGGGTGGCGCCGATGCGAGCCGCATCGTCGGCGGGAGCCCGCCACATCACCATGTGACAGCGGTCCAGTGTGAGTGTCGCCGGGGCTCCGTGTCCGCCCCCGTGCCCTTGTCACGCGCTCCGGAATCGGCTTGGCGGCGCGAATCGCCGCCGTCCTTCCGAACGCGTCAGCGCAGCTCCTCGGCCAGCGCGACCATGATGCCCTCGGGGCCGCGGATGTAGCAGAGCCGATAGAGGTCCTCGTACCGGACCACCTCGCCGATGAGCTCCGCGCCGTGGGTGCGCAGGCGGGCGACGACGTCGTCGATGTCTTCGACGGCGAACATGATGCGACGGATGCCCAGCGTGTTCACCGGGGCGTCCTTCGGCTCAAGGCGAGTCGCCGGCGGCGTGTGGAACCTCGTCAGCTCGAGCCGGTTGTGGCGATCCGGGGTCCGCATCATCGCGATGTCGGAGCGGACGTTCTCGAGCCCGACGATGCGGTCGACCCAATGACCCTCGACGGTGGTCTTCCCCTCCAGCTCCATCCCCAGCTCGGTGAAGAACGCGATGGCCGCCGCGAGGTCTTCGACGACGATGCTGACGTTGTCCATTCGTTTGAGCGTCATGGCCGGGAGCATAGCGCCTGGCTCAGCGTGTCCGTCCGGTGTGTGGGCGCGGGGGCTTTCGCGCGGTGCGGGCGAGCCGCTCGGGGATGCGCGCCGCGAGCAGGTCGACGGCCGCGCGCACCTTGGTGGGCAGGTGCTTGTTCTGTGGCCACACGGCGAAGATTTCGTTGCCGTGGCGGCCCGCGGACTCGAGCAGCGCCACCAGCTCGCCTCGGCGCAGCCGCTCCGTGACGAGCCAGCAGGGGAGCCACGCGAGCCCCAGGCCCCGTGTGGCGGCGTCCGCGACGGACTCCAGGTCATCCAGGCGCAGGCGTCCCTGGACGCGGACGGGCGTGTCGCCTCCCTTCCCGTCCGGGAACAGCCACGGCTTGCTGAGGCCATGGCGCCCATAGGTGATGGCCTCGTGGTGGGGCAGGTCCTCGAGCGTCCGGGGGCGACCGCGCCGGGCGAGGTAGTCGGGTGACGCGCAGACGGTCATCATCTGCGCGCCGAGCTTCCGCGCGGTGAGCCCGGCCTGGTCCGCGAGCGGCGCGACGCGGATGGCCAGGTCGTAGCCGTCCTCGATGAGGTCCACCACGCGGTCGCTGAAGGACAGCTCCAGCTCCAGGCCCGGGTGCTCGCGGGCCAGCTCACACAGGAGCGGCGCGACGAGGTGCCGGCCGAACAGCACGGACGCGGTGACGCGCAGTCGCCCCGTGGGCTCGCGGCGTCCGGAGTCGAGCGCGGCCTCCGCGGCCTCCAGCTCCGCGAGGGCGCGCACGCAGCGCTCGTAGAAGACCTGACCGTCCTCGGTGAGGCGCTGCTGGCGCGTGGTGCGCTGGAACAGGCGCGTGCCCAGCCGCTGCTCCAGCCGCGCGATGCTCTTGCCCACGGCGGAGCGGGACAGCCCCATCCGCTGGGCCGCGAGCGCGAAGCCTCCCGCCTCCGCGGCCTGGACGAACGCGTGCACTCCGCTGAGCCGGTCGGTCATGCCGGGCCTCCACTCCATGGGTGAATGTCTGTCGCCAGTGAAGCCCCGAAAGCTCTCCACTGGAGACACCATGGCCTCCGTATATCCCCCGCGCCTCCTGGAGGCACGAGAGGGAGAACACATGGCAGGCGTGATGAAGCGATGGGAGTTGCGGAAGCCGGGCCGCGCGAACCTGGAGCTGGCGAGCGTGGAGATTCCCACCCCGAAGCCGGGCGAGGCGTTGGTGCGCGTGGGCGCGGTGTCGCTCAACTACCGCGAGAAGCTCATCCTCGACGGGCCGGGACCGCTGGCCGCGCCGGGGCCCTTCGTGCCCACGTCCGACATGGCGGGCGAGGTGGTGGCCACGGGCGAAGGGGTCACGCGCGTCAGGAAGGGCGCGCGGGTGCTCGCCCACTTCAGTCCCCCGTGGCTGGATGGGCCGCCTCCCAGGGTGGACGGCATGGTGCCGAGCCTGGGCGGGCAGCTTCCCGGCGTGTTGTCGGAGTACGTGTCCTTCCCGGAGGCCTGGCTCGTCGCCGCGCCCCGGACGCTGGACGACGTGAAGGCGAGCACGCTGCCGTGCGCCGGCCTCACGGCGTGGACGGCGCTGATGGAGCACGGCGCGCCCAGGCCCGGGCAGACGGTGGTGACGCAGGGCACGGGCGGGGTGTCGCTGTTCGCCGTGCAGCTCGCCTCCGCGCTCGGGGCGCGCGTCCTCGTCACGTCGGGGGACGCGGCGAAGCTCGACCGCGTGAAGGCGCTGGGCGCGGCGCATGGCATCCACCGGCGTGAGTCACCGGACTGGGAGCAGGCGGTGCTGGAGCTGACCGGAGGACGCGGCGCGGACGTCATCCTGGAGGTGGTGGGCGGGGACGACCTGGGGCGCTCCGTGCGAGCGCTCGCGAGCGGCGGACGCATCGCCCTCATCGGCATCCTGGAGGGCTTCGACGCGCGCTTCCCCGTGCTGCCGCTGTTCCAGAGCCACGGCGTCATCCAGGGCGTGGCGGTGGGCCACCGGCGCGGCCTGGAGGAGCTGGTCCGCGCGGTGGACACGCTGCGCCTGGACCCGGTGGTGGACGCGACCTATGCGCTGGACGCGTTCCCCCAGGCGCTCGCGCACCTGGACCGGGGGCCCTTCGGCAAGGTGGTGGTGCGCGTGGGGGCGTGAGCGGACGGCGTCAGCGCACGGGCTCCACGGTGGCGCCCGCGCGCTCCAGCAGCTCGCGATACCACGCGAAGGCGCGGGCGGTGCGGTCACCCAGGCTCCTGGCGCCCCAGAGGACGGTGAGGGTGCGGCGCGTGTCCGCGTTCGTCTTGGTGCGCTGGGCGTCCTTCACCGCGTTGGCGCAGGGCCCCTCCGCGTCGAAGAGGCACAGGAGGCCCGCCAGGTCGATGCTCTGCCCGGAGGCGTTGAAGACGTACTGGGCGCCCTCGGGCGCGATGCCGATGCGGAAGGGGGCCCGGGCGCGGTCCAGGTCCACCACGCTGACGGGCAGGCCGCTGTGCAGGGACACCGCGTTGCACAGGTCCACGGCGGTGTTGATGGCGCCGAGCGAGCCGTCGCCCGCGGCGCGCACGAGGTATTCGGAGGCGGGCTTGCCCCGGCCGGTGGGCTTGTAGCCGCCGTGGCGGAGCATGTCGCGGACGGCGCCGCGCACGGCGTCGTCGCTGGAGAGGGGCGCCGCGGCGTCCGGCTTCAGCAGCGCCACGAGCCAGTCCGGCGAGGGCAGCGAGCCCAGCGGCGCGGGGAAGGTGGAGGTGAAGGCCAGCGTGTCCAGGGACGGATGCGGGTCGAGCGTCAGCACGGGCGGACTCTATGCCACGCGCCGCGCGGGGACATCCGCTCTGCGAAATCGCGGAGTGTCACCCTCCGCGCATCCCCGACGCGGGTGCGGGCCCGTCCCCGGGTGCGTGCTAGCGTGCGCGCCTTCCAGTCGTTTCGTTGACGCCCGCTCGTGCGCGACGCGGGCGAGGAGAGCACGCGATGGGAGAGGCGAACCAGCGGACGATGCGGGCGGCGCGCTTCGACACGGCGGCGAAGACGCTGACGGTGACGGACGTGCCCGTCCCCAAGCCGGGCCCCGGTGAGGTCCGCGTGAAGGTGAAGGCGTGTGGCATCTGCCTGTCGGATGCGCACCTCATCGACGGCTCGCTGCCGTCGCCCCTGCCCGTGGTGACGCC
Organism: Myxococcus dinghuensis; assembly: GCF_024198235.1. GTDB lineage: Bacteria > Myxococcota > Myxococcia > Myxococcales > Myxococcaceae > Myxococcus > Myxococcus dinghuensis. The sequence continues at coordinate 159,088 of NZ_JAKCFB010000013.1, read as the reverse complement.
GGGGCACGAGTCGGCCGGCGTCATCGACGAGGTGGGCATCGGCGTGCCGCGCTGGAAGCCGGGGACCCGCGTGGCCATCGCGGGCGGCAAGCCCTGTGGCCGCTGCGCGAAGTGCTCCAACGGCCAGCCCCAGGAGTGCCTGGACTTCCTCATCATGGGCTTCCACTACGACGGCGCGTGGGCCGAGTACGTCGTGGTGCCGTACCACGCGCTGGTGGAGGTGCCGGAGGGGCTGCCCTTCGAGCAGGCCGCCATCCTCGCGGACGCGGTGGCCACGCCCTACGCGGGCCTCGTGGACCGGGCGGGGCTGCGGCCCGCGCAGTCGGTGGGCCTGTGGGGCATCGGCGGGCTCGGCGTCCACGCGGTGCAGATCGCCCGCATGCTGGGCGCGGCGCCCATCCTCGCCTTCGACACCAACGAGGCGGCGCGCGCCCGGGCGCTGGAGTTCGGCGCGGACGTGGCGTTGGACCCGCGCTCCCCGGACGTGCGCGACCAGATCCTGAAGCACACCAACGGGTTGGGCCTGGACGTGGCGGTGGACCTGGTGGGCGCCAACGTGGTGCTGGCCCAGGCCGCCAAGAGCCTGGGGCGCTTCGGCAAGGCGGTGATGGTGGGCCTGTCGCCGGAGCCCATCCAACTGGGCCCCGGCTCCGTGTTCGGGGTGCGCTCCCAGGAGCTGCTCGGCCACCTCGGCTACGAGAAGAAGCACCTGGATCAGCTCGTCCGGCTGGTGGGGACGAAGCGGCTGGACGTCTCCCGGTCCGTGAGCGCGACGCTGCCCCTGGAGGACGTGGCCAAGGGGGTGGAGCGGCTGGTGAAGAAGGAGGGCAACCCCATCCGGCTGGTGGTCGTCCCCTGAGCGTGGGAGGGGGGCTGGGCGCGTCACGCCCCCGTGCCGCCGGCCCGCCGACCCCCCGGCCGGCCGGTCCCGGGCATGAGAACCCGCGTCTTGCGGGTTCGGAAGAGTCCTCCCCGGGCGCCCCTCGTGGCATAAGGACGCCGCGCCCGCTTCCCGGGCCCCCCTACGCACATGATTCGTCTCGACAACATCAGCAAGCAGCACGGCCAGCAGATTCTCTTCATCGAGGCCTCGGCCGCCCTCCACAAGGGGGAGAAGGTGGGCCTCGTGGGGCCCAACGGGGCCGGCAAGTCGACGCTGTTCCGGATGATCACGGACCAGGAGCACCCGGACGAGGGCCAGGTCGCCGTCGACCGGGGCGTCACCATCGGCTACTTCAGCCAGGACGTCGGTGAGATGGCCGGCCGCAGCGCCGTCTCCGAGGTCATGGACGGCGCCGGCCCGGTGAGCGTGGTGGCGGCCGAGCTCAAGGAGCTCGAGGCGGCCATGGCGGACCCGGACAAGGCGGACGAGATGGAGAAGCTCGTCGAGCGCTACGGCCTGGTGCAGGGGCGCTTCGAGGAGCTGGGCGGCTACGCGCTGGAGGGCCGCGCGCGGGAGATCCTCGCGGGCCTGGGCTTCAGCGAGGAGATGATGGACGGCGACGTGGGCGCGCTGTCCGGCGGTTGGAAGATGCGCGTGGCGCTGGCCCGCATCCTCCTCATGCGGCCGGACGCGATGCTGCTCGACGAGCCCTCCAACCACCTGGACCTGGAGAGCCTCATCTGGCTGGAGGGCTTCCTCAAGGGGTACGAGGGCGCGCTGCTGATGACCTCGCACGACCGCGAGTTCATGAACCGCATCGTCACCAAGATGGTGGAGATCGACGGCGGCACGCTGACCACGTACGCCGGCAACTACGAGTTCTACGAGCAGCAGCGCGCGCAGAACGAGAAGCAGCAGCAGGCGCAGTACGAGCGCCAGCAGGCCATGCTCGCCAAGGAGCTGAAGTTCATCGAGCGCTTCAAGGCGCGCGCCTCGCACGCGGCGCAGGTGCAGAGCCGCGTGAAGAAGCTGGAGAAGATCGAACGGGTGGAGCCGCCCAAGCGCCGCCAGACGGTGCTGTTCGAGTTCCAGCCCGCGCCGCGCTCCGGCGACGACGTGGTGAGCCTGAAGGCCGTGCACAAGGCCTACGGCAAGCGGCGCATCTACGAGGGCATGGACTTCCTCGTCCGGCGCGGCGAGCGCTGGTGCATCATGGGCGTCAACGGCGCGGGCAAGTCCACGCTGCTGAAGCTGGTGGTGGGCGCGACGGAGCCGGACACCGGCATGGTGACGATGGGCGGCAGCGTGAAGCTGGGCTACTTCGCCCAGCACGCCATGGACCTGCTGGACGGCGAGCGCACCGTGTTCCAGTCGCTGGAGGACGCGTTCCCCCGCGCGGGCCAGGGCTCGCTGCGCGCGCTGGCGGGCTGCTTCGGCTTCTCCGGTGACGAGGTGGAGAAGAAGTGCCGCGTGCTGTCCGGCGGCGAGAAGGCCCGCCTGGTGATGGCGAAGATGCTCTTCGACCCGCCCAACTTCCTGGTGCTGGACGAGCCCACGAACCACCTGGACATGGCGACGAAGGAGATGCTCATCACCGCCCTGTCCCAGTACGAGGGGACGATGTTGTTCGTCTCCCACGACCGCCACTTCCTGGGCGCGCTGTCCAACCGCGTGCTGGAGCTGACGCCGGACGGCATCCACCAGTACGGCGGCGGCTACACCGAGTACGTCGCGCGCACGGGCCACGAGGCCCCGGGCCTGCGCACCTGAGCCGTGCCCCCGGGGCGCGGTGACTCACGCGCCCCGGGCCCCGCCTCCTCAGTCGAGGAAGTAGTCGGGCATCAGCTCCGCGCCCTTCTCCACGGCGTACGGGTCGAAGTCGGTGACGCCGCGCGAGCGCAGCAGGTCCTCGTCGATGAAGAACTGGCCCGTCACCTCGCGGCTGTTGGTCGTGAGGATGGCGTGCGCGGCGTCCGCCATGATGTCCGGGGTGCGGCAGCCGCGGGCGGCCTCCTGTCCCCCAATCATGGCCATGGCCGCCGTCCAGATGGTGGTGCGCGGCCAGAGCGCGTTCACCGCCACGCCCTGGTCCTTGAACTCGGCGGCCATGCCGAGCACGCACATGCTCATCCCGTACTTCGCCATGGTGTAGGCGACGTGGTTGGCGAACCACTTCGGGTCCAGGCTCAGCGGCGGGGAGAGGTTGAGGATGTGCGGGTTCTTCGCGCGCAGGAGGTGCGGCAGGCACGCCTGGGACGTGGCGTAGGTGCCGCGCGCGTTGACCTGGTTCATCAGGTCGTACTTCTTCATCGGCGTCTCGAGCGTGCCGGTGAGGCTGATGGCGCTCGCGTTGTTCACGCAGATGTCGATGCCGCCGAACTTCGCCACCGCCTGCTCCACGGCGGCGGCGAGCTGGTCCTCGTAGCGGATGTCGACCATCAACGGGAGCGCCTTGCCGCCCGCCTTCTCGATGTCCTCCGCCGCGCTGTGGATGGTGCCGGGCAGCTTGGGGTGGGGCTCGGACGTCTTCGCCGCGATGACGATGTTCGCCCCGTCGCGCGCGGCGCGCAGCGCGATGGCCTTGCCGATGCCCCGGCTCGCGCCGGTGATGAACAGCGTCTTTCCTTGAAGGGTGCTCACGCTTGCCTCGTGGGTGACGGTGGAGCGGGGCTCAGGTGGCCCCGGGGGTGTCCTCGTAGTGCCGTTCGTACTGCTGGCGGAGGACGAACTTCTGGGCCTTGCCGGTGCTCGTCTGGGGCATGGCGTCCAGCAGGACGACGGACTTGGGGACCTCGAACCCGCCCAGGTGCTGGCGGCAGTGGGTGACGATGTCCGCGGGCGTCGCCGCGGCGCCGGGCTTGAGCACGACGAAGCCGGTGACGGCCTCCGCCCAGCGCGCGTGGGGCAGGCCCACCACGGCGACCTGGAGCACCGCGGGGTGGCGCAGGAGGACCTCCTCGACCTTGATGGACGGGACGTTCTCCCCGCCGGTCTTGATCATGTCCTTCTTGCGGTCCACGAAGAGCAGCTGGCCGTCGCCGTCGAACATGCCCAGGTCGCCGGTGTGGTGCCAGCCGAACGCGCGCGCCCTCTGCGTGGCCTCCGGGTCCTTGTAGTAGCCGAGCATGACGTTGGGCCCGCGGTGGACGATTTCGCCCACCTCGCCGCGCCCGAGCAGCCGGCCCTCGTCGTCCATGACGGCCGTCTCGTTCGTCACCACCGAGTCGCCCCAGTACGAGCCGAACCGCTTGAGCTGCTGCTCCGGCTTGAACATGGTCGTCGCCGGGTACATCTCCGTCTGGCCGGACGCGAGCGCGAAGCCGCCGGGACAGAACTTCTCCAGCAGCTCCACGAGCATCGTGCGCGCCATGGGCGCCATCACGTACAGACACAGCCGCAGGCTGGACAGGTTCGTGGTCGCGCGCGCCGGGTGGGCGAGCATCGCGCCGTACATGATGGGCAGGCCCAGCAGGAACGTGATTGCCCGCCGCTCGACGGTCTCCAGCATCGCGCCCGGCTCGAAGACGCGCCGCACGACGACCGTCCCGCCCGCCAGGAGGAACGTCATGGAGATGGCGTGCTGCGCGCAGTGGAACATGGGCAGCACGCAGAGGGTCGAGTCCCCCGGCCGCATCCCCAGCTCGTAGAGGTTGCCCATCAACGCCGAGTGCACGGACCCGTGCGAGTGCATCACGCCCTTCTGCTGCCCGGTGGTGCCGCTCGTGTACATGATCTGCGCCATCGTGGTGCTCGGCACGTCCAGCTCGGGCGGGGTGGCGTGCTGGCCCCGCAGCGTGTCGAGGAACGCGGTGGTGTCCCCGCCCGGAGCCACCTGGCCCTCGGGGACGCAGACGATGACGCGCAGGCCCAGCGCGTCGACCATCGCCCGCAGGTCCGCCCGGGCGAGGAACTCCGCGTCGATGACGAGGTGGGTCGCCTCCGCGTGCTCCAGGATGTAGCGCGTGCCGGCCACGGACAGGCCGGTGTTGATGGGCACCCAGACGAGGCCCGCCTTGTAGATGCCGAGGAAGGCGGTGACCATCTGCGCGGAGTTGCCGCAGAACATGGCGACGCGCGCGCCCGGGGGCAGGCCCTGCGCGAGCAGGTAGTGGGCGAACGCGTTCGTGCGCCGCTCCAGCTCCGCGTAGGACAGCTCCAGCTCGCCGTCGACCAGGGCGAGGCGCTCCGGCCAGCGCAGGGCCGACCTCCGGACGGCGTCTCCCAGCAGGACTCGGCTGATGCGCGGGTAGTGCGCGTCGTGGGTCGCGGACATGGCGTGCTCCTCTCCGCCCGGGGGGCGCGTGGTGTGGTGGTGTGATGTCCCCCCGTTGGGAATCGAAGCGGTGTCGTCAGCCGCGCGGCTTGCGGGGCAGGGTGCCCATGGCCTTGCTGATGATGCCCAGCATGACCTCGTCGGCGCCGCCGCCGATGGACCCCAGGCGCAGGTCGCGGTGCGCGCGCGCCAGCGGGTTGTCCCAGGTGAAGCCCATGCCGCCCCAGTACTGGAGGCACCCGTCCACCAGCTCGCGCGCGAGCCGGCCGGACTTCAGCTTGCACATGGAGGCCAGCTTGACGACCTCCGGGTCGTCCTTGTTCTCCACGTACATCCCCACGGCGCGGTAGATGAGCGCGCGCAGCGCCTCCACCTCCGTCTGCAGCTCCGCGAGCCGGAAGTGCACGGACTGGTTGTCGAGGATGGACGCGCCGAAGGCCTTGCGCTGCCGCGCGTACTCCGCCGTCTGCGCGATGAGCCGGTCGAAGGTGACCAGCGTGCTGGCGGAGACGAACAGCCGCTCCTCCTGGAACTGCTGCATCTGCATGGCGAAGCCGCGCCCCTCCTCGCCGATGCGGAAGCGCGCCGGCACGCGCACGCCGTCGAAGAACAGCTGCGCCGTGTCCGACGCCCACATGCCCAGCTTGCGGATCTTCGCCTTGGTGATGCCCGGGCGGTCCATGGGCACGATGATGAGCGACTTGTTCGCGTGCGCCGGGCCCTCGCCCGTGTTGGCGAGCAGGCACACCCAGTCCGCCTGCATGCCGTTGGTGATCCACATCTTGCTGCCGTCGACGACGTAGTCGTCGCCGTCGCGGCGCGCGGTGGTCGTCACGGACGCCACGTCGGAGCCGGCGCCCGGCTCGCTCACCGCGATGGAGCACACCCGCTCGCCCGTGAGCGTGGGCGCGAGGAACTCCCGCCGCAGCTCGTCGCTGCCGAAGCGCGCCAGCGCCGGCGTCGCCATGTCCGTGACGACCCCGATGGCCATGGGCAGCGCGCCGCACGTGCAGTGGCCCAGCTCCTCCGCGAACGCCACGGAGAACGACGCGTCCAGCCCCAGCCCGCCGAACTCCGGGGGCTTGGTGATGCCGAGCAGCCCCAGCTCGCCCAGCTTCCGGAAGACCTCCTTCGCCGGGAAGAGCTCGGCCGCCTCCCACGCGTCGACATGCGGGTTGAGTTCCTGCTCGACGAACTTGCGGACCGTCTGGCGGATGGCGCGGTGTTCCTGGGTCTGCTGCATGGGCTTCCTCGGTGGGCGCGGGAGCGGGCGAAGGCTCAGTGATGCGGTCCTGTGACTCCGGCGGGGCGCGCGCACGGCACACGCGACGACCCCGCGAGCGAGGGACCGGGGATGCAGTGCGTCAATCTGGGGAGGTCGTCGTCGGGGAAGTGGGAGGTCTTGCCGGGACTCAGCAATCGAACGTCCATCACACCTCTCACGACGATGAGTGGGGAGTCTGGGGGGGCTCCCCTAAAAAAGCAAGCATGATTGCTTGTTTTGGCGCCGAGGCCGGGCGACCCCACCTGGGCGGAGGGGAATCACTCGAAGAGGCGGCTGGCCAGGCGGGCCAGCCTGCGCGCCTTGTCGGTGTACGGGGGGAACAGCAGGTGGGCGAGCGACGTGCGGCCCTGGCGCAGCACCGCGCGCTCGTGGCTGAAGGTCCGGAAGCCCGTCTCGCCGTGGTACGCGCCCAGGCCGCTGGCGCCGACGCCGCCGAAGGGCAGGTGGGGGTTCGCGTTGTGGAGCACCACGGTGTTGACGCAGGAGCCGCCCGCGCTCGTCTGCCGCAGCAGCCGCTCCACCGTCGCGTCGTCCTTGCCGAAGACGTAGAGGGCCAGGGGCTTGCCGCCCGCGCGCACGTGCGACACGACCTCGTCGAGCGACTCGTAGCGCAGCACCGGCAGCACCGGGCCGAAGATCTCCTCCTCCATGATGGGGGCGTCCGGCGCCACGTCCGCCAGCACCGTGGGCGCGATGAAGCGCGTCTCCGCGTCCACGCCGCCGCCGGCGACCACGCGCGCGCCCGCCGCCACCGTCCGGTCGAGCAGCCCGCGCACGCGCGCGAAGGCGCCGTCATCCACCATGCGGCAGAAGTCGGGGCTCGCGCGGCGCGCCTCCTCGGAGCGCCCGTAGAAGCGCTCCAGCGAGGCCTTCAGCGCCGCCAGCAGCGCCTCCTCGCGCGAGGCGTGCACCCAGACGTGGTCCGGCGCGATGCACGTCTGGCCGCCGTTGAGGTACTTGCCCCAGGCGATGCGCTCCGCCGCCGCGTCGATGTCCGCCGTCACGTCCACCACGGCCGGCGACTTGCCGCCCAGCTCCAGCGTCACGCCCGCCAGGTGCCTCGCCGCGGCCTCCATCACCCGGCGCCCCACCCGGGGCCCGCCGGTGAAGAAGAAGTGGTCGAAGGGCAGCCGCAGGAGCGCCTCGCCCACCTCCGCGCCGCCCTCCACCAGCACCACCTCGTCCTCGGGGAAGGCGTCGCGAATCAGGTCCGCCAGGAAGCGCGTGGTGCGCGGCGTCTTCTCGCTGGGCTTGCACATCACGGTGTTGCCCGCGGCGACGGCGGCGACGAGCGGCGACACCAGCAGGTTGAACGGGTAGTTCCACGGGGCCATCACCAGCACGGTGCCCCGGGGCTCGGCGCGCACGTGGCTGGACGTCCCCGCGAGCATCAGCGGCGTGGCCACCTTGCGCGCCTTCATCCAGCCCTTGAGGTGCTTGCGCACGTGCTCCAGCTCCTGGAGCACCGGCAGCACCTCCGTGGCCTCCACCTCCGCGCCCGGCTTGCGGAAGTCCGCGTGCAGGGCCTCCGCCAGCGCGTCGCGGCGCCCGAGGATGAGGGCCTTGAGCTTCTCCAGCCGCTCCAGCCGCTCGGCGGGGCCACGCTCGGCCACGTCCCAGCGCCGGGCCCGCAGGCGGTCGAACGCCTCCTGCAGGCCCCTGGGGACCAGCTCCTCCTCCAGCTTCACCACGCGCATCCCGGGGCTCCTATTCCATCAGCCGGCTGGCGCGGGAGGCCCACTCCTGCGCCTTTCCGCGGTACGGCGGGAAGAACACCGCGGCGAGCGACTTCATCCATTGCACCGACACGGCCCGCTCGTGACTGAAGGTGCGGAAGCCGTAGACGCCGTGGTAGTTGCCCAGGCCACTCACGCCCACCCCGCCGAAGGGCAGGTTCGGGTTCGCCACGTGGATGAGGACGTTGTTCACCACCGCCCCGCCGGAGGTGGTGTGGCGGAACACCTCCTCGATGGCCCGCTTGTCCTGGCTGAAGACGTAGAGCGCCAGCGGCTTGTCCCCGCGCTGGATGTGCGCGTAGACCTCGTCCCGGGAGCGGAAGGTCATCACCGGCAGCACGGGTCCGAAGATTTCGCCCTCCATCACCGCCATGTCCGGCGTCACGCCCGTCAGCACGGTGGGCGCCAGGTAGCGCGAGGGGCCGTCCCCCAGCCCGCCCGTCTCCACCTTCGCGCCCGCGGCCACGGAGCGGTCCACCAGGTCCTTCACCCGGCGCCACGCCGCGGCGTCCACCAGCCGGGAGAAGTCGGGGCTGGCCTGCCGCTCGGGCTCCGTCTCGCCGTAGAAGCGGGTGATGACCGCCTTGAGCGCATCCACGAAGGCCTGCGCGCGCGACTCGTGCACGAAGACGTAGTCCGGCGCCACGCACGTCTGGCCGCCGTTGATGAACTTGCCCCACGCCAGCCGCTCCGCCGCGGCCCGCACGTCCGCGGACTCGTCGACGATGACGGGCGACTTGCCGCCCAGCTCCAGCGTCACGCTGGACAGGTGCTTCGCCGCGGCCTCCATCACCTTGCGGCCGATGCGCGGGTTGCCGGTGAAGAAGAAGTGGTCGAAGGGCAGCTCCAGCAGCGCCTCCGCCGTCTCCACGCCGCCCTCGAACAGCGCCACCTCGTTCTCCGGGAACACGTCGCGAATCAGCCGCGCCAGGAACCGCGAGGTGTGCGGCGTCTTCTCGCTGGGTTTACACATGACGGTGTTGCCCGCGGCGATGGCGGCGATGAGCGGCGCCATCAGCAGCTGGAAGGGATAGTTCCAGGGCGCCAGGACGAGCACCACGCCGCGCGCCTCGTAGCGCACGTGCGCGGACGAGCCCGCCAGCAGCAGCGGCGTGCCCACGCGCGTGGGCTTCATCCACGACTTGAGGTGCTTCACCGTGTGGTTCAGCTCCTCCAGCGTGGGGTGCACCTCCGTCAGCTCCACCTCCAGCGCGGGCTTGCGGAAGTCCTGGTGGATGGCCTCGGCCAGCTCCTCGCGGCGGGCGATGATGGCCTCGCGCAGCTTCTTGAGCCGGGCGACGCGCTCGGCGGCGGTGGTGCGCGACATCGTCCAGCGGTGCGCGCGCTGGGCCTGGAACACCGTGAGGATGCGCGAGGCTTCCAGGGACGGCTTCGACTCGACGGCTGAGGGGACGGCCTCCAGCATGGTGGGCTCCTGGGGTGTGGTGAAGCGGGGTTCAGCGGGCCTCGAGCCCGCGCAAGAGGGTGGTGAGGGCCGCCGTCAGCTCGGCCGTGAAGTCGATGCGCAGGGGGGCCATGTGCGGCGCGGCGAGCACCGCGCGCGCCACCGGCGCCACGTCCGCCATCTGTCGCAGCCCCGTCACCAACGCGTGCAGGTGCAGGAGCAGGCGCGGGCCTTCGCCCGGACGCAGGAACGGCACCAGCGCCTCCAGCCTCGCGCCCACGCGCGACAGGGCCTCCAGGAGCCGCTCCTTGAAGCGCCGCGTCTGCTCCTCCGTGACGTTCTGCTCGAGCACCGTCTGGAGCATCGCCAGCAGGCGCGTCAGCGACTCTTCGCCGACGAGCGAGTCCGCCACCTCACGCGCCAGCCGCGGTCCCGTCCATGGCGCGTCCGCGGCCCGCCCGAGGAGCGCCTCCAGCCGCGCGAGCCACGCGAACAGCAGGTCCTCCAGCAGCGCGAGGAACAGCGCCTCCTTCGTGGGGAAGTAGAGGAACACCGTCCCCTTCGCCAGGCCCGCCCGCTCCGCCACGTCCGCCATCTTCACCGCGCCGTAGGACGTCTCCCGGTACAGCCCGAGCGCCTCGGTCAGCAGCAGGCGCCGCCGCGCCTCCTTGTCCTCGTCCCTCAACGCCCGCTTCGGCGCCTCCCGCCCCAGCCGTGGCTCCAGGTTGCTGACCATGGGTCATGAGTAGGTGACGCCCAGACGCTCCGTCAAGTGACCTCGGGTCATTTCTGGGGACGGCCGGGTTTGAGGTGAGGTGGTTGGGTGTGGGATGTTGGTGGACATGCGACCCATCGAGGCGGAGTTGCTGTCCGGGAGCGACCTGTACCGCGAGGTGGTGCTGGAGAAGCTGCTGCACGCGCGCGAGTCGGTGTGGCTGGCCACGGCGAACGTGAAGGCGATGTACGTGGAGTCGAAGGGGCGCTTCGTGCCGTTGGTGGAGGTGTTGGACGGGCTGGCGGCGCGGGGCGTGTCGCTGCGGCTGTTGCACGCGGAGCTGCCCAGCCATCCGTTCCGGGCGGCCTTCGACGCGCGGGCGCGCCTGGTGGAGGGCGGCCTTTCGCTCAAGGTCTGTCCCCGGGTCCACTTCAAGGCGGTGCTCGTGGACGGGGCGTGGGTGTACCTGGGGAGCGCCAACCTCACGGGGGCCGGGCTGGGCGCCAAGGCGGACACCGCGCGCAACTTCGAGCTGGGCTTCGCCACGGAGGACTTCGACGTCATCGACCGGGTGACGGCGCTCTACGAGGCCATCTGGAGCGGGGCGGAATGCAAGGGGTGCCGGCTGCGCGCGGTGTGTCCGGACCCCATCGGCGCGGCCCCCACGAAGCGCCGGGAGATGCGAAGCTCGCGCCGCGCCGGGCGGCTGGGCAAGGCCCGTCGGCTCGCGCGCCACACCTCGGAGTCACCCCGCAGATGATGAAGCTCTACTTCGCCCCCAACTCCCGAGCCACCCGCCCCCGCTGGGTGCTCGAGGAGCTGGGCGTGCCCTACGAGCTGGTCCCGGTCGACGTGCTGCAGCGCGAGCACAAGCGCCCCGAATACCTGCGCATCCACCCGCTGGGCTCGCTGCCCGCCCTCGAGGACGACGGCCACCCGATGTTCGAGTCCGCCGCCATCCTCATGCACGTGGCGGACAAGTATCCGGACAAGGGCCTGGCCCCCACGCATGGCTCACCCGAGCGCGCGGAGTATTACCAATGGCTCATGTTCTGTATGGCGACCATGGAGCCGCCGCTGTCCGCCTACTCGGCGCACAGCCGCTACCTCCCCGAGCATGAGCGGGTCCCCGCGGAGGCGGAGCGGGGGAAGAAGCGCTTCACGGACATCTCCCGCGTGCTGGAGACGCGGCTGTCGGGCCGCGAGTTCCTCGTCGGCGAGCGCTTCACCGCCGCGGACGTGGTGATGGCCTCCATCCTCAACTGGGCCTCGGGCATGGGCCTGCTCGCGGACTTCCCGGTGCTGCGCGCGTACATGGAGCGCCAGCTGGCCCGCCCCGCCGCGCGTCGGGCCCTCCAGGCCTAGGGGAGGGGGCGACGTGCCGTTGTTCAGCGCCGTCACGGGGCCGGGGGGAGCCGTCATCGAGCCGCACCTGGGCTTGAAGCGCCGGGGCTTCATCGTGTCGGCGGGGGTCATCCTGTTGTCGGTGCTCACGCAGCCGCTGATGTTCGGCCGCTTCGTGCCGGAGGTGCTGTTCATCCACGTGGGCTGGTCCGCGCTGCTCGTGGGCATCGCCCTGGTGATGCGGCCTTGGAAGCTGTCCATCCAGCGCGTGAGCACCCTCTCCGGCGTGTTCAGCCTGGCCGCGCTCGCGCTGGACATCTTCTTCACCGGGGGGCTGTCGAGCCCGCTGTTCCCGCTGCTGCTCGCCATGCCGCTCATCGTCGGCGTCTTCACGCCGGGAGACCTGGTGACGGTGTGGGCCATGGTGCTGCTCACGCTGGTGGGCGTGGTGGGCGCGGCGTGGTGGGCGGACGGCGAGCCCCACGAGATGACGGGGCAGGTCACCGTCTTCCTCTTCATGGCGTGGGTGGCCATCTTCGGCGGGAAGCTGTACCGGCGCATGCGCATCGCCGAGCGCCAGGCGGAGCGCGAGCGCACGGCGGCGCTGGAGCGGCTGGCGCGGAGCGAGCGGCTGCGCGCCGAGGCCGAGCGCAGCTACTCGGAGACGGAGCGGCTGGCGCTGATGGGGCGGCTGGCCGCGGGCGTGGCGCACGAGGTGAACAACCCGCTGGCCTACGTGAAGTCCAACCTGCACTTCCTGACGGACGCGCTGAGGGACCCCGCGCCGGACCTGGAGGAGCTGCAGCGCGTGCTCGACGAGACGGGGCAGGGCGTGCTGCGCATCCAGCAGATCGTCACCGACCTGAAGCGCTTCTCCCGCGAGACGACGGACACGGACGAGGCGTGCTCGCTGGAGGACGCGCTGGGGGAGGCGGAGCGGCTGGCCTCGGTGCGCCTGCGCAGCCTGTGCCGCGTGGTGCGCGAGGTGGCCCTGGACGTGCCGCGCGTGCGGTTGAGCCAGCGGCACCTGGTGCAGGTGGTGGTGAACCTGCTGCTCAACGCGGCGGACGCGCTCGACGCCGCCCAGTTCCAGCCCCAGGCGGGGCGCCACCCCTGCGTCGTCGTGCTGCGGGCGCGGCGCGAGGAGGGCGGGGTGGTGCTGGAGGTGGAGGACAACGGCCCTGGCATCCCCGACGCCGTCCTGCCGCGCATGTTCGACCCCTTCTTCACCACCAAGTCCGCGGGCAAGGGCACCGGCCTGGGGCTCGCGCTGTGCCGCGAGTACCTGGCCCGCGTCGGCGGCTCGCTGGCCGCGGAGAACCGGCCGGGGGGCGGCGCGCGCTTCGTGCTGCGCCTGCCGGCCGCCAGCCCGAGCTGACCGGGCCCGTCGTGGCAGGCGCGGCGGACTACTGACCGGTGGCGCTGCTGGGGCCGCCGCGGGGGCCCTCGTCGGCGGCCGGCTCGGCGGCCTCCTCCGGTTCGGGCTCCCCGGACGCGCGCCCCTGCTGCCGCTCGCGCCACGCGCTGGGGGACTCGCCCACCAGCTTGCGGAACAGGCTGCTGAAGTGCTGGAGCGACGCGCAGCCCACCTCCACCGCCACGGCGGTGAGCTTCATATCCGTCTCCAGCAGCAGCGCCTGCGCCATGCGCACCTGCACGGCGTTGAGCTCCGCCTGGAAGGACGTGCCCGCGTCCTTCAGCCGGCGCTGGAGCGTGCGCTCGGACATGCCCATCTCCCGGGCCACGTCCGACAGGTTGATGTCCGGCAGCTTGCCCTTCATCGCCTGGTGCAGCTCGCGCAGGAGCGGCGACTGGCCGGTGGCCTCCGCCACCAGCTCGTTGAGCTTCGACAGGAGCGGCGCCGCCGTCGCCTCCGGCTGGCCCAGCCACGCCAGCGCCACGGCGGGATCCGTGAACACCTTGCTGGGATAGGCCCCCGTCAGCAGCGTGTAGAACCCGCCCACCACCGCGCCCGCGACGCCCTCCGGCCGCACCAGCGCCTGGCGCTGCACGGACGTGCTGAAGGACTTCTCCCGCGCCTGCATGTACTTCACCAGCACCGCGAACGCGGCCGGGTCCGCGGCCTCCAGCCGGCGCGCGTCCACCAGCGAGGCATGCGGCGCCGCGGGCGCCAGCTCCACGTCGAGCACGTTCACCAGCCGGCGCACGTGCGCCTCACCCGGGCGACCCCAGAGGATGAAGCCGCACAGGTCCGCGGCTGCGTACCAATGCAGGAACCCTTCCCCGACTAGATAACGGCCGAGGGGGTCCCGGAAGTAATCGTCGACGCCGTCTGCCGATCGCACGGCTCGGCAGAATAGCGCTTCGCCACCTTGGCCACCCAGAAGGGATTGATGGGGGACAGGGAAGTCACCAGCTCTGGACGGACCAGCGCCGTGGCGGCCATCGCCTCCGTGGCCTCGGGCAGGTCCCTCCAGGGGAGCTGGGGCTTCAGGTGGTGGACCTGGTGATGACCCGCATTGAAAAAGAACAGGTTGTACAGACGGGAAGTGGACGTCGTGCCCAGGGCGGCCCGCTGGGAGGCGTCCGTCTCGAAGTGGGCGGCCAGGTTGAGCCAGTGGATACAGACCTGTCCCACCAGCAACACTCCCCACCACGCCAGTCCCATGGCGGGCCGCCAGACGATGAGGGCCAGCACGGCGCCATCCACCAGCAGGAAGTCGAAGGCCAGCTCCGCGCGCTGGTTGCGCTTCTTCGCCCAGCGCCACACGTTGCCCACCGCCTCGAACGGCCAGAACCACGGCGTGAGCGCGGAGCGCAGGCAGTAGCGCGCCACGCCCTCGCCCGGGCGCCGCTGGCCCCAGTCCCCCGGCCCGTCGTTGTACCGGTGGTGGTTGAAGTGGTGGATGTAGTAGCCGCGATACGGGAAGCCGCAGGCCATGCCGAGCGTGCGCGACACGACCCAGTGCGCCAGCCGGGGCCGGGCCATGGACACGTGCATGTGATTGTGCAGCACGGCGTAGTTCCAGAACAGCACGGCCCAGCCGATGACGCACATCCCCACGCGTTGCCAGACGCCCAGCGCGTCCCAGCTCAAGACGAAGGACGGGAACCACACCCACCACAGCGCGTGCACCGCGAGTTGAGGCAGGTCGAAGGCGGGAGCCGACTGGGGGCGGTTCATGGCGGACGAGGGTAGGTCCGGCCATTTCCCGCCGCTTCATTCCATGCGCCAAGCGATTGCGAAAACGCGCAACCCCGCGCGTCCGCTTCCCCCTCGAATCAGCGCCCGGGTCTACCTCCACCCGGCGCTGTCACGACCGCCCCCGCTCGCGGTGCCTCGCATTGGCGCGAAGCGAGGCCCGCCGCGGGGGCGCGTGCGCGTGCTCACGGCTCGAGGGCGTGCGCGACCTGCCCCAGCAGCCGCAGGCGCGGCGCGTCGAGCTTGCGCACGGTGCGCAGCAGGCGGCGGACCTCGGGGCGCTCGCGGTACTCGGGCGGATCCTCGGCGAGCGCGGGCGCGCCTTCCACGCCCGCCATGCCGAGCAGCACGTCCGAGGAGCAGTTGAGGACCAGGCACAGCTTCCTCAACGTGCGGACGCTGGGCAGCATGTGGCCGCGCTCGAGGCGACCGTAGACCTCGGTGGCGATACCCACGCGCTCGGCCACGTCGGCCTGGGTGAGCTCCAGCCGCTGCCGCGCCGCGCGAACTGCATTTCCAATGATGGTGGCCAGTCGTTGTTCCATGGCGTGCGGAAACCTGTCGGAAAGAGGGCTTCGCCCCCCGCGCTTCGGCGGAGAGGTTCCGGGGAGAAGTGACTTCGGGTTCGGTGCCTCGTGGAACACAGACTACGGGTGGGGTCTGACATTCAGGTGGATCCGGAAATGGTGTGTCGAAGCGGTCCGGAACACGCGCCGGTCCGCGCCTCGCGGGGCGGGTGTCGCGGGGCGCGGGCGGAGGTCTTCCGGCGTGGGTCGCCGCGCCGTTTCGCGGGCTTGCGCCAGGGGTGGGCAGAAACGGCGCCGGAGGCCGAGAATCCGGCCTGCGCGGCGCTGGCTCCGCGTGCGTCGGGGCGCAGACGGAGCGTGCCGGGCGCGAGGTCGCGGCGTGTGTCGCGCGCGGCGCTTCCGGGGGCGCGAGACGCCGCGCGGGCGCGTCCGTCCGGTGTTGGACGTCGGCTGTCGCTCGCCCGCACTCGGGGTGGTGGCGCGGGGCGGGGGGCGGGGCCTCCCGGGCCCGGGTGGGATGAGGTAGGGGGCGCGCCCGGGGCCGAAAATCCGGCCCGCGCGCGGTTGTCAATGGCACGCGCGGCGGGTTCACGGAAAAGCCCTGGTGTTTCCGTGGTTTACGAAGGTGGGATGTCTGACGTAGGGTGGGCGCCCCCCGGTGGGTCCGGGGGGCACCGCGCTGCCTCGCGGGGAGGGCCGTTGAGGTCGTGAGCGACGAGCGTCCGGACGCGCTGCTCAAGAGCGCGCTCGAAAAAATTGTCTACTTCGAGGCGCGCGCCGAGCAACTGCTCAGCGAGCTCAACTCGACGCGCGAGGAGATGGAGCACCTCAAGCGGGAGTTGGCGGAGGCACACCAGCGCGAGCTGGAGCTGCGCCGCGAGGTGGCGGAGCTGGAGGTGCGCGTCGGACGGGCGCAGGCGGAGCGCGAGGAGTCCGTGCGGCTGACGCAGGCGCTGCGCGGCGAGCGCAACCAGCTCATGGAGAAGCTGCTGGACGCCAGCCGGCTGCGCGCCTCGACGCAGGAGCGCGACGCGGAGGACGACGACCTGGGCTTCGACCTGGCCTCGTTCATCTCCCAGCTGCGCAGCGAGGCGTTGCTGCGCGGGGACGCTCCGCGCGCGGCGTCGGCGGTGCTGGTCCCCACGCGGGGCCCCGCCGTCGCCCTGACGGGTGAGTTCGCGAAGGTGTCCGCGCCCGAGGCGCCAGCTCCCATGCCCACGGCGCTCCTGGAGCCGCTCCTGGAGGGCCTGTCGCCCGTGGCCCGCGAGGCGCAGCGCTTCCGGCAGGAGGGACGGCTGGGCGTGAGCGCGGCGCAGTTGGCGGAGCTGTCGTCGTCGCACGGGGGCATCGGCACGCCCTCGGACGAGACGCTGTTCGGCTTCTCGGTGCGGGAGCTGTCCGCGCCGGACGCCGCGGCCCGCGTGCGCGCCGCCGAGCGGCTCAAGGCGCTGGCCCAGCCCTCCGCCGCGCCCGCGCTGGCCACGGCGCTGCACGCGGAGACGGACGCCACCGCGCAGGTGGCGCTGCTCCAGGCGTTCGCGGCGCTGTGCCGGGAGGAGGGCGCGCAGGTGGTGTCCCCGCTGCTGGCCTCGCCCGTGCCGGAGGTCCGCATCGCCGCGCTCAAGGCGCTGTTGACGCTGGCGCCCCGGGACGCGGCGCCGCACCTGGCGCAGGCGATGAAGGATCCGGATCGCTCGGTGCGCCGGCGCGCGTCGCTGCTGGCCCTGGGCCTGGAGGGCGAGACGGCGCGGCGGCTCGGCGAGGAGGCCATCCACGACACCGACCCGGAGGTCCGCTCGCTGGCGGCGCTGGCGCTCGGCGCGGGCAGCGGCGAGAACGCGCGCACCCTGCTGCTGGGGGCGCTCGGGGACCGGGAGCCGCGCGTGCGCAAGGCCGCGTCCCAGAGCCTGTCCCGCATCCTGGGGCAGGACGTCTCCGCCGTGGTGGACCTGGACGAGACCCACCGCCGCCGGGAGATCCGCCGGCTGGCGACGCTGCCGGTCCGGCCGGTGCGCGCGCGGCTGGACGCGCCCCGCGCGGTGGCGGCGCCGGCTCCGGTGCAGGTTCCCGTCGCGGTGGTGGCCCCCGTGACCGGGGGGGCCGTGCGTGGCGCGGCCCCGGGACACGCAGGCTCCGCGATGACGGCGGCGCACGCGGGCTCGGACATGGCGGCTCCCGTGCACGCGGTCGCCAGGACGATGGTCGCCGCGCACGGTGGAACCGGCGCTTCGACGTCGACCGGGGCGCAGGCGGGCGGTGTCGCGCGCGCGGGGCAGGACGCCTCCGCGTACGCCGTGGTGGGCGCGGTGGCCCGGAGCGCGGCGGGCTCGCAGCCGGGAGCCGTCGTCCCGCAGGGCGCTCCCCGCGGCTCGTCACTCAGCAGCCTGATGGGCGCCTCGGGCGCGCCCCCGGCCCGGCCGGTCGCGACGGTGCCCCAGTCCCCCGGGGCGCGTCCGGGTGTCCCCGTTCCCCCCGCGCAGGCGCAGCCGAGGCCGCCGCCCGCCGCCCAGCAGTCCCGGCTCTCCCCGGTGCAGGCGGCGCTGGTGGCCATGGGCGCGCCTCCGCCGCAGCCGCAGGCGCCCGCCGTCCGTCCCGCGGAGCCCGCGCGTCCCGTCCCGGCGCGCTCGCCGGTCGAGGCCCTGTGTGGGCAGATGCTCGCGGAGGTCCGCACGGCCGTCCGAGGTCGCTCGCTCGCCGAGCTGACCGCCGCCCTGTCGGCCCCCGCGGAGCTCGCCCAGGAAGCACTCACCCTGTTGTCCGCCCGGGGGGCTGTGGTCCGAAGGGGGCACAAATACTTCGCCGCTTGAGGCAAGGTATCCGTCCCGCACGTCTTTCGAAGGGTCGTCCATGGAAGCGCCGACGTACAGCTCGAAGCAGGTGGCCGAGATGCTCGGCGTGTCCCCGAAGGCGATTCCGGAGGGCGCGAGGAAGGACCTCTACACCCCGGACGACGTCTGGGAGCTGCGCGCCACCCTCGACAAGTTCCCGGACAAGGTGGGCCACCGGCGCCAGCTCTTCCTGAACTTCAAGGGCGGCACCGGCAAGACGTCCCTGTCCACCTCCTACGCCTGGCGCCTGGCGGAGCTGGGCTACGCGGTCCTCCTCATCGACCTGGACAGCCAGGGCCACTCCACCAAGTGCCTGGGCTACGAGGGCGAGGAGTTCGAGAAGACGCTGCTCGACGTGCTGGTGCGCAAGACGCCCCTGTCCCAGGTCATCCAGAAGTCCACCCTGCCCAACCTGGACTTCGTCCCGTCCAACCTGAGCATGTCCACGGTGGACCTCGCGCTGATGCCCATGGCCGGCCGCGAGTTCAAGCTGCGCAACGCCCTCAAGGACGTGGAGGCCCAGTACGACGTCGTCGTCTTCGACGCGCCGCCGTCCTTCGGCCTGCTCAACCTCAACGCGCTGATGGCGGCGAACGACCTGTTCGTCCCCGTGCTCGCGGACTTCCTCTCCTTCCACGGCCTCAAGCTGCTCTTCGAGACGGTGCAGAGCCTGGAGGAGGACCTGAACCACGTGCTCGACCACGTCTTCATCGTGGTCAACTCCTTCAACGCCACCTTCAAGCTGGCGAAGGAGGCGCTGGAGGCGCTCCAGACGCACTACCCGGAGTTCCTGCTGCCGACCATCATCCGGCAGTGTACGAAGTTC
This sequence comes from Myxococcus dinghuensis, assembly GCF_024198235.1. Classification (GTDB taxonomy): domain Bacteria; phylum Myxococcota; class Myxococcia; order Myxococcales; family Myxococcaceae; genus Myxococcus; species Myxococcus dinghuensis. The sequence goes on along the minus strand of NZ_JAKCFB010000013.1, from coordinate 140,103 downwards.
GCCCAGGCCTCGAGCGAGGGCCGCCCCGTGTTCGTCGCGGACCCCACGTCCAAGGGCGCCACCGACATCCAGGCCATGATTGACAACGTCCTGCCCCGACTGGTGGCCTCCGCCGCGACCCAGGGCAAGAAGGGCACCCAGCAGGCCGGCTGAGAATCACCATGAAGAAAGCCTTCGAACAGAACGTCTCCCGCGCCAAGCCGCGCCTCCGCCTGGGGGCGCTCACCGGCCTCGTCGACCCGGCCGCGCCCGTCGAGCCGGAGGCCACGGCGCCCGCCGAGCCCGCCGAGCCGGACCTGTCCGCGGAGGTGCGCGCCCGCATCGAGCGCTCTCGCGTTGCCCGCCCCACCGCCGCCGAGGCGATGGAGGCCGCGCTGGGAGCCCACGAGCCGGTGTTCACCTCGCAACCGTCCGTCGCGGAGGCCGCGCCCGTCACCTACGCGTCGCCGGAGCCGGAGGCCGCCGCGTTCGAGGAGCCCTCTCCGGGCGTCCCCGTCACCTTCGCCGCCCCCCCCGCCGTGGCGTTCCACCTGGACGGCGGGCACCCGCCGGAGGCGCCTGTCATGTCGCAGGGCTCGTCGCTGCCGCACGTCACCGCCACCCTCGCCGAGCCGGTGGCTCGCGTCGAGGCGCCGCAGACGGAGGTGGAGGTCCAGACGCCGGTGTCCCCGCGCGAGGAGTCCATGGACTCCGACGCCCGCCGCGAGCGGCTCAAGGCGCGGCTCAAGGCCGTGCGGGAGAACCCGCGCCCGGAGCCGCTGCCGGCGACCGTGGCCGAGGCGGGCCAGCGCGCGGTGGAGCGCATCACCCACCTCCAGGCGGAGCTGGTGAAGGTGAAGGCGCTGAACCTCGCCCTCACGCAGGACCTCGAGGTCGCGCGCCGCCAGGCGGAGAAGGCCACCGAGGAGGCGCGGCTGCGCATGGACGAGGCGCGCCGGCTGTCCACGGAGATGGAGGGCCGGGTGAAGCTGCTCGCCGACCTGGAGCGGGAGCTGGCCGCGCTGGAGGGCGAGCGCGACGAGGCGCTCCTGTCGCTCCAGGAGAACCGGCAGGCGCTCCAGGCCTCCGCGAAGGAGCACGAGGTGCTGGAGGCCGCCGTGGCCGAGGGCAAGCAGGCCCTGTCCGACAGCCTCGCCGAGGAGGAGCGGCTCGCCGGCGAGCTGGAGTCCGCCAAGGACGACGCCTCGTCGCTGCGCCGCGCCGTGGAGGCGCTGCAGGGCGAGCGTGACGTGCTGGCCCAGCAGGTGGCGTCGCTCACCGCCGAGCGCGCGGAGCTGCTCGAGGCCCGCAAGGCGCTGGAGGCGGTGCACCGCGCGCTGAGCCAGGCCGCGGCGCGCTGACGCCTCGCGGCCCGCGGCGTCCCGTCACGAGGGACGCCGCTCCCGGGCCCGTCACCTGCCGTCCTTCGCGACGCCGGAGCCGGGGCCGCGCACGGCGGCCACCAGCGCTGGCGCGAGCGGCGGGCTGCTCAGCCCCTCCAGGCTCAGCTCGGAGAACTCCCCGGACGCGTCCTTCACGGTGCCGAGGAACGCGGTGATGCGCTTCACGCGCTCGGCCTTCTTCGGGTGCCGCGAGCCGATGCTGCTGCTGTCCTGGGTCTTCGCCAGCAGCGCGCGGTACTCGGCCGGGTCGTAGCCCGCGGACATCATCAGCTTCACGGCCATCTGGTCCGCGGCGAACTCCTGGGCGTGGTCGTTGCCCTTCTCGAAGATGCCGAGCGCCTTCTCCGCCAAGTTGCCGAGCAGGGCGGGGTCGCCGTCCAGGTCCAGGTTGCCGCTGCTGCCTCCGGTGACGATGAATTGCCCCGAGCCGGGGATGAACCCCTCCGCGGTGACGGTCGCCTGGCAGAGGTCCACCTTGGCGGCGTTGTACTGCTGGATGGAGTGCTTGAGCACGACGTGGGCAATCTCGTGCGCGAGCACGCCCGCGAGCTGGGCCTCGTTGTCCAGGTCCGCCAGCATGCGGCGGGTGACGAACACGTAGCCGCCCGGAGACGAGACGGCGTTGAAGTGCTCGCGGTCGTTGATGATGCCGAAGGTCCACTCCAGCGTCGGCCGCGCGGACTGCGCGGCGAGGTTCTTGCCGACGACGTTGAGGTACTGGTGGATGCCGTGCACCGTGGCGGCGGCCTGCGCCGTGTCCGCCGCGGGCATGAGGCCGCCACCGCCCTGCACCCAGTGGATGGCCATGGCGCTGCCGATGGCGTACTCCTCCGTCACCGTGGGCTCCACGTTGAACTTCTTGCACGCTTCGCGCTGCTGCTTCGTCGCGGCCGTGGTGCCCATCACCGTGTCCACGCCACCCGCCACCTTCGACATGTCGAGGCCCTTGCAGCCGGAGGCCCACAGGCCCAGGCCGGCGATGGCGGCCGTCTTCCAGCCAGCGCGCATCAGGTGCCTCCCTTCGACTTCGAGGCGGGCGCCGGGGACTTGGTGGACGACTTCGCCGTGGCGCTCGCGCCCACGACCGGGAAGAGGCCGGCCTCCTTCACGTGCTCGGCGATGGTCGCCGGAGTCACGTCCTTGGCGACGCGCTCCAGGCCCTGGAGCTGGCCCACCGCCCGCTGGTGGTTGCCGCCCTTCTTGTTGCCGTACTCGACGGCGCCGGGGCTGAGGGCCTTCACCGCCGCGCCGCTCGCCACGAAGCCCGCGGGGTTCACCTTGCGCGACGCCTTGCTCTTGTCGTCGACGACGAGCTCCATGTTGGGCGCGGTGGTGGACAGGTTGGACTGGAAGACGAAGCCCCTCTTGCCGGACTTCGTGTTCACCTGGTGCCAGCGCTTGTCCTTGGGGTCCGCGCCCTTCCAGGTGACGACCTCCCCGGGCTGGAGCACGGTCACCACGTTCGCGGTGGGCAGGGAGCTCTCCATCACCCGCGTGTTCTTGGCCTTCACGTACAACTCGCCATCCACCTTCACGACGGACGCGGCGCTCGGGACCGCCAGCGCCAGCATTGCCGCGACCCAGGTTGCTTTCGTTCTCATGGCCATGGTGCTCCGACTCCTTTCACTTCACTTGTCCAGGTTCGCCACGCCGTCGAAGTCCGACGGCGGCGCCTGGGTGTACTTGTGGCAGCGCTCCATGAGCGCGTGCGTGGGGCCGTCGTCCGGGTCCTCGGCGAGGCGGGCCTCGAGCACCGTCGCGGCCTCGGCGAAGCGGGCCTCGCGGTAGAGCGCGAGCGCCGCGTGGTAGCGCTCCACCGTCGCGCGCTTCCTGGCGTCCAGCCCGCCCTTGAGGGACAGCAGCTCGTAGACGGTGACGGCCTCCGTCTTGCCCGCCACCCGCACCCGGTCCAGCTCCCGCACCTCGATGGCGTCCTTCGCCAGCTCGTACGTGCGCGGGCCAATCATGATGACGGAGCCGTACGCCTTGTTCGCGCCCTCCAGCCGCGCGGCCAGGTTCATCCCGTCGCCGATGGCGGTGTAGCTGAAGAGCTGCTCGCTGCCGAAGTTGCCCACGAAGTTCACCGCGGAGTTGACGCCGATGCGCGTGTAGACGTCCGGCAGCCCCTGGGCGCGGAACTCCTCGCGCAGCCGGTCCACCTCCGCCTTCGCCGCCAGCGCCCCCCGGCACGCGCGCACCGCGTGGTCGTCCTGGCGCATGGGCGCGCCGAACAGGCACACCACCGCGTCGCCGATGTACTTGTCCAGGCACCCGCCCTCCTTCAGCAACGCGCCGCTGACCCGCGTCAGGTACGTGTTGAGGATGCGGACCAGCTTGCGGGGGTCCTCCTTGAACCGCTCGCTGAACGTGGAGAAGCCGCGGATGTCGCTGAAGAAGGCGCTGATCTCCACGTTCTCGCCGTCGAGCCGGGGCAACTGGCGCTGCGAAATCATCTGCTGCACCAGCTTGGGCTCCATGAAGCGGCTGAAGGCGGCGCGGATGAACTCCGTCTCCTTGTTGGCCACCAGGTGGTTGAAGGCCACCGCCGTCACGCTGGCCAGCACCCCCGCCATGGCGGGCAGCGCGGTCAGCACGTGGATGCCCGAACCCAGGAAGCGCCCCGTCACCGCGTACATGCCCAGCATCGACACCAGCGGCCAGAGAATCTCGAGCGGCGTCCACCGCGTCGTCATCAGCAGCGCCACCGACACCAGCGCCACCAGCAGCGTGACGCCCAGGTCCACCGCCAGCGGCGCCCGGGTGATGAAGCGCCCGGTGCCCAGCAGCGTGTCGAGCACCGCCGCCTGCTTCATCACCCCGGGGACCTCCGCCTTGAAGGACGTGGCCTTGATGTCGCTCAGCCCCAGCGCCGTGCCGCCGATGACCACCACCTTGCCCGCGAACGCCTCCGCGGAGAGCCCGGAGGGCTGGCCCTGGCTGCGGAGCACCCAGCCGTCGAGCACCTCCAGCAGCGAGACGGTGTGGAAGCGCTCGTGCAGCTCACCGCCGCCGTAGTCGATGGCCGCGCCGCCGTCCGCGTCCACCGCGTACGTCCGCGAGCCCACCTTCAGCGTCCTCGGGCCCAGCGTCACCTCGGTCGCGCCGGACAGGCCCGCGACCACGCGCAGCGGCAGGGTGGGGTACGTGTTGATGCCGTCCGTGTACGCGAAGCGCGTGCGGCGCATGAAGCCGTCCGGGTCCGTCTCCGTGTCCACCAGCCCGAAGCCATCCACCGCGTCCACCAGCACCGGGATGGGCGGCACGGGGTGGCGCATGACGGGGTGGGGCGGCGCGCCGTCGCCACGGGCCTCCTCCGTGTCCTGGCTCTCCAGCGTGGGCAGCGCGCGTCCCCCCGCGCGCACCGGCCAGGCGAGGGCGCGCGCCATCCGCTCGGGCGGCACGCTCGCCACCGCGACGTCCCCGGCCGCGTCGGGGAACTCTCCCGCCGGCTCCTCCGGGAACGTGTCCGCGTCCCCGGGAACGGCGTGAGGCTCGGGGCGCGCGCCATCCGCGCCCGGCAGGGCCTCGCGGGGGAGCGCGTCGTCCGCGCTCGCCACGGGCTTCGGCGTCGGAGGCGACGCGAGCGGGGGCGCCGGCTCGCGCTCGAAGTCCACCCGCGGCAGGGGACGCGCGTTGGCGTTGGTGGAGACGCCCAGGAAGAAGGGCATGCGCGTGTCGCGCAGCACCTGGGCGAACGCCAGGTCCGTGGACTCGTCCGAGGAGCGTTCGTCCATCACCGCGTCGAAGACGACGGCGCGCGCGCCCTCGGCCTCGAGCTGCTCCACCACGCGGGCCCACAGGTTGCGGCTGTAGGGCCAGCTACCGAAGTTGAGCGTGTAGCGCTCGTTGGCGCGGATGCCGTCCAGCGAGGACTGGTCGATGACCACCACCGACACGCGCGAGGACCTCCCGCGCCCGCCGGTGAACGTGGTGAGCGCCTGGTCATAGGCGCTTCGCTCCAGGTCATCCAACCACCCGGCCCGCCACGCGAGCGCCGCCAGCGTCGCGGACAGCACCGCCACGCCCAGCATCAGCCGCCAGTGGTCTCGCCAGCGCAGCCGGATGGTCTTCCACGTCTCGCCTGCCAAGGCCCCCACCTCTTGCGATGTGCGTGGCTCGCGACACTAGCCCAGTGGCCAACCCACACGTCACCCGTGCTCCCCAGCTCCCGGAAACGCCGGAATCCGGTGGTGCTCGTCGACAAACGGGGAGCCGGCCCTTCCGTCGCGACGCGCTCGCCTGCTGACGGGGCGGCCTGGGAGATATTCGCGAGCGCTTCCACCGGGGCCCTGCCCGATGTGGGTGTTGCGCGCTCGTTGCCCGGGCTTGGTCGGTCAGAACGACGAGCCCGGCTCCTGGAGGAAGCGCGCTTCCTCCGGTGTCGTCGCGCGTCCCAGCGTGTCGTTGCGGTGGGGGAAGCGGCCGAAGCGCTCGATGACGGCCCGGTGCCGCCGGGCGTAGTCGAGCGGCTCGCGGCTGGCGGGGTGGTTGAGCGTGAGGACCTCGAAGAGGGAGACCGCCAGCCGTTGGTCGTGGACCTCCTCGCTGTGCTCGAAGGGCAGGTACATGAACCAGCGCCACACCGAGGGCAGGGGCACGTCCAGCCCCCGCGCCAGCGCGTGCCGGGCCACCCCGCGGGCCCTCGCGTCGGTGGAGAACGCGCGCGGCGTGCCCCGGAAGAGGTTGCGGGGGAACTGGTCGAGCAGGAGCAGCAGCGCGAGGCAGCTCCGCGGCTCGTCCTTCCACGCGCCCAGCTCACCCGCGGCGGCGCGCTCGTGGGGGAGGAGGAAGCGCCGCTGGCACTCCTCGTCGAAGGCGCCGTCGCGCTGGAACCAGACGGCGCGTGGGCGGATGCATGAAGGATTGCGGACCGGGTCCGCAGGGTGACCGAACCAGAAGTCGAGGACTTCCTCCGCACTCGCCATGTGTTCCTCCCCGCACCCTCGATAGAGCGCCGTCCGGTCGACAGTCAACGGGGGTGGCCATCGTCCCGGCCCGTCACCACCTTCCACCGAACACTGTGGGAGGACGACCATGGAGACCTGCTGGGAACCCTCGACGCGGACGGTGCCGGGGCCCGTGAAGCGCACCACGCTCAACCCCACGCTGCGCACCGAGTCCGTCGTCGCGTTGACCGCCTTCGGCGCGCTCACCGCCGGCGCGGCCTGGGCCGGCGCGCGGCAGAGCTCCGCGGACACGCGCTGGTACCGCCACCTGCGCAAGCCGTCCTTCCAGCCGCCGCCCCGCGCGTTCGGCCCCGTGTGGACGGCGCTCTATGCCCTCATCGCCGTCTCCGGCTGGCGCGTGTGGACCGCGCCCGCGGGGGCCGCCCGCTCCCGCGCGCTCGGGTGGTGGGGCGTCCAACTGGGGTTGAACGCCGCCTGGTCCTTCCTCTTCTTCGGACGCCACTCACCACGTCGGGCCCTGGCGGACAACCTGGCCCTGCTGGGCAGCATCGGGGCCTATGTCGCCGCCACCCGCGAGGTGGACCGCCCCGCCGCGTGGATGGTGGCGCCCTACCTGGCCTGGGTGGGCTTCGCCAACGTCCTCAACGGCGAAATCGTCCGTCTCAACCCCCGAGAATCCCACTGACGGGAGGCGGCCGGGAAATCCCCTGGAAAATCCCGCCGGGAAGATGGCCGGGGCAGGTCGTTCTCGGAAGCGACCGCCATGAATGCCTTCGCCCTGCAACCACTCGCGCTGTTGTCCCGACCGGCCCGGTCTGCGGGCTTGACGGGGAAGGACCAGAAGGTCCAGCCTGCGAGCCACGTGGACAGCAGGACGACCCCTCCTACGCCGCCCCTGGACAGCCGCTGGTTCGCGGCCTTCGCGCGGGAGCATGAGGCGGCGCTGAACGCGACGGCGCTGCGGCTGTGCGGCAACGCGGCGGACGCGCGGGACCTGGTGCAGGAGACGCTGCTGAAGGGGCTGGAGAACCTGGCGCGTTATCGCCCGGGCACGGATGGGCGGGCGTGGCTGTGCACCATCCTCCACCACCTGTTCATCGACCGGTGCCGAGAGAAGACGCGGGAGCGCCGCGCGGACGTGTCCGCGGAGGAGCTGGCGGAGCGGCTGGCCGCGCCGGAGCCGGAGGCCGCCCCCGCGTGGGCCGCCATCAGCCCCGCCCAGCTGCGCGCCGCGCTGGAGCGCATCCCGGAGGAGTTCGCCACGGTGTACCGCCTCCACGCGCTGGAGGGCCGCTCGTACCTCGAGATTTCGGAGGCGCTGGGCATCCCCAAGGCCACCGTGGGCACGCGCCTCATCCGCGCGCGCCGCAAGCTGAAGGAGCTGTTGCTGCCCGGTGTCTCCGGGAAGGCGGAGGCGCCATGAGCACGGCCGAGCCCGTGGACATCCACGACCAGGTGCACGCCTTCGCGGACGGCGAGCTGTCCGCGGACGAGGCGGCCGCCTTCCGGGCGCACCTGGGCACCTGCGCCGCGTGCCAGGAGGAGCTGGACGACATCCTCCAGTTGCAGGCGCTCGGGGCGGGGCTGGCGCGCCAGGAGGCCGCCGCTCCGGTGGCCCCCGTCGCGCCCGTGGCCCGCACCGCCGCCGCCGCGCCCGAGCGGGCCTTTCGTCCCGCCTGGAGCCGCCGCCGCACGTGGGTGGCCGCCGCGGCGCTGTCGGGCTCGCTGGCCGCCGTCTTCGCCGTGGTGGCCCTGCGGCCCGGGACGGCGGGCGTGGAGACGGTCGCGTTCGCGCTGGCGCCCACGCGCTCGCTGGAGGCGCGGCTGAGCTGGGCCGGCGCCAGCGCGCACCGTCCCTATGGCGTGCTGCGCTCCGGCGACGAGCGCCCGCGAGAGCGGGTGTCCCTCCAGGCGCTGGCGAAGCTGGAGGAGGCGGGGGACCTCCAGGGCCTGGGCGTGGGCCACCTGTTGCGCGGCGAGCGCGAGCAGGCGGCGGACTACCTCCAGCGCGTGCCCGCGTCCCCGGACGTGGACAGCGACCGCGCGGTGGTGGCGATGACGAAGGGCGAGCTGGAGGTGGCGCTCACGCTGCTCGACGGCGTGCTGGGCCAGGCGCCCCGCCACCCGCAGGCGCTGTGGAACCGCGCGCTGGTGCTGCGCGAGCTGGGGCTGGAGGCCTCGGCGGCGGAGGCGTTCGACGCGGTGGCCGCGCTCCAGGAGCCGGGCTGGGCGGACGAGGCCCGGGAGCGCGCGGGCGCGCTGCGCCGTCAGCTCGACGGCCGCCGCGACCTGTGGGACACGGCGCAGCGGGCCGGCCGGGCGCTGGCGCTGGAGGGCACGCCCATGTCCGAGGACGTGGCGCGAGCGGTGCCGGGCACGGCGCGCAACTGGTTCAACATCGCGGTGTGGGCGGCGACGTCCGCCGACCAGGTCTCCGCGCTGCTCCCGCTGGCGCGCGTGCTGGACGCGCACTACGGCGGTGACACCCTGGAGCGCTACGCGCGGGCCGTGGCCGGTCGGGACTTCCAGCGCCGCGCGCCGCTCGCCGCGCGCTTCCGTGAGGTGCTGCAGGGCTCGTTCGACGCGTCCGGGCTCGACGCGCTGGTGCGGGAGCTGTCCGGGACGGAGCACCAGGACGTGCTGCTGGGCGTCCTGCCGCTCGCGGGGGGGCTGCCGAAGCACCTGGATGCGTACGAGCGCGCCGCGGGGGCGCTGGGGGACGCGTGGCTGACGCTCAACGCGGAGCGCGAGCACGCCCTGGCCGAGTACGGCCGCGGGGACCTGGCGGGCGCGGAGGCGCGGCTGCTGCGCGCCATCTCCACCTGCGGCGGCGCGCGGGCGGACTACCGCTGCGGCCAGCTCGAGCACCTGCTGGCGCACATCTACAAGGACGAGCACCGGCTCTTGGAGGCCCGCGAGCACGCGCTGGCCGGGCTCCAGTGGGCGCGGCAGACGCAGGAGTGGACGCTCCAGGCCGACCTGCTGCTGGTGCTGGGCGACCTGGCGCGCTTCCGCAACGCCTTCGCGCTGACGCGGGCGTACCTGGGCGAGCAGGCGCTGCGGGACCGGGGCTGCGCGGCCAGCCGCCACGTGCACGAGAGCCTCGCCTCGCTGCGGGTCTTCGCGCTCCAGCCGGGCGAGGCCCGCGCGGAGCTGGACCAGGCCCCCACGTGCGAGGTGCCCCTCTTCCTCAACGGCGCCTTCGTGCTGGCGGACCTGGCGCGGCTGGACCCGAAGCCGGGCGACGTGGAGCGGGTGCGCGACGGCCTGCGCAAGCTGGACGCTGCGGGCTGGCTGCGCCCCGGCGAGAAGGTCATGGCCACGCACATCGAGGGCCGCGCCGTCATCCAGACGGACCGCGCCTCGGGCCGCGCGCTCCTGCGGCAGGCCATCACCGACGGGGCCCGGCTGGGCGCCGCGGACCCGGTGGCCGCCAAGGCCCGCGCGTACAGCTACTCCTCGCTCATCCTCGACGCGGGCGCCCAGGGGGACTGGGCGGGCGCGCTGGCCCTCTTCTCCGAGGAGACGGGCGTGGCGGAGCCCTCGCGCTGCGCGCTGGGCATCGAGGTCCACGACGAGCGCACGGTGGTGGCGGCGCGCGGCCCCGCGGGTGAGCTGCTCGGCCACCATGACGCCAGCCGCCGCTCGCCGGACTTCGACGTCACCACGCTGGTGCCCGCGTCCCTGGCCGCCTCGCTGCGCCCCTGTGAGCACGTGGAGGTGCTGGCGCGCTACCCCGTCCACGGTCAGGCGGGGCTGCTCCCGCCGGACGTGGCGTGGAGCTACGACACGGGGCCGCGCAAGTCCGCGCCCGCGGTGTCCGCGCCGCGCCCGCTCGTGGTGTACGACGTGGACGCGCCCGCCTCGCTGAACCTGCCCCGGCTGCGCAGCTGGGAGCTGTCCGGCGGGCCGTCCGCGCGCCGGGTGGAGCTCACGGGCCCGGCGGCCACGCCGTCGCGCCTCCTGGCGGAGCTGGCCGAGGCCACCGAGGTGGAGATCCACGCGCACGGCCTGGTGAACCTGGGCGTGTCGGACGCGTCGCTGCTCGTCATGGCGCCCGAGGCCGGGGGACGCTACGCCCTCACGGCGGGCGAGGTGCGCCGCCAGAAGCTGAAGGGCGCGCCGGTGGTGCTGCTCGGTGCCTGCCAGGCCGCGCGCGCCGCGCCCTACCTGCACGCGCCCTGGAGCCTGCCGGTGGCGTTCGCCGAGGCCGGCGCCCGAGCGGTCATCGCCTCGCCCATCGACATCCCGGACGCCGAGGCCGGGCCCTTCTTCGCGCGGGTCATGGAGCGCCTCCGCGCGGGTGCGACCGCATCCACCGCGCTCCGCGACGAACGCATGCGCGTGCTGTCCGCGCGGCCCGACAGCTGGGTGAAGACCGTCGTGGTCTTCGAGTAGCCCGGCCGCATCACCCACACGACTCTGGCCGCGAAGGGAGGCAGGGGGACCTCCTGGGAGACGTACGGCCTTCACTGCCCCCGGGCACCCGGCTCCCCAGGGCCGGGAACGCTCGACGTGTCACCTGCACACCCAAGGAAGCACGACCATGAAGAACCTCCGTTCCGCGCTGCTGTTCGCCGTCTCCCTGTCCACCGCCGCCTGCGCCGTCGACCCCGTCGACATGGCCACGCCCGAGGCGCTCGAGGCGCTGGGCACCACCTCGCAGCGGGCCATCGTCGTGCCGCCGCCCATCTCCAACTACTGCCCGGGCGTCATCCCCGGCACGCCGTGGAACATCCCCACGGCGCCCACGCCGCTGTCCTCCATCCCCGCGGGCACGCCCCTCTACCCGGCCGCGAGCAACCCGCTCAGCGCGTACACCGTCGTCGTGACGGACCCGAACAACTCGGGGGGCTTCTGGGCCTTCGGCTTCGACGTGCGCGCCCACCGGCTCCAGTTCTGGGTGTCCGGCGCCCTCACCGAGATTCGCCGCTTCAACTCGCAGCTCGCCACGGACATCACCTTGCTGGAGGTGAGCACGGGCACCGACCTGGGCTTCTCGTGGGGCACCAGCGGCCAGGTGGGCGGGCCACTCATCCCCCGGCCCGGCGTGGCCGAGGGCGCGTGGCGCGTCGCGTACGACAACTACTACCAGCTCGACGCGTACCTCGTCTCCCCGACGGAGGTCCCCGCCATCCAGTAGCGCGCGAGCGTGGCGCTAGTGACGCAGCCTCGAGGGAGGTGGTGGGTTGAAGGCCAGGACGGCGGCGAAGTAGCGCGCCTGGCCCTCCGTGGCGCAGCGGACCTCCTGAATGCGCCCGCCCACCTTCACGCGGACGAGCCAACCGTCATTGTCGCGGGTCCAGGCCGGTGTCTCCGTCGTCATGCGCTTGCTCCTGTCTGGGTTCGGCTCCGTCCGCGTGAAAAGCAGCCGCCGTGCCATGGCTGGGAGCGTGCGAATCCAGGCGCTTCGCGCCCCCGCGAGCCCCGTGATGACGAGTGCTCGACACGCGGGCCTGTACTTCTTTCGGAGCGGGCACTGCCCAAGCTTCAGTGGACGTGTCGGTCCGGCTGACTGGCGGGCGGGTGGGCGTGCGGATGCAGCGGCGCGCCGCCGAGCACGGGCAGGGCGACGTGGAAGGTGGAGCCGTGCCCCACCGCGCTCTCCACCCAGATGCGGCCTCCGTGGCGCTCGACGATGTCGCGGCTGATGTAGAGCCCCAGGCCCAGCCCTCCATACGAGCGGGAGGACACGTTGTGGGCGCGGAAGTAGCGGTCGAAGAGCAGTCGCTGCTGCTCCTCCGGGATGCCGATGCCCGGGTCCTTCACCGACAGCAGCGCCATGCCGCCCTGGACCTCCAGCGTCACGTCGATGGTGCCGCCGTCCGGGCTGTACTTGAGGGCGTTGTCCACCAGGTTGTTGACGACCTGCTCCAGGCGGTAGGGGTCCGCGAACACCTGCACGGAGTGGGACGGGGGGGCGTAGCGCAGCACGTGGTCGCCGCGCTGGGCGTCCATGGACTGCACCACGCCCTCCACCAGCCGGTCGAGCCGCGTGGCCTCCGGGTGCAGCGCGAGCCTTCCGGCCTCGATGCGCGAGGCGTCCAGCAGGTCGTTGATGAGGGTGGTGATGCGCTGCAGGTGCTGGCGCGCGTGGTGGAGCGTGGCGGGGTCCACGTGCTCGCCGTGCTCGAGCTTGCGCTCCAGGGCGGCGAGCCGGAGGCTCAGCGGGGTGAGGGGGGTCTTCAGTTCGTGCGAGGCGATGGAGAGGAAGTCGTCGCGCACGCGGATGGCCTCCTGGGCCTCGCGGTAGAGCCGGTCGCGCTCGGCCTCGGCGCGCTTGCGCTGGGTGATGTCCTCGACGAGCACGCCCACGCCGAGCATGCGCCCACCGGGAGCGCGCACGGGGTACAGGCTGCCGGCGAGGAAGCCCTCGGGCCCCGGTATCTCCAGCTCCCGCGTGCTCATCTCCCGGGACTCCACGGGCTCGCCGGTGTCGAGCACGTGCTGGATCAGCTGCTCCACCAGGCGCCCGGAGTTGCCCAGCAGCTCCGATGGACGGTGGCCCCGGTGCTGCTCGGAGGGGAGCTGGTTGATGCGGGCGAGCACGTCGTTGACGCGCACGTAGCGCATGTCCGTGTCGAGGAAGCCCAGGCCCACGGGCGCCGTGTGGAAGAGGGTGGCCAGGAGCGCGAGGCTCTCGTCGCGCTCCTTCTCCGCCCGGCGGCGCTCGGTGACGTCCTCGACGATTCCGATACCGCCCTCCACCTGGCCGGCGTCGTCGTAGCAGGGGGTGAAGCGGATGTGGACGGGGGTCGTCTTGTGGCCGGTGACGGAGTGGTAGCGGCCGTCGTATTCGGCGTCGCGGCCGTGCAGCGTCTCCCGGACGCAGTGCATGAGGCGCTCGTCGCGCAGCGACATCAGGTTGAGCCCCACCAGCACCCGCTTGGGCGAGCCGATGAGGACGGAGAGCTGCGCGTTGCAGGCGGTGATGATGGGCGTGGTGTCGTAGTGGAAGATGCCCAGGGGGGCGTTCTCCACGACCAGGCGGTAGAGGTCCTCGCCGCCGCGCGAGCACCCCGTCTCCATCGGCTGGACCTGGGCGTCCTGGCGCGTGCGCTCCACGGGCTCGCGCACGGTGTCGATGACCTCGTGGAGCCGCCGCAGGCTGAACATGACGCGCTCGTCGGCCCCCTGGCCGAGTGTGCCCACGGTGAGCTCCACCAGGACCTCCACGCCGTCGCGGCGTAGACAGAGGATGCGGATGGGCCGGCCGCCGAGCGTCTCACGGCGCGACAGCAGGTAGCGCATCAGGCTCTTGCCCGCGAAGTGGCGCAGCCGCTCGGGGAAGAGACGCGACACGGGTTGATTGACGAGGTCTTCGCGCTTCCAGTCGAACAGGCGCTCGGCCGCGACGTTGAGGAAGCGGATGTGCTCGTCCGCGTCGCAGGCCACCAGGGGGTCGACCGCGGCGTCCAGCCAGGCGCTGAGCTCGTCATGGGCTGTGGCCATGCTCTCCCTTGGACGCGGGCGGTCTCGGCGCCGCGCGCGGGTTGTGTCCACCCTCCCTGAAGGAAGTATCCACGAGTCAGCCTCTCCGCCTGCCGGTGCTCCCGCTCGCCGCCACGGCTCGCGTGTGCGGCAGGGGCGGCGGACGGGGGAGCGGGGCCTCGTGCTCACGGGCTCCGGGAGAACGGAGCGATGGTGTCCTTGCCGTGAAGGCGCGCACGAGCCCCGGCGCGGCGCCGACGCGGGACGCGGCGCCCGGGGCGGCGGAGGACGAGGAGAACGGAGCGACGGTGTCCGCGGCGCGAAGGCACGCACGAGCCCCGGCGCCGACGCGGGACGCGGCGCCGGGGTTGGCGGAGGACGAGGAGAACGGAGCGACGGTGTCCTTGCCGTGAAGGCGCGCACGCGCCCCGGCGCGGCGCCGACGTGGGACGCGGCGCCCGGGGCGGCGGAGGACGGGGCTACTTGCGCCGACGCGACGTGCCGGTCCTGCTCCGTGACTTGCGAGCGGGGGGCCGCGCATCCCGCGCGGTGCCTGTCTTCGTCGACGACTTCTTCCGGGGCTCGCGAGACGCGTGCGCGGTGGAGCGCTTCGTCGCCGGCGTCGGCGAGGCGGGCGGCCCCTGGGGGAGCAACTCCAGCCGCTCGCGCAGCGCGCGTGTCGCCTCCTTCAGCGCGTCCACCTCCTCGCGCAGCGCGGACAACTCACGGGACTGCGGTTCACCCTCGCGCAGCGCCCGCACCGTCTCCCGTGAGGCGCGGCGTGCGCGCGCGTCGCTCAAGGGCGTGCCCTCCAGCACGGGGATGAGCCGACGGTCTCCGAGCGTCCGCGCGGCCTCGAAGACGCCCATCTGCACGCGGAACATCGGGTCGCGCAGCAGGTCGCCCAGCAGGTCCACCGCCTCGCGCTTGCGCCCGGCCACCTCCGCCAGCTTCGCCACGGCCTGGGTCGCCGCGCGGCGCAGGTACGCCGACTGGCCATAGGCCGTGCGCGCCACCGCGAGCGGGAAGGCCGCGGGGTCCTGGGACTCGGCGAGCCCGTCCATCGCGCCCGAGGCGACCACGTCCTGGAAGGAGGCCCGCGTGGCGGCGCCCTCGAGCACCTCCACCGCGTCCGGAGCGCGCACCTTGCCGTAGCTGCGCGCGGCCTCCGCCTCCACGAAGTAGCTGGCGTCGCCGCCCCGCACGAGCGCGCGCAGCCGCGAGGCGACGTCGGGGTCCCTGCGGAACTCGCCCAGCGCGGCCACCACGGCGCGGCGCACCCGGGGGTGCTCGACGCTCATCGCCGTGAGCAGGCGCGCTCGCGCCTCGGACGTGCGGATGCGTCCCAGGGAGCGGGCACACGCGGCGCGTGTTCCCCAGAACAACCGCGTGTCGCCGAGCGCCCGGGCCAGGGCCTCCACCACGCGATAGCCCCCGTCCCGCCCCAGCGCCATCGCCGCCTCGGTGCGCGCCCGGGCCTCCGGCGCGGCGTGCAGCTCCGCCAGCCACAGGCCCACGGACTTGTCCACGTCCAGCGTGCCCAGCACGTCCCGGCGCGGATCCACGCGCACCTGCGTGGGCGCGGCGGCGCAGGGCAGGTGGAAGGAGTGCTCCGCGTCGGTCACCTCCAGCCGGTGCGGGGTGTCCTGGTCGTCGACGGTGACGACCACGTCCAGCGGCAGGCGGAAGACGGGCGTGCCGGTGTCCGTGCGTTGGACCTGCCGCACCTTGAGGCGCAGGCGCGCCTCCTCCGCCTCGTAGCGCACCTCCACCTTGAGCTCCGGGTGTCCCGGCGCGAAGACGTACTGGTCGAAGAAGCCATCCAGGTTGTGCCCCGTGGCCTGCTCGAAGGCGCGCGCCAGGTCCACCGTCTCCACGGTGCCGTGGCGGTGGCGGGAGACGTAGTGGCGCAGGCCTTGGAAGAACAGCGCGTCGCCCAGCCGGCGGCGCAGCTCGTGGAGCACCAGGCCGCCCTTCTCGTAGAGGTGCCGGTCGAAGACGTCCAGCGGCGCGTGGAAGCGGCGCGAGACGATGGGGCGCGCGTAGCGCTCCTTCACCTCGCCCAGGTAGGCCTCCAGGTCGACCAGGCGGTGCTGGTCGGCCTCGTCCGCGCCGTCGGCGCGCTCCTTCCACAGCATCTCGCACCAGGTCGCGAAGCCCTCGTTGAGCCAGCCATGCGGCCAGTCGCGGCAGGTGAGCAGGTCGCCGAACCACTGGTGCGCCAGCTCGTGGGAGATGAGCGGCTCGGCGGTGTAGTCGGCGTGGGCCCGCGCGTCGTGGAGCACCGCGTCCGTGAGGCTGGTGGCGGTGGTGTTCTCCATGCCGCCGAAGATGAACTCCGTGAGGAACACCTGCGCGTAGCCGCTCCACGGGAAGGGCTCGCCGGTGGCCTCCTGGAACACGCGCACCATCTCCGGCGTGCGCCGGATGCAGCGCAGGGCGTCCTCGCGCCGGCCCCGGGGGAAGAGGTAGCGCAGCGGCACGGTGCCGCTCGTGTCGGTGAGCTCCTCGAAGTCACCCACCGCGAGCGTGACGAGGTAGGGCGAGTGCGGCTGCTCCATCCGGAAGTGTTGGGTGCGCCGGCCCTCATGCACCCGGTCGTCCACGAGCACGCCGTTGGACAGCGACGTCATCCCCTCCGGGAAGGTGGCGACGAGCTCGGACGTGGCCTTCTGCGCGGGCGTGTCCAGGCAGGGGAACCAGCAGCGCGCGTCGGTGTCCTGGTTCTGCGTCCACGCCTGGCGGGGGCGCTCGGGGTACCCGGCGTCGGGGCCCCAGAAGTACAGGCCCCGGCGGGGCTGGGCGGCGTAGTGGATGGCCACCTCGCACGCGTGGCCGGGCTCGAGCGGCCGGGCCAGCTCCACCCGGACATGCGCCCCGGAGTTGGTGAAGCGCGCGGGACGCTCGTCGACGAGCACGCGTGAGACCTCCAGGTCCACGGCGTCGAAGGTGAGGGTGGACAGCGCGCGCGCGGCGGAGACGCGGGTGGTGCAGACGCCAACGATGCGTGCTTGCTCGAAGTCGAGGTCCAGCTCGATGCGGAGGTGCTCCGCGCGGACGGGACGCTCCGGCGCGTAGTGCTCGGTGGCGCCCGGGAGGGCGAAGGAGTGGGCGTCTGGGAGGGCGGGCTCGGAGGCGTGGCGGTGGCAGCAGCGCATAAGCGACAACCACTCTTTCCCAAGCCCGAGCCAGCGTCGAGACGGTGTCTTCGCGCAGTGTTCACCCCGCACCCTCGTGATGACGGAGCGATGTATCGCCTGCCCGGAAGGGGGTGCTTCGGTCTACGTTGGGCACCGTGCAGTTCGTCCTCTTCTTCTCCGATAAGAATGTGCGCGAGCAGCTCTTCGCCCGGGTGGACGGGACGCGAGGGCTGTTGCTCGTGGCCGGGGTGCGTCATGGCCCGGCGATGCGCTCCCCCGAGCAGCGTGAGCCTTTTGTCACGTTGGAATTCCTCCACGGCTCCGTGTTGACACAGGTGCTCGTCGCGGACGAGGGCACGGCGGAGGGCATGTGGAGGGACCCGCTCGGGGACCTGGCGGATCGGCTCTACCCCGACAGCAAGGAGGACGCGTACGCCATGACCAACGGCTACCTCCTCCTGGAGGACGGTGCGCCGCGCGCGGTGGTGCGCAAGCAGGGGCTCCCCGCCGAGGACCTGTGGTTCCTCGAGGAGGCGCTCAGCCGGCTCACCCCGCGGGTCCCACCCCCGGACCCCACGCGGCGTCCGGGGAAGCGCAAGCCGGAGCCCGCTCCTCGCGCACCGCGTCGTCCCGCGAGCCACGGCGCACCGCGTCCACCGCGGGAGCCGGACTGGCGCGACCGCACGGAGCCCCAGGGCCGCGGTCGCGTGGAGGACTCCCAGGGGCCGGGAGACTGGCGCGACCGGACGGAGCCCCAGGGCTGGGGCCGCGTGGGCGGCGAGGCCGAGGACCCGGAGACCACTCCGCCCCGGGGGACTCGCGTGGCGGCGAGCGCGCCGAGGAAGGACGCCTGGACGTTGCTGGGCATCGCCCGGGGCACGGCGCTGGACGAGGCGCGCAAGGCGTTCCGGACGCTCATCTCGGGTTACCACCCCGACAAGGTGGCGCACCTGGCGCCGGAGTTCCGCGAGCTGGCCGAGCGCCGCACGCGCGAAATCCTGGAGGCGTGGGAAGAGGTGGAGCGCGAGCTGAAGGACGCGGGCTGAAGGGGCCTCAGCCCACGATGGGGAGGGAGGCGTCCGGCGTCGCGAGCGTGACGGGCGCGGCGTCCAGCGCGAAGCGCGCGATGATGGGCATGTGGTCCGAAAGCCCGTGGAAGCGGCTCTTCAGGTCGCCGAAGGGGCTGGTCTCCTGGGCGTCCAGCCAGCGGATGCCCGCGCTGGAGAAGACGTGGTCCAGGTGCATGCGCATGTGCATGAAGCCGGCGGTGGGGAAGCCCCGCGACACGTTCGGGTCGATTTGCCCGACGGCGGCCTGGGCGCACGTCAGGCGCGCGTCGCCGGTGAGGTAGCGGAACACGGGCGACGACGGCGGCGAGTTGAAGTCGCCGCAGATGACGAAGGGCTCGTTGGCCGAGTGCGCGCTGACGAAGTCCGCCAGCTTGCGCGCCTCGTGGAGCTGGTTGACGCCGCAGCCCATCTTGTCCTTGGTGGACCAGAACTCGCGCGCGAAGGGCGTGGGCAGGCTCAGGTGCGTGTTGAAGACGTGGAAGGGGCGTCCGTCCGCGCGGCGCACCAGGCGCATGTGCGCGCAGATGCGGCTCTGCTTGCGGTCCTTCAGCCGCTGCACGTGGTGGTGGGTGATGGCCTGGGGTGAGGCCACGTTGTGCGTGTCCACCTGGAGGACGCGCGTGTTGACGAGCACCGCGAGGCCGGTGGTGTAGAGCGACACCTCGCCCAGCTTGTAGTGGTGCGCGCGGAAGTAGAAGGCCTCGTACGGCATCTCCCGCGCCTGGGCGGCGAACGTCTCCTCCATGCGTCCCATGAAGGCCATCAACTGGGTCTCGCCGGGCTGCTTGGGCCGGTGGGCGATGGTGCTGCGCAGGGACGTCGTCTCCACCTCCTGCAGGCAGACGATGTCGGGCAGCGGGTCGAGCGACGCCAGGGCCGCGGCCACGCGGCGCTTGGGCCCCATGGTGCTCGCCAGGCCGCGCAGCATGTGGCCGAAGTAGCGGACGTTGTAGGTGACGATTCGCAGCGCAGGGTCGCTCATGCGTGGTCCATGCCCCGTGGGCACCGGGTAAAGCTACTAACAGCCAGGTCCTCTGGCTTCTCGTCGATGCAAGTCCCTCCAGGGGGAGGGCCGCCGGCTGTCCGGCAGGTCGCTCCAGGTCGTTGCTGGATGAAGGGCATTGTGCCGGTCCCTTGCAACCCCTCCGGGCGGGGTCTCTCATGGATGGCCGCCGGGAGGGCGGGTGCCGGGCCCGGAAGCGTCGTGGAACCAGGTTCGAGGAGAGGGACAGCCACATGGGAGAGAGCGTCGGGCGCGTGGGACTCCGGGTCGTGCTCGCGGCCCTGGTGACGGGGTGCGGTGGTTTCGAGCGCAGCGTCTACGACATCGAGCTGGACGCCGAGGAGCTGGGCGCGGTGCCCTTCCAGTGCGTGGATGGGAGGGCGGGGAAGGGGGAGCCCTGGGACCTCGTCGCCCAGCAGCGCTGGACCCTCACCGCGGGCGGATATGGCGACGCGCGGATGGAGGTTCCGGGCTTCTATCGGACCCGCTTCCACGGCGATACGGGCGTGTCGGACGACGTCCCGTACATCATCGGAGGGTCGTCGTCCTCGGAGGGCCCCTTCCATTTCCTGACCCTCGACTCGGACGCGGACGACGAGACCTCCTACACCTATGCGCACCGCTTCTTCATCGACGGGGACTCGCTGGAGGCGGACCGCATCGAGGGGTTCGTCGAGACCAGGACCACGTGGTCCAGTTGGATGAGCGAGGGGACGTGCTCGTCCCGGGTGCGCTTCACAGGCCACCGCGTGGCCGAGTAGCACCGCGCGGCCACCCCGGGGAGGGTCGACGCGACGCGCGCTTGATGAGCGGCGTGTGTCTGGGTTTCATGGACGCGGGCCACCGTGGGCTCCTGGCCCGGAGGGGCCCGAGGCACGCGTCACGATGGGAGGAGCGATGTCGATGAGAGGGACTGCTGGGAAGTGGGGAGCCGGGGCCGCGCTCGCGGGGCTGCTGGTGGGGTGCGGCGGGTTCGAGAAGAGTGTCTACGACATCGAGCTGAACGCCGAGGAGCTGAGCGATGTCCCGTTCCGGTGCGAGAGCGGCACCGAGGGCCACGAGGGCGCCTGGGACCTCCCCGTGCAGCAGCGCTGGACCATCACCGCGGGCGAGTACGGCGACACGCTGATGCAGGTCCCGGGGCTCTACCGGACCCGGTTCCACGGGGACACGGGCGTGTCGGATGACGTGCCGTACGAGCTCGATGGGACGAGGTCCTCGGAGGGCCCCTTCCAGTTCCTGGCGATCGACTCCGCCGATGGCGAGGAGGGGTCCTTCCTCTTCACCCATCGCTTCTTCATCGACGGGGACTCGCTCGAGGCGGACCGCATCCAGGGCTTCCTCGAGACGCGGACCACGTCGTCCGACATCCTGACGGGCGAAGGCTCGTGCAGCGCCCGGGTGGGCTTCACCGGGCGGCGCGTGAAGCAGTAGCCGGTCTTCCTCGAGACGGCGCCCGGGGAGTCCGTGGCGCCCGTCTCCACCTGGCGCTCACCCCGCGCGCTTCACGCGCACCACGGTGTCCACCAGGTGCTCCAGCGCGGCGCGGGGTTCGCCCTGGCACAGCCCGGAGTGCACCGGGCCCGTCTGGAGCATGGTGCTGCGCGGGGCCACCAGCCAGTGCCAGCGCTCCTTCTGCGGCAACTGCCCGATGGGGCCCGCGCCCTTGCCGCCCTCGCAGACGCGGCGGAAGCTCTCCAGGTGGCCGCGCACCAGCTCCAGGTCGACGTCCGGCGCGAGCGCCTGGAGCCGCGCCTCGTCCAGCTCCACGCGGGCGCTCAGGAAGCGCTGCGTGGTGCAGAAGAGGACGACGCCCACGTTGATGAACTCCTCCCGCTCCACCCGGGGCATCACCCGGATGATGGCGTAGTCAAACGAGCTGGGCGCGGGCACGGGCCGCCTCCTCGAGGAACGCGGGCAGGGCCTCCACGCGCTTGAGCAGCCACGTGACGTACGCCGCGCGGTGGGCCTCCACGGACGGGAAGGGCGACTCGGCCGCCGCCAGCCACGCCTCGGGAATGGCGGCCACCGTGCGCTCCACCACGTCGCGCGTGAGGCGCCCGCGCAGCAGCGCCTCCGTGTCCTTCAGCGCCCCCGCCCACGGCAGCAGCACGTGGTCCTTGATGGGCGCGAAGCGGCCCTGGCTGCGCTCCTCCCAGTCCACCCACGCGTGGTGGAAGTAGAGCGAGGCCCCGTGGTCGATGAGCCACAACTGCCGGTGCCAGCACAGCAGGTTGGGGTTCTTCGGCGTGCGGTCCACGTTGGTGATGAAGGCGTCGAACGCGACGATGGCGGACGCCTCCGGCACGCTCGGGGTGGGCTCCGCCAGCGGATCGAACGTCACCGACCCGGGCAGGTAGTCCAGCGCCAGGTTGAGCCCCGCGCTCGCCTTGAGCAGCTCCCGGATCTCCCCGTCCGGCTCGTTGCGGCCCAGCGCCGGGTCCAGCTCCAGCAGCACCACCTCCGGGACGCGCAGCCCCACCTCCCGGGCCAGCTCCCCGGCGATGAGCTCCGCGATGAGCGCCTTGGCCCCCTGGCCCGCCCCCCGGAACTTCACGACATACAGCCCCGCGTCATCCGCCTCGACGATGGCGGGCAGCGAGCCCCCCTCGCGCAGGGGCGTCACGTAGCGCGTGGCGACAATGGTCCTCGGCATCCGCCTCTCTCCGTCCTCGCTCCGGGCCTCGTCCCGGTGGTGCGGCGAGGACGCCCGGAGGGCCCTCTTCCTTCCGGAGGGGCCCCGCGGGGCCGCGCTCTACCACGCCATGGCGGGACCCGGTTGCACCCGGAGTGGAAAATACGGCGCGCGAGGAAACATCTCCTGACGAGGTGCGACAATGGGGGACAGGCTGCTGATCCCCCACGGAGCCCACATCCATGACCGTCACCCGCAAGCCGCTGTCGCTCCCGACCACTCCCCGTCCCAGCGAGGCCTCGCGCCCCGAGTCGTCGGCCCCGTCGAGCGCCGGCCGCGTGGTGGCCCGGCCCGGCAACACGAACGGTGACGGCTTCGAGTCGGCCAAGGCCGCCCGCCCGTCGAACTTCGTCGACCGTCCCACCGGTCACCGCCCGGACCCGAGCGCCCCCGTGCTGCCGGCCACGGCGTTCGCCTTCGGCTCGAAGAAGGTCGCCGTCGGCACGCGTGACGCCTCCACGCCCGTCACGCTGAAGGCGTCCGCCACGCCCAACACGCCGGTGAAGGACCTCTCGACGGTGACGTCCACCGTGTCCTTCGACCAGGACGTGGCGCTGGACTCGCTGAAGCTGAACCTGGACCTGCCCCACACCTACAAGGGTGACCTGGTCGTCAAGCTGACCAGCCCCTCCGGCAAGAGCGCGGTGGTGCACGACCGCACGGGCGGCAGCGCGGACGACGTGAAGGGCACGTTCGACCTGAGCACCGCGTTCCAGGGCGAGAAGACGAAGGGCACCTGGACGCTGTCCGTCGAGGACAAGGCGCGCGCGGACACGGGCACGCTGAAGAGCTGGGGCCTGGAGGCGACGGGCAAGGCGCAGGGCACGGACCCGGTGGACCCCAAGCCCCCGCGCCCCACGGGTGACCCGGTCATCGCGGTGTTCGACGGCGGCGTGGACTACAAGCACTCCGACCTCGACAGCGCCATGTGGGTCAACGAGGGCGAGGTCGCCGGCGACGGCATCGACAACGACGGCAACGGCATCGCGGATGACGTCCACGGCTTCAACGTCGGCTTCAACAGCGGCGACGTGCTGAAGGGTGACGGCACGGACCACGGCACGCACGTGGCCGGCATCATCGCCGCCGAGGACAACGGCCAGGGCAACACCGGCATCGCCGCGGGCAAGGCGAAGATCATGAGCATCGGCGGCCTGTACGACGGCGCGGACCTGCTCACCAACTTCGAGCGCGGCGTGGACTACATCGTCAACATGAAACAGGAGCGCGGCGTCAACGTGCGCGCCCTCAACGCCAGCTTCGGTGACGAGTACCGCGACGCGGCCTCGCAGGCGCGCTGGACGGCCGCCGTGCAGAAGCTGGCGGACGCGGACATCCTGCTCGTGGCGGCCACGGCCAACGGCTACGGCAGCAACATGAACAACGTGGCGGACATGCCCGCCAACCTGGACCTGCCCAACGTCATCACCGTGGCGTCCATGGACAAGAACAACGACAAGCTGGCGCGCTTCTCCTCCCACGGCGACAAGGTGGTCGAGCTGGCCGCGGTGGGCGAGGACGTGCTGAGCACCGTGCCCGGCGGCAAGTGGGAGAAGATGAGCGGCACCTCCATGGCCACCCCGACGGTGGCCGGCGCCGCGGCCCTGATGTTCGCCGCCAACCCCGACCTGACCGCCGCCCAGGTGCGTGACCTCCTGGTGAAGACGGTCGAGGTCGACCCGGACCTCAAGGGGAAGGTGAGCACCGGCGGCAAGCTGGACATCAAGGCCGCCGTGAAGGCCGCCGAGGAGTTCGTCGCCACGCCCGCGACGGTCGCCACCCGCTGATGACTTCCGGACTCCCTCGGAAGAGGGAGTCCCCACGCATCCCGAGAGCCCCCGGCCGTCGCGTATCCTCACGCGGCGCCCCCGGGGGCTTCTTCTTGGTTCGATTCAGTTGCGCACAATTGAATGGTGCCCTAGTAATTGGCCATGACGGTGGACGTGAGGTCCACCGTCCCACTCGAGGAGAACGTCATGGCCCCGGTCACCATCAGCCCCCTGTACACCGCTCACGCCACCGCCCACGGTGGGCGCAACGGCAAGGTCCAGTCGTCCGACAAGGTCATCGACCTGCCGTTGGTGATGCCCAAGGAGCTGGGCGGCGCGGGCGGCGCGGCGACGAACCCGGAGCAGTTGTTCGCGGCGGGGTACTCGGCCTGCTTCGAGAGCGCGCTGCGGCTGGTGGCGGGCAAGGTGGGCGTGAAGCTGGGCGCGGACGCGGGCATCGCGGCCTCGGTCACCATCGGCAAGACGCCGGACGGGGGCTTCGGGCTGGCGGTGGAGCTGAAGGGCATCCTGCCGGGCATCCCCCGCGACCAGGCGGAGAAGCTGATGCACACCGCCCACGAGGTGTGCCCGTACTCGCGCGCCACGCGCGGCAACATCGACGTGAAGCTCTCCGTCGCGGAGTAGGTGGAGTAGCGCGCCACCCGCCGCCCGTGTCGGCCGCGACACGCGGGGATTCCCGTAGGGAGGCCGCACGGCTTCCCACCCGCGCGTGCCGGCCACACGCGCTCGCGTCTCGCGCCGACGCGGGCGCGCGTCCGTCCCGCCGCGTCTCCGCCTCGGACGGTGGGCTGGGTGAATACTGGCATGTCCCTTGAAGTCGGAAACCGACAGAAGGGGGGAAGCCGGAATGCGTGAGCGTCAGCTCATTCCCATGGAAGTGGTGGGGAACGTCGTGGCGGGTGCGGTGCGGTTGTTGTTGGAGGACCCGGACATCGACGAGTCGTTCGGATGGTGGCGGCCCGAGGCGGGTGGGCGGCCGCCGGGGCCGTGGAGCGCGGCGGAGGGGACGCGGCTGTTCGCGGTGGCGGAGCGGGGTGAGGGCATCATCGGTCTGGCCGCGCTGTCGAACATCCGCCGCGAGGAGCGCTATGCGCGGGTGAGCTGCGCGGTGACGGCGCGGCACCGGCTGGGTGGCGCGGGCCACTGGGCGATGACGGAGGTCATCCGCCGGGGCGTGCGGAGCGACGGCGTGCGGCACCTGGAGACGAGCGTGCGCGCCGGCAACGAGACCGCGCGCCGGGTGCTGGAGTCACTGGGCTTCCTGCCGCTGGTGACGCCGTCCTTCCCACGGGAGGAGGGACGACCGGGGAGCCACGTGTACCTGCGGCTGGACCTGCCCTCGAGCGCGCGCGGCCACTTCCTGCTGTCCCGGGTCCGGGCGCTGTGCGCGTGACGTCCGGTACGCTCGTGACGCGGTGACGCGGGGCGTGACTGCCATGGTGGCAGCGGCTCCACGCGGGCGCCGCGGAGGGCGCGTGAGGACGTGCGACGCGGTGATGCGTGGGGGGCTCCTCGTGGGCGCGTCCTTCCTGTTGCTTGGGGCGACTGGCTGTACCCGCCACGGGAGGGTGGAATGCCGCATCGACGAGGTCGTCGGGGGCGGCTGCGAGAAGCTGCCCACGGCGAATTCTCCCTGCGACTGCCCGCCGTCGGACCTCCGCGACGCGTTCTGTCCTCAGGACTCCGCGCGCGCGAAAGGCGCGGGGGGCTCGTGATGGTGCGCTGGCGGCCAGAACCGTGAGCGTCGGCGTCCTGGGCCGCGCGGCCTCCAGCGCTACCTCCACGAACGAGTCTTCCGAGGCGACCGCCGCCCTCGTGGGAGCGGCGGACCTCTCAGAACCGCTTCACCTCGGTGAGCACCTGGCGCGAGTGCCGCGTCACGCCGCCGAAGTGGCGCTCCGACTCCGCGCGCAGGTGCTTCGCCGCGTCGCTGACCGTGTACTGGCGGAAGTGCTCCACGCTCGCCAGCTCGTAATGACACACATAGCGGACCCAGCCATCCGGCGCGTGCTCGGTGTCGCGCCACTTGCGGCACGCGAGGAAGCCCGGCTCGCGCAGCACCTCGGGCACGTGGGTCGTCTCGTGCCACAGGTTCCACCGCGCCTCCGCGCCGGGCTCCACCTCGATGACCACCGTGTAGAGCGTGGGCGTGCTCATGGCAGCCACGTCCCCCAGTCCGCCAGCCGCACGCCGCCCGCGGACTCACGCTTGCCACGCGCGGGCGTCCGGTAGAGCGTGTCGTCGAGCGGCCCGAAGCGCACCTCCACCGCGAGCCCGTTCAGCGACGGCTCCCACAGCCCGGCCGCATACACCCGCGAGCGGATCTGCTTCGTCGGCCCCGCGTCCTCCGCCGCGTCGAACTGGAGCACCGGCACCTTGTGCGCGCCGAAGCTCGCCGTCTCGCGGACCGGCGGCGTCGTGTTCGGCTGTGCGGGAGGCCAGGTCGGCGTCTCCAGCGCGTCCCAGACGAACGTGAGCAGCACCTCCTCCAGCGGCACCACCTCCGCGTGCGAGAGGTCCCGGCACGTCTCCGGGTCGGGCGACGTGGGCGTGGGGACGGCCTGCCGCAGCACGTAGCCGCGCTCGGCGCCCAGGCACGTGCGCGACACCGTGACGGGGCCCGTACCCTCCACGTCCATCCGCGTGTCGAACCAGGTGCCCGGACCCAGCGGACGCTCCAGCTCCGGCCGCGTCCCCGTCCCACCCTCCTTGCCCTGGCGCACCTCCACGAGCGTGAGCTGGTAGCTGCCACCCCCGCCGAAACCCGACAGCGTCGTGCTCGCGTCGAGCAACCCGTTGGTCAGGTACGCCGGCCCCACGTCCGTCGCGTAGAGGCGATTCTGCAACGGGCCGTCCACGGGGCGATTGTCGTGCAGATAACGCTTCGCCTCCCACGTGCGCCCCGCGGCGGTGGGCTGCTCGACGCTCTCCACGCCCTCGCGCTTCACGTCCAGCGGACGCGTCCCGTCCGTGCGGACCGGCAGCACCAGCGGACGGGACAGCCGCGGCAGGTTCAGCGGCGCGCCCGCGTCGTCCGTGAAGATGACGGCCAGCCATACCCAGGAGGGCTCCAACGCCACCACCTCCAGCGCCACCACGCCCGCCGCCGCCATGGCTCGCGCGTTGCCCAGCGGGGTGCGATTCGCGGAGAACGCGTAGGCCACCCGGTCTCCCACGCGGGCGCTCAACCAGGGGGAGTTGCCCTTCACCGGTGGGAGCGCGCTCGGGGGCGCCTGCTCCTCGCCACCTTGCGTCACCGGTGCGCCATCGGAGGGGCTGACGGCGCGGGGGCGCGTGCTCTCGCAGCCTGCGCCGAGCACCAACGTGGCGCACAACGTCGCGAGTCGGGTCGTGGGGAAGGAAGCGCGGGACATGCTCATCGGGCGACTCCTCATGGGGCCTGGGCGCGGCATTGCGCGACCCCGGGGCCCGCTTGATACACCGGGGACGCGGGGCCGTCCCCAACTTCCTGGAGTTCCAGTCCTCATGCCCACGAATCTGCCCATCCGCCGTGTCGTCCTCTACAAGCATGGAGTCGGCTACTTCGAGCGCCGGGGAGGGACGAAGGGCAGCGACGCGCTGCACCTGGACTTCAAGGCGCGCGACATGAACGACGTGCTCAAGTCGCTGACGGTGCTGGACCTGTCGGGCGGCTCGGTGTCGGCGGTGAGCTACGACTCGACGAAGCCGCTGGAGCAGCTCCTGGCGGAGGCGACCATCCGCATCCCCGAGGACGGCAGCCTCACGGCGCTGCTGGGGCAGATCAAGGGCGCGCGCGTGCGTGCGCGCGTCGGGGGCGGGCAGGTGGAGGGCGCCATCATCGGCCTGGAGTCGCTCGCGGTGGCGGCGGGCGAGACGAGCGTGGTGCGCCCGTTCCTCACGCTGCTGACGGGCGGCTCGCTGCGCACGTTCGACGTGCTCGAGATCGCGGAGCTGGAGTTCCTCGACGAGGCGGTGCGCAAGGACCTGGAGTTCTATCTGGCCACGGTGCTGTCCTCGTACAAGAAGGACAGCAAGCGCATGTCCATCCTCACCACCGGCGAGGGCGAGCGGGACCTGTTCGTCAGCTACGTCATCGAGGCGCCGGTGTGGAAGACGAGCTACCGCATCCTCCTGGACGAGGGCGAGCCGCCGCTGCTCCAGGGCTGGGCGCTGGTGGACAACACCGGGGACGAGGACTGGGTGGACGTGGAGCTGGCGCTCGTCGCCGGGCTGCCGGTGTCGTTCGTCCACGACCTCTACAGCCCGCGCTACATGCAGCGGCCCGTGGTGGAGGTGAAGACGGAGGCCGCCGCCGCGCCGGTGATTCCGGAGGAGGGCTACGGGGCCGAGGCGTCCATGCTCCGCGAGAGCCTGGACGCGGCCCCGGCGATGGCGGCGCCCGCGCCGGCGATGGCCCCCGGCGGACGCGCGCGCGGCCTGATGCGCAGCAAGTCCGAGCTCGGCGGGCCCGGGTCGGCCGGAGCCCCTCGGCTGCGCGACGCGCTGGAGCAGAGCAACAAGGTGACCACGCTGACGAAGGAGGTGGGCGACCTCTTCGAGTACGGCGTGGACCGGCCGGTGACGGTGCACCGCAACCAGAGCGCGCTGGTGCCCATCCTCCACAAGCCGTTCGAGGGGCGCCGGGTGCTCCTCTACAACCGGGCCACGCGGGAGAAGAACCCCATGGCCTGCATCGAGCTGAAGAACACCACGGGCCTGACGCTGGAGGGCGGCCCGGTGACGGTGACGGAGGACGAGCGGTACGTGGGCGAGGCGATGCTCGACACCATGAAGCCCCGCGACACGCGCTTCGTGCCGTACGCGGTGGAGCTGGGCTGTGTGGTGTCGGTGGAGGATGCGGGGTGGGACGACGGCCCGGTGTTCCGCGCGGTGCTGAGCAAGGGTGTCCTGAAGGTGGAGTACTCCCGCATCCGGCACACGCGGTACCTGGCGCGCAACAAGGCGCCGCGGGAGCAGGTGCTGTTCGTGGAGCACCCGCGCGACAGTTGGGACCTGATGAAGGACTCGCCGGAGCCCGCGGAGACGACGGACGGCTTCTGGCGCTTCAAGCAGGTCCTCGCGCCCGAGGCGCACGTGGAGCTGAAGGTGTCCGAGCGCGCGTTCGCCTCGCAGCACTACGCCCTCACCAACGTGGTCTCCGACCAGGTGGCCTTCTTCCTGTCGCAGCGCTACGTGGACGAGGAGCTGGCGCGGGCCCTGCGTGAAATCATCGCCGCGCGCGAGAAGGTGGCGACGATGGCGCGCGACGAGCAGCAGCTCACCGCCGAGCGCACCCAGCTCTTCAAGGACCAGGAGCGCATCCGCTCCAACATCGAGTCCCTGAAGAGCGGCGCCTCCCAGCGAGAGCTGGCCGAGCGCTTCGTCACGAAGCTGAACGAGCAGGAGGACCGGCTCGAGGCCATCGGCCGTGAGCTGGAGCGGCTGGCGAAGGAGCGGCAGGCGGCGCAGGACGAGCTGAGCCGCCGGGTGGCCGACCTCAGTTTTGCGACGGAGCTGTCGACGCCGGCGTAGCGGGCGCGCGATACGTCTCGTCGCCGCCCACCACCGTCAGGCGCACCTGGGCCCGGGGGAGCTCCGCGACGGGGGCGTCCACCGGGTCCACGGACAGCGCGACGAAGTCTGCGTCCAGGCCCGGCTGGAGCCGGCCCCGGCGCGCCTCCGCGAACGAGGCGTAGGCGGCGTTGGTGGTGAAGCCCTCCAGCGCCTCCTCGCCGCTCAGCCGCTGGTCCGCGTGCCAGCCTCCCTCGGGCGCGCCGTGGGCGTCCTGTCGCGTCCGCGCGGCGTACAGCCCGAGCAGCACGTCCGGGCGCTCCACGGGGAAGTCGCTGCCCAGCGTCAGCCGCGCGCCGGCGTGCTTCAGCCGCTGCCAGGCGTAGGCCCCCTGGATGCGCGCCTCGCCCACGCGCGTCTCCGCCCAGGGCATGTCGCTGGTGGCGTGCGTGGGCTGGACGCTGGCGATGTAGCCGTCATGGCCCAGCCGCTCGATGTCCTCCAGCCGCATCACCTGCGCGTGCTCCACGCGGTGGCGCCCCTCCTTCGTCCCGGTGGCCGCCGTGGCCTGCTCGAGCGTGTCCAGCACGAGCGTGTTGGCGCGGTCACCGATGGCGTGGGTGCACACCTGGAAGCCCCGGCCCATGAACGCCTGGACGCGCTTCGCGTAGTCCTCCGGCGTCAGCAGCAGCAGGCCCTTGTGGCCGTGCTCGTCGCTGTACTCCTGGTGCAGCGCCGCGCCCCGGCTGCCCAGCGCGCCGTCGAGGACGAACTTCACGGCGCGCAGCGTGAGCCGCTGGCCCTCGTACGGGCCCTCGGCGAGGAACGTCTGCGTGTCCGCGCCCTGGCCGTCCGCCATGACGTAGACGCGCAGCGGCAGCCGGCCCTCGCGGTCCCAGCGCTGGAGCAAGCGGAACGTGCGCAGGTCCATGCCCGCGTCGTGCACGCCGGTGAGCCCCGCCTTCGCCGCCCGGGCGAGCGCCGCCTTCAGCCACGCCTCGTGCTGCGCGGGCGTGGGTGGCGGCAGCACCTTCGCGACGAGGTTCATCGCGTTGTCCACGAGGATGCCGGTGGGCTCGCCATCCGGCCCCTTCAAGATGCGCCCGCCCACGGGGTCCACCGTGTCGCGGGTGATGCGCGCGCGCTTCAGCGCCTCGCTGTTCACCCAGTACGCGTGCCCGTCGATGCGGCTGAGCACCACGGGCGTGCCGGGGTGCTTCGCGTCCAGGTCCGTCCGCGAGGGGAAGGCCTTCTCCGGCCAGTCGTTCTGGTCCCAGCCCTGACCCACCAGCCACTCGCCCTGGAAGGACGTCTGCTCGGCCGAGGCGACGCGCGAAAGCGCCTCCTGCTTCGTCTCCGTCCCCGTCAGGTCCACCGTCACCAGCCCCTGGCCCAGGCCGGCGAGGTGGCCGTGGGAGTCCGTGAGGCCGGGGACGATGGTCGCGTCCCCCAGGTCCACCACGCGCGCGTTCGCGCCGGCCGCCGCGAGCACCTCGTCGCGAGTCCCCGTCGCCAGCACCTTGCCGTCGCGCACCGCGAGCGCCTGGACCGTGGGGTGCGCCGCGTCGAGCGTCCGCACCCGCTGTGCCACGTACACCGTGGTGCCTTTCGCCGCGCCCGGCGCGCTCCGCGAGCAGCCCGCCGCGCCGGAGAGGAGGAGCACCGCCGTCAGGATTCCGCCGAGTCGTCGCAGCATCGTGTCGCGCACCTTCCCGAGAGGTCGCCCCGGGCCTGGGGCGAACGCGCGACACTCTGGCCCACCCGGTCATCTCCGGCCAGCGACGCGCGCGCCAGCGCCTGGAGTCGCCGTGGGGGCCCACCGCTCGCCCGGCGGCCCGGACGCGGAGTCGTGGGAACCCGCGAGGCGGAGGTGGGCCCGGCACGGGCGCCCGGTGCAGGTTCCGCACTCCACTTCCGGTGCCGTGTCCGGGACGGGGAGGCAACGGCCCCCCGCGGCTCGCCACTCCGGGGTCGCCCATGCGCCCGGTGAGGGCATCCATTCGAGCAGGTATTTGCGCTCGGCAATCATTCCGGCGAGGACTTGGCGCGCGACTTGACGTGAGGGATGGTGTGGCTTTCCCACATGTCTGGAGTCATGAGCATGAACCTGTCGAAGTCCCGCCTTGGGGCTACCGCGTTGCTGGCCGTCATCGCCGTGGGTCTTGCCGCCGTCTCGGGGTGCGCGGGGCGTCGCCGCGAGGCCTTCCTCTTCGACAAGACGCGTGACCACGTCTACCGCAAGCCCATCGCCGAGGTGTGGCCGCAGGCCATCGCCCTCCTCAAGGAGAAGGGCTTCTCCATGCGCGCCGGCAAGGAGGGCTTCGAGGCGCAGACCGAGTGGCTGATGCAGGGCGCGCCCTCGTCGCTGGGCACCACCCAGGCGCGCTACTACGTCAAGGGCGTGGAGAAGGGCCCGGGCCAGTGCGCCATCGAGTTCCACAAGCAGCTGGCCACCGAGGCGCGCGGCGCCGACAACGCGCGCAAGGAGATGACGGAGTCCGTCGGCAACCAGTCCGGCAACTTCAACCGCGACATGGAGATGGAGTGGGAGCTGCTCCAGAAGGTCGACGCGGAGTCCGCCAGCGCGCTGCGCGCCGAGTCCGAGAAGATCCAGTAGTCCGCTGGGCCCGGGAGCGCCGCTCGCGCCGTCAGTCGCGCAGCGGCAGCTCCAGGGTGAGGCCGTCGTAGGCGACCTCCACCGGCCCCTTGTACTCCTCGCGCGCCTGCACGAGCAGCTTCGAGGGGTCGGTGTCGTGACGGCTGGAGAGGTGGGTGAGCACCAGCCTGCGCGCCCCCGCCTCCCTCGCCACCCGCGCCGCCTCGCGCGCCGTGGAGTGCCGCGTCTCCAGCGCGCGCTCCTGCTCGTCGTCGGAGAACGTGGACTCGTGGATGAGCAGGTCCGCGTCCTTCGCCACGCGCACCACCGACGCACACGGGCGCGTGTCCCCGGAGATGACCAGGCGGCGGCCCGGACGCGGCGGCCCCAGCACGTCCTCGGGCTTCACCGTGCGGCCGTCCGCCAGCACCACGCTCTCGCCGCGCTGGAGCTTGCCGAAGTCCGGTCCCGGCGGCACGCCCAGCTCGCGCGCCTTCTCCAGGTGGAAGCGGCCCGGCCGGTCGTCCTCCACCAGCGCGTACGCCAGCGCGTTGATGCGGTGGTCCACGCCCACCGCGTGCAGCGCGTAGCCCGAGCGGGGGATGACGTCCCCGTCCTTCACCTCGTGGATTTCGACGGGGAAGGACAGCGTGTCCAGGCCCAGGTGCACCGCCTGATGCAGCAGCCGCCGCGCGGGCGGCGGCCCATAGAGGTGCATGGGCGTGTCGCGGCCCATCATCCCCAGCGTCCGCAGGAAGCCGATGATTCCCAGGTAGTGGTCGGCGTGGAAGTGCGTGAAGAAGACCGCGTCCACGGTGAAGCCCGTGCCGAAGCGCACCATCTGCCGCTGGCTGCCCTCGCCGCAGTCGAACAACAGCAGGTCGGCGTCCGCCTTCACCGCGAGCCCGGACAGGTTGCGGTGCAGCGTGGGCTGGGCGGCGGAGGTTCCAAGGAAGGTGAGTCTGAGGAGGGACATTCCGGCACTTCCCACGGCGAAGAGGACCTCCCGCGCCGACACACGGGCGCGAGGCGGCCATTTAGCAGGGTTTCGCGTCGCCCGTGCTATGAGCCGGCCCCCGAGACACCCCCATGCCTGAATCCCTGACGTTCGCCCCCACCCCCGACCCCCGGCGCGTGCGTGCCCCGGACGGACGCGTCCTCTCCGTCCCCGAGGGCTGGGCCCTGCTGCCCCCCGGCGACGCGGGCCTCACCCGCCGGGTGAAGGCCGCCGGCCCCACCTGGACGGTGGTGGAGAAGGTGGGCCGCAAGCTCTTCTCCCGTGGCGTGTGGGCCCCCGAGGCCCACATCGTCCAGGCCCGCGCCGTCCTCGACGCCGAGCGCGCCACCCCCGCCTACGCCCGCAAGCTCGCCGCCGGACGCGAGCGCCGCGCCCGCGAGCAGGAGGAGTACGAGGTCGACTTCGCCAACGCCGTGCTCCGCTTCCTCGCGTTCTCGCCCGCCTGGCTGCCCCACGCCAAGCGCATGGCCGTCCTCGTCGCCACCCACGCCACCCCCGTGGGCAGCGGCACCGTGGCCCGGACCGAGCGCATCCCCCTGGAGCGCCGCGCCGAGGCCGCCGTCATCGCCTGGATGCGCCACCAGACCACCCGCTACGACGACATGAAGATCGCCCGCGTGAAGGGCGCCCGGCGCGAGGTGCGCCGCGACCTGGCGGACATCTCCCGCGCCGTGCTGGACCTCCACCGCCGCGACGTGCCCCACGGGGCCACCGCGTGTCCGCTCTGCACCGCCCTCCAGCATGTGGGGAGCGGTACCCCCAAGGCCTGACCCCTCCCCGTGAACCGGGGCGCCCGCCGGGTTTCTGACCCGCCGTTCAGTCACCTTGCGCCATTAATGACCCGCGGGTTAGTTATGGGCACGCCATGCCCCGACCCGCCGATCCACACGCGAGGGAAGCCCTGATGACCGCCGCGCGGGCGGAGTTCGCCCGCAGGGGCCTGAAGGGCGCGCGCATCGAGGACATCACCGCCGCCTGCGGGCTCTCCAAGGGCGCCTTCTATCTGCACTTCGAATCGAAGGAGGCGCTGTTCGGGGAGGTGGTGACGTCGTTCGAGGCGCGCCTGAACGAGGTGAACGAGCGGCGCATCGCGACCGCGGAGGCCCTCATCCGCGAGCACGGGGTGCCCAGCCCCCACGACCGGATGGAGGGCTCCGAGCGCTACCAGCGCTTCAGCTCGCTGGACACCACCTTCGACCTGGAGGCGCTGGAGCTCATGTGGGCCAACCGCGACCTGATGTCGGTGCTCGTCAGCGGCAGCCAGGGCACGCCCTTCGAGAGCCTGCTGTGGCGGGTGACGGACCAGCAGGTGGCGCGGGTGGCCCGGGACTTCCGCCGGATGCAGGAGGTGGGCGCCGCGGACCGGGAGATGGACGCGGACCTGTTCGGCTCCATCATCGTCGGCGCGTACCTGCTGCTCACCCAGCAGATGGTCCGCCTGGAGGAGAAGCCGGACCTGGCGGCCTGGGCCCGGACGCTCCACCGCCTCTGTGACCACGGCACCCTCCCGCAGGCGGACGCGGAGCCCGTCCCGGCGCCGCGCGCCACCCGCCCTCCCAACCCTTCCCAGCGCCGGCCTTCCGCCCGCGCGAAGCCCCGCCACACCTCGAGGAAACGCTCGTGAATCCCACCCGGAAGAATCCCATCCTCCGCGCGCTCGCCACCGCGGGTGTCGCCGTCGTGGCGGTGTCCCTCCCCGGTTGCACGAAGGCGGACGCGTCCTCCACACCCGCTGCCGCGACGGCGGGCGCCGCCAAGGCGCCCCTCGTGAAGCTCATCGAGGCGCGCGCGGTGCGCGCGGCCCCTCACGAGGAGGTGACGGGCACGCTGTTCCCCGCGCAGGCGCTCCAGGTGGGCTTCGAGGTGGGCGGCCGGCTCGCGCTGGTGAAGGGCGGCAAGGGGCAGGTGGTGAAGAAGGGCGACGTGCTCGCCCAGCTGGACCCGGAGATCGCCGACGCGCAGGTGGCGCAGGCGGAGGCCGCGGTGGCCGCCGCCGACGCCGCGGCGTCGATGGCCGCGGACGTCGCCGCCCGCAACCTGAAGCTCCAGGCGGAGGGTGGGGTGAGCGACCTGCAGAACCGCTCCACCGCGTCCTCCGCGGCGCAGGCCCAGGCGCAGTTGCTCGCGGCGAAGGCGCAGCTGGCGCAGGCGCGCGCGGCGCGGCGGCGCCACGACCTGAAGGCCCCCTTCGCGGGCACGCTCGTCGACGCCCCCGAGCAGATTGGCGCCACGGTGGGACCGGGCGCGGCGCTGTTCGTCCTGGAGCACCTGGACACGCTCCTGTTGAGGACGACGGTGGCCGAGTCCCTGCGCTCGCGGCTGAAGCCCGGCGTGAGGGTGCGGGTGGAGTCCATCGGCTCGCGCGTCTTCACGGAGGACGCGGTGGTGCGCAACATCCTGCCCTCCGCGGACCCCGCCACCCGGCGCGTGCCGGTGGAGCTGGCGGTCCCCAACGCGGACGGCCGCTTCGTGGCGCACACCCTGGCGCGCGCGGTGCTGCCCCTGGGCGAGGACCAGGACGCGCAGGTGCTGCCCGGCACGGCGCTGGTGTCCTCCAACGGCGACCACGTGCTGGTGGTGGACGACGGCAAGGTGCGCCGCGTGGACGTGCAGGTGCTGGAGCGCCGCGAGCGCGAGCGCGAGGTGGTGGTGCTCTCGTCGGCGCCGCTCTCGCGGGTCATCGACTATCCCACGCCCGACCTCTCCCAGGGCTCGAACGTCTCCGTGAAGTAGCCGAAAGGTCCCGGGAGCCCCTCCAATGTTCCTCAGCGACGTCTCCATCCGCAGGCCCGTCTTCACGGTCATGCTGTCGCTCTGCCTCATCGTCCTCGGACTGATGGGGCTGGGCCGGCTCGGCACGGACCTGTATCCGGACGTGTCCTTCCCCATCGTCGTGGTCAACACCGTCTACAAGGGCGCGGGCCCCGGCGAAATCGAGACCCAGGTCATCAAGCCGGTGGAGGACGCGGTCGCCGGCATCAGCGGCGTGGACCGCATCCACTCCTACAGCCGCGAGAACCTGGGCACGGTGGTGGTGCAGTTCACGCTGTCCACCAACCTGGACCGCGCGGTGCAGGAGGTCCGCGACAAGGTCGCCGGCATCGCCAACAAGCTGCCGCAGACGGCGGACGCGCCGGTGGTGAGCCGGGTGGACCTGTCCGCCACGCCCATCCTCACCTACGCGGTGTCCGCGAACATGCCGTCGCAGCAGCTGCGGCGGCTCATCGACGACCGCATCAAGCCGGCGCTCGCCCAGCTGGAGGGCGCGGCGGAGGTGCGCATCACCGGCGGCGACACGCGCGAAATCCAGATCGACCTGGACCTGGACAAGGCGCGCGCGGCGGGGGTGTCACCGCTGGACATCGCGCAGCGGGTGGGGGCGGAGAACCTGGACCTGCCCGCGGGGCGACTGCTGCTCGGCTCGAGCGAGCTGACGGTGCGCTCGCTGGGGCAGTTCCGCGACGTGGACGAGATTCGCGCGCTGCCGGTGGCGCGCAGCCGCACGGGCGCGCAGGTGCGGTTGGATGAAATCGCCGCGGTGACGGACGGGGTGGCGGAGCGGCGCACGGTGGCGCGGCTCAATGGCCAGGACGCGGTCATCCTGGAGCTGGTGAAGCAGCCGGGCTCCAACACGGTGGCGGTGAGCAACGCGGTGAAGCGGGTGCTCGCGGCCATGGGGCCGGAGGTGGGGCAGGGCTTCAAGGCGACGCTGCTCATCGACCAGTCGGAGCTCATCAAGGAGAACGCGCACGAGGTCTGGGTGGCGCTCGTCTTCGGCGGCGCGATGGCGGTGCTCATCATCCTGATGTTCCTGTTGGACGGGCGCGGCACGTTCATCTCCTCGCTGGCGTTGCCCACGTCGGTCATCGGCACGTTCTTCGTGATGTACGCGCTGAGCTACACGCTGAACCAGATGACGCTGCTGGCGCTGTCGCTGGCCATCGGTCTGCTCATCGACGACGCGGTGGTGGTGCGCGAGGCCATCACCCACCGGTTGGAGCAGGGCGAGGACCCGATGAGCGCCGCGTCCAACGGCACCAAGGACGTGGGCCTCGCGGTGCTGGCGACGACGCTGTCGCTGGTGGCGGTGTTCGTGCCGGTGGCGTTCATGCCCGGCATCGTCGGCCAGTTCTTCAAGCAGTTCGGCATCACCATCTCCGCGGCGGTGCTCGTCTCGTTGTTCATCTCCTTCACGTTGGACCCCATGTTGTCGGCGCGGTTGGCGAAGCGGCGCGTGCCGGGGGAGCACCACCGGGAGAACGCGGTGGCGGCGGCGCTGCGGCGGTTCCTGGACGGCACGGAGCGCTTCTACGCGGCCATCCTTCGCTGGGTGCTGGCGCACAAGTGGACGACGGCGGGCATCACCGTGCTGGTGCTGGTGCTGTCGTTCGGCGCGGCGAGCCGGCTGGGCGCGGAGTTCCTCTCCGCGGAGGACCGCTCGCAGTTCCTGGTGGACCTGACGCTGCCGGACTCGGCGAGCCTCCAGGAGACGGAGTCGCGCACGGCGGAGGCGGAGGCCGCGCTGCGCAAGCTGCCGGAGGTGGCGGACATCTACGCCATCGTCGGCACCAACGGCGACGTGAACAAGGCCCGGCTGCGCGTGCTGACGGTGCCCAAGGGGCAGCGCACCAAGGGCATCCCGGTGCTGAAGGAGGAGGCGCGCGCGGCGATGACGGGGCTGGTGGCGACGCGGGTGAACCTGAGCGACCCGCCCATCCTCGAGGGCCTGGGCGACTACTACCCCATCATGGTGCGCGTGACGGGGCCGGACCTGGCGCGCGTGAACCAGGAGGCGGAGCGCATCGCGGGAATCCTGAAGAGCCTGAAGGGGACGGAGGACGTGCGGGTGGAGGCCAATCCGCCCAAGCCGGAGCTTCAAATCCACATCGACCGGGCGCGGGCGAGCGACGCGGACGTGAACGCGGCGGGGTTGGCGACGCAGCTCCGGTTGGCCATCAGCGGCGACGTGGTGGCGAAGCTGCGCGAGGGGACGACGGAGACGGACATCCGGGTGCGGCTGGCGGAGTCGGACCGGAACACGCCGGAGCGGGTGCGGCAGTTGGAGGTGTTCACGCCGCGCGGGCTGCGGCCGGTGACGGACCTGGCGGCGGTGGAGCTCCGCGACGGGCCGAGCGTCATCGAGCACGAGAACCGGGAGCGGCAGCTCGCGGTGTACTCCCAGTTGGCGAAGGGCGCGGCGCTGGGTGACATCGCCGGGGAGCTGAAGGCGCGCGTGGCGGCGGAGCCGCTGCCGCCGGGGTATGCGATCGTCTACGACGGGCAGATCAAGAGCCTGGCGGAGCAGAACGACGCGTTCGGCCTGGCGGGAGGGCTGGCGCTGGTGTTCATCTACATGGTGCTGGCGAGCCAGTTCGAGTCCTTCAAGCACCCGTTCACCATCATGGTGTCGCTGCCGCTGGCGCTGGTGGGCGCGCTGTTGAGCCTGGTGGTGACGGGCTACCACCTGTCGATGGGCGCGATGATCGGCGTCATCCTGTTGATGGGCCTGGTGACGAAGAACGCGATCCTGCTCATCGACGGCGCGTTGCAGCACCTGCGCGAGGGTGACTCGGTGGACGAGGCGCTGATGAAGGCGGGGCCGCGGCGGTTGCGGCCCATCCTGATGACGAGCGCGGCGATGGCCATCGGCATGGTGCCCACGGCGGTGGGCACGGGGACGGGCTCGGAGTTCCGCGCGCCCATGGCCATCTCGGTGATTGGCGGTGTCATCACCTCCACGTTCCTGACGCTGCTCGTGGTGCCGGTGGTGTTCGCGGCGGTGGAGCGGCTGGGCTGGCTGGGGAGTCGCAAGGGGGCCGCGCCGCCCGCGCCCGTGCCCCAGCCGGCCGGAGGCCCCAGCCAGGCCGCGTGACGTCCCGCGCGCCGGCCCTCGCGGTGGGGGCCGGTGTGGCGGGTCAGTCCCGGAGGCCCGCGAACCTGCGGGCCTCCGAGAGAATCTCGGAGTCGGGGAACACCTGCCTGGCTCGGGCCGCGGTCGTCGCGGCGCCCTCGGTCTTCTCCTGCTCTGCGAGGGACTCGATGAGGCCCGCCCAGGACTCCTCGAGGACGGCGAGCGCCTTGGTCGCCGCCTCACGGTAGAGGGACTCCGCCTCGCCAGGGGCATCCCGCACCACGCTCTGGAAGCGGGCCATGCCCACGAGCGCCTCGGGTGAGCGATTCGAGGCCTCGAGCGCGTGGTGGAGGACCCGCTCCACCTCGTCGAAGAACGCGTCGGGTCGGGCGACGTCCTCCTTCCCCCAGAGCATGGCCCTGCTGGAGAGCAGCAGGCCGGGGACGAAGGAGGGGCAGAGGGTGCGCAGTCGCTCCAGGTGCTGGAGTTGCTCCGCGCTGCCTCGTTCCATCGAGAGGGCCGAGGACAGCAGTCGCTGAAGCTCAATGGGGCTCGGGTGCATGCGGACTCTCACAGCTTCTGGAGCAGGCGGGAATTGTCCTTGGCGACGTCCTTGAGCAGCTTGAGCGCCACCTGGAGCTCCTTCTTCGTCCCGACACTGAAGTCTGCCGCGTCATACATCTTCTGGAGCTGGTGTCGGGTGAAGTCCTTGAGCCGGGCCGGGAAGGAGGGGACGCGTTGCAGCCTCGCGGGGATGTCCCCCAGCTTCATGGAGAGGTCCGCGATGGTGCGCCTGAAGCTCGCGGCCGCGGAGTGCTCGATGAGCCCCGACGTGGCGGACTCCTGGATGAGGACCTCCGCCTCGGCGAACTGACCCTCGCCAATCAGGTGCACGATGCGCGCTTCCGCGCTGTTGCGGCCGAAGCCTCCACCGCCGCCGCTGTCCGGATGCGCGCACGAGACGAGCAGGGCCCCGAGGACCAGCAGCGTGAGCATCCCTCCAGCGCGTCGGCCCTGACGGAGCATGACGGGTGAGCGTAGGCGTCACGTCCTCCGCGGCTCCAGCCCGTCGGCGGTGTTCTGTCGGGTGCCCGGCGCCCGCGCTCAGCCGCCCGCGTAGTGGGGCGTCATCGTGTCGAGGATGGTGCGCATGAGGGCCTGGCCGTCCGGCGTGTCCGGGCACAGGCCGCCCCAGGCGAGCGTGAGCCGCTCCGCGACGGGGCGCCAGTACATGCGCCCGCGCATGCGCACCGGCTCGTAGCTCTCCCGGCCGCCCATCAGGTAGTCCTCTTCCGGCACGCCGAAGACCGCGTAGTACGTCAGGTCCGGCGCGTCCGCGTCCTGCAACCGGTGCAGCCCGCTGGGGATGACGCAGCCCACGTCCGCGTGGTGCCACGCGCCCTGGCGCCCCAGCTCCACGTCCAGCACCTCGAAGCACATCCGCGACGCGGGACACCCCAGCTCCCCCGCCGTGAGGAAGTTGTAGTCCAGCCGCGGAATCTCCAGCATCTCCTCCACGTCCGGCCGCCCGTCGCTCCGCAACCCCCACGGGTTCCCGTCCCGCTTGTACGAGCGCAGCCCGTAGGCCCCGTAGAACACGTTGTACCAGGGGCTGAACGGGTTGAAGTAATCCGAGCACCCCGTCCCGCTCGGGAAGTCCGCGATGGTGAACGCCACCAACAGGTCGAACATCCGCTTCAACTCGAACGCCTCGAACGGCTCGTGCGCCACCGCGCCAATCGACCCGCGCACCGCCGGCACGGGTGTCATGACTCCCAGTTCCTCCAGGAAGTTCTGCTTTCCCGGCAGTGGCGTGGCGCTCATGGCCATCGTGGCCAGCTCTCGTTGCAGACCCATGATGAATTTCCGTCCCCTCTGCCGGCAGCCTAGCGGACCGGGGTACACTCCTGCACATGCCGGAGAAGCTCGTCTTCGAGCACACCTTCGAGGGCCTCTTCGTGCGCGGGCTGGTGAACCGCGTCACGCCGGCCCTGCGTGGGCGCCTCCTCGAGGTGGGGGTGGACCTCGAGCGCAAGCTGCAGCCCGCGTACACCTTCGACACGTGGTGCTCCGCCGTGCGCGCCGCGGCGCTCGAGCTGCACCCCGAGTCCCCGCCGGAGGTGGGCTACGCGCTGCTCGGCGAGCGCATGGTGGACGGCTACCGCGAGACGGTGATGGGGCGCGCCCTCTTCAGCGTCATCCAGCTGCTCGGCCCCCGGCGCGGCGTGGGGCGCGCGCGGCAGATGTTCCGCTCGGGCAACAACTACACGGAGGCCCGCATCGAGGACGTGGCCCCCGCCACGGTGGACCTGTGGATGAACGAGGCGGGCGCCATCCGCTACTTCACCCAGGGCGCCGTGCTCGCCGGCCTGCGCGCCACCGGCGCCATCCAGCCCCAGGTCGTCGTGCGCGAGTACTCCGCGGTGGACGTCGTCTACCGCTGCACCTGGCGCAATGGGCTCGCCACCTGAGCGCGCCCCCGGCCTGCTCGCGGTGGACCTGGGCCTGCGCTCGGGCCTGGCCCGCTACGGCCCGGACGGGCGCCTCGTCGGATACCACTCCAGCAACTTCGGCAACCGCGCGCGCCTCAAGCGCGCCGTGCCCGCGCTGCTGACGGCGCAGGGCCCCCTGTCCTGGCTCGTCCTGGAGGGCGGCGGCCCCGTGGCGGACGTCTGGGAGCGCGAGGCCGCGCGCCGCGCGGTGCCCGTGCTGCGCGTGTCCGCCGAGGACTGGCGCCACACGCTGCTCTACGCGCGCGAGCAGCGCAGCGGCGCCCAGGCCAAGGACGTGGCGGACGGGCTCGCCCGCCGCGTCATCGACTGGTCCGGCGCCCCCCGGCCCACCTCGTTGCGGCACGACGCCGCGGAGGCCATCCTGCTGGGCCTGTGGGGCGTGCTGGAGGTGGGGTGGCTCGCGCACCTGCCCCCGGAGCTGCGCGCCCGGTGAACGACGCGGCCCCCGCGAGGGGCCTCCTGGAGGTGGCCGTGAAGCGATGGGTGGATCCACTGGCGCGCACGGCCTACCGGGGGGCGTACACGCTCGCGCGGGCCTACTGGTTCGTGCGCAGGCCCCACACGCACGGCGTCTTCGTGGGCGTGTGGCACGACGGCCGCGTGCTGCTCCTGCAGAACTCCTACAAGCACCAGCTCAGCATGCCCGGCGGCGGCATGGAGAAGGACGAGTCCCCCGCCGAGGCCGGCGCGCGCGAGCTGCACGAGGAGGTGGGCGTGCGCGTGGACGCGACGGCGCTCCGCCCCGCCTTCGAGACGGTGGGCACCACCGAGCACAAGCACGACCATGTCCGCTTCCTGGAGCTGGACGTGACCCACGAGCCCCCGCTCGTCGTCGACGAGCGCGAGGTGACGTGGGCGGCGTTCATCGACCTGGAGACCGCGCTGCGGCTCCCCGTCTCCCCACTCGTGCGCGCATACCTGGAACACGCGCGTCAGCGCCGGGGATGACGGGGCCTGGCAGTCACTCCTGGATGCGTGAGACCTCGGGCGCCCCGGGACTTCAGCGGGCCGCGTGCGAGGAGACGTGATGCCCGTCGTGCAGGAAGATGCGCGTGCGGGCCTTGTCCAACTGCTTCTTCGCCTCCTCCAGCGAGACGCAGTCCACGGTGAGGTCGTCGCCGGGCGTCGCCTCCGACGCCACCCGCGCCGTCTGCAGCCGGGCGATGGTGGAGTCCGAGACGTGCGCGCACATCACGCAGCCCTTCTCCCGTCCGTACGCCACCACCTCTCCGAAGATGGTCGCCGACTCCGGCTCCAGCGCGCGCAGCCCGCGCATGTCCGCCAGCACCAGGTGCCTCCCTCCACCGTACGAATCCGTCTCCGCGCGATACCTGGAGGCGAACTCCTTCATCTCGTTGGGTCGAACAAAGCCGCTCAGCCGCACGGTGACAGTACGTCTGTTCGTATCGTTGGTGACCTCGAACATGGGCCCTCCCTCTGGGGATGACAAAGAATAACAAACAGCGCCCTGCGTTCGTAGCCACCCCCGGACACTATGTCCTCCCTGGAATAGTCGAGAGGAATTGTGTCGTTGTCAATCGAGCCTGGCGGAAGTTTCTCGCCGTCTCACAGCCACTTCTCACTCCAGCGCAATCCTCCAGGGGAGATGTCGCGTCGAGTCAGGGATGACTCGCTCATGCTCGCTGACTGCTCTCTCCGGTGACAACCGCCGACCCGATGAGGTGTGCGAGTCTCAACGCTTCTGGAACGTTTCCCCTGTCTGTTATTTGTTGCATGAGTTCCGCGATTTCATCGGGGCTCGCGCCCTGGCACTGGAAGGTGAAACCCCGCAACTGATGGATGGGGCCGGCGCGGCGCAGCTTCTCCCAGCGCGCGTCGGCGCGGGGCAGCCGGCGCAGGGCGCGCTCCACGGCGTCGAGGTCCGGCGGCTTGCGCATCACCGCCACGCAGGGCTTGCGCAGGCGCGCGGCGAGCAGGGGCAGGTCCACGACGTTGAAGCCGCCGAAGGCGATGCCGTCCAGCAGCACCGCGTGCAGCTGTGGGAGGAACTTGCCACCCTCGAGCAGCCGGCACACCACGTCCGTGGCGTTCCAGCCGTCGCGCCGCACGCGACCCCAGACGAGCCCCTCGAAGCGCGTGCCCGCGCACACCACGCCGGCCAGGGGCACGGCGACGCCGGCGCGTCGGGGGAAGGGGCCGTCGTCGAAGCCGATGACTCGGGGGAAGCGGGGCAGGCGCATGAGGTGCGGCCAGCCTCGCAAATGCGGCGACGACACCGCAAAGGAAGAAGCCCGACTCCGCGCGCGCGGGCCGGGCTCCAGGAACTACCGAAGGGCGGTGGGCTCAGACCGCACGCACGTTCTGCGCCTGCAGGCCCTTGGGGCCACGGCCGACTTCGAACTCGACCTTCTGGCCCTCCTGCAGCGTGCGGAAGCCATCCATGTTGATGGCGCTGTGATGGACGAACACGTCCTCACCGCCTCCGTCCTGCACGATGAAGCCAAAGCCCTTCGCATCGTTGAACCACTTGACGGTACCTGTTGCCATGAATCGCGTTCTCTCGTGCTGGCGCGGCTCGCCGCGGTTTTCGGCCTCTCAGAATGTGAAGGCCGTACTTCGGGACATGAGTCTGCACGCGCCGGGCGTCCGAGTGGAAGCCCCCTTGGTCGACCGCCCTCCGACGGGGTGAGCGGTGGTAGCCGGGTTTCCTACTTCCCGGGGACAGGCGGGCGGGGGAGGGTATCCGCTGTCCCAGGGGGCCATGGCTACCGTCGAGAGAGGACCTCCCACCCCGGACCGGAAGGAGCCCACCATGGCCGAGTCGTTGCCCCCACCCACCCCGCTCACCGCGCTCCACCCCCGGCGCGAGCCGGCGCCTCGTCGCCTGGTGCGGCACCTGAAGGACCGCAGCGCCCGGGCGGGCATCCTCTCCCGGCCCCTGTTCGGGAGCCTCCCCCTGCGCCGGTGGGTGCCCTCGGAGGTGCACTCGCTCCTGGACTACCGGGGAGGGGTGATTGCGGCGGTGGCGGGGCAGTTGTCCGCCAACCCGGTGGCCCGGCGGACGGGCTGGGTGCTGG
Source organism: Myxococcus dinghuensis (assembly GCF_024198235.1). Taxonomy (GTDB): domain Bacteria; phylum Myxococcota; class Myxococcia; order Myxococcales; family Myxococcaceae; genus Myxococcus; species Myxococcus dinghuensis. The sequence continues at coordinate 96,176 of NZ_JAKCFB010000013.1, read as the reverse complement.
GGGCGCTGAGCGTGGGCGTGACGCTCCTGACGGACAGCCGGCTGAGCGCGGCGAAGCTCATCCCCATCGAGGCGCACGAGCTGTGGGACTACACGTTCGGCAAGGCGGCGGTGCTGGCGCCCTTCGCGCTGGGCTACGCGCGGACGAACCCGGTGGTGGCCGCCGTGCACGTGCTGGTGGGGCTGTCCGCCATCGGCATGGCCCTGGTCACGGACTACCGGTGCGTGACGGGCATGCACCTGGGCGGGGAGCTGGCGACGGACCCGGAGGGCATCGGGGCCTGAGACGACGCGAGCGGCGGGCCTCCTGGAGGCGCCCGCCGCTCGTGTCCGTGTCAGGTGCTGGCGGAGCGGCTCAGGCCGTCTTCACCGCGGCCTCGGGCTTGACGTCCGTGGTGCTGCTGCCGCCGCCCACGCTCTGGATGCGCATGCCGTAGAAGCTGCGGTAGACGAACACCGTCGACAGCACGAAGAACACCGCCGCGAGGATGAGCGTCAGCTGCCCCTGGCCGGACGCCTCCAGCTCCACCGCCAGCTCCACCGCCAGCAGGCCGAAGAGGGTGGTGAACTTGATGACCGGGTTGAGCGCCACGGAGGAGGTGTCCTTGAACGGGTCTCCCACGGTGTCGCCCACCACGGTGGCCGCGTGCAGGTCGGTGCCCTTGGCCTTCAGCTCCACCTCCACCAGCTTCTTCGCGTTGTCCCAGGCGCCGCCGGCGTTGGCCATGAAGACGGCCTGGTACAGGCCGAACACGGCGATGGAGATGAGGTAGCCCACGAAGAAGTACGGCTCCAGGCAGGCGAAGGCGAGCGTGCTGAAGAAGACGGCGAGGAAGATGTTGATCATCCCCTTCTGCGCGTACTGGGTGCAGATCTCCACGACCTTCTTGGAGTCCGCCACGCTGGCCTTCTCCACGCCCTCCAGCTTGATGTTGGCCTTGATGAACTCCACCGCGCGGTAGGCGCCGGTGGACACCGCCTGCATGGACGCGCCGGAGAACCAGTAGATGATGGCGCCGCCGGTGATGAGGCCCAGCAGGAACGGGGCGTGGAGCAGCGACAGGAACTGCGCCTTCTCCGCGTTGAGCGCGTTGCCGCTGATGCCCACCAGCACCACGATGATGGAGAAGATCATCGTCGTGGCGCCCACCACCGCCGTGCCGATGAGCACCGGCTTGGCCGTGGCCTTGAACGTGTTGCCCGCGCCGTCGTTCTCCTCCAGGTACTCCTTGCCCTTCTCGAAGTCGGGCGTGAAGCCGAAGTCGCGCTTCACCTCGTCCTTCACGTTGGGGACGTTCTCGATGAGGGACAGCTCGTAGACGCTCTGCGCGTTGTCCGTCACCGGGCCGTAGGAGTCCACGGCGATGGTGACCGGGCCCATGCCCAGGAAGCCGAAGGCGACCAGGCCGAAGGCGAACACCGGCGCGGCGATCATCAACTGGCCCACGCCCTGGCCGGCGACGCCCGCGCCGCTGAACCAGAAGGCCAGGCCCATCAGGCTGGCGATGATGAGGCCCATCCAGTAGGCGGAGAAGTTGCCCGCCACCAGGCCGGAGATGACGTTGAGCGACGCGCCGCCCTCGCGGCTGGCCGTGACGACCTCGCGCACGTGGCGGCTCTCCGTGGAGGTGAAGACCTTGATGGCCTCCGGGATGATGGCGCCCGCCAGCGTGCCGCAGGTGATGATGGCGGACAGCTTCCACCACAGCGTCGGGTCACCGCCCAGGTCGGGGATGAGCAGGTAGCTGACCAGGAACGTCAGGGCCACCGACAGGAGCGACGTCACCCACACCAGCGCGGTGAGCGGGTGCTCGAAGTTCATGTGGTCCGCGTTCTTGTACTTGGCGGACTGGAACACGTTGTTGATCGCGTAGGCGGCCAGCGACGCGAGCACCATCACGATGCGCATCATGAAGATCCACACGAGCAGCTCCACGCGGTAGTCCGCGCCCACGGCCAGCAGGATGAAGGTGATGAGCGCCACGCCCGTCACGCCGTAGGTCTCGAAGCCGTCCGCGGAGGGGCCCACGCTGTCGCCCGCGTTGTCGCCGGTGCAGTCCGCGATGACGCCCGGGTTGCGCGCGTCGTCCTCCTTGATGCGGAAGACGATCTTCATCAGGTCGGAGCCGATGTCGGCGATCTTCGTGAAGATGCCGCCGGCGATGCGCAGCGCGGAGGCGCCCAGCGACTCGCCGATGGCGAAGCCGATGAAGCACGGGCCCGCGAAGTCCGCCGGGATGAACAGCAGGATGGCCAGCATCAGCAACAGCTCCGTGCTGATGAGCACCATGCCGATGGACATGCCCGCCTGCAGCGGGATGGCGTAGGTGGGATAGGGCTTGCCCCGCAGCGACGCGAACGCCGTGCGGCTGTTGGCGAACGTGTTCACCCGGATGCCGAACCAGGCCACGCCGCACGAGCCGGCGATGCCCACGAGGCTCGCGACCAGGATGATGCCCACGCGGCCGCCGTCCATGTGACGCAGGAAGCCGAAGTAGCCCACCATCACCACCGCGATGAGCGCCCACAGCACCCCGATGAACTTCAACTGCGTCATCAGGTACGTCTTGCAGGTCTCGTAGATGAGCTCGGAGATCTCCAGCATCGCCCGGTGCACGGGCATCTTCTGGAGGCTGGCGTACTGCAGGAAGCCGAAGACCAGGCCCAGCACGCTCACCGCGATGCCCGACAGCAGCAGCTGGTGACCGTTGAAGCCTCCGCCCAGGAACGTCTTGGACGTGAAGTCGGGGAGGACGAGGTCCGCCTCACTCGCGTGGGCGGCGCTGGCGCCGAGCACCGTCAGGAGCCCCAGGGCCCTGGCGGATACTCGGGTGACGCTCTGACGGAGGACATCCATCCGTGAAACGGTGCGTGTCATGGGGGTGCAACTCCTCACATTGGCTCGCCCGGAAGCTCGGCCCAAACACGCCTCGCTCCCGGGGTGACAGGGAGTGGTGTCGAGGGGTTGGCCGCCTGCGCGCGGGGATGCCGCGCGCCGACGCTTCAGCACAGCCTCGCCCTTCAAGGCGCGCGCAATCGCAGGCCCGGAAGGCGGAAGCGCGAATACCATGGACTCGCACTCGAAGTCGAATTCCCCAGGGAATTCACTGACGTCCGTATCGCGGTGTCTGGAATGTCTGGATGTAGGCAATCCCGCGGGAGCTCAGGGCCGGAGGCGGAAAAGAAAGCCATCCTCCGGGTGCGGGTAAGGGGTTCCCACAGGTAATACTCGTCGCAGCGCGCCAGCGACCACGGTGTCACCGGTTCCGTCCACCGCGACGCTCCGCGGCGCGGGGGGCGTGGGGCTGGAGAAGCTCCGCACCCAGAGGGACTGGCCCGCCTCCGGGAGGAGCCGCGCGACATAGAGGCCGGCGGGCGCGCGGGTGCGCGCGAGGTCCAGGCCACCATCGTGGGTTCCCACGAGCGTCAGCTGGCCGGCCTCGTCGGTGGCGAGCGCGCGGGCGGACGCGGCGAAGGAGCGCGCCCAGCGCTCATGGCCCTGTGCGTCGTAGGCGGCGACGAAGCCGTGGTGTTCGCCGCCGTCGTGGAGCCGGCCCTGGAAGTAGAAGCGACTGGAGAAGCCGCCGGCCACGAAGACGCGGTCGGAGGCCACCGCCACCGCGTCCGCGGAGCCCGTGGCCCCTCGGAGATCATGACTCCAGGCGTGCTCTCCCCTCCGGGACAGCTTGAGGACGAAGGGGGTGCGCTGGCGCACGGTGACGAACGACGCGCCGCCGAAGCACACGCTGCCGGAGTAGGCGCCCGCGACGTGGATGTCCCCGAACACGTCCACGGCCACCGCGCGCGCGGACACCAGGCCCTGCGCGCCCGCGGACCACGCGCGGCTCCACTGCGTCCGCCCGTCCGGGGTCAACCGCACCACGAAGGCGGCGCGCTCACCGTCCGGGGGCTCGCGCACCGTGTCCCCGAAGTCGCGCGCGCCCGTGAAGTCACCCACCACCACCACGCCGTTCGCGCCGTCCGTGGCCACGGCCTGGACGGTGAGCGCGCCGTCGCCCGGGAAGGCCTTCACCTGCTCCACGGCGCCCTCCGGCGAGAGCCTCGCGAGGAACGGCCCCTCCGGAAAGTGAGTCATGCCCAGCGTGAATCCAGACGCGGCGCCGCCGAGCCAGACACGGCCCTGCGGGTCCACCGCGAGACCGCCCACCCGCGCCGGGGTCGTGCCTTGCTTCGCGGGCACCAGGCCATGCGCCCAGTGAAGCGTGCCATCCCGCGAGAAGCGCGCCACCAGGAGGTGGGGCCGCGCGGAGGCCTGGTCGAAGGGCAGGGGGCCTCCCCCTATGTCCAAAGGCTCACGGTATGTCGCCGCGACGAGGACATCCCCGTTCGGAGCCACCGCCGCGGACGGCGCCTCGCTGTCCCCGTGCGCCAGCGAGCGCGTCCACGCCAGGGCCGCCTTGCCCCCGTCTCCACCTTCCCCCGCCCCCACCACCACCAGGCCCGGAGCACGTGGTGTCGCCAGCGCCTTCTCCCCGCACCCCACGAGGAGGGACGTCAGCACGCACACCACGCTCGCCCATCGCCACGCCGCCATCGCCGCTCCGGCCTTCCCCTGCCCCCGACTCCGACAACCCCCTGCCCTTCAACCGGGACAGACCGTTTGCAAGGGCACTGCCAGCACGCTCCAGGGAAGGGTCTTCCCTCTCATCCCGACGGGGACCCCGACCCGCGGGGCGGGGGACGTGTCCGCTCGTCTGAAAAAATCCCTGTCCAACATCGGACGCGGGAGGAAAAACGACGCACCGGCCCGTCCGCGAGGCCTGGGGGCGGCCGTGCGAGCGTGGCCCGCGCGCCGCACGTGTCGAATGCCTGACATGGGCAGACATCCACGCGCGGGGTGTCGTGACCGCGCGCTGGCAGAGATTTGACGTAAACGAGTCAGCGTTTGTCTGCCCAATCGGGCACCTTGCGTTCCGCGTGAGGCCAGCGGTCCCCGGCTTCATTGCTCCTCTCCCATTGGAAGACTCCATCCCGACCCGCGCCGCGGGAGAGGCCACGCTTTGTCTGCGCAGTCCCCCCAAGCACCAAGGAGTCGTCCATGCACAGCATGAAGTGGATGGTGTCCGCCGCGGTCCTGTCGCTGTCCGTCGTGGGATGTGGTGGTCAGGCCGAGGAGGGCTCGCTGGCCACGGGCCGCGTCGCCGCGCCGCTGACGGATGGGAACAAGCTGTTCGGGTCGGACACGCTGAAGGGCGCGCTCATCAGCGCGAACACGTCCGCGGTCGCCGGGCTGGCCATCGAGGGCAAGGGCTCCGGGGCGGGCGAGGGCTGTGTGCGCTCTGGCTCCGGTACGTTCTGCAGCGGTCGCCAGCAGACCATCGCCCCCATGTCGCGTGACTTCCGGTCCACCACCAACGCCTGCGCCAACGGCGGGCCCTCCGGAGGCACGGACGCCAACGGCAACCCGCGCAACGCGGCGTGCTGCCCCGGCGAGCAGAGCAACGCCATCGCGCTGGACGCGGTGAACCTGTGGGTCAACGTCAACAACGACCTGACCAACGGCGGCGTGCCGAGCATCACCATGGCCCAGGCCAAGGCGCTCTACTGCGGGACGGACGGCTCCGGTTCGGCCGCCGCCTGCGGCATCACCACCTGGGGGCAGTTGGGCACCACCTCCAACCCGAACGGCGTCATCGCCAAGTACCGCCGCGACGACCTGTCCGGCACCACGGACACGTTCAAGTCGCTGCTGGGCTGCACCAACTTCTGCGCGGACGTGGTCACCATCGCCGACGGGGCCCTGCCCGCGGCCTGCGCCGGCCAGGGCAGCGCCACCGAGTGCATCGGCGAGCTGGTCTCCACGGACATCAACGCCGTGGGCTACTCCGGCGACTCCGCCCGCAAGGTGGACGGCTCGGGCAACGCCCGCAACAAGGCGCTGCTGATCGCTGGCATCGCGCCCACGGCCGCCAACGTCCGCAAGCTGATCACCGACCCGGCCAACGCCTATCCGCTGTCGCGCTTCCTCTTCCTCAACGAGAACACCGGCTTCACCAAGGACCCCAAGGAGCAGGCCCTGTATGACTGGGTCTACGCCAACAAGGCCTCCTTCCAGAGCATCCTGGTGGGCCAGGGCTTCATCGCGTGCAGCGGCACCGGTGCCCTGCGCTGCGGCGGCGCGGCCAACGACGGCCGTGGCGCGGGTCTCTGCAAGGGCAACTGAGTTCCACCGCTTCACCTGAAGCACGCAGCGGGACGGGCGCGCCGGGCAACCCCCGGCGCGTCCGTCCCTCGTCGTCGTTCCCGTTCCTCCTGCTGGGAGATACCCCATGAATCGCGCTCGCTCGTTCCGCTCGCTGTTCGCCGCCGCCGCGCTGCTGTCCACCCCGGTCCTCGCCTCCCCGCCGTCCACGAACCCCTTCATCTGCCGCCGTCCGTCCGGCGTGGCCGGGACGTTCACGGAGTTCCCCCTGTCCACCGAGGAGTCCGGCCCGTCCGGCATCACCGTGGGGCCGGATGGCAACCTCTGGTTCACCCAGGCCAGCTCCGGCACCATCGGCCGCGCCACGCGTGACGGCGTCGTGACGGAGTTCCCGCTGCCGTCCGAGTTCTCGCTGCCCCAGCGCATCACCCCGGGCCTGGATGGCAATCTCTGGTTCACCCAGCTCTCCGTGGACCAGGTGGCGCGAATCACTCCCGCGGGGGGGGTGACCGAGTTCCGGCTGCCGCTGCGGGGCTCCGCGCCGTATGGGATTGCCACGGGTCCGGATGGACATGTCTGGTTCACCCAGGTGGCCGGAAACCGTATCGGCCGTGTGACGAAGGAGGGCGTCTTCACGCAGTTCACCCTGCCGTCGCCCGAGTCCCAGCCCATGGGGCTGGCGTTGGGGGCCGGCGGGCGCCTGTGGTTCACGGAGCTGACGGGCAACCGGGTGGGCACCATCACCCCGGAGGGCGTCATCACCGAGTACGCGCTGCCCACGCCGAACGCGGGCCCCAACAGCATCGTGCTGGGCTGGGACGGCGCCATGTGGTTCACGGAGCAGTTCGCGGGGAAGATCGGCCGCGTCACCGTGGACGGCGTCATCACCGAGTACGCGCTGCCCACGCCCAACGCCTCGCCGGTGGACATCATCCCCGGGCCGGACGGCGCCCTCTGGTTCGTGGAGCTGCGGGCCAACAAGGTGGGCCGCATCGGCGTGGACGGCGCCATCACCGAGTACGCCGTCCCCACCGCCGGCAGCCAGCCCGCGGGCATCGTCTTCGCGCCCCCGGGCTTCTTCTGCCTGGACGCGCACCTGTGGTTCACCGAGCGGGCGGCCAACGCGCTGGGTCGCATCCGCGCCGTCACGGTCCCGTGATGCCGCGTTCGTGATTCCGTGACAGTGCCGCACCCCGCCGTGGCCCGTGAGAGTCTTTGAATGTCACGGCGGGGTGAAAACAGACGAGACGACCCGTTGGGTGATGTTTGTGTTGTCGATTGTGGGGTTGGACTTGCGGTATTGGGCCGCCGGGGACTCCTAAAAGGAGCGGTCCATGCGGTTGGAGAGGAATTGGCTCGCGCGGTACCGGGCCTCCTGGTTGGCCTGTCTGACATTGTCCTTCATGGGTGGTTGTTCCTCGGAGCGGGAGCCCTCTCCGGAGGAGCGGGTCGTGGTGGAGGAGCAGTGCTACTCCGCGGTCCGCTCGTCGGAGGTGTTCCCCATGCGCGCGGCGGTGAAGCGCGCGCCGGTGAGCAAGGAGGTCTTCAGCAGCCTCAAGGGGCAGGTGGATGCCCAGTGCGGGGAATGCCATCGCGCCCCCGAGGCGCGCGGCGGCTTCCGGTACGACTCCGACCTCGCGGGGCTGAAGGAGGCCGCGCCCCGCATGGCGGCGCTGGCGTCCCAGGGCGCCATGCCGCCCCTGGCCACGCCGGACCAGAGCCGCGCGTCCGCCCGGCTGGCGTGCGCGCTGCAAGCGTGGCTGGCGCGAGGTGCCCCGGAGAGCGAGCCGTTCGACCTCTCCTGCGAGGCGGAGGTGGAGGAGGGCGCGCGCGTGTCGCTCTCGGTGGCCCGGTCGATGAGCGACCTGGGGAGCTGCATCCCTCCGAAGCCCGAGCCGGGCGGCGACCCGGAGAAGGACACCTTCTTCGCGGCGCTGACCGAGCTGCCGGCGGACCTGAAGGACACGGACACGGACATCCTGACGTTCGACGCGCTGAAGCTGGCGCGGCACGGCACCTTCGCCTTCGCGCCCACCTATCCGCTGTTCTCCGACCACGCGAAGAAGCTGCGCATGGTGCACGTGCCCGCGGGGAAGGCCATCACCTATGACGCGGCGAGGAAGCGCTTCGTCATCCCTCCCAACACCCGCTTCTACAAGACGTTCTTCAAGCCGGTGACGAGCGCGGGGGGCCGCACCGAGCACCGCCGCATCGAGACGCGGCTCATCGTCACGCGCGAGCGGTGGCAGGACGCGCTGTTCGGCACGTACGTGTGGAACGAGGAGGGCACCGCCGCGCGGCTGCACGACCTGCGCTACCGCGACGGCTCGCGCTTCTCCGACCGCGTCCTGGTCCACACGGAGCACGAGGAGTGGGGCGGGACGCGCAACTACGCGCTCCCGGGAAGGCACCGCTGCATCAACTGCCACAGCGGCGCGGAGGCCCAGGACTTCGTGCTGGGCTTCACGCCCCTCCAGGTCAACCGCCGTCCCGCGGGGCAGGGCGGCACGGACCCGAACGTGGAGGTGCTGGAGGACGAGCTGTCGCAGGTGGACCGGCTCATCTCCTACGGGGTCATCCAGGGCCTGCGCTCGGCGGCGGACCTGCCCCGCCTCGAGGACCAGGCGCCGGTGGGCCGGCCCTACCGCGATGGGAACGAGCTGGCCCTGCAGGGCTACTTCATCGGCAACTGCGCGCAGTGCCACAACCCGAACGGGTTCGCGGTGCAGAGCAACCCGGCCATCGCGGACCTGGACTTCTCCGCGGGGGGCGTGCTGCCGGGCTTCGACACGAAGCGGATGGAGAGCAACGGGCAGAAGTTCTACGCGGACGTCCGCGCGGGCGTGGACTTCGAGCGGGATTTGCGCGCCGCCGCGCCCACCAGCACCTTCTACCAGCGGGTGATGCAGGAGTCGCACGAGGTCTACCTCCACATGCCGGCCAACGTGCCCGGGCGCGACTGCCGGCTGGTGCTGCTCATGGCGAAGTGGCTCGGTTCGCTGGAGCGCGCGAGCGACGCGACGTTGTCCTCGGAGCAGCGGGCGAACGCGAAGCGCGTGCGCATCAAGCAGGCGGAGGACATCGTCTGGGAGACCTGCAAGAACCCGAAGGACGTGCGGTGGGTCTCCGAGGATTTCACCGACCGCGTCCCGTACGAGCCGCGCAACCGCGACTGGCTCGCGCAGGTCCAGCGCGGCACGCACCAGCACCTGCTGGGCTACGCCGTGACGGAGCGGCACGCGCAGTTGGCCGCGCGCCTGTTCCCGACCAACTTCTGGGTCGCGAGGCCGGAGTGCTCCTTCGAGGACGCGCCCGAGCCCGCCACCGTCGAGCCGTGGATGGTGGACGCGCTGGGCAACCCCCGGCAGCCGTGGGGCGAGCTGTACTACTCCACGCCGGGGTCCACCGTGTTCCAGGGCGTGTGCGGGAACTGCCACGGCCGCACGGCGGAGGGGCAGAGCGGCGCGGCCAAGGCGCTCGTCACGCTCAACGGGGCGCGGGTGGCGAACCTCGTCGCCGGCCTCTTCGGGCATGGCACGGACGGGAGCAGCCACCTGGCGACGTTCGACCAGGCGCTCGGGGACGGGGGCGCGGCGAAGTACCTGGTGTTCATGGGCACCGGCGGCACGCAGGTGTCCTTCCTGCCGTCGTTCATGCAGGCGTGGGTGAAGTACGGCGAGGTGGACATCGACTTCTCCGGCGACGCGGACGACTGGGGACGCTGGGGCGCGAACATGCTCGGCGCGGCGCGCGGCGCGTGTGACCTGGTGCGCGTGGGGAAGTTCGGCACGGGGTCGTCCTCCGACCCGCGCAGCGGCAACACCCGGGCGCTGGGCGGCGCCACCATGTGGCGGGAGATCTGCACGGTGGACAACCCCATCACGGAGGCGGTGCGCACGGGCGAGCCGGTCGCCAAGGCGGAGTGGCTGCGCCGCGCGGAGTTCAACGCGGGCGTGATGGCCTACTTCTACCTGCGGGACCACCTGTCCCAGGGCAAGCCGCCGTACCCGCTGCGCAGCGAGTGCCAGAAGCGCACCGCCGCGGGCTCCGCCGCACGCTGAGACATCCAGACGTACGCCACGGGCTGTCTTCTCTGGGAGGGATGTGTCGTGACGAGACCTGCTTTCAGAAGGTGGATGCTGGCGGTGGGCCTGGGGCTCGCGGTGCTGGCCACGGGCTGTGGAGATGATGACGACCCGGGCACTCCGGACAGCGGTTCACAGTGCGCGGACGGTGGGACGCGGCTGCCGGATGGTGGCTGCCCGCCTCCCGCGTGCCCGGATGGAGGGACGCGGTTGGCGGACGGTGGCTGCCCGCCTCCCGCGTGCCCGGATGGAGGGACGCGGTTGGCGGATGGTGGCTGCTCGCAGCCGACCACCTGCCCGGATGGGGGCACGCCGCTGCCGGACGGTGGCTGCTCGCAGCCGACCACCTGCCCGGATGGGGGCACGCCGCTGCCGGACGGTGGCTGCTCGCCGCCTCCTCCTGCCTGTGGTGACGGGGGTACCCCGCTGCCGGATGGTGGCTGCCCGCCGCCTCCCGAATGCCCGGATGGCGGGTCCTCGCCCGACGGCGGCTGTGGCGACCCGCCCTCCGTGGCCTACGTGCGCTTCGTCAACGCGTCGCTGGGGTTGAAGGACAACCCGAGTGACAGCGACAGCGCGCCGTGGCGTCCCTATCGACTGGACGTGCGCCAGGGGGCACGCGAGCTGTTCGACGCGGTGTCTCCGGGCGAGGACGCCGTCACGGGCTACCAGGAGGTGCCCGCGGGGACGGAGCTGCTGTTCACGACGCACGACGCGGATGTCGCCTCGGGGCCCGCGCTGGCCACGTCCGAGCCCGTGAAGCTGGCGGAGGGAGAGCGGCTCACGTTGGTGGCGGTGGGGTTCTCCAACCGCACCGAGGTGGACCGGGTGGAGCGCGCCCGGCTGGTGGTGCTGCGCGAGTCCTTCGAGGCGGCGGGTACGGGCAAGGCCCGCGTGCGAATGGTGTCGGCGGATCGGGTCACCGTCATCCCGGCGCAGGGGCGTACGCGGCGGCTGGGATTGGAGAGCGCGTCGGCGACGCCGGTGTCGACCGTCAATCCCTACTCGGCGGATGTCGCGGCGGGGGTGGCCATCCCCACGACGACGCAGCGGCTCGTCATCTCCTCGTCGGGCGACAGCGGCTTCTCGCCGGCCTTGAGCAAGCGGTTGTTCTTCTCCGTGCCGGAGGGGGCGTTGCCGGAGGGCAGCGCGTGGTTCGCCATCCTCACGGGTGATGACCGTCGCCCGCTGCCGGACGCCGGGCAGCCCGCGCTGCTGCTGGTTCGCGCCGGGGTGGAGCAGACGCTGCGCCTGAAGCGGGACCCGCTGGTCTACTTCTTCAACGGCCTCTTGCCGGTGACGGAGAATGACGACCCGCTGATCCTCCAGGCATTGCAGGGGACGACCAAGGTGGCGGTGGGCGTCGAGTTCAACTACTCGCCAGCGATTGGAGAGCTGCCCGTCACGGCGAGCGGCCATCTGCTGCGCGTGGCGCGCAACGACGACGCCAACGCCTTGGTGGTGTCGGACACGAATACGGGGCCGCTCGTCGCGGGCGGGCGCTACCTGGCGGTGGTGACGGGGCGCGCGGGACAGACGACGGGCGCGCAGACGCCCCGGCTCCTGTTCATCCAGGACCGCTATCCGGTGGGCGTGATGGACGCCCGGGTGCGGGTGATGAACGCCATCTCCAACAGCCCGGCGGAGGGGGTGGACTTCGGCCACTTCGACGTCGCGGCCAACGGCACCAGCCAGGGGACGGTGTTCACCCCGGTGGTGACGCAGGTGCGCTTCGGCGAGACCTCGGGGCCGGACGAGGGGGGCGCCTTCCTGGCGCCCTCCACCACCGGGACTCCGCCGCTGAGCTTCTACGGGCTGCGAGCCACGGGGACCGGGAGCGTGATGGCCGCCGCGGGCAACGCGATGGAGCGTCCGCACTTCATCGTGGTGTTCGGTGATTGGGATGCGAGCTTCTTGCTCTTCCTCGGCTTCAACGTGAGGGAGAACACCTGGTCCGGGGTGGCCCCGTTCGACATCTTCCAGTGAGCGCGTGATAGACAGGGGGCATGGACGCGAGTGTCGCGCTGTGCCCCCGTCATCCCCAACGCGCCGCGGAGGGGACGTGCAGTCGTTGTGGCACCTTTGTCTGTGAGGAGTGCCGCCAGCGGCGGAGTCGGCGGACGTTCTGCGTCGATTGCAGTGTCCGTGAGGCGCACGAGGGGCCGTCCCCGCGTGCGCGTCTGGCGCTCAAGTTCTCCACGGCGGGGTTCCTGGGCTTCGTGCCGGGGTTGGCGGGACTCGTCCTCGGTATGAAGGAGCTGGCGGCCATCCGCCGGGGTGAGGCGCCCGTCGCGGGTGAGCCGATGGCGGTGGTGGCGCGCAACGTGGGGTGGTTCCACCTGGTGATGTTGTTGTTGGTGGTCTTCGTGTTGCTGACGAAGGTCTGAGGGACGGGGCCGGCCGTGTTTTGCATGGCGCCCGTGGGTGGGATTAGGGTGGGGCGCGGACCCGGGACGGGTCGAGGGCGGGACTGAAATGGGTTCGAAGCGGTTGGCGCTGGAGGTGGGTGGCCCTCAGCGTCTCGAGATGTCGTGGGGGATGTTCTGGAGGAAGTTCCGGGTCACGCTGGATGGCGAGGAGCTCGGGGTTGTGGATGGGGGAGCGGCCCGGTTGAAGCAGGGTGTGGAGTTCCGGCTCTCGGATGGGAGCGCGTTGAACATCCAGCTCCGGCAGACGCTCTCCAATGTCTATCTCCATGTGACACGAGATGGCGTGCCCCTGCCGGGCTCGTCGACGGACCCCGAGCAGCGCATCAAGGTGGCCGCGCACCTGCTGTATTTCCTGGCGGCGCTCAACACGATGATGGGCTGCATGCCTGTCTTCACGGCGGACGATGTGTGGGAGGGAATCGGGGTGGGCATGGCGTCCGGCCTGTTTGGTCTGGTCGTGGCCGTGCTCGGCTACTTCACCTTCCAGGGGGCTCGCGCCGCGCCGATCCTCGCCATCACCTTGTATGTCCTGGACAGCCTGGTGACGTTCGGTGACGCCATGGCCGACGGCAAGACGCCCAAGATCTACGGCATGCTCTTCCGGATCTACATCCTCGTCGTGTTCTTCCAGGCAGTGCAGGCCGCGTTCGAGCTGCACCGTCGTGGCTCGGCGGAAGCGCGCGTGTCGCTCCAGCCCTGACCCCCGAAACACCGACGCCCGCGCGGCGGACCCTGGAGGGCCACCGGCGGGCGTCGTGCACGTGGCTCGGCGTCGTTGCGCGCTCAGCGCACAGGAAGCTCACGAAACGTGACCCCGCTTGGTTCAAGTCGCTTCGCGGCCTCCATGAATCGGTCGGTCGCCACGATCATCGTTGCGTAGTTTCCCACTCGGAACAGGTCCAGTTCCCGGGGAAGCGATGCCGCATCCAGGACGGGGTCATCCGGGAGCCGGAAGTACACACGGCCACAGGTCTCGCAGGGGGGCTGCAGGTCCGGAGGCAGGCAATCGGGGTGCAGTCTTCCGTGTGCTTCGAGCTGGAGTTCCAGCAGCTCGGGTGGGGACTTTTGCCGGAACCGCAGTGCCGTCGGGCAGCCGACGAGTCCGCGGACGCCCGCTGTTTGGAGCTGGTCCAGCGCGTCTTTCCTCGCCACCCAGAGGATCTCTCCCTGGGACGTGAGCGGGCCGAACCGCCCCGTCGCGTTTCCATCGAGCGGTCCGAAGAGTGTTCCCGGAGGGAGCGCGGCATCGGGAGGGAGCAGGGGGCGCACCAGCTCTCGAAGACGGGCGAACTCCGGGAAGGGCTCGGTCCGGGGCTTCTCGAACGCGTGTCGTTCCGGAAGCGGGGACAGGTCCACCGCGGGGTACTGATGGCCGGAGCTCGCCCAGGTGGTTCCGCACGTATGGCACCGCACGCCCGGGAGTCCCCATCTGTGCGAAGCGTCGAGGTCGGCTGTGACGGCGGTCCTGTCCTCGCGTAGCCGAAAGTACCGGGTCATGAGTTGCAGACTCTCACGTGCCGGGGCGCGAGGAGTAGGGCTGAATAGGTCCGCCCATCAGCTCGAACCGGTGAATCAGCTCCCCTGCGAACTTGAAAATCTCCACGGGTGAGGCGTTCTCGTTGTTCGCCCTGAAGTCGCGCCAGGCGTCGTTCCATGCCCCGCCGCGACCCGTGCCATCGTGGATCCTCCGATGCACGGAGAGCGGGATGGGCATGGTGTAATTGTGGATCTTCACGCCCTGCCGTTCGAACCATGCCGCGAGGTCTTTCGACTGGGGGAAGATGTGGTGCTTCTCCCACCGTCCCGCGGGGAGCCGGAATGACGGAGGGATGCTCTGGGATGAGGCGCCGTTCCAGTTGGGGAACACCATGACGGCGCCTGGTGGAAGCTCCTGGGCACTTCCCCAATTCCGCCGGGGGCCACTGCCCGGCGAAGCGGCGGCCGCGGGCGGGCGGACGGGAGGGAGACGCGCCAGCTCGATGGCCCCAGGTGCATCCGCACAGTCGTAGAGTCCGCATGCGTCTTCCATGCAGTGCATGGAGACGCACAGGTCTTCATGGGAGGCGTCGCACTCCGTCTCCGCCGCCTCCCAAGCGTCTTGGACATACGGCCTGGAGGCAGAGGAACAGCCCGACCACGACACCGCGACCAATAGGAGCCACAGGGAGCGATAGGCTTGCATGGGCCTGAAGGCTATCAACCCTGGCTGTCAGGTGTGCTCGCAGCCCAGGACGGGGATTGCTCTCCAATAAGGGCCATCCCTGACATCAGGACCAGCCACCTTCGGACGTGGCCTGGATGGATGAGGCGAAAGCGACCCGTCGCCCTTTCGACAGTCATGGGTGGCGATGCCTGCATGGCAATCTCGTGAATCACCGCGATAGATTGAGTGCCATCAGGCTGGCTCCGCCGTCCATGAGGGGGAATCGATGCCGAAGGCGACTCGCGAGGCCCTCGAGCGAGAGTATGCGCATGCGAAGTCCAATCTCTCGAAGCCGGGGATCGATCCTGCCTTCGCCGCAATGTGGTCCAGGAAGGTGAAGGAGCTGGAGCGGAAGCTGCGTATGACCGCCCCGGGAGATCCGATCGCTGCGCCCAGCGCCTTGGATGCAGCCGAGGAACTGGATCAGTCGCTGGTCAATGGCTTCATGCGCCGTGCGGTCGTGGGACTGCACACGGCGAGTCGTGGGGGCTCGTCCCGGCTTCCCGAGGACCTCTTGGAGGCACTGGACCAGGAGAAGGCCAGCTACCGAGGGGTGAAGCTTCGGGAGGCTGCGGGAGTTCGGATCGAATCCGCACAGATGCTCAGCATGGAACCCTCTCCCTCCGCGGATGACGGTTGGAACGGGGGGACGTTGCTCGGCTTCAAGGCCGAGGTGCCCGTCGTCGCGGGGGAGATCGTCCATGTCGACCCTGAGACGGGCAGGGTGTTCATGTGCACGGGGCCGCAGTCTCCGCTCGAGGCATCGACTGTCCGTCAGGTGGAGTCCTGGTGCTACAAGCCGTTCGACTTCTCGCTGGCCATCCAGGGCGCGGCGTCGGCGCCCATTCCGGCCGCATCCCTCCAGAAGGCGCTCCGGTCGGTTCAGGGAGGGTTCGATTTGCGAAGGTCCGGGCCCCTCACCCTCGCCAACGTCTGGAAGAGCACGTGGGGAATTCTCTGGGGACCTCCTGGGACCGGTAAGACTCATGCGACCACACAGCAGCTCATCACCGCGCTCCTGCAGTTCCCATCCCAACGAATCATCGCCGCCGCACCTACGAATCGGGCGGTCGATGAATTGACCCGAAGGGTTGCTCAAGGATTGAAGGCGCAGGGATCGCTGATTCATGACGGTCTCTGCCGGGTTTTTCGTGGAGGGAAGGGCGCTGGTGAGCAGCTTGCCAACCTGTTCCCAGAGACGTTGCAGGACGCGGGATACCGCCGGTTGGTCGCGGAGATCGATCAGCAGGACCAGCTTGTCGCCCAGCTCGGTGCGAAAGGCGCTCCATCTACTGAGATTGCTCAAGCCCGAAAGCAGAGCTCCGACCTACGGAAGGCGCTGCCAGACGAAACGTTCTTCGCTGCGAAGAAGGGTCGCGCGACCTTGATTGTCGTGACGATTCACCGGGCGCTCAGGCTGGTCTCAGAACTCGCAGGAGACAGCCCGTTCTCCCGTGTCGTCATCGACGAAGCCGGGATGGTGCCTCGCGCGGCGGCAGCGCTCATCGCTCCGCTGGCTCCTCATGTATTCCTGGCGGGAGATCCCAAGCAGATTGGCCCCATCTCCCGTGCGCCGGAAGGGCATGGGGAGCATGTGAACCGGTGGTTCCGCAGTTCTCCCATGTCGCACTTGCAAGACACGACGAGAGACGTGTCGAAAGGGGATGTCCTGCTGCTGACCGAGCAGTACCGCATGCATCCGGAGATCTGCTCTGTGGTGAGTGAGTTCTCCTACGGCAAGATGCTGACGACCGCACCGCGCGTCCAGGAGCGCGCGGCGGCTTCGCTGGTCCCGGGGTTTCCCCAGAATCGAGCATGCTGGGTCGTCCTCGACCGTTGTACGACGGACCCTCGGAAGCTGGCATTCCGGCGCGCTCAGATAGGACGTGGATACGAGCGAGATGCTTCGGCACGTCTCCTGATTGAAATCGCGGAGCAGGTGCTCGCCAGCAACAGGTCGGTGTTGGCGCTGACGCCCTATCGCGCTCAGGCCAACGGACTTCGACGGTTGGGGACCGAACGCAACTTTCCGATAGGAAGGTTCATTGCGTCCACCATCCACCGACAGCAGGGGACTGAAGCGGACGTCGTGCTGATAGACACCGTCGCGGCTGGGCGGCCGTTTTCTCCAGGAGAACTGTCGATGATCCTGAACGTCGCGGCCAGCCGGGCTCGCGACCATCTGTTTCTCCTCTGCTCCACGGAAGAGGCTGGCGGACCCGTGACGGGTCTACTCGCGTCACTCCTACACCCCGTCAGCTTCCGCAAGGGGAAGTTCGTGGCGGAGCACATCGACGTGAGCTTCCCGTTGAAGATGGAGCGAGGAATCACCCTCTCCTCCGAGCTGCGGGCCCGGAGGCAGGAGCGACCGCTCTTCTCGGAGGAGCAGGTCGAGCTGTTCCGCCGTCGAGTCGACGAAGGCCATCACCTCGTCCGTGGCGTCGCGGGCTCCGGCAAGACCTTCGTGCTCACGCATTGGCTCGCGCGATTCCTCGAGGAGCATCCGAAGACCAGGGTCCTCGTTTCGTACGCCAACAAGGCGCTTCGTCCCTTGCTGGAGTCCCTCGTGTCGAGAGCGCTCGAGGCGCGCTTCGGTCATGCGAACTTGCAGGCACTGGAGCGGGTCACTTTCACCCACGTCGACCTTCTCCGGAGACAAAGTGCCCTGTTCGACGCGGTCTTCGTGGACGAGGCCCAGGACATGGGACCAGAACACCTGCGCCTGCTCTATGAGGCGGCACGCCCCATGGTTCGCGAGAACGGAACCACAGGCCTCAGACCCCTCTACCTGTTCCTCGACGATTCACAGAACATCCGAGGGAATGCGTCGCTCGAAGCGCTCAAGACAGAGCTCCCAGCCGCTCTCAACTTCTCTGGGCGAGTCCGCGTCCTGCGTGAGGCGTTTCGCTCGACCCGGGAGATCCTCGACCTCGCCTTCAATTGCGTCCTCGATCCGCATCGACTCCAGGGCGTCAGGGAGCCTGGGATGCGGGAGTTCATGAAGACGAACGAACTCATGACCCATGATTTGCTCGAGACCCCGACGAAGGCCCTCGATGGGTTGTTCCATGTCGCCTACACGGAGAGGTCCGGGGTACCGCCGAGGGTCCAATCGTTCGGGTCGGAGTCCGCGGAGCATGGATGGTTGGCGTCGGAGATACGACGGCTCGTGGAGGAGGAGGGGCTGTCCGCGAGAGAGATCCTGGTCGTTCAGCTCGCGAAACCGAGCAGGGTCGCGAGCGCTTTGAGTCGCGCGGGCGTTCCCGCCGCGGCGTTCGGTGGGGCAGGTGGGCAGGAGGCCGGGGCGTTTCCCGTGGAGAACTTCGAGTACGTGCGAGTGACGACGGTGTCCTCGTGCAAGGGACACGAAGCGCCTGTCGTGTTCTTCACGGGCGTGGATCAGCTGGACGATGCCACGTGGCTCCAGGATGGCGTGCTGGAGCATGGAGACGCGACGCCCCGGGGGCTCGAGCGAAGGTTGCGTGCCTTCTTCTACGTCGGGGCGACCCGGGCCATGTACCGTCAGTACATCAGCGGCCAATCCCAATCGAGGTTCGTCAAGGCCGCCGCGTACTACGCGGGAGTCTTGGAGGGGAACGAGCCGTCGCGCTCCTGAATCCGCTCCAGCCCTGACCCCCGAAACACCGACGCCCGCGCGGCGGACCCTGGAGGGCCACCGGCGGGCGTCGTGTACTGGATTCGCTGGGCTCGGGACTACTGCACCTTGACCTGCAGCTCCTTGAGCACCTGGTCGCCGCGCATGATGGACACGGTCCAGGTGCCCGGCTTGTTCAGCCGCACGCCCGTCCACTGACGCGCGCGCCAGCCGTCGCCCTTGAGCTTCACGTCCTTGGTCTCGCGCACCACGGTGCCCTGCTTGGTCTGCACCATGACGTCCTCGACCGAGTCACCCTGCGGCACCAGGTACGCCTGCCACAGCATGACGTTGGTGTTGGCCTTCACACCCTCGGGGCCTACCTCCGCGGTGCACTCGAACTTGTTCGGACCTTCCTTCGCCACCTCGGTGCAGAGCTTGGCCTCCACCAGCACCGGCCCCTGTCCCTGCCCCTTGTAGAAGTAGTTCCACGTGTCACGCACGGCGTCGGCGCTCGGCGCCTTCACGGCCTCGGGCGCGGCGTCCTGCGCCATCGCCAGCGTCGACATCCCCAGCACCGCACACACCATGCTCCGCGTCAGCAGCTTCTTCATCGTCGGGGTCCCCTCGTTGGTCGGTCCACGGCTGGCCTCCCCGGCCAGCCACGCCCTTGATGTAGCACGAAATCCGCCGCGTCCAACCGCGCCTACCCCCACAGGAAGAACGCCAGCGTCACCAGCGGCAGGTACACCAGGAAAGCCACGAGCAGGAAGCCGAGGATGTCCTTGAACTCCAACTTCGCCACCGCGAGCAGCGGCAGCGCCCAGAACGGCTGGATGAGGTCCGTGGCCATGTCGCCCCACGCGTACGCGAGCACCACCTTCTCCGGCGCCACGCCGAGCGTCTTCGCCGCCTCCAGCAGGTACGGCGCCTCGATGGCCCACTTCGAGCCTCCCGACGGCACGAAGTAGTTCACCACGCCGCTGTAGAGATAGACGATGGCCGGGAACGTCGAACGCGTGGACATCGACACGAACAGCTCGCCGATGCGGTCCGTCAACCCCGTGGCCTTGAAGATGCCGTAGATGCCCGCATACAGCGGGAACTGGAGGACGATGCCGTGCAACACCCCGCCGGCCTCCTCCGACGCCTTGATGAGCCGCGCGGGCGTGCCATGCAGCAGCACCGCCAGCACCAGGAACGTGAAGTTCACCACGTTGAGGTTGAGCGCGCGCCACCCCCCGTTCATCCACAGGTAGCGCCCCAGCCACACGAGCCCCAGCACCCCGAAGACGAGGTTGAGCACCCGCGCGTGGTCCAACCACACCGCGAAGCTCTTCTCCGCCGGACGCTCGGGCGGCACGAAGTCCCCCAGCGTCTCCAGCACCGCCGGGTCCACGCGCACCACGCTCCCGGGCTCGGGATGCAGCGCCCACGCGAGCAGCACCAACCCCACCACCACCACCACCGTGAGGCCCACGTTGAACGGCGAGAACAACGTGCGGTCGATGGGGATGACCCCCACGGACTTCTCCAGGAAGTGCCCCGGGGTCGCCACCAGCAGCGGCGCGGACGCGGACAGGCCCGCGTGCCACGTGGCCCCCAGGCCGAAGTACGCACACGCCACCAGCAGCCGGTAGTCCACGTCCGGCCTGCGGCGCGCCACGAAGCGCACCAGCATCGCGCTGGCGACGAGGGACAGGCCCCAGTTGATGTAGGCCAGCCCCATGGACACCCCCGCCATCAGCGCCACCGCGCCGCGCGGCGTGCGCGCAAGCCCGGCCGCCCACACCAGCAGCCGCCGCACCGGCGGGGTGAGCGCCAGCAGGTAGCCGGTGAACATCACCAGCGCCATCTGCATGGAGAAGGTGAGCAGCTCCCAGAAGCCGCCCCCCCACGCGTCGAGCACCTTCGCGGGCGCCGCGTCCGCCCACCCCATGGCCAGGCCCATGGTGAGCAGGCTCAGCAGCACGGCGATGGAGAACGCGCTGGGGACGAAGCGCGCGGAGAAACGACCGAGGGCTTCGGCGATGCGGACGAGGGTCTCCACGAGGTGAGGGCTCCCGGACTGCCGTCACCCCGACGGGGGCGGGCAGGAGCGTTCTACGGCATCCCCCCGCGCCCGGACCACCCACCTCAACGCGCCGGCGCGCCCGCCACGATGCGCTTCCACGCGGGCCGGGTGCCGATGCGCTCCCACCACGCGGCCACGTTGCGGCGCGTCAAGATGAGGTCGTCCTGCTTCGCGATGACGAGGAACTGGAGGGTGGGCACGTAGACCAGGTCCGCCAGGGTGAAGGTGTCCCCGGCCAGGTAGTGCTTCCCCTCCAGCGCGCGCTCCAGCACGTCCAGGACGTAGGCGACGCTCTCGCGCGCCTTCTCGACCTCGGCCGGGTCCGTCTTCCCGCCGAACATGGGGTTGAGGAACAACTGCTTGCGGATCTCGAAGATGTGCGGCTGGAGGTACGACGGCTCCACGCTCACCCACTGGTCCATCACCGCGCGCGTCTTCGCGTCCGCGGGGATGAGGCTCGGCGCGGAGGAGGGCAGGCCGTCGACGTAGCGGATGATGGCGCCCGACTCGTACAGCCGGAAGTCCCCGTCGATGAGCACGGGAATCTTCGCGAACGGGTGGACCGCGCGGTGCTGGGGCAGCCGCTGCTCGCCCTTGGCCAGGTCGACCGGGATGAGCTCGGCCTCGAGGCCCTTCTCGGCCAGGGCGAGCAGGGCCCTCAGGGTGCAGGTGCTGTAGCTGTTTCCGTAGAGCTTCATGGCGGACCTCCGGGGAAGCGGGGCCGGGCATCCCGGCGCCGTCGTCGGTGAGGCCCTACCCTGCTTCCCCGGTGTGTCAGCCGTATGTCAGGTTTGTGCGACGCCTAGCGGCCGCTGCCGCCGTACGCCTGGACCTGGGAGTCGAGCTCCTGCCAGTGGGCCCGGGCCTGGCGCTGCTGCTGCAGGTCGTTGTCGACCACCTGCTGGGACTCCTGCGCCTTGCGCTGCGTGTCCTCCACGTTGCGGGCGAACTTCTGGCCGTCGAGCTTGTTGGCGCGGATGTCGCCGCTGCGCTGGAGCGTCTCGTAGCGGGCCTGCTCCAACTGCGCCTTGGCCACGTCGCGCTCCCGCTCGCGCAGCGTCTTCAGCGACTTGCGGGTGGTGACGACCCGCTCACGCCAGGCCACCTGCGCCTTGGCCGCCTCCAACTGGGTGTCCGACTGCTGGAGGCGCTGCTGCGCGTCGGCGCTCGCGTTCTGGCCCTTGGCGTTCGCGTGCTTCATCTCCGCCTTGGCCGCGCCGTGGCTGGCCTTGGCCGCCTTCTCCTCCTTCTTGGCGATCTCCAGCTCGCGCTTGCTGTCCTCCTCCGCGACCTTGGCGCGGGTCACCTCGTCCTCGGACTTGGTCTCGAGGAGCTGTGCCTGGCGCACGTCATTCATCTGGTCGGGGGGGACTCGCGCCAACCAGGATTCGTCCACCTTCGCGCTGTGTCGACTCGAACTGCAGCCGCTCAGGCCCAGCATCGTCGCCACGAACAGGCCCCCCAGGACGTTGCGCTGCCTCGACTGGAACATGGTGCTCCCTCCTATTCCGGATGGCTTTGGCCTCACGGTGAGCACGCTGGAAGACGATGGAAGGCGCCATGGAGGGAGGGAAGACCGACTCGCCGAGGCCCCGGCCCCCGGCGAGGAGGGCGAGGACCAGGGCCACCGCCGTCCAGCGCTCCCGGGGGAGGAGGTCGGTGAATGGCCGAGGCGAGGGAGGACCGAGGAAGGCGCGCTGCCAGGCCCTCAGGAGGGTGACCGCGCCCAGCGCCAGGGCGAGCAGGAGCGCGAGCGCCAGGGCCGGATGCACGCCGACGGCCGCGCGCAGCAGCAGGTCCTCGCTCGTGAACCCCCACGTCCCCGGCACGCCCAGGGCCCCCAGGGCGAGCAACAGGAAGAGCACCGACATGCGACCGCCCGGGGCGTGGAGTCCTCCCAGCCTCGTCGTGTCCGCGGTGCCCGTCCTCCGCTCCAGCGATTGGACGAGCAGCCCCAGCCCGGTGAAGGAGAGGCCCATGGCGACGGCGTGGAGTCGCGCGCCCGGCCAGGCCTCCGCGCCTCCCAGCACCGCTCCCGCGAGCACCAGGCCGGAGTGGCTCGACAGCAGGAAGCCGAGCATGCGGCGGAGGTCGGTCTGGGCCCAGGCCGCCACGGCCCCATGGAGCGCCGTCGCCACGCCCAGGGTGCCCAGCAGCGCGAGCGCCGGAGCGCCCAGGCAAGGCGTCAGGCGCTCCAGCAGGAAGAGTCCCACCACCAGGTGTGTCACCACGAGCCCCACGCCCAGGGGCAGCCGCGTCACCACGCAAGGGAGCCACGAGTGGAAGGGCACCACCGCCAGACGGACGCCCACGGCGAGCGCCGCCAGGGCGCCGAGGCCCAGCGCCATGGTGGGGCGGGGGGTGTGCACGACGTACGCGGCCCCGGGGGCGCCATCGGGCAGGTCCAAGCCCAACACGGCCAGCAGCGGCAGCGTGCCCACGAGCATGTAGAGGTGGAACACGCGCGCCTCGCGTGGGCCCGGCGCGCTCCGCTCCCTCTGGGCCAGCAGCCCGGCGAGGGGCATGGGCAATGCGACGAGACAGCCGAGCAGCGGGAGCGTGCCCCGCGCGCGGAACACCCCCAGCGCCGCGCCTTCGGTGAGGAGCAGCGCCATCAGCATCCCCCGGTCCAGGAGTTGTCGGGGGCCCGCGACGAGCGTCGCCAGGGTGAGCAGTGAGACCAGCGGGCAGAGGAGGGCGTCGGGGTCGTCGGGGCGCGCACGCCCGGTGGGAGGCCACGAGAGGGCCAGCGCGACGACCAGGGTGAGCGAGGCCGCGACGGTGGCCACGCGGAGCGCGCGCGCGGGCGTTCGGGTCCCCACGAGCGACACCGCGCCGACGATGGGGAGCACGAGCAGGAGGGGGACGAGCAGCGTCGTGGGTGTCATCACACGGCTCCCGTGGAGGGATTGCTGGGAGAGGTCTCCGCGGGGCGGGCGGGGGTCGGCGGGGGGACCTCCGCGGCCGAGAGGGTGCCCACCCAGCGGCGCTCCGCCGCGTCGAGGGCGCGCCCCAGCCGCAGCAGCGGATGGAGGAGCCAGCGCTCGTACAGCGCGTCCACGGCGAAGCGCTCCATCGCGAGCCGGTAGAGGCGTGGCGCCCAGGCCCGGGGCACGAACCGGTGCAACCAGACGAGGGAGGGCGGTGGTGTGTCGCGCAGCGCCGCGCGCCAGGCCTGGGCCTGCCTGAGCGCGGACGGCGCGCGGAGGAACTGGAGGCAGCGCAGGCCGGCGTGGGCCACCAGGTGGAGCAGGGCGAGCGAGTACAGGCCGAGCCCCACCTCCACGAACATCAGCCCCACCTGGGTGAGGACGCCCTGGGCCAGCGCGCCCTTCACGTCCGTCTGGACGCGCCAGGCGAGGGTGGCTTGCAGCGCGGTGAGCAGCCCCACCAGGACGAGGGCGCCTCGGACGACGGGCGCGTGCTCCAGCAGGGGCGCGGCCCGGAGCAGCAGATAGGGGCCCGCGTGGATGGAGAGCGCGCCATAGAAGAGGGCGCTGGACGGCGTGGGGCCCTCCATCGCGCGAGCCAGCCAACCGCTGAAGGGGAACTGCGCGGACTTGCCCATCGCCGCGAGCAGGAGGCACAGCGCGAGGGCCGTCGTGGGGAGCGCCCGCGTGGGCTCGGGCCAGCGCGTGTCGCCCGCGGCGTGGTGCAGCCAGGCCACGGCCATGAACAGGCCGACGTCACACAGCCGATAGGTCCCGAAGGCCCGCAGCCCGGCGCGGACGGGGCTGGCGCGCTCCTGGAAGAAGCCGATGAGCAGGGCCGAGGACAGCCCCACCAGCTCCCAACCGATGGCGAGCACCTCCAGGCTCCCGGCGCCCACCAGCAACTGCATCCCCGCGGCGAACAGCGCCAGCAGGAGGAAGAAGCGCGCGAAGCCCGGCTCGCGGTGCAGGTAGGGGATGGCGAAGCGCCCCACCCACAGGGTGATGACGCTCACCAGCACGAGCATGGGCGCGGACAGGGCATCCACGAGGAACGGCCCTCCGAAGGGGAGCGTCGTGGCGAGCACCGCGTGAGGGTGCAGGGCCCACCACGCGGTCGCCGTGAGCGCGCAGCCCAGGGACAGCCACAGGGCGCCGACGACCGCGCGCGCGACCCCGCGCTCGCTCGGCGCGCGACCCACGAGCAGCGCCGCGCCCACGGCGAGGAACGCCAGCAGCGGCGCCAACGCAACCGCCGCCGCGAGCCAGCCCGGGTCGAGGTCAGGCGGTGCCATGGGGGCGTCCTCGCGCGGAGGCAGCGGGCCGGAGGGTGTCGCTCCGGATGAGCGCGGGCGGCAGGAAGTCCCTCCGGCCCGCGTACCAGCGGGGAGAGGCCGCGACCTCCGGCAGGGGTGTGTCGGGTGGCTGGAGGGCCTTGAAGCCCTGGGGCGTGAAGCGCCGCTGGACGCCCGTCACCGGGTCCAGGCCGATGAGCTGGACCCAGCCCTGACCGATGAGCTCCCGCAGGGGCGGTTGTCGCTCCAGGATGGCCGACAGCACGGCGTCGCTCGCCTCGACGACGAGCAGCAGCCGCATCGGCTCGTGCAGCTCCACCATCTGCCAGGGCAGCCCCGTGCGCAGGTCGCTCTGCGCGCCGTCCATCACCCCGAGCAGGCCGGTGAGGTTGTGCGGCACCTTCGTCCCGCAGCCGTACCGCGCGTTGTCGACGCGGGAGAAGTAGTACTCGAGGTTGATGCCCGCGCCGACGGGGCCCGCGGCGAGCAGGATTCGCTCGATGATGGCCCCGCTCGCGTCGAGGCTCGGGTCGTAGGAGATGAGGAAGGCGCGGCGGTCGAGGAACAGCCCGCGGGTCAGGGCGCGACGCCCCACGATGCAGACCGCGTTGGTGACGTGCCCCAGCTCCGGTCGAGGCTGGCCCAGGTCCGTGGCCCGCGCCTCGACGTGCCGGAGCGCCGAGGCGGGCGTGAGGTCCTCGGGCGCCGACTCGAAGCGGCGGCAGCGCTCGTGGGCGGACCGGGCTCGGGCGTGCTCCAGGGCCGCGCCAAGCCGGGTCAGGTCGTCCCGCAGCGCGCCGGGGACGTGCCGCGTGTCATACAAGGCGACCTCGTCCGTGGTCGTGTTGTGCAGCCCTCCGACGAACCACGTGGTGTCGGGGATGGCGATGCCGCGTTCGCGCAGCCGCGCGCGGACCTCGGGGTGGTTGGCCATCTCCGCGAAGAGCCGGGCGTTGGGGCCGCCGTGTCTTCCACCACAGGCGCCACAGTCGTACGCGGCCAGGTGCGGGTTGTTGACGCTCGTCGCGCCGTGACCGAGCACCGCCACCAGCGGCGCGAAGTCCTTCACGAGGCCGATGCTCTCCAGGGCGCTCGCGACGCGTGTCGCCTGCTCGTCCACGGTGAACCCCCGGGGCTTCCCCTCCGCGCGCGGCGCTCCCGGTTCGCGAAGGCTCGTCAGCCCGGTGACGGGCAGGGGGAGCAGCCGCGCCTCGAGCCCTCGGCGCAGCCGTTCCATCGCGCGAGGGAAGAGGAGCTGGAAGGGCAGGCGCAGCAGGCAGAGCACACCGAGCAGCGGCGTCAGCAGCCACGCGACCTCCAACGCATGGGTGCCCTGGTGCAAGGCGTGCGCGAGGCCCGCCCACCTCGCGCGTCGTCGTGCGCGGGCTCGGGCGCGGGGTGTCTCCCCCGGGAGGGGATGCTCCTCCACGACGTGGGCGGGCGTCACCACCACGGGGCAGAGGGCGAAGGCCTGGGCGTCATCCAGGCCCTGGTAGTCGATGGCGACGCCGAAGAAGCCCGCGATGCCGAAGGTCTCGTGTCGCGCGTCCTGCTCCTCGAAGTGCCGGCGGATGGACTCCTCCCGGTCGTCCATGCAGAACAGCGCCTGCAGGCGTGGGGCCTCCACCACTCGCTCGGATTCCGGCCGTCGCCGATTGCACGCGAGCCCCCAGGAGACCTCCTGGCGATAGTGGTGTTCGAGGGCCTCGTGCCACAGCCGCCGCCGCGTCGGTGCGTCGAAGCGCTCGAGGGTGTCCAGCAAGGCCTGCCTGTATCGCGGGCCCTGTCGCGCCAGCTCCATCGCGGACACCCCCGCGAGCTGCATCCATTGGAAGAGGCGCCAGCTCCCCGCCTCCCGCGGCGGAGGCTCGTCGGAGACACGCGGCGTGTCTCGCGCCGAGTCCGTGAGCGAGGACGAGGGGCCCTGATGGCCCAGGAGCTCCCGGGCGGCACAGGCCAGCGCGTGGCGCTCCAGGTCGAGCCTCACCGCCAGGAAGTCCATCAGCCGCGCGGGGGGCGCATCCGGCGAGCGCGCCGGGTCGTGCTCCAGGCGATGGAACATGCCCGCCCATCCAGGCAGGGCGAGCAGGACGCGGACCAGGTAGGGCTCCCAGTGCTCCTCCGCGACCCCCAGGGCCCCGAGCGCGTCGAGCACCGTGTCCTCGGAGGACGCGGGAGCCCCGCCCTCCGCCGCCGGTGGCGGGAGCCACGCCAGCTCCCCGCCCAGCCCCGCCTGTCGCAGCGCGCGCCACGCGGCGTACAGCCCATGTCGACGATGGGGCATGGGCCAGTGCGCGATGCCTTCGTCCAGGAAGGCCGCGCACACGCGGATGAGCGGGGGATGGACCCACTCCCCGACGTCGAAGCCCGTGGCCCCGAGCAATTGCTCACGATGGCTGGCGATGCCTCCGCGGGGTGGACCGAGGGAGGGAGGCGGTGTCGCGAGCCGTGGCGCGCGACACACGGCCCAGAGGGCCGACACGGCGAAGGGCTCGCAGTCCTGTCCCACCTGTTCCCAGAGCGAGGCCCAACCGCCGTCGCCGCCGAAGGCCGTGGCGAGCGCATGTGGCACGAGCGCCGCCTCGGCGCTCAGCCAGCGCTCCAGCGTGAGGCCCGGCGTGCTGCGGACCTCTTCCTCCACCCGCGCCACGTAGCCCGGGGCGCGCGCCGAGGGGACGCCGAGCAGCCGCAAGGCGAAGTCCACGGGGAGGGGCTGGCGGAAGCAGAGCGCGGCGTCATGCACCGAGGCCGCGAAGGTGGGCTCCAGCAGCGCGCTGGCCAGCTCCGACATCGTCCATTCCCGCCCCACCCGGTCGAGCCACGACCGCATCCCCGTTCGGGAGGACGCCAGGAAGCGCCGCCGGGCCGCCACGGGCACGTCGTCGCGGAGCGCGCGGGTGCAGGACTGCTCCATGAGCCGCCACTGGAGCGACGCCGCCGTCTCCGCGGGGACGGGGAAGCGCAACGCGAGCAACGCCACGGCGGTCGGGGAGAGGAGGACGTCCAGCTCCGCCTGGGAGGCGGCCTCTCCTCCTCGTGTCGGAGCGCCATCGCCGGACGTCGTCGCCTCCGAGGAGAGGCCCTCCTCCGCGAGCACGGCGAGGAGGTCTCCGTCGGTGATGCGGCCCTGTTGGTACAGCTCGAGGAAGCGCGACTCGGGGAGGTAGCTCTCCGCGCCGAAGGTGGTGCTCGCGGCGGCGAGGGCCTGGTGGAAGGGGAGGTGCTGGAACGCGTGCAGCGTGTTGTGGTGGATGAACGTGCCGAGCGGCCCCTGCGCGGGGAGCAGGTGGCTGGCGTGAGCCAGGGCCGCGCGCAGGCGCGCGGCGCGGTCGCTGGCGGCAGACGCGGGCTTCGATTCGGGGCGCATCGTCGTCTCCCTCAGGAGGTGAGCTCCAGGCCCGGCGCCACGCTCTTCTTCCTCGCGGCGAGGGGATGCGGGGACAGGCCCCGGTGATGCTCCAGCCCGCGCACCCCCAACGTCCGGCCCTCTCTCGCCAGCTCGTGCGCCAGCTCCTGGAACCGCTGCATCACCGTGTGGTCGACGAGCCTCGCCTCGCTCAGGTCCACGTCGATGCGGCGCGCCCGCGGGTGCCGGGACAGCCGCTTCTTGAGGGCGAGGAAGTTGGTGAACACCGCGGCGCCCCGCACGCGCAGCACCACGCGCTCGCTCGTCACCTGCTCCTGGATGTCGGGGCGGAAGAAGCCACGCGCCGGCGCCCCGTTGAGCAGGTTGACCACCGCCTCCACCACGATGCCGGACGCCACGCCCACCAGCAGGTCCGTGGCCAGGGTGACCCCCAGCGTGACGGTGAAGACGAGCAGTTGCTCCACGCCGATGCGCAACGTCTTCACCCACTCGCCGGGCGACGCCAGCCGCACGCCCGTGAAGATGAGCATCCCCGCCAGCGCGGCCAGCGGAATCCGGTGGATGAGCATGGGCGCGAACGCCACGAGCGACAGCAGGAACAGCCCGTGGAAGAAGTTCGACAGCCGCGTGCGCGCCCCATAGCCGATGTTCGCCGTGCTGCGCACGACCTCCGAAATCATCGGCAGGCCACCGAGCAGCCCCGCCACCAGGTTGCCCACGCCCGTCGCGAGCAGGTCTTTGTCCATGTTCGAACGGCGCCGCTCCGGGTCCATCAGGTCCACCGCCTTGACGGTGAGCAGGGACTCGATGCTGCCCACCAGCGCGAACATGAGGATGTACTTGAGCGAGGTGGCGGAGAGGACGTCGGAGAAGTCCGGGAACGTCACCGCCGTGAGCAGGTTGCCCGGCAGGTTCACCAGGTAGCCCGGCCCCACGGAGAAGACCGCGTGGGAGAAGGTGAAGGTGTGCGGGTGCTCCAGGTCGAACGCCAGCCCCAGGGGCACCGTCACCAGCAGCACCAGCAACGGTGCGGGCACGCGCTTCAGGAACCCGAGGCGCCGGGCGAGCGCCGCATGCCCGAACAACAGCCCCAGGGCCAGCGCGCCGATGAGCGCGATCTCGGGGTTCAGCCGCGACACGCTGGAGGGAATCTCCGCCAACAGGCGCAGGGGCTCCTTCGCGACGGGCGCCACCCCGAGCAGGACGTGGACCTGCTTGGCGCAGATGATGACGCCGATGGCCGCGAGCATCCCGTGGACGACCGAGGACGGGAAGAAGTCCCCCAGCCGCCCCGCGCGCAGCGCCGCGAACACGACCTGGAGCCCCGCCGCCACCACGATGGTCGCCAGCGCCCGGCGGTAGCCCCGCCCCGCATCGCCTTGTCCCAGCTCCGTCACGGCGCCCAGGGCGATGACGATGAGCCCCGCCGCGGGCCCCTTGATGGTCAGCGCCGCGCTCCCCAACCACGAGCTGACGACTCCGCCCACCACCGCCGTGAGGATGCCGGCCACCGGTGGGAAGCCGCTCGCCATGGCGATTCCCAGACACAGCGGGAGCGCGATGAGGAAGACGAGGAAGCCGGAGACCAGGTCACCCTTCCACGAGGCTCGCCCCGGGGTCCCGGAGGAATGACAGACAGCGGACGGCGACCGTTCCATGAAACCACCCCCTCCTGCTTCACCTGCCCGAAGCCGCTCGGAGACGAGCGGACCGTCGGCGTATCGAGGCATGGAGATGGAACGAGTCGCGCGCGGGTTCCCGTGGATGTGTTGCGCGTCGTTTTCAAGGCTGAGACAGCGCGCGCGTCTTAGAAACAGACGCCGCTCCGTCCCGCCGGCGAATCACCTTCCAAGGAATGGGGACGTGAGCCGTGGGTGGGGTGTCGTGTCTGGATTCACCAGCAAGCGGGGCCCGGCGGGGCTGGAGGCCAGCGAGCGCGCGCGGTTCGAGGCGGCGGTGGAGCCGTTGCTGCCGCGGCTGCACCGCTTCTGCCTGGCGTTGTGTCACAGCCGACAGGAGGCGGAGGACCTGCTCCAGGACGCGTTGGTGCGGGCCTACCTGCGGCGCGGGGACGTCCACTCCGGTCCCTCGCTGGCCTGGCTGTGTGGCATCGCGCGCAACCAGTTCCTCGAGCACCGGCGCTCGGTGGCGCGCCGACGTTCGCTGCTGGACTCCGTCCTGGAGGGGACCACGACGGCGCTGGGCTCGCTGTTCGCCGGAGGCGTCGAGCAGCCGGACCCGGAGGCGCGGCTGGGCGCGTCCGAGGAGGTGGAGCGGTTGTGGTGGTGTCTGCGGCAACTGCCGGAGAAGTTCCGCCTGGTGGTGCTGCTGTGTGACGTGGAGGAGCTGGGCCACGAGGAGGCGGCGCGGGTGCTGGGGCTGCCGGTGGGGACAGTGAAGAGTCGACACTCCCGCGGGCGCGCGAGGCTGGGGGCCTTGTTCGCGGCCACGCCGGGGCGACACGCTGACGCGGTCAGTGAAGGAGGCCGCCCATGAGCGACCACGACGAGGTCCGTCCGCCCTTGTCCCAGGAGATGCGCTCCGCGCTCGGGGTGCTCCGCGAGGAGAAGCCCTCCGCGCGGCTGAGGGCCCGCTTGGGTGAGGCGCTCGTCAGGGCCGACGACGGACGCGCCTGCGCGCGCGCGGCGGGCGACGTGGCGCCGGGACCCTGGCGCTTGCTGCTGGCGTATCCCTCCGCCCTGGCGCTGGCGGGCCTGGTGCTGGGCGCGGGCCTCGTGCTGCTGAGCCCGCCAGGCGCGGCGGGGACTCGCGACGCGGAGCCGGTCCCCGCCCGCGAGGTGGCGTTCCGCCGCTCCGGCGCCGGCGAGCGGTGGCTGGAGCTGCCGTGGTCGCACGCCGTCCACTCCGGAGAGCCCGCCACCGTGTGGTTGGAGACATCACCGCCGTTGGATTTCCGTCCCCACCTGACGGGCCTGCCCTCCCTTGCGCTGGTCAATTGCGACGCGGCCCGCTGCGTCCATGCCTTCACCGCGCGGACCGGAGACGCGGCGACCCCCTTGCGCGTGCGCATCGAGCGGCCCGGCCGCTACGAGCTGCGCCTGTCCCACGTCTCCGAGGTCCGGCACGTCCAGGAGCGCTTCGTCGTCGTCGTCGATTGAGGACCGGGCTCGTTCGCGGGTCTGTAACCAATCCAGGGGCGCGGGCGCGGGGATTGGGGTATGAGCCCCCCTCATGTCTGTTTCCGAGCAACCCCCGAGACAGGATGCGCGCGTGTCCACCGGGGTCCCGGGTCTCGATGCCGTCCTGAACGGCGGGTTGGTGACCTCGGGTGTCTACATCGTCGTGGGTGAGCCCGGAGCGGGCAAGACGCTCCTCGCCAACCAGCTCTGCTACCACCAGGGGCGTGGGGGCGCGCGCTGCCTGTACGTCACGCTGCTGGCGGAGTCGCACGCGCGCATGCTCGCGAACATGCGGGACATGTCGTTCTTCGACCCGGCGCTGCTGCCCGAGGGCGTCTACTACGTCAGCGGCTTCCGGACGCTGGAGGAGCAGGGGCTGCCGGGGTTGCTGGAGCTGCTGCGGCGCGAGGTGCGCAACCACAACGCCAGCATCCTCATCCTGGACGGCCTGGTGCAGGCCCAGGAGGCGGCGGGCAGCAGCCGCGACTTCAAGAAGTTCATCCACGAGCTGCAGGTGTCCGCGGGGCTGGCCCGCTTCACCGCGCTGATGCTCACCAGCTCCAACGGCCCCACCGTCCACCCGGAGTACACCATGGTGGACGGCATCCTGGAGCTGCGCGAGCGGACCCTGGGCGTGCGCTCCTGGCGCGAGCTGCAGGTGCGCAAGTTCCGGGGCGGCGCCACGCTCACGGGCGTCCACACCTTCCGCATCTCCAGCGACGGCCTGGAGGTCTTCCCCCGGCTGGAGGCGCGGGTGCGGCGCGCGCAGCCCCCCGCGCCGGACGCGAACCGGGTCCACTTCGGCATCCCCTCGTTCGACGCGATGTTCCCCGCGGGGCTGGCCACGGGCTCCACGACATTGATGCTCGGTCCCCCTGGCAGCGGCAAGACGCTCCTGGGCAGCAGCCTGCTGGCCGAGGGACTGAGGCGGGGCGAGAGCTGTCTCTACATGGGCTTCTACGAGTCGCCCGAACGGCTGCTGCACAAGTTGGCGGCCGTGGGGATGGACCTGGACGGGGCGGTCGAGGCGGGGAGGATGCACATCCTCTGGCAGCCCCCCGCCGAGTGCATCCTCGACGTGCTGGCGCACCAGCTGCTCTCCACGGTGAAGCAACACCGCATCCAGCGCGTGTTCGTGGACGGCCTGAGCGCCATGGGGCAGGCGGCGCCGGACGCCTCGCGCATGGGCTCGTTCTTCGCGGCCCTCACGCAGGAGCTGCGCTACGAGGCGGCGACCACCGTCTTCAGCCTGGAGACGCCCCGGCTCTTCGGCCCCGTGCTGGACGTGCCGCTGGAGATCGGCCCGTCGGCGGTGGCGGAGAACCTCTTCTTCCTCCGCCACGTGGAGCTGGAGGGACGGCTGCGGCGGCTGCTGTCCATCTTCAAGCTGCGCGACGCGGACTTCGACCCCTCCCTCCGGGAGTTCGTCATCTCCCGCCAAGGCATCGAGGTGCAGCCCCCGTTCAACTCCAGCCTGGACACCCTGCTGACTGGCCTTGCCCGACACGCGTCGGGTGGACATCCCTGACTCATTCGCGAGGAGTGGCGCCCGCCGTATGGAGACCATCCTGGTGGTGGATGACGAGCAGGGAATCCTGGAGGCCCTGGCGGACCTCCTGCGTGAGGAGGGCTACCGGGTCCTGACGGCTTCCCACGGGCGCGAGGCGCTGGAGCGCATGGGCGAGCTGCGCCCGGACCTGGTCCTCACGGACTGGATGATGCCGGTGTTGGACGGGCCCGCGCTCATCGAGCGCATCCGGTCGGAGCCCTCCTGGAAGGACGTGTCCCTGCTGGGCATGAGCGCGGTGGACGTGGGGGCGCTGCGGGTCCAGTACCCGGGCATCCCCTTCCTCCAGAAGCCCTTCGACATCCCCGCGCTGATGCGACAGGTCCGCAAGGCCCTGGATGGCAGGCGCGCCTCCGCCGGCTGAGTCCTCGCTCCCGTTCCAGGAAGGCCCATGTTCTACCTCCTCAAGCTCGGTCCCGTGCCGCTCTCCCAGGGGAGCACACAGGTCTATCTGCGCATCACCGAGACGGGTGAGCCGGCGCAGCCCGTCTTCGAGCAGGACGACGACGCGGGGCTGCGCTCGCTGCTGGAGGGCGTGGACGCGAGCGACGTCCGCTGCGAGCCGTCCCTGGCGGAGGCGGGCGGGGCGTTGGGGCTGGGGGTGGAGGAGCCGCCGACGGCGGTGCTCTCGTCGCGCGCGGCCATCGCCACGTTCCTCGCCTGGGGCCAGCGCGGGCTGGCCGGGCTCGGCTCGGACAAGGCGCTGCTCTTCGTGCAGGCGGCCACCGAGTACTGGGACGCCCGGCCGTGGTCCCACTGGGACGACAGCCAGCCGTTCGAGGTGGCCGTCTCCGGCCCCATGACGCATACCTTCGAGGGGTGCGTCTTCCACACGGAGGACGGGCGCGCGGGGCTGGCGCTCTACTTCAAGCCGGGCGCGCTGCAGATGCTGATGGAGATGCAGGCGCGCGGCCAGGGCGAGGCGGCGCAGGCCCTGCCCGCCATCGCCGTGTCGCTGGACACCTCGCCGTCGTACGCGGTGAAGGCGCTGGCCGCGGCGCACCGGGTGCCTCGGCTGCCCATGCCCCTGAAGACCGGCCGTGAGGGCGTGGGCGTGCCGACCACGCTGGAGGCGCTGGTGCTGGTGGCCACGCTGCGCGCCGTGGCGCGGCTCACCCCGGAGCAGGACGAGGTCCACAGCAGCGTGGTGGCGGGCGACGAGCGGATGGAGGTCCGGGTCCGCGCTCCCACGCCGCGCGTGCGCCACTAGCAGGTCGGTGCCCCTCGGGGGCGGGGTGGGATTCACGCCGGGTGTTGCCCGGACAGGGCCAAGTGTCGGCTGGTGCACGGAGTGCGTCCCCAGTGTCAGGTGGTGACCAGCGGACCGGCCCGGGGGGGCTGTCTGGCTCTCCGGGGCGCGGGAGAACCGGAGTCCTTTCGCTGTCTCCAGTCGGGGCTCACTCACATGACCGTGAAGAAGGTTTCCTCCCGCCGCGCGCCCGCGTCGCCGCCACCGTCGCGCCATCAGGAGGACGACTCGGACACGCTGGACTCACGGCAGCTGCTGCGAGTGCTCACCGCCGTGCGCAAGGGCGACTTCTCCGTGCGCATGCCCGTGGACAAGGTGGGCAACGCCGGCAAGGTCGCCGACTCGCTCAACGAAATCATCGAGCTGAACGAGCGGATGACGCACGAGTTCGAGCGCATCGGCAACGTGGTGGGCAAGGAGGGCCGCATCACCCAGCGCGCCCACGTGGTCAGCGCCGTGGGCTCCTGGGCGGATTGCGTGGAGTCGGTGAACACGCTGGTCGCGGACCTGGTGCAGCCCACCACGGAGATGGGCCGCGTCATCGGCGCGGTGGCCAAGGGCGACCTGTCCCAGACGGTGGCCCTGGAGGTGGACGGCCGCCCCCTCAAGGGCGAGTTCCTGCGCACCGCCCGGCTGGTGAACGGGATGGTGGAGCAGCTCGGCGCCTTCGCGTCGGAGGTGACGCGCGTCGCCCGCGAGGTGGGGACGGAGGGAAAGCTGGGCGGTCAGGCCAAGGTGCGCGGCGTGGCCGGCACCTGGAAGGACCTCACGGACAACGTGAACTCCATGGCGTCCAACCTGACGTCGCAGGTGCGCAACATCGCGGAAGTGACGACGGCGGTGGCCAAGGGTGACCTGTCGAAGAAGATCACCGTGGACGTGCGCGGGGAGATTCTCGAACTGAAGAACACCATCAACACGATGGTGGACCAGTTGTCGTCCTTCGCCTCCGAAGTGACGCGCGTGGCGCGCGAAGTGGGTACGGAAGGCAAGCTGGGCGGCCAGGCCGTGGTGAAGGGCGTGGGCGGCACGTGGAAGGACCTCACGGACAACGTGAACTCCATGGCCTCCAACCTCACGGCCCAGGTGCGCAACATCGCGGAGGTGACGACGGCGGTGGCCAACGGCGACCTGTCGAAGAAGATCACCGTGGACGTGCGCGGGGAGATTCTGGAGCTGAAGAACACCATCAACACGATGGTGGACCAGCTCAACTCGTTCGCGTCGGAGGTGACGCGCGTGGCGCGCGAGGTGGGCACGGAGGGCAAGCTGGGCGGTCAGGCGGTGGTGAAGGGCGTGGCGGGGACGTGGAAGGACCTCACGGACAACGTGAACTCCATGGCGTCCAACCTGACGTCGCAGGTGCGCAACATCGCGGAGGTGACGACGGCGGTGGCCAACGGCGACCTGTCGAAGAAGATCACCGTGGACGTGCAGGGCGAAATCCTGGAGCTGAAGAACACCATCAACACGATGGTGGACCAGCTCAACTCGTTCGCGTCGGAGGTGACGCGCGTGGCGCGCGAGGTGGGCACGGAGGGCAAGCTGGGGGGCCAGGCCGTGGTGCGCGGCGTGGGCGGTACGTGGAAGGACCTCACGGACAACGTGAACTCCATGGCCTCCAACCTCACGGCCCAGGTGCGCAACATCGCGGACGTGACGACGGCGGTGGCCAAGGGGGACCTGTCGAAGAAGATCACCGTGGACGCGCGCGGCGAGGTGCTGGAGCTGAAGAACACCATCAACACGATGGTGGACCAGTTGTCGTCGTTCGCCTCGGAGGTGACCCGCGTCGCCAAGGAGGTGGGCACCGAGGGGAAGCTGGGCGGTCAGGCGGTGGTGCGTGGCGTGGGCGGCACGTGGAAGGACCTCACGGACAACGTGAACTCCATGGCCTCCAACCTGACGTCGCAGGTGCGCAACATCGCGGAGGTGACGATGGCCGTCGCGCGCGGCGACCTGTCGAAGAAGATCACCGTGGACGTGCGCGGGGAGATTCTGGAGCTGAAGAACACCATCAACACGATGGTGGACCAGCTCAACTCGTTCGCGTCGGAGGTGACGCGCGTGGCGCGCGAGGTGGGCACGGAGGGCAAGCTGGGTGGGCAGGCCATCGTGCGTGGCGTGGGTGGCACCTGGAAGGACCTCACGGACAACGTGAACTCCATGGCGTCCAACCTGACGTCGCAGGTGCGCAACATCGCGGAGGTGACGACGGCGGTGGCCAACGGGGACCTGTCGAAGAAGATCACCGTGGACGTGCGCGGGGAGATTCTGGAGCTGAAGAACACCATCAACACGATGGTGGACCAGCTCAACTCGTTCGCGTCGGAGGTGACGCGCGTGGCCCGTGAGGTGGGCACGGAGGGCAAGCTGGGCGGTCAGGCCATCGTGAAGGGCGTGGCGGGGACGTGGAAGGACCTCACGGACAACGTGAACTCCATGGCCTCCAACCTCACGGCCCAGGTGCGCAACATCGCGGAGGTGACGACGGCGGTGGCGCGCGGCGACCTGTCGAAGAAGATCACCGTGGACGTGCAGGGCGAAATCCTGGAGCTGAAGAACACCATCAACACGATGGTGGACCAGCTGTCGTCCTTCGCGTCGGAGGTGACGCGCGTGGCGCGCGAGGTGGGCACGGAGGGCAAGCTGGGGGGCCAGGCGGAGGTGAAGGGCGTGGCGGGGACGTGGAAGGACCTCACGGACAACGTGAACTCCATGGCCTCCAACCTCACCACGCAGGTGCGCGGCATCGCCAAGGTGGTGACGGCGGTGGCCAACGGCGACCTGAAGCGCAAGCTGGTGGTGGACGCGAAGGGCGAAATCGCGGAGCTGGCGGACACCATCAACGGGATGATCGACACCCTGGCGGTGTTCGCGGACCAGGTGACGACGGTGGCCCGCGAGGTGGGCATCGAGGGGAAGCTGGGCGGTCAGGCGCGCGTGCCCGGCACGGCCGGCATCTGGCGCGACCTGACGGACAACGTGAACCAGCTCGCCGCCAACCTCACCACGCAGGTGCGCGCCATCGCGGAGGTGGCGACGGCGGTGACCAAGGGCGACCTGACGCGGTTCATCACCGTGTCCGCGCAGGGCGAGGTGGCCGCCCTCAAGGACAACATCAACGAGATGATCCGCAACCTGAAGGACACCACGCGCAAGAACACGGAGCAGGACTGGCTCAAGACCAACCTGGCCAAGTTCACCCGCGTCCTCCAGGGTCAGCGCGACCTGCTCACGGTGTCCAAGGTCATCCTGTCGGAGCTGGCGCCGCTGGTGGACGCCCAGCACGGCGTCTTCTACATCTCCGAGCGCGCGGAGGCCGGGGAGCAGATATTGAAGCTGCTCGCGTCGTACGCGTACCGCGAGCGCAAGGGGCTCTCCAACACCTTCAAGCTGGGCGAGGGGCTGGTGGGGCAGTGCGCCCTGGAGAAGGAGCCCATCCTCCTGTCGGACGTGCCGGACACGTACATCCGCATCTCCTCCGGGTTGGGCGAGGAGGTGCCGCGCAACATCGTCGTGCTGCCCGTGCTCTTCGAGGGTGAAATCAAGGCCGTCATCGAGCTGGCCTCGTTCCACCGCTTCAGCGACGTGCACCTGGGCTTCCTCGAGCAGCTGACCGAGTCCATCGGCATCGTGCTCAACACCATCGCCGCGAACATGCGCACGGAGGCGCTGCTCAAGCAGTCGCAGGCGCTCACGGACGAGCTGCGCAAGCAGCAGGAGGAGCTGACGGAGACGAACAAGCGCCTGGAGCAGCAGGCCACGTCGCTCCAGCAGTCCGAGGAGCTGCTCAAGCGCCAGCAGGAGGAGCTGCGCCGCACCAACGAGGAGCTCCAGGAGAAGGCCAAGCTGCTCTCCGAGCAGAAGACGGAGGTGGAGCGCAAGAACGGCGAGGTGGAGCAGGCCAAGCGCGCCCTGGAGGAGAAGGCCGAGCAGTTGAGCCTCACCTCCAAGTACAAGTCGGAGTTCCTGGCCAACATGAGCCACGAGCTGCGCACGCCGCTCAACTCGCTGCTCATCCTCAGCCAGACGCTGAGCGACAACGTGGACGGCAACCTCACCGGCCGCCAGGTGGAGTTCGCCAAGACCATCCACGCCTCCGGCGCGGACCTGCTGGAGCTCATCAACGACATCCTCGACCTGTCGAAGATCGAATCCGGCACCATGACGGTGGACGTGGGCCCGCTGCGCTTCAGCGACCTGCGCGAGTTCGTGGACCGCACCTTCCGGCAGGTGGCGGACAAGAAGGGGCTCCAGTTCGACATCGACCTGACGCCGGGCATGGCCGGCGAGGTGGAGACGGACGCGAAGCGGCTCCAGCAGGTGCTCAAGAACCTGCTGTCCAACGCCTTCAAGTTCACCGAGTCCGGTTCGGTGGCGCTGCGCATCGGCATGGCGCGCGGTGGTTGGACGCCGGACCACCCGGTGCTGTCCACCGCGCCCTCCGTGGTGGCGTTCGCCGTGGAGGACACGGGCATCGGCATCCCCAGGGACAAGCACCACATCATCTTCGAGGCCTTCCAGCAGGCGGACGGCTCCACCGCGCGCAAGTACGGCGGCACCGGCCTGGGCCTGTCCATCAGCCGCGAAATCGCGCGGCTGCTCGGCGGTGAAATCCGGCTGGAGAGCGAGCCGGGCCGGGGCAGCAACTTCACCCTCTACCTGCCGCTGGACTTCGTGGTGGAGCGGCCCGGCCTGGAGCCCCGCGCGTCCTCCCTCACCGCCCTGGTCCACACCGCGCCCACGCTGCCCGCGCCGCTCCCGGAGGAGCCGCCCGTCGCGACGTCGCTGGGGGCGCCGGGCATCGACGACGACCGGAGCAGCATCCAGCCCGGGGACCGCGTGCTGCTGGCGGTGACCCACGCGCCGGACCACGCGGCGCGGCTGCGCGCGGCGGCGCAGGGCGCGGGCTTCAAGGTGCTCGTCTCCTCGGAGGTGGAGGGCGCGCTGGAGGCGGTGCGCAACGCGCGGCCGGTGGCCGTGGCGGTGGACCTGGACCTGCCGGAGATGGCGGGCTGGGTGGTGCTGGACCGGCTCAAGCACGACGCGGGGACCCGCGCGCTGCCGGTGTACACGGTGTCCGACGAGGACCACCGCGAGCGCTCGCTCAACCTGGGCGCCATCGGCCACCTGCGGGCCGCGGCGGACCCGGAGGCGGCGACCGCCGCGCTCGCGTCCCTGCGCGACTTCGTGGAGCGCAAGGGCCGGGGCCTGCTCATCGTGGAGGACGACGCCGTGCACCTCCAGTCGCTCCAGGAGCTGCTCGGCAGCGACGACGTGCACACGGTGGCGGTGGGCACCGCGGCGCAGGCGCTGTCCGCCCTGGCCGAGCGGAGGTTCGACTGCATGGTGCTGGACCTGGGCCTGCCGGACATGGCCGGCACGGAGCTCATCCGCCGCGTCCGGGAGACGTACGGCGCGGGGGGACCGCCCATCATCGTCTACACCGGCCGCGAGCTGTCCCGCGCGCAGGAGACGGAGCTGCGCCGGGTGGCGGAGGCCATCGTGGTCAAGGACGCGCAGAGCCCGGAGCGGCTCCTGGAGGAGACGAGCCTGTTCCTCCACCGCTCGCCCGCGCAGATGACCGAGCCCAAGCGCCGCATGCTGGAGAAGGCGCGCGAGCGCGACCCGCTGCTCGTCAACCGCAAGGTGCTGGTGGTGGACGACGACGTGCGCAACATCTTCGCCCTCAACACCGTGCTGGAGCGCTACGGCATGAAGGTCGCCTTCGCGGAGAGCGCCCGCGAGGGCCTGGCCCTGCTGGAGACGGAGGGCGACATCGAGCTGGTGCTGATGGACGTGATGATGCCGGAGATGGACGGCTACCAGGCCATGCGCGCCATCCGCCGCATGGACCGCGTCGCGCACCTGCCCATCCTCGCGCTGACCGCCAAGGCGATGAAGGGCGACCGCGAGAAGTGCCTGGAGGCGGGCGCGTCCGACTACATCACCAAGCCGGTGGACATCGAGAAGCTGCTCAGCCTCCTGCGCGTGTGGCTGCACGCGCCGCGCGGCGCCCAGGCGCGGGGCGCGCGCACGGAGGTCTCCGGGTGAGCGCCGGGGACTCGGCCGCGGCGCTGGAGGCCCTGGAGGCGGACCTGCTCCTCGAGGGCGTGGCCCGCCACTGGGGCTTCGACCTGCGCAGCCATGCCCGGCCGCTGCTCCTGCGGCGGCTGCGCCAGCACCTGCGCGAGGAGCGGCTGGCGTCGTTCTCCGCCCTCCAGGCCCGGGTGCTGCACGACAACGAGGCGCTGGAGGCCCTCCTGCGCACGCTGTCCTGCGCGGAGCCCACGCTCTTCACCGACGTCGCCTTCTTCCAGGACTTCCGCGCCCGCGTCGTCCCCGTGCTGCGCACCTGGCCCTCCGTGCGCGTCTGGCACGTGGGCTGTGGCACGGGGGAGGGCACCCACGCGCTGGCCATCCTCCTGCACGAGGAGGGGCTGTGGAGCCGCTGCCGGCTGTACGCGTCCGACGCGTGCGAGGGGCTGCTCTCGGACGCGCGCACCGGCGTGGTGCCGCTGCCCGACGCGGCCGCGGCCGCGCGGTACGTGGAGACGGGCGGGAAGGGGCGGCTGTCGTCCTGGTACACGCGCGACGGCGACTGGGCGCAGCTTCGCCCGGAGCTGCGCGAGCGCATCTTCTTCACCCAGCACAACCTGGCCACGGACGGCTCGTTCAACGAGTTCCAGGTCGTCGTCTGCCGGGACGTGCTGCTCGCCTTCGACCGCACCCTGCACGACCGCGCGCACACGCGGCTCCACGAGAGCCTGGCGCGCTTCGGCTTCCTCTGCCTGGGGCGCAAGGAGTCGCTGTCGCGCACGCCCCACGCCGCCGCGTACGAGGAGCTGGAGGACACCGGCCGCATCTTCCGGAGGGTGACATGAGCGTGGGCCTGTTGGTGGTGGGAGCGCCCCGGTCGGCGGCGTCGGATGTGGAGGTGCTGCTGTCGCGCCTGCCCGCGCTGCTGCCCGTGCCGGTGGTGCTGGTGCAGCACCGGGGGCCGCTCGACGCGCTGGCCGCGCCGCTGGGGCGCCGCTGTCCGTTGTCGGTGGTGGAGCCGGACGACAAGGACGACCTGGTGCCCGGGCGTGTCCACCTGGCGCCGGCGGGCTACCACCTGCTGGTCGACCGGGGCACGGTGTGTCTCTCCGTGGAGCCCCCCGAGCACGGGTGCCGTCCCTCCATCGACGCCCTCTTCGACTCCACCGCGGACAGCCATGGCGCGTCCGCCGCGGCGCTGCTGTTCGCCGGACACGAGGACGGCCTCGCGGGCCTGGGCCGGCTCCGGTCGAGGGGAGGCCGGGTCGCCGTCGTGGGCGAAGCGGAGGAGGCCGGGGTGGGGCCGGAGGTGGAGCGGCTGTCGCTGGCCGACGTCGACGGGTGGCTGTCGCGGTGGGTCCACCTGCCGCGCGGCCGGGTGTCGCCATGAGCGCCGCGCCCCCGCGCGACAAGCTCCCCGCCGTCACGGTGGAGCCCGTCGCCATCCTCCTGGTCGACGACCAGCCGGAGGGCCTGCTGGCGCTGGAGGCGACGCTCGCCCCGCTGGGACAGCGGCTGGTCACCGCGCGCAGCGGACGCGAGGCCCTGCGTCACCTGCTCACCCAGGACTTCGCCGCCATCCTCCTGGACGTCGTCATGCCCGGCATGGACGGCTTCGAGACGGCGGGCCTCATCCGCGAGCGCGAGCGCAGCCGCCACACGCCCCTGCTGTTCCTCACCGCCTTGTCCCGGGGCCAGTTGCCGGAGCTTCGCGCCTACGCGGTGGGCGCGGTGGACTACCTCCTCAAGCCCTACGAGCCGGAGATCCTCCGCTCCAAGGTGGGCGTCTTCGTGGACCTGCACCGCAAGACGGAGCTGGTCCGGCGGCAGGCGGAGGCGCTGCGCGAGACGCAGCGGCGCGAACACGAGCACGAGCTGGCGGAGGCCCTGCGCCGCGCCGAGGAGGAGCGGGGCCGCGCGCGCGAGGAGCTGCTGCGCCGGGAGATGGAGTCCCACCGCAACCAGCAGCGCTGGCTGGAGGCCGTGCTCGCCGCGCTCCCCACGCCGCTCGCCCTGGTGGAGCCCGGCAGCGGACGCACCCTGCTGGCCAACCGGGCGGCGCAGGGGCTGGCGGGGGGCTGCCTGGCGTACCGCGAGGCCCAGGGCCTCCACGCGGAGGTCGTCGTCCGGGGAGCGGACGGCCAGCCGCTGCCCCAGGCAGCCCAGCCGCTGATGCGCGCCGCCCGAGGCGAGGTGCTCCAGGGTTCGCGAGTGGACTGGGAGCTGGGTGACCAGCGCGGGGCCGTGCGCGCCTACAGCACACTGCTGCCCAGAATGTTCGGACGCCCGGAGACGGTGTTGTTAGCGCTCCTGGATGTGTCTCCGCCCGACGCCACCTCACGCCTCGCCGAGGGCCTGCGTCACCTCGCGGGCCCCGGCCCCGCGCCGGCGCCCCAGGCACCTCTCCCCACCCAGGGGAGCAGCCTGGCGGAGGAGCCCGCCGCGCAGGAAGGTGAACACGCCGACGCAGGAAAAGGTTGACGCACAAAATATCGTGGGCAAGGTGGGCCTGTGAGCGACGCCGGACTTCCCATGCGGGTCCAGCGTTTCATCACGACGCACATCGATTCCCTGGAGAAGCTGGAGGTGCTTCTCCTGCTCCGGTCCCAGAGCGGGAAGGAGTGGACCGCGTCGTCGGTGAGCCTGGAGCTGCGCATCACAGATTCTTCCGCGGCCGCGCGCCTGGCGGACCTGACCGAGCGCAAGCTCCTGGTGAGCGACGGGGGGACACCGCCCGTCTATCGGTTCAGTCCCGCGAGTTCGGAGGACGTGCAGGCGGTGACGGAGCTGGCGGCGGTGTACGGTGCGCGCAGGGTGAGTGTCATCTCCTTCATCTTCTCGCGGCCGCTGGACAAGGTCCGGGGCTTCGCGGAGGCCTTCGTTCTGAAGAAGGACAAGGAGTAGGACCATGGCGGAGGCCGTCTACATCCTCTGTGCCTTGACGAGCGTGGCGTGCGCGGTGCTGCTGCTGCGCGCCTGGAAGCGCAGCCAGTCCCGGCTGCTCCTGTGGAGTGGCCTGTGCTTCGTGGGCATGGCCCTCAGCAACATCCTGCTGTTCGTGGACCTGGTCATCCTGCCCTCGACCATCGACCTGTACATGCCCCGGCTGCTGGCCACGCTGGCCAGCGTGGCCGTGCTGCTCTACGGACTCATCTGGGACGCCTCGTGAGGTAGCTCGCCATGCTCAGGTCCATGCTCAATGGCGCGGTGGCGATGGGGTGGTTGGCGTGCGCGTTGTTCTTCCTGCGCTTCTGGAAGCAGTCGCGGGAGCGACTGTTCGCTTTCTTCTCCGGGGCCTTCGTCCTGTTGGCGGTCAACTCCGTCGCGGCCGCGCTGATGGACTCGCTGGACGAGCGTCGCTACTACCTCTACCTGGCCCGGCTCGTCGCCTTCCTCGTCATCCTCTACGCCATCTGGGACAAGAACCGCTCGAGTCGCCAGGGCGGGGGATGAGGAGGCCCGCGGGCGACGGGTGAGGGCGGGGGCGCGGACGGGGGTGCCGCGCCACGAGGGGGGCGTGGTGCGTCGATTGGGTCGTCGGGATTTCATCCGTCTCTCCGCGCTGGCGGGGGGGACGTTGGCGTGGGGGACTTCCTTCTGGAGGGCGGCGTACGCGCTGCCGGCCCGTCCGGGGAGGGGGCCCTACGGGGCCATGTCCGGCACACCGGACGCGCGCGGCCTGCGATTGCCGGCGGGCTTCACGTCGCGCCTGCTCGCGCGCAGCGGACGCGTGGTGTCCGGCTCCGCCTACGCCTGGCACCCCGCGCCGGACGGGGGCGCGTGCTTCGCGCAACCGGATGGCGGCTGGGTCTACACGTCCAACAGCGAGGTGTCGTCCGGCGGGACGGGGGCGCTGCGCTTCTCCGGCGCGGGGGCGGTGGTGGGCGCGTACCGCGTGCTGTCCGGCACGCGGATGAACTGCGCGGGAGGGCCCACCCCGTGGGGCACGTGGCTGTCCTGCGAGGAGTTCGTCGGAGGGCGCGTGTGGGAGTGTGATCCGACGCGGCCCTCGCAGGGCGTGGTGCGCGCCGCG
This sequence comes from Myxococcus dinghuensis, assembly GCF_024198235.1. Taxonomy (GTDB): domain Bacteria; phylum Myxococcota; class Myxococcia; order Myxococcales; family Myxococcaceae; genus Myxococcus; species Myxococcus dinghuensis. Next base: position 52,005 of record NZ_JAKCFB010000013.1, on the reverse strand, counting down.
TTGGGCACGTTCTCGCACGAGGCGGTGACGGTGGACCCGGTGCGCCGCCGGTTGTACCTGACGGAGGACACGCCGACGGGGCGCCTGTATCGCTTCACGCCGGCGGTGTGGCCGGTGTTGAAGGCGGGCCTGCTGGAGGCGGCGCGGATGACGGGGGACCCGCTGGCGGGCACGGCGAAGCTGGGCTGGGTGGGGTGCGCCTCCACGATGCCCGCGTCCCGACAGTCCAACGTCGCGTCGCGCACGACGGTGTTCGATGGCGCGGAGGGCTGCTGGTACGACTCGGGCGTCGTCTACTTCACGACCAAGGGGGACAAGCGCGTCTGGGCCCACACGCCGGACACCGGCGACCTGGAGGTCATCTACGACCATTCGCTGTTCCCGGGGTCGCCGCTCACGGGCGTGGACAACGTGCTGGTCTCCCGGTCGGGAGACCTGTTCGTGGCCGAGGACGGCGGCAACATGGAGATCTGCCTCATCACCCCGGGGCCCGAGCGGGTGGTGTCCTCGTTCCTGCGCCTGATGGGACACGCGGGTTCGGAAATCACCGGGCCGGCCTTCAGCCCGGACGGCCGGCGGCTGTACTTCAGCTCACAGCGCGGCACCACCAACGCCGACGGGGACGGCTACACCTTCGAGGTCTCCGGGCCCTTCCGGTGAGCAGGCGTCCCGCCCGGCTTGCTTGACGCGGTGGGGGCCCTCCTGCACAACGACGGGATGAGCACCTCCCTTCCTCGCTTCACGCCCCGCCGCGCGCTGGGGCGCACCGGCTTCGTCGCCACGGCGGTGGGCATCGGCGACATCGCGGACGGCGCGGTGCCGCGCGACACGCTCGTCGGCACGCTGCGGCGGGCGCTGGACGCGGGGCTCAACGTCATCGACACGGCGCCCAACTACGAGGAAGGGTTGAGCGAGCAGGTGGTGGGCGAGGCGCTGCGCGGCCGCCGCGAGGGCGTCTTCCTCATCGACAAGGTGGACGAGCACGACGCGCCGGTGGCGCCGCAGGTGGAGGGCAGCCTGCAGCGGCTGGGCCACGACGCGGTGGACCTGTTCGTCTTCCACGCGGTGTCGGAGCCGGACGCGTGGCGGCGGCTGTCCGCGCCGGGCGGGGGCATGGCGCAGCTGGGCCAGTGCGTGCGCGAGGGCAAGGCGCGCTTCCGGGGCATCTCCAGCCACCACCCGGACGTGCTCACCGCGGCGCTGCGCTCCGGCCTGTGCGACGTGGTGATGTTCCCCCTGGGGCCCTTCGTCGACGCGCGCTACGTGGAGGAGGTGCTCCCGCTGGCGCGCTCGCTCGGCGTGGGCGTGGTGTCCTTCAAGACGTTCGGCGCGGGCAAGCTGCTGGGCGACACGGAGGGCTATGGCCGCCCGATGACGGCGCGGCCTCGCGGCAAGGTGGGCTCGGGGGGACTCGACGACCGCGCCGCTCCCGTGCTGCCGCATCTTTCCGTGGAGGAGTGCGTGCGCTACACGCTCACGCTGGACCCGGACGTGATGTTGATGGGGATGAGCCACCCCAATGAGCAGGACGCGGCGCTGCGCGCGGCCAACGCCTGGAGTCCTCTCTCCGTCGAGGCGCTGCGACAGGTGCGTGAGCGCGCGCGTGCCGCCATCGATGGAAAGGGAGCGGTGTGGTGGAATCCTCCCGCTGTCTCGGATGTCGGCTGAGACCTCGTGAGCAGTGATTGACCCAGGCGCGGGTCTGACAGCGGACAATCGCATCGCCTGATTCGCGGATGGCATTGTCGCGACGTACAGGACAACGTTCGGACACGGTCTGATATTGCCCGGCGTATCTCCTGCATCACGGATTGCTTCCAATGTCCGCCGAGATGAATCCCAATTCTGTCTTCTTTCGCGCGAGCCCGGGCGGCACCCCCGGCGCGCGCGCGACATCCGACGAACGCGTCGAGTCTCCCGTGGAGATGGGGGCGCGTCTGGAATTCCTCGCGCGCGCCGGCGAGCTGCTGAGCGCGTCGCTCGACTGGCGCACGGTGCTCCAGCAGCTCGCGGAGCTGGTGGTGCCGGCGCTCGCGGACTGGTGCGCGGTGGACGTCCTGTCCGACGACGGACACGTGGAGCGGGTCGCCGCGGCGCACCGGGAGCGGGAGAAGGTGTCGCTCATCCACGAGCTGTCCCGGCTGCAGCCGCCCGACCTCGTGTCGCCGGGGAGCCTCTCGGAGGTGCTGCGCACCGGCCGGCCGGTGGTGATGGAGGTGGTGACGGAGGACACGCTGCCGCTCCTGGTGCGGCGGGCGGAGCAGGTGGACGTGATGCGCAGGCTCGGCATCCACTCGGGCGTGGTGATGCCGCTGCAGGGGCGCGGGCGGGTGTTGGGGGCCGTCTCGCTGGTGCGCGGCGAGGAGGGCGCATCCATCACGGCGTCGGACCTGGAGCTGGTGCGGGAGCTGACCCGTCGCGCCAGCCTCTCCATGGACAACGCGCTCCTGTACGCGGAGGCGCGCGAGGCCCAGGCGCGCACCGAGCGGCTCCAGGCGGTGACCGCGGCGCTGTCCCGCGCGGCGACGGCGAAGGAGGTGGCGGACGTCCTGATGAACGAGGGCCTGCGCGCGACGGGCGCGTGCCGGGGCGCGGTCGCGGAGATGAACGACGAGGGGCGGCTCCACGTGCTGGGCTCGTTCGGCCACTCCGAGGACGCGGCCCGGGCCTTCGAGGGACGGCGCACGGGGCACTTCCCGGTGCTGCGGCAGGCCATGGAGCGGCGCGAGGCGCAGTGGTTCTCCTCGTTGGAGGACTTCCTCTCCGTGGCGGGGCTGCCGCGCTACATGCTGGAGACGCAGGGCCTGGGCGCGCGCGCCATCCTCCCGCTGATGACGGAGCGGGGCATGCGTGGCTTCGTCGCGCTGACGTGGAGCGTGGCGCGTGTCTTCCCCGTGGTGGAGCGGCGCTTCCTGGAGGCGCTGGTGTACCAGGGGGCGCAGGCGCTGGAGCGCGCGGCGCTGTATGGCACGTTGCGCGAGCGCGGTGAGCGGTTGCACAGCGCGCTCCAGGTGGGCAAGGAGGCCGAGGAGCGGCTCTTCTTCCTGCTGGAGGCGAGCCGCGCGCTGGCCGAGCACCTGGATGACGTGGAGTGGACGCTGGAGCACGTCTCGCGCGTGGCCGCCAGCAGCGTGGCGTCCCTGTGCCTGGTGGAGCTGGCGGGGCCGGACGGCGCGCTGCGGTGCGTGGCGGCCTCGCACCAGGACTCGGGCCGCAACGCGCTGGTGCTCTCGGCGCTGGAGCACGAGGGCACGCTGCCCCTGTCGCGCGAGTGCTACGAGACGGGCGAGCCGCGCTACCTGCCGGACGTGGGGGTGTCGCTGCGCGGCGAATTGGCGATGAACCCGGGCCACCGGACGCTGCTGGAGATGCTGGGGCCGGGGACGCTGCTGGTGGTGCCGGTGCGCACGCGGGGGCGCACGCTGGGCGTCATCACCCTGGGGACGTCCGCGCCCCAGCGCCCGCTGGCGATGGCGGACGTGTCGATGATGGAGGAGCTGGCGCGCCGGGTGGCGGTGGCGCTGGAGAACGCGTCGCTGTACCGGGCCGCGCAGGCGGCGGTGCGGTTGCGCGACGAGTTCCTCTCCGTGGCGAGCCACGAGCTGAAGACGCCGCTGACGAGCCTCAAGCTCCAGCATGGCCTCATCGAGCGGGTGCTCGGGCCGGACTCGCGGGAGAAGGTGGCGCCCAGGCTGGCCACGGCGGTGCGGCAGGTGCAGCGGCTCACCACGCTGGTGGACCACCTGCTCGACGTGAGCCGCGTGTCGCTGGGGCGCATGGCGCTGGAGCCCACGGAGCTGGACCTGGGGCAGGCGGTGCGCGACGCGGTGGAGCGGATGGAGGAGGTGTTCACGCTGGCCGGGTGCAAGGTCCAGCTCCACCTCCCGGGGCCGTTGCTGGGGCGGTGGGACGCGCTGCGGTTGGACCAGGTGCTGGTGAACCTCCTGACCAACGCGGCCAAGTACGGCGCGGGGCGGCCGGTGCAGGTGGAGGCGGCCGGCGCGCTGGAGGGCATGGTGCGGCTGTCGGTGCGCGACGAGGGCATCGGCATCTCGGAGGAGGACCTGCCGCGCCTGTTCGGACGCTTCGAGCGCGCGGTGTCGGACCGGCACTACGGTGGCCTGGGCCTGGGGCTCTACATCAGCCGGCAGATCGTCGAGGCCATGGGCGGACGCATCGAGGTGGAGAGCCGGCAGGGGCTCGGCTCCATCTTCACGGTGCACCTGCCGCGCGGGACGGACGTGGCGCGCTGAGCGGCGTCAGGGGTGGGTGGGTTTGCGCGCCTCGATGAGGAAGCGCGTCGTGGTGGCGACGAAGGGGCCGTGCCGCTGGAGGTGTTCGTGCAGCGCGCGGAGCCGGGGCCGGTATCGCTCGACGGTGAAGTCCGGCACCATCCAGATGACCTTGCGCAGGAAGTAGATGACGGCGCCGACGTCGAGGAACTCCGTGCGCAGCGACTCCAGGCGGAGGTCGACGACCTGGAGGCCCGCGGCCTCGGCCTCGGCGCGCGCGTCGTCCGGGTGGCGCTTGCGGTGGACGTCGGCGGGGAGGGGGCCGAGGAAGTACTCCACCAGCTCGAAGACGCTGGCGGGGCCGACCTGCTGGGAGAAGTACGTGCCGCCCGGCTGGAGCACGCGGGCGATGTCCTTCCACCACGTCGTCACGGGGTGGCGGCTGACGACCAGGTCGAACGCCTCGTCGGCGAAGGGGAGGGGTGGCTCGTCGGAGTCGGCGACGACGACCACGCCGCGCGGGTGGAGCCGCTTCGTCGCCTGGGCGATGTTCGGTGGCCAGGACTCGGTCGCCACGACGAGGCGCGGGAGCGTGGGGACCCCCGCGAGGACCTCGCCGCCGCCCGTCTGGATGTCGAGCGCGGCGGAGGCCCGGGCCATGCGCTCGCCCATGGCGCGCTGGTAGCCCCACGACGGGCGCTGCTCCGTCGCGCGCCCCTCCAGCCAGGAGAAGTCCCAGCCCGACACCGACACCGACGCCGCCTCGGCCTCCAGCTCCTCGTACGTGCGCGACATGCGCGGTGTCGTATCGCGCAGCTTGGGGAGGTGGCCACCGCGAAGCAGCCAGGGTGTCCTGGAGTGGAGCGCCGTCCCGCTCCACGACGCGCCCCGCGTCCGGGTCCACGGCGTTCGGGGAGTGGCTCCCGTACCGCGTGCTGGTCCCAAGGGCGGGAGAGGCGCTCCCCGCGAGGCTCGGTGCGCGACGTCACCCCACGGACCGCGTCAGGGGCGGGTCAACCTCCGAGGCAGTGCCCGCGAGTCGCCTCCGCTCGCTCTCGGGGCTGCCTCGCGGAGGCCGAGGTCCCCGGGTTTCGTCGCCTCCGCTCGCTCTCGGGGCTGCCGCGCGGAGGCCGAGGTCCCCGGCCTCGTCGCCTCCGCTGGCTCTCGGGCTGCCGCGCGGAGGCCGGGGTCCCCGCGCTTCGTCGCCTTCGCTCGCTCTCGGGGCTGCCGCGCGGAGGCCGGGGTCCCCGCGCTTCGTCGCCTTCGCTCGCTCTCGGGGCTGCCGCGCGGAGGCCGGGGTCCCCGCGCTTCGTCGCCTTCGCTCACTCTCGGGGCTGCCGCGCGGAGGCCGGGGTCCCCGCGCTTCGTCGCCTTCGCTCGCTCTCGGGGCTGCCGCGCGGAGGCCGGGGTCCCCGCGCTTCGTCGCCTTCGCTCACTCTCGGGGCTGCCGAGCGGAGGCCGAGGTCCCCGGGCTTCGTCGCCTCTTTTCGGGGTCGGGTCGGCTGAATCCGTGCTTCGTCGCCTGGCCGCGCTCCCGGGTTCCCGTGGGGCTACTCTCCTGCTCGAACCCTCATCGGAGTGAGTGTCACCGTGCTCGCCAGCGGCTTCTTCATCGCCCGTCTCACCTGCGCCTGGCTGGGGCTGCTCTTCATCGCCATGGTGGTCTGGTCGGGCCTGGCGTCTCCTGGGTCGCCGCCCTTCCCGGAGCCGTTCCTCCTGGCCCTGTTGGCGCCGGGCTACGCGACCCTCCGGGCCATCTCGCACGCGCGGCGGGTCCGGCTGCTCGTGGACCGGGTGGACTCCGTCGCGCTGGCCAACCGCCAGCGGCGCCAGGTCGAGCTTCCCTTCGAGGCGGTGGTGGCCTTCGAGCTGGTCGACGCCGCCCTCCTGGAGATGGCCCCCGCGGAGATGCTGGAGCGCTCACGTGAGCGGCTCCAGGTGCGCGCGAGGCTCCCCCGGCTGGACCCCTACCCGAGCGGCTCGCCCGGGCGCTGGCGCCTGCCCCGACTGTTGTCGCGCCAGCCGTACAACCAGGTCCTGGCCACGGTGACACCCGGCGAGGGCGTCAGCCGCGTCACGGTGATTTGCGAGCCGCTGGCCGGAGCGTGGTTGGACCTGTTCCGGGTGGATGACGGCACCAACCTGGAGAACGCGGAGGCGCTGACGCGGGCCCTGACCCGCCACGTGAGCGAGCAGCGACGCCGGGAGCAGGAGGCCGCGAAGCAGACCGCCACCGAGAAGGAGCTGGCCGTGGCCCGGCTCAACCTGCTGCAAGCCCAGGTGGAGCCCCACTTCCTCTACAACACGCTGGCCAACGCCCAGGTGCTCACCCGCGTCGACCCGGCTCGGGCCGGGGAGATGCTCGGTCACCTCATCACCTACCTGCGTCACTCGCTGCCGCGCACGTCGGGCGCGCCGTCGACGCTGGGCGAGGAGCTGGAGCGCTCGCGGGCCTACCTGGACATCATGAAGATTCGCATGGGGGACCGCCTGAGTCCCCAGCTCGATGTCCCGGAGAGTCTGCGTGGCGTGCCCTTCCCGCCGATGATGCTGCAGACCCTGGTCGAGAACGCGCTCAAGCACGGGCTGGAGCCCCGCCCCGGCGGTGGCACGGTCTGGATACGGGCTCGCGCCAACGGGGACCGGCTCAGCGTGACGGTCGCCGATGACGGGCAGGGCCTGGGCGCGGAGACCGCCGGCACGGGGGTCGGCTTGAGGAACGTGCGCGAGCGGCTGCGGCTCGCCCATGGAGACCGGGCCTCCTTCGTCCTGACGTCGAACTTCCCCAGCGGCGTCGCCGCGACCCTGACCCTTCCCTTGGAGGAGGTGGACCATGCCCCGGTACGTGCTCGCGGAGGATGAGGCGCTCCTGCGCACGTCGCTCGTGGAGCAGCTCCGCGAGGTGTGGCCGGAGCTCGAGCTCGTCGCCGAGTGCGAGGACGGCGCCAGCGCGCTGGCCACCATCGCCACCCACCGGCCCGACGTGGCCTTCCTCGACATCCGCATGCCGGGGCTGACGGGCCTGGAGGTCGCGGCGGCCGTGGCGGAGGGCAGCCCGCGCACCCAGGTCGTCTTCGTCACCGCGTATGACCAGCACGCGGTGGAGGCCTTCGAGAAGGGCGCGGTGGACTACCTGCTCAAGCCCGTGGCCCGGGAGCGGCTCGTGGCCACGGTGCGGCGGCTGCGAGCGCGCGCACCGTCGGGAGGCATGGAGGGCGCGGTGCTGGCGTCGCTGGTCCAGCGGCTGAGCGAATCCCTGCCGAGCGTGAAGCGCCCCGAGCCCCTCGTCTGGCTCACCGCCACGTCCGGCCGGGAGACGCGCCTCATCCTCGTGGACGACGTGGCCTACTTCCAGGCGGACAACAAGTACACCGTGGTGATGACGGCGGAGGGGGAGGCGCTCCTGCGAAAGCCGATTCGCGAGCTGCTCGACGCGCTCGACCCGGCCGTGTTCAAGCAGATCCACCGCTCCACCATCGTCAACCTGAGGGCCATCGCGTCGGTGTCTCGTGACGACACGGGCAAGGGCCTGCTCCGGCTGAGACATCGCCCGGAGACCCTCACGGTGTCTCAGCCCTTCATGTTCCTGTTCCGCGGCATGTAACACCCGCCTCATCCCAGTCGTCCCGGCGCCGCCGCGCCGTCTCAATCCCAAACCGTGGCATGTCTGCGCATGCCCGATGGAGAGCGCATGTCCTGGTCCGCCCTTCCGCCTCGCGGCACCCTGGCCGCGGGAGTCGCGGTTCCCTTCCTCTACTTCGGCACCCAGTTGGTGGCCGCGCCGTTCAACCCCGGCTACAGCTTCCTGAGCCAGACGGCGAGCATGCTCGGCTCCGACCGCGCGACGCACCCGGGGTTGTTCAACATGGGCGTGGGGTTGACGGGGCTCGCGACGTTGGTCGCCGCCGCGGGCTACTTCTGTGGCTTCCGGGCGCTGAACGCGCCCGTGGTGCTGCGCTGGCTCGTGTTCCTCGCGCTGGAGGGGCTGGGGCTCGCCACGCTGAACGCCGCGCGGTTCCCCCTGCCGGACCCGCGTCATGGCTCGGGGCCACTCATCGCGGGCGCGGTGCTCCTGCCCGCGCTGCTCCTCGCGGCGCTCTGGCGTCAGCCCGAGGCCCGGCCCCTGCGCGGCTATCTCCTGGTGACGAACGGGCTCCTGCTCGCGCTGGTCCCCGTCATGAGCGGCTGGAGCGGGCTGGACGTGAGGGGCCTCGAGGGGCTGCTCCAGCGGCTCGTCGCCCTGGTCATCTACCCACCCATCGCCGTGGGCGCGTGGTTCCTGGCGAAGCAGCTCCGGCGGGGTGTGACTCCGTCCGCCTCGTACCCGCCGCTCGGATGACCCTCGCCCGGAAAGGGTTTCGAGAGCCCGGAGCGGTGATGTGATACAACCGAGTTGCAACACTCGGGAGTCCCATGCACGCGTTGGCGCTCACCCTCCTCTTCCTCTTCCAGGCACCCGAAACGAAGGGGGCTCCGCGATACACCGCCGAACTCCAGGCCGTGTACGACCAGGCCGACGTCGCGCTGAAGGCCATGAGTGGTGACTTCACCGAGGCGCAGCGGAACGTCCAGCGGCTGGTCGACGAGGCCCCGGAGAACCCCCGGACGCACTTCCTGGTCGGGCGCATGCTCATCCCGCAGTCCCAATACGAGGAGGCCCTCCGCGCCATGGAGCGCGCGCTCGAGCTGGGGCTCGACGGAGTGGACCGTATCGAGGCCGTGCAGTGGCGGGATTCCCTCCGGCGTCAGGTGGCCGCGCTCGCGGAGGTCCGGGACGCGCTCGCCGAGAGACTCCAGAAGAACCCCGACGACGTCGAGGCCCATGCGGAGCGCGCGTTGCTCACCTACCTGGCCCACGACCTCGAGGGGGCGCGGACCCACGCGGTGCGAGTCACGGAGCTGCGTCCCGACGACAAGGATGGCCACGCCCTGCTCGGGCTCATCCTCCTGTCCTCGGGGAACGAGGACGGCGCCCGGGAACAGGCGCGACTTGCCCGCTCCCTCGGTGACTCCGAACGAGTGAGGGACCTCGAGCTGCGGCTCCAGAGGGTGAGCCAGCGTCGGCTCTTCTTCCTCGTGCCCCGGGGCCTGGTGCTGGTGCTGGTGCTGGGGCTCGGTGGCTACTGGCTGATGCGGCGGCGTGCTCGCGTCGCCACGCCGGTGTGATTCGACCGGTGCTCCGACCTTCCATCAGGTGGGCCGCGGACACAGCGGCCCTGGGGGCGTCGCGCGGATGCAGGCCTCCGGATGGCGCTCGTGTCGTGACGCTTCGTCGTATTGCTGATGTGACGGCGGCGTCGTGCGACCGCGTGCTCAGCGAGACTTCGAGGAGGTGAGACTCCCCGCGGGTCGGGTCGTCTCACGCAGGAGTGCCCGAGCCCGTTCGAGCACCTCGTCGCGTCCGGCGCGCAAGCCCTTCACCGTCGGCCGCACCTCGATGTCTGGCTTCAGCCCCGTGCCCTGGGCGGGCTGTCCGTCGGGCCACTCGAAGCGCTGGCCGGTGAAGAGGACGCAGATGTCTCCAGGGAGGCAGACATTCGTCGTGTCGCCCACGGCTCCGGCGGTGGCGCTGCCCACGAGCGTCGCCCCGGACGCGGCGCGGAGCATCATCGCCGTGTACTCCCCCTGGCTCACCGTGCGCTCGTCGACGAGCACCACGACGCGGCCTCCGTAGAGCGGGCGCTCCGTCGTGGGCAGCGTGTCCTGGAAGCGCAGCTCCCGGCCTTCACCTCCAGACAGCAAGGGGCGGGTGATGCGGGCGGCGGTGGTCGCGCCGCGCGTGTTGAGGCGGGGCGCGAGCGTCCACGTGCTGCCCTGCGGATAGCCGCGCAGGTCGAGGACCAGCGCGCGCGTGTCCTTCATCGCCTCCAGCAGCGCGTCCACCGACTCCGCGCGGAGCAGCCGCAGGTCGGCATAGCCCACGCCGTCCTCCAGCATCCGCCAGGGCGCGTCGTCGCGCGGCGGCTCGCGGAGGAAGGGCAGGAAGTCGCGCGAGCGCGGCAGCCGGCTCTCCTTCAACCGCCCATCCACGCCTTGGAACATGACCTCCACCGGCGCGCCATCCGCGCCCGCGAGCAGCAGGCTGGCCACTCGCTCCAACTGGGCCGCGGGGTGTGATGCCCCCAGGAGCGCGCGGAATCGCGCCGCGCGCGTGGCCACGGGCTCACCATCCACGGACACCACTTCATCGCCCACGGAGATACCCGCCGCTCTCGCGGCCTCGGGCGCGGGAAGCTCCGTCACGAGGAAGCGCCCCTCGATGGGACGGAGCACCAGCGGCACGTTGCCCTCGGCGAGCGAGCGCAGCGGCACGTTCGCCTCCGCGACGAAGACGTGGCCGTCTCGCACACGCGCCGCCAGCATGTACACGGCGCGGGCGTACTCGCGGGCATCGGTCGCCGCGCGGGCTTGCGACAGCGCCTCCGGGAGCACCGCGTCCCAGTCTCCGAGCGCCGATGGGTCGCAATGGAAGAACCGCATCACGCTCCAGAAGCGGATGACCGCGAGCAATCGATACGGCTCGGACGGGTAGGGCGTCGTCGAGGACACATCCACCGTCGCGCTCCTCGGCGTCACCCGGGCCTCCGTCCTCTCGCGTGGAAGCGCCTTGCCGGGCCCCGTGCGCAGCAACCGGAGCGCGGCCTGGAACGCGGGGCCGGCATCTCCGGGGGCCGTGTCATTGCCGACGGTGACGTCCGTGCGCAAACCCCGCGAGCCTGGCGGGAAGACCCGCTCCGACGCGCGCACCACCACGTCGCGCCCCCCGGGCAGGCGCATGCGCTTCACGCGGACGGTGGTGGACTCATCCAGTGCGCCCTGGGCCACGAGCGAGGTCCGAGGCGAGGTGCGCAAGGCGAGCAGCAGCGGTGTCAGCGGCGTGCGCGCGTTGACCAGCAACGCCACCGAGCGCTTCGGTGTGCCGGGCGCGGGCGTGAACATCCGAGGCATGCGCGTCTCGAAGGAGGTGGTGAAGTCTCCCGAGCTGGGGCCTCGCTGCGCGGGAAACCCCGAGTACTGACGGAGGCGCTCGGCGGGCGCGCTCACGGGCTCCGAGGGCAGCGACTGCTCCAGGAACCCGAGCGACATCTCCATCCACCGCGCTTCCTCGGTGCCACGGGCGCGCAGGTCCAGGATGACGTGGCGGGCCCGCGCGAGCTCGGGCTCCAGCGCGCGCATCGCCGGATAGAGCGCGTGGAGGTTGGCGTAGCGGCGGTCCAGGTCCAGGACGAGGACCTCTCCCACCCAGCGGGACAGCGGGCGCGGCGCTCCCGACGGAGCCCCGGCGGGCGGTGCATCCTCGATGCGGGTCAGCGGGTCATCCAGTCGACGGAGCATGCCGGAGACGGCGTGCTCCAGTGCCTCCGGCGTGGTGGCGGCGAGCGCTTCGGGCAGGGCCTCCACGAGGGCCGCGTCCCAGTCCTCTTCGTGCAAGGCGAGGGCGGGGTGCGTGTACTTCACCAGCCCCCAGACCCGACCCAGGACCGCTGCGTTGCGCGAGGCCTCGTCGCTCCGCGCGTGCGCGTCGGACGCCCCCGTCGCGAATGCGAGGCACGGGCTCATGGCCATCGCCCCGATGAGGACACAACCCGTCCAGGCGAACATCCACCCGCCGCGTGAGCGCTTCACCGTCACCTCCGATGGCGCCTCCTGACATCCGTGGCCACGAAAAGGTTTCACGCCCTCGCGCCTGTCCGTTCCCCCAGCGGCTCACTGCAAACTTCTGCTCGTCCGCCAAATGACGTGTCACCCCAGTGAGTCGGTGGCCGCGAGCGAGGGGCTTGGGTCTTCAGCGCGTGGTGGCGGTGCTCGAGGAGGTGCTGGAGGGGCCGGATGAGACGGGCTCCAGTTCGCACTCGAGACATGTGACGTGTCTCAGGTCGTGGAGGGACTCCTCGCGGCGAGCGCACGGTGTCTGGGCGCTCTCGGGACACTCGCCACCCGTACACCCGAAACTGGAGAATGTTCATGCGAAGTCCGAACCGCGTGGTTGTTTCCTCGTTGACGCTGGCGCTGTGCGCGCTGCTGATGGGCGCGTGTGGTGGCTCTCCTGGAGCCGACGGGCGCGAGCCGGCGACGGACGGATTGGAGGCGGCCCCCTCCACCGATGGAACTCCCACCGGCAATGAAGGCAACAAGGGCGAGGCGTCCGAGGGTGGCGTCGTGGACCAGCTCGAGGTCACGCTGTGTCACATCCCGCCGGGCAACCCCGCCAACGCACATACGATCTCCGTGGGCGTAGCGGCCGTGAAGGCCCATGAGAAGCACGGTGACCTCCTCGGTGCCTGCGAGGGCGAGGCGGACGGCGGCAGCGGCGGGTCGGACGGCGGCAGCGGCGGGTCGGACGGCGGCGGCGGCACGTGCGCGCCCGTCGATGCCGCGTGCGACGAGAGCGTCGTGTGCTGCAACGGCCTCGGGTGCTCGGCCGAGGGCTTCTGCGAGCCGGAGATCAACTGAAGCTTCGCGGTCCTCCGCGGGGACCAGAACCGCGTCCAGGGCCCGCGTGAGCGGATGACCCGGACGCGAGGTGTCCTCGCGGAGGGTACGCGCGCGGGCCGTCCGTGAGCGCGCGGGGAGCCGCGTTCGTCATGCCATCCGGAGGGGTGTCCTGTCGCAAGCCCGGGCGTGAGCCGGGCCGAGGCAGGGTGCCCCTCCGGGTGGCCCCCGCTGGAAGCGCGTCGGGGCCGCCCAGGCCCATGGCACCTCCGGCGGATGTCTCATCCCCCCCGCGCGGGATGATCCTCCGCGACGCGCGGCCGTGCCCCGGCACCCCTCCGCCACCTTCCCCGTCGCCGCGCGTCACGTGTTTCCTTCAAGAATCCCGACCTCATGCGTCTACACGTAGGGCGGTGTCGACGGGCGGATGGGCTGAGAACGACGCATGACTCGGGGAAAACCGTGAAGCGTGACGGACTACAAAGGAATCCCCGAAGCGACCTCCGCGAGAGAGAGTCAGGCGGTAATGTTTTCAACCAAATGGCTGTAGTTTATGCCGGGAGGAACGGGGGACACTTTCGACCCGGAGGTCTGAAGCTCCTCGTCACTGTCCGGAACCTGAAGCACTTCAACACCTTCGCGTGAAGGTCCGTGAATCACGGATTTGAATGCGCGGGTGGCACAAGGCTCGCAAAGCAGTCCGCACCGACCCCTGTACCCGCCTCCTCTCCATTCCCCGTGTTCGTCCCCAACGTCATCTGCTCCTGTGTTCCTCCTCACTCTGATCCGAGTGAGTGCCCGACGTGGGTGCGTCCGCACCGGAACACGCCCGTGGAGCGCAACACGCCCGCGGAGGGGAACACGATGCTGTACGCGGGGACGCCGCCGCCCACGATGCTGTACGCGGGGACGCCGCCGCCGATGATGGGCGTGGTCACGCCCGCGCCCACGCCGCCGCCCGCGGCCACGGGGTCGCTGGTGGGGCAGCAACTGGGCCACTTCAAGCTGCTCAAGGAGCTGGGCCGCGGGGGCATGGGCACGGTGATGCTGGCCGAGCACGCCCTCATCCAGAAGCGCGTGGCCATCAAGGTGCTGCACGCGCACCTGGCGCAGGACCCGGACCTCGTCGCCCGCTTCCTGTCGGAGGCGCGCACGCTGACGGTGGTGCAGCACGAGAACGTGGTCGCGCTGTACGACCTGGACACGCGCGACGGGCGCCCCTACCTCGTCATGGAGTACCTGGAGGGGCAGAACCTGGCGGCCTTCGCCAAGGGGCCGCTGGCGCCGTCGGTGGTGGTGGAGCTGCTCTCGCAGGTGTGTGACGCGCTGGGCGCCGCGCACGCGCACGGCATCGTCCACCGCGACCTCAAGCCGGCCAACGTCTTCCTGGTGCCCGGGCCGCAAGGCCGGCTGCGGGTGAAGCTGTTGGACTTCGGCATCGCCAAGCTGCTGTCGCGTCCGGCGGGGCTGCACACCACCGAGGTGGGCGTGCTGCTGGGCACGCCGGAGTTCATGGCGCCCGAGCAGTGCGGCGACGACACGGTGGACGCGCGCACGGACATCTACGCGGTGGGCGTGCTGGGCTACTACCTGCTCACCGGGCGCGTGCCCTTCACCGGGCGGACCGCGGCGGAGGTGCTCATCGGGCACCTCCAGAAGCCGCCGCCCCCGCCCCACGAGGTGCGCCCGGGCGTGCCCCCGGCGCTGTCGCGCGTGCTGCTGCGCGCGCTGGCCAAGCGCCCCGAGGACCGCTTCGCCCAGGCCGCGGACCTGCGCGCGGCGCTGGCCACCGCGCTCGCGCCGGAGCCGGAGCCCGTCGACCCCGGCTTCATGGCCCGGGTGCGCGTCGCCGGCGCGCCGCACTCGCACGAGCTGCGCTGCGAGTGGGTGGGCCGCGCCGGCCTCTTCCTGCACACGGAGACGCCCCCCCCGCCGCTGCTGTCGGACGTGGGCCTGTTGCTGCGGCTCCCCGGAGGCGAGCTGGCCTGCACCGGCCAGGTGGTGCGGCACGTCACGCCGGAGCAGGCGCGCGCGTGGCGCATGTCCCCGGGCTTCGGCGTGCAACTGCGCGACACGTCGCCGGCCTTCCAGGAGGCGCTGGCGCGCCTGAAGTCGGGGGTGCGGCTGGAGCCGCCCACGCCGCCGCCGTCCCCCATGCAGGAGGACGCGGTGGCGGAGCGGGTGCTCCAGGGCTTCCGCGCGCGGCTCTCCGGTGACCACTACGTGGTGCTGGAGGTGCCCCGCGACGCCACGCTGGAGATGGTGCGCACGGGCGCCAGCCGGGCCCGCGCGGCGCTGGAGCCCCTCAAGACCCGCTCCCTGTCGCTGGGGCAGCGCGCCCAGCTCGAGCGGGTGCTGGAGCGGGTGACGGGCGCCCTGCACGTGCTGGGGCACGTGGAGCGCCGGGTGGAGTACGACGCGCGGCTGGGGAACGTGGAGGGGGTGGAGCGCTGCCTCGCCGCGGGCCTCACCGTGACGGCGCTGGAGAACTGCCGCCGCCGCTTCCTCGCGGAGAACCCGGGGCGGGACGGCCGGGCGGCGGTGCAGCGGCTGTCGGGAGACGCGCTGTCGTCCGTGGGCCGGCTGCAGGAGGCGCTCGCCGCCTACGAGCAGGCGGTGCGCATGGACCCGCTGGACCTGGATGGGCTCAAGCGCTGGCGTGCCCTCCGAGCGCGGCTGCGCAACACCCCCACGCCCCGGTAGCCCGGCGGCCGGCCATGTGGGGCCGGGAGGTGTACCTTGCGTCCTGGAGGAGGCTCCTCGTTAATCCTCCTCGGGTACCCATGGCCTCCGACTCCGACGACACCCTTCCCCCCCAGGGACGCTTCACCCGGATGCGCAAGCTCGCCGGCCTGTCCATGCAGGTGGGCGCGGACGTGCTCAAGAGCGGCGCGAAGCGCCTGGCCGGTGGCACGCCGGACCTGCTCAGCAAGGGGGCCGCGGAGAAGCTGGTCTCCACCCTGGGCGAGCTCAAGGGCGCGGCCATGAAGCTGGGACAGGCCCTCTCCATGGACCCGGACCTGCTCACCCCGGAGGTGCGCCAGGTGCTCGCGCGCCTGCAGAACCAGGCCCCCGCCATGTCCTACGACATGGTCGCCCGCGTGGTGCGCCAGGAGCTGGGCGCCGCGCCCGAGGACGCCTTCCGGGAGTTCAGCCGCGAGCCGCTCGCCGCCGCGTCGCTGGGCCAGGTCCACCGCGCGGTGCTGCCGGACGGCCGGCCCGTGGCGGTGAAGGTGCAATACCCCGGCATCGCCGACTCCATGGCCCACGACATGGAGAACCTGGGCATGGTGGTGAAGACGGTGGGCAAGGCGTCGCGGCTGATGGACGGCTCGGCGTACTTCCAGGAGTTCCGCGACGAGCTGCTGCTGGAGCTGGACTACCGCCGCGAGGCCTCGCTGGCGGAGGGCTTCGCGCGCAGCGTGGCCTCGCTGGAGGACCTGTACGTGCCCGCCGTCATCGCCAGCCACAGCACCGGGCGCGTGCTCACGCTGGAGCTGCTGGAGGGGCCCACCCTGAAGGACTGGGTCGTCACCGGCGCGTCCAACGACGAGCGCTTCCGCGTGTCGCGCCAGCTCATCCGCGCGACGTATGGCCCGTTCTTCGGCGCGGGTGAAATCCACGCGGACCCGCACCCGGGCAACTTCCTCGTCATGCCGGACGGCCGGCTGGGCCTGTTGGACTTCGGCTCCATCAAGCGCTTCAGCCCGCGCTTCGTCGCCGCCAACCGGCGCATGTTCCAGCAGGCCATGCGGCTGGAGACCGTCGACGTGCTGCCCCTGAGCCGCGAGGTGGGCTTCACCGTGGAGCTGCCGGACGAGGAGGCCGCGGAGCTCATCCGCGAGGTGCTCCACATCGCCGGGCGGCCCATGCGCCTGTCGCCCTACGACTACGCGTCGTGCGAAATCCCCCGCGACATGCGCGGGCACTTCACGCGCCACGCGCCGCGCTTCCTCAAGATAAAGCCGCCCCCGGAGGCGGTGATGTTCTTCCGCTCCACCGGCGGGCTCGCCCAGAACCTGCGCCTCATCGGCGCGCACGGCGACTTCCGCGGCGTCTTCCTGGAGATGGCGGAGCGCCTGGGCTGAAGGCCGCGTGGGGGCCGAGCGCGGCCCCCGGGCCCGCTAGGAGGCCGCCGTGGCGGCGCGGCCCTTGGCGTGGATGGCGTGCAGCTTCTTCGCCAGCTCCTCGCCCTGCGTGCTCTTGGTGATGTAGCCGTCCGCGCCGGAGGCCAGCGCCAGCGCCCGCAGCTGCGACTCGTCCGAGGCGGAGAAGAGGATGAAGCGCGTCCCGGCGGGGGCCTGCGCCCGGGCCAGCGTCAGCACCCGGTCCCCCGTCAGCGCGGGGATGTTCACGTCCAGCAGCACCAGGTCCGGCGTCGTCGTGCGCACCAGGTTGGAGACGCCGAGCGACGAGCGGTGTGTGCGTACGTCGAAGCCGAAGGAGGAGAGCGAGCGCTCCGCCAGGGTCAACTGCTCCTGGTCATCGTCCACCACCAGCACGCGGATCTTCATGTCCGACATGACTCCTCCCCCTCGAGCACCATGGGTACCGACACCCGCCGGATGACACCACCTGGGCCGGATGGTGCCCATCGATTATCGCCGAGCGCGCCGCCCCTGTCGCCACCCTCCGAGGGGGGGACGCCCGGAAGTTCTCCAGGGAGACAGCCTCACCCGTGCAGTGGGCTGGGTAGCCCGTCACCCGCCCTGTCACGACGGTCAGCCGGAGCTGTAGACGGGGGTCCGGGACGTCCGCCTGGAGCGCGCGGGGAGGGAGAGGGTGAAGATGGCGCCGCCCTCCGGGCGGTTGGCGGCGGTGAGGGTTCCCCGGGCGCGCGTCACCACCTCGCTGGCCATGGACAGCCCCAGGCCGGTGCCGTGCTGGCCCTTGGTGGTGAAGAAGGGCTGGAAGATGGAGCGCAGGTGCTCCTCGGGGATGCCGGTGCCCTCGTCCTCCACGGTGACGACGGCGAAGCCGTTCCGGGCGTGCCCCCGGATGCGCAGCGTGCCGCCCCGGGGCATGGCGTCGCGCGCGTTGCGCAGCAGGTTGAGGAAGACGCAGCGCAGGTCCGCCGCCGAGCTCTCCACCAGCGGCAGCCGGGGCACCGCCACGTCCAGCCGCAGCGACAGGCCCTCGCGCAAGGCGCGCGTCTCCAGCTCGCCCCGGGCGATCTCCACCGCGTCGCGCACCACGTCCGCCAACTGCACCGGCTCCACGGCGGCCTCGGGCCTGCGGCGCGCGTAGTCCCGCAGGCGCGTCAGCCGCGTGGTGGCGTCCTCGACGATGCGCAGCAGCGTGTCCACGTGCGAGGTGGGCGCGCACTCGCACGACGTGTTCGCCTGGAGCAGCTCCAGGCGCAGCTTCATCGCCACCAGCAGGCTGCCCAGGTCGTGCGCGATGCCGGAGGCCTGCTCGCTGAGCATGCGCAGGTGCTCGCGCTCCGCCAGCGCGCGGCGCTCGCGCTCCAGCACCTCCTCCGCCCGCGCCTCTTCCGTGACGTCCCGCGCCAGCACCAGCACCACCGGCGGTGCGGGGGGGGCGTCGAGCCGACACACCCGCACCTCCAACTGCTGGTGCCCGCCCGCGTAGCCGTAGCGCGTCACGCACGCGGCGCCGTGCGGCAGGCCGTCGAGCTGACGGGCCGCCGCGGCGCCCACGCTGCGCAAGGTCAGCAGCGCGGGCCCCTCCTCGCGCCCGGCCTCCGTCAGGTGTCGCCAGGGGCCGCGCGCCCGTGACAGGGATTGCCAGCGCATGTTCACCAGCAACACCGCGTCGTCTCGCAACACCGCCAGCGCGCCCGTCAGCCCCTCCAGCGCCCAGGAGTGTCTCGGCGGTGCGTGGGGCTCATGGGCGAAGTCCGGGCCGTGAGCCTTCCTCACCTTGTCGAGGATGGCTTCGAGCTCATTCTCCGCGGAAAGGTGATCCGACATGCCTCGAGCTGTAACCCAGCCATCCTCGGAGCGGCAAGGCGGGGTGCGTATCGACGACGGAGGTCGAGCCCGCACGGGCAGGTGAGGTGTGGACCAGACGGCCAATGCCGCGCTCGATGATGTCGATGTCTGACATCCGCGCGACGTCGCCTCCGCCGCCGCGGCCGCGCGCTCGCCTCCGGCTCACCTTGGACAGGAGATGAACAAGCCTTGAACATCGCGTGATGAACAAGGTCGGGAATGGGCGACTCGTTTCGCTGAATTCAAGAGGCTCTCATTGCATCAGGATGACGATGACGACTGAGATTGAGCCTGAGCGGATCCGAGTCGCCCTCCTGGAAGACCAGCAGGTCTTCCGGGAGAGCCTGGTGCTGGTGTTGGAGAGCGCGGGGATGGACGTGGTGGCCCGTTGCTCCCAGACGCCGCCGTTCCTCGCGCGGGTGCGTGAGCGCTCGCCGCACGTGGCGGTGCTGGACCTGAAGCTGGAGTCGGGCGACCCGGAGGGGCCGGACACGGGGCTGACGGCGCTGCGGTGCCTGCACGACTTCTACCCCGCGGTGAAGCCGCTGGTGCTGTCGAGCCACCACGAGCCGGAGGTGGTGGAGCAGTGTCTGCACGCCGGCGCCGCGGGCTATCTGTGGAAGCACAACGTGGGCTGCGCGGAGGTGGTGGAGGCGGTGACGCGCGTGGCGCGGGGGGAGCGGCTGATGCCCTCCGGGCTGTCGTGGGGCGCGGCGGCGCAGGGCTTCGTGCCGCAGGAGGCGTCGCCCTCCGGGGGCGTGGAGCTGGGCCTGCTCACGCCGCGCGAGCGCGAGGTGCTGGGCTACGTGGCCGCGGGCGCGGACAACCTGAAGATCGCCGCCTGCCTCGACATCACCGAGCGCACCGTGAAGGCGCACATCACCAGCATCTACAAGAAGCTCGGCTCGGAGAACCGCACGCAGCTGGCGGTGCTCGCGTGCCAGCTCGGCGTCCAGCGGCCGGCGGGCGTCTGAGCGCGGGGCGTGCGCCGGGCCCGGGCGGGAGCGTGGCCCGGCGCGCGTCCTCGTGTCGCGCTCAGGGGCGCACGGCCGTCACCAGCTCGAAGGGCCCGCCCTGGAGCGCGCGCGCGTCGACGAAGCCCGTGTCCCGCAGCACGTCCAGGTAGAGCTCCACCTCGCGCAGCCGGCTGGCGCAGGTGTCCACGCCGATGAGCAGGTACGTCCAGAAGAACTGCGCGGCCAGGCGCTGCGGCGTGCGGAACTCCTCGCAGATGAGGATGCGGCCTCCGGACGGCAGCGCGTCGAAGGCCGCCTTCACCAGCGCGCGCGCCGTGGGCATGGGCCAGTCGTGCAGCACGCGCACGAAGGCCAGGGCGTCGTAGCCGCGGGGCAGGGGCTGCTGGAGGAAGTCCCCGCCCACGAAGCCGGGCTGCTCCGGCGGCAGGCCGTGGCGCTGGCGCGTGCGCTCGACGAGCGGCGCGGTGGCCGGCAGGTTGAAGACGTCCACGCGCAGGCCCGGGAACTCCTTCAGCAGGTGGGCCGCCAGCGAGCCGTCGCCGCCGCCCACGTCGAGCAGCCGGAGGCCGTCGCGCCACAGGAGCGCGGCGTGCTGGCGCAGCGTCTCCAGGATGGGCGGGAGCCCCGCGGCCATGCTCGACTCGAAGTCCGCGACCTGCTCCGGCGTGCGCAGGGGCCAGTCGAAGTCCTCCGGCGGCACGCCGTGCTGGCCGCGCAGCACCTCCGGCAGCCGCCCGTACACCGCGCGCCACGCGAACTTGTCGCGGTCCTTCTCCCGCGCCAGCACCGCGCGCGCCGCGCCGGCCAGTCCCTCCACCGCCTGGTAGCGCGTGTCCTCCAGCGCGTCCGAGTCCTGCTCTCGCCGCACCAGCCCCAGGCTCTCCAGGCAGTCGAGCAGCTTGTACAGGCGCGTGGGCACCAGCCCGTGCCGCGAGGCGAGCTGGCCCAGGGTGACGGGGCCGGGGGCCTCCAGCGAATCCAGGAGGCCCAGCGCCAACGACGTCTCCACCACGTCGATGGCGCGCGCGCCGTTGAACAGCAGGTGCAACAGCGCGCGGGGCGAGGACGCGGGCGGGGACGGCGGTGCCGTCACGATTCGCCCCGGTGCATGGGGCACCCGCCGCTGGCGGCGGCGGGCGGGGGGAAGGCGCCGAGCGCTCCCTCCATGCACCCTTCGCGGCGCGTGCCGGGCGCGTAGCCGCCGTCGCGCTTCCACGCCTGCGTCAACTCCACGCGCACGTCCCAGAGCTGGCGGAACAGCGGCAGCGTCATGCGGCCGGCGAGCACCTGCGTGGGCAGCCCGTCCAGCGCCTTCACGGACCGGTCCACGCCGATGGTGCGCCGCACCAGCTGGAAGTGCGCGTACAGCCAGCCCTGGAAGGACTCGTCGATGTCGAGCAGCTGCTCGCACAGGCGCTTCAGGTCGTCCGGCCCGCCGGAGTACACGCCCCGCAGCGTCTGCGAACGACGGACGAGCAGCCGCTCCAGCGCGGCCTCCAGCCCCTCCGCCGCCTTGCGCAGGGTGTTGTAGCCCGGCGACTCCTGCCCGCTGCCGTTGCCCAGGCTGCGCCGGATGACCTGGTAGGTGTCCGGCGTCATCGTCTCCAGCACCCCCATCTCCGAGCCGAGGCACCGGAGGATGCGCTGCATGCGCTCCAGCCGCGCGGACGCCCGCCACAGCGCGTCCCGGTCCAGCTCACCCACCACCTCCACCGCCTCGCGCGAGACGAGCTTCAGCCACAGCTCCTGCGCCTGGTGCACGACCTGGAACATCAGCTCGTCGTGCGCCACCCGCTCGCCTTCCGAGGACTGCAACGACAGGAGCTCCGGCGTCTTGAGGTAGACCTCGTAGTCCAGCTCCCCCCGGCCCACCCATTTCTTCAGCAGCGGGTTGAAGAGCGGTTCGTCCAGCTCTTGCCGCAACTTTTCCGCATAACTGTAATCGTGAGACGTGTGCATGGTGGTGCCCTCCAGAGGGGAAGGTGGGCGTTCGGTGTCGGAAGCTCGAAGGAGGCTTGCCCGAGTTGGGGACCGCGGGGACGGCGCTCGCTACGACATCCAGCAGTGAGACAGGACTTGTTACGGGTGGCGTTGCGCCCCGGACCGGACGAGCGGTCCGGGGGCGCGGTGAGACAGGTGGGTCAGGTCGTCGACGTCGTGGGGGCCGCGCGCGGCTTGAGCCGGAAGTTGCGCAGCCGGTTGGCGAGCTCCTCGCCCTGGACGCTCTTGGAGATGTAGCCGTCCGCGCCGGAGGCGAGGGCGAGCGAGCGCAGCTTGGACTCGTCGGAGGCGGAGTAGAGGATGAACTTCGTCTTCGCGGACGCGTACTGGCGCGCGAGGTTGACGACCTTGTCGCCCTTGAGGGCGGGGAAGTTGACGTCGATGAGGACGAAGTCGGGCTCGGACTGGCTCACGAGATTGGACACGCCGAGCGCCGAGGTATGCGTCAGCACCTCGAACCCGTACGCGCTCAGCGAGCGCTGGACGAGGTCGAGCAGGTCCGGGTCGTCGTCCACCACCAGGACGCGTGCTTTTTCTTCAACCATGGCTTCTCCCTAGATGCTTGCGGATCATCTCGAGCAACTGGTCACGATCAAGGGGCTTGGTGAGGTACGCGGTGCAGCCCGCCGCGTGCGCCTTGTCCTGATACTCCCGCCCCGCATGAGCCGTCACCGCGATGACCGGCACGTTGGCCACGGAGGGTAGCGCACGCAAGCGCCGTGTTGCCTCCCAACCATCCAGTCTGGGAAGCGAGAGGTCCATCAAGATGAGGTCCGGGTTGTCGCGCGTGGCGCGCTCGAGCCCGTGCTCGCCGTCCTCCGCCTCGATGACCTCGAACTGTCCACCGAGGTAGCGACGGACGATGTCGCGGTTCTGGGCACTGTCCTCCACGTAGAGGATGCGCGGCAGCCGGCCCGCGGTGGCCGCGCGCTGGGACAACAGCAGGCCCTTGGCCTGGGCGATGACGTCCTCGAGCGCGTGGCCGCCCTTCTTCACGAAGCCGGCGAAGCCGTCGCGCAGCAGGGACTCCTCCTCCAGGGTGAGGGACTTTCCGGTGAGCACCACCACGGGCACCTGGAGCTTCTCCGCGCGCAGCCGGCGCAGCACCTCGAAGCCGTCCAGGTTGGGCATCATCAGGTCCAGCACCACGAGCGACGGCGGGGACACGCGCGCCTTGAGCAGCGCGTCCTCGCCGCTGCGGGCCTCGGCGGTGGAGAAGCCGGCGCGCCGCAGGTTGCGGCTGACCAGCTCGCGCGTGGCCGCGTCGTCGTCCACCACCAGCACCTCGCCCACGCCTCCGCCGCTGGCGGTGGCCTGGCCCAGGCAGCGCTGGACGACCTCCACCAGCCGCTCGGGCTCCACGGGCTTGACCAGGTACTCGCACGCGCCCAGGGAGAAGCCCCGCGCGCGCTGCTCCTCCACGGAGATGAGGATGACGGGGATGCCCGCCAGCGCCTGCTCGCTCTTGAGCTGGCTGAGCACGGACCAGCCGTCCAGCTTGGGCAGGTGGATGTCCAGCAGGATGGCCTGGGGCTTGAGCTCGCGGGCGCGCTTGAGCGCCGCGATGCCGTCCTCGGCCACCACCACCTTGAAGCCCGCCGGCTCCAACTGCCCGGTGACGAGCTGCTGGATGAGCGGATCGTCGTCCACCACCAGCACCGTGCTGCCCGGCTGCGCCAGCGCGCCCACGTGCTGGGCCACCTCGCCCACCGGCACGCCGCGCTCGTGGTGCCCGCCGTCCGCGTGGGCCGGCGCGTCCAGGGTGTTGGGCAGCCGCACGGTGAAGGTGGTGCCGCGGCCCAGGGTGGACGTCACCGTCACGGTGCCGCCGAGCACGCGCGACAGCTCGCGCACGATGGCCAGGCCCAGGCCCGTGCCGCCCACCTTGCGCGTGGTGGAGCCGTCCACCTGGCGGAACTTCTCGAAGATGAAGGGCAGCTGGTCGGCGGGGATGCCCACGCCGGTGTCCTCCACCGTGATGATGACCTCGTCGCCGGCGGGCACCAGGCCCAGCGCCACCTCGCCGGTGTCGGTGAACTTGGCGGCGTTGCTCAGGAGGTTGAGCATGATCTGCCGCAGCTTGAGCGCGTCCGTGCGCAGCATGCGCGCCGCCGCGTCGATGTTCGTGGTGAGGGCCACGTCCTTGCCCTTGAGGTACTCCTTCACCGTGGCCATGCACTCGTCGGCCAGCTCCTGCACGTCGACGGGTTCGGTGACCACCTCCACGCGGCCGGCTTCGATCTTCGACAGGTCGAGGATGTCGTTGATGAGCGCCAGGAGCGTCTTGGCGTTGGTCTTCACCACGTTGAGGTCGCGGCGGCCGTGGGCCGTCAGCCGCGAGCCCTCCTCGCGCATCAGGAGGTCGCAGTAGCCGATGATGCCGTTGAGCGGGGTGCGGATCTCATGGCTGAAGTTGGCCAGGAACTCGCTCTTGAGCCGCGCGGCGGCCTCCGCCTCGCGGGCGCGCTCCTCCTCGTTGCGCTTGGCCACCGCCAGCTCCTGGGCCAGCCGGTCCAGGTCCTCGTTCTGCTGGCGGATGATCTCCATCTGCAGCGCGCGCTGCTGGTAGGACGCCAGCGAGCGGGCGGAGATGGCGCGGGTGCGTTTGATCTCCTCCAGGCTGGCGGCGAGCTGCTTGTTGGCCGCCTCCAGCTCCGCCTTCGACGCGCGCAGCATCTCCTCGTTCTGCTTGCGCTCGGTGATGTCCTCGGTGACGCCCAGCACGTAGCGGGCCTCCCCGCGGGCGTCGAGCAGCGGCAGCTTGCGCGTGGCGAAGATGCGGTCCACGCCGCCGGCGCGGGCCACCTCCTCGAAGGAGCGCATCTTCTTGCTGGAGAGGATTTCGGTGTCGATGGCGATGAACGACTCCGCCTGCTCCGGCGGGAAGTAGTCGTGGTCCAGCTTCCCGAGCAGCCACTCCTTGGTGACGCTGAACGCGTCCGCGAACGTCTGGTTGGCCACCACCAGCCGGCGCGTCTGCGCGTCCTTCACGAACAGGACGAAGGGCAGCGCGTCGATGATGCTGCCCAGTATCCAGTTGGTGCGCTGCAGCGCCTCCTTGGTGGCGTCGTGGAGGCGGCGGTCGAGCGCCAGGGGCAGCTCGCGGCGCAGGATGGGGACCAGCCGGTTGAAGCGGTCCTCGCTGACGTAGTCGCGCGCGCCGGCGAGGCTGGCGATCTCCAGCGTCTCGTCGCTCCACGTGGGCGACAGCACCACGAAGGGCAGCTCGTGGGCGTGCTTGCGCCACAGGGCCTGCGCCTCGGCGAAGCCCAGGCCGGGCAGCTCCGAACCGCAGACGACGAGCGCCCAGGGCTGCTCGAGCGCGGCGGCGAGCGCCTCCGGGCTCTGGGCGCGCTCGCTGCGGGCGTGGAGCCCGGCGTGGGCGAGCGCTTCCTCCACGCGCTGGCACTCGCGGTCGCTCGCCACGAGCAGCACGGCCGAGGGGGACTCGGGGGAGACCGCGGGGGAGAGGGAGGTGGCCATGGCTCAGTTCGCCCCGAATACCAGCGTCGTCAGCGTGGTGTTGATGTGGAACCCCGAATAGATTTCGAAGTGCACATTGAGCCCAGCGGCGGTGGGTGCGGCCTTCAGCGTCTGCGCGAGCTGGGACACCGTGTTCGTCGCATGCGCGTACCACATGCGGCCGCCACAGTGGAACAGCAGGGCGGCCTGGGGGTTCTGCACGCGGCGCGGCAGCTCGTCCGTGAAGAAGTGGCGCGTCATGCCGGCCATGTCCCCCAACTGCATGAGCTCCAGCTCCGTGCCCTCCTCCAGGAGGTTGGCGAAGAGGATGGAGCCGTCCTCCTGGGGCCGCCAGGCGGCGCGGATGAAGTACTCGCGGCCCACGCGCAGGGCGGTGGGGCGGGCCGCGAAGCCGCGCGGCGTGCCGAACTCCAGGTCCGCCACGTTCTCCACGCCCAGGATTTCGGCGTAGCGCTTCGCCGCGGGGCGGCCGTCGATTTCCAGCGCGCGGGTGTGGCTCTCGTCCACCTTGGTGATGGTGAGCTTCTCCCCGGTGGGCACGTACCAGTGCGAGCGCAGCGCGCCCCAGGGGGCGCTGGTGCGGAACAGGGCCACCAGCACCGCGTCCGTCGCCACCTCGCCGTCCACGTGGATGAGCGCGGACTGACGCGCCGGGTCGCGGTTGTCGTCGCTGGCGCCGCCGCCCACGAGCACCAGCGTCTGGCTGCGCTCGAGGATGCCCAGCAGCAGCTCCTCCTTCTTGTAGCGGAAGCCGTCGTCGATGACGAGGCCGACGTACCGGCGCGGGTCCAGGTCCTGCTGCCGCACGCCCAGCTCCTCGCAGGCGCGCTTGATGGCGTTCTGCCCGGCGGTGATGGCGTCGAGCGACAGGCGCGTGCCCAGGCCCAGGCCCACCTCCAGGTCGCCCCAGAGGGCGGCCATCACCACGCTGCCCTCGTGGATGCCCTCGTTGTCCAGCTCGCCCGCGGTGGTGGCGCCCACCAGGCGCGTGCCCGGCGGGAGCCGCTCGCGCACCGCCCGGTTGAGGGCGTACTGGTCCCGCTCGCGCGAGGCGAACATCGTCACCAGCACGGGCTTGATGCCACCCAGTTGCTTGAGGAGGTCCTCCGCGGCGGCAACCGGCTCCTTCAGCGTGGTGCGAGCCGTCTGCATCTTCACTTGGGCCATGGAGGTCCTCCGAGGTGTCTGTCGGGAGGGCGGGCGGCTAGAGGCCGCTGCCCGGGTGTTGGGTATGGCAGGCGCCGTTGCACTGGTCGAACGCGGTCTTCTCCGCGCGGCCCACGTACATGCTGTCGAGCGCGCCGAACTTCGCCACGTGCGAAGCCGGGTAGCTCTTGTGACACGACAGGCACGCGGCCTGGCTGGCGCGCTGGATGCTGGCCTTCTCCAGGTGGCACGACGAGCACTTCGCCGGGGGCGAATCCACGCGGTTGGAGCGCGAGTGGATGAAGTGCACGCGCACGAAGATGGGGCCCTCCAGCTCGAAGCTCAGCGGCGCGTGGCAGCCGGCGCACGCGGCGCGGTTGTCGTTGCCGTGCAGCACCGTGGCCAGCTCGCCGCCGTCGCTGTGGCAGCTGTTGCAGGGGCCGGTGGTGAGCTTCGCCTCCGTGCGCTTCTTGGTGCCCACCTGGATTTCGACGGTCTTCGACGCGGGCCGGTCCTCGCCCAGGTACACGCGGCGCCCCTTCACCGTCACCAGGTACGTGCCCGGCTCGGCGTTCTGCGGAATCTTGTAGGTCCACGTGTCGGTGTTGGGACGGTCCCAGAGGTTCTCCTCCGGGAAGAAGGCGCCGCGGAACAGGATGTTGGCGAAGGGCAGGGTGGCGAACTGCGCGTAGACGCCGTCGCGCTCCTGCGTGGCGACGACCTGTTCATCCACGTTCGGGTCGAGGAAGTCGTCGAGCTGGATGATGGAGCGGATGGGCTGGATCTTCTGCGCCGGCCCGATGATTTGCGTCATCAACATCCGCTCCCGGTGCTTGCGCCGGTAGTAGGTGGTGGTGGGGTCGAAGAAGGCCCGATAGTACTCGATGCCCGCCGGGTTGAGGCCCGCCGCGACCTCATTGTAGGTCGGAAGACTCCCCGCCGGGTGCAGCCTGCGCCCCTCCCCGTCCTTCAGGGTGAGCTGGAAGGTGATTTCAGACCCGGGCGCGTAGGTGCCGTTGGAGGCGGGGGGCGTGAGGGCCTTGATGTCCATGGAGAAGCCATAGGCGTAGGCGGGGGCCTGCACCTGCTCCACGGGGATGGTGTACGGGGAGAAGGGCTTGAGGCTCCAGCGCAGGCGCAGGGCGGTGGTCTCCGGGCGCAGGCTGAACGTGTTGATGCGGGCGTGGTCGTAGGCGTTGCGCAGCTCGACCAGCGCCTCCTCCTCGAACTTCTTCGCGTTGGAGCAGTCGCTGGGCGAGGCGCAGTCCAGCGTGGACTGGATGGCGCGCAGGCGGCGCACGAAGAAGGAGTCCAGGCCCGGGCGGCGGCGGTCCTCACCGCCGACGTTGAGCAGGATGGGCAGGCCCGTGAGCCGGCCCCGGGAGTCCACCGGCTCCACGGTGAAGAAGCTGTTGACGTTCATCCAGGCGGCGTCCCGGTAGTAGCGCCGGCGCGTGAACGCGCCCGGGCTGCCCAGCAGCACCGGCTCCTGGTCCTCCTGGTGGACGCCCGTCCAGCCCAGGCCGGCGAAGTCGCTCTGGGTGCGCAGCGTCTTGAGGCCCGCGTCCGACGTGGCGCTCACCGCGGCGCGGAGGTCGATCTGGTTGATGTAGTAGGTGCCCCCGGCGCGCACGCGCAGCGGGATGCCCTCGCCGTTGTCCACCTCGAGCGCCACGCCCACCGGCACGGGCGTCGCCGGCTTGCCGCCGCCCTTCTCGACCCACGCGTCCGCCAGCTCCTTCTGGGTGCCGCCCTCCTCGAGGGCGGGGGTCTCCACCTCGGGGGCCTGCCGCGCGTCGTTCGCCGGGTCCTCGGAGCCCCCACACGCCACCAGCACCGCCGCGAGCGCCGCCAGCCAGCCGCTCATCCGCCCGGCTGGGGAGGAGGCAAGCGAGCTTCGCGGACACGTCTCGCACCACGACCAGGGCGCTCCAAGTCCACCCATGGATGATTCTCCTCGTACGTGTGGTTGCGGGCGCCGGCATTGGCGCCCCGGCCAGTGGGTTCCGTGGCCCGTCGCCTGGGGGCGAGGCAGGCCCGTCGCATCCGTTGTCGGGGATTGCCCGGTTCGGGATTTTTCAGCCGTACGAAGAATATCTGGAATGAACAGATGTCTTCAACTTCTGGGAGAAATTGCCGCTGCCCTCAAACACCCTGAGTCGTCAAGTAGCGAAAACTCCCCGTTAGAGTGGCCCTGATTTCAATGGGTTAGGCGGTGGCTTGTAGGCCCGTGCAGGACTCGCCCTGGAGGGCATGGGGAAGTTCGACGGTGAATTCCGCGCCTTCCCCGATTCGGCTCCGGACCCGGACGCTGCCGCCGTGGGCGGCGACCAGTTGGTGGACGATGTAGAGGCCCAGGCCGGTGCCGGGGTGGTGCGGGCCATCGCCGTGGACGCGGTGGAAGCGGTGGAAGAGCCGCTGCTGGTCTTCCGGCGCGATGCCGATGCCGGCGTCCTTCACGGTGACGCGGGCGAGCCCGGCATCGCCCTGGACGCTCACCTCCACCGGGCGGCCGTGGCCGAACTTGAGGGCGTTGCTGAGCAGGTTGGTCACCACGCGGTCCAGGCGCAGCTTGTCCCAGTGGCCGCGGACACCGTCCTGCACGCGCACGGTGAGGGCGCAGCCGGCGGCGGCGGCCTGCTCGGCGTGGCGCTCGGCGGACTCGCGCACCAGGGCGGACAGGTCCACCTCCTCGCGCTCCAGCCGCATGTGGCCGGAGGAGAGGCTGGAGAGGTCGAGCAGGTTGTGCAGCAGCCGACCCATGCGCCGCACCTCGCCCTCCGCGCCGGCCAGCCCGTCGCGCAGGCGGGGCTCCTGGGCCGCGTCATGGAGGCCGCGCAGCCGCCGCAGCCGGAGCTGGAGCGAGCTCAAGGGGTTGGCCAGGTCGTGCGCGGCCACGCCCACGTGCTCCAGCACGTCCTGGGCCTCGGCGAGCAGCCGCGCGTTGTCCAGGGCGAGCGCGGCGCGCGCGGCCAGCTCCTCCACGAAGGCGCGGTCCACCTCGCCGTAGCGGCGGTGCGGGCTGGTGGACACGAGGCACAGCGCGCCCAGCACGCGCGGGCCCACCGCCAGCGGCACGGTGAGGGCGGAGGTGCCGTGCATGACGCGCAGCAGCTCCCCGAAGGCGGTGTCCGCCAGGGCGTGGGGCGGGTTCGCGGCGTCCAGCTCCGGGAGGAGCTCGCCGCGGCCGGTCGCCACCACGCGGGCGGGGCCCGCCTCGTCCGCGTCCGGGCAGCGCAGGAGCGGCTCCCACATGTGGTGGGCGGCGTGGAGGTCCGTGCAGGACACGGCCTGGGGGCGCACGCGGCCGTCCTCGGAGGGCAGGAAGAGGATGCAGGCGTCGGCCACCTCGGGCACGCACAGGCGGGTGAGGGCCTCGCCCACCTCGCGGGCGCCCGACAGCGGCTGGAGGACGCGGCCGGCCTCGGCGAACAGCGCCTGGGCGCGCTCCACGCGGCGCCGCTCGGTGATGTCGCGTGTCACCTCCGCGAAGCCCCGCAGCCGGCCCCGGGAGTCCTGCAGCGCGGTGAGCAGCGTCTCCGCCCAGAAGCGCGTGCCGTCGCGCCGCACGCGCCAGCCCTCGGACAACAGGCGCCCCTCGCGCGCGGCGCGCTCGCGGTGGGCCCGGGGCATGCCCGCGGCGACGGCGTCCTCGGGGTGCAGCCGCTCCAGGTCGCCGCCGGCGACGTCCGCGGCGGTCCACCCGGTGAGCCGCTCCGCGCCCGCGCTCCACGCCGTGACGCGGCCGTGCCGGTCGAGGAAGCACAGCGCGTAGTCCGTCACGGCCTCCATCAACAACAGCCGCAGCCGCTGCTCGCTGTGCTCGTGCCGCGCGTGCAGCGGCCCCAGCGCCCGGTGCAGCACCAGGCCCAGCGCGCCCACGCCCGCGAGCCCCAGGCCGCCGGCGAACAGCTGCGGCAGCGCGGCGCGGACCGACTCCGCCTGGGTGAGCAGGCCGTGCGCGGCGGACAGGAGCGTCGCGAGCAGCAGCGCCCCCGCGAGCATGCATGCGGACACTCCCGCCCCCACTCGCTGGGCGAACGTCCAACGTCGCATCATGTGGCAGTCCCCCCCATCCCCTAGCGGATACCCGCATGAGGAAGGCGTGGGTCAGCATCCCTGATGTGAGGGGCCGAGAACATTGCCCGCCTGGACAAAGTCCGAGTCACCCCAGGGCCGGGGTTGACGCTCCGGAACGTCATGTCCGCGACCACGCCTCGTCGCCTGGAAGGCGGCCTGGACGTGCGCGGGACGACGACTGGGGGAGTTGGTGACGGAATGGCCATCACCGGTGCGCGGGGTTATGAGGCGTACCCCCCTCATTCCCCGTTGCAGCCGGGTCGCTTCCGCACCGCCATGTCCCTCGTCGAAGGCCTCAAGGTCCGCTACCTCCCACAGCCCGAATGGGGCGTGGGTCACCTGCTGTCGCTCCAGGAGGACGGCGCCAAGGCGCTGGTCGCCTTCCCCGCACGGGAGGACGCGCCGGTGCTGGTCTCCACCAAGGGGGGCGCGCTGGTGTCGTATCCGCTGCCCCGGGGCGAGCCGGTGGTGACGTACAAGGGACGGCTGGCCATCGTCATGGCGGAGGAGCCGGGCGCGCGAGGCCTGCGGCGCTACGTGCTGCGCTACGCGGACACGGGCGAGGAGGACGAGCTGCCGGAGTCCGAGGTGCGCGCGCTGCCGCCGCGCTCGGACGTGCTGTCCACGCTGCGCGAGGGCCGGGTGGGTGACGCGCGCGCCTTCACCCTGCGCAAGCAGGCGCTGGTGCTCGACGACGAGCGCCGCTGCGACGCGCTGGGCGCGCTGCTGGCCAGCCGCATCATGGTGAAGCCGCACCAGGTGGGCGTGGTGCAGCGCGTGCTGTCCGCGCGCCGGCCGCGCTTCGTGCTGGCGGACGAGGTGGGCCTGGGCAAGACGATTGAAGCGGGCATGGTGTTCAGCGCGCTGCGCCTGTCGGGCCTGGCGCGCCGCTGCCTCGTGGTGGCGCCCAGCCACCTGACGGTGCAGTGGCTGGTGGAGCTGTTCCACAAGTTCAACCAGCTCTTCACGCTGATGGACTCGGACCGCTACGCGCAGTCGCTCAAGGAGGCGCCGGGCGTGTCGCCCTGGGCGCGCTTCCCGCTGGTGGTGACGAGCCTGGAGCTGCTGTCGCGCAGCGAGGAGCACCGCCGCGAGCTGGCCCTGGACGACGCGTTCTGGGACCTGGTCATCGTCGACGAGGCGCACCACCTGAAGGGCGAGCGCGCCTTCGAGGCCGCCCAGGTGCTGGCGGGGAACTCCTGGGGCCTGTTGCTGCTCACCGCCACGCCCATGCAACTGGACCCGGCCGAGTACCACGGCCTGCTCACGCTCATCGACGCGGCCACCGCGCCGTCCGTGAAGGGCTTCGAGGAGCGGCTCGCGCGCCAGGAGGAGCTGTCCGCCGCGGTGCGCGCGCTGAGGGAGGGCGGCAAGCCGGACGCGGCGGTGAAGGCGCTGGCGAAGCGCTTCCCGGGGGACGCGCGGCTCGAGTCGCTGAAGGAGCCGGAGGCGCTGCTGCAGCACCTGGCGGAGACGTACAGCCTGAGCGACCGGCTGGTGCGCAACCGCCGCGCGGTGGTGGGCGGCTTCTCCACGCGCCGGCTGCACCGCCACCCGGTGACGCTGCCGGCGGAGGAGCTGAAGGTGCGCGACGCGGCGCTGGCGGCGCTGGCGGGCGGCTCGTTGCGTGGCGCGCCGCTGGGCAACGTGCTGCGCCGGCTGGAGTCGAGCCCCGCGGCCTTCGCGGGCGCGGTGAAGTCCAACCCGGTGCTCAAGGCGCAGGCGGACGTGCTGCGGCTGCCGTCGCGCGACGCGAAGTTCGGCGCCTTCCTGGGCGTGCTGCGCGGCGTGTGGAAGGCGGAGCCCGCGGCGAAGGTGCTCGTCTTCACGGAGAGCCGCGACACGCTGGAGATGCTCCAGGCGGAGCTGGGGCGCGAGGGCGTGGAGGCGCTGGGCTACCACGGCGACCTGCCGCTGGTGGAGCGCGACCGGCAGGTGGCGCGCTTCCGGGACCCGGAGGGCCCCAAGGTCCTGCTGTGCACGGAGGTGGGCGGCGAGGGCCGCAACTTCCAGTTCGCGCACCACCTGGTCCACTACGATTTGCCCTGGAGCCCGGCGACGGTGGAGCAGCGCATCGGCCGCCTGGACCGCATCGGCCAGACGCACCCGGTGGACATCCACGTCTTCGACCCGGCGGGCACGCTGGCCTCGGACGTGCTCGCGCTGCTGGCGGACGCGGTGGGCGTCTTCGGCGAGACGGTGGGTGGCCTGGACGCGGTGCTGGAGGAGGTGGAGGACCGGCTGGGGGAGCTGGCGCTGCTGCCGCGCGAGGCGCGGGTGGCGTACGCCGGGGAGTTGAAGGCCCGCGTGGAGGCGGCGCGCGCGCAGGTCAAGCGCGCGTACGACCCGCTGCTCGACGTGCGCAGCTTCGACCGGCCCGCGGTGGAGCGGCTGGTGAAGCGCGCCCAGGAGCGCATGGGCCTGGACGACGACGGCGACGACGAGGACGGCGACGACGCGCCCGGCCTGGAGGACGGGCTGTGGGGCGTGGCGCGCGACCTGGACGAGCGGCTGGAGGAGACCGTCACGGAGCTGGCCCGGCGCGTGGGCATCGGCGTGGACACCGACGAGCAGGTGGAGGCGTTCCAGGTGGCCTTCCAGTTCGGCCACGCGCTCAAGGTGGACGGACTGCCGGGCATCGACGTCATGGAGGACCGCACCCAACTGGGCACTTTCTGGCGCGACACGGCCGTGGAGGCGGAGGAGCTGGAGTACTTCGCCACCGGCCACCCGCTGGTGGAGGCCCTCTTCGGCTTCCTGCGCGACGGCCCCTACGGGCGCAGCGCGTTCCGCTTCATCGAGAAGCGCGGCCCCCTGAAGGCGCGCGGCGTGGAGCTGCTCTACCACGCGCAGTTGCCGGAGCCGGAGGACACCTCCCCCGGCGCGCGCGTGCCCAGCCGCCAGCTGGCGCGCTTCCTGGAGCGCACCCTCGTCCACGTCGCCGTGGTGGAGGGCCCCCAGGGCCCCAAGGCCGACACCACCGTGCTCGGCGCGCTGGAGACGGAGGGCAAGGGGCTCAAGGGGGACGAGGTCTCCCGCGCGTTCCCGGGCTTCGGCGCCTTCGTCGACGCCGCCGTGCCCGTGGGCCAGAAGGCCGCCGACGCCGCCCTGGCGAAGCTCGCCGCCTCTGCCCGCAAGGCCCTCGAGGCCGAGCGCGACGCCACCGTGGAGCGCCTGCGCCTGTCCCTCTCCCACCAGGGCCTGGAGGCTTCCGCCCTGGAGGCCCAGCTCGGCGCGGAGCGCTCGCACTACGAGCGCCTGCTGAAGGCCCTGTCCGGGGTGAAGCTGACCCTGGATTCGGCCTGCGGCTTCGTCATCAACCGCTGAGAAGAACCTCGGGGCGCGAGAGGCTTGACGCCATGCGTCGAGCTTCCGCGTGCTCGATGTCGCACTGTGTCGTGGCCGGTGGGACGGGGTGTTGATTTTGGATACGGTCCAGATGACCGATTCCTCAATCAACAAGATTTGGGGAATTTGGCGGATGTATGGTTCCCCCCGCCATGGCACCCACACCCCGTGAATCCGGCCAGGCCGCCGTGGAGGCCGCGCTCACGCTGCCTCTCGTCGTATTCCTGGTTTTGGGCACTTTGCAGCTCTTCATGATGCTGCAGGCGCGCATCCTGGCGCAGGTGGCGGTGTACCGGGCGGTGCGGGCGGGCAGCATCAACCACGGTGACTGCCTGCCGATGATGCACGCGGCGATGGTGACGATGCTGCCCACGGTGGCGCGCACCGACAGCCCGGCGGCGCTGGCGCGGGCGTTCCGGCAGCGCAGCGACAACCAGTACCGCGTCGTCAGCTCCTATGGAGACCGCTTCGACGGGCCGCTGGTGGAGATCGTCCGCGAGTCGCCGGATCCAGACTGGGTGCTGGGGCTGGCGCGCCAGGAGGACCTGCTGTTCGACCAGCCCACCAACGACGCGGGGGTGGACGCGCGCACGTTGGAGATCCGCATGGTGGCCTGGTACTACATGCGCATCCCGTTCGCGAACTGGGTGATGAGCCGGATGTTCCTGGCCCACTTCGGTTTGAAGAACTACACGGCGACCAACCCGCTGATGCCGGCGCAGAAGCGCTCGGACTGGTGGTTGGACGAGCCGGTGGAGATCGGCCCCGACGAGTGGCCGGGCGGTGACCTGGGGGACCGCATGGTCCGGTGGAGCAACCAGGGGCACTTCGTCTTCCCCATCCAGGTCCATGCGGCGATGCGGATGATGACGCCCGCCATGGCCCAGAACTTCCAGCGAGGCGCGGCATGCCCGGTCGGCTTGTGAAGTTTTCGTCACGGGGTCAGGCCCTGGTCCTGTTCGCGCTGACGCTGCTGCTGCTGGCGCTGATGGTGCTCCTGACGCTCGGCTTCGGCATGCGCGCCAAGGAGAACATCGAGCTCCAGATGGCGACCGACGCGGCGGCCTACAGCCAGGCGGTGGCCACCGCGCGCACCTTCAACGCCATCTCGGTGATGAACCGGGCGCAGGTGGCGCACATGGTGGCCATGGCGGGCACCCAGGCGCTCATCAGCCGCAGCAGCCAGGTGTTCGCGGCGCACTCGGTCTGCCAGACGGCCTTCCCGCAGCCCATGTGGCACGTGCTCGACACGGCGGCGGCCAATCAGACGCGCAGCCTCCAGGGGCAGGCCGGCAACCTGTACCGGGCGGGGCTGAACATCTACGCGTCGCTGCTGCGCGACCACATCCAGGGGCAGAAGCTGGCGCTGGGCATCGCCCGCGCGGCGAACGGGGAGATACAGGCCACGCCGGAGGGCGCGGCCAAGAGCTTCGCCGAGCTCAACGGCGACGACGCGGTGCCCGAGCACGAGGACCTGATGAACGCGGCCCGGCGCGGTGACGCGCGCTGTGGCGGCGGCGCGGTGTGCGCCGTGGGCGGCAGCTCGACGGCCAGCCTCAACGCCACCATGGGCAGCCTGGGGTGGACGTGGGTGCACAACCGGCCCACCGGCAGCGCGGGCTTCGGCACGGGCGGCGCGGCCCAGTCCACGGCCTTCCGGCACTACGCCTCCGCGGGCGCGATGGACCCCTCCACCTACGACACCGTGTCCGGGCGCAACTCGTGGGGCCACGACCACGGCAACGCGGTGCTGCCCACCCGGTGCGTCAACACGCCGCCGAGCGTGGTGCCCGTGTCGGACGCGTGGGTGATGTCCGACGAGGAGCAGACCCACGAGGACCAGCACGTGTATGGCGTGCGCGCGCCGCCGGGCCAGACGCCCGAGGACGGCAAGCCCATGTACGAGCAGCACACGCTGGGCGCCTGCGTCGTGTGCCCGGGCATCTGGCCGTTCTCCATGAGCTACAACGTGGACCAGCTCCACCGGGGCGAGGCGAACCAGTACGGCCAGCCGAAGCTGTACTCGGTGCTCCACCGCGACTACGGCAGCGAGCAGCGCCGCAAGCACCCGGACCCGTGGAACCTGTTCTTCCGCTTCCGCTTCTCGCAGGAGAACGACACGGCGTTCGACAACGCCATCCCGCTCGGGCGCTCGCGTCCCACGGGGCGCGAGAGCGTGCAGCGCAACCAGGTGGCGCTGTCGGCGGGCATCGTCTACTACCACCGCCCCTTCCCGGCGGCGTCGGGCGGCGGCTGGCGCGAGCCCCCCAACTTCCTCAACCCGTTCTGGCGCGCCACGCTGGTGAGCGCCGAGGGCGCCGACGACGACAAGCCCGCGGACAGCCTGTCGACCGCGGGCTTCACCGAGCACGCGCGGACGCTGCGCGACCTGGAGGCCGCGGGCTATCGCGGAGGCAGCCGGCGGGGAGCGGGGTACTGACATGCGACGCTCGCGAGCAGACCGGGGCCAGTCCCTGGTGGAGACGGCGCTGGGCTTGATGGTGTTCGTGACCATCCTGCTGTTCGGCATCTACTTCGCGGAGGTGGGCGCGCTGACCCTCAAGGTGCAGGAGGCCGCCAACTTCGCGCTGTGGAACGCCACGGGCCGCGTGATGCACGACCCGGCGGCCGGCGAGTGGCAGCGGCCGGGCGCCATCACCGCGGCGGCGAAGGAGGCGAACGAGCGCTACGCGGACTTCGACGGGCGCAAGCGCATGGCGGGAGAGGGCGTCACCCTCCAACTGGCCATCGCGCGCTCGCAGCCCATCCAGGTGGACTGCGACACGTCCCTGCCGGCCGGGGTGCCCG
Source organism: Myxococcus dinghuensis (assembly GCF_024198235.1). GTDB lineage: Bacteria > Myxococcota > Myxococcia > Myxococcales > Myxococcaceae > Myxococcus > Myxococcus dinghuensis. The sequence continues at coordinate 15,543 of NZ_JAKCFB010000013.1, read as the reverse complement.
ACCTGACGCCGGCCCGCGCGGGCACGATGCTGTCGGGGGCGATGACCGTGCGCGCGTCCGGCATGCGGTGCTCGGCGTCCGCGCGCATGCGCGCCGAGCGCATCGGTCGCTTCATGGAGCCGCGCTTCTTCCGCGAGTCCCAGCGCGACGCGGCGGCGGCCTTCACCGTCTGCGCGGCGGGGCGGGCCAACGGCGCGCAGTGCCCGGGCCAGTTCTCCCTGCTCCTGGACGACTGGGGCCTGTCGACGGTGGCGGAGGGCCGCGCGTGTCCGCTGAGCGTCAACAGCGGCGCGGCGTGCGGCAACCAGGACTACTACCTCTGGGCGGAGCGGGTGTACCGCCGCAACGGCGGTGGCGGGAGCGCGGGCTCGGCGCTGGCGGGGCTGGTGGGCGCGGAGTCGGTCAACGAGGACCAGTTCTTCATGAGCTTCCGCGGCCATGAAGACCAGTACGAGGACGACATCGGTGGCACCCACGCGGGAGGCCAGTCCGTCTGGGAGACCACGCCCTTCCGCGCGCGCAACCTGGCGCGGCCGTACGACGTCAACCGGCGCGACAGTTGGCTCGGAGGCGTGCGGACGCGGTGAGGACCCGGCTCGTCGCGCTGGCGCTGGTCGGGTGGGTCGGTGCCGCGGCGCCGGTCCACGCCGAGTCGGCACGGGACGCCCGGAGCGCCCAGGCGAAGCCGTCGGTGTCCACCGGGGCCCGCTCCAGCGCGAAGCAGCCCCCGGCTCCCGTGGGAGCGCGTGCCGGCGCGAAGGCTCCGGCCTCCGCGCCGACGAAGCGCTTCGCGTGGCCGTCGTTGACGGTGCTCGAGCAGGTGGACGCCAGCGAGGTCATCGAGGCGGGCGGCGTCCCCGTGGTGCTGCGCGCGGTGGTGGTGAAGGAGCCCATCCAGGCCCTCGTGCAGCGCTTCGCGGACGCGTTCCGCGACGGCGGCCTCCACGTCCCCCCCGGCAACGAGCAGCCGCAGCTCGCCAGCGGCGCGGCCATGCTCACCGCCGTCGACATCTTCCAGGGCCTCACCTACACCGTCATCCTCCAGCCGCGGTCCCCCACGCTCACCCTGGTCTACCTGGGCGAGGCCAACCACGCCCTGCGCCGGGAGCCCTCCGCCGAGGGAGACGTGGCGCCCATGCCCCCGGGCTCGCGCGACGCCCTGCGCGTGTCGGACGAGGGGTCGCGCACGTTGTCCTTCCTCGTGCCCATGTCCTCGACCGACCTCCAGGCCTACTACGCGCGGGAGCTGACGCGCGCCGGGTGGCGGCTCGCGGAAGGGGAGCGCGCCCTCTACACGCGCCCAGGTGAGGAGCTGCGCATCGTGGACGAGGCCGCCGCGAGCGGACTGCGCTCCGTTGTCCTCCTCCATCGCCGCGCCCGCGCGTCGGACGCCGCGCCTGCGCCTTGACGTCGCCCGTGCGCGCGGTCACCTCGACTGTCACGCCTGCGCCTTGACGTCGCCCATGCGCGCGGTCACCTCGGCGCGGGGACGTGCAGCGCCACGGCGTTGCCCTCGGTGTCCTCCAGCACGGCGAACGCGCCGTGGCTTCCCAGCGACCTGCGCCCCACCAGCACCTTGCCCCCGGCGGGCGCGACGCGGCGCAGGCAGCCGTCCAGGTCGCCTCCCGCGTCCAGGTACACGCGGCTGCCCTGGTGGGAGGGCCGCAGCTCCGGCGCCAGCACGAGCGCCCCCGTCACGTCCTCCGCGGCCTTGCGCGTGAACACCGCGATGCGGGCCCCGTGGAAGTCCTCCACCCGCAGCGTCGTCCCCAGGACCGACTCGTAGAAGCGGGTGGCGCGGTCGAGGTCCACGACCGGAATCTCGAACCAGTTCACACGATGCCCCATGACCAGGCTCCTCCGGCGCGCCTCGGCGCCGATGAGGACACCCTGGCCCCGGGCCCCGTCAGCCGTGTGTCAGGTTTGTGTCGCGTCGCCCCGTGCGGGCCGCCGCCGCGCTCAGGCGCGCAGCCGCTCGCGCAGCGTCTTGGCGCGGCCCTGCATGTCGGGGTCCATGCTGGTCAGCTCCACGGACTTCAGGCGTTGATCCAGGCTCTGCGGCACCTTCGCCTTCAGCTTGCCTTCCTCCGCCAGCACCTCCAGCTTGGCCAGCGCCTTGTCCACGATGCGCTCGCGCGGGTGGTCCAGCAGGCTGTCGAGGAAGTACGCGTCCTCGGGCAGCTCCGGGTACTTCTCCAGGTAGTCCACCACGGCCTTCACCCAGTCGGCGCGCGTCTCGGACTCCGTGACCTTCTGCATGGCCTGCTTCTGGGCCTTGCGCTTGCCCTCGGGGTCGAACGTCTTCGCCAGCCCCTCGGGCAGCTCGCCCCCGGTGAAGAGCGCGTCCGCGGCGGCCTTGTACTTCTGGTAGCTCGCGCTGCGTTCGATCTTCTGCTGGGCGGGGTCGTCCTGCCGGGAGGTGTACTTGCTGCCCTTGCCCCGCTGGGCGTCGATTTCACGCCAGCTCTTGTTGCGCTTCCCGGAGAAGCCGCCGCCGTTGTCGTCCCTGTCCTTGGCCATCCTTCATCTCCCCTTGCGCGCGCTCCACAGCGCGGCGAGTCCGCGTTGGACGAGAGGCCGCACCGCCTCCAGCTCCTGTGAGGACAGGGGCTGCTCCTCGTCCTGCTCCGCCTCGAAGAGCGCCTCGTCCGCGTACTGCTGCAGGGCCGCAGGCACCGGTGGAGCCGTCGTCCGCGTCTCGAGCGCCGCCGGAGGCACGGATGCGACTCCCGGCGGCCAACCCAGCTCCAGCATGGCGTACAGCTCGAAGAGCAGGTGGCGGGCGACGCCGTATCCTTCGTCCGTGAGCCCCGCCGCGTCAAGCGCGCCCAGCATGGCGTCCTGTCGGTTCTCGAAGGCGTGGAGCAGCCGCGTGCGCGACTTCTCGTCATCCTCCAGATAACGCCACGCCGCCTCGACGAATTCGCCGGACGGCTCGCCCGGATGGAAGGTCTCCGGCGGCACCGGCTTCACCTTCCGGGGCCTCGGCGGGCGCTCCTCGTCCAGCCGCACCGGCCGCCCCTCCTCCACCAGGTCCCAGAGCCCCAGCAGGTTCTGGTACAGCCGCCGCGCGATGTCCGGCGAGGGGAAGCGCGGCTCCTCCTCGAAGAGGTCCGGGATGACATCGCTGTGCGGGCGGCCCTCGGCATGCGCGGCCCGCATGACCTCGAGCACCTGGGCGGTGTCCAGCGCGCTGCCGGAGAGGTCCAGCAGTCCGTCGAGTGTCTGGGCGCCCTCGAACTGGCGCTGGAAGTCGGCACTTCGGTCCTTGGAGCGGCTCATGGCGGCGGGACGCTTACTCCAGGGGAGCGCTCGGGCGCACGCGGCATCAGTGTTCCCGCGGCCATTCGCCCATCAGTTCGTCCTGGCGTTCCTTGGGATTGGAGGTCCACTCGAAGTCCTCGGGGACGTGGCCGCCGCCGTGCTGCGCGCGGCCGTCCCAGCTCACCAGCTCGGTGAGGAAACGCTCGTCGTCCTCCTCCGTCACCTCGGGGCGGTTGTCGGGGACGGTGAAGGGCGTGTCCAGGGGGTGGTCGGGGATGAGGATGGCCATGGCGGGCTCCGTGCGGGAGGTCGCGCGCCGGGCCGTGTGTCGGCCGCTCCACATCGCGCGCCCGGTTCAAAGCTACGCAGGCGGGGTGGGGCGAGGGAGCGGCGGGGGCGGGCGGGCGAGGGCCCGTTCGTCTTCCGTTTCCCCTCCCGCGACCCTAGTCTCCGCCTCCTGATGGCAGAACCGTCGCCGGAGACGTTGAAGACCGCGGTGCAGGCGCTCGGCCGCGTTCACGCGGTGGAGGGGCCTCCCGGCGAGAACGGGCTGCGCACCGTCTGGCACCTGGGCACGCAAGGCGCGGAGCTGATGTCCCTGGTGGACACCGAGGGGCGCGTGCGCCGGCAGGAGCTGACGCTGCTGGAAGACCACTACATGTGGGCCAGCGGCGAGGGCGTGCGCACCGGCCGCGTGGAGCCCGGGGAGGGCGAGGGGCACCGCGCGGGGACCGCGTCGGCCGTGGTGCGGGCGGACCCCCAGCTCGTGCCCCACCGGCTGCTGCGCGCCGCGCTCGCCCTGGGGACCTACACGGGGCAGGACCGCTACATCCTCCACATCCAGCGCGTGCTGGCGCTGGCGCGCGAGGGGCTGGAGCTGGCCGGGGCCGCCCAGGCGGCCCGGGCCGCGTCGCAGCGCCCCTCGGAGCCCACGCTGCCCGGGTTGTCGCCCCAGCCCTCCGTCGCGCCGGTGGTGGAGGCGGCGGCCGTCGCCGCGACCGCTCAGCTCGTGTACGGCGCGCCCCACCCGAACGAGGTGCCGCCCCCGGTGACGCGGCGCTCGGAGGGCGCGGTGATGGTGGTGGTGCTCGGCGTGGGGTTGTTGCTCGGGCTGCTGTTGCTCAGCTGGCTGCTCTGAGCGGGCGCGACCTCCAGGCCCAGCAGCCGCAGCATGTCCAGCGTGTCCGGCAGGGTGCCGCGCGCCCGGTGGCGGGCCGCGTGCGCGCTCGCGCCGATGGCGCGCACCGGATGCGCGTCCATGGCGAGCAGGGCCGTCACCACCGCCACGGGCACCAGCCGCGCGGACCAGCCCCGGCGGGCGGACGGCTCCTTGCGGCGCCCGCGCGCCAGCAGGAGCGTGCCCAGGACCGCCAGCAGGGTGGTGAACGTCCAGCGCGCCAGGCGCAGCTGGGTCGCCGCGTCCATCCCGGAGGCCACCCACTCCGCGCGCTCCGCGTCCGGCACGGCGCCCAGGCCCGTGAGCATCTCGAAGAAGTGCCGCGCCTCCAGCGCGCCCACCATCGCCACCGCGGACAGCGACGCCGTCATGCCGCTGGCCAGCAGCAGGCCCCGGGAGCGGCGGCGCTCGCCCGTGCCCACGTCCCACGCGTGCCCCAGGCCCGCCAGCGCGAGCCCCAGCGACAGGCCCAGCAGCAGCGCCGCGCTCGCCCAGGCCCCCAACAGCCTGGGCGCCATCGCCTGGCCCGTGCTCGCCGCGACCTCCAGCACCGTGGCCCCCGCCGCCAGCCGGTTCAGCCCGAGCATCGCCTGGTCCACCAGGACCTCCGTGCCCAGGAGCCCCACCATCCACGGCAACGTCGCCATCCCCATCATCACCACCAGCGGCACCCGGCGCCCCAGGCTCATGCACGTCAGCGCCACCGACAACAGCGGCAGCTCCACCAGCAGCGTGAGGCCCACCACCGCCGCGAACGGACCCGCCGCCTCCACCACGCCCAGGCTCTGCCCCGTGCCCTGGAGCCAGGGCGTCAGCGCGAAGCACCACAGGAGCACCGTGAGTGGCACGGACGACGCCACGGACAGGCCGGGCGCGAGACGAAGCCGCAGAGGAACAAGCATTCCAGGAGAGAGTAGGCTCTCCTGCTTAATCTGGTAATTCAGACCGGGGGACGACCGATCAGCCAGTACGCGACGCTGCACAGCGTGCCGACGATGGGGGAGACGAGCGCGCCCAGGAAGAAGAAGCGGGGGCAGCCGCCCTCCCCGCAGCCGACCTGGGCGTAGGCGAGCGCGCCCGCGACGAGCAGCGGGGCGTTCATGCCGATGAGGAACACGCCGAGCCCGCGCAGGACCAGCCCGCGGTACCAGGTCCGTGTCCACAGCCGGAAGACGACGGGGAGGAGCACCAGCGTGACGGTGGCCGCCGCCGCGAACGCCAACTGCCGGGCCGACACGGCCACACACGCCAGGGCCGCGAGCGCCAGCGCGGGCACCAGCAGCAGGGCGTTGAGGGACAGGGGCTCCCGGTGACGCATCGGACGGAGGGGACGGTGGCAGAGCGGATGCGTGGAGGCAAGGTCGGCGGCCGGCCCGTGGGCCCCGGCCGACCCGCGTCCTAGGCGGCGACGGCGCCCTCGCCGAGCAGCCGCGCGTAGCGACCCCGCAGCGCGACCAGCTCCGCGTGCGTGCCGGACTCCACCACGCGCCCGGTGTCCAGCACCGCGATGAGGTCCGCGTCGCGCACGGTGGACAGCCGGTGGGCGATGACGAGCACCGTGCGGCCGCGCATCAGCGTCTCCAGGCCCGCGCCCACCGCGGCCTCGCTCGCGGCGTCCAGCGCGCTGGTGGGCTCGTCCAGGAGCAGCACGGACGGCTTGCACAGGAACGCGCGCGCCAGCACCAGCCGCTGCCGCTGTCCGCCGGACAGCCGCGCGCCGCGCTCGCCCACCGGTTCGTCCAGGCCCCCGGGCATCGCGCGCACGAAGTCCTCCGCGTGCGCCAGCCCCAGCGCCTCCCACAGCTCCGCGTCCGTCGCGTCCGGCCGGCCCAGCCGCAGGTTGTGGCGCACGGTGCCGGAGAAGAGCACCGGCTCCTGTGGCACCCACGCCATCTGCGCGCGCACGCTCGAGGGCCGCAGCCCGTCCAGCGCCTCGCCGTCCCACGTCACCCGCCCGCCCGACGTGGGCAGGAAGCCCAGCAGCACGGAGAACAGCGTCGTCTTGCCCGCGCCGGACGCGCCCACCAGCGCCACGCGCTTGCCCGCGGGCACCACCAGGTCCACGCCGCGCAGCGCCTCGCGCCCGTCCGAGTACGTCGCCCTCACGCCCTCCAGCACCAGCGCCCGCGCCAGCGGCGGGGCGGCCCCGCCCACGTCCGGGGGCGCCGGCTCGTCCGCCAGCGCGAACAGCCGCTCCGCCGCCGCCAGCCCCGTGAGCACCTGCGACAGCGTGCCGCTCAGCGACTTCACCGGCTGGTACAGCAGCAGCGCCGCCGCGAGGAACGACAGCAGGCGCCCCGCCAGCTCCGGGTCCGCCGACACCGCCTTCGCGCCCCACGCCACCGCCATGGCCACGCCCGCGATGCCCAGCAGCTCCACCGTGGGGCTCACCGCGCCGCGCAGGAACAGCGAGCGCTTCATCTCGTCCAGGTACCGCTCCGCCTCCACGTCGAAGGCCTCGAGCGCCCGCGCCTGTCCGCCGTACGCCTGCACCACCGGCAGGTTCTGCAACTGCTCCGCCGTCAGCGACGTCTGCGCGCCCAGGCTCTGCAGCGAGCGCGCGGCCACCTTCTTCAGCGAGCGCGCGAAGCGGTTGATGGGCACCACCGTCACCGGCACCACGATGAAGGTGAACAGGAACAGGTGCGCGTCGATGAGGAAGCACGTCACCAGCAGCGCCAGCGCCTGCATCCCGTCCTTCACGTACGACGACAGCGCCTGGGTGATGGAGAACTCCACCAGCGGCACGTCCGACGTGAAGCGCGCCAACAGCTCGCCCGAGTGCCTCCGCTCGAAGAACGAGGGCGGCTGTCCGAGCAGGCGCCCGTAGAGGAAGCCGCGCAGGTCCGCCATCACCCGCTGGCCCAGTCGCTGCATCAGCCCGCCCTGGAGGAACTGGGCGAGTGCCTTGACGAACGCGACCGCGACCACCACCAGCGGCAGCCGCTGGAGCATCGTGTCCCCGGGCAGGGACACGCCGGCCACGGAGATGGGCTTGCCCGTGAGCACCGCGCGCAGCAGCGGGCCCACGACCCAGGCGTACGCGGAGGTCGCCAGCGCGGCGACGAGCGACGCGCTGACACCCGCCGCGAGCAGCCAGCGGTAGGGGCGCAGGTAGCCGAGGACTCGGCGATAGACGTGTGCGGGAGGACGGGGAGCCACTGTTCGGCCGCGGACTCTGTCACCGAGTCGCCGCGAGGTCCAAGGCTAGTGGCGCGCCGGTCGCGGTGTGCCCCGCCGCCTGCCTTGCCACCGGGCTTCACCGGCAGGCAGGTGCGTTCCATTGCCCGTCCTGGCCCCTGCGGACAGCTTCATGGGAGCCATGGACACCAATAACGAAAAAGAGGTCCTTTTCAATCCGGGCTGCGAGCCGGTGGTTGAAGACGAGGAGCGCCGGCGGCTCCTGTGGCTCATGGCCGAGTACTTCCGCACCATCGGGTACACGGACATCAAGGCACGGCTTCCGGGCTTCATGCCCCCGCCCATCCTGTCCGGCACCATCGAGGACCACCGTCCCGATTTCACCTGCCGGCAGTCGGATTCGGCGCGCACCCCCATCATCCTGGAGATCGTCACACCCGGCATGGTGGACGAGCCCGCCGCGGAGAACCGCTGGAGCCTCCTGGCCAGCGCCGCCAAGCTCTACAACGCGGAGCTGCACTTCGTGGTGCCCAAGTGGGCCTCGAACGGTCCGGTCGACCCGGGCCTCAAGCGCCGGCTGGCCCGGATGGAGCTGACGGCCAACCGCGTGTGGACCGTCTAGTCCACCCGCGCCAACCCGCTTCCCCTTCCTTCCGCCGCCCGGTGACCCCCCAGGTCCCGGGCGGTCGCCGTTCCCGCGCCCGGATTGCTGGGGCGTTTCGCTGCGTTATAGTGATCCAGGGATTTTCGCAGCGTTGAAAAGTTCAGCAATTTCCAGGGGTTGAAGCGAATGCCAGCGGCGGCGGGACAGAAGCGCGACTACTACGAGGTCCTGGGTGTCCAGAAGACCGTCTCCGCGCAGGAGCTGAAGAGCGCGTTTCGCAAGGTGGCGCTCCAGTACCACCCGGACAGGAACCCGGGGAACCAGGACGCGGAGGAGAAGTTCAAGGAGGCCTCGGAGGCCTACGAGGTGCTCAGCGACCCCGAGCGGCGGGCGAAGTACGACCGCTTCGGCCACGCGGGCAACCCCTTCGAGGGCTTCGGCGGGGCGGGCGGCGGCTTCCAGGGCGTCAACATCAACGACATCTTCGGGGAGATCTTCGGCGACATCTTCGGCGGTGGCCGGGGTGGGGGCCGCCGGACGAGCACGCGCGGCGCGGACCTCCGGTACAACCTGGAGATCACCTTCGAGGAGGCGGCCTTCGGCAGCCGGCCCAAGGTGACGATTCCGCGCCCCAAGAAGTGCGAGACGTGCAGCGGCTCCGGCAGCAAGAGCGGCGCGGGGCCGCGCGCGTGCGGCACGTGCGGCGGCTCGGGCGAGCTGCGCTACACCCAGGGCTTCTTCGCGGTGTCCCGGCCGTGCGGTGACTGCGGCGGCTCCGGCGCGGTGGTGCCGGACCCGTGCACGCGCTGCAAGGGCTCCGGCAAGGTGCCCTCCGAGGAGGTCATCGAGGTGGCCATCCCCGGCGGCGTGGACAACGGCACGCGCGTGCGCCTGGCGGGCATGGGCGAGCCGGGCGACCGCGGCGGTCCCCCGGGCGACCTCTACGTCACGGTCATCGTCAAGGAGCACCCGCTCTTCCAGCGCGAGGAGTACGAGGTCTTCTGCGAGGTGCCCATCTCCTTCACCCACGCGGCGCTGGGCGCGAAGATCGACGTCCCCACGCTCGACGGGAAGGTGAAGATGACCATCCCCGCCGGTACCCAGTCGGGGAAGGTGTTTCGCCTCAAGGGCAAGGGCATTCCCCACCTGCACAGCCAGCAGCGCGGCGACCAGCACGTGCGCGTGGTGGTGGAGACGCCCACGGAGCTGTCCTCCAAGCAGCGCGAGCTCCTGGAGAAGCTCGCCGAGCTGTCCGGCGAGGAGTCGCATCCGCAGTCCAAGAGCTTCTTCGCCAAGGTGAAGGAGCTCTTCGGCTGACGCGGGACGTCGCCCGCCCAGGCGGGCGAGCGTGGCTCCGGGACCACGCGGTGTGGCCCGGACGCCTCGGCAACGTGAGCCAGTCAACGTCCGCGCGGGTGGCGGAAGCGGGCACGAAGGGTGCAACGCGGGTGGGGTTCCCCGAGGAATCTTCCCCGTGCTCCGTTGTCGACGGAGGCGCACCGCCGCTGCTATGCACCCCCCTGCCATGGAAGTCCTGCCCACCTTGCGCCGCTCGCTCCTCGTCGCGCTGGCCCTCCTGCTGACGGCCTGCCCCCGCACCACCCGCCCCACGCCAGGAGGCGCGACCGGGGAGGACGTCCCCACGGGTGACCCGTTCCCGCAGCGGCCCTCCGTGGAGGTGAAGAAGGACGCCACGGCGGACGCGGCGCTCGCCCAGGCGAAGCAGGCCGCGCAGACCACGCCGGACAAGAAGAAGGCCGCGGAGGTGTTCCTGTCCGTGCGCAAGGCCTACCCGGCGACGACGGCGGGCCAGGACGCGCTGTACCAGGCCGGCGTGCTCTTCTTCGAATCGAAGGACTACGTCAACGCGCGCAAGTCCTTCAACGAGCTGCTCTTCGAGAACCCGCTGTATCCCCAGTCCGAGGACGCCAAGCGCAAGCTGGCCCTGGCGGCGATGGAGACGGGCGCCTACCGCGACGCGTACCAGACGCTGTCCAGCCTGGCCGAGCGCGCCGAGGGCGCCGAGCGCGAGCAGCTCCTGCGGGAGGCGGCGCGGGCGGCGGAGGGCGCGGGGCTGTACGGCCAGTCCCTCACCCTGGCGGTGGAGCAGGCGGGGCAGGCGCGCACGGAGCAGGAGCGCGCCGCGGCGGTGGCCCGGGTGGAGGCGCTGGTCGAGGGCCGCGCGGACTTCGTGGACATCGCGCGGGTGGCGGACGGGCTGTCCCCCACCAACCCCGCGTGGCCGGTCCTCACCTTCAAGCTGGCGCGCGTCTACTACCACCTGCGCGAGTGGTCGCGGCTGGAGGAGACGCTCAACCGCTTCCTCGCGGAGGCGCCCCACAGCACCTTCGCGCCCCAGGCGCGTGAGCTGCTCGCGCGGGCCACCCGGCGCGTGGAGGCGCGGCCCCGGACGGTGGGCGTGTTGCTGCCCATGACGGGCCGCTACCAGCCCATCGGCGAGGCGGTGCTGCGCGGCATCCAGTTGGGCCTGGAGGGCAGCGACATCGAGCTGGTGGTCAAGGACACGCAGGGCGACGTCAACAAGACGGGCCAGGCGATGGAGCAGCTCGCGTTCGACGACGGCGCCATCGCGGTGCTGGGGCCGCTGCTGGGCGACGACAGCAAGCGCGCGGCGCTGGTGGCCGAGGAGCTCCAGGTGCCGCTGCTCACCATGAGCCGCCAGGAGGGCGTCACGGACCTGGGCGCGTACGTGTTCCGCAACATGCTGACCAACGCCGCGCAGGCGGACGCCATCGCGGACTACGCCATCAACGTGAAGGGCTTCAAGAAGTTCGCCCTGCTGTACCCGAACATCCCCTACGGCGTGGAGCTGGCGGACGCGTTCTGGGACGACGTCACCCAGCGCGGCGGCGTGGTGCGCGGCGCGGAGCGCTACTCGCACGACCAGACGACCTTCACCACGGAGGCCAAGAAGCTGGTGGGCCGCTACTACCTCGAGGACCGGCTCGACTACATCGAGGGCGTGCGCGACGTGCAGGGCGAGAACCTGGACGCCTTCCGCCGCCGCAAGGCGATGGAGAAGGTGAAGAGCGGCGTCGAGCCCATCATCGACTTCGAGGCCATCTTCATGCCGGACGACTGGCGGCGCGTGAGCCTCGTCGCCCCGGCGCTCGCGGTGGAGGACATCGTCACCAACGCGTGCGACCCGCGCGACCTGGAGCGCATCCGCAAGACGACGGGCAAGAAGGAGCTGAAGACGGTGACGCTCTTCGGCGCCAACCAGTGGAGCAGCCCCAAGGGGCGCTCGGGCCTGCCGGAGCTCATCGAGCGCGGCGGCAAGTTCGTCACCTGCTCGGTGTACGTGGACGGCTTCTTCGTGGACTCGCAGCGCCCGGCCACGCGCACCTTCGTGAAGAAGTACCGCGAGGCGTACAAGCAGGAGACGGGCAAGGACCCGGGCCTGTTGGAGGCCATCGGCTACGACTCGGCCCGCATGCTGCGCCAGCTCGCGGACAAGAAGGAGGGCGCGCCCCGGACGCGCGCGCAGATGCGCGACGCGCTGGCCACCCTGAAGGACTTCGACGGCGCCACCGGCCGCACCTCGTTCAACGAGAAGCGCGAGGCGGTGAAGCAGCTGTTCCTCCTGTCCATCGACAACAAGGGCGTCACGGAGATCAACGTGGACAAGGAGCGCGAGAAGGCCGCCTCCGCGACGGGAGGCTCGGGCTCATGAGGGTGGGGCAGGGGATGGCGGCGCTGCTGGCGGGGGGACTGCTGGCGGCGACGGGCGGCGGCTGCGCGCACCACGCGCGGCTCGCGCCGGAGCTGGTGGCGCGGCTGGACGAGGCGCCGGGGCGTCACGTCACCGGCACCGTGACGGGCCTGGACGAGGCGGCGGTCCTCGACAACACGGACTTCATCTGGGGCCTGGACTTCTCGCCCCGGCAGCGGCGCGTGGCGTACACGCGGCTGGGCTCCAAGTCGTACTTCCTGTCCATCTGGGCGCTGGGGTCGCCGCCGCGCAAGCTGGCGGACGCGGCCATCAACCCCTACGAGTCGGACGTGGAGGGCGTGGCCTTCTCGCCGGACGGGGGCCTGGTCGCCACCGCGAGCCGTGACGGCGCGGTGCGCCTGTTCGACGCGGCCACCGGCGAGGCCCGGGGCGTGCGCTTCACCGAGGAGCCGCTGTCCGTGCTGGCCTTCCACCCGAACGGCCGGTGGCTGGTGGCGGGCAGCACGCAGGGGCTGCTCACCGTGCTGTCCGTGCCGGACCTGGCGCACGCGTCGGAGGCGCGCGGGCACGCGGGCATGGTGAGCGGGCTGGCGTTCGCTCCGGACGGGACGCTGTACTCGGGCGGCTGGGACAAGCACGTGCGCGCGTGGCACGCCGCCCAGGAGTCCGCCACGCCGGGGACGGCGCGCGCGCGCTTCGAGCGGCGCGCGGGCTCCGCGGTGGTGGGCGGCTCGCTCAACGGCAAGGCGCCCGTCTCGTTCGCGCTGGACGCGCGCGTGCCGGTCATCCTCGTCACCAGCGAGGTGGCCACGGCCGCGGGCATCGACGTGCCCTTCCTGAAGGAGACGGTGGACGTGCCCGGCGCGCTGGGCACGACGGCGGCGCGGCTGGCGCGCTCGCAGTCGCTGCGCTTCAAGTCGCTGACGCTGACGGGCGTGGACGTCGCCGTGTGCGACGCGTGCGTGCCGCAGGGGACGCAGGGCGTGCTGGGCGCGCCCTTCACGGAGCGGGTGGGCGTGTCCTTCGACGAGGTCAGCCACGAGGCCGTCCTCACGCTCGAGGGCGCCGCGCCGGAGGTGGCGGCTCCCGCGGTGGAGGCGCTGGTGCTCTCGCCGCGCTCGGATTTCAGCTTCCCCGCCTACGTCAGCGACGTCACCGTGGACGCGGCCGGGCGGAGGCTGGGCGTGGGGCTGTCCGAGCAGAAGCCGGAGCGCGACCGCGCCGTCTACGAGCGCGAGCGCAAGGGCGTGGAGGAGCCCCAGGGCCCCTTCAACGCGGGCGCGGTGGTGGACGCCGGCTCCGGCGAGGTGCTCCACAAGTGGCCGCTGCACCGGGGCGTGGTGTCCACCGCGGCCATCTCCCCGGACGGGCGCTCGCTCGTGTCCGGTGGCTGGGACAAGCGCGTGTACCTCTTCACGGAAGGCGACGCCGCGGCGAAGGGCTCGTACTCCGTCGACTGGTCCGTGCGCCGGGTCCGGTTCAGCCCGGACGGGCAATGGGTGGGCGTGGCCGCGTGGACGCCGCAGGTGGCCAGCAGCAGCGGTGAGAGCGACCCGGCGGCGGTGCTGCTGGGCGTGCGCTACGCCGAGGGCGCCACGGTGGCGGCGGACGCCGCTCAGTAGTTGAAGAAGACGCGGGTGGCGGGCACGCCCCGCTCGCTCAGCGCGTCCATCACCCCGCGCACCATGCTCGACTGTCCGCAGACGAAGGCGAGCGCGTCGTGCAGGGGGTCCTCCCCCAGGTGGGCCTGCACGTAGCCGGTGAGGCCCTGCCAGCCGCTGGCGCCGGGCTGGCTGACGGTGCGGACCACCTGGACGCCGCCCTCCTCCCACGCGTGCAGCTCCCCCTGGTAGGCGAAGGCCCCGGGCGTGCGCGCGCCGAAGTAGAGCTTCACGCGGCCGAAGGCGTCCCGCTCGCGTCGCACGCTGGCGATGACGGGGCGGATGGCGGAGATGCCGGAGCCGGTGGCGAACAGCAGCAGGTCGTGCCCGCGCGCGCGCTCCAGCGGGAAGCCGGGGCCCTCCGGCGCGGACGCCTGCACCGGGGCGCCCAGGGGCAGGCGGATGAGGGCGTCCGGCAGGGGGCTGCCGTCCTTGAGGAGGAACTCCCATCTGCCCCCCTGGGGCTCGGGCGGCGAGGCGATGGCGAACAGGCCCGCCTCCAGGCCGGGCAGTCTCAGCCGCACGTACTGTCCGGGGTGGGCATGGCTCCCGACGAGCGGCGTCCCCCGGACGTCGAGCACGAGGTCGGTGAGACCGTCGGCTGCGGGGGAACGGGAGGTGACGGTGGCCGGGTGCCAGTCGGACATGGTGGATGCGGTTCTAACCCGTGTGCCGGGCGCGTGCTGCCCCTGGTAGCCTGGGGGCGTGAAGAGTCTTCTTTGGATAATCCTGTTCATGCTGGGCCTGGCCGGCGTGGTCATTCCGCTGACCTATCTCTATACGGCCAGCAAGCTCCCCCAACTGGAGAGTGAGTTCGACGTCGAGAAGTTGCTGAAGCACAGCATCGAGGGCGAGCGGATGAGCCTGCGCGCGGGCCAGTCCGAGAAGAACCCCCGGCCCATCGTCTTCAACCGGCCGGACTTCTCCCGCCTGCCCAAGGACCTGGTGGCGCTCTACATCCGCCATATGGAGTGCCCGCGCTACTTCCAGACGCCGCGCGAGGACGGACCGGCGTGGGCGTGGCGCCTGTTCGTCGGCGCGACGATGGGCACCGCGCCCCCGGGCGACGGCGCGTGCGAACGGCTGCTGGCCATGCGCATCGCGGAGACGATTGGCATCAAGGGCACGCTGGCGCTCACCGTGGCCGCGCACCGGCTGCACTCCTTCATGCAGAAGGACCAGCTCATCGCCTACGACCTGTCCATCCAGTACTACGAGCGCGGCGTGGTGGGCGTGGAGGACGCCGCCTTCACCCTCTTCAAGAAGGAGCTGGGCGAGCTGAAGCTGGCGGAGCTGGCGGAGCTGCAGCTGGCGCTGCCCCCCTTCTACAAGTACTGGGAGATCCGCCACTGCAAGAACCCCACGGTGCTGCGCCAGGAGCGCGACATGCTGTTGGAGGACCTCGCCGGCTGGAAGCTGGTGAGCGAGGCCAACGCGCGCAGCTCCATGGCGGAGCGCCTGGCCTGCCTGGAGTGAGCGGCCGGCTGCTGCGCCCGGGCCCCCGCGACGCGCTCGCGGGCCCGGCGCGCGGCCGTGCGCGGGTTCACCGGCCCGCGGGCTTGATGAACATGCTCTCCAGCGAGTTGAGCTTCTTGCCGATGTCCCGGCGCGCCTCCGCGTCGGGGGCCAGCTCGGCCTCCTGACGGTACTTCGTCAGCATCTTCAGCATCGCGTCCGGGCTCTTCACGCGGCCCCGCTCGACCAGGTCCGGCACCGAGTCCTCCAGCGAGTCGATGCGCTTGAGCAGCCGGGCCCGCGTGTTCGTGTCCGGCATGGCCTTCGCCACGCGGACGGGCTCCGTGGCCCCGTGGCCCTGGAGCGCGGCGTGGGCCTCCTCCAGCTTGGGGGCCTGCTCGTGGAGCGCGGCGGGCTCCGGGAGCGACGAGGGGGGCGGCGTCGCGGCGGTGGCGGCGCCCGGCTCCGCGCCGTTGGCCACCGGCGCCACGGCGACCGGCTCGACGGCCTGCGCGCCCTCGGCGGCGGGCGGCGGGACGTGGGCGAC
>NZ_JAKCFB010000124.1 GCF_024198235.1 Myxococcus dinghuensis | reverse complement strand
CAGCCACAACGGGTCGCGCGTCGTCGGCGAGCGGCTCGAATTCACGTTGAGGGAGGTTTAGTCAGCCATGCGCGCCATGTCGTCTCAGGGGCTCGCCGTCCTGTCGAATCCGGCCGGGCATGCGTCCTACGTCCGGGTGAAGGTCCGCAGTGGGGCCGGTGGGTGGGTGGACTTGAGCCAGGTTGAAGGGCGCGACTTCCTCGACGCCGTTGAAGTCGACGAGGACGTGGACCAGCCGGTCTCCGCCGCGACGGTGACAGTCAAGCGCCAGGTCGACTTGTTCAGCACCTCGCCGCTGCGCGCGGACTCGAAGCTGAACGCCGTGAGTGGGCAGCTCATCCGCCCGGGGCGCGAGTTCATCATCGAGGCGGCGGTGTCCCCCGTGGGCATGCCGCCGAGCGCGGGTGAGTGGCGCATGCTCTTCCATGGCGACATCGACGAAGTCGACTTCGCGGACGAGCAGCTCGTCTTCCGGGGGAGGGACTTGGGCGGCCGGCTCCAGGACTCCTTCATCGAGGTCGAGCGCCCCTATGGGGACTCCGTCTCGGGCGTTGCGGTGGAAGCCGTCATGCAGGCCATCCTCGCGGACAACGGAACCGGCGTGCTGCTGCATACGCCCGTCTCCCCCGGCTGGAAGCTACGGCGGTACGCGCAGAAGAAGGCGAGCGTCCTGGACGCACTGCGGGACTTGGCCCAACAGATTGGCTGGGAGGTGCGCTATCGCTGGCGAGAGGCGAGCGGCTCGTACGCCCTGACGTTCAGCGAGCCCGAGCGCGTAAATCCCTCGCTGGCTTGGACGTTCGGCCCCAGCGACTACCGCGCTGTCGCCAAGCTCACCCTCAACAAGACGGAGGTCCGCAACCGGATTGAGGTCGTCTACTCGGACACGGGCGACCTCGACGTCGCGCGCCAGCCGAAGCGAAAGAGCGTCGTCCTCGAGGACGCAGACAGCCAAGCCGCCTATGGCGTGCGCTTCATGCAAGTCGCCGAGGACGCTTCGAGCAACATCGACCGGGAGGTTGAGGCCCGGAAGATGGCGGATGCGGCGCTGTCCGACCTGAAAGAGCCGCTCGCG
>NZ_JAKCFB010000123.1 GCF_024198235.1 Myxococcus dinghuensis | reverse complement strand
CATGGCCAAGGAGAAGTTCGAGCGTAACAAGCCCCACGTGAACATCGGCACGATCGGACACGTGGACCACGGCAAGACGTCGCTGACGGCGGCCATCACGAAGGTGCTGGCGAAGACGGGCGGCGCCACGTTCCTGGCGTACGACCAGATCGACAAGGCGCCGGAGGAGCGTGAGCGCGGCATCACGATTTCGACGGCGCACGTGGAGTACCAGACGTCGAACCGGCACTACGCGCACGTCGACTGTCCGGGGCACGCGGACTACGTGAAGAACATGATCACGGGCGCGGCGCAGATGGACGGCGCGATTCTGGTGGTGTCGGCGGCGGACGGCCCGATGCCGCAGACGCGCGAGCACATCCTGCTGGCGCGCCAGGTGGGCGTTCCCTACATCGTGGTGTTCCTGAACAAGGTCGACATGCTGGACGACCCCGAGCTGCGCGAGCTCGTGGAGATGGAAGTCCGCGACCTGCTGAAGAAGTACGACTTCCCGGGCGACACCATCCCCATCATCCCTGGTTCGGCGCTGAAGGCGCTGGAGGGAGACGCGAGCGACATCGGCGAGGGAGCCATCCTGAAGCTGATGGCGGCGGTGGACAGCTACATCCCGACGCCGCAGCGCGCGACGGACAAGCCGTTCCTGATGCCGGTGGAGGACGTGTTCTCCATCGCCGGCCGTGGCACGGTGGCGACCGGTCGCGTGGAGCGCGGCAAGGTGAAGGTGGGCGAGGAGATCGAGGTCGTCGGTCTGCGCCCGACGCAGAAGACGGTGGTGACGGGCGTGGAGATGTTCCGCAAGCTGCTCGACGAGGGCATGGCGGGCGACAACATCGGCGCGCTGGTGCGTGGCCTGAAGCGTGAGGACCTGGAGCGTGGACAGGTGCTGGCGAAGCCGGGCAGCATCACGCCGCACACCAAGTTCAAGGCGCAGATCTACGTGCTGACGAAGGAGGAGGGTGGACGTCACACCCCGTTCTTCAAGGGCTACCGTCCGCAGTTCTACTTCCGCACGACGGACGTGACGGGCACGGTGAAGCTGCCGGAGAACGTCGAGATGGTGATGCCGGGCGACAACATCGCGAT
>NZ_JAKCFB010000122.1 GCF_024198235.1 Myxococcus dinghuensis | reverse complement strand
ACCCGCGGACGCGTGCGGAAGGATTCGGGCGGTGGAGGTGCAGCTGGAGACGGACCGGGGCGTGATGCTCCAGTCGGCGAAGGTGTCCGGAGCCGGCGCCTGCAAGGACATCGCCTCCCAGCCATGAGGCGACCGTCATGAGGTGAGCTTGCGTGGCCGCGAGGAATTCCAGCGCGCGGCCCGCAGGTGGCGCGAGGCGAACATCGACCTGGTCCTCGGGGGAGGGACAGACAAAGACAATCGCAGACACACGACGGCAGGCCCCGTTGAAGTGCCATGAACCTCACGGGCCAACCGTGCAGTGGTGAGTGTGGTGCGCAGGGGGCCTTGGCGTTCGGAGGATGGGCGTCCAGGTTGGGAACGCCAGACGGCCGCTGGAATCCACCAGCTCTTGCTGGAGCCTTGCTCATGAAAGCATTGAAGACCGCAGTCTCAGCCGCGACCGTGGCTGCCGCCCTCCTCGCGACCGCTTCCGCACACGCGGCGACCGCGACCGCCAACCTGACCATCTCGGCCACCGTCGGGTCGGCCTGCAGCATCAACTCCGGGACGCTGGCCTTCGGCGCGTACGACCCCGTCATCGTCAACTCGAGCCTGGGCGTGGACCTGCTCGGCTCCGCCTCGATGACCGTGCAGTGCACGGCCCTGGGCAGCGCGGTCGTGACGCTCGGCCAGGGCTCCAACGCGGGGACGGGTTCGACGGACGCGGTGCCGCTGCGCCGGCTGAAGAACACCACCTCCAACAACTTCCTCAACTACTCCCTCTATCAGGACCTGACGCGCCTGGTGGTGTGGGGCAACACGTCCGGCACGGGCCTGCCGTACCTGGGCACCGGTCTGCCGATCCCCGTGCTGGTCTACGGCACCATTCCGAAGGGCCAGAACGTCGCCTCCGGCACCTACAACGACACGGTCGTCGCCACGCTGACGTTCTGAGGTAGGCCCCCATGGATACGCGGCGTTCTTGTCGGACGGGTGGCCTGCTGGCCCTGGCGTTGATGGCTTGGGTCATTCCTGGTCGTGGGGATGCCGCGGCATTCGAGGTGAATCCCGTCCGGTTGGAGTTGGATGGTGAGTCGCGCGCGGTGGTGTTGAGCGTCCGGAACCAGTCGTCCGAGACCCA
>NZ_JAKCFB010000121.1 GCF_024198235.1 Myxococcus dinghuensis | reverse complement strand
TGAGGCCGCGGCCGAAGCGCGCGCCCGGGTAGACGAGCCCCACGGAAGTCCCAGGCCCCAGTCCGCGACTGGAGTACGTGTCCCCGTCGAAGGCGAGCGTGTGTCCGTCCCCGGCAATCAGTCCGCGCAGGGCGAGCGCGTCGTCCGCTGGCAAGGGGGGCGTCTTGAACTCCCACTCCTGGCGCACAGCACGCCGCCCGAGCCGATAGGCCCCGCTGAACGCGCGTGAGTCCGTGCCGATGTTCACCTGCCTGCGACGTCCTTCGGTGACGGGCACGGGGATTCCGTTGAGGGACAGGAACGGCATGCCTAGTACCTCCCACTCAGCCACTCGCCGTTGCCGCGTCGGCGGTGGGCCTCGCGCTTGATTTCGGCGTAGAGCTGCCGCGCCGCCTCCGCTGAGTCCTCCACGCCCTGAATCACAATCTGGCCGACGGTGACGTTGCCCCCGCTGACGGGCACCACCGGGCTTGAAGTGATGGGGGACACACCGACGGCGCTCGAAGCCGCGCCCGAAATCGGGTCCTGCGCATTGAAGCGGGCCAGCGCCACCTTGAAGCCCGACGGGACGTTCGTCAGCGCTTCGGTGGCCTTGTTCGTCGCCGCGGCATTCTCCCAGGCGGCAACGCTCGCGGCAGAGTTCGCAGCGGCGGCGTCATAGCTGGTGTTTTTCAGGTCATCGAGCGCGCCGTCGATCTGCTCCATGGGAATCTTCATGCTGTCGAGGCCCTGGGCGACCTTCTTGAAGGCACCACCGATGAGCGGAATCTTCCCCAGCGTCCGGAACACCCCCGCGACGAAGCCGATGATGGCGTTCCACACCGTCCCAATCCCCTTCACCACGTAGAGAATCCCCATCGCGACAAAGCGGATGACGGTGAAGAGCCCCTTCAGGATGGGGCCCGCGAGCAGCATCAGCGGCTGGAACAGGGCCATGAGGATTTGGCCGATGACTTGAATCAGCGGGGCAATGCCCTTCAGCAGCATTCCCAGCACTTCGAAGATGGGGGCGATGGCGGCCAGGGGCTTCGAGAAGCCTTCGAGCGCCTTGCCGACGGCATCGAGCAGCGGCGCAATCATGTTGAACACCGACGCCAGAATCGGCAGCACGGGGGCCAGCACGCGCCCAATCACGTCGGCGACGTATTGGATGAAGTTCGTCACCATCTGAATCAGCGACGCGAAGG
>NZ_JAKCFB010000120.1 GCF_024198235.1 Myxococcus dinghuensis | reverse complement strand
GATTCCCCTCTACCGCCAGGCCAAGGCGCTCGCGCGCGTCGGCGCCCCCATTGCGCGCACGACGCTGTGCGACCTCTTCCACGCCGTCGCGGCCGCCACCTCGCCGCTGTCGGCGCGACTGCTCGCCTTGGTGCGGCAGGCCCCCCTGGTCCGTGCGGACGAGACGCCCCAGCGCGTGCTCGACGAAGGCAAGACGCGCCGGGCCTACGTCTGGACCTTCCGGACCGAGAGTCTCATCGCCTACGTGCATAGCCCCAGTCGCAGCGGCGCGACGCCCCAGGCCGTCCTGGGTGGCACGCGCGGCTACCTGCTCGTCGACGGCTACACCGGCTACAACCGCGTCACTCTGCCCGAGGGCCGCACGCGCGTGGCGTGCTGGGCGCACGTGCGCCGCAAATTCTTCGACGCGCAAGCCACCGCGCCCGAAGCCAGGCGCGCGCTCGACTTCATCCTGGACCTCTACCGCGTCGAGCACGAAGCCTCGCAGCGCGGCGTGCTGGGAGGGCCCGAGCACCTGGCCCTACGCCGTGAGAGGAGTGCGCCGGTACTCGAAGCCTTCGCCGCGTGGCTCACGGAGCAATTGCCGCGACACCCGCCGCGGGGGCCGATGGGCCTCGCGCTGCGCTACGCCCAAGGCCAATGGGCGGCCCTCTCACGCTTCCTCGAGGACGCCTCGCTGCCGCTCGACAACAACGCCTCCGAGCGGGCCCTACGGGCGATGGCCTTGGGTCGAAAGAACTACCTCTTCGTCGGCAGCGACGAGGCTGGCCAGAATCTCGCGGGGCTCGCGTCACTCGTCGCCACGTGCGAGGCCAACAGCGTCAACCCCGAGGCCTACCTGGCCGATGTGCTGCTGCGGCTCGGCTCGCATCCGGCATCCCGCCTGGACGAATTGCTGCCGCACCGCTGGTCTCCGACACCCGTCAACTCGTCCTGAGCAGCCACCCGCGCTCGGCACTCGGAAACGTCGCTTGGGCCGGCGTGGCGACCACGCCGCGTGTTGCGGTGGTGTGCCCGCCACGCCGGCCGTCGGTCGGTTACAGAAAATCGACAGGGGCCTCGTCCTCCGCGCGCTCGACATGGCGCTGCTCGACCGTCCCGCTCCCGAGAGGCACCACTCCGACAGGGGCAGTCAGTACGCCAGCGACGACTACCGCCGGTTGCTCGAGGAGTGCGGCATCGAGTGCAGCATGTCGCGCAAGGGAAACTGCTGGGACAACGCGGTAGCCGAGAGCTTCTTTTCCACGC
>NZ_JAKCFB010000012.1 GCF_024198235.1 Myxococcus dinghuensis | reverse complement strand
CCGACGCCCGCCCCCCAGGTGCGCGTCGCCCCCCCGGCGCCCCCCGCCCCTTCGCCCGCGGCCCCCCCGCGCCCGGTCGCGGCGCCCGCGCCGGTGGCCCGGACGGGCGCCAGCGTGGCGACGGGCGCCAGCGTGGCGTTGGACCCCAAGACGTTCCCCATGTTGACCTCGCTGGGGCGCAACCTGAGCCAGGCCGCCCGAGAGGGCCGGCTGGACCCCGTGGTGGGCCGCGCTCGGGA
Source organism: Myxococcus dinghuensis (assembly GCF_024198235.1). Classification (GTDB taxonomy): domain Bacteria; phylum Myxococcota; class Myxococcia; order Myxococcales; family Myxococcaceae; genus Myxococcus; species Myxococcus dinghuensis. The sequence goes on along the minus strand of NZ_JAKCFB010000012.1, from coordinate 216,616 downwards.
GGTCGAGGAGGTCATCGACGTCCTCGGCAAGCGCCGCACCAACAACCCGTGCCTCCTGGGCGAGCCCGGCGTGGGCAAGACGGCGGTGGTGGAGGGCGTGGCGCAGCGGCTGATGGGGCTGCGGGGCACGCTGGCGGAGAAGGTCATCGTCGAACTGGACATGGCCACGCTGGTGGCGGGCACCCAGCTGCGGGGCTCCTTCTCCGAGAAGCTCAACGCGCTGAAGGAGGAGGTCCGCCGCGCGGAGGGTCGCGTGGTGGTCTTCATCGACGAAATCCACACCCTGGTGGGCGCGGGCTCCACCGGAGAGGGCCCGCAGGACGCGGCCAACGAGCTGAAGACGGCGATGGCGCGGGGCGAGTTCCCGTGCATCGGCGCGACGACGCACGACGAGTACCGCAAGTTCATCAGCGCGGACCCGGCCCTGGAGCGCCGCTTCACGGCGGTGGTGGTCCACGAGCCGTCCGTGCCGGAGACGGTGGAGATCCTCCGGGGCATCATCGGCCGCTACGAGGAGCACCACGCGCTGCGCTATGCCCCGGAGGCCCTGGAGGCGGCCGCGTCGCTGGCGAGCCGGTACGTGACGGACCGGTTCATGCCGGACAAGGCCATCTCCGTGGTGGACCTTGCGGGCAGCCGCTGCCACCGCGAGGGGCGGGACAGGGTCGAACCGGCGGACGTGGCCCGGGTGGTCGCGAAGCTGGCGGGGGTGCCGGAGGAGCGGCTCCTGATGAACGACTCGGCGCGCCTGCTGCGGCTGGAGCAGGACCTGGGTGAGCGCGTCATCGGCCACGAGGAGGCCATTGCCCGCATCGCCCGCGTCATCCGCCGCAACTACGCGGGCTTTGCGTCGCGTCGCCCCATGGGCAGCTTCCTCTTCCTGGGCCCCACGGGCGTGGGCAAGACGGAGATGGCGCGCGGGCTGGCGGAGGTGCTGTTCGGCAACCGCGACGCGCTGGTCCGCCTGGACATGAGCGAGATGTCGGAGGCGCACGGCGTTTCGCGCCTCATCGGCTCGCCCGCGGGCTACGTGGGCTTCGGCGAGGGCGGGCAGTTGACGGAGCCGGTGCGCCGGCGCCCGTCGTCGGTGGTGGTGCTGGACGAAATCGAGAAGGCGCACCGCGAGGTGCAGATGCTCCTGCTCCAGGTGTTGGAAGAGGGGCGGCTGACGGACGGCAAGGGCCGGCACATCGACTTCTCGAACACGGTCATCGTGATGACCACGAACCTGGGCGCGGAGGCGTTCTCCCGCACGGGTCGCGCCCTCGGCTTCGGCTCGGAGGGTTCGGGCACGACGAACGCGCTGGAGCTGGCCGCGTCGGCCGCGCGCAAGGCCCTGCCCCCCGAGCTGTGGAACCGCATCGACGAGCGACTCCCCTTCCGTCCCCTGGAGGAGGAGGAGGTCGCGCGCATCGCCACGCTGTTGCTGGAGGAGAGCAGCAAGCGGCTGTCCACCGAGCGCGGCATCGAGTACTTCGCGGGCGCCGACGTGGTGGGCCACCTGCTCAAGTCCGGTGGCTTCGACCCGCAGTTGGGCGCCCGCCCCATGCGGCAGATGGTGCAGCGGCTGGTGGAGGGCCCGCTCGCCGAGCGCATCCTCTCCGGCGAGTTCGGCGCGGGTGACAAGATCCGCGTCGCCCTGCGGGCCGGTCAGCTCCAGTTCCAGCGGGAGCGATGAGCGCCCGGGCGCCCCAGCGACGTCGCGCGAGGGCGGGAGCCACCCGCCCCCCGGTCGTCGTCGTGGGCGCGGGGCGACTGGGTGGCGCGCTCGCGCTCGCGCTGAAGGCCCGGCGCTGGCCCGTGCGCGTCCACTCCCGGGGGGAAGAAGGCCGTCGCAAGGCGAAGGCCCTGGGCCTCCGAGCCGCCACCCCCGAGGACCTGCGCCGCGCCCGCGTCCTGCTGCTCTGCGTCCCGGACGCGGAGGTGCGCGCGGTGGCGGAGACGCTGGCCACCCTCCCCCGCTCCGCCGCGCTGGTCCACACCGCGGGGGCGCTCCCGCTCGACGCGCTCGGTCCGCCGCGGGGCCGCGCCCTGGGCTCCTTCCATCCCCTCTGCGCGGTGTCCTCGCCGCACGACGCGCTGCCGGGCCACACCGTGGCCGTCAGCACGCGCTCCCGGACGCTGCGCGGCCTGCTCCAGCACATGGCCCGGGACATCGGCTTCGACGTCATCGACGTCCCCGAGCGACACCGCGCCGCCTACCACGCGGGCGCGGTGATGAGCGCGGGACTGGTGGTGGCGCTGATGGACGCGGCCGTCGCCGCATTGGGGGCCGCAGACATTCCGCCGGACGCGGCGTTGAGGGCCCTGCTCCCGCTGGCGCGCTCGGCACTGAGGGGCGCGGAGGCGCGAGGGTTGTCGGGAGGGCTCACGGGCCCCATCGTCCGGGGAGACGCGGGCGTGGTGGCGGCCCACCTCGCGGCGCTCCCCGCGGAGGTGGTGCCCGTCTACCGCCTCCTGTCGCGGCGCGCGCTGGAGCTGGCCGGAAGCCGGCTCCGCCCCGAGTCACGCGCCGCGCTCGAGACGCTGCTCAGGTGATGATGAGCGAGCCCTGAAGGCCCTTGCGCACGGCGGCGAGGGCGCGCTCGGAAGCGGCCTCCGCCTCCGTGAGGCGGCGCAGCGCCAGCTCACCCTGGCCCTGCGTCACGGCGCGCTTGAGGTCGGCGAGCAGCGTGAGGGCGGCCTGCAGCATCTCCTTGCCCTGCGGAGACTCGTTGATGGGCTGGCCGGCGGCCTTCGCCACCTCGGCGCCGAACGCCTGGATGGTCGCGGCCATCTTCGCCGGGTCGAACTGCTCCAGCAGCGGCTTGATGCGCTTGGCGTCGATGCGGATGAGGCGCAGCGCGCCGATGCGCGCGAAGCCCGGGTGCACCAGGCCGATGTCGCCCATCTCGAACGCCCCGAGCAGGCCCTCGTCCGGAGCCGGGTGCGCGTGCGGCACCACGTCCACGAACAGGGGCAGCGGGTCCGCGCCCTGGCGGAACAGGTCGAGCTCCTCGTCGTCCATGGGAGGGAAGGAGTTCGGCGTGCCGATGAACAGCAGCGGCAGGACGATGTCGTGCCAGAAGTCCTCGGGGGCCGAGCCCGTGCCGCCCACGGTGGCGAACAGGTGCGCCATCAGCTCCGCCAGCCGCGGGGCGCGGTCGGCCTGCTCGATGAGGGACTTCGACGCCTCCAGGCGCTGGAGGGACTGGACGATCTGCCCCTCGAACTGCGCGCGGGCCTCGGGCGGCAGCTCCTGCTGGGCACGCCCCAGCGCGTTGCGCACGTCGCGCGCGAGCGAGTCCGGCTTGGACTCCAGCGCCGTCTTCGCCTTGTTGCTGTCGAGGGTGACGAACTGGAGGAAGCCCGGGTCGAACAGGCGCTGGTAGTCCACCGGCCCCAGCTTCGGCTGCTGGCCGCCCGCGCCCTGGGCCGGGTTGCCGACGCCGAAGCGGGCCTGGCCGAGCGAACGGCGGATGTCCGCCGCCAGGTCGTCCAGGCGGCTCAGCTTGCTCTGACCCAGCGCGTCCATGGCCGCGCCGAAGGGCGACAGCATGATGATGGCGTCGGGGAAGCCCAGCGTGGCGCCCTCGGGCGAGTCGCGGTTGGGGAACCAGAACGCCTGGTGCTCCTGGATGAGGCGCATGGCGAACGCGCCCGCCAGGCCCAGCGCCACCGTCTGGTGCTCCGGATTGTTCATCTGGAACGCGCCACCGAGCACCTTCTGGACGGCCCGCTCCACCTCGCCCCACGGCGCCTTGAGCAGGTCGACGGGCTTTCCCTCCGCCTTTTCGAGGGCGGCGGCGACCTGGAGTTGGGCCTGGTGGACGTGCTGGGGAACGGGATGCGCCTGAGGGGCGGGTTGGGACATGGCGGAATCCAAATTCGAAAGGGAAGCGGCGGGCCTCCCCTTACCGTGAAAAACGCGTTCGTGGCTATGATTTGTGGCCGATAGGATGGCCTGCATGCCTGCTTCTGGCCGGCGGCTCCGCTGGCATGCTCTCGCTACCTGTCTCCTGCTGACAACCGCGGGGTGTGCTTTCGTCACACCCCGTTTTCCCCAGGACATCCAGGCCTCGTTCGCGCGCGACCCGATGCGCAAGCTGACGACGCGCTCACTGGAGCTCTACTACCCGGAGCCGCTGCGGGCCCCCGCCCTGAGGATGGCGGCGCGGATGGAGGCGTGCGTGGACCGGCTGCGCGCCCAGACGCTGGACGCGCGGGAGCGCCCCCGGGTCCTCGTCTACATGACGAGCGCGGACTTCAACAACGCGTACGTGGTCTCGGACACGGCGAGCATCCCCCAGCAGATGGTGATGCCGGCGCACATGACGCTGGAGCTGTTCCACCTCTTCGGGTTGGGCGAGGTCGACATCGGCGACGTGGCCTGTCACGAGTCCGTGCACTACGTGCAACTCCAGCAGACCAGCGGCCTGTGGAACGTGTTGAACACGATCACCGGCGGGTTGTTCCAACCCAACAGCTTCACCGAGTCCTGGTTCCTGGAGGGACTGGCCACGTACTACGAGGGACGGCTCGGCAAGTTCACCGGTCGTCCGAGCAGTCCCGTCTGGAGGGGCTGGTTCGACTCCGTCGTGCAGGCGCGGGGTGGCTGGATGGACCCCGGCTATCTGTCGCCGGAGAACCGGGCGTTGGACCCGTTCGGCGGCAACTACCTCACGGGCATGCACTTCGTGGAGTACCTCGCCGCGAAGTACGGCGAGGCGAAGCTGTGGGCGCTGGTGGATGACCAGGGGCGCTCCATCTTCTCGCCGTTCGGCGTCACGCTGCGGTTCAAGCACGTGTACGGGCGCGACATCGGCTCGCTGTTCGCGGAGTTCACCCAGTCGCTGCGCGACGGCCTCGTGGCCCGGGAGCGCCCCGCGTCTCAGAAGGTCTGGCTGCACGACGCGGGCTACTTCTCGCGGTTCGCCTCGCATCCGGAGAGTGGCCTCACGGCGCTCGTCAGCGTGGGGCGGGAGCAGTACTCACGGCTGACCTTGCGCGAGGCGGATGGACGGGTGCGCGTGGAGCGACCGCTCGTCGAGCTGCTGCCGTTCCGCCGCTGGGTGCTCGGTTCACCCACCGTGGTCAGCGGCATGTCCTTCAGCAAGGACGGTGCGTGGCTGTACCTGGTGATGGCGGACCTGAACGCGGTGGGCGCCTATCAGGCCCGGCTGTGGCAGGTGGACACGCGCACCGGTGACGTGACGCGGCTCTGGGACGACGTGCAGGGCATGGGCGGAAGCGTGACGCCGGACGGCACGGCCTACGTCTACGTGCGCGTCGACGGGGACACCGCGAACCTCATGCGCCTCGAGCTCGCGACGGGACGGCAACAGGCGCTCACCGCGTTCGAGGCGAACGCGCCCCTGGGGCCGCCGACGATCTCCCCGGATGGCTCACGCATGGTGTTCCCCGTGGGCACGGAGGCGGGCTGGGACCTGGTCCTCCGCGAGCCGGACGGCGCCCTGCGATGGCTCACGCAGGACGGCTCGTTCAACTACTCCCCGCGCTGGCTCGACGGGGAGCGCATCGTGTTCCTTCGCGAGCACGAGGGCCGGCTCCAAGCGCATGTGATGAACGTCGCCACGCGGGACTTCGTCCGCATCACCGACGCGCCCCATCTCGTCATGGACGTCGCGCCTGTCGGTACGACCGAGGTGGCCTTCCTCAACAGGGACGGGACCGCCTTCACCATCGACCGGGCCCCCGTGAGCCCGTTCCCCGGGACCGTGACGATGAACGCGGCCCACGCGCCTCCGCGTGCGGCGCTCGCGATGGCCATGCCCCAGGCAGGGCCCCCACGAGCGACCGAGGCCGCGGCGACTCCGGCCCTCCCTCCTGCATTGGCGCAGCCGACCACGACGGCGCCCGAGGAGGGCGCTGGCGCGACCCCGCCCCTCACGACCGCGCCTCGAGCGACCCCTGGCACGACAGGCACGACGTCCGACGTGGGTGCTCACGCATCCGCCACCTCCCCCACTGTGCCTCAGGCGCCGCCAGGTACGGTGACCGGGCCATCTCCCACTCCGGGACCCGGCGCGTCCGCGCCCCTTGCGTCGGGACCCCCTTCGGACGCCCGATCTTCATCTCCTCCCGGTGCGACGCCTCCGAGCGCCCCGCCAGCCGAGCGGGCCGAGCTGACGCCACCGCCCCTCACGAAGGCTCCCACGGAAGACTCGACGCCTCTCGAGGCCACGCCCGGCGCGACGCCCACGCCCCTCACGCCGGAGGAGCTCGCCACATTCCCTGGAACAGCGGCGCCAACCCCACCGTCCCCAGCGGACGGCACCACGTCGACGCCAGCGGACGCCCCTCCAACGCCCACGACCGCGCCCCCCGGGAGTCCATCACCCGGAGGCTTCGAGCCCTTCCCCGCCGAGTCCACGCCCTCACCGGCCTCCGAGGCGCTCGCGGAAACGACCCCACCGCGCGAAGCCCCCGTGGTGGTCCCCGCGCCGGACCCGACCAAGGAGCTGGTCGTCCTCACGGACGAGCCCTATCGGACCCTGGAGGGCTTCCTCATCCCGGAGTTCCGACTCCCCTACCTGCTCCTGTCCTCGCAGTCGGAGACCGAGGACGCCGACGACCTCATCTTCAACGCGGGTCTGGCGCTGGCGGGACAGGACCGGCTCGGCTTCCACGCGTACGCCTTGACGTTCGCGTACAACAGCCAGGAGGACCAGCCGAGCCTGTCCCTCGCCTATGGCAACGCGCAGCTCGCGCCCTGGTATCTCCAGGTCTCCGCATCGCGCGTGCGGGAGGACCAGCGCACGGACCTGCAGGCCGTGGCGTTCGCGTCGCGCACCTTCTGGACGACCCCCGTGACCGTCGCCCTGCTGGCGTTGCGCCGCGAGTACGATCCCGTGGGGCGCTTCCCCGGGCTCGTCACGAAGCTGCTCGGTCCCGAGGTCTCGACGTCCTACTTCGCGGGCGACGGGACGTCGTATGGCGGAATCCAACGCGGCCTGGGCATCTCGCTCGCGGGCGCCGTCTATCCCAAGGCGTTCTTCCTCGACCGGACGATGGGCGACGTGCGCGTGGGGCTCGACGGGTTCCTCGGCGGACTCCCGTTCACCGGACACGACCATCTCCAGCTCAGCGTCGTGGGGCGCTTCCTGACCGGGGCCCCGGACGGGCTGCTCGAGGTCGGTGGCATCAGCGCCGGTCAGGTGTGGCTCAGCAGCCGTCGGTCGACGGAGACGACGCCGCTGCCCCTGCGCCTCCAGCCTGGCGTGGCCTTCAGCGAGTACGTACGCGGCTACGAGGACCACACCATCCGCTCACGCAACGCGATGGTGGGCACGGCGACGTATCGCTACCAGTTCGTCCTCGACCACGGCTGGGCGTCGACGCTGTGGCTCCTGCCCTCGCTCTTCATCAGCAACCTGGAGCTGGAGGCCTTCGGCACGTTCGCGCGCACGGACCTGCGCGACAACCACCGCGCGGCGGGCGGCGCGGCGACGCTCGAGTTCACCCTGGGCCAGGCCCTGCCCTTGTCGGTGTTCTACCAGTACGCCCACCGCTTCGAGGACGGGCTCGGAGACCTCCACCTGTTCGGCTTCGGCCTCTGACGCGGCGGATGCGAAGTGACTACCCCGCGCGCTTCAGGCCATACAGGCCGGAGGCGCGCGCCTGGGCCAGCACGCTCGAGGGCACCAGCTCCGTGGGCTCCAGGCCCCGCGACAGCAGGTCCCTCACCTGGGTGGAGGACACCTCCGCCAGCGGAGGCCCCACCACGTTCGGCGCCGGATAGCCCGCGCGGTACAGGACGATGACGCGGGCCATCTCCTGGATGCGGTGGAAGTCCTTCCAGTGCGGCAGGTCGCGGAGGATGTCGCTGCCGATGATGAGGGACCACTGCACGGAGGGATGACGCGACACGAGCAGCGACAGCGTGTCCACGGTGCGCCCCGTGAGCCCCTCTTCCCGTTCGATGGGCGTCGTCTTCATCCAGCCGGACGTCTCGCGGCACATGGCCTCGCACATGGCGAGCCGGTGCTCGAACGCCTCCATCTGCTTGCCGAACGGGTGCTGCCACGACGGCATCAGCCACACCTCGTCCACGCCCTGCGTGGCATGGACGTAGGTCGCCGCCATCAGGTGACCCACGTGTGGCGGATTGAACGAGCCTCCAAGGAGCGCGACCTGCACGTCAGGGCCTCACGTCACTTCAAGGTCAGCTTCGAGGACTTCTTCTCCACCACCAACAGCTTCGGCTCCAGCACGACGCGGCCGTCCAGCCGGAACGCGCTGAACCGCAGGTCGCGGTCCACCTTCTCCAGCAACGCGCACGTCTGCTCGGCGGCGCCGACCAGTCGCCCCGGCGTGAGGAAGAAGCGCGGACCGATCTGCACGACCTTCGGCTCGGGCTCCCTGCCGTGGATGAAGACCTGCGCGTTGAGCAGGTCATCTCGCGTCAGGTCGTTCTTGTCGTGGACCACGCAGCACAGCGTGTCGCCCACCAGGTCCATCGCCTTGTTGTTGATGGACGGGTCCCGGTACTGGAGTGACTCGCGCTCCGGGACGCGGAGGAAGCGCTCCATCACCAGCCGGCGGTCGTCCTCGGAGGCCACGTCCGCCGGAGCCTCCGCGCGCGAGGGCGTCCGGGGCAGCGCGTCCTGACTGCCCAGCCAGTGGCTCACGTCCGCCAGGAAGTCCGCGTCCGAGTACTCGCGCCCGCCCCGGCTCTTCGCGCGCCGCCACAGCAGCCACTCGTCCAGGTCCGTGTAGCGGGCGCCCGCGAACACGAAGCGCCGAGCCCCCTGCGTGCGCAGGAACTCATAGGCCGCGTCGAAGGCCGCGAGGTCGCCGTGGCTATCGGAGAAGACGCCAATCACGTGGGTGTCACCCCGCTCAAGCGTACAGCAGGTAGGCCTGTCTGTGCCCGGCGAAGCGCGCGGTCTGGGCGGCGAAGCCCTCCATCAGCCGGTCCAGGCTCCAACCCGCCTCGATGCCCCGGCGCACCTGGTCCGTCCCGCAGAGCAGATCGAAGGCGGGCACGTCCTCGACGAACTCGTAGGCGTCCGCCCGCCAGTCGAACTTCCCCGGGGCGATGTCGTGGAGCGCCTGGAAGATGGCGATGCCCGTGCGCAGCGACAGGAACGTGGACCGGTCCGTCACGTGGATGAACGCCCCACTGCAGGACTCACCCCGAAACTTGTCGAAGGTGGGCGTGAACCCCACGGCGCGGAACGCCACCCCGGGCAGGGCCTCCTTCGCCAGCCGCGCCAGCAGCGCGTCCGTGTCGACCCACGGCGCCCCGAACTGCTCGAAGGGCCGGCAGGTCCCCCGGCCCTCGGAGACGTTGGTGCCCTCCCCCAGGCACATGCCGGGATACACCAGCGCCGTGTCCGGCGTGGGCATGTTCGGTGACGGGGAGATGAAGGGCAGGCCCGTGTCGTCCCACGACATGGCGCGCGTCAAGCCCTCGCACGGGATGACCGTCAGGTCACAGCCGAAGCCCTCCTGGTCGTTGAAGAGCCGCGCGAGCTCCCCCGCCGTCATGCCGTGCCGGGTGGGCAACGCGTACAGTCCCACGAAGGAGCGGAAGCCCTCCCCCACCAGGTTGCCTTCCATGGCCGTGCCGCCGAGGGGATTCGGCCGGTCCAGCACGAAGAAGCGCACGCCCGCCTGGGCCGCGGCCTTCATCGCCAGGGCCATGGTGTAGACGTACGTGTAGTAGCGGCTGCCCACGTCCTGGATGTCGAACACGAGCGCGTCGAGGCCCTGGAGCCACTCCTGTCGCGGAGACAGCGACTCGAAGGTGGAGCCGTAGAGGCTGTGCACGGGGACGCCGGTGCGCCGGTCCCTCGCATCCCCCACGGCGACCATGTACTGCGCCTCGCCCCGGATGCCGTGCTCGGGGCCGAACAGCGCCGCCAGCTTCACGTCCCGGGCCTCCGCGAGCAGATCCGCCAGGTGCCGGAAGCGCGAGTCGACGCTCGTCGGGTTGACGATGGCGCCCACGCGAAGACCCTTCAGCGCGGAGAAGCCCTGCTCCACCCAGACATCCAGTCCCGTCTTCACCTTCGTCACGGCGCTTCCTTCCTCGCGCGGCCCTCTCCAGCCGGCCACTCAGTCCTTGAATACCTTGAGCGCGCTCTGCGCGGCGGCCTGCGAGTCGCACTTGCCGACGCCGAACAGGCCGCCGGTGCCGTCGTCCGCGCCGCGCGTCTCGGCCAGGTCCTCCAGCGCCCCCAGCGCGCTCTTCAGCTTGAGCGACCGGACGGCATCCACCGCCGCCGAGCGCACCCCACACTGCGGATGCGCCAGCAGCTCGGCGATGCGATCCTCCGCGTGGGCGCTGCCCGCCTTCACCGCGCGGGCGTAGTCATCGAGCGAGCGGCGTGTGTTCTCCTGGGCCTCGTCCAGCCGCCCCTGGAGGTAGAAGCGCCTGCCCGCGTCCTTCTCCTCGCCGATGATGCGCCGGGCCTCCTTCACCAGGGGGTCCCGCTCCGCCTTGGGCGCGGACTCCACCGCGCCGATGGCCCGGAGCGCCGGATCCCGGGTCAGCACCACCAGGCCGACGCCCGAGAGCACCGCCACGCAGCCACCGACCGCCAGCACCTTCAGCGTGCGCGGCGACAGGCCGGCGGGCCCCTGGACGCCGCGCGCGCGCAACGCGTCCATCATCCGCGACACCAGCGAGCCGCCCGCCGTCCGGGCCTGACGCCCCAACACGGTGGCCTGCTGGCCCAGCACCACCGCGCCCGCCGCCGCCCGCTGCCCGAGCGCCGCGGCGCGCTGACCGAGCGCGGACAGGTCGCCCCCTCCGTCCAACAGGGACTCGGGGACCCGCGACAGGCCGAGGTTCCCGTAGGGCGGGAGTGACTCCTCGCCCGGGGCCTCCGCGATGGCACCCGCGCCCGGTGCCTCCACGCGGTAGGGCGCCCGAGGCACCTGGAAGACGCGGATCTTCCCGGGGATGCCCTTCAGCTCGAAGGCGCCCACCTCCCGGGAGGGCACCTCCGCCTTGTTCATGGCCAGGTAGACGGCCTCGGTGAAGTAGACCTCGCCCGCCTCCGCGATGCCCTCCACGCGCGCGGCGATGTTCACCGGCTCGCCGAAGACGTCGTTCGCCTCCAGGCGCACCTCGCCCACGTTGATGGCCACGCGCACGTGGAGCTGCTCCGCCTCCGGGACACCCCGGTTGTAGTGCCAGAGCCTGTCCTGGATGGCGACGCCGCTGAGCACCGCCTGGGTGGGCGACTCGAAGGTCGCCAGGAACGCGTCGCCGATGGACTTCACGATGCGCCCACCGAACGCCTTGAAGAGCGGGGCCAGCAGCGCATGGTGCGCCTGCAGCATGCGCTGGTTCTGCTCCAGCGTCTGCCGACTGGTCCGCTCGGTGAAGCCCTTGATGTCGGTGAAGACGATGGCGAGGTTGGCGGTCTTCAAAGCGCGCGCAGTCTATGCGCCGCGCTCCGAGGTGCAATCGCCACGGGACGCCCGGTCGCTTTCGCCGTCACCGCTTCGAGGGCTGGAGTGCCCGCATGCGCCGCTTCTCCGGCGGCGGCTCCAGGGACTTGCGGACCTTCGCCGCGAGTTGGGGGCGGTCCGTCCGCTCGTAGAACTCGGCCAGTCGGCGGAGCACCAGGGGGCTGGAGGGCTGGAAGCCCCGGGCCGCCAACAGCTCGTTCTCCGCGTCCAGCGGGCGCTCCTGCTTCTCCAGCACCTCGGCCAGTTGGAGGCGCACCTGGACCCACTCGGGGCGTGCGCGGGCCAGGTAGCGCAGGTGCAGCTCGGCCTTGAGCAGGTCCCCGAGGGAGGTCCACAGCCCCCCCAGCCGGAAACGGGCCTCCTCGTAGGACGCCCGGTACTGGACGGCCTTCTCGTAGGACCGGATGGCCTGGAGCGTGTCGCCACGCTCCTCCCACATGAGCCCTTGGAGGTACCAGGCCCGGGGGTTGGTGGGGGCGACCCGCGTGGCGACGTCGAGGTGGGACCTGGCGCGGTCGGAGGCTCCGCCCAGCTTGAGGAGCAGCCGGGCCGCCTCCAGCCGGGGCAGCTCCCACTGGGGCTGGGCCGCCGTCAGTGCCTCCAGGGCCGCGAGCGCCGCCGTGTCGTCCCCCGCCGACTCCAGGGCGAGCGCGTCGGAGAGCGACGCGGACGGGGTGGCGGCCATGGGTCGGGACGGCACCGTCAGGGTGGACGGCTCCGCCGCGTCAGACGCGCCCGCCAGCAAGGCCACCAGGAAGACCCACTGCATGCGCGGCTGATAGCAGAGCCGGACCGTGCGTCTCAATAGATCCTCTTGACGGCCGAACGGCCGCGCATGAAACCCATGACCGTGCAGATATCCCAAAAGACGCTGGAAGACCTCGGATTCGCGGATGTGCTTCGGGCGCTGAACCAGCGCTGCCGCACGGAGCCAGGCAGGGAGCGTGTCGCCGCCCGGCCCTTCCTCGACTCGGCCGAGGAGGTGACGGAGGCGCTGGCGCTGGTGACCGAGGCCCGCTCGCTCTCCCAGGAACAGTTCTCCCTCCCCCTGGGGGGTGTGGTGGACCTGCGCATCCCCGTGGGCCACGCGGAGAAGGGCGGCATGCTGGAGCCCCGGCAGCTCATCGACGCGGCCCAGCTCCTGTTCGCCTTCACCCGGACCCGGGAGGCCCTGGACGAGCGCAAGGAGCGCGTGCCCCGGTTGATGGACATCGCCCGGCGCATGCCCCTCCTGGAGTCCCTGGCCCGTCGCATCGACCAGTGTTTCGAACCCGACGGGGAGATCTCCGATCGTGCGAGCCCCGAGCTGCGCGAGGCCCGCGACCGGGCACGAGGGCTCCACCGCCGCATCAAGACCCGCCTGGACGAGATGCTCCACGACGAGGGCTTCGTCTCGAAGCTGCGCGAGAACTACTACACCCTGCGCAACGGCCGGTACGTCGTGCCGGTGGTGTCCAACTACCGCTCGGAAGTCGACGGCATCGTCCACAACGCGAGCCAGACGGGCCAGACGCTCTTCATGGAGCCGCAGGCCATGGTGGGGCTGGGCAACGACCTGGCCATCGCCCAGTCGCTGGTGACGGAGGAGGAGCGGCGCGTGCTCCTGGAGCTGAGCGGCCAGCTCGGGCGCGAGTCGGCCCGCATCATCGAGGGGCTGGAGGCCGTGGCGGAGCTGGACGAGGCGGAGGCCGTCGCCATCCTCGCCTCGGACCTGGACGCCACCACGCCGGAGTTCGCGGGCGTCGACGACCTGCGGCTGCGTCAGCTCCGCCACCCGAGACTGGTGCTCAAGGGCACGGAGGTGGTGGCCAACGACGTGACGCTCGACGGCCAGGCCAAGGCGCTCGTCGTCTCCGGCCCCAACGCGGGTGGCAAGACGGTGACGCTGACCGGCGTGGGCCTGTGTTCGCTCATGCTGCGCGCGGGCCTGCCCATCCCCGTGGGAGAGGGCTCGCGGATGCCGCTGTACCGCTCCGTCCACTCCACCGTGGGTGACGCTCAGGACCTGGCCCAGGGCCTGTCGACCTTCAGCGCCCACGTGGTGATGCTGCGGGACATCATCGCCGTGGCGGGCGAGGGCTCGCTGGTGATGATCGACGAGATCGCCGCGGACACCGATCCGCGCGAGGGCGCCGCCATCGCCATCGCGGTGCTGGAGGACCTGCTCGCCAAGGGGGCCTTCGTCCTGGTGACGACCCACCTCGAGGAGCTCAAGGCGCTGGCGCACATGGACCCGCGCTTCCTCAACGCGCGGGTGGGCTTCGACTCCAAGCGGATGGCGCCCACCTACCGCCTGCAGATCGGCGCCGCCGGCCAGTCCTCCGCCATCGAGGTCGCCGCGCGGGTGGGCCTGCCCAAGCAGGTCTGCGACCGTGCCCGCGAGCTGACGCTCAACGCCGGTGGCCCGTTGTCCAAGGCGCTGGCCGCCGCCGAGGAGGAGCGCCGCAAGCTCTCCGAGGAGCTGGAGCGCGCCCGTGTCGCCGCCAAGGAGGCGGAGGCGCTGCGCGTGGAGCTGGAGAAGCAGAAGCAGAACTTCGAGCGCGAGCGCCGCGCGCGGATGATGCAGTTCAACGAGGACGTGGCCACGGCGAGCGACCACGCGGCCGCCGAGGTGCGCGAGCTGCTGGTGAAGCTGCGCTCCGAGCAGAACGAGAAGGCGCTGTCGGAGGCGCGGCTCCAGTTGGTGCAGCGGGCCGAGGAGGCGCAGAAGCGCGCCCAGTCCGCGAAGGCGGAGCTGTTCCAGGTGGAGGCCCCGGGCCCCGCGAACCTGCGGGTGGGTGCGTGGGTGCACCACTCGGGCCTGGGCCGGGACGTGGAGATCCTGGAGCTGTCGGACGGCCACGCGGTGGTGTCCGCCGGTGGTGCCATGAAGATGCGGGTGCCCGCCGCGGAGCTGTCGGGTGCGCGCACGCGCAAGCAGCAGGCGAAGTTCCCGGAGCGACAGAAGCAGGAGGCCGCGCTCAAGCGGGCGGCCTCCGCGGCCCCCGCCCAGGTGGAGGCCACGAACTTCCGCTGCGACGTGCGCGGCATGCGCGCGGACGACGCGCTGGCCGAGGTGGAGGCCTTCCTCGACCGGGGCATGCGCAGCGGCGAGGAGGCGGCGCTCATCGTCCACGGCCACGGAACGGGCGCGCTGAAGCAGGCGCTGCGCGACTACCTGGCCAACTCGCCCTACATCCGCATGTTCCGCCCGGGTGAGAGCCACGAGGGCGGCGACGGCGTCACGGTGGTGTCCCTGCGCTCCTGAGCCAGCCCCTCCGCCTCGAAGCCTCCAGGGCTCGGAAGCGCCGGGACATCCCCGGCCTTCCGGGCCCTCTTCGTGTGGGCGTCAGCCGCCGGACAACCGGGGCGTCCGGGGCGACACGGGAGGGCACCCCATGCACTGGGTCGTTCAGGACAACCTCTTCAACGAGCGGGGCTTCCACGACCTGATGCAGGTCCTGGAGCGCGGCGGCATTCCGCATACCCTGGTGAAGGTGGTTCCGTTCGATGGCGGAATCACGCCGGACGTCGACGTCACCGGTCCGGTGATGGTCATGGGCTCACTCTCGCTGACGCGCCATGCGCTCCGCCGGGGCTGGACACCCGGGGCGTTCGTCAATGAGCGCTTCGACTTCCGCGTCTGGCGCGAGCACCTCCGCCCGTTCCTGTTGAACGGCGGCGCCCAGGTCCACCGCTTCGGCGACGTCCCGCCCCAGTCGGCTCCGTTCTTCATCCGCCCCTGCCTGGACGACAAGGCGTTCTCCGGGATGGTGACCTGTTGGGAGGACTTCGCGCGCTGGCGGGAGCAGGCCCTCGCATGCGAGGACAACGTCCAGCTCACGGCGGACACCTGGGTGGCCATCAGCCCGCCCCGGGACATCCAGCGCGAGTACCGCATGGTCGTGGTGGACGGGCGCGTCGTCACCGGCACCCGGTACAAGCTGGGCACCCGCGTCTTCTCCTCGCCGGACGTCGAGCCGGAGATCGAGGCCTTCACCCAGGCCATGGCGGAGCGGTGGGTTCCAGACAGGGCTTGCGTCCTGGATGTCTTCCTTCATGGAGGCAGGCCGTTCATCGGGGAGTTCAACGCCCTCAACTCGGCCGGCTTCTATGCCTATGACGTCGGGAAGATGGTGGCCGCGATCGAGGCCATGGGTTTCTGAGCACGATTCCCAACGCCAGACATCCCAGGTCCTGCCGCCCGGACGACAAGACTGGCCATGAAACATGGGAACTGGACGGACCGTCGACGTTGGCTCCCGACGTCGACGGCCCGTCTTTCTCGGCACGGCGAAAGCGAGACACCCGACGGAAACTTCCCTTCCGAGTGCCGAATACGACGACCGCCACCCCGTCACAACCACAGACACACAGCCCAGGACGAGACATCGCAGCATTTCAGACTTATCGATTAATACTTGAAATCAAATCCAGTCACATGCCATGAAAGGAGCCCCTTCCTCAGAAAGGTCGTGCTCTTGAAAAACCATGTCTGGAGGACGTTCTGCGCCGCGTGGGTTGGCGCGGGTCTCGTGGCTTGTGGTTCGGTGCAACAGGAGGGAGAAGCTCCGGAGCGTGTGGCCAAGGACGCGGACGTCCAGGCCGTCCTGGCGCGGATGCCCGGGGCGCAGGTGCTCGGCCGCCAGGGGGAGGTGCCCTTCCTCATCCGCGGTGAGCTGGGACGGCTGGCGTCGGGCGGAATCTCTGCGCAGCGGGCGCGGTCGGACTCCGGCGTGGAGGCGCGAGAGGCGCTGTCGAACATCGCGGGGGCCTTCCGCCTCCGCACCGACGACCTCGTGTTCCGTCGCGCCACCGTGGACTCCCAGGGTCGTCAGCACCTGCGGTTCCGGCAACAGTTGCATGGCCTGAACGTGGTGGGCGCCGAGCTGGTGCTCCATGCGGACGAGGAGGGCCTCATCTACGCGGCCAACGGCTCCGCGCGAGGAGGCGTGGCGCCGCGCCCCGAGGCGACGGTGGCCTCCACCGCCGCGCGCGACGCCTCGCTCGCCGGTACCGACATCGAGGCGGCGCGCGCCGTGGGCGCGCCGACGCTCGTCTACCTCCGGCCGGAGGGCAGCGAGGAGCTGCGGCTGGCCTGGCAGGTGCGGCTGGTGGGCACCCGCGAGGGCATGAAGGCGGACGACCAGGTCTACGTGGACGCGCAGCGCGGCGGGGTCCTCGCCACGCACCCGAAGATCCACTCGGCCCGCAACCGGCAGGTCTACAGCGCCAACAACACCTCCTCGACGCCCGGGACGCTCAAGCGCCCCGAGGGTGCGCAGCCCACCGGCGACGCACACGTCGACCAGAACTACGACCAGCTGGGCGTCACGTACGACTGCTACAAGACGCTCTTCAACCGCGACTCGTACGACAACGCGGGCGCCGCGCTCATCAGCACCGTCCACTACGGCAACAACTACGTGAACGCGTACTGGGACGGTACGCAGATGGTCTACGGCGACGGCAACGGCGTGGACTCCATCGAGCTGGGCAAGGACCTGGACGTCACGGTCCACGAGCTGACCCACGCGGTGACGGACACGGAGTCGGAGCTCATCTACTCGGGTGAGTCCGGCGGCCTCAACGAGTCGCTGTCCGACATCTTCTCCGGCGTGTGCGAGAGCTGGACGCGCAACTGGGCCACGGACGCGGACGTGTTCATGGTGGGCGAGGACATCTGGACGCCGGGCATCGCCAACGACGCCCTGCGCTACATGGACGACCCGGCCAAGGACGAGGTGTCGCTCGACTTCTACGGGGACTACTCGTCCGGCGTGGACGTGCACTACAGCTCCGGCATCAGCAACCTCGTCTTCGCCCTGCTCTCCAAGGGCGGCACGCACCCGCGCGGCAAGTCGACCTTGAACGTCGCCGCCATCGGCCCCGAGAAGGCCGGCCGCATCTTCTACAAGGCGAACACCGACCTCTTCACGCCGAGCACCACGTTCGAGCAGGCCAAGGCGTACACCATCCAGGCCGCGCAGGAGCTGGGCTACGACGCGGCGACGGTGCAGGCCGTGACGGACGCCTGGGCCGCGGTGGGCGTGCCGCCCCCGCCACCGGTGACCGAGCCGCTCACCAACGGCGTCGCCAAGACGGGCCTGTCCGGCAGCGCCGGCAACAAGAAGTACTACACGCTGGAGGTCCCCGCCGGGCAGTCGAGCCTGAAGTTCGAGACCACGGGCACCTCGGGTGACGCGGACCTCTACGTGCGCTTCGGCAACGCCCCCAACGCCAGCACCTACGACTGCCGTCCGTACACGAGCAGCAGCACGGAGTCCTGCAACTTCACCAACCCGCGGGCCGGCACCTGGTACGTCATGGTCAACGGCTACACCGCGTACTCCGGCCTGTCGGTCAAGGGCACGTACACCGGGAGCGTCCCGGGCGGTACGCCCACGACGGAGACCGCCTCCGGCGACGTGGCGCGCAACGAGAACGACCGCTTCGGCCCCTACAGCGTCGTGCCAGGCACGACGTTCACGGTGACCATGACCGGCACGCGCAACCCGAACCTGTATGTCCGCTTCGGCGCGCAGCCCACCGTCAACAACTACGACTGCCGCCCGAACGCCTCCGGCGCCGCGGAGACGTGCAGCCTCACCGTGCCGGCGGGCCAGACGGCCGCCCACGTCATGGTGCGCGGCGCCGGCAGCAACACGGCGACCTACAACCTCACCATCGAGTACGTGAAGCCGTAGTCCCGGCGCCACGCCTTCGAAGCGGGACCACGCGGGCGGCTTCCCTCCCAGGGAGGCCGCCCGTCGTGTCTGCGGGGGCGCGGGACCTCAGCGCTCCGAGTACATCGCCAGCACCCGGTCCAGCGCCGCGGCCGCCTGGCGGTCGTCCGGGTCCGTGCTCTGCCGCGCATGAACCGTGTGCCGACGCGCGCGCGGCGGGTCCGTCATCGCCAACGCCATGGCCATGTAGAGGTTGGCGCGCGGCTGCTCCGGCTGCGACTCCAGGACGGGCGTGAGCACCTGCGCGGCGCGCGCATCCGCTCCCCGCTCGAGCAGGCTCAGCGCGAGGTCGCACGCGGGCTCCGGATCGACGGGCACCTTCGCGTGCACGAACTCCAGCAGCTCGAGCGCACGGTCGCGCTCGCCCGACAGGTCCAGCGCGCGCGACAACCCGTGCATCACCTGGGTGTCCCCCGGCGCCTCGCGCAGCGCATCCTCCAGCAGCCTCCGCCCTTCCGCGACATCACCCGCCCTCAGCCGGGCCATGCCGTCGCGATAGAACTCTGCTCCCACGCTGACTCCCTCCGCGCCGCGCAGCGCGTCATCTCATTTCGCGCAACTTCGCCCTCACAGAGTACGACAAAACAGTACAAAGCTCCCCCAACGGGTCCGACATGCTCGTCCGCAACGCCTCAGTCGCTCCTCGCCCCTCGACCACCTCCCGTTCGGAGCCCCCCGTCTCGCAGACGCCCGCCGCGAAGGTTGCCCCCACCGGCCTCCAGGTGAAGGACACCTTCACCCAGGGCACGGAGGCGCTGCAGCGGACGGCCCGCGTGGGCGCGGCCCCCGCCGGAGACCACGGCAAGCTGATGCGGGAGTACCTCACGGGCGCCCGTCCTCCCCCGGCCGATTTCGAGAAGGTGATGGGCTACAAGCCCTTCGCCATCCAGACCGGGCACGGGCAGCGGATGCAGGACCCGTTCGGCTCGGCGTCCGCGCCGGGGAAGATTGGCCCGGACCAGGAGTTCGACCCCGCGGCCAAGACACACGACTACGGCTACGACCTGCTGCGCTACTACGACCGCAAGGGCACGCCGCTGAGCGGTGACGCGCGCAAGGCCGCCGACAAGCTGTTCCGGGAGGACCTCTTCCACTACGCCAACGACCAGAAGGGCTTCGGCGACCGCCTGAAGTACCGGACGTGGGCGCAGATCTACGCCACGGCGGTGGAGCTCAACTCCCGCGTGCAGGGCTACGGACCTCCGTGAAGCACGCCCGGCGGCGCCACGATTCACCGGTTCGCGTGGCGCCGTCACCATGACAGTCGGCCGAGGCTCGCCACGACATGAGCCGGCCTCGGGTACGGCGCCAGGCGGCGCTTTCAGGTCCACTGGGAGGACGCTCGCCACGGCGCGACACCGCACGGGTGGGCCTGGGGCACCGCGCCAGGCGAAGCCATCAGGTCCGGCAAGCCAACACTCGCCGCGGCGCGACGCCGGGCGAGCAGGCTTCGAGCACCGCTCCAAGCGGCGCACCCACACGAGCCGAGACACGGCCCAACCCGCGTGAGTGGTGATGTCCTGCCGCGGGACGGCCTCCTCGGCCCTCACTGCATCCCGTAGCGCCGCAGCTTGTCGTAGAGCGTCCGCAGGCCGATACCCAGCCGCTGGGCCGCGCGCTTGCGGTTGCCCCCTTCGTCCGCGATGGCCTGCTCGATGGCCATCCGCTCCAGCTCCTCCAACGTCGTGTCCGGGAGCCGCGCTCCCGTGGCGGGCGTGGCCGTGGGGGTGGGCGCGCTCGTCGGATCCAACCACAGGTGACGCGCGTCGACCACCGGGCCATCCGCGAGGATGGCCGCGCGCTCCAGGGCGTTGCGCAGCTCGCGCACGTTCCCGGGCCAGGGGAACTCATCGAGGCGCGCGGAGGCCTCCGGTGACAGCTTCAGCCCCGGCCGCCCCAGCTCCTCGCCGATGCGCCGCAACAGCAGCTCCGACAGGGGCCGCAGGTCCTCGCGGCGCTCGCGCAACGACGGCAACCGGATGGGGAACACCGCGAGCCGGTGATAGAGGTCCTCGCGGAACTCGCCATGGGCCATCATGCCCTTGAGGTCGCGGTTGGTGGCCGCCACCCAGCGCACGTCGGCCTCCAGCGTTCGCGTGCCCCCCACCCGCTCGAACCGCCGTTCCTGGATCACCCGCAGGAGCTTCGCCTGAAGCTCCGCCTTCAGCTCGCCCACCTCGTCGAGGAAGAACGTGCCGCCCTGGGCCAGCTCGATGCGGCCCCGGCGCTGGGCCACCGCGCCGGTGAAGGCGCCCTTCTCGTGACCGAACAGCTCGCTCTCGAGCAGCGTCTCCGTGAGGGCCGCGCAGTTCACCGCGACGAAGGGCCCTTCCGAGCGCTCGCTCCACTGGTGCAGCGCCCGCGCGGCCACCTCCTTGCCCGTGCCGCTCTCCCCCACCAACAGCACCGTGGCATGGGTGGGCGCCACCTTGCGCAGCGCCTCCACCACGGGAGCCATGGACGGCGCGCCCCAGCTCAGGACGACCTCCCCCGTCGACTGGCGCGCCTCCGTCTTGAAGTTGAGCAGCGCGCGCCGCTCCAGCGCCCGCGCCGCCGTCAGCCGCAGCTCCGCGGGGCTGCCCACGGGCTTGAGCAGATACTCGAAGGCGCCAGCCTTCATCGCCGCGACGGCGCTCTCCACGGAGCCCACCGCGGTGAGGACGATGACCTCCACGTCCGGCTGCTCCTCGCGCACCTTGCGCAGCAGCGTCAGCCCGTCCATGCCCGGCATGCGCAGGTCGGTGACGAGCAGATCCACACCTTGCCTGGCCAGCACCCGCGCGGCCTCGTCCCCATCCGCCGCCGTGCTCACCGCGTGGCCCTCGACCTCGAGCGCCTCCGCGATGAACGAGCGCACCCCTTCTTCGTCGTCCGCCACCAGGATGCGAGCCATCGCTCAGCCTCCCCTCGCGGGCACGATGAGCCGGAACTCCGCGCCGCCTTCCGCGCGGGTCCTCGCGCTGATCGACCCTCCATGCAACTCGACGATGCGGCGGGTGATGGCGAGCCCCAGGCCCACCCCTCGCAGCCGCCCGGTGACGAACGGCTCGAAGATGCGCTCCTCGTCGCCCTTGGGAATCCCCGGCCCGTGGTCCTTGACGACGAACACCAGCGAGGCGCCCTCGCGCACCACGTCCACCTCCACGCGCCGTCCCTCCGGACTCACCTGCACCGCGTTGCGCAGCACGTTCTCCAGCGCCTGCTGGAATCGCCCCGCGTCGAGCTCCCAGCGCTCGCGCTCCGGCAGGTAGTGCGCCTCCACGTGCGCCTCACCGGTCGACTCGACCGCCGCGCGCAGCACCTCGTTCGGATCCGTGCCGGTGCGCCGCAGCTCACCGCTGCGCACGAAGGCCAGCAGGTCGTTCGTCAACTGCTCCAGACGGACCGCTTCTCCGACGATGCGGTCCGCCTTGGGACGCAACACCTCGTCCTTCTCCACCCGCTCGGCCAACAACTGCGCGTGGCCCTTGAGCGAGGCCAGCGGGTTGCGCAGCTCGTGCGCGAGCACCGCCGACATGGTGCCCAGCGCCGCCAACCGCCGGCCCCGCTCCAGCTCCATCGCCAGCGCCTCGCGCTGCGCCAGCAGGCGTGAGAACGCGAACGCCAGGATGAGGATGCCCACGCACGACACGACCGCCACCACCAGCAGCCCCTGCGAGCGCTCCTTCAGCTCCAGCGCCGTGACGGGCTCGAACTCGTAGCCGATGCGCAGGTTGCGCCGCCCATCCGGCGCCACGGCCGCGCCCGGCTCCGCCACGGGAGGGCTGCCGTTCGCCGGCGCCGCGACGACGTCCGGCTTCTGCTTGCGCAGCCGGTGGATGACCCGGCCACGGCCTCCCTCGATGCGCATCACCAGGCCTTCCTGGTACTCGCCCACCGAGCCCTCGCCCGCCGACTCCACGACGCGCCCGTCGTCGAAGATGGCCACGTAGCGCAGCCCGCCCTCGCGGTGGGCCTCCAGGAAGGCGTCGAGCTGCTGCTGACTCGGCACGCCCGTGCCCTCACGGAAGGCCTCCAGGCCGGCGTTCATCATCACCGTGGCCATGCCCCGGACGACCAGCGTGGACGACTCCAGCGCCGACCTGCGAAGGATGAGGGCCGCCGACAGCAGCACCGCGCACATCAGCGCCGCCGCCATCCACGGCATCCACGGACCGAGCGGCTTCCAGCGCGTCCCGCCGCTCATCGACGACACCCTCCGAGGGGTCGAGCCCAGCTCCATGAAGTTCCTCCCGCCGCTGCGAACTCTGCATCCCGGATGCGGAATCCGCACTCACTTCCGTCAGCCCCGGGGACCTCGTGGGCATCCCGTCGCCTGGTTGCTGTCACGCGCATGGACGTCTCTCCGTGGGAGGGGGAACGGCACCACGGCCGAACTCTCGGATCCGGCGCCGTGCAATCACGAGGCCCGGCCTTCCCCGACCTCCGTCCCACGTCGTCCCGACCACCTGCCCGCCCCCCGTGCGGCCGTGAGTGCGGAATCCGCAGTCGAACTGCTCTTTCGGCAACATCTGCTCGAAATTATCTCGCAATTTCAATGGGTTGAGCACTGGCAAGACGCATGCAATCGTCCCGCTCGGAAACGCCGGGAGCGTGAGGAGCGCCCCGGCTCTCAACGGGACAAGGCTGCGATGACGATGCGCCAGGGAACACGATTCCAGAGACGGCCCCGTCGGATGACGGCGTGGGCGTTGGGGGTCCTGGGAGGCATGGCGGTGACGGGGAGCACCTGGGCACAGGAGCCCGCGGTCCAGACGAGCAAGCCCGCGGACGCGCCGGTCGCGGCGCCCACCGAGCCCGTCGCGCCCGCGGCCACCGTCACGAGCGAGGCACGGCCCGCCACGGCGCAGCCCCCGAGCGAGGCGAAGGCGGCGACGAGCGTCACGCTCGAGGAGGCCATCCTCCGCGCGATGAAGGCCAATCCCCAGGTGGCGCAGGCCACGGGCAACGTCACCAACGCGGAGGCCGCGGAGCGCAGCGCGGTGGGCGCCTACCTGCCGAACCTGTCGGCGAGCGCCAGCGGCGCGCTGTCGAGCAGCCGGCGCATCGATCCGGAGACAGGCGCGGTGTCGTCGGGCTCCAACGACACGTACGCCGCGGGGCTCGCCGCGTCGTGGAACGTCTTCACGGGCGGCCAGCGCGGCGCCAACCGCAAGCAGACGCAAGCGCAGACGGGCGCGGCCGAGGCCCAGCTCGTCGCCCAGCGGGCCAACGCGGTCCTCGAGGTGCAGCGGTCCTTCTTCGAGGTGCTGCGCGCCGAGGGCCTGGAGCAGGTCGCGAACTCCCGCATCGAGCGAGCGAAGCAGAACGCGGAGGCCGCCGAGCGACGGCTCGCGGTGGGGTCGGCGACGCGGTCGGACCTGTTGCGCGCGCAGCTCGACCACACCAACGCGCGCGAGGCCCTGCGCACGGCGGAGACCCAGCGGGAGTCGGCCACGCTGTCGCTGGGGCGGCTCATCGGCGAGGAGGGCCCCGTGGGGGCCAGGCCGATGGCGGACGAGGCACCCCGCCCCATCGCGCTCACCCCCGACGCGCTGCTCGTCGAGTTGGAGGCCAACGCGCCTGCGGTGCTCGCGGCGGCGGCGACCCTGAAGGCCTCCGAGGCCGGCGTGAGCGCGGCCAAGGCGACCTACCTGCCGACGGTGCGCCTGTCCGCGGGCTACGACTGGTTCAACCAGGACCCGAGCTTCAACGGCGGCTCGACGAGCTGGTCCGTGCGCCTGGGCCTCGCCTATCCCATCTTCGACGGCTTCCTCCGTGAAGAGCGCGTGCAGCGGGCGCGCACGTCGGAGATGGTGTCGCAGGCCCAGCTCGCGGACACGCGGCGGGCGCTGCGCTCCGGCGCGGCGCAGGCGCTGGCGCAGATCCGCCTCTCGGCGGACCGCATCGGCTTCTCCGAGCAGGCCGTCGAGGTGGCGCGCGAGGACCTCAAGGTCCAGCAGGAGCGCTACCGGCTGGGGGCCACCACCATCCTCGACCTGCTGACGTCGCAGGAGAGCCTGGTGCAGTCGGAGATCAACCTCGTGTCCGCCCGCTTCGACTACCGCATCGCGCGGGCGGAGCTGGAGGCACTCGCCGGGAGGCCGCTGTGAGCACGCCCACCCAGACACCGGAGCAGGCGCAGCCCCAGGCGACGCGCGACATCGCGGACCTGGTCATCCGCGTGGAAGGTCTGCGCAAGGACTACAAGATGGGCTCGGAGGTGGTGCACGCGCTGCGCGGCGTGGACCTCACCATCCGCCGCAACGAGTACGTCGCGGTGATGGGACCGTCCGGCTCCGGCAAGTCGACCTTCATGAATCTCATCGGCTGCCTCGACGTCCCCAGCGGTGGGCAGTACTGGCTCAACGGCCAGCCGGTGGCTGGCATGTCGGAGGATGCGCTCGCGCGCATCCGCAATCGGGAGCTGGGCTTCGTGTTCCAGAGCTTCAACCTGCTTCCCCGGGCGACGGCGCTCGACAACGTGGCGCTCCCGCTGGTGTACGCGCGCATGGCCAAGAAGGACCGGCGCGAGCGGGCGGCGGCCATGCTGGACCGCGTGGGGCTGGGGTCGCGCAAGGACCACAAGCCCAACGAGCTGTCGGGTGGACAACGCCAGCGCGTGGCCATCGCCCGTGCGCTGGTGACCCAACCCGCGCTGCTGCTGGCGGACGAGCCCACGGGCGCGCTCGACAGCCGCACGGGTGAGGAGATCATGGCCCTGTTCGGCGAATTGCACGCCCAGGGCCAGACGTTGATGCTCGTCACGCACGAGTCGGACATCGCCGCGTTCGCGCAGCGGGTGTTGTTCCTGAAGGACGGCGTCATCGAGCGGGACGAGCGGAAGCGGAATTGAGCGGGACCGCGCGGCGCGCGGCCTCGAGGACCTGGAGGGACGTCGTGAGCAAGACGAAGAAGGTGGTCATCACGGGTGCCGCGGCACTCCTGCTCGGCGCGGGCGTGTATTACGTCCGAGGCACCGGGGAGAAGGAGGCGCCCGCGCGCTCCGCGGCGGTGGTGGCGGTGGAGCGGCGGGACATGGAGGTGGTGGCGGAGTCGGCGGGACTCGTGGAGCCCCTGCGCGTGGTGGAGGTGAAGTCCAAGGCCTCCGGCGAGGTGCTGCGCGTCCTCTTCGACACCGGGGACAAGGTGGAGAAGGACGCGCTCCTGGCGGAGATCGACCCGCGCGACGTGCAGAACGCGCTGGCCCAGGCCCAGGCGGACCTGGAGTCCGCGCGCGTGCGACTGAACACGACCGAGGCCCAGCGACAGCGCATGGAGTCGCTGCGCCAGTCCGGCTACGTCACCCAACAGGAGTATGAGTCCGCGGTGGACGCGTACGCCACGGCCCGCGCGGCGAAGGTGCGCGCGGAGACCAACCTCCAGCTCGCCAAGGAGCGCAGCCGCGACGTCACCATCCGCGCGCCCAGCTCCGGCACGCTGCTGGAGCGGCAGATCCAACCGGGGCAGATCATCGCCTCCGCCACGTCCAACGTGTCCGGCGGCAGCACGCTCTTCAAGATGGCGGACCTGTCCATCATGCAGGTCCGCGCGAAGGTGGACGAGACGGACGTGGGGCAGCTCAAGGCCGGCCTCAAGGCGCGCGTGACGATGGAGGCCTACCCGGGCAAGACGTTCGTGGGCGATGTCGTGAAGATCGAACCGCAGGCGCTCGTGGAGCAGAACGTCACCCTCTTCCCGGTGCTGGTGCGGCTGGAGAACCCGGACGGGCTGCTCCGCCCGGGTATGAACGCCGAGGTCGCGATTGAAATCTCGCGCCGCCGCAACGCGCTCACCGTGCCGAACTCCGCCGTGGTGAGCATGCGCGACGCGCGCTCGGCGGCGGCGACGGTGGGCGTGAGTGAGGAGACGGTGCGCGCCCTGCTCCGTCCGCCGGGTGGCCGGGGCGGTCCCCCGGGTGGCGGCGAGGCCCCGTCCGCGGCCGGAGGCAGCGGCCCGGCCGCACCGGGTGCACCGACGGAGGGACCGCGTGCCGCGGGCACGGCGCCGGCGGTGGGCAGTGCGACGCCGGTGAACGTGGCCACGACGGGCGCCACGGGTCCGGGCGCGGAAGGCCCGGGCGAGGGCCGGCGCGGACGTGGGCGCGAGCGCGAAGGGGGACAAGGCACTGGAGACACCCGTCCTGGCGTCGTCTTCGTGCAGGGCCCGAAGGGGCCGGAGCCGCGCCGGGTGACGCTGGGCCTGAGCGACTGGGAGAGCTCCGAGGTCCTCAGCGGACTCCAGGACGGTGAGCAGGTGCTGCTCATCTCGGTCGCGCAGCTCCAGCAACAGCAGCAGCAGCGCACGGAGCGCATGCGCCAGGCCGCGGGCGGGATGATTCCCGGCGGCGGTGGCATGCGCATGGGCGGTGGTGGACGGTAGGCAGGAGGAGTTCAGGTCATGGGAGAGATCATCCTGGTCGCGTTCGACGCGGTCCTCGCCAACAAGCTGCGCTCGCTGCTCACGATGCTGGGCATCGTCATCGGCATCGCGGCGGTCATCACCATGGTGGCGCTGGGCGAAGGGGCCCAGCGCTCCGTCGAGCAGCGCCTGAAGACGCTCGGCACCAACGTGCTGACGGTGCGGCCCGGCCAGTCCTTCTCCGGAGGCCTGGGCCGTGGACAGGCGACGATGACCATCGACGACGCGGAGGCGCTGCGGGCGAACCCGAAGCACATCCAGGCCGTCTCGCCGGAGATCGAATCGCGCTTCCAGGTGGAGCTCGGCGCGGGCAACGCGAACATGTCCGTGGTGGGCGCCTGGCCCGCGTACTTCACCATCAACGAGTCCAACCTCGTCGCCGGTCGCCTCTTCACGGACGCGGAGGACCGGGGGCGTCGCCGCGTCGTGGTGCTGGGCGCGCTCGTGGGCGCGCAGATTGGCGCGAGGGACTCGGCGGCGCTGGTGGGTGAGACCCTCCGCATCCGAGGCATCCCGTTCGAGGTCATCGGGGTGCTCGCGGAGAAGGGCGCGCAGGGCTTCTCCAACCCGGACGAGAGCCTCTACATCCCGCTGTCCACCGCCCAGTTCCGGGTGATGGGCAGCGACCGCATCCGCTCCATCGCCGTGCAGGCCGTCGACGAAAAGTCCATGGACGACGCGATGGCGGAGATCGACACCAAGCTTCGCCGCGAACACCGGCTGCGCCCGGAGGCGCAGGCGGACTTCAACATCCGGGACCAGGCGTCGCTCCTGGCCACGGTGCAGGAGACGACGCAGACGTTCTCGCTGCTGCTGGCCGGCATCGCGGCCATCTCCCTGCTCGTGGGAGGCATCGGCATCATGAACATCATGCTGGTGTCCGTGACGGAGCGGACGCGGGAGATCGGCCTGCGCAAGGCGCTCGGCGCCACGGGGATGGACATCCTGCTCCAGTTCCTCGTCGAGTCCCTGGTGCTGTGCCTGGCCGGAGGCACGCTGGGCCTGCTGCTCGGCGTCGGTGGAGCAGCCATCCTCCAGCGGGTCATGGGCTGGACGATGGTCGTGGCGCCCGAGGCCATCGTGGTGGCCATCGCCTTCTCGGCGACCGTGGGCGTGTTCTTCGGCATCTGGCCGGCCCGTCGCGCGGCGAGCCTCGCCCCCATCGAGTCGCTGCGCTACGAGTGACGGGACCTCGCCGGGAGGAGTCACCCCACCCTCCCGGCGAGACGAACCCACCCCGCCTCAGCGCTTCGCGGCGGCGCGTTCGAAGGCCTCCACGTCGTGGTAGTAGCGCTCGATCTCCACACGCGCGGCCTCCCGCGTGTAGACGTCCGCGCGAGGGTGCTCGATGGCCTCGAGGATGACCGCCGAGGCCTCCTCCACGCTCTGCGCGCCGGGCAGCATCCGGGAGTCGGGGCCGCCCCCCCGGGCGTTCGTGCCGAACTCGGTGGCGACGACGCCCGGCATGACCACGGTGACGACGATGCCGGGATGCGACTCGCGCAGCTCCTGGCGCAAGCAGGCGCTCAGCGCGTTGAGCGCATGCTTCGCGGCGCTGTACGCGGAGCGATGGGGCACACCCGGCAGCCGCCCGAGGACGCTGGAGACGTTGAGGATCTGCCCGGCGTTCCTCGACTGGAAGTGCGGCAGCACGGCCTGCATGCCGTAGAGCGCGCTGTTCACGTTGTCGCGCCACATCTCCGTGAGGTCCTCGTCCGTCAGCGCCGACACCGAGCGGGTGATGCCTCGCCCCGCGTTGTTCACCCAGACGTCGATGCGCCCGAAGCGCGCGAGCGCCGCGTCCCGCAGCCGCTCCACCTCGTCCCTGCGAGTCACGTCGGTGACCACGGCCAGGGCCTCCTGGCCCGAGCGCGCCGCAACCGCCTCCAGCTCCGCGCGACGACGTGCCGCCAGCACCACCTTCGCGCCACGCGCCCCCGCCTGTCGGGCCAGCTCGGCGCCGATTCCACCGCTCGCCCCCGTGATGACGATGACCTTGTCCATGCGCCTTCCTCCCAGTTGTTCGCGGCCAGGAATCTAGCGTCCCACACGGGGTTCACGCGGGCAGCGGCAAGGAGCCATACCCAGCGTGGCCCACGCGGACGGGGGGCTCCATGTTACGATTCATTTCCTTTCGGGTGGACCCAGCGGATGCCGTCGCGACTCTTCTCCTTCTCGATGCTCATCGGGCTCGGCGCGGTGCTGGGCCACGTGTATCTGTATCGTCGGCTCGTGCGTCCGCTGGTGCGTGGGAGGTGGGCGCGACGGGTGGCCCTGCTGCTGCTCGGCGCGATGACGGCGCTGCTCGCGCTGCGACGCACCCTCCTGGACGCCCTGCCCGAGCAGTTCGAGGGCCTCGTCACCGTCGCCGCCTACTCGTGGATGGGGACGGCGCTCTGCCTGGTCATCGCGCTGGGAGCCATGGACCTCGTCCGCGCGGCCGTGCTCCTGGCGCAGCGGGTCCGTCGCCAATCGACGCCCACTGCCTCCGTCGCGCCCGCTCACGCGGCGTCGGCCCCCATCGAGCAAACGGTCGACGAGGAGCGGCGCCTGTTCCTGGGACGGGCGCTGGCGGGAGGCGCCGCGCTGGCGGGGGGCAGCCTGGCCGCCTACGGACACTGGCGCGCCTTCGCGCCGCCCACGGTGACGGAGCTGGCGGTCCGCATCCCGAAGCTTCCCAAGGCCCTCGACGGGCTCACCATCGTCCAGCTCACCGACATCCACGTGGGGCCCTTCATCCAGCGCCGCTTCATGGACGAGTTGGTGCGGCAGGCGAACGCGTTGCGACCGGACCTCGTGGCCATCACCGGCGACCTGGTGGATGGCGACGTCCCCACGCTCGGACCATCCGTCGCGGCGCTGCGCGAGCTACGCTCCCGCTTCGGCAGCTTCTTCGTCACGGGCAACCACGACTACTACTCCGGTGACGAGGAGTGGTCGGCGTTCCTCCAGACGCTCGACATCGAGGTGCTGCGCAACCGCCACGTCCGCATCGGCGACGCGGGGGGGTCGCTCGACCTGGTGGGCGTGGACGACTGGAGCGGCTGGCGCCGACGAGGCAACAAGGGCTACGACCTGGACCTCGCGCTCGCCGGCAGGGAGCCGGACCGGGCGTCGGTGCTGCTCGCGCACCAGCCCGCGAACTTCAAGGTCGCGGCGGAGCGCGGCGTGGACCTCCAGCTCTCCGGCCACACGCACGGCGGACAGTTGCTGCCCATGACGCTGCTCATCGGGCTCGCCTGGGAGCACTCCGCGGGGCTCTATCGCCACGGCGACTCGCACATCTACGTGAGCCGGGGCTGTGGCTTCTGGGGGCCCCCCATGCGCGTGGGCAGTCCGCCGGAGCTCGTCAAGCTGGTGCTCACGACCTGAACGACGCCTGACGCATCCGCGGTGCTACGAGGCCCGGGGGGTATATCGAGAGAAGCGCTGTGCATGGCCGCAGCGCTCGCAATCCAGCTCGACGCGCAACTCCCCACCCCGGTCCTTCGTCGCGGGGACCACGGTATAGGCCTTCTCCTTCGCGGCCCGGCTCCGGCACTCCTTGCACACCACGGCGCGCGAGCTGAACGGCGCGCGGCGCACCACGACGCCGTCCTCGCACGAAGCGCACCACCAGACCTGATAGTCCACGGCGCCGAGCTGCTCCTCCCGGCGCTGCGCCTCGCTCAGGTACGGGTCCTCGGTGTCCTCGTCGAGCAGCACGCGCGCCTTCGCGCACTTGCGACAGGTCCAGGTCGACGCCCGACGACGGGCTCGCGCGAACCACAATCCGCCCCCCACCGCGCCCGCGAGCGCCAACCAGGGCAGCAGGCTCATGCCTGGGGCTCCAACTCCACCTGGTGCAACGCCTGTCCCGTGAGGTCGTGGATGGCCACGGTGAGCGCGCCCGTCGCGGCCTGGATGCGCACGCTGCCGTAGTACTGCTGTCCCTCCCACGGCGCCGCGTTCACCATCGTGCTGGGACGGTGCCAGCGCACCTCCGGGCCGAAGGTGTCGTCGAGCGCGTTGGGACCGAACGTCCCCGCGTGCAGCGGTCCCGCGACGAACTCCCAGAACGGCTCGAAGTCGCGGAAGCGCGCGCGCTCCGGGTGGTAGTGGTGCATGGCGGGGTAATGGACGTCCGCGGTGAGGAACAGCACGTTGCGCACGCGGCGCGCCTTGATGAACGACAGCAGCTCCGCCAGCTCCAGCTCGCGCCCCAACGGGACGCCCTCGCCGTTGGCCCAGCCCTCCATCGCCGGGTTGCCGTCCGGCAGCTTCGCGTCCGGGATGATGAGCCCCAACGGCATGCTGGTGGCGATCACCTTCCACGTCGCGGTGGACGCGGCCAACGCCTCCTTGAGCCCGTCGAGCTGCGCGCGTCCCAGGAAGGCCGTGTCCGGTCCCGGCTGCGCCTGGCGGTTGAGCCCATTGGGCCCCCGGAAGGCCCTCACGTCGGGAATGAACACGTCGAGCCGCGGGCCATACGAGAGCTTGCGGTGGATGCGCCCCTCCGCGCGCGCCGCGCCGCCCACGGGCGAGTACTCGAAGAAGGCCTGTCGCGCCCTCGCGCCCAGCACGCCCTCGTCGGAGACCTGGGTGTAGCGAGGGTCTCCCGCGAGGCTGCGTCCGGGGTACCAGTTGTTGCGGACCTCGTGGTCGTCCCACTGATACGAGATGGGCACCTCGCGCGCGAACGCGCGCAGCGATTCGTCGAGGAAGTTGTACGCGAAGTTCCCACGCAGCTCGTCCAGCGTCTCCGCCACCTTCGACTTCGCGGGCGTCACCAGGTTGCGCCACACCCGACCGTCCGGGAGCGTCACCTCGGGGGACAGCGGGTTGTCCGCGTAGATGGCGTCGCCGACGTGCAGGAAGAAGTCCGGCCGCGACGCGCGCAGGGCCGCATAGCCGCGATAACCACCCCACTCCCGGTTGATGCCCCAGCCCTGGCCACACACGTCCGCGCTCCACGCGAAGCAGATGTCGCGCGTCGCGTCCGGCGCGGTGAGGAAGCGGCCCTGCCACGCCTCGCCCGTCCGCCCGTCCTCCTCCGCCAGCACGCGCACGTGGACCTCGCGTCCCGCGGGCAGACCGGACAAGTCCACCACGCCCGTGAAGTCAGACGCGGCGCCGAGCAACGGCCCCTCCACGCGCGTCACGCCCCGGAGCAGGCGCGCGTCCTCACTCCACTCCACCACCAGGCGAGAGGCCCGGGACGCCTTGCCCCAGACCGTGGCCGCCCCGCCACGCACGTCGCCCACCTGCGCCCCCAGGGGCAGCTCCGGCCCGGGGCGCGGGGCGACTCGCGGACGACTCGAGGCACAGCCCGCCGCGGCGGTGACGACGAGCCCCTGGAGGACGGTTCGGCGGGAGAGGATGCTCATGGCGCGCGGCACGGTAGCAGTTCCCACGTAGCCCGGCCGGGCATGCGCCCTGTCACCCATACCACCAGTCCCCGCCCCAGCCGGACCCCGGGCGACGCGCCTGGACGCTCGGAGGACGGCCGCGGATGTCCCGGGCGGATTCCACGTGACTTCGGCTATGCTGGCCCGAATTCCGGACCCGTGAGGGCGGGTCCCACGACAACGCGTTGCGCTGCGATTCTGACCAGGTCGGGGACGTGTCCCCGGACCTGCTCGAAAGGTTCCCACATGAAGCGACTGGCACGAGTCGGTCTGGTGTTCGGAGTTCTCTCCCTGGGTGGCGTGGTGGCGTGTTCCGAGGAGCCCGACGTCGCGAAGCAGCACCGGGTCAAGGGCACCAACCACCTGGCCAAGAAGGAGTTCAAGGAGGCCACCGCCGAATATGCCCTGTCGCTCCAGGCGGACCCCAAGCAGGAGAAGGTCTGGGAGAAGAAGGCCTTCGCCCACATGGAGCTGGGTGAGACGGACAAGGCCGCCGAGGCGGTGCTGAAGATCCTCGAGCTGAAGACCGTGCCCGCCGAGAAGGTGGAGACGTACGTCACCCTGGCCAGCATGTACATGAAGGGCAACGACCTGGACCAGGCCGAGAAGTACTTCGGCGAGGCCTTCAAGCTCGACCCCAAGAACGAGACGGCGCTCGGGTGGATCGCGGAGATCTACGCCCAGCGCGGCGGCGCGCGCTCGATGGCCGCGCCCATCGTCAAGGACGCCCTGGAGAAGGCGCTCGGCTACTACGACCAGGTCATCGCCCTCAACCCCAACTCCGCCAACACGTACCTCAACAAGCGCGTCGTGATGGGCCGCCTGATGGAGTACGAGCGCCAGCAGAAGGAGATGGCGGAGTCGGAGGCGAAGGAGAACGCGAAGAACGCCGCCGTCGTCGCCGAGGCCACCGCCCGCGCCGCCGAGCACCAGAAGAAGATGGACGACTTCCAGGCGCAGTTCCAGGTGATGACCCAGAAGTTCAGCGAGGCGCAGAAGGCGCAGAAGGCGGCCCAGGCCGCCAACGCGCAGTAGTCCGCGCCACGACGTGGGATTGCCCGAGGGGCCTGGGACCGCGAGCCGGTTCCGGGCCCTTCGTCTTATCCGCGAGGTCAAGCGTTCGATGGGCGTCACGCCCTGATTCCCTGCTGCGCCGCTCGGGGGCCACGCACTAGTCTGCGCGCCTCACAACTCACGAGGGAGGCGTAATGGACGTGCGCGCGGCGGTGGCGCTCGAGGCAGGCAAGCCGTTGAGCATCGAGACGGTGCACCTGGAGGGCCCGAAGGCGGGCGAGGTGCTCGTCGAGCTGAAGGCCACCGGTATCTGCCACACGGATGAGTTCACCCTGTCGGGCGCGGACCCGGAGGGACTGTTCCCGGCCATCCTCGGCCACGAGGGCGCGGGGGTGGTGGTGGACGTGGGTCCGGGCGTGACGTCGGTGCGCAAGGGCGACCACGTCATCCCGCTGTACACGCCGGAGTGCCGGCAATGTAAGTCGTGCCTGTCGCGCAAGACGAACCTGTGCACGGCCATCCGCGCGACGCAGGGCAAGGGCCTGATGCCGGACGGCACCAGCCGCTTCCGTCTGGGCAAGCAGGCGGTGCACCACTACATGGGCACCTCGACCTTCGCGCAGTACACGGTGCTGCCGGAGATCGCCGTCGCGAAGATTCGCGAGGACGCTCCGTTCGACAAGGTCTGCTACATCGGCTGTGGCGTGACGACGGGCATCGGCGCGGTGGTGTACACGGCGAAGGTGGAGGCCGGCGCGAAGGTGGTGGTGTTCGGGCTGGGCGGCATCGGCCTCAACGTGGTGCAGGCGGCGCGCATGGTCGGCGCGGACCAGATCGTCGGCGTGGACCTCAACCCCGCGCGCAAGGCCATGGCGGAGAAGTTCGGCCTCACCCACTTCGTCAACCCGAAGGAGGTGGAGGGCGACCTCGTCCCCTACCTGGTGAACCTGACGGGTGGCGGCGCGGACTACAGCTTCGAGTGCATCGGCAACGTGAACACGATGCGGCAGGCGCTGGAGTGCTGCCACCGGGGCTGGGGCGAGAGCATCATCATCGGCGTCGCGGGCGCGGGGCAGGAGATCCGCACGCGTCCCTTCCAGTTGGTCACCGGCCGCGTGTGGAAGGGCAGCGCGTTCGGCGGCGCGCGCGGGCGCACGGACGTGCCGAAGATCGTCGACTGGTACATGGAGGGGAAGATCAACGTCGACGACCTCATCACCCACACGCTGAAGCTGGAGGACATCAACCAGGGCTTCGACCTGATGCACAAGGGCGAGTCCATCCGCAGCGTGGTGAAGTACTCATGACGTCGGCGGCTCCCACCCTGCTGAGCCAGCACCGCTGCTTCGACGGCACGGTGGGCTTCTACAAGCACGCCTCCGAGGCCTGCGGTGGGGACATGCGCTTCGGCATCTTCGTCCCGCCCCAGGCGCGGGAGCGTCCGGTGCCGGTGCTCTACTACCTCGCGGGCCTCACGTGCACGGAGGAGACGTTCCTCATCAAGGGTGGGGCGCAGCGCGTGGCCGCGGAGCTGGGCATCATGCTGGTGGCGCCGGACACGAGTCCGCGCGGCGCCGGCTACCCGGGCGAGGACGCCGCGTGGGACTTCGGCGTCGGCGCGGGCTTCTACCTGGACGCGACCCAGGCTCCCTGGTCCGCGCGCTACCGCATGGGGACGTACGTCACGCGGGAGCTGCCCGCGCTCGTCGCCGCGCACTTCCCCGCCCGCGCGGACCGCGAGGGCATCTTCGGCCACTCCATGGGAGGCCATGGCGCGCTGGTGAGCGCGCTGCGCAACCCGGGGCGCTACCGCTCCGTGTCCGCGTTCGCGCCCATCGTCGCGCCCATGCGCGTGCCGTGGGGCCAGAAGGCCTTCAAGGGCTACCTGGGGGACGACTCGGAGACGTGGCGCGCCTACGACACGACCGAGCTCCTGCGCGCCAGCAAGACGCGACTGCCGCACCTGCTGGTGGACCAGGGCACGGGCGACAAGTTCCTCCAGGAGCAACTGCGTCCCGAGCTCCTGCGCGAGGCGTGTGACGCCGTGGGCCAGTCCCTCACCCTCCGCGTCCACGAGGGCTACGACCACGGCTACTACTTCATCTCCACGTTCATGGATGACCACCTGCGGCACCACGCCGCCGCGCTGAACGCCTGACGTTCGTCGCCGGACACCCGGGCCCTCGCCCTTCCGTCACGCAGCGAGGGTGACGGATGGACGGGGGCCCGCCGTTTCCAGGCTTCGCGGCGGAGGCCCGTGAGGCGGTCCGACGCCACGACGCACCTCGCCTGCCCGCTCGGCGATCCCGAGCGGCGCGTCCACGCTCGAGTGGCCTTCCACGCACCCCGGGCCCGAGCGCCGTCATGGCCCTTTGACGGACGATTCTCCGAGGCATAGGGTGGGAGATCCGCGTGCGGCCGGGGAGACGGTCTCCCAGGGGCTCCGCACGGGAGTGGCAGGGCCCTGCGATGACCGGCGAACTCCCAGCCTCGACCCCTTCTGGCACGGCGCGACTCAACCGCCCCCGGCGCCTCGCGGTCGAAGCCCTGGGATGTGGCCTGCTGGTGGTGGCGCTCGAGGGGGCCCACCACGGCGCCGAGCACCTGGGCGTCAGCGCCACGGAGGGTCGCCTCTTCATGTCGCTGGCGGCGGGCGCCGTCCTCGCGTGCCTCACGCTGGTCCTCCAGCCGCTGTCGGGCGCGCACTTCAACCCCGCCCTCACCTTCGCCGATGCCCTGGAGGACGGCACGCCGTGGCGGGATGTCCCACGCTACGTGCTCGCCCAGTTGCTGGGCGGACTGGCCGGGCGCCTCGTCGCCCACCTGATGTGCGGGGAGCCGCTGCTCATCGCCGCGCAGGCGCCCTCGGCCAGCTCCGCGCAGTTCCTCACGGAGCTCGTCTCCACCTTCGGCCTGCTGGTCGTGGTGCGTGGCTGCGTCCGCAGCCGGCCCGCGGCGACGCCCGTCGTGGCGGCGATCTACATCGCGGCCACGGTGTGGTTCACGGACTCGCGCTCGCTCGCCAACCCCGCGCTCATCCTCGCGCGCGCCGCGAGCACCCACGCCAGCGCGCTCCATCCGCTCGACGTGGAGTCCATCATCGCCGCGCAGTTGCTCGGCGCCGCGCTCGCCGTGTGCCTGTTCCGCTGGTTGATGCGCCCCACGACGAAACCCGCGCCCCGCGTCTGGACGGTCATCTTCCAGAGCTCGCGAGACACGGTGGCCCAACTGGCCGTCTCCGTGTTCCAGGGCCTCGCGGCGCCCGAGCGCGCCCGCGCTCTCGCGACGTCCACGAGCGAAGGTGGAGCCCCCCCATCTCCCGAGGACCTCCCGCCCCTCGTCGTGCACCTGCGCCTCGCGGGAGAGCCCCGATTGGAGTCGCAGTCGGGCCGCACGACGTGGGAGCTGGCGGTGCCATCCCTGGATGCGCCCGACGCGGAGCCGCGGCTGCGCGCCGAGCTGCGCGAGCCCATCCAACGCCTGCTGCGCGAGCGCGGCTGGTCTCGACTCTACGCGGTAGGCGAGCCCTCTCACGAAGCCCCCCGCCACACCTGAAGCACTCCCCCTACGAAGGAAGGTCGCTCACTTGGAAGGGATTCCCCCCGTCATCGCCTGGCCGCCGTTGCAAACCCTGATGCGCCTGACGCTCGCCCTGGCCGTGGGCCTGTTCGTGGGCCTGGAGCGCGAGTGGCGCGGCAAGGAGGCGGGGCTGCGGACCTTCGGCTTCGCGTCGCTGCTGGGGGCCATGGGTGGCCTGCTGGGACCTCCCTTCGCCATCACCGCCGTGGCGCTGCTCGGTGTGTTGGTGGGCTTCCTCAACTGGCAGTCGCTGCGCGCCAACCAGGGCGCGGAGCTCACCACGTCCGCGGCGCTGCTGGTGACGGGCTTCACGGGTGTGCTGTGCGGCCTGGGCCATGTCGTGACACCCGCCGCCGTGGCCGTCACCAGCGCGGGGTTGCTCACGTGGAAGGAGCGCCTCGCGGGCTTCAGCCATTCCATCACCGCGGAGGAGCTGCGCTCGGCCATCCTGCTGGCCATCCTCGCGTTCGCCATCTATCCCGTCCTGCCGACCAACCCGGTGGACCCGTGGGGCCTCATCGCGCCGCGCGCGGCCTGGGTGACGGTCATCCTCATCGCGGCGATGGGGTTCGTGAACTACCTGCTGCTGAAGATCTTCGGCACGCGGGGCGTGGAGGTGACGGGCTTCCTCGGAGGACTCGTCAACAGCACCGTCACCGTGACGGAGCTGTCCAACCGGGTGCGCGAGACGGAGGGTCAGCTCCAGGAGGTGGCCTACCGCGGGGTGATGCTGGCCACCGCGGCCATGGCGCTGCGCAACGCGGTGCTGCTGGGGCTGCTGTCGTATCGGGCGCTGGTGAACTCCGCGGTGCCCCTGGCGCTCATCCTCCTGTCGAGCACGGGGCTCGCGCTGGTGCGCTCACGGCGTCCGGCCCCCGGGACGGGCACGGCGCCTTCCCTGCCCCTGGAGAGCCCCTTCTCGCTCACGTCCGCGCTCAAGTTCGGCGCCTTCCTCCTGCTGTTCCAGGTGGTGGGCACCGTCGGCCAGAGCCTGCTGGGACATGCGGGTTTCTACGCGGTGAGCGCGCTCGGAGGCCTGGTCTCGAGCGCGTCCGCGGTGGCGTCCGCCGCGTCGCTCAGCGCCCAAGGGCTGCTGTCCCCCACCACGGC
The DNA here is from genome assembly GCF_024198235.1 of Myxococcus dinghuensis. Lineage (GTDB taxonomy): Bacteria > Myxococcota > Myxococcia > Myxococcales > Myxococcaceae > Myxococcus > Myxococcus dinghuensis. Next base: position 178,974 of record NZ_JAKCFB010000012.1, on the reverse strand, counting down.
GGGGGTGGGCGCCATCATCGCCTCGCTCGGGAGCGCCGCCATCAACTTCGTGCTGGTGGCGCGCGTGTCGGGCCAACGGCTCCTGACGCTGCGACTCGGCTGGTCGTTGGGCGCGGTGTTCGTGCTGGGACTGGCTGGAGCCTTCGTCCAGACACGGCTGGAGGGGTGGATCCACTGACACCCCGCCCCCCGCGGGACGTCTAGCGACGCTTGCGCGAGCCGCCGAAGAGCACCAGCAACACGCCTCCGGCGAGCGCGGCCCCGCCGCCCACGAGATATTGGGTGGTGCGGTCGGTGTACCTGCCGGTGAGCGCATGGGAGGCCCGCTCCGCGAGGGACTCCCGCGCGTTCAGGCCGGACCACAGCAACACGCCCCCCGCGACAGCGAGCATCACTCCCACGAGTCGGATGATTCCCACGGTGTCTCCTCGCAATGGATGGGGAGCGTTATAGCGCTCGGAGGAACGACCCGGCCAACTCCTCCGGCTCGCCCCTGGCCCGAGCGTCGACAGCTCGGGCCTGCTCGACTTCGGTCCAGGGGCTCAGCGCTTCGGGCGCTTCGCGGTGGCACCGCGGGGCTTCGAGTCCGCCACGCGCGCCTTCGGGGTCTTCTTGGCGGAGGTCCCCGTGGTCTTCTTCACGGCCTTCGGCTTCGACTTCACCTTCGCCGCGGTGGCGGACACCTTCGCCTTCCCAGGCTTGGGGGAGGCCTTCGACTTCGAAGGCTTCACCGCGGGGGCCTTGCTCCGAGACACCTTCGCGGCCACGCGCTTCTTCGCGGAGGCACGCGGCGCGGGCTTGCTCGGCGCGGCTCGCCTCGTCGGAGCCGAACTCGCCACCCCCTTCTTCTTCCGCGGCTTGGCACGCGACGACACGGCGTCGGCCGCATCGGAAGCGGCCACCTCGACCGCGGACTCGATGACGCGCTCGGCGGACGGAACCTCAGCGGGTGAACCGACCCTGGACGGCGTCTCTTCCGCATGCCGCGAGGCGTCCGACGCCACCTGAGAAGTGCTCGTCTCCGTCGTGCTCACACCCGGAGGCGGCTGACCGAAGAGGGGGGCCTCCGCGGGCGAGGCATTGCGCGGCGGCTCCGGAGGAATCGACGGCTGCCACGGCACACCGCCGTCGAAGCTCGGCGCATCGTCTCTCGGCGCCGGAGGTGTGAAGCGCGCGGGGGGCTGGAACGAGCGCTGAGGCTGCTGCGCCCCCTTCCCCCCGTGTCGCGGCTGCGCGCCCTTTCCTTCCTTGCCCTTGTGGTGCGGCTTGCTCTGCGCCGCCAGCGCACGCAGTCGGTCGAATCCAGGATGGGGTGACGCGCCGCCCTGCTCGACACTCGACGAGGCGGGAGCCTCCCAGGGCGCGGGCCCCGCGACGTCATGAGGCTCCTGCCCCACCTCGGCTCGCGGTGCTTCTTCCCGCACGCTCTCCGGCGCGGTCGGGACCTCGGGGCGGAAGAACCTCCGCCGCTTCTCCCCAGGTCCCTGGTCCGTCGGCTGCGCGGGACGCTGCGACTCGTGGGAGCCGGGGGTCGGCGCTTCATCCCGCCAAGACCGACGCGACCGGTTCTCCGTCCGCGTCGGCGCGGACTCCTCGCGGCGCCCATCGCGCACGAAGCGCCCACGGGGATGGCCCTGGGAAGACGTGGCCGCGCCAGCGTGCGGCCCCTGAGGCTCCGCCTTGCGCTGCTCGCGCTCCCACTTCCCGGGTCGGCCCGCGCGCTGACGGCCATGGGGCGCGGCCTGCTCGCGCCACTCGTGGCGACGACCTCGCTGTGTCCCCTCGGCCCGCGCCAGCGGCGCCTCGCCGTCGAACTGGAGCGCCTCGAAGTCGATCTTCCGCGCCGTCGTGTTCACCGACGTCAGCCGCACGCGCAGCTTCTGCCCCACGCGCACACGCCGGCCATTCGGGTACACCAACGAGTGCGTCTGCTTGTCCAGCTTCGAGCCGGGGCCCAGCGTCTCCGCCTTCACCAGCCCCTCGACGTGGACCTCGTCCAGTTCGACGAAGAAGCCGAAGTCGGTGATGGCGGCCACGGTGGCCGCGAACTCCTCGCCCACGCGGTCCTTCATCATCAGGGCCGCGTAGAAGGAGACCACCTCGCGCTCGACCTGCATCGCCGCGCGCTCGCGCTCCGAGCACTGCACGGCCATGTCCTCGAGCGACTCCTCCTCGCGCTCCAGCATCGCCGGCGAGGGCTTGCGGCCCTTCCGGGCCCAGTGCGCCTTCAGGAGCCGGTGGACGAGCAGGTCCGGGTAGCGGCGGATGGGCGAGGTGAAGTGCAGGTAGTACTCCGCCGCGAGGCCGTAGTGGCCCACCTCCGTCGACGTGTACACGGCCTGCATCATCGAGCGCAGCAGCAACTGGTTCAGCGCCCGCTGCTCCGGGTGGCCCGATAGCTGGCTGATGAAGGCATCCAGCTCCTTCGACGACACGCCGTCCTCGAAGCGCAGCTTGAAGCCATAGGCCTCCGCGAGCGCGCCGAACGTCGCCAGCTTCTCCGGGTCCGGCTCCCCGTGGAACCGGTACACCGTGGGCAGCCCCTCGTCTTGGAAGAAGCGCGCCACCGCCTCGTTGGCGGCGAGCATGCACTCCTCGATGAGGCGGTGGCTGTCCTTGCGCTCGCGCTTGTCCATGCGCTGCGGCAGGCCGTCCTTGCCGAGCACCACCTTGTGCTCCGGCAGGTCGAAGTCGATGGCGCCCCGCTCCTTGCGCATCTTCATCAGCGCGCGGGCCAGCGCCATCAGCCGCTCGAAGTGCGGCTTGAAGCCGTTGCGGTGTGGCACGTCCTTGCCGTCGAGGACGTCCTGCACCTCGTTGTACGTGCAGCGCGCCGCGCTGCGCATCACCGCCGGATACAGCGTGTACGAGCGGCGCTGGCCCTGGCGGTCGAACGTCATGTCCGCCACCATGCACAGCCGGTCCTCGTCGGGCCGGAGCGAGCAGATGCCATTGCTCAGCCGCTCCGGGAGCATGGGCAGCACGCGGTCCGGCAGGTACACCGACGTCGCGCGCCGCAGCGCCTCCGCGTCCAGCCCGCTGCGCTCGCGCACGTAGTGCGTCACGTCCGCGATGGCCACCACCAGGCGCCAGCCGCCCGCGTGGTCCTCCACGTACACGGCGTCGTCGAAGTCGCGCGCGTCCTCGCCGTCGATGGTGACCAACTGCATCGAGCGCAGGTCCCTGCGCTCCTCGCCGCGCGCCTCCTCCTCCGTCACGGTGACGGCGTAGCGGTCCGCCTCGTCCATCGCCTCGGGCGGGAATTCGTCGGAGAAGCCCTGCGAGAAGGCGATGCCCAGCACCTCCGCGCTCGGCGTGCCGGGCCTGCCCAGCGAACCCGCGACCTCGCCGTAGAGGTCGCGCCCCGGCTCCAGGAGCTTCGCCCCCACGCCGAGCCGCACCTTCACCAGGTCGCCGTCCTGCGCCATCTGCGTGAAGGGGACACGGATGGGCCCCGGCAGGCTCGTGTCCGTGGGGACCACCAGCGCGTACCGCCCATGCTCCGCGTAGACCCCCACCGCCAGTTCGCGGCGCCGGTCCACCACACGGAGCAACCGCCCCTCGTAACGACCGGGGCGCCCCGACACGGACACAACCACACGGTCGTTGTCGAGCGCGCGCTGGGCCTCGCCAGGAGGCAGGAAGATGTTCTCGCCTTCGCCGGACACCGGGTGGACGAAGCCGAAGCCGTCCCGGTGGACGTGGAGGATGCCCTCCACCGTGTCGAGCGAGGACTCGTCGAGGCGCTCCCGGCCGAGGTGCCGGCGCTCGCCGTGTCGTCCCCCGCCCTGGCGGAAGTCACGCGTCGAGCGCCCTTCCTTGCCCCGGAAGCCACCCCGGTCCTGGTGCGGCGCGCCACGCCCGGAGCCATGCACTCGCGACGGCTTGCCGCCGAAGCGGCCCTCCGACGGGGGCGAACGCTCCACGCGCGGGCCTTCGTTGGCCGGGGCCGGGCGCGCGGGACGGGGGCCCGCCGTGTCCTCACGGCGAGGATGGGCGCGCAGGAAGCGCTTGCCCTCCTTGGTGATGGTGCCCTGGCGCACCAGCTCGCGCAGCGAGCGCTTGAGCTCGGTTTGCTGTCCAGGGTGCAGGCCAGCCAGCCGCAGGAGCTCTTTGATGCCCAGCGGGTGGTCGGCGTCGGCGAGAATCTGCTGAAGAAGGTCGGGAGAGATGCTCACGATGAGGGTGCGGCTCGGCCGCTACGGGAACGGGTAAGCCCGAAGCGGCCGGGCGGGAACCCCCCGGCGACCGACCGCTGCCCGGAGCCTTCTCCAGGCAGCGACCTTCAGGGCTTGACCGTGACGTTGATCTTGAAGGAGCGGTCCACCAGACCCGGCGTCAGCGCCTTGGCCAGGAAGAACTCCACCTCGAAGGTCCCCGGGTTTCGGGGAGTGAAGAAGAACTCGCGGGTCGCCGGCCCCCCATTGGGACCCGGCTCGAAGTTGGCCTCGCGCAGGCCCACACGCTTGGCCACCGTGGGCTCGATGGCCCACGTGAAGCCAGGCTGCTCCGGCAGACGCACCGTGAGGCCATGGTTGAGCTTCACGTCCACCGAGGTCTGGACCTCTCCCTCGATGTGGACCAACTCCATCTCGTCGCGCGACACCGTCCGGGTCTCGGAAGGCCGCGGCTCGACGTTCTCCGCGCTGATGCGACCGCCCCAGCCGGACGTCTTGTCCACGACGCCCATGACCTGGAGCGTGTGGCCCACGTTCTTGCGCAGGCCCTTGGCGGCCGCCTTGCCCTCGATGAGGAAGGACACCTGCTGGCGCGTGCCTCCGTTGGACACGACGAGCACGAACTCCTCGCCCGTCATCTCCAGGTTGCCGCGCACCGCCGCGAAGCCCTTGATGCCCGCGCCCATGCCGGCCGCCGTCACCATGGAGACCTCGCCGGGCGACAGGTAGCGCAGCCGCGGCTCCGTGTCCGCGGGCGGGGCCTCGACGACCTCCGCCTCCGGCTTCTTGGCGGAGTACTTGCGCACGTCCACCACGCCGCCGTGGTTGGACGTCTTGCGGATCATCCCGCTGACAGAGACCTTGTGGTTCACGTAGGCCGGCAGCACTTCCTGATCCGGCCCCTGCAGGAGGAACGTCAGCTCGCGCTTGTCGCGCCCGACGACCACCAGGTTGGGCATCTCGTTGATCACCACGAGCCGGCCCTTGAGGCTCCCCTCGCCCATCACCCCGCGCCCCTCGCCCGCGGTGAGCAACTGCTCCATCTCGCGCTTGGTGAGCGGCTCGCCCGGAGGCGGCAGCTTGGTGGCGCGCGGACGAGGCTTCTCGACCGCGGGGACGACCACCGCGGAGGCCGCCTTGGACGCGCCCTTGCCGGTGGAGACCTTGCCGCTCGCCGCGACCTTGGCCGCGGGCTTCTCCGGAGCGGCCTTCGCCGTCTTCGCGGCGGGCGGCGGCTTGGCGGCGGCCTTCTTCGTCGTGGCGACCTTCTCCTTGGGCTCCTTCGTGACCTTCTCGGTCGCCTCCGCCACGGCCTTCTTCACGGTCGCCTTGGCGCTCTTCGCGGTATCCGCGACGGCCTTCGCGACCTTCGTCGCGGACGTGGCCACCCGTTTGGAGGCGTCCTTGATGAGATCCAGCCGGGCGGTCGTATCCTTCTTCGCGGCGGGCTTCGCGCCAGACTTACCAGCGGGAGTCGCCTTCTTCGCCCCGGACTTGGGCTTGGCCATCGACGCCGTCTCCTTGAGAGTTCCCGTGTGATTTCAACGGGTTGAAGGGCCACCCCCAGAAGGGTGGGCAAGCCTCGCGATGATTGGTGCTTGTAACGATGATCAGCAGGGCTGTCAAACTAACACTTGATTTTCTCTCGGACTTTGCTTGGGAACCCGGGTTGGGATGCCGCTCATGACCGATGCCGCCACGCTGTTGCCGGAGGACGAAGCCCGCGCCCAGGTGCTGGCCCTCGCCACGCCCCTGTCCTCCGAGTGGGTGGCCGTCGACGAAGGCCTGGGCCGCACGTTGGCCGAGGACATCGTGGCCCAGCGCACCCTGCCCCCGTGGGACAACTCGGCCATGGATGGCTACGCGGTGCGCGCCGCCGACCTCGCGGGGCCGCTCCCCGTGCGCCTGCCCGTGCTCGAGACCATCTACGCCGGTGCCGCACCGCATCATGAGGTTCGTCCCGGGACGTGCTCGCGGATCATGACCGGCGCCCCGCTGCCCGTCGGCGCGGACGCGGTGGTGATGCGCGAGCGGGCGCGGGCGGTCCCCGACGGGGGCGCGGATCGCGTGGACCTGACGGAGGCCGTGGAGGCGGGACACTTCGTGAGGCCCCGCGGCGAGGACGCGCGCGAGGGCGAGGTGCTGCTCGCGCGGGGCACACCGCTGGGCATCCCGGAGCTGGGGCTCTTGTGGGCGCAGGGCCTGGGCGCCATCGCGGTGCCCCGGCGACCACGGGTGGCCATCCTCTCCACCGGGGACGAGCTGTGCCGCGCGGACGAGCCGCCCCGGGGACGCATCGTCGACACCAACGCGCCGTCCCTGGCGCTCGCGGTGCGGCGCGCGGGGGGCACGCCCTCGCTGCTCGGAATCGCGCGGGACACGCGGGACGCGGTGGCGGAGGCGCTCGGGCGCGCGGAGGGCTTCGACGTGGTGCTCACCAGCGCGGGCGTGTCCGTGGGCGAGCGCGACTACGTGAAGGAGGTCCTCGCGGCGCTCGGCGTGCAGCAGCACCTGTGGCGCGTGGCCATCAAGCCGGGCAAGCCGCTCGTGGTGGGCCAGCGCGGCGGCACCCTCTTCTTCGGCCTGCCGGGCAACCCCACCTCGTCACTGGTGACCTTCGAGCTGTTCGTGCGCCCGGCGCTGCGGCGCATGCTGGGACACGTGGACGTGGCGCCCCCCAGGGTGACCGGGCGGCTGGACGGCCGCCTGACCAAGCCCCCGGGGCTCGCACACTTCGTGAGGGTGACGGCCGCCTGGCGGGAGGGCGGGCTGTGGGCGAAGCCCCTCGCCACCCAGACGTCGGGGGCGCTCAGGTCCGCGGCGGCGGCCACCCATCTGCTGCGCTTCCCCCGAGACGCCAGCAGCTTGGCTCATGGGGACCTCGTGGAGCTGCTTCCGTTGTCCTGGGTCGCCTGAGAAACATCGACCCACCCCCAGGCATCTACGAGGCGTACACGGCGGACGCGACGGTGAGTCCGCCTTGACTTGCGACGATGGGGGCTCCAAAGAGGAGCTTCCGCTCTGGAGAACAGGAATCATGTCGGACACACGCGCACCCCAAGTCCTCCCGACCCGCAAGCCCACGCAGCACCTGGAGCGGTTCTCGGAGGCGGAGATTCCCACGGGGCGCGGCCCGTTGCGGACCATCGTCTTCCGGGACAAGCGCAACGGTCGGGAGCACGTGGCGCTGGTTGCGGGGAACATCTCGGGCGTGGAGGGCGTGCCGGTGCGCATCCACTCCGAGTGTCTGACGAGCGAGGTCTTCGGCAGCCTCAAGTGTGACTGCCGGGCGCAGTTGGATCGCGCGCTGGACTTCATCACCCAGCGTGGGCTGGGAGTGGTCCTGTACCTCCGCCAGGAGGGCCGGGGCATCGGCCTGGGGAACAAGATCAAGGCGTACGCGCTGCAGGCCAAGGGGCTGGACACCTACGAGGCGAACCGGCAGCTCGGGTTCGCGGACGACCTGCGCAGCTACGACATCGCGGCGGAGATGCTGCGCTCGCTGGACGTACGCTCGGTGGACCTCATCACCAACAACCCGCTGAAGATCGCGGGCATGGTGGAGGAAGGCATCCCGGTCCTGCGTCGAATCCCTTCCCGGACCGAGCACAATCCGCATAACGTCGACTACTTGAGGACGAAGCGCGAGCGTACGGGGCATCTGATTGAGCTCTTCGCCGAGGACGACGACACGGAAGCCCAGGCCGGCTGAGAAGCCTCCCGCGCGACGGCGCAACACCGTCGCGCGAAACCGCGCGCGCGTGCCCTTCACGGTCCGCTTCTGGGGCGTGCGCGGCTCCATCCCCTCTCCAGGTCCGCAGACCCGGCGCTACGGCGGCAACACCCCGTGCGTGGAGATCCGCTGCGGCGACGAGCTGCTCATCTTCGACCTGGGCTCTGGAGCCCGGGCGCTCGGTGACGCGCTCCTGAGCGCGGGCAGCGCGCCGGTGCGCGGCAACATCTTCATCACGCACTACCACTACGACCACCTGCAGGGCCTGCCGTTCTTCGCCCCCATGTTCGTGCCCTCCAGCGAGCTGACCCTCAACGGGCCGCCGCGCAACGGGCGCACGATGCGGGAGATCCTCGGCGGGCAGATGGTGCAGCCCTACTTCCCGGTCACGGCGGACGCGGCGTTCCGCGCGAAGCTGTCGTACCAGGACCTGCCGGAGAACGGGACGCTGCGCATCGGACCCGCGACCGTGCGGTGGCTGGAGCTGAACCACCCGGGTGGCAACCTCGGCTACCGCATCGAGTGTGGTGGACGGTCCGTGGTCTACGCCACGGACGTGGAGCACGGCAGCGAGCTGGACACGGGCCTGTTCGAGTTCGCGAAGGGCGCCGACCTGCTCATCTACGACTCCATGTACACGGAGGACGAGTACCACGGCCGCGCGGGTCCGGCGCGCACGGGCTGGGGACACTCGACGTGGCAGGCCGCCGTGGCCGCCGCGAACGCCTCGAAGGTGAAGACGCTGGTGCTCTTCCACCACGACCCCGGGCGCGACGACGCCTCCATGGACCGGCTGCTGCGCCAGGTGCGCAAGCACCGCCCGGAGGCCATCGCCGCCAAGGAGTCGATGGTCCTCGAGCCCTGAGCGCGACGCTCAGGCGCTCCGCTTCGCGACCGCGCGGCGCACCGTCTCCTTCAGTCCCCTGAACGGCAGGCGCTCCAGCGCGGTGGGGACATCCACCCACTCGAAGGCGTCGTGCTCGGGGCCCAGGCGCACCTGGGCATCCGGCGGGACGTGCGCCGCGAAGCCGTGCTCCTCCGCCAGCACGGGCGGCAGCGTCTGGCCCACCGCGAAGGCGTGACGGTAGGCCAGGTCCTCGACCGGCATCCGCAAACCCGTCTCCTCCTCCAGCTCGCGCGCCGCGGCCTGCGCGGGCGACTCGGCGTCCTCCACGCGGCCGGTGAGCACCTGCCAGAAGCCACCCCGCTCCGGTCGACGGCGCACGAGCAGCACCCGCGCCTCCGGCCCGTGCCCCCGCACCACCGCGATGCTGACGGTGCGCATGAGGGGGGCGGGCTGGGCGCGCTCGCTGTCGAACACCGTGCAGAAGCTGCGGGCGAGCGACTCCTCCACGTCCGCCACCGGGATGGCCTGGCTGCGCTCGCGCTGCATGGAGGTGACGCCCGCCTCGCGGATGCCACAGGGGACGATGAGCCGGAAGTGCTCCATGCGCGTGTTCACGTTGAGCGCGAACCCATGCGAGGTGAACCACCGCGAGATGTGGACACCGATGGCGGCGATCTTCCGCGCGTCCGGGTCACCCTCCTCGCCAATCCACACGCCCGGCCACTTCGGGATGGGGCCCGCGGTGATGCCCCACTCCGACAGCGTCTGCATGACGGAGCGCTCCACGTCGCGCACGTAGCGGCGCACGTCGCGGCGCGACTCGGGGAGCAGGAACAGGGGGTAGCCGACGATCTGCCCCGGCCCGTGGTACGTCACGTCGCCGCCCCGGTTGGTCTCGAAGATCTCCACGCCCTCCTGGGCCAGGCGCTCGTCGGACGCGGTGATGTTCTCCCGCTTCGCCCCGCGACCGAGCGTCAGCACCGGCGGATGCTCCAGCAGCAGCAGCACGTCCGAGGAGAGCCCCTGTCGACGCGCCTCGCCGAAGAGGCGCATCAGCTCGAGGCCGTCCTCGTACTCCACGCGGCCCAGACGGTAGACGGTGATGGTGTTCACGGTGTTCCCTTTCGCCGCCCCTTGCGCGGGGCCGCGGACTTCTTCGGCTCGGGCTCCAGCCCCCACGTCCCCGCCGGAATCCGGTCGAGCAGGGCGTGCAACTCATGCCCCCCACGCGGCGAGCGCGAGGCCTCCGCCGCGAGGGCGGCCAGCGCGTCCTCCGACAGGATGACCGCGGGGTCGCGCAGCGCCAGTCGCGCGCGAGCCATCTCCATGTATTCGGCCTGCGTGGGGATGGCCAGCGACACGAGCTGCGCCACCCTCCCGAGGAGCCCCACCGGCAGCGCCCCCTGGACGGCCCGCGCCAGCCCCTCCGTCGTGGGCACCCGCCAGCGCCCCGAGTCTCCCCGCAGCGTCACCCCACCCTGCTCGCGGACCTGACCTCGGGCCCCCAGCACCACGGCAGCCCGCGTCTCCCGCGCCAGGAAGTCCTCGAGCCGCCTCAGCGCCTCGGGGCCCACCCGCTCCACGTCCTCCACGAGCACCGGCGCCGTCGACGCCAGCTCGGTGAGCGAGGCCACCGTGGCCAGGACCCCCAGCCCCTGACGTTGGAGCTGCTGGAACAGCGTGCTCTTGCCACACCCCTCTGGCCCCACCACGAGGAGGCACCGCACGCCCGAGCGCAGCCCCTGCTCCAGCGCGGCGACGGCCTCGGGCTGTCCCACGAAGTCCAGGCCCGCTTCGCGCCCCAGTTCCACGCCCATGCGCGGTGCCAGAGGAACCGCCGTCACGTCACCCAGGAGCGACGCGGACTCCGCCAGACACGCCTTGCAGATGAAGGCCCCTGCCGGGCCCGCGACGAGCGCTCCCGTCTCTCCCTGGGGACGGCAGCAGAACGAGCACCAGGCATCCAGCGAGACGTCGGCACGCGTCGGCCCCCGCTCGATGATGCGGGGCTCGCGCCTGCGCCGGGGCGGCGCGTCCTCCGTCCGGACCTCCGGTCGCCACTCCGTCGGCGTGGCGCGCGCGTCCAGCAGCGCCTCCGCGAGGAACACGCCACCGTCCTCCGGGAGGCCCTGGTTCGCGAGCACCTCGGACGGCCCCGCCACCTCTCCAGGTGACGGCTCCGCGACGGACCCGTCGACGCCTGAAGCTGGGGGCGTTCCGTCTCCGTGCGTGGTGGAGACCCTCTCGGGAGCACTCGGGCTTACCGCACCCACCACACCGGGCACGTGAGCGTCCACGGCCACCTCGACCATGGCGGCGACACGGGCCAACTGCGCCTCCAGCCGCTGGAGATCCTCGGCGACCTCGCCCTCCAGCACCCAGGTCGCGCGCGAGGGAGGAGCCACGCCCACCTCGCGGGCCTCGACGGCGCGCAGCGCGTCGTCGATGAGCCGCTGCCTCCGCGCCAGCTCCGGCAGGGGAATCTCCTCGTCCGACAGGGACTGGACGAGCTGCGAGTCCTCGTCCTCCTCCGCGTCGCCTCGGGCCAGCAGCGTCTCGGGCAGCCACTCGAGGCGATGGATCTCCTCGAGGAGGTCCACGCGACTCCCGTCCAACCGCCGGGCGTGACGAAGCACCTGGAGCGCACGCGGCGCGTTGCCGGCCCGCTGGTAGAGCGCCGCCGCCTTCTGGAGGTACTCCACCGCCCGGGGCAGGTCGCCCTGGAGCTCGGCGGTCTGCGCGGCGCGAATCAGCTCGCGAGGATTCTCGGCCATACGCTCAGAGCCTAACCCCACCGGGTGGCCCTCGCCCGGACTCCTCGCCATTCCGAGCACCCCAGGCCATGGGCCACCGGGCCTCCGAGCGGGACGGGGCCTGGGCGCCCGGTGCCTGGAACGGGACCGGCCCGGACGAACGCACGCGGAGCGCGTCCTCCCGGGCCGGTGATGAAGCCGCCACCCCGTCGCCTCACGCCATGGCGAGGAACAGCAGGTCCGGCTTCTCCAGATACTTGATGACCTCGTAGACGAAGTCCGCGGCCACGGAGCCGTCGATGACGCGGTGGTCGCAGGAGAGCGACAGGTTCATCATGTCGCGGATGACGATCTGATCGTCCTTCACCGCCGGGCGCTTCTTCAGCTTGTGCACGCCCATGATGCCCACCTCGGGGTGGTTGATGATGGGCGTGGCGAACAGGCCACCGCTCTGTCCCAACGAGGTGATGGTGAAGGTGCCGCCGGACAGGTCCTCCATCTTCAGCTTGCGCTCGCGCGCCGCCGCGCCCAACCGGGCCGTCTCGCGCGCCAGCTCCGCCAGCGTGAGGCGATCCGCGTCCTTCACCACCGCCACGGTGAGCCCGTCCGGCGTGGCCACCGCCATGCCGATGTTGTACTCGCCGCGCACCACCAGCTCCTGCGCCGCCTCGTCGAAGTTCGCGTTGAGGTGCGGGAACTTCTTCAGCGCCGCGATGGTGGCCTTGATGATGAACGGCAGGTAGTTGAGCTTGGTGGTGTCGCCCGTCGCCGCGAGCTGGGCGTTGAGCCGCGCGCGCAGCGCCACCAGGTCCGTCGCGTCCACCTCCTCGACGAACGCGAAGTGCGGCATGGTGAACTTCGAGCGCACCATCTTCTCGGCGATCTTCTTGCGGAGGCCGCGCAGCGGGATCCGCTCGTCCGCGCGCCCCGTCGAGACGGCCGGCGCCGCGGGACGCGCCTGGGCCGGCGCGGAGACCACGTTCTTCTGCGAGCCGCCCTCCAGCGCCGCCACCACGTCCGCCTTCGTCACCCGCCCCTGCGGGCCACTGCCGGAGATGGTCGCCAGGTCCAGCCCGTGCTCACGCGCCATGCGCCGCGTCACCGGGGTCGCCAGCACCTTCGACGCGGGAGCCGAAGACGCCGCCACCTGCGCCGCGGGAGCCGCCGCCTGGGCCGCCACCGGAGCCGAGGGCGCCGCGGGAGCGCCATGGCCCGCCGCCTGCGCCGGCGCCGCGCCCTCGATGTCCAGCGTGACGAGGAGCTGGTGCACCTTCGCCATGTCCCCTTCCTTGCCGTGCGTCTTCAGCACGCGGCCCGCCTTCGGGCTGGGGACGGTGACCGTGGCCTTGTCCGTCATCACCTCGGCGAGCACCTGGTCTTCCTTGACGACGTCGCCTTCCTTGACGTGCCACTTGACCAGCTCTCCCTCCATCACGCCTTCGCCGAGGTCGGGGAGCTTGAATTCGAACGTTGCCATGGGGTGGTCTTTCCGAGGGGAACGGGGGTTGCGTCAAGCCACGAATCGCGGCGATTCGTCTCAGCCAAGGCGCTCGAGGCGCTCGCGCTCCATCAGGCCCTTCATGAAGAACTCGGCGGCGCGGTAGCTGGAGCGAACCAGGGGGCCGGCGGCCACATAGAGGAACCCGTAGGACTCGGCCAGCTTCTTGTAGTCCTCGAACTGCGCGGGCGTGACGAAGCGCTCCACGCGCAGGTGGTACTGCGAGGGCTGGAGATACTGCCCCAGCGTCAACACGTCCACGCCCACCTCGCGCAGGTCCTTGAAGGTCTGCTCGAGCTCGGCGTCCGTCTCGCCCAGGCCCACCATGACGGAGGTCTTGGTGTACAGGCCCTCGGGGCGGTTCTTGAGGTACTCCAGCACGCGCAGGGACTGGCCGTAGCGGGCGCGGCGATCACGGACCGTGGGCGTCAGCCGCTCCACCGTCTCCACGTTGTGCGCCACCACGTGGGGACGCGCCTCCGCGACGGTGGTCAGGTCCTTCTCCACGCCCTTGAAGTCGGGGATGAGCACCTCGACGATGGTGCGCGGGCTCTCCTTGCGCAGCTCGCGGATGGCCGAGGCGAAGTGGCTGGCGCCGCCGTCCGGCCGGTCATCCCGGTTCACGGACGTCACGACGATGTACTCCAGGTCCATCTCCTTGACGGCCTGGGCCAGGTGGATGGGCTCCATCGGATCCAACGGCGGCGGAGCGCCCACCTTCACGTGGCAGAAGCGGCACGCGCGCGTGCAGACCTCGCCCATCAGCATCACCGTGGCGGTGCCACCGCCCCAGCACTCGGCGATGTTCGGGCAGCGGGCCTCCTCGCACACGGTGGCCAGCTTCGTGCGCTTCACGATGGCCTTGACCCGCTCGTACCCCTCGCCGTGAGGCAGGCGCACCTTGAGCCAGTCCGGCTTGCGGGTGGTCTCTGTCACCTGGGGGAGCGGAAACCTGTCAGGAGTCGCCATGGGTCGCGGGCCTTCTATGGTTTGGGCGGAAGACGTTCAAGCGGGAAGCCTCTAACGCGAGGCGTCAGCACCCGCAGGTCCTTCGCGCAGGTTGTTACCGTACTAATGCCCGCGCCGCGACCGGGCAGCCTCGGGAGGCCGGCATGGCGCGGGCCGGGTGGCCAGCCTGTGGGCATGGGCACCGTCCACCTGGGCACCAGCGGCTACGTCTACCGGGACTGGAAGGGGCGCTTCTATCCCCCCGACCTGCCGGCCCGCCGCTGGCTCTCCTGGTATGCGCGCGTCTTCACCACCGTCGAGCTGAACGCCACGTTCTACCGGCTCCCCACGCCCGAGGCCGTGGACCGGTGGCGCGACGCGGTGCCGCCGGGCTTCCGCTTCGCCTGCAAGGGCAGCCGCTTCCTCACGCACCTCAAGCGCCTCACCGACGTCGAGGACGGCCTGGAGCACTTCTACGCGCCGGTGCGCCGGCTGGGGCGCAAGCTGGGCCCCATCCTCTGGCAGCTCCCGCCCTTCCTGAGCGGGCCGGATCCGGAGCGGCTGGACCGCTTCCTCGCCCATCAACCCCGAGGCATCCAGCAGGTCGTCGAGTTCCGCGACACCGCCTGGTACCACCCGGAGGTGCTGGCGGTCCTGGACGCCCACCACGCGGCGCTGTGCGAGCACGACCTCCTCGCCCGACGGCCTCCTCGCCCGACGGGGCGCATGCGCTACCTGCGCTTCCATGGCACACAAGCCCGCTACGCGGGGGGCTACGGGAAGGCGGCCCTGCGCCGGGTGGCGGGGGACTTGCGCACCTGGCGTGAGCACGGCCACACGGCCTGGGTGTTCTTCAACAACGACCTGCGTGGACACGCAGTGCTCGACGCGCTCGTCCTTTCGGAGCTGCTGGGGCACCCCACCCGGCTGCCCCCGGACATGGAAAGGCCGCCCGCGGAGCCTCGCTCCGGGACGGCCCGTCGACCCTCCTCGCGGAGGGCCGCCACGTCACCTCACGCCTAGAAGTGGCGCGGGTGGCCGAGGGTGGCCTCGGCGCCCTCGTGGACGATCTCCGACAGCGTCGGGTGGGCGTGGATGGTGCCCGCCAGCTCCTCGGTGGTGATCTCCAGCTTCAGCGCGACGCAGGCCTCGGCCAGCAGCTCCGTGGCGTGCGGGCCGATGATGTGGATGCCCAGCACCTCGTCGTACTTCTTGTCCGAGACGATCTTGATGAGGCCGTTCGACTCGTTGGTGATGGCGGACTTCGTCACCGCGGCGAAGGGGGCGTTGCCCACCTTCACGTCGTAGCCGCGCTCCTTGGCCTTCTTCTCCGTCAGGCCCACCGAGGCGACCTCGGGGTAGCAGTACGTGGCCGACGGGGTCAGGTCGTAGTTGATGGGCTGCGGGTTCTTCCCCGCGATGTGCTCCACCGCGACGACGCACTCCGCGCTCGCCATGTGGGCCAGCATCGGGGTGGGGATGACGTCGCCCACCGCGTAGACGTTGGGCTCGCTGGTGCGCAGCATGGAGTCGACCTTGATGAAGCCGCGCTCCGTCTTGATGCTGGTCTTGTCCAGGCCCACGTCCTCGGTGACGGGCGCGCGGCCCACCGCGGACAGGAGGATCTCCGCCTCGAGCGTCTTGGTCTCGTTGCCCACCTTCATGGTGACGCGAACGCCGTCCGCCGTGTGCTCCACCTTCTCCACGGCCGAGCCCGTGTGGACGTCGATGCCGCGGCGGCGGAACAGCTTCTCCAGCTCCTTGGAGATGTCCGCGTCCTCGATGGGGAGCAGCGCGGGCATGTACTCCACGATGGAGGCCTTGCTGCCCACGTGGTTGAAGACGGAGGCGAACTCGCAGCCCACCGCGCCGGCGCCCAGGACGATGATGCTCTTGGGGATGCGGTCGATCTGCAGGATGGAGTCGCTGTTGAGGACCCGCTTGTGGTCCACGGGGACGTTGGGCAGCGACTTGGGCACCGAGCCGGTGGCGATGATGATGTTCTTCGCCTCGAGGATCTGCTTGGAGCCGTCCTCGGCGGTGACCTCCACCTTGCCCTTGCCGGCGATGCGACCGTGGCCCTTGACCACCGTCACCTTGTTCTTCTTCATCAGGAAGTCGATGCCGTTGGCACCCTTCGTGACGACCTTGTCCTTGTGCTTCATCGCGTTGGGCCAGTTGACACTCGAGCCCGTCACGTCGATGCCGAAGTCGGACGCCTCGCGGACGTGGTGGGCCAGCTCCGCGGTCCACAGCAGGGACTTGGTGGGGATGCACCCGCGGTGGAGGCAGGTACCGCCCAGACGCTTGTCCTTCTCGATGATGGCCGTCTTCAGCCCGAGCTGCCCCGCGCGGATGGCACCCACGTAGCCGCCAGGGCCCGAACCGATGATCACCACGTCGAACGTCTCAGCCACGCACGCCTCCGTCATTTTTTGCGGATGGAACCCGGTGGGGCTGATAACCCCCGCTCCCGGTTGGAATCAAGGAGATTGCTCGTGCGCCGTTTCCCGCTCAGGACCCTCCTGCTGATGCTCGTGGGGCTCATCGCCTTCGGGCGCCTGTGGTGCGTGACGCATCCGGCTGAGGCCCCCCGTGGCGGGCAGGCCACCGCCCCGAGCGCCCCCCCGCCCCCTCCCGCGGCCCCGACGCAGACCGCCGACTGCCGCGCCCTGGAGCGGACGCTGCTGGACACCCTGCGGGCTCCCTCGAACGGCCGGAGCCTCGACCAGGCCCGGAAGCAGTTGGAGTCCTGCGCCGAGCCTCCCGCGCGGGCGTGCGAGCTGGGCCTGCCCCTCTCCGCGAGGGCGCCCCTCGGGGCGGACGGCCAGCAGTCGCCCTTGAGACAACTGTTCGGCACCCTGTGCGAGCGCTGCCCCGCTGCCCAGAACCCCTGCGCCCAGCGCGTGGGCCGGGCGCTGCTCGATGCCGCGGTGGGCCACACGCCGGACCTCGCGGAGCTGCGTTGGGACCTCGACCACGCGGGCAAGGGCTTGGCCGCGAGCTGCGACTCCGTGACACAACTGGGACTCGCCCCCGCGGCCGAGGCGGACGTCGAGTTTCCCGCCAGCGTCCGCACGCTCGTGGGCGCGCTGACGCCGCGCTGCGCGAAGGAGGGGAAACTCTCCGAGGCGCTCCTGCGCGCCGCCGCGGTGAACCAGGGCCCCGCGCTCCCCGAGCTCGCGACGCTCGTCCCGGCCGCGCCGGCGACTGCCGCCACGGCGGTGAAGCCGGATCGGCTCGAGGGAGTCTCGCCGCAGGCGGCGTTCGACGGGAACGTGGACACGCGGGCCGCCGTGGGCGGCGCCCCCCGGACCCGGCGGTGGGACGCGGACGGCGCCCTGCGCGCGGACTTCTCGCCGGCGCTCGGGCTGCTGTCGTCGGTGAGGATCCACGCCCGGGGGCCCGGCACGTTGCGCGCCATCGTCCGGACCCCGAACGGCGTGGGGCTCCGGGATCCCGAGCGGGACTTCTCCTTCGTCAACCCCGTGGTCTGCCGCTTCCAGGGGACCGGGACGTGGGAGACGTGTACGCCCAGCGTCCCCTTGAAGGACGTGGACGCCCTCAGCGTGTTCCCCGAGCGACCGGACGTGGTGCTCGGGGAGCTGGAGGTGCTCGGCGCGAGGTGACGCCGGGGACGGCTAGATGAGCAGGCCGCGATCCCGCGCCAACTGGAAGATGGGCGCGGCGTCCTTCTTCAGGACCGCGCTCACGTCCTTGACGATGGAGTCGCCCGACTTGGCGACCGACAGGAAGTTGTCGAAGGTCCGCGTCAGGATGAGCACGCCGGAGATGATGACGCGCTGGAGGTTGTGCTGCAGGTCCGTGCCCTCGTAGATGAGCCACGCCTGCTCCACGCACGTCTTGCGGATCTCCAACAGCATGTTGTTGAGGACGGTGCGATCATTCGCGTCGGGCACCTTCGACTTCGAGCTGACCGATGCGACGTAGATCAGCTTGGTGCCGAGCTTCTTCGACGCCTCCTCCATCTGCGCCATGATCGCGGCGACGTCCTCCTTGGTGGGAGGGCTCTGCCAGCGCGAGAAGATGACACGGTCGATGACTTCTGCCTTGTAGCTGAAGGAGCCAGTCACGAAGCCTCCGGTGAGGCGGACGTTGAAGAATCGAGTAGCGCCCGGCCGGCGCGAGTCCAGTGCGCCGCGCGTCCGGATATGTAGCAGGAACACTCCTTCCGTTGAAGAGATCGCCTGCTCTCCTGCCCTCTCTTCCCGCCCCTCCTCTCCGTGGATTCAGCCCTGACGGACAAATCCGCCAGTGGCAATCACGACCCGGGACCTCTTCACTCCCTGATACGCGAGAAGACCCTGGAAGAGTGGGTGGGCTTCACCTCGGGTGGACCGGCACGCCGTGAGGCGGCGGGGTGGCGCGGCGCGCGAGGACGTCCTTCACGTCCTCCAGCGACAGGCCGAGGGGTTTGATGGCGACGAGCAGGTGGTAGAGCAGGTCCGCCGCCTCCTCCGTGGCGCGCTCTCGGTCCGCGTCCGCGCACGCGGTGACGAGCTCGGCGGCTTCCTCCCCCAACTTCTTGAGCCGCAGGTTGCGATCATCCAGGAGCCGCCGCGTGTAGCTCGGCTTCTCACCCGGCGCGGGAGGATGGAGCGCGCGCGTGGCGAGGGTGGCGTCGAGCGCGGCCAGCGCGTCCCAGCGCCCCGGTCCGAAGCAGGTCTCCTCGCCGGTGTGGCACGCGGGCCCTGCCTTCTCCACGCGCGCGAGGATGGCGTCTGCGTCACAGTCCGCGACGAGCGACACCACGCGCTGGGTGTTGCCGCTGGTGGCGCCCTTGAGCCAGAGCCCCCGTGAGCGCGAGCGGTAGTGCATCTGCCCCGTGGCGAGCGTGCGCTCCAGCGCCTCGCGGTCCGCGTGCGCCACCATCAGCACATCGCCGGTGCGCGCGTCCTGCGTCACCACCGTCACCAGCCCGTTGCCCTTGGTGAAGTCGAGTCGGTCGAGGTCGAGCATCACGAGGCCCCCGTCGCGCCCAGGCGTTCGCGCACCGTGCGCGCGAGCGCGGCGTTGGTGGCGATGCCATTGCCGCCGAAGGACGTGCGTCGCCCCGTCCAGTCGGTGAAGACGCCGCCGGCCTCCTCGATGATGGGCTGGAGCGCGGCCGCGTCCCAGGCAGACAGCAGCTCGTCCACCATCACCTCCGCGCGCCCCGTGGCGACCAGCAGGTAGCCGTAGCAGTCGCCCCACGTCCGGTCGATGGCCGCCTCGCGCGCGAGCCGCCGCCAGGCCTCTCCGCGCTCCGGGAACTGGAGGAAGCGCTGGTCCGTGGAGAGCACCACCGCGCGGGAGAGCTCCGCCACCTCCGAGACGCGCACGCGCCGCTCGTTCCAGAAGCACCCCTGCCCTGGCGCGGCGACCAGCAACTCCCCCACCGCGGGGAAGTACGCGGCGCCCGCGAGGATGCGCTCGCCCTCGGCCAGCGCCACCAGCGTGCCCCACAGCGGCACGCCCCGGATGAAGGTCTTCGTCCCGTCGATGGGGTCGAGGATCCAGCGCCGTGGGGCGGCTGGCCGCGTCTCACCGAACTCCTCGCCCAGGATGCCATCCTCGGGGAACCGCGCCTCGAGCCAGTCACGCGCGGTCTGCTCCGCGGTGCGGTCGGCGACGGTGACGGGCGTCCCGTCGCTCTTGGTATCCACCGCGATGCCGCCCCGGAAGAACCCGAGCGCCACGTCGCCGGCCTTCCGAGCCACCTCCGCCGCCGCCTGCATCAAGCCCTGTGACTCCGTCATGTCGTGCTCCGAATCGGCAGGCCGCTCGCGAGGAGCAGCGATTTGATGGACCCCACCGTGGTGAGGCCGTCGTGGAGGATGCCGGCGACCAGCGCCGCATCCGCGCCCCCGCGCGTGAGGCCGTCGCGCACGTGCTCCGCGCTCCCTGCTCCACCGGAGGCGATGACGGGCACGTCCACCGCGTCCACCACCGCTCGCGTCAGCGCCAGGTCATAGCCGGTGCGCGCGCCGTCCTGGTCGATGCTGGTGAGCAGCACCTCTCCGGCACCCCGAGTGACACACTCGCGCGCCCAGGCCACCGCGTCCAGGTCCGTGGCCTTGCGCCCTCCATGGGTGTGCACCCGCCAACGCTCGCCGTCGCGTCGCGCGTCGATGCTCGCCACCACGCACTGGGCGCCGAAGCGCTCGGCGCACTCGGTCAGCAGCTCGGGCCGGGCGACCGCGGCCGAGTTGATGCTCACCTTGTCCGCGCCCGAGCGCAGCGCGCGCCCCACGTCCGCCACCGTGCGCACGCCGCCGCCCACCGTGAGCGGGATGAACAGTCGCTCCGCGGTGCGCTGGACCAGGTCCCACAGCGTCTGCCGCTCCTCGTTGCTGGCGGAGATGTCGAGGAACGTCACCTCGTCCGCGCCCTCGCGCTCGTAGCGCAGCGCCAGCTCCACGGGGTCACCGACGTCCCGCAGTCCCTCGAAGCGCACGCCCTTCACCACGCGCCCGCCCTTGACGTCCAGGCAGACGATGAGTCGTCGCGTCAGCATCACTTCACCTCCAGGGCGACGGAGCCCTTCATGCTGAAGACGGTGCCCGAGTCCACGAGCGCATCCCGCAGCGCCAGGCCGAGCGCCTTGAAGGCCGCCTCCGTGACGTGGTGGCTGTCCTTGCCGCGCAGGATGCGCAGGTGCAGCGTCACCTTCGCGTGCTCGCAGAACGACCGCATCCAGTGCTCGTAGAGCCGGTTCTTCAAGGGCCCCCGGTAGTAGAAGCGCCCGCCCGCGTCGAGGCAGGCCTGCACCAGCGCATCGTCCATGGGGACCGTGCGCTCGGCGAAGCGCGCCGCCGTGGCGGGAATCACCTCCCGCACGGCGGTGCCCAGGGTGATGGCCACGTCCTCCATGAGGTGGTGGGTGAGGTCCCCCCTCGCGTGCAGCGTCACGTCCAGCCCCGCGTAGCGCGCGAACGTGGACAGCATGTGGTCGAAGAACTTCAGCCCCGTGTCGACCCGCGTCGTCCCCCGGCCGACGGCCAGCTCGACCTGGATCTTCGTCTCCTTCGTCTCCCGCATGACCGTGGTCATTCCGCGAACTCCCGCGCGACCGCGCGCGCATCGAGCCTTCCCGTGTACAGCGCCATGCCGATGACCGCCCCGTGCGCGCCGGCCTCCGCGAGCGCCCGCAGGTCCTCGAGCGTCGTCACGCCTCCCGACGCGTACAGCGGATGGCGACCGCGCCGCGCCACCTCACGCATCAGCGGCAGGTCGACGCCCTCCAACTGTCCCTCCTTGTGCACCGCCGTCACCAGCAAGCCACCCAGCGGGAGCGGGGCGAGCGATGCGAGCACCTCGCCGATGTCCCGCGCGCTCCCCGCCGTCCAACCCCGCGTGACGACCTCGCGTCCCCGGACATCGGCCGCGACGACGACGCGCCCCGGGTGGTGCTCCGCGACGTGCTCGAGCCAGGCCCGGTCCTCGATGGCCCGCGTCCCCACCACGACGCGGGACGCACCGTCCGCAAGCAAGGCCTCCACCCGGGCCGTGTCGCGCACGCCGCCGCCCACGTTGAACGTGAGCCCCTGCCCCTCGGAGGTGAGCCGGCGGATGGCCTCCGCGTTGGAGCCCTTCGACAACGCGGCATCCAGGTCCACCACATGGAAGGTACCGAAGCCGTGCGCGCGCCACCGCGCCAGGGCCTCCAGCGGGTCGTTCACGCGGATACGCTCGGCGTCATACGAGCCGCCCACGAGTTGCACGCACGCGCCCTCGCGCAGGTCGATGGCGGGGATGGCGATCACGACGTCACCTCGCGCAGGAAGCCCCTCACGAACGCCACGCCGGGCGCCGAGGACTTCTCCGGATGGAACTGCACCCCGACGACGCGCCCGCGTCGCACCACCGCGGCGAAGCGGTCGTCCTCGTGCGTCGACCAGCCCGTCACCACCGACGCGTCCTCCACGCGGCACACGAAGCTGTTCGCGTAGTAGACGGTCTCCAACCGGGCGCTCGTCAGCGTGGTGTCCGCCTCCACGCGGTTCCACCCCATCTGGGGGACGCGCCTCGCACGGAGCCGCGTCACGCGCCCGGAGAAGTACCCGAGCCCATCGCCCGGGCCCTCCTCGCTCGACTCGAAGAGCAACTGCATGCCCAGGCAGATGCCCAGGCACGGCAGTCCCCGCGCGAGGGCCGCGCGCATCGCCTCCCGGCCCGGGGCGAGCCGCGTCGCCGCCGCGCCGAACGCGCCCACGCCCGGGAGCACGAGCACGTCCGTGTCCACCGCCCGGAGCGGGTCCTCCTCCACGCGGACCTCCGCGCCTTCGGCCGTGGCCAGGGCCTTGGCCAGCGAGTGCAGGTTGCCGGCGCCATAGTCGAACAGGGTGACCCTCATCGCAGTGCCTCCCGCAGCGCCGTGAGCGCCGCCTCCATCAGGGGCCAAGGGGCGCTGCCGATGCGCAGCGCATCCCCGACGCCCGGCAGGGCCTGGAAGGCCCTCACGTTCACGTCCAGCTCCCGCATCCGCTCCGCCACCCGGGACGCGCCCGGCAGCGGCACCATCAGGAAGTTCCCCTCCGACGGCAGGGGCCTCAGGCCGAGGGCGACGAGTTCCTCGCGAAGTCGCTCCCGGTTCATCACGGCCTGCGCCGCGCGCGCCGCGACCCAGTCCGCGTCGTCCTCCAGCACCGCGACGGCCATCGCCTCGGCGAGCGTGGTGAGCTTGTAGGGCCCCCTCGCCTTCTCCACCTCGGCCACCAGCGCGGGCGCGCCCACCGCCCAGCCCACCCGCATCCCCGCCAACCCATAGGCCTTGGAGAACGTGCGGGTGACCAGGACGTTGGGCCGGTTGCGCGCCAGGTCCATGAAGCCCGGCCCCGCCGCGAACTCCGCGTAGGCCTCGTCGATGATGACCAGCCCGGGCGCGCGCTCCACCACCCGTTCGACCGCCGCGCGGGACAGGACCGTGCCCGTGGGGTTGTTGGGCGAGCACAGGTAGAGCACCTTCGCCTGCGTCGCGAGCAGCGACTCCACGTCCAGGTCGAAGTCGTCGCGCAGCGGCACCGCCCTCACCCGCAGGCCGTTCACCTGCGCGAACAACGGCATCATCACGAACGTGGGCGCGTGGAAGGCCAGCACCTCCCCCGGCTCGAGGAAGGCGCGCAGCGCGCTGTCGAGCACGTCGTCCGAGCCACAACCCGTGGTCACCGCCTCCGGCCCCACTCCCACGCGCTCGGCCAACACGCCGCGCAGGTCCGGCGCGTACCCGCGCGGGTAGCGTGACAGCAGCGCCGGTGAGGCCTCGCGCAGGACGCGTTCGGCGGCGGGCGCAACGCCGAACAGGTTGGTGTTGTCGCTCAGGTCCACGCGACAGGCCTTCTTCGCGGGCGAGTACAGGGGGATGTCCCGGAAGGACGGGCGGGGGGCAATCATGCGCCCCTCCACGCCCGGGCCGCGTCCGCGTGCGCGAAGAGCCCCTCGCTGTCCGCGAGCAACCCCACGTCGTCCGCCAGCGCCTCGGACGCCGCGCGCTCGACGCGCTGGTAGGTCGTCCAACGGTAGAAGTCGAGCAGGTTGAGCCCCGAGTACGCCCGGGCCAGTCCCGCGGTGGGGAGCACGTGGTTGGAGCCCGTCATGTAGTCGCCGTAGGCCACCGAGGAGCGCTCGCCCAGGAACACGGTCCCCGCGTTGCGCACGCGCGGCAGGTCCGTCGTCGGCGAGGCCGTGGCGAGCAGCAGGTGCTCCGGCGCGAAGTCCGCGACGAAGGGCCAGGCCTCCTCCATCGACGCCACGCTCAACACCGCGCCCCGCGAGCGCAGCGCCGAGGCGACGATCTCCGCCCGCCTCGCGCGCGCCGCCAGCCGCTCCACCGCCACCGCGATGTCCTCCGCCAGCGCCTCGCCCAGGGCCACCGTCACACACGCCGCATCCGGGTCGTGCTCCGCCTGCGCGAGCATCTCCCGCGCCACCGCGGAGGGATTCGCGCTGGCGTCGGCGACGACGAGGATTTCACTCGGACCCGCGGGCGCCTCGATGGCCACGGCGCCCACCACCTGCAGCTTGGCCTCGGCCACGTACGCGTTGCCCGGCCCCACGATGCGGTCCACGCGGGGCACGCTCCGCGTCCCATAGGCCATGGCCGCCACCGCGCCCGCGCCGCCCAGCGCGAAGACCCGGTCGGCCCCGGCCAGCACCGCCGCGGCCAGCACGCTCGCGTGGGGCGACCCGTCCGGCCCGGGCGGCGAGCACACGATGACCTCCCCCACCCCCGCCACCTTCGCGGGCACCACCCCCATCAGCACGCTGCTCGGATACACCGCGCGGCCCCCCGGGGCATACACCCCCACGCGCCCCAGCGGATCCGGCCTGCGCCCCACCAGCACGCCGGGCTCCGTCTCCGTCTCCACCGCGCGTGGAAGCTGGGCGGCATGCGCCCGGGCGATGTTGCGCGCCGCGCGGCGCAGCGCCTGGGATACCGCCGGGTCCAGCGTCGCCAGGGCCGCTTCACAGCGCTCCCGTGGCACCTCCAACGAGGACAGCTCGACGCGGTCGAACTGGCGCGCCATCTCGAACAACGCGTCGTCACCATCCAGCCGGACCCGCGCGATGAGCTCCCGCACCCGGCCGGAGATGCGCGTGTCCACCTCGCCCGAGCGCTGCATCAACCGCCGCCGGTCCTCGGGCGACAGTTGGTCCACGGGTCCCCGGTAGCGCAACACGGAAGGCAGCGCGTTCATCACGCCACCAACCTTTCGATGCGGGTGACGAGGATGCCCTCGCAGCCCAGGCCCTTCAGCGCGTTGACGGTCCGGTAGATGGTCTTCGCCGGCACCACCGCGTGCACCGCGACGAAGTTGCCCCCATCCAGCACGTCCACCACGGTGGGGCCGTTGAGCCCGGGCAGCACTTCCCGCACCTGCGTCAGCGCCGCCTTGGGGACGTTGGCCATCAGGTAGCGCTTGCCCCGGGCCGCGAGCACCGACCCCAGCGCCAGCTTCAGCTCGTCCAGCCTCCGCCGCGCCTCGGGGACGTTGACGCCACACGCCACCAGCCGCGCGCTCGACTCCAGCACGGTGGCCACCTCCCGCAGCCCGTTCATCTTCAACGTCGAGCCCGTGGACGTCAGGTCCACGACGATGTCCGCGATGCCCAGGTGGGGGGCGATCTCCGCCGCGCCCGACACGGGCACCACCGTGACGCGCTGCCCCCGCCTCGCGAAGTACTCCTGTGTCAGGCGCGGGAAGCACGACGCCACCCGCATCCCGTCCCGCACGTCCCCCGCCTGGACGATGCCGCTCTCCTCCCGCGCGGCCACCACCAGCCGACAGCGTCCGAACTCCAGGTCCATCAGGTGCTCCAGCTCGCGCCCCGCCTCGCTCACCAGGTCCCACCCCGTCACGCCCGCGTGCGCCGCGCCATCCGCGACGAACTCCGGGATGTCCTGGGCGCGGACGAAGATGGCCTCGAACTCACCTCCGAGCGACGCGGTGAGCGCGCGTTCGCCACGCGCGCGCACCTCCAGGCCCGCGTCGGAGAACAGCTCGCGGACCTCGTCGGAGAGGCGGCCTTTGTTGGGAAGCGCGATCTTCAGCAACATGGGATGGACCTGCTGGGGACTGCGGGGGAGCAACGGAGGCCGCGCGGAAACGAAAAAAGGCCCGTCCGGGGGGGACGGGCCTTCGGTCGCTGCGGCAGGTGCCGGAGTGGGTGGTGCGTCTAGCGGTTCACCCAGGCATGCGCATGGCGAACGGTCCCGTCGGGGCCGAGCCGATGATGCGCATGATGGTGATGAACGCAGGAAGGACGCACGGCTCCATCAGTAATGGCAAACACCCCCCGCCGTCAACCCGGCCACCCCTGCCCTTGTCGTGACGCTTGCAAACCCCCGACAGGGCGAGCAGGAAGCAGAGCCATGCGAGTCTCGGACGTCATCGTCGTGGGCGGGGGCATCATGGGCTGCGGCATCGCGCTGCGGCTGAGGCAGGCGGGCGCGCGCGTGACCATCCTGGAACGCGCCATCCCCGGCGCCGAGGCGAGCAGCGCCGCGGCGGGCATGCTCGCCCCCCAGATGGAGGCGGACGGCCCCGGGCCCTTCCTCGACCTGTGCCTGCGCAGCCGCGGCCTCTACCCCGCCTTCGCCGAGGAGCTGCGCGAACTGACGGGCGTGGATGTCGCGTACCGCGCGTGCGGCATCCTCAAGGTCGCCTTCGACGAGGACGCGACGCACCACCTCGAGTCCACCGTCCTGTGGCAGCGCGGCATGGGCCTGCGCGCGGAGCTGCTCGACGGCGCGCAGGCGCGGGAGCTGGAGCCGCGCCTGTCTCCCAAGGCCCTGGCCGCCGCGCACTTCCCGGATGATCACCAGGTGGACAATCGCCTCCTGGTCCGCGCGCTCACGATGGCGGCGGCGCGGGTGGGCGCGGAGTTCCGCAGCGGCTTCGTGCGCGGCGTGGTGCACGAGGACGGACGCGCCGTGGGGGTGGACCTGGACGGCGAGGTGCTCCGCGCGGACGCCGTGGTCGTCGCCGCCGGTTCGTGGTCCGCCCTGGTGCAGGGCGCCGGCGTGGAGGCCCGCGCGGTGCGCCCGGCCCGCGGGCAGATGATCCAGCTCCAGACACGCCTGCCCCTGCTGGAGCGCGTGCTCACCTCCGCGAAGGGCTACGTCGTCCCCCGGGCGGACGGGCGCGTCATCGCCGGCAGCACCATGGAGCTGGTGGGCTTCGACAAGCAGGTGACCGCGGCCGGCCTGGCCCGCATCCTCGACATGGTCCTGGAGCTGTGCCCCGACCTCGCCTCCGCGCCCATCACCGAGACCTGGGCCGGCTTCCGCCCCTGGACGGAGGACAAGCGGCCCTACCTGGGGGTGGGGCCCGTGCCCGGCTTGTTCCTGGCCACCGGCCACTTCCGCAACGGCATCCTGTTGGCGCCCATCACCGCGAAGCTCGTCGCCCAGGCCGTCCTCGGAGAGAAGACCACCGTCGACCTGGCCCCCTTCCGCTACGACCGCGCCCCCCTCGCCGCGCGGGCTTGATCCCCCCCGGAAGGAAGGATCCGCCTGATCGCCCGCCTCCCCTCCCAGGGTTGCCTTTTCGACCAGCTCGCTGGACTGTCAACCTGCAAGTAGTGGAAGGTGGTAATTTCCCTGACTCATTCGCCATTGAAACCCGGAAACCTCTAGAATCTCCCGCCGTGGAAGCCATCCCTCCTGCACCACCCCGAATCCTCATCGTCGACGATGACGACTCCGTACGGGACGTCATCTCGGTCCTCCTACGCGAAGAGGGCTACAACTGCGTCGTCGCCAGCGGCGCCGAGATGGCGCTGGATCTGGCGAGCGAGGAGGACACGCCGCTCGTCATCAGCGACATGAAGATGCCGGGCAAGGACGGCCTCTGGCTCCTGGAGAACCTGCGAGAGCGCTTCCCCGACACGTCGGTCATCATGCTGACCGGCTATGGCGACACGGAGTCCGCGGTGGACTGCCTGCGCCGCGGCGCGGTGGACTACCTGCTCAAGCCACCGAAGCTGACCGACCTCATCCGGGCCATCGAGCGGGCGCTCGCCAAGCGCCGCATCGAGATGGCGCGCAAGCGCTACCAGAAGAAGCTGGAGCGCAAGGTGCGGGATCGCACCCAGGAGCTGCGCAGCGCGCTGCACAACATCGCCAACACGTACCAGAACACGCTGTTGGCGTTGGTCGCGGCGCTGGACGCGCGCGAGCACGAGACGAGCGACCACTCCCAGCGCGTGGTCAGCTACACGTCCGCCATCGCCGGCCGCATGGGCATCCAGGGCAAGGAGCTGGAGGAGATCGGCCGCGGCGCGCTGCTGCACGACATCGGGAAGATCGGCGTGCCGGACGCGGTGCTGCTCAAGCCGGGCAAGCTCACGCCCGACGAGTGGCTGGAGATGCGTAAGCATCCGGAGATCGGCTTCCAGATGATCCAGGCCATCCCCTTCCTCGCCACGCCCTCCGCCATCGTGCTCTCCCACCAGGAGCGCTGGGACGGCGCGGGCTACCCACGCAACCTCCAGCGGCAGGAGATCCACATCGGCGCGCGCATCTTCGCCGTGGCGGACACGCTGGACGCGATGACGAGCGACCGGCCGTACCGCAAGGGCACCACGTTCGCCAACGCCATCCAGGAGATCCGCCGCTGCTCCAACACGCAGTTCGACCCGGAGGTCGTGCGCGCGTTCCTCGACATCGGCGAGGAGGGGCTCATCCGCATCAAGGAGGAGATGGCGAAGAAGAAGCTCCAGCTCCCGGTGGCCGAACAGGAGGCCAACGAGGCGGAGGCGGAGCTGGCGCGGCTGACCGACCTGGATGACGACCTCGAGCCCGCGCCCTCGCCGGCCCCCCGCGCGAGCACCAGCTCCACCGAGCTGGCCGAGCCCAAGGTGAACACCATCCGTTCCGCCACGGGCAGCGAGGGCTGATCCTCCGGGCTCCTTCTGGGACCGACCCGGGGCGGTGGTGATGAGGGCAGGCATCCCGTGACGACGCTCGGCCTCCAGACGGATCCGCTGACCCCGCCCCTGCTGGATGCCCAGGGGCGCCGCATGACGTACCTGCGGCTGAGCGTCACGGACCGCTGCAACTTCCGTTGCACCTACTGCTCCCCCGCCTCGTGGGGCGGCAAGAAGGACCTGCTCGACGCGCAGGAGCTGGGGCGCATCGCCGCCCTCTTCGCGAGCATGGGCATCCGCCGCGTGCGACTCACCGGCGGCGAGCCGCTCATCCGGCCCGACATCGTCGACATCGCCCGGCGGATCTCCCGCCTGCCCGGCATCCAGCACCTGGCCATCACCACCAACGCCAGCCACCTGGAGGCCCTGGCCACCCCGCTGCGCGAGGCGGGCGTGGATCAGCTCAACATCAGCCTCGACACGCTGTCCGCGGAGACCTTCCGGCGAATCTCCAAGCAGGGGGACTTCGCCGCCGTGCTGCGGGGCATCGACGCGGCGGCCGCCGCGGGCTACGCGTCGCTCAAGCTCAACGTGGTGGTGATGCGCGGGGTGAACGACCACGAGGTCCGCGCCCTGGTGGAGTACGCCCACGCGCGCCACGTCGTCCCCCGCTTCATCGAGCTGATGCCCTTCGGCCAGGGTACGCCGGTGCCCACCGCGGAGCTCGTCGCCCGCCTGCGCGACGAGGGCCTGGCCCTCACACCCGAGCCCGAGGAGACGACGCCCCCGGCCGACTCCTCCACCTCGGGTCCCGCGCGCTACTGGAGCGCGGCCAGCGGGCGCGTGGGCTTCATCTCCCCGCTCACCCAGAACTTCTGCGGCGGCTGCAACCGCGTGCGCGTGGCCTCCAACGGCGACCTGAGGAGCTGCCTGGGTGGACGCGCGCAGGCGCCCCTGCACCAGCTCATCCGGGGCGGCGCGACCGACGAGGAGCTGGCCCGCGCCATCCGGCGGGCGCTCGGGGACAAGCCGGACGGACACCGCTTCACCGAGCCCGGCAACGGCGCCACGCTGCTGCCCATGATGGGCATCGGCGGCTGACCCGGAGCCCCTCGAAACACCACGGGCGGGCCCGCGCGCTCGCGCCTGGCCCGCCCGGGATGCCAAGGCCCTCCGGAGAGGGCCAGGAACCGCTACTTCACCAGCCGGATGTTCACCGGGTACTTGTACAGCTGGCCCTCGTTCGCCTTCAGGCCGGCGATGATGGAGAACACCAGCGCCACGATGCCGACGATGGGCAGCAGGATGAAGCCGATGCCCACGCACAGGGTGATGGAGGCCACCACCGCCGCGATGAAGACGGTGATCTGGAAGTTCAGCGACTCCACCGCGTGCTCGCGGATGAAGGACGACTCCTTGCCCTTCGTCAGCATGAGCACGAGCGGAACGGCGAAGCCCAGTCCCACGAAGTTGGCCAGGATGGTGCCCATGTGGGCGATCAGCGCCATCGTCTTCTCATCCTGGGTCGGCATCGGCGTGCCCGTGACGTACGTTCCCAATTGTTCCCGCGGTGGAGTCTCCATGAAGTCTCCCCTCCCGATAATCGAGGGCGCGAACACCGCGCCCATGCGTGCCTACCATGACATGCACCCACTCCCATTGTCACGTCTCGGACAGGTGATGTCCCAGGTGGTTTGACGACCTCGAGACCGGGGCTCGTGGCTCAGCGATACAACTCGCTTCCCGCCTTCCTGAATTCCTCGCTCTTCTGCTCCATGCCCGAGTCCAGGGCAGCGTTCTCCGCCATGCCGTTGCGAGCGGCGAAGTCGCGCACGTCCTGGGTGATCTTCATGGAGCAGAACTGGGGGCCGCACATCGAGCAGAAGTGGGCCACCTTGGCGCCCTCGGCGGGCAGCGTCTCGTCGTGGAAGGCGCGGGCGCGCTCGGGGTCGAGCGACAGGTTGAACTGGTCCTCCCAGCGGAACTCGAAGCGCGCCTTGGACATGGCGTTGTCGCGAGCCTGGGCGCCTGGATGCCCCTTGGCCAGGTCGGCGGCGTGGGCGGCGATCTTGTACGTGATGACGCCCTCCTTCACGTCGTCGCGGTCCGGCAGGCCCAGGTGCTCCTTGGGCGTCACGTAGCAGAGCATCGCCGTGCCGAACCAGCCGATCATCGCCGCGCCGATGCCGCTGGTGAAGTGATCGTATCCCGGGGCGATGTCCGTGGTGAGGGGCCCCAGCGTGTAGAACGGCGCCTCGCCGCACACCGCGAGCTGCTTCGTCATGTTCTCCTGGATGAGGTGCATGGGCACGTGGCCCGGGCCCTCGATCATCACCTGCACGTCGTGCTTCCAGGCCACCTTCGTCAGCTCGCCCAGCGTCTCCAGCTCGCCGAACTGCGCCGCGTCGTTCGCGTCCGCGATGGAGCCCGGCCGCAGCCCGTCACCCAGGCTGAAGCTGACGTCGTAGGCCTTCATGATTTCGCAGATCTCCTCGAAGTGCGTGTAGAGGAAGTTCTCGCGGTGGTGGGCGAGGCACCACTTGGCCAGGATGGAGCCGCCGCGGCTGACGATGCCGGTGAGCCGCTTCGCGGTGAGCGGCACGTAGCGCAGGAGCACGCCCGCGTGGATGGTGAAGTAGTCCACGCCCTGCTCGGCCTGCTCGATGAGGGTGTCGCGGTAGATCTCCCACGTCAGGTCCTCCGCCTTGCCACCCACCTTCTCCAGCGCCTGGTAGATGGGCACGGTGCCGATGGGCACCGGCGCGTTGCGGAGGATCCACTCGCGCGTCTCGTGGATGTTCCGGCCGGTGGACAGGTCCATCACCGTGTCCGCGCCCCAGCGGATGGACCACACCATCTTCTCCACCTCCTCCTCGATGGAGGAGCTCACCGCGGAGTTGCCGATGTTGGCGTTGATCTTCACCAGGAAGTTGCGGCCGATGATCATCGGCTCCAGCTCCGGGTGGTTGATGTTGGCGGGGATGATGGCGCGCCCCCGGGCGATCTCGTCGCGCACGAACTCCGGGGTGATGACGCGGGGGATGGACGCGCCCCACGAGTGCCCCGGGTGCTGCGCGGACAGCGAGGCGTCCATGCGCAGGTTCTCCCGCAGCGCCACGTACTCCATCTCCGGGGTGATGATGCCACGCCGAGCGTAATGCAACTGGGTGACGTTCCCTCCCGGGCGCGCCACGCGGGGCTTGCGGCGGTGGCCGAAGCGCAGGCCCGCCAGCCGCGGGTCCGCCTCGCGCTCCTGGCCGTAGCGGGACGTGATTCCCGACAGCGCGTCCGAGTCGTCCCGCTGGAGGATCCACGACTCGCGCAGCGCGGGGAGCCCGCGGCGCAGGTCGATGTCCGCCGACGGGTCCGTGTACGGCCCGCTCGAGTCGTAGGCGTAGACGGAGGGGTTCTCCGTCACCTTCGCGTCCGGCCCGTGGCCGTGGCGCGTGGGCGTCTGGCGAATCTCGCGCAGGGGCACCCGCAGGTCCGGGTGCAGCACGCCGTTCACGTAGGCCTTGTGCGAGGCAGGCAGGGGGCCACGACTGATGCCCTCCAACACCTTCCCATCGACCTTCAGGCTCTTGGATGCTCCGCTCATCTCTCTCTCCTCGAGGACGGGCGGGAAGGCAGACGGAGGACGCAAGGCGCCCCCGGGCCGCTTCCCTCCGCCGGTATGACCCGGTTCAGGTTCCAAGGGTTGGCCGCACCCCGCGGCCGTCTCAGCCCCCTTCGAGGGGCACCCCTAGCGACTGGGGTGAGCATGTAGCGCACATGGGAACGGGCTTCAACCGACCCGAACGCCCCGGGCTGACGCCCACCAGCCAACACCCGGGACGCAAGACGTGCGGGGTGAGGTGCCGACACGCAAACCTTGCGTGTAGAGGTCGAGGGTTTCGCCGTACGCCCTGCGAAACCCGTCTGGCCTCCTCCATGCAATGGGAGGGAGGCAGACCACCCAATGGAGAGTGCCACAAATGCAGATTGTCGGAGAACTGATGACGCGAGAGGTGGTCACCCTCAAGGAAACGCAGAACCTGGGGAAGGCGGATGAGTTGCTCAAGCTCCACCGCATCCGACACCTCCCCGTGGTCCGTCAGGGGAAGCTGGTGGGCCTCATCACCCACCGCGACCTGCTGCGAGCCGCCGCGACACACGCCACGGACCCCGCCGCCCAGCCGCTGTGGGCCGCGGACATCATGACGCGCGACGTGACGACCGTGCTGCCGGACACGCCGCTGCGCAAGGCCGTGGAGCTGATGCTGAGCCACAAGTTCGGCTGTCTCCCCGTGGCGGACGCGGACGGCACGCTGCTCGGCATCCTCACGGAGGCGGACCTGGTCCGCTACGCCCAGCAGCTCATCGCGGACCTGGACCGCAAGGAGCTGGCCACCGAGTTCAACGCCTGACCCGGTCCGCAAGGGGACGCCCCTCGCCGTCCGCTCCGGGCGGGCGACCCCGTGCCGAACAGGCCCCGGAGCCGTGACGTCCGGAGAAGGCGTCCCCGGGCCTCCTCACACGCATCGATGTCCGCCCCCCCGAGACCTCGCCCCCGCGAGGTCCCCTCCCCACGACGGTGAAGCCCCGACATGAGCGCCCTGCCCGCCACGTCCCTCCCGGACGAGGCCCTCCCCCTCCCTCCCGCGCCGCCCGACCCCGGACCGCGCCTTCGTCGGCGCCTCGGCGTCCGGCACGTGCTGGCGCTGGTGGGGCTCGGGGCCGTCGCGCTCGTGGCGAGGTTCGGCGTGGAGGACGGCGTGGCGGCGCGCACGGTGTTCGTGGGTGGCGCGTGCCTGGTGCTCTGGCTCACGGAGCTGGTGCCGCCGTTCGTGCCCACGCTGCTGCTGCTCGGGGCGACGCCACTCCTGCTCGGCCCCATGGGCGAGGGATATGGCGTGTCGTCCGTGCTGGCGTGGTGCGCGGACCCGGTGCTCGTGCTGTTCCTCGGGGGCTTCACGTTGGAGGTGGCGGCGATGCGCCATGGCCTGGACACGGCCGTGGCCCGGCACGTCGTGCGGCTGTCGAGGGGCCGCCCCCGCCTGCTCCTGTTGTGGGTGATGGCCGGCGTGGCCTTCCTCTCCATGTGGATGTCCAACGTCGCCGCGGCGGCGATGATGCTGGCGGCGCTCCGCCCGTTGCTCGTCACGCTGGCGCCGGGCGCGGCGCTGCGGCCCGCGCTGCTCGCCGTGGTCGCCCTGGGCGCCAACCTGGGAGGCATGGCGACGCCCGTGGGCAGCGGACCCAACGCGCTCGCGGTGTCCGCGGCGTCCGCGCACGCCCCCGTCACCTTCGCGGGGTGGATGGTCTTCGCCCTCCCGCTCACCGCGCTGATGCTGGTGCTCGGCTTCGGGCTGGTGCTCCTGCGCTTCCGCGTGGGCGGCGAGCTGGAGCTCCCCGTGGCCGCCCCCCAGGCGCTGAAGCCCACCGGCCGCCGCGTCCTCGCCGTGTGCGCGGCCTGCATCGTCGCGTGGCTGTCGGAGCCCCTCCACGGCGTGTCCGCCCCCATCGTCGCGCTCGGCGCCACGGCGGTGCTGTTCGGCACCGGGCTCCTGTCCCGCGAGGACCTGGGACGACTCGACTGGTCCACGCTGCTGCTCATCGCGGGCGGCATCGCCCTGGGCCGGCTCCTGGAGCAGTCGGGCCTGGTGGCGCGGGTGCTGGACGGGGCCAACCTGGCGGCCTGGCCGCGCGAGGCGCGCATGGGCGTCCTCGTCGCGGTGGCGGCCGTGCTCTCCGCGCTGATGAGCAACACCGGCACGGCGGCCCTGCTCATCCCGTTGGCCGGGGCGCTGGAGCCCTCGGCGTCCACGCCCGTGCTCATCGCGATGGGGTGCTCGCTGGGCATCCCCTTCGCCATCAGCACGCCGCCCAACGCGATGGTGGCCGGCGAGGGCCTCGCGGCCTCGGAACTCCTGCGTTTGGGACTGCCCCTCATGCTGGCCGGCTGCCTGCTGGTCAGTCTGACCGGCCCCCAGGTGCTAAGGCTCTTGGGGTTGCCATGAGCTACCCTCTCGCCCCCACCCCGGACCGCGGGGTGACACCTCGGTCCGGATTGAAGCAGCCTCGCGGCACACGGGTTGAAAGGGCAAGGCCGGAGAAGGGCCCGGCGGAAGGAGAGCCCATGACGTCCGTTACCGTCACAGAGTACGAAACACGCCTCTACTGGCAAGGCGACCGGGGCGCCGTGCTGACGAGCGACCGGGCGCCCCCCGTGCCCATCGGCATCCCGCTCGGGGAGTCGCACGGGCCCGACGATGGCCGCTGGGCGCCGGAGGCGCTGCTGGTGGGCGCCGTGGAGGGCCGCACGCTGCTGGCCTTCCTGGAGCGCGCGCGGGAGGCGGACGTGCCCGTCCTCTTCTACCAGAGCTGCGCGGTGGCCCGCGTGGTGGCGGGGCCCGGCCAGACGCCGCACCTCACCGACCTCATCGTCCGGCCGCACGTGGCCGTGGCCACCGACACGGACGCGGAGGTGGTGCGCCTCATCTTCTCGGAGCTGCCCGCGCACTGCTTCCCCAGCTCCGTCATCCGGATCACCCCTCGCATCGAGCCCGTGGTGGAGACGTGGCATGCCCGCGTCCCGCCGCCCCTCCCGGCCGCGGGCCTCCCCCACGGCGCGCTGAACGTCGTTTCCTCCTGACCCGCTTCCCGAGCCCCACCCCCATGTCCGCACAACGCATCCTGGTCGTCGATGATGAGGACAACGCCCGCACCGCGATCGCCACCATCCTGAGCGAGGAGGGCTACGACGTGGCCCAGGCCGCCGATGGCGCCGAGGCGCTCGCCCGCGTGGGGGACTTCTCCCCCGCGGTGGTGCTCACCGACGTGCGCATGCCGAAGATGGACGGCCTGAGCCTCCTGCGCGCCGCGCGCGAGCAGGGCAGCGACGCCACCTTCGTCATGATGACGGCCTTCGCCAGCGTGGAGACGGCGGTGGAGGCCATGAAGGCCGGCGCCGACAACTTCCTGCTCAAGCCGCTGGACGCGGACCAGGTGCTCGTCACGCTGGGCAAGGTGCTGGAGAAGCGCAACCTGCGCCGCGAGGCGGAGGCCCTGAGGGACCAGGTGCGCACGCGCGTGCGCCGCTTCCACGACATCATCGGCGAGTCGCCGCAGTTGCAGGGCATCTACGACGTCATCCGCCGCGCGGCGAACACCCGCGCCACGGTGCTCATCCTCGGCGAGTCGGGCACGGGCAAGGAGCTCATCGCCCAGGCGCTGCACCAGGAGTCGCCGCGGCGCGACAAGCCGTTCATCCGCGTGCACTGCGCCGCGCTGTCGGAGAGCCTCCTCGAGAGCGAGCTGTTCGGCCACGAGAAGGGCGCGTTCACCGGCGCGGTGGCCCGGAAGGAGGGCCGCTTCGAGCTGGCCGACGGCGGCACCCTCTTCCTGGACGAGTTGGGGGAGATCTCCCCCGCCGTGCAGGTGAAGCTCCTGCGCGTGCTCCAGCAGCGCGAGCTGGAGCGCGTGGGCGGCACCCAGACCATCAAGGTGGACGTGCGCATCGTGGCGGCCACGCACCGGGACCTGTCCGCGGAGGTCAAGGCGGGCCGCTTCCGCGAGGACCTCTACTACCGGCTCAACGTGGTGAGCGTGACGCTGCCGCCCTTGCGCGACCGCAAGAGCGACATCCCGGCCCTGGTGAACCACTTCCTCGAGAAGTACGGCGACGCCTACGGCAAGCAGGTCCGGGGGCTCGCGCCGGGCACCCTCCAGGCGCTCCTGGCGCACGACTGGCCCGGCAACATCCGGGAGCTCGAGAACGCCATCGAGCGCGCGGTGGTGCTCGCCCAGGGCCAGGAGCTGACCACGGACGACCTGCCGCCCGTGCTGCGCGGCCCCCGCCCCTCCGGCACCAGCCAGGGCTCGCTCATCCCCGGCGCGACGCTGGCGGCCATCGAGCGCGAGGCCATCCTGCGCACCCTGGAGATGGTCCAGGGCTCCACGTCCCGCGCCGCGGAGGTGCTCGGCATCAGCGTCCGGAAGATCCAGTACCGCCTCAAGGAGTACGGCTCGCAGAGCGACGGCGCGGCGACCAAGGCCCCTCGCGAGGAACCACCCGACGAGGTGTCCGCGGAGCAATAGGGCGGGCGCGCCGGGGGCGGGTCTACGACGGGCGTCGTTGACAGATACGACACCCGTCGTAATACTCGCACGCCATGATGCCCGTGCCCCCGCAGCCCACGCGCGCCGAATTGGCCATCCTCCGGGTCCTCTGGCAGTTGGGCCCGAGCACCGTCCGGCAGGTGCACGAGTCGCTGCGCGACACGCAGGACACCGGCTACACCACGGTCCTCAAGCTCCTGCAGAACATGACGGAGAAGGGGCTGGTCCAGCGGGACGAGACCGAGCGCACCCACGTCTATCAGGCGTCGCTCAGCCAGCAGCGCACCCAGCGTGACCTGCTCCGGGATTTGATGGACCGGGCCTTCGGCGGCTCGGCGATGAGCGTGGTGGCCCAGGCCCTCTCCATGAAGAAGGCCTCCGCGGAGGAGCTGGCGGAGATCCGCAAGCTGCTCGACGCGCAAGAGAGGCGGGGGAAGTGATGGCCGCGCTGGACCCCTGGACGGCGCCGCCGCTCATCCGCGCCCTGGAACACGCCCTGCTCGCCTTCGTCTGGCAGGGCTTCGCGGTGGCCCTGGTGGCCGCCGGCCTCCTCGCCTTGATGCCTCAACGCGCCGCGAGCGCGCGGTACGTCACCGCCTGCCTGGGCCTGCTGGCCATGGGCGTGCTGCCGCTCTTCTCCTTCGGTTCGGCCCTGCTGGAGATGATGGCCGCGGGCTCCCGCGCCCCCGTGGCGACGGCCTCCGTGGTGGCCTCCCTGGGGATTCCCCCGGCGACGGCGCGCACGGTGGTGCTGCTCACGGACGCGCCCCAGGCGGGCTTCGGGCTGGAGACGCTGCGGCCCTGGCTCCTGCCGCTGTGGTGTTGCGGCGTGCTGCTCCTGTCCGCCCGGACGCTGGTCTCCTGGTTCGCGGCCCAGCGGCTGATGCGCCTGCACACGCAGGAGGCGCCCGCCGACTGGCGGCAGGCCCTGGAGCACGCGCTGGCGCGGCTGCGCATGACGCGCGCGGTGAGGCTGCTGGCCACCCACCGCGTGGACATCCCCATGGTCATCGGGCTGTGGCGGCCGCTCATCCTCGTCCCCGTGGGCGCCATCAGCGGCCTGTCGCCGTCACAGCTCGAGGCGGTCCTCGCCCACGAGCTCGCGCACATCCGGCGGCACGACTACCTGGTCAACCTGCTGCAGACGCTGGTGGAGACGTTCCTGTTCTACCACCCCGCCGTCTGGTGGCTGTCGCACCGCATCCGCGAGGAGCGCGAGCACTGCGCGGATGACCTCGCCGTGCAGTCGTGCGGCGACGCCCTGCTCTACGCGCAGGCGCTGACACACCTCGAGCAGTTGCGTGTGCCCTCCATGGCGGGGCTCGCGCTCGGCGCCGACGGGGGTTCGCTCCTGTCGCGCATCCGCCGGCTCCTGGTGACGCCGGAGTCCCGCGCGCCGAGCCGGACGTGGCGGCTGGCCAGCGGGCTGGGTGGCGCGGCGCTCGCCATCGCCCTGGGCACCTCCCAGGTGCCGCTCGTCGCGGGCGCCGAACCTTCCGCCCCGGCGCCGGGCCGTGGCGCCATCAAGCCGCTGACGGGCATGGAGCGTCCGCTCGTCGACGCGGGCCTGCCGCCCATCCACCGGCCGCTGGTGGCGCCGCTCCCCATGATGGCGCCCGTCGCGCCGCCCCCGCCGAGCCGCCCGCCGCGCGCCACGACGCCCCCCGCCGCCAAGGCGCCGGTGAGCAAGCCGCGCGCCCCGGAGCCGGCGCCGCTGCTCATCCCGGACACGGAGGGCATCGCGCGCACGGAGCTGCCGCGCACGCCGTACCCGCTCGACGCGGAGCCCTCCGCCGAAGAGGCGGACAGCCAGGCGGTCGAGTCAAGGGAGGCCGTGGCCGAGGACATGGGCCCCCTGCCCCTGCCGTCGCTCCCGCTGCACCTCGCCGTCGCCGCGGCGTCGACGCGGACGGAGCCCCCCGCGCGCATCAATCACGACCAGGACCAGGACGGCGTCTTCGACCTGGGGCCCGGCATCACCCCGCCCCGCTTCGTGTCCGGGCGGCGGTTCCACTTCGCGGACCTGACCCAGGGCATGCGCTCGCGCATCTCCGCGGTGCCCAACGGCGCGGTGGTGACCCGATGCACCATCACCGCGGAGGGCAGCGTCACCGACTGCAAGTCGCTCCAGGGCCTCTCCGGCCTGGAGGAGGCCGTCATCCGCACGCTGACGACGTGGCGCTACGCGCCGGCCATGCTCGACGGCAAGCCGGTGCCGGTCCACTACGAGTTCGACATCTGGTTCACGAACGAGCCGGGCGGCGCGATGGGCGACCCGACCCGGCAGCTCGCCCGGGCGGACAAGACGGGCGAGCGCGCGGATGGCGCCCTCCAGGAGGGCTGCGTCCTGTGCGCCAGCGTCACCACCTCCGGGCTGGTGGCGCCTCCCGGGGGCTTCTGAGGCCGTCCTAGCGAGACACCGGCAGGCGCAGCAGGAACCGCGCGCCGCCGGACGGGGCCGTCCCCACCTCCAGCGTCCCCGCGTGCTGCGTGACGATGGCGTGGACGATGGGGAGCCCCAACCCCGAACCCTGGGCCTTGGTGGTGAAGAAGGGCTCGAAGATGCGATCCCTCATCGCCTCCGGGACACCGGAGCCGGTGTCGTCCACCGTGAGCCACACGCGGGCGTCGTCGACGCCCGTCGACAGCGTCACGCGCCCACCGGCGGGGGTCGACTCCAGCGCGTTGAGGCACAGGTTGATGAGCACCTGGCGCAGCCGCTCCTCCTCGCCGGACAGCGCGGGCATGGCGCCCTCCGGCATGACCTGCTCCAGCGTCACCTTGCGCGTCTCGGCCTGGCTGGACAGCAGGTCCACCACGCGGCGCACCAGGGCCTTCACGTCCACGGAGCCAGGGCGGAACTCCCGCGGGCGCGCGAACTGGAGGAAGTCCTCCAGGATGTGGTCCAGGCGGCGAATCTCGTCGCGCACCAGCAGGAGCGGCTCCAGGAGCGCCCCCTGCTGGCCGTCCGGCAGCTTGCGCACGCGCCGCTCCAGCACGGACAACTGCAGGGCCGCGGCGTTGAGCGGGTTGCGGATTTCGTGGGACAGGCCCGCCGTCATCGTCCCCACCGCGGCCAGCTTCTCCGTCACCTGCGCGCGCCGGGCCAGCTCGCGCTTCTCCGCGTGCAGCCGGACCTGCCGCATGGCCTGCTCCAGCGTCAGCAAGAGTTCGCGCGGCGCGCACGGCTTCATCAGGTACGCGCACGCGCCGGCCCGCACCGCGGCCATGGCGGTCTCCAGCGTGGCGAAGCCCGTCAGCAACACCACCTCCGAATCCGGCGCGCCCTCCTTCAGCTCCGCCGCCAGCGCCGTCCCGTCCCCGTCCGGCAGGCGCAGGTCCACCAGCGCCACGTCGAAGCCCTCGCGCGCGCGCTCCCGCGCGGCCTTGCAGGTCGAGGCGCCCCGCACGGCGTAGCCGGCGTCGCCCAGCAGCTCGTGGAGGTTGTCGAGGAACGCCGCGTTGTCATCCACCAGGAGGATGCGCGCCGGGGGCTTGGGGACGGTCTCGGTCATTGGGAGGACGGGGGCCTCGAGGCGTGCGCGGACTCCAGCGCGCCCACCAGCTCACGGGTGTCGAAGGGCTTGGAGAACACGTCGATGACGGCATCCACCGGGGCCAGGTCCGGCCACGCGGTGATGACGAAGGTGGGCAGGCGCGGGAAGCGCGCGCGCAGCCGCCGCAGCGCCTCGCCATCAGGGCCTCCCGGCACGCGCAGGTCCACCAGCGCCGCGAAGGGCCGCGCGCAGCACAGGTTCTCCGTGTCGAGCACCGACGCCGCCCGTACGCTGGAGAAGCCCCGCGCGCGCAGCACCTCGGAGAGGTTGTCGCTCAGCGCCGGGTCGTCCTCCACCAGCACCACCAGCCCGTCGCGGCGCGCCCGCGCGAGCAGCTCCATGAGTTGAGGCACGGGCACCGGCTTGGGCAGCACCGCGAGCAGGCCCTCGCGCCGCGCCGTCTCCAGGTCGTTCTCTCCCGGGTGGGCGGTGACGACGACGGCGGCGATGCCCGGGTCGAGCAGGCGGATGCGGCGCACCGCGTCCGCGCCGCTCATTCCGGGCATGCGCATGTCCGTCACCAGGGCGTCGAAGCGCGTGGAGCGAACGAGCGCCAGCGCCGCCTCGCCGCTGCTCGCGATGACGGCCTCGTGCCCCTCGTCGCGGAGGATCTCCGCGAGGTTCTCCGCCAGCGCCTGGTTGTCATCCAGCAGAAGGTACCGACGCATTCGGGCCCTCCTCTGCGGGAGCGACGGGGAAGTGGAGCACGAAGCGGGCACCCGCGCCTTCGCGCGGCGCGTACGCGATGGTGCCGCCATGCCGCTCGAGGATGCGGCGCACGAGCGGCAGCCCCAGGCCGATGCCCCGCGCCTTCGTCGTCATCAACGGCTCGAACAGGCGGCGGCGGATGGACTCGCTCACCCCGGGCCCGGTGTCCTCCAGCACCACCTCCACGCGCCCGGGCTCGACCAGGGAGCCCACCAACGACACCGTGCCCCCCGTCTCCTCCACGGCCTGGACGGCGTTCTCCAGGAGGTTGACGAACACCTGGCGCAGTTGCCCCGCGTCCCCCTGGAGGGTCGGCAGCGAGGCGAGCCCCTCCGTCGTCACGAGCACGCCCTCCGGACGCGTCACCGCCTTGAGCGCCTCCTGCCACACCTCGTCCAGCCACACCGGCTGCCGCTGCAGGGGGCGGTCGCGGATCATGTCCAGCAGGTCGGAGATGATGTGGTTGGCGATGCCCACCTGCTCGCCGATGCGGTCCAGGTGCTTGTTCGTGCGCTCGTCCACGGTGGCGCCCGCGCGGCTGCGCAGGATGTAGAGCGACGTCTCGATGACCCCCAGCGGGTTGCGCAGCTCGTGGCCGATGGAGCCGACCAGTTGGCCGAACGTGGAGAGCCGCTCGCTGCGCGCCTGCTGGACGAGCAGGTCCTCGCGGTAGGTGTGGAGCATGATGGCCAGCTCCAGGTCCAGGATGCGCCCCAGCGAGCTCCTCGCGAGGTGGCGCGCCTCCGACTGCCCCTGGTACGCCGCGTCGATGATGTCGGTGAGCTCCTGCCTCAGCACGTTCATCGCGCCGAACATGTAGTGCTGCGGCAGGGAGATGCGCACGTGCATCCGGCCGATGCGGCAGCGCAGCTCGTAGTACGCCTCGTCCCACGGCCCACGCAGCAGCTGGTCCATCCAGACCTGGAGCGTGCCCCGCAGGTGCCCCACCTGGCTCTCGCCGCCCTCGAGCGCCTTGCGCGCGCCCTCGTGCTCCAGGATGCGGTCGTAGAAGACGCGTGAGATGCGTGGGAAATGGGGCTTCGCGACTGCATGAAGCGCGACGAGCGACGCCTCGTCCCGCGCATCGAAGCCCACGTACCGCTTCAACTCCTCGAACAAGGTCTCCGCCATGGTTCCGGGGTGGAGACTAACCGCTCCCCCCACATCGGAGGGGAATCGTGAAGCAAGCGCCACGCCAGGGTGCGTGCCGGGTGACACCTGGAGCGGGACGCGCAAGATTTGCGCGCCACCCCGGTCCTCCGGGATGGCGCGCAGCTCCTGCGTCGGTGCGAGGGCCTCGGCGCCCCTCAGTGCATGCGCTGACGAGGGCCCGAGCGCGCTGGAGACAGCTCCTCGCGAGTCACCGTCTCACGGCCCGTGGCCTTCCCGCGCTCCAGCAGCGACTTGAAGCGCAGCAGGTCGTCGTCCATCTGCCGCTTCGGGTCCACGCCCAGCAGCCGGGCGAACGCGTGGCCGATGGCGCCGGCCGGCGGGTTGTACGCCAGGCGGATGTCCACCCGCGTCCCGCCCCGGGGCGTGGGCTCGAAGTGGATGACGCCGGCGTTCTCCACCGACGTCCCCTTCTCGCTGCGCCACGCGAGCAGCTTGTTGGGGACGCGCTGGGTGACGACCGCCTCCCATTCGAAGTGCAGCCCCGCGGGCCCCTTCACCTTCCAGCGCGAGCGCCCCTCGCGGTCGACACTCACCTCGTCGACGTGGGTCATGAAGCGCGGGAAGTTCTGCATCGCGTCCCAGAACGCGAACACCTCCTCCACGGGCGCGTTCACGGTGATGTCCTTGTGGAGGGTGATGGCGCGGGGCCCCACGCCGAAGCCGGTGAGCCTGCGCAGCTCCAGGTTGCTCAGCGCGCGCACGCCCAGCACCAGCCCGCCCGCCCCCACCAGCGTGCCCAGCAGGCCGCGACGGCGCAGCGACCACGACGCCAGCGACAGGCCTCCGAGCAGGCCGACGAGCCGCGCCGAGGGAGACCAGCGCCTGGCGCCGAAGAGCCGCCGCGCGGGCCTGCGTTCGATGCCACCCTGCAGCTCGGGTTGTCGCCCCGGCTGCGCGTAGGGGATGAGACGGTTGTCCAGGGCCCGCACGCCCCGGACATGACTGACGCGCGGGACGACGCGGCGCAGCTCGTCCATCAGGATGGAGCCCTCGAGCGTGGCGACGCCGTTGCGCACGGAGACGCGCACGGAGCCGGGATGCGAGCACACGCGCCCGAGCGCCGCGCGCACGCGCTCGGCCACCGTCACGTCGTCCACGGACTCGGAGCGGAACCTCGCGACGGACTCCAGGAACAGCCCCCGTGAGCGCTGCGTCACGTCCCGCTTGATGACGCCCAGCGCGCTCCCCGCTTCATGGGTCACGTGCACCGCCCTGCCCTGCAGGTGCGACCTGCGCCATCGGCCACTGCGAGGGTCCGCCCAGTACATCAGGCCCACGCCCACGCCCACACCGCCGAGGCTCCACCAGGCTGCCTTCATGTCGTGCCTCCGTTCCGGATGACTCCTTCCGGCAAACGTGAAGGTTCACGTGGCGCGACGCAGCAATCCGGCACGACCGGCCCGACCACGCCCCGTCGGGACGGCCGGTGGGTCGGCGACGTCCGGGGCCTCGCGTCCTCCGCTCCCCGCGCGCCCGGGGCAGTGCCCGCCTGCCCCGTCGTGCACAGGTTGTCCGCACCGCGGGAATTCCGCGAGGAGACCAGGAGACGCGCACGCATGAGCACATCGCTGGGACCAGCAGCCCTCCCGAGGGCACGTCGAGGCCGGGGTCCCCAATGGGTGACCCGG
Organism: Myxococcus dinghuensis; assembly: GCF_024198235.1. GTDB lineage: Bacteria > Myxococcota > Myxococcia > Myxococcales > Myxococcaceae > Myxococcus > Myxococcus dinghuensis. Next base: position 135,481 of record NZ_JAKCFB010000012.1, on the reverse strand, counting down.
TCCTCGCTCCGGGCCCGCGCCGGACGGGCCTCCTCCCTCGTGGCGGCGGAGCCCCCGCCGAAGCCACCGGGGACACCCGAGCCGCCGCCACCCACGTCGCCACCCGACGCGCCCGTGAAGGAGCCGGACCCGGTGCCCCCGGGGCGAGCGCCGCCGACCCGCCGGCCCCCAGAGGAGGAGCCCCCCTCGAGGCGGCCGCCGGAGATCGAACCGCCGCGCCCGCCCGACATCGCGCCGCCCGGCATCCACGAGCCGCCGCCACCCGGCCAGCCGGGCAGGCCCAACATCATCGCCACGACCGAGGGCACCTGAGCGGCGCGTCGCTCGCCCTCGCCGGAGCGGGGACGTTTACCGCGCGTGGCGCGATGGCCATTGTTCCGGGGAAGACACCTCGAACGGAGGTGCCGGGGAGCGAGACGTGCGAGGGCCCGACTTCCAGGACCGTTTCAGCGCGGGCCGCGAGCTCGCGGCGCTGCTGGGGCGGTACGCGCATCACCCGGACACGCGCGTGTTCGCCCTGCCTCGCGGCGGCGTTCCCGTGGGGTACGAGGTGGCGCGCGCCCTGGGCGCCCCGCTCGACGTGTTCCTCGTGCGCAAGCTGGGGACGCCGGGCCACGAGGAGCTGGCCATGGGGGCCATCGCCACCGGCGGCGTCCACGTCGTCAACGACGAGGTGGTGCGGCAGCTCGACATCCCGCCGGAGCAGATCGACGCCGCCGCGGCGAGGGAGGGCGCGGAGCTGCGCAGGCGCGAGCGGAGCTACCGGCAGGGGCGCCCCGCGCTGGACGTGCGGCATCGCCGCGTCATCCTCGTCGACGATGGCCTGGCCACGGGCGCCACGATGCGCGCCGCGGTGGCGGCGGTGCGGCAGCTCGAGCCCGCACGCGTCGTCGTCGCCGTCCCGGTCGCCGCCCCGGAGGCCTGCGACCTCCTGGAGGAGGAGGCCGACGAGGTGGTGTGCGCGCGCATGCCCGACCCCTTCTTCGCCGTGGGCCTCTGGTATCGGGACTTCGCGCAGACGACGGACGACGAGGTGCGGGCGCTGCTCGCGAGCGCGTCACGAGCGGCGGAGCCCTCCGCGGGGCACGTCTGAGGCACGCGTGTCGGGACCGACCCGAGCCGGGTCCTGGCGGCCCGCCCCCTCGCCCACCACGCGACGAAGGCAGCGCCTCCATCGCCGGGATACACGGCACGTCCGAGGAATCCGGATAGTCTCGCGTGCGCACACCCCATGCACGCGTTCCCCTCCCGCCGTCACATGTTGCTGGCCGTCCTCCTCGCCGCGGCCACCGCCGCGCTCATCGAGTGGGCCTGGTCCGGCCCCCTCTCGCGAGTCCTCACCACCGCCACGCTGGTGCTGGTCTGCGCGGGGACCCCCGCGCTGCTGCTCGCCCACGCGCGGGAGCGCACCCGCCGCGAGCGCGACGCGGCGCTGCGCAGCGCCGGCGACTCCAGCGCGCTGCGCGACGCCATCATGGACGTCACGCCCGTGGGCTTCGCCTTCTTCGACCGCAACCTGCGCTACATCCACGTCAACGCCGCGCTCGCCGCGATGAACGGCCTCCCCGCGGGAGGGCACCTGGGCCGCCACGTCACGGAGGTCATGCCGGAGCTGGGCCGCAAGCTCGCGCCGCGGCTCCAGCGCGCCCTCGAGACGGACGCGCCCGTCCAGGACACGTACCTGGAGGTGGAGACCCCGGCGGCGCCTGGCGAGTCGCGCTTCTGGTTCGGCAGCTACACGCGCGTGAAGGGCGCCGGAGGCGAGGTGCTGGGCGTCATCGCCGCCCTGTCCGAACTCACCGAGCGCATGCGCGCGGAGCAGAGCCTCCAGGAGCACGAGGGGCGGCTCGACGTGCTCACGCGCTCGCTGCCCGACTACCTCTGGGGTGGCAAGCTGCGCGACGGCCGGCTGCGCGACTTCTACTGCACGCCCGTCATCGAGCGCACCACCGGCTATCCCGCGTCCGCGTTCTCCGAGCCGGGGCCCCACGGAGGCCCGCCGCCGCTCTGGTCGGACATGGTCCATCCGGAGGACCGCGCGCGCTATCGCGAGAACATCGAATCGCTCGCGCCGGGCTCCGAGGTGGAGCTGGAGCACCGGCTCATCTGCGCCGACGGCCGCGTGCGCTGGGTGCGCAGCCGCGCCACCGCCTCCGCGCGCGACCTCCAGGGCGAGCTGCACGTGGGGTGCGTCGTCACCGACATCACCGACCGCTACCTCGCGGACGAGCTGCGCCAGCGCCTGCACAACAGCTTCCGCCGCTCCGCGCACGAGTGGCGCCGCACGTTCGACGCCGTGGCCTCGCCGCTCGTGGTGCTCGGCCCGGACGGCACCATCCACCGCCTCAACGCCGCCGCGTGCATCCTCTTCGGCGGGTTGGACCCCTCCGGCCAGCCGCTCAACACCGCCGCCAGCGCCCCGCCCTGGTCCAACGCGCTGCCGCTGGTGGACGAGCTGCGCCGCACGCGCGGCAGCCTCACCCGCGAGGTGACCGACCCGCACTTCCGCAGGACGTGGGAGCTGTCCGCCGCGTGGGTGGACGAGGTCGGCGACGAGGACTCGCGCATCATCCTGGTCGCCAACGAGGTGACGCGCCTGCTGGAGCTGCAGACCAGCCTGCGCCGCAGCGAGACGATGGCCGCGATGGGCGCCATCGTCGCCGGCGTGGCCCACGAGGTGCGCAACCCCCTGTTCTCCATCTCCGCCGTGGTGGACGCCGTCGAGGCCACCGTGGGCAACCGCACCGAACTGGCGCCCTACCTGGAGGTGCTGCGTGGCGAGGTCAAGCGCCTCAACCACCTCACCCAGGAGCTGTTCGAGTACGGCCGCCCCACCCGGGGCGAGTGGGTGGAGAGCCCCATCCGTCCCGTGGTGGAGGAGGCCGTGGCCGCCTGCGTCCTCGCCGCAGAGAAGGGCGGCGTCCACGTCGCGAGCGCGCTCGAGGCGCTGCTGCCGGGCGTGCGCATGGACGCGCGCCGCCTGTTCCACGTCTTCCGCAACGTGCTGGAGAACGCCGTGCAGTACTCGCCCGCCGGCACCACCGTGCGCGTGGCCACGGAGACCTTCGAGGAGGACGGCCGCGCCTGGGTCCGCTGCGTCGTGAAGGACGCCGGTCCGGGATTCCGGGATGAGGACGTTCCCCACGTCTTCGAGCCGTTCTTCAGCAAGCGGCGAGGCGGCACGGGCCTGGGCCTGTCCATCGTCCAGCGCATCATGGAGGAGCACCAGGGAGTCATCCGCCTGCGCAACCACCCGGAGGGTGGCGCGGAGGTCACGCTGCTGCTACCAGCGGTTTCCTCGCAACCCGCCGCACTCCCTCTAAAATCACTGGCCTCATGACCCGAACCCGCATCCTCCTGGTGGACGACGAACCCGGCGTACGACTGGGAATGCGGGGCTATCTCACGGCGCGGGGCTTCGACGTGGACGAGGCCACGAGCCTGGCGGAGGCCCAGGAGCAGTTCCGCGCGCAGCGACCGGACGTCGCGGTGGTGGACTACCGGCTGACGGACGGCACCGCGCTGGAGCTGTTGCCACGGCTCAAGGAGATCGACGCGGCGGTGCCGCTCGTCGTGCTCACCGGTCATGGCTCCATCGAGCTGGCGGTGCAGGCGGTGAAGGAAGGCGCCGAGCAGTTCCTCACCAAGCCGGTGGAGATGGCGGTGCTCACCGTGGTGCTGGAGCGGCTGGTGGCGCAGCGGCGCGAGCGGCAGCGCCTGCGCGCGGACCAGTCCCGCACCGCGCGGACGTCGGTGGACCCCTTCATCGGCGCGAGCGCCGCCATCCGCGGCCTGCGCGCGGAGGCCGAGCGCATCCAGCACAGCGACAGCCCGGTGCTCATCACCGGCGAGACGGGCAGCGGCAAGAGCGTGCTCGCCCGCTGGTTGCACGAGGGCGGCCCGCGCGCGGACGCCCCCTTCGTGGACCTCAACTGCGCGGCGCTGTCGAAGGACCTGCTGGACTCGGAGCTGTTCGGTCACGAGAAGGGCGCCTTCACCGGCGCGGTCAACGCCAAGCAGGGCCTCCTGGAGGTCGCGGACCGGGGCACCCTCTTCCTCGACGAGATGGGCGACATGGACCTGGCCGTCCAGCCCAAGCTCCTCAAGGTGCTGGAGGAGAAGCGCTTCCGCCGGCTGGGCGACGTGAAGGACCGCCGCGTGGACGTGCGCCTCATCGCCGCCACCCACCAGGACCTGGGCACCGCCACCCGCGAGAAGCGCTTCCGCGGCGACCTCTACTTCCGCGTCAGCACCCTCATCCTCCACGTCCCCGCGCTGCGCGAGCGCCCCGAGGACATCCCCCTGCTCGCCCACCACTTCCTGGAGGAGATGGGACGGCCCCGGGGACGCGGCGGCGTGGGGCTCCAGCCGGACGCGGAGTCCGCCCTCGTGCGCTACCCGTGGCCGGGCAACATCCGCGAGCTGCGCAACGTCCTCGAGCGCGCCGTCCTGCTCTCCGGCGGCGGCCCCCTCTCCCGCGGCGACCTGCGCTTCGAGCCCGCCACCGACGACACCCACCAGGAGGACGAGCACCTCACCCTGGAGGAGCTGGAGCGCCGCCACATCGAGCGCGTGCTCCGCAAGGAGAACGGCCACGTCGAGCGCGCCGCGCTCCGCCTGGGCATCCCCCGCTCCTCCTTGTATGAACGCCTGAAACGTTTGGGCATCAACAGATCCGGATTCCAGAAACCGGATCCATAACCTGGACAGGGGCTTGCTTCCCCGTCCGGGCGGGGTTTCGCAAGTGTTGGAAATAGCGTCGTCCCTGGGTGCGCGGGACCCTGGCCCCGGGCTTGCTGACGGCCCGGGGACGTGTCCCAGAACATCCTCATCGTCGATGACGAGTCGTCCCTCTGCTGGGTGCTGGGGCAGTTCTTCTCCGGTGCCGGGTACCGGGTGGACTCCGCCCAGGCGCTGGACGAGGCGCTCGGGCTGATGACGACGGGGCGGTACGACCTGGTCATCAGCGACCTGCGGCTCAGCGGCACCCAGTCCGAGGAGGGGCTGGTGCTGGCGGACTTCGTGCGCCGCTACACCCCGGAGACGCGGGTGGTGCTGCTGACGGCCTTCGCCTCGCCGGAGCTCAGCGCGCGTGCCCGCGAGCTCGGCGTGGACCTCCTGCTTCCCAAACCCCAACCCCTGCCGTCGCTGGCGCAGCACGTCTCACAACTCCTCGCTGCACGTTGATGCGGTCCCCTACCTTGAGGCAGTTTCACATCATGCGAGTGCATCCCTACCCACCCGGTCCTCCCCTTCAGCCCGTCGAGAGAAGGGGCCGCGCCGCGCGCGCGCTCCTCCCCCTGGGTGCCGCGACACCACTCCTGGCGCTCGCGCTGTTCGCCTCGCCCGTCCAGGCGCAGGTGCCCGCCTCGCAGGCCATCGACGTCCAGCAGTACAAGCCGGGGCCCGGCGCGTACGACGTGCTGGGCGTGCATGGCGCGCGCGTGGGGCAGCACCTCGACTGGAACCTGGGGCTGTCGGTCAACTACGCGGATGATCCGCTCAACCTGCTCGACCCGCGCAAGGACGCGTTCGTCTACCGCATCGTCGACAGCCAGCTGACCGTGGACCTGATGGGCGCCATCGCCCTGTTCGACCGGTTCGAGCTGGGTGTGTCGCTGCCCGTCTCCACGACGACGTCGCAGTCGGCGGGAGCGGTGTCCCCGACGCTCGCGCAGGGTGTGGGGACGACGGGCGTGGGCGACCTGCGGCTCGTGCCCAAGGTGCGGCTGCTCTCCACGGACGCCGGGCTGTCGTTCGCCCTCGTGGCGCCCTTCACCCTGCCCACCTCGGGCGGGGACCAGTACCTGGGCACCGGCGGAGTGACGTTCCAGCCGCGCCTGGTGGCGGAGTGGGCCACCTCGGCGGTGCGGCTGATCGCCAACGCGGGTGTGAACCTGCGGGGCGAGGAGCAACTGCGCAACCTGCGCGTGGGCAACGAGTTCGCCTACTCCGTGGGCGCGGAGGTGCCGCTCACCCAGGCCCTCACCGCGCAGGCCTCGCTGGCCGGCGCGCTGGGGCTGAAGGAGACCCACGCGGAGGAGCGCCCGCTGGAGGTGCTGGGCGCGCTGAAGTACCGCTTCACGAAGGAGCTGGCCGCGCACGTGGGCGCCGGTCCAGGCCTGACGCGCGGGTACGGCACCCCGAGCTTCCGCGTGCTGGGAGGCCTGAGCTGGACCGCGGGCGCCGGGGGACGGCCCGCCGCGGTCGCCGCCACGTCCACGCTGCCGCCGCCCTGCGCGCTCGGCCCCGAGGACTACGACGGCTTCCAGGACGACGACAACTGCCTGGACCCCGACGACGACGGCGACGGCATCCTCGACGGTCCGGACGTGTGTCCGGGCGAGAAGGAGACCTTCAACGGCTACCAGGACGAAGACGGCTGCCCGGATGATCCGAACGCCCACCTGCCCTCGCAGGACGGCGTGCCGCCGCCCGCGCCCGTGGCCATGACGCTGCCCCCCGCGCCGGTGGACACGGACGGCGACGGCATCATCGACAGCGAGGACCGCTGCCCGGCGGAGGCCGAGGACCTGGACGGCTTCGAGGACGCCGACGGCTGCCCGGACCCGGACAACGACAAGGACGGCATCCCGGACACGGTGGACGCCTGCCCGCTGGAGGCGGAGACCATCAACGGCGTGAAGGACGAGGATGGCTGCCCGGACGAGGGCAAGTCCCAGGTGCGCCTGGAGGGCACGCGCATCGTCATCCTGGAGAAGGTCTACTTCGCGACGAGCAAGGACGTCATCCTGAAGAAGTCGTTCAACCTCCTCACGCAGGTGGCCTCGGTGCTCAAGGCCAACCCGCAGGTGGAGCTGGTGCGGGTGGAGGGCCACACGGACAGCCAGGGCGCGGAGAAGCGCAACCTCGACCTGTCCCAGCGCCGCGCCAACAAGGTGCGCGACTTCCTGATGAAGGCGGGCATCGCCGGCAACCGCCTGGAGGCGGTAGGCTTCGGCGAGGAGAAGCCGGTCGACACCAACAAGACGGCGAAGGGCCGGGAGAACAACCGGCGCGTCGAGTTCAACATCGTGAAGGTCACGCAGCCCACGGCGGAAGGAGCGACGCGATGAAGCGCACGGCGCCCTGGATGATGATGGCGGCGCTGGTGGCCTCCCCGGCCCTGGCGCAGCAGGCCCCCGACGCGTGCGGTGGCGTGCGGTTCGTCAATGGACGGGTGGAGCTGGGACGCCCGCTGGCGCCGAAGGGGGCGCAGACGGACGCGTGCCTCAAGCTCATCGGCGAGAGCCTGGTGGCGCGGCCCGCCATCCGCTCGGTGACGGTGGCCGCGCGCCTGCCGGACGCCGAGCGGCTGGGAGGTCAGGGGCTCGCGGTGGCCAGGGCCGCGGCGGACGTGCTCGTCGCGGCGGGTGTCCCGCGGACCCGCGTCTCCACGGTGGCCCCTCCGGCCGTCCCCGGCGAGGCGGGTCAGCTCCAGCTCGCCTACGTGGAGCGTCCGGCCCAACCGCGCGTGGCGCGGGTGAGCGCGGCCAGCGGCGAGGTGCTCGCGGGCACCGAGCTGTCGGCGCCCCAGCCGCGAGGCGTGGGGGAGTCGCTCTACACGAACGAGGTCCTCCAGACGGGCGCCGACGCGCGCGCCGAGTTGGAGCTGGCGGACGCCAGCCGCGTCCGGGTGATGCCGGGCAGCCAGTTGCGGCTGGGCACCCTGGAGCTGGCTGCCAACGGCAAGCGCAAGGTGCAGTTGGAGCTGCTGCGGGGCTCGGTGGAGACGAGCGCCGCGCCGGGCGGTGACGGGTCCGTCTTCGAGATCCGCACGCGCGGGGCGGTGGCCGGTGTGCGTGGCACGCAGTTCCGCGTGTCCGCGACGGACGACGGCGGCAGCCGGCTGGAGACGCTCGAGGGCAAGGTGGCCTTGGGCGCGGACCAGGGCGAGGTGGAGGTGTCGGGTGGGCACGGCTCCCGCGTGAAGGCCGGGGCCGCGCCGGAGGAGCCTCGACCGCTGCTCGCCGCGCCGCAGCTCAACGGGCCGCGCGGTGGCGACTTCACGACGCCCCCGAAGCTGGAGTGGTTCAAGGCCCCGGGCGCCACGACGTACCGCGTGGAGCTGGCGCGCACGGCGGACTTCGCCGCGGGCGTGAAGACGTTCGACGCGACGGAGCTGGCGCTCACGGTGCCCGCGGACTTCGCGGGCAAGTGGTTCTGGCGGGTGCTGCCCGTGGACCCGGACGGCTTCGTCGGCTACCCCTCGAAGATCTACGCGTTCGACGTCAAGCCCTGAGCCGCGAGATGAGCTCCGCCCCCGAGCCCTCTCGCGGAGTCGTCCTGCCCCGCCCCTCTCCCGCGCTCCTGCGGCGAGGGGCGGCGGTGCTCGGGGTCGGGCTGGCGGTGCTCACCGCGCTGACGGGCGGCGCACCGGGGCTGGGGGAGCGGGCCCTCTACGACCAGGCGGTGAGCCGGCTCCTGCCGGGAGTGCCTCGCAGCGCCGACCTGGTGCTGGTGGAGGTGGATGACCGCACCCTCGCCGCGCTGGGGGAGCGCTGGCCGTTGTCGCGGGCCACGTGGGCCCGGGCGTTCCACGCGCTGGCGCTCCGGCGGCCGGCGACGGTGGCGGTGGACGTGGTGTTCGACCAGCCCGGCGCTCGCGAGGCGTTGGAGCTGGGCGAGGACCTGCTCGCGTCGCTCCAGGCCTCCGGGCTCGCGGCCCAACCGGCCGGCGCGGCGCTGGTGGCGGAGCTGGAGGCGAAGCTGCGCGCGCAGGACGGCGACGCGCGGCTGGCGGAGGCGCTCGCGGAGAGCGGCTCCGTCATCCTCGGCGCCGCGGCGCTCACGGACGACCTCGCGTGGATGCCGCCGTTGGAGGACGGCGCGCTCGGCACGCCCCTGCCCCTCCCCGTCGAAGCGCTGCGGCTCCAGGGACGGGGCCTGGCGGGGAGCATCGCCCCGCTGCGGATGGCGGCGCACGGCAGCGGCACGCTGAACATGCTGCTGGACCCGGACGGCGTCATCCGCCGCTATCCGTTCGCGGTGGGCGTGGGCGCGCAGTCCTGGCCGTCGCTGGCGCTGGCCACCGCGCTGAAGCTGATGCCCGAACAGTCGGAGGTCCTCCGTCGGAGGGCCTCCGTCGACGACGGCGCCCCGCTGATGCGGCTGCCCTCGCCGGACTGGCTGCCGCGCGTGAGCCTGGGCGACCTGCTCCAGGCCGACCCCGCCTCCGTGGGGCTGGACCTGGCGCTCCGGGGGAAGACCATCTTCGTGGGAGTCACCGCCACCGGGCTGCACGGTCAGAGCACGCTGCCCGGCCAGGTCGCGGTGCCGGGCGTGGAGATCCACGCCTTCGCGCTCGACAACCTGCGGGCGGGCCGGCTGATGCGGTCGGCGGGGCCCATCGCATGGGGAGGCGTGCTGGAGACCGCCTGTCTGCTGGGGCTGTTCGCGCTGGCGTGCCGGCGCATCCGCTCGCCCGCGGGCGTGATCCGCGCGGCCGCGGCGCTCGGCGTGCTGCACGTGGCGCTGGTGGGATGGCTGGCCGCGGACCTGGGCTGGGTGATGCCGTTGGTGCCTGCGGTGGTCGGGCTGGTGCTGATGTTGGTGGTGGACTACGCGGCGCGCACGGAGGAGCTGGGGCGACAACGCGGTGCGCTGCGCAAGCTGTTCATCCGGTATCCGCAGACAGCTCCCGGCAGCTCCGCGCCTCCTGGCGAGCCCCGCTAGAAACGCGTCGTCCTGGACGCGGGTGAGGAGGGAGCCCCCGCTCATCCGGCAGGTCCCGGGAACGCCGCATCCGTGGCAGCATTCGGGGTGAATGGTTCCCTACGCCCTGATCGCCGAGCCCGATCCCCACCGCGCCGCAGGACTCCTCTCACTCGTCGCGGGAGAGGGCCTGGAGGGGGTGCTCGCGCGAGACGGGGCGGAGGCGCAGGAGGTGGTGCGCCAGCGCAACGCGCCCGTGCTGCTCGTCACGGACCTCGCGCTCCCGCGCGTGGATGGCTTCACGCTGCTGACGTGGCTGCGCGAGCGCAAGGACGCCAGCGCGACGCAGGTGGTGGTGGTGACGGCCTTCGACGAGCTGCGGGTGCGCGCGTGGCAGCTCAAGGACGCGCTCGGCATCCACTCGCTGCTCAGCCGCCGGGCCCCCGTCGACACCGTGCGCGAGACGGTGCGCCGGGTGTTGTCCGGACAGCGCCCGCTGCCCGCGGCGCCGGCGGAGGTCTCCGACGAGGAGGAGAAGCGTCGCCTGGAGCGCATCGCCTCGATGCGGCTGGTCGACGAGGGCCCACCGGAGGCGGAGCTCCAGGGGCTGGTCACCGAGGTGGCCCACGCCTTCGCGGTGCCCGTGGCGCTGCTGACGTTGGTGCTGGGTGACCGGCAGTGGTTCAAGGCCCACGTGGGGCTGCCGCCCTCGCTCGCGAAGGACCGCGGCACGCCCCGCGACTGGGCCTTCTGCCACCACGTGGTGCAGGGGCGCGAATCGCTGGTGGTGCCGGACGCCACGCGCCACCCGGTGTTCCGGGACAACCCGCTGGTGCGCGACGGCATCGTCGGCAGCTACGCGGGCGCGCCGCTGGTGACGCCCGGGGGCGAGGTGCTGGGCACGCTGTGTGTCATCGACACGCGACCGCTGATGCTCGGCACCGAGGACCTGGCGGCGCTGCGCGAGCTGGCGCGACGCGTGGCTGGCGACCTGGAGATGAAGTCGCGCGGCCACCCCGCCCTCAAGGAATCCGTCCGGGCGGCGAAGGAGCCCGTGCTCACCGAGGCCACGGCGCTCGCGCAGTTGCGTGAGGCCATCCAGGCCCTGGACGTGGCGACGCTGCTGGTGGCCCCGGGGCGTCGACCGTTCGCCTGCAACGCGGCGATGGCGGAGCTGCTCGGCGTGCCGATGGACCGGTTCCCCGGGATGCCGTTCGACGCCTTCTGCCAGTACGTCGAGGGGCTGACGGCCTCCCCCTCCGGCCGGGTGCCCGAGCTGGACCTCGCGGCGGAGTCCTCCCGGGGCCTGCACCTCACCCTCGCGCTGGAGCTGCCGCGCCCGCGCCGCGTGCGCTGGGTGGCGCGCCCCTTCCCGATTCCAGGCGGCGTCGCGCAGCTCCTGACGATCATCGAGCTGGGCGGCGTCGCGCCCCGCGAGGAGCGCGAGCGGGGCCTGCGCGTCGACGCGCTCACGGGGCTCGCCACGCGGCGGACGGGAGAGGAGCGGCTGCTGCGGGAGATTGGCCGGTGCCGGAGGGACGGCCTGCCCTGCGGGCTCCTGCTCGTCGACCTCGTGGGGTTGGGGCGCATCAACGTGACCCGGGGCTTCGACGCGGGGGACCAGGCGCTGCGCGACGTGGCCCGGCGACTCGATGGCGTGGGCGGGACCTCGGGCTTCACCGTGCGCTGGGAGGGCGGCACGTTGCTGGTCGCCCTGCCCGGCGGGGACGCGGTGGGCGTGGAGGCCCTGCGCGAACAGCTCCTCGCCGAGACGGACGCGCCGCTCGTCCACACGGCGGTGGCCATGGTGGAGGGCGAGGAGGACCCCCAAGGCACCCTGGCCCGAGCCCACGCCACGCTCGCGCGCGCGAAGGCGGAGCGGCGGGCGCGAACCACTCCGGGCTGACGACACGCCCCGACACGAGCCGCCCCGGCGCCACGCCTGGACGTGGCCGCGACGCGTGTTCGCCGAAGCTGCCCCGGCGACGAACAAGGGAACAGACCCACTCACGCCGGGGTGAGCCGCATGACTGCCTGGTACCACGCGCCCCAGAGGACCTCTCCCCGAGGACGCCTGCCCGACGAGCCACGCCTCGGGCGCCCTGCGGCCTTCCCCCAGGCCCGGCACTCTCACAAATGCCCGTAACTCCAGGCCCGCACGGGCCTTGAGCGCCCCTTGTCGACGGGCTCTCGCGTTGACACCCTGCGTTGCAGCATGCTACCTACCGGTCGGTAGGTGGTGGCGTTGCAAAATTTACAGTCTCCAGGAAGGGGCACACGTGACGCACGGACGGAAGCCGGACGAGGGTGAGCGGTACCGGGTCATCCTGGAGACGGCGGCACGGCTCATCTGCGAGCGCGGCTACGAAGGCACGTCGATGCAGGAGATCGCCGCCGCGTGCCGGATGACGAAGGCGGGGCTCTACCACCACATCCAGAACAAGGAGCAGCTGCTCTTCGCCATCATGAACTACGGGATGGACCTGTTCGAGGAGCAGGTCCTCTCGCGCGTCCAGGACATCGCGGACCCGGTGGAGCGGCTGCGCGCCTGCATGCGGCACAACATCCTGCTGGTGACGCGGGGGTGGAGCAAGGAGGTCATCATCATCCTCCACGAGCACGCCACGCTCACCGGCGAGGCGCGCGCCTTCATCGACAGCCGCAAGAAGCGCTACGTCGACTTCCTGGAGGAGGCCTTCGCGCAGGCCGCGCAGCAGGGACGTATCCGCCCGGTGGACCCCACCATCGGCGCGTTCTCGTTCCTGGGCATGGTGCTGTGGGTCTACAAGTGGTTCAAGCCGGACGGGCGGCTGACGGACGAGCAGATCGCCGACGGAATGGTGGAGCTGCTCTTCCCGCCCATCGTCGCGGCGGCCGTCGACGGCCAGCCCGGCGTCTCCTCGCTGCGCGTCGTCCCCCGCGCCGCGGCGTCCGGCTCCGGTCAGGCGGAGGAGTCGTGAAGACGGCGCGGTGGTGTTCGCTGGAGGAGGCCGTCGCGTCGATTCCCGACGGCGCGTCGCTCGCCACGGGCGGCTTCATGCTGGGGCGCGCCCCCATGGCGCTGGTGCTGGAGCTCGTCGCCCAGCAGCGCCGCGGGTTGAGCCTCATCTCGCTGCCCAATCCCCTGCCCGCGGAGCTGCTGGTGGCCGGCGGGTGCCTGGCGCGCGTGGACATCGCGTTCGCGGCGCTGAGCCTGGAGGGGCGCGTGCGGCCCATGCCCTGCCTCAAGCGGGCCATGGAGCAGAACACCATCGCGTGGCGCGAGCACGACGGCTACCGCGTCGTCCAGCGGCTGCGCGCCGCGTCCATGGGCCTGCCCTTCATCCCCGCGCCGGACGCGGACGTGTCGGGGCTGGCGGAGGCGGAGCCGCCGCGCAGGGTGGTGGACCCCTTCACGGGCGAGAGCGTCCCGGTGGAGCCCGCCTTCTTCCCGGACGTGGCCCTCATCCACGCGCGCGCGGCGGACGAGCGCGGCAACCTCTACATGGAGGACCCCACCACGGACCTGCTGGTCGCGGGCGCCGCGCGGCGGGTCATCGCCACGGTGGAGGAGCGCGTCGCCAAGCTGCCCCGCGCCACCATCCCCGGCTTCCAGGTGGACCGCATCGTCCTGGCCCCCGGCGGCGCGCTGCCCACGGGGTGCGCGGGGCTCTACCCCCACGATGACGCCGCCCTGGCGCGCTACCTGTCGCTGGCGGAGACGGGCCGCGAGGCCGAGTTCCTGGAGTCGCTCAAGGCCCGGAGGGCCGCATGACCGCAACGGTGGACATCACCCCCGCGGAGACCGTGGTCTCCGTCCTGGCGAAGCAGATCGACGACGGCGCCGTGGTGGCGACGGGCGTCGCCTCGCCCCTGGCCATCCTCGCCATCGCGGTGGCGCGGGCCACCCATGCGCCGAACCTGACGTACCTGGCCTGCGTGGGCTCGTTGGACCCGGACATCCCCTCGCTGCTCCCCTCCTCCGAGGACCTGAGCTACCTGGACGGCCGCTCCGCGGAGATCTCCATCCCGGACCTGTTCGACCACGCGCGGCGCGGCCGGGTGGACAACGTCTTCTTCGGCGCGGCGGAGGTCGATGCCATCGGCCGCACCAACATGACGGCCAGCGGCAGCCTGGACCGGCCGCGGACGAAGTTCCCCGGCGTGGCGGGCGCGGCGACGCTGCGCCAGTGGGTGAGGAAGCCGGTGCTGCTGGTGCCCCGCCAGTCGCGTCGCAACCTGGTGCCCGAGGTGCAGGTGGCGACGACGCGGGACCCGCGCCGTCCGGTGAGCCTCATCTCCGACCTGGGCATCTTCGAGTTGGGCGCTTCGGGCGCGCGGCTCGTGGCGCGCCACCCGTGGGCGACGGTGGAGGGCATCGCCGAGCGCACGGGCTTCGACTTCACGGTGGAGGACGACCTCCCCGTCACCCCGCTGCCGGATGCGGGCACCGTCGCCGCCATCCGCGCCCTGGACCCTCGTGGCCTCCGCGACCAGCTCGTCGGGGCCTGACCCTTCTCAGCATTCGCAATCGAGTTTCTCGGAGGTACGGAGATGAAGGCCGTCGTTCTGCGCAGTTTCGGTGAAGCGGGCAACCTCAAGCTGGAGACCGCTCCGGTCCCCACCCCGGGCAAGGGCGAGGTGCTGTTGCGCGTTCACGCCTGTGGGGTCTGCTACCACGACGTCATCAACCGCCGCGGCAACCTGCCGCGCACCAGCGTCCCCGCCATCCTCGGCCACGAGGCCGCCGGCGAGGTCATCGCGGTGGGTCCGGACACGCCGGGATGGAAGACGGGAGATCGCGCGGCGACGCTGCAGCGGCTGTCCTGCGGCGAGTGCGCCCTGTGCCGCAGCGGGCGCAACAGCCTGTGCAAGACGGACAACCGCTTCTTCGGCGAGGAGCTGCAGGGCGGCTACGCGCAGTTCATGATCGCCCCCGTCCGGGGCCTGGGCCGCGTCCCGGCGTCGCTGCCGTGGGAGGAGGCCGCCACCGTGTGCTGCACCACGGGCACGGCCGTCCACACGCTGCGCACGCGGGGCAAGGTCCGCGCGGGTGAGACGGTGCTCATCACCGGCGCCAGCGGCGGCGTGGGCATGTCGGCCGTGCAGCTCGCGAAGCTGGACGGGGCGCGCGTCATCGCCGTGACGTCCGGCGAGGCGAAGGTGCAGCCGCTGCGCGAGGCGGGCGCGGACGAGGTCATCCTCTCGCGCGGACTGGAGTTCGCGTCGGAGGTGCGCAAGCGGACCTCCGGCCAGGGCGTGGACCTGGCGGTGGAGATCGTCGGCAGCGCCACGTTCGACCAGACGCTGAAGTCGCTGGCGCCGGGTGGCCGCCTCGTGGTGGTGGGCAACCTGGAGTCCGGGCTGGTCCAGGTCAACCCCGGGCTGGTCATCGTGAAGGAGCTTGAAATCATCGGCGCGTATGCGACGAACCAGGCGGAGCTCGACGAAGCGCTGCGCCTGACGGCCACCGGAGGGGTGCGCCAGTTCGTCACGGACAAGGTGCCGCTGGCCGAGGCGGCGCGGGCGCACTTCCGGCTGGAGAACCGCGAGGTGGCGGGCCGGCTGGTGCTGGTGCCGCCCGAGGCGTGAAGCAGCGCAGGCAAGCCCACGAGCATTCGACGCACGAGTCGAGGAAGCGAGGAGTCCCATGAAGAGGCGGGTTGGAATCGAAGCGCTGGCGGTGGCGGTGCCGTCCCGGTACGTGGACATCGAGGACCTGGCGCGGGCGCGCGGCGTGGACCCGGCGAAGTTCACCGCGGGCCTGGGCGCCAAGGAGATGGCCGTCACGGACCCTGGCGAGGACACCGTCTCGCTGGCGGCCACGGCGGCGGCGCGGCTGCTGCGTCAGCAGGACGTGGACCCGTCGCGCATCGGGATGCTGGTGGTGGGCACGGAGACGGGCATCGACCACTCGAAGCCCGTGGCCTCCCACGTCCAGGGCCTGCTGAAGCTGCCGCGCACCCTGCGCACCTTCGACACGCAGCACGCGTGTTACGGCGGCACCGCCGGGCTCATGGCCGCGACGGAGTGGATCGCCTCCGGCGCGAGCGGGGGCAAGGTGGCCGTGGTCATCTGCTCGGACATCGCGCGCTACGGCTTGAACACCGCGGGCGAGCCCACGCAGGGCGGCGGCGCCGTGGCCCTGCTGGTCTCCGAGCAGCCGGACCTGTTGGCCGTGGACGTGGGCCTGAACGGCGCCTGCACCATGGACGTGTATGACTTCTGGCGGCCCATCGGCCGGCGCGAGGCGCTGGTGGACGGGCACTACTCCATCAACTGCTACCTGGAGGCCCTCTCCGGCGCGTACCGGGGCTGGCGCGAGAAGGCGCTGGCGGCGGGGCTGGTGCGCTGGGCCGGCACGCTGCCGGGCGAGCAGTTGGCGCGTATCGCGTACCACGTGCCCTTCTGCAAGATGGCGCGCAAGGCGCACACGCAGCTCCGCCTGTGCGACCTGGAGGACGCGGTGGGTCCCGGACCGGGGACGCCCGAGGCGCGCGAGGAGGTGGCGAAGTCGGCCGCGAGCTACGACGCGCAGGTGGCCTCGTCGCTGGGGCTGAACGCGCGCATCGGCAACGTGTACACGGCCTCGCTGTATCTGGCGATCGCGGGCCTGCTGCAGAAGGAGGCCGCGCAGTTGGCGTCGCAGCGCATCGGCCTGCTGTCCTACGGCAGCGGCTGCATGGCGGAGTTCTACTCCGGCGTCGTCGGGGAGAAGGCCGCGGAGCGCATCGCCCGGGCGGACCTGGACGGCGTGCTGGCGCGCCGCGAGCGCGTCTCCATCGAGGAGTACGAGCGGCTGATGAAGCTGCCCTCGGACACCCCCGAGGCGAAGACCCCGGCGCCGGGCGCGTTCCGGCTCGCGGAGATTCGAGACCACAAGCGCCTCTACGTCGAGGGCGCGTAGTCCGTCGTGATTTGTCGGGGCCACGCGTGACGGAGGCTATCCGTCGCGCGTGGGCCTCCGCGGGATGCGCCCTTGCGCGAGCGCCTGGGCACAGGCCTCCCGGTTGAACGGAAGTCCGACCTGGTTGAACCAGGGATGCGGCTTCGCGTCGCCGGGCACCCACACGCGCTCGTTCTCTACGAGCGCCGCGAGGAGTCGCTGCTGTGCGACGGTGAGCGCCCTCCCCTCCGCGCCGCGCAACGCGAAGGCGAGGAGCGGGCCCCACTCCTCGTCGGCGTCTTCCCGCCTCGATGCACGCGCGAGGGCCTCCGCCGCGCCGGCGAGCGGCTCGAACTCGCGCAGGTGCTTCGACAATCGCTCCAACACGACGAACCGGACAGGTCCCGCGAGCTGGGGAGGCTTGTGGCCGAACCAGCCGTCCACGTCGCGTGACTGGCGCTCGAGGAGCTCGATGAGCCACCGCGTCGAGGGGTCATCGGGTGTCTGCGCGGGAACGAGCGCGAGCGCGGCGCACAGGCGCACGCCTGGAGAGGGGTCCTCGCTGAACTCCACGGGAAGTTCCCCCAGGTCTCCGAGAGCGAGGACCAGCGAAGCCCGCTCGTCCACGTCCCGCGTGGTCCGCGCAAGGGTCCACACGCGAGTCGTGAGGTCCTTCCGCGGCGGCTCGGGTACGGACTGCGCGAAGGCCGCGAAGGCCATGGCCGCCCGAACCCGGCGCGCCGCATCGGGGCTGTCGAGTCCGTCACGGACGGCAGCGAGGATGATGGGACGGACGCGCAGGCAGCCGAGCATGGACTGGGCATGGAGGGCATCCGAGGCCTCTTCATCGTCGTAGAGGGCGTCGTCGTCCCCGGCTTCGATGAACGGCGTGAGGTCGAACCGCGCCTGGTGCTCCAGTGTGGCTTCCGTGTCGTGGGCACGGTCGCAGACCTGGAGGACTCCGGCGAGGAACCCCAGGAGCGCGGCGCGGACCGGGGCCGCTCCCTGGTCGAGTCGCGGGTCGTCGAGGAGTCCCACGGCCACTCGGGCGACCACCTCCGTCGCGGGCCAGGGCGTCCCCTGGTGGAGGATGGCCGACCAGAGGTGGTTCATCGCCGCGTGACGACCACGTGGCTCGAGTTCGAGCAGGGCGCGGAGGTGGGCCGGCGTCTCCGTCGCGCGACCGTAGGCGTGAAGCAGTCGCGACCAGTCCGTCAGTTCGAGCGCATCGAATACTGTCGACATCGGGCGCAGTGTAGCTCCCATCGAGGTACCGCGAGCGGATCCAGCCCCCGAAGGAATTCCCCGTCTCGCGTCAGAAGCCGCGCCGCACGCCGTCCGCGCCGTCACCCGACTCCATGGGAGCCCACGTGCCACACTCGTACGCCGACCTCCGTGATCAGACGCTCGCCGCCCTCGACTCGCAGGAGACGAACAAGGCGTTCCGGACCCTCCGAAGCGTCCTCCGCTACCCTGGAATGCCCGAGCTGCGGACGAAGGAAAACTGGAGCGAGTCGTGGGAGGTGTTCGCCCGCATCGCGGCCGAATTCGCGGGTGAGGAGCTGGCGCAACAGGTCCGTGACGTCGCCCCTCTGCCTGAGGACCCGGAGCCGTACTACGACCTCGGATATGAGCTGATCGAGCAGGGCCTCAACGACCTCGCGGCGACCGTCCTGCGGCGCGCGTTCGAGCTGGCCCCGGACTCCGAGGGCATCGTCTACGAGCTCGTGTCGGCCCTGGAGCGCATCGGGGCGCACGGCCACGCGGTGCGCACGTTGCGTGCCCCGCCGGGGCTGGTCGACACGCGGTTCATGGCTTGTTACCTGCTCGCGTACAACTCGGTGATGACCGGCGACCTCGACGAACTCCGGCGCCGACTTCCCCTCCTGGAGCGCCTGCGCCACATCCCGGAGGCGCTCCCAGACCAACCGCCCGAGCAGCACGTCCATCTGGACGCCATGACGGTGCGCCTGCGGCGCTTCCTGGCCCGCGCCGAGGCCGTCCATCGCGCGACGCCGCTCGACCTCACCGACCTGCGCGGCTGGCAGTTCGTCACGACCGGAACCGTGCTGCTCCACCTGTCTCCCTATGGCTTCGATGAGGGGATGACCGGACGGTACGCCTTCATCCAGGACTCCGAGGGGCTCTGCATGGAGGGGCTCCGCCGCGTGGAGGCGAGCCTGAAGCACGCGGGGGTCCGCGTCCCACGCGTGTTCGTCCTTCCCGACCAGAACAGCGCCATCCTCGCCCACGCGGCGGCGAAGCACCTGGGTGTGCCCGCCGAGCCATGGCCGGAGGGAGGAAGCGATGCCCCCGGACTGCTGGTCGCCTACGACCTGTCGGACCTGGACGAAGAGCTGCTTTCGTCGCTGCGCAACCATCAGCCGGGGCAGGTGCTCTGGAGCCACCTCACGTGCTGGACCGAGGCAAGCCCTTTCGCGGCGGACCTGACCACGTACCTCTACCAGAACAAGACGACGCCCTGGGGCGAGCGCCTGATGATGAACCCCGAGACGCGCAAGGTGGAGCGGACGCAGCCCGATGACCGCCCCGTCGAGGCGCTGGCGAACGACCTCCTCTCAGCGGAGCTGGAGGCGAACGCGTTGGACGACCTGCCCACGCTTCTCGCCCTGGTCGACAGCCTGGAGGACCTCACGGGCGACGCCGCACCAGGCTGGGCGCGCCCCGCGGGCTTCCGGCCCCGACACCTGACCGACTCTCCCGTGAAGAGCAGTCAGTTCATCTGAAGGGCTTCCACATTCGCTGAAGGCTGGGAGGCCACCCTCGAGCTCGATGGTCAACCCGAGACTCCGGCGGAAGTCATCCAGCTTCGGGCGGAAGTGGTGATCACCGTCTACTCCGCTCCCACCTGAGGCGCCATGAGCACCCACGGCAACTCCGGGCGTCACCAAGAGTGAACGCCATCATTCCGCGAAATAGCGGGCCCTGAAGGTTCGTTGTTCCGGAGAGCAAGCAGCCGGCCACCAGCGCCCTCCGGGAGTCGAGCACATGAACCGCCACACATCCACGTCAGCTCGCGCGACGACACGCCGGGCCAGCGCTCGCGCATGGCACACGTGGGTGCGGTCCCTCGTGGTGATGGGGGCCAGCACCGGCATCGCGGCGTGCGCCACACCGTCCACGCTCGCCGTGTCACCCGCCGGGGTGCCGGCATTCAGCGACGAGATGCTGTCGCCCGAGTTCTGGATCCGCCGCGCCCCCGCGCCGGATGACGTGTTGCTCGATTCGAGCCAGGTGGCGGAGAAGCGCCTGCGCGCCTCCGGTCCGGAGGGGGGCCTGGTCGACCTGAAGCGCATCCCCGCCGCGCTGACGCGGGAACAGGTCACCGGCTGGGTCGACGACGCACAGCGGACGCCCATCCAGGCCGTCATCGACGAACAGGGCCAGCCGGTGACCGCGGCGACGCTCGACGCGCTCCGCCGAAACGCCGCGACCGAGCACATCCCCGACACCTCCGCCGCGCGCTACGGCCTCAGCGTGCGGCGCACACACCTGCGATCGCTGCCGTCCGACCGACAGTTCTTCGCGGCGGAGGACCAGCGCGACTACGAGAGCCTCCAGGCTGGCGTCCTGTTCCCGGGCGAACCGGTCGTCATCGCGCACCACAGCGCGGACCAGCGATGGCTGCTCGTCATGACGACGCAGGGGCCCGCCTGGGTCCGGAGCGGCGACATCGCGGAAGGTACGGCGGACGCCGTCTTCGCGTACGTGGAGAAGGCGCCCGGACGGGTCGTCACCGGAGACCAGGTGCGCACGGTCTTCACGCCAGAAGCACCCGCCGTGTCCGAACTCGAGCTCGACATGGGAACCGCCCTGCCCCGAGCCGAGGTCGCGCCCGACGAGCCCATCAACGGCGCCAGCAGCTACGCGTCATGGCCGGTGCAACTGCCGGTGCGCCAGCAGGACGGCACGCTGGCCTTCGGCAACGCGCTGTTGCGCCGCACCGCCGATACGGCACCGGGCTATCTCCCGGTGACGCGGGCCAACATCCTCCGTCAGGCGTTCAAGTTCCTCGGCGAGCGCTATGGCTGGGGGCACCAGTTCAATGCGCGGGATTGCAGCGGCCTGACGAGCGAGGTGTACCGCAGCATGGGGCTGCACCTGCCCCCCAACTCGGGACTGCAGGGGAAGAGCGCGGCGCTGAACCACCGCCTCTTCACGGAACAGGACTCACATGCCGAACGGGTGCGCGCCCTGGAACAGGCCCAGGTGGGCGACCTCGTCGTCGTCCCGGGCCACGTGCTGATGATCATCGGCCACGTGAACGGCGAGCCCTACGTCATCCAGGACGTCCCGTACGCCGTTTTCAAGGACCCCGCCACGCGGCAGCTCCGCAAGACGAAGCTGAACCAGGTCTCCGTCACCCCGCTGCTCCCGCTGTATGCCACCGACACGACCCTGTACGTGGATGCGATGACCAGCCTCGTTCACGTCACGCGGCCATAGGCCCGACGGCCCCATCAACAGACGGGTGGCGCTGAGCCCCGGCATCGACTCAAGCGCTGAACGCGCGAATCGTCACCGAAATCCGCCGTCCGCGTGCCTGCGCGGAGGGCGGCACCTCGTGGGTGAAGGCGCGGTTCGTCGACCACGGAATCACGATGACGCCGCCGTTCACCGCGGGGATGTCGATGAAGCCCTCCCCCTTCCAGGGCCGCATGCGGAACGCGCGCTGCTCTCCGAACGAGAGCGTGACGATGGGGGTGCCCTCGACGCGGTTGACGTCACTGTCGCGATGCTTGCCGATGTAGTGGTCCTCCGTGCCTTCGTACCAGTTCAACAGCAGGCCATTGAGGCGCGCGTCGAACTCGGTTCGCGACCACTGGAGCCACTGCTCCATGGACGGGGTGAGGGGCAAGGCCCGGTTGACGCGCCCCGTGTAGTGGTAGTCCGCGCCATAGGCCTGCTGCCACCGTGGCGTGCGGACCCGCCGCCCATGGATCTGGATCTCGTGGAACTCCACGGGATGGAGCCCCCAGAGCGCCTCGAAGGCTTCGTCCAAGAGCACGAGTTCGCGAGGCAACTGCCCCACCAGGACCTCATGACCGTCGCCGAGTGGAATGGAGCGGAGCTCTGCCATGGACTGAACCTATGTCCAGCATCCCGACCGGAGCAAGGTCCCGGAGCCACCCCACCCGAGCGGAGGACCTCCTGGGTGTGCTCACGCTCCGGACACCCGGGCGCCCATCCCTCGAGGCGCCCGGGTGCCCGCCGGCTATCGGAGCGGCGCCTCGACGGTCAACCAGATGCCGCTGTGGGCGCCCGTGGGCGTCAGGGTGACGTACCAGGGGCCCGGCGCTGGATGGGAGACGTTGCAGCCCTGGCGCCCCGCGGAATCTGGAGCGGCGCAGACCCCGTCCACCGGCGTCGGAGGCGCGCCCTGCTGGAGCGAGAGCAGGACGGACCCTTGGGGGCTGGAGCCGGAGCGCCCCGTCCTCACCGCGAGGGTCGGGGTCCCCTCCGGCACCATGAACTTGTAGGTCCGCACCTGGCTCGGGGTCCCCGAAAGCCCCTTCAACAACAGCCCAGGGAGGAGGAACGTCGCGTCATCCACCCACGCGCCATGGAAGCCCACGACCTGCGTATGGGAATGGGCATACGACGTGGACCGCACCATCGCGTACCAGGTGCCCGCCTCCGGAGAGAGCACCTTGCAGCGCACGCTCCCCGCGGAGGGCTCCGGGCAACGCAGGCTCCCCGTCGTGGGGAGCGAGCCCCGCGACAGATGGACAGCCAGGTCTCCCGTCGTGCTCGACGACGACTTCGCATCGAACGTCAACACGGCCTCTCCGGCGGGGACCTCCAGCTTGAAGAACTGCGGCTGCCCGGGTTGGACGGCGAGGTGGGGAATGGGGAGTCCATTGGAGAGCGCGGTGACGCTCCCTGCGCCGAGGAATCCCCCCATCAGCGACTGCTGCTCGTATGACGCGCCCTCGTCGAGCGACACGAACCAGGTCCCCGCGCGAGGATTCTGGATGAGGCACTGCCGCCCCCGGACCGTGGAGGTCACCGTGCAATCCAGGCTCGCGCCCGCCACGGGGCGCCCGCCGAACTTCACCTTCAGCGCGGGAGGTCCACCCCAGCCGTCTTCCGTCGTGAACCACAACGACGCCTGCCCCGGGGGAACCTCCATCTTCCAGAGCTTGCGAGCGCTGGGACGCGCGAACGGAATCGTGATCGGCACGTGTGAGGCGAGCTCTGGAACGTCCTCGCCCGGTGTCAGGGCATACGTCCCGGACACCTGTGAGTACGAATACGTCTCGCGCGACAGCACACCCACGTACCAGGTCCCCGCCTGGGGCTGGACGAAGTCGCAATCCTCCTCGTGCCCTCCCGGACGCGTCGAGGCGCAGTCGTAGGTCGTCGCGGTGGGCAGCGCTCCACGTCGGACGAAGAGGTTCGCGTCAGCGACCCCCTCCGTCCATCCCCGGAGGTTGAAGTTCAGGTCGCTGACCCCCTCGGGTACCTCCATCTTCCAGTAGGTCATCGTGGAGGCAGCGGCCTCCAGCTCGTTCTCCATCAGGCCATTGACCAGCGTCCGCACCTCCCTGTTCGTCGTCGTGAGGCGCAGCGCGCCCTCGAAGTCGCGAGGGAGGTGGACCGTGACGTACCAGACGCCCGCCTCCGGGTTGGGAACACCGCAGGCATTGACGGCTTCGCAGCGCGAGGCGAAGTCCGTTGGGAATCCGCCCCGTTGGATCCAGACGCTGCCATCGGCGAACGGATCCTTCTTGGACCGGAGCACCTCCGCGAAGAGATAGGGCCGCCCCTCGGGGACCTCCACCCGGAAGGTCTGGGACAGGTGCTCCAGGGAGGAGAGGGATACGACGGCATCCTCGGCGGCCGACAGGACGGGGCCCGTCTGCGAATACGTGGCGCGCAGGGTGAGCATCGACAGCTCTCCGGGGTCCGCGACGGAGGACACCGTCACCAACGCGAACCAGATCCCCGCCTGCGGGTCGAAATAGCTGCACGACTCGTTGGAGGTCGACGCGCGCGCCGAGGCGCAATCGTAGTCCGACTCCGTGGGCAACGAGCCCCGCTTGACGTAGAGGTCCGCCCCGACGCCATTGCCCCCCGACAGGGAGAACCGCATCCCCACCTGACCAGGAGGGACCTCCAGACGGAAGTAGTTCAGGGCACGCTTCGTGGTGATGCCCCACTGGGTCTGGTGGGTCCGGATCTCCCGGGGGGCGGTGAGCTTCGCGACGAGCCGCGTCCCCGTGAAGGACGTCTCACCGATGACTCGCACGTACCAGAGGCCCGGTGCGGGGCGCTCGAAGGAGCAACTCGTGGACCGGCCACAGGAGGAGGTGCTCCCGAACGGAGGAACCTCGCCGGGCTTCGGCACCAGTGACACGCTGCCCGTGCCGCCGCTCAGCGACAGCTCGAGGAGTGCCTGATTCGGTGGAACCTCCACGGCGAACACCCGGTCATCGAGCGGCGTCCCGGAGAACTCGGACGAGGGCTGCCCGGCGACCAGCGCGACGGGAGGGGCCGCGGGTTCGGCCGTGTGGCGCGCCGTCACCGTCCGCCCCTGGAGGGGCATGGCGGGGTTGGACTCCACCAGGAAGTACCAGGTCCCCGCCTGGGGATTCTCGACGTCAC
Source organism: Myxococcus dinghuensis (assembly GCF_024198235.1). GTDB lineage: Bacteria > Myxococcota > Myxococcia > Myxococcales > Myxococcaceae > Myxococcus > Myxococcus dinghuensis. The sequence continues at coordinate 111,333 of NZ_JAKCFB010000012.1, read as the reverse complement.
ACGAGCTCGAATCGCTCCCCTTGCAGTTGAAGGTGGACGAGGTGGGCCTGGCGCCGCGACGACCGTAGAGGGTCCCCAAGCCCGCGCCGCCCTCGACCCAGAAGGACGACCGCCGCTGTCCCGCCGGGACCTCCAGGGTGAAGTAATAGCGGTCGTAGGGCTCGCCGCCGATGCCCGACACGGCCTGGCCGTTCGTCAGCGCCTGGGTGCGCACCACGCCCCGATAGGTGCCCTTCATCGACAGATTGGTGAAGGAGCTGGGCGACGAGCCCGGCGTGATCAGCGCATACCAGGGCCCCGCGGCGGGCTCAGTGAAGTCGCAGGCCCCCTGGGTGCTGGTCAGTCGACAATCGTAGGTGGTCCCCACGGGAGGCGCGCCGAAGCGCACGTCCATCTTGAAGGAGCCGGTCTTCAGGGACGGCACCACGAACCGGACGTTGCCCACGTCCGGCGGGACGTCCAGCCGATACAGGAACGGCCCGCCGCTGGCGCTCGAGGCAATGGAGACCGGCTCCCCGTTCACCAACGCGGTGCCCTGCCCCATCCCCACCGCGCCCAGGAGGGTCACCCCACTGAAGGCCGCGAAGCCGCGCACGACGATGAAGTACGTGCCAGCCTGGGGAAGCGTCATCGAGCACGTCTCCGCGTTGCCGCCCACCCACGAGCGACAGTCGTAGCTGCTCGTGGTGGGCATGCTCCCCCGCTTGACATAGAGGTCCGCGTCACCCGTTCCGCCCGTGAGCGTCACGTCGAGCGAGTACTTCCCCGCGGGGACCTCCAGCGCATACAGGAGCTGCGCATCCTTCGCCCCCGAGAGGTTCGAGACGGGCTGGCCCGGGGTGAGCACCGCCAGCGGCGACACCAGCGACGCGAGGAGCTTCGCGCCGGCGAAGGCCTCGTAGCCGCGCAACATCACGTACCAGGTACCCGCCTGGGGCGCGCTCACCCGGCAGCTCTCCGTGTTGCCGGTGTTCCACGAGCGGCAGTCGTAGCTCGTGAGCCCGGGCATCCCGCTGCGCCGCAGATAGAGGTCGGCGTCCCCCGTCCCCTCCGAGAGCACCACGTCCAGTTGCGCCTGCCCCGCGGGGACCTGGAACGAGTACGTCACCCAATCGCCGACCGCGCCGGAGACGTCCGTCACCGGCAGGCCCGGGGTGAGCACGGGAATGGGCTGTGGACGCGGCCCCGACGCGCTGTAGCTCCCCGTGAGCACCACGTTGGAGAAGGAGGTCGTGGCGGTGAGCAGCACGTACCAGGCGCCGGCCGTGGTGCTGCCGGAGACGGTGCAGCGCTCCACACTGTCCGACCCCGAGGAGACGCACTGCGCCTGGGTGTCGGTCGGCGCGGCGCCGAAGGCGACCCGCATGTCCGCGTTCCCCGGGCCGCCGCTCGTGGTGAAGGTGACGGTGTTCTGGTCCACCGGGACGTCCAGCCGGTAGAGCAACTGGGTGCCGACAGGTGCCGCCAGGAAGTAGACGGGGGTGTCCGGCACCAGGACGCCGGCCTCCAATGCCCCGGACAGGCCACCGAAGGAGTCCGACTCCGAGGTGCGAGCTTCACCACCACAGGCGCTCACCAGGAGCAGCGCCCCGGCGAGCAGGAGAATGCATGGACGACGGTTCACGAGGTCCTCGAGACGTGACGGGCCCTCGAGGCAGGCTTCCCCCGAATGCCCTGGTTATGGCAATCGGGTAGCATCTGCATCTGACATCCCGTGCGACCCGAGGAGTGGTCACACCCCGTCAGGCGTCACATCGTGCGCAGCGGACCGTGGTCGTCGCAGTGCGAGTCGTGGACGTGGTGCAGGTGCCCCTCGACGAGGTAGTCGACGTGATCCCCGTGGGGGACGCCCTCGTGTCCGCAGTCCGGGCCGTGCGTGTGCCCCTGCGCGTGGCCCGAACACTGATGAGACGGCGTACAGCGACTCGGGTTGGTCGCGTCCACCGCGATGGTACATTCATCGGTGTGGCCGTTGTGGCTGTGGTGAAGGTGCCCCTCGTGCATGTAGTCGACGTGGTCCCCGTGCTTCACCGGGGTGTGACCGCAGTTACCGCCGTGGACGTGCTCGTGGTTCGTGTGTGTCGTGTGCGCCATGTGCTGCCTCCGTCCAGCGCGGTATAGGGAGCCGGAGGCCCGCCACGAAGCTCCCGCAGTCGCCCCACTGTGCCCGGCACGACGAAGCCGGGACGACTCTTCACGATTCGCGACACGCCCCCGTCCTCGCGGCCTGGACGCGGGGCCAGCCCCTCGGCGGCTCGATTGCCTCCGTGACGCGGTCCGTGACTTGACACCCTGCGTGGCCCCTGCCTAAGGATTGGTTGAGTAGCGACTCGATAACCCCATGGCCCGTCCCGTCTCCATCCGCGACGAAGACATCCTCGATGCGGCGCGAGAGGTCTTCCTCGCGCACGGCATCCGGGCCACCTCCGCCATGGTCGCCGAGCGGGCACGCGTGTCGGAGGGCATCATCTTCCGCCGCTTCAAGACCAAGGACGGGCTGTTCCGCGCCGCGCTCGACCTGGACCTCGTGGACCCGCCGGAGATCGCCGACCTGGAGCAGCGCGTGGGCCAGGGCACCGTCGTCGACAACCTGCACGACGCGGGCGTCGCGCTCGTGGGGATCCTCCGGCTGCTCGTCCCCCTCAACGTCCTCGCCCTGAGCAACCCCAGCCGCTCCGGGCCCATCGGCAGTCGGGCCAGGCCCAATCCCCGGGAGGCCTACTCCTCCATCCTCGCGAACTACACCCGCGGGGAGGTGGCCCTGGGGCGCCTGCGGGACGTCGACCCCGACCTGTTCGCCTGCGCGTTCATCGGCGGCATCAACGACTACGTCGTCGGGCAGACGTTCCGCGCCGACACGACTCCCCTCAGGGCCCTCACCGTGCCCGCCTTCATCCGCGCCCTGCTCGACCTGCTGATGCGCGGCGCCCAGCTCACACCCGAGCCGCCCCGCCGCCGCTGACCCGCTCCCTCCTCACCGCAAGACCTCCCCCGCGCACGCCCCATTAATGAGTCCCCATTCAATAAATCACCGATTCCGGGGCTCTCACGGGATGCGCTCCTGACCTGGCCGCTCTCCTCGTTCACACACCGAGACTTCCTCGAATGCCACTTCTTCGCGCCGAATTAATGAGCGGAAAATCAATAATCAGGGTCCTCGCGATGGCGGTGCTGGGCCTCGCACCAGGAGCGTGGGCGCTCCAACCCCTGGAGACGTTCGTCCGCGCAGCGCGCGAGGGGAGTCCTGACAACCAGGAGGCCCGCGCCACCGCCGCGCAGCAGCAGGCGCAGGCGCAGGTGGCGCTCGGGGGCGCGCTCCCCAACCTCACCGCGCGAGGCACCTACACGCGCAACCAGGCCACCGCGGAGATCAACCTCCAGCTCGACCCCAACGCGCCGCCCATCCGGGCCGTCCTCACGCCCTCGGACCAGCTGGACGCGGTCATCACCCTGAACGTGCCGCTGGTGGACCTCGCCCGCTTCCAGCGCATCTCCGCGGCGCGCACCGGCGCTCGAGCGGCGGAGCATCAAGCCGAGGCCACCCGCCTCCAGGTCGAGGCCAACGTGGTGCAGGGCTACTACCAGCTCGTCGCCAACGCGGCGCTCGTGGAGGCCTCGCGACAGGCGCTCGACGTGGCCCGCGCGAGCCTGACGCTCACCGAGGACCGCCAGGAGGCGGGCACCGCCTCGTCGCTCGAGGTGGACCGCGCCCGCGCGGAGGTGGAGCGACAGGTCCAGCAGCTCGCCTCGTCCGAGCTGTCCCTCTCCCTCTCCGCCCGCTCCCTGGAATCGATGTCGGGGCTCGCCCCGGAGCTGGACGCCCCCGTGGGGCCCATCCAGGACGACCTGCACCCCGAGCCCGGGCTGGAGACGTTCGCGACCCCGGAGCTGGAGCTGCCCTCGCTGGCCGCGGCCCAGGCCAACACACGCGCCGCCGCGCAGCAGGCCCGCGCGCAACGCCTCACGCTCCTGCCCACCCTGTCCGGCAACGTGACGGAGCGCATCACCAACGCCGCGGGCTTCGCCGGGAACAAGGCGTCCTACACGGCGGGGCTCTCCCTGAACTGGATGCTCGACTACACCACCTTCGCCAGCATGAAGAGCCAGGACGCGGCGCTCGCGGTGGCCCGGGCCCGCGAGGAGCGCACCCGTCGGAGCGCGTCCGACGGCATCCACCGCGCGTGGAGCCAGGTCTCCGCCAACATCGCGAAGAGCCGCTCGGCGCGCGCCCAGGTGCAGGCGACGAACCACGCCTCGGAGCTGGCCCTGGACCGCTACCAGGTCGGCGCCGCCACCCAGCTCGACCTGCTCCAGGCCCAGCGCGATGCCTTCAGCGCCGAGGTCTCCCGCATCCAGGCCGACGCCGAGCTGGCCAACGCGCGCGCCCAGCTCCGCATCGCCGCCGGCAAGGACCCGTTCTCGCCCTCCACTCCCTCCGACACCTGAATCCGAGCCCCCTCATGAAGACCTCCGCGTCCACGCCTTGCGCGCTCCTCTTGCTGTCGCTGTCCGCCTGCTCCCGCCAGGAGGCCGAGCCCGCCGCCGCCCCGCCCCCTCCCGCCATCCACGTCGACACCGTCACCGTCGAGGCCCACCCGATGCCCCGGGCGCTCCCCTTGACGGGCTCGCTCGTGTCCAACCAGAAGTCGGACGTGGCGGCCAACGCCTCCGGCGTCGTCATCAAGACCTTCGTCGAGCGCGGCACCTTCGTGAAGGCCGGTCAGCCCCTGGTCCAGCTCGACACGCGCAACGCCGTGCTGTCCCAGGCCGAGGCGCGGGCCAACCTGGGCAACGCCCAGGCGCAGCAGGAGCTGGCCAGGTCCCAGTGCGAGCGCTACCAGAAGCTGCTCGACAAGGGCGCCATCAGCCGCGACGAGTGGGAGAAGATCTCCTCCCAGTGCAAGGCCTCCACCGGCACCGCCGAGGCCGCGCGCGCCCGGGTGGAGCTGGCGCAGAAGACGCTCGGTGATGCCATCGTCCGCGCCCCCTTCGCGGGCATGGTCGACGAGCGCTCCGTCAGCGTCGGTGAGTACGTGCAGCCCAACTCCAAGGTGGCCCACGTCGTGGAGCTGGACCCGCTGCGCATCCAGCTCCTGGTGGGCGAGGCCGACATCCAGCAGATCCAGGAGGGCCAGCAGGTGGCCTTCGACGTGTCCGCGTTCCCCCGTCAGGTCTTCACCGGGACGGTGAAGTACATCGGCCCCACCGTTCGCGCCGACAGCCGCGACCTCGTGGTGGAGGCCGTGGTGGACAACCCGGACCGCAAGCTGCGCCCCGGCATGTTCGCCACCGCGCACCTGCAGCTCACCGAGCACGCGCTGCCCTCCGTTCCCAAGGCCACCCTCGTCGTGGACGGAGAGACCACGCGCCTCTTCACGGTGGTGGAGGGGCACATCGAGGAGCGCGTCGTCCAGACGGGCCCCGAGCGTGATGGTCGCGTCGCGGTCGTCGAGGGCGTGAAGCCCGGCGAGCGCGTCGTCAGTCAACCCGGCCCCCAGGTGAAGGACGGCACGCCGGTCAACTGACCGCGAGCCCCCTCCCCCGCTCTCCACCGAGGACCTTCCCGCATGCAATGGCTCGCCAACCTCGCCGTCCGACGCGCCGTCTTCGCGTCGGTGCTGATGATCGCCATCGTCGTCGTCGGCATCGCCGGCTACGCCAACCTGGGCGTGGACGCCTTCCCCAAGGTCGACGTCCCCGTCATCACCGTCACCACCCGCCTGGACGGCGCCTCGCCCGAGGTCGTCGAGACGGAGATCACCGAGAAGATCGAAGAGGCCGTCAACACCATCTCCGGCATCGATGAGCTGCGCTCCGTCTCCAGCGACGGCGTGAGCCAGGTCATCATCAACTTCACGCTCGAGAAGGACATCGACGTGGCCGCCCAGGACGTGCGCGACCACGTCTCCGTCGTCCTCAACGACCTCCCCACCGGCATCGACCAGCCCGTCATCACCAAGATGGACCCGGATGCCAGCCCCGTCCTCTACATCGCGCTGAAGAGCCCGCCGGGCGCGTCGCTGCGCGACACCACCGAGCTGGCCGACAAGCGCCTCAAGCGGGAGATCGAGAACGTCTCCGGCGTGGGCGAGGTGGCCGTCGTCGGCGGGCGCGACCGGCAGGTCAACGTGTGGCTGGAGAGCGAGGCGCTGCGCGCCTTCGGCGTCACCGCGGCGGACGTCCAGCGCGCCCTGGCCGCGCAGAACCTGGAGGCCCCCGGCGGGACGCTGCAAACGGGACCCAAGGACCTGAGCCTGCGCGTGCAGGGGCGCGTCGAGTCCGTCGAGGCGCTCGGCCGCATCGTCATCCGCAACGTGGAGGGTCGCCCCGTCCGCATCCGGGACGTCGCCCGCGTCGAGGACGGCGAGGTGGAGGAGCAGACGGCGGCGCGCCTGGACGGCGAATCCACCGTCGTGCTGACGGTGCGCAAGCAGAGCGGCGAGAACACCGTCGCGGTGGTGAAGGCGGTGCGCGGGCGGATCGACCGCGTCCGCAAGCTCCTGCCCCAGGGATACACGCTCGACGTGGTGCGGGACACGTCCGGCACCATCCAGACGCAGGTCCACTCCGTGACGGAGCACCTGGTGCTCGGCGCGCTCTTCTCCGCGCTCGTGGTGCTGCTCTTCCTGGGCAACGTGCGCTCCACGCTCATCGCGGCGCTCGCCATCCCCATCTCCATCATCGGGACGTTCGCCCTGATGTGGCTGCAGGGCTTCACGCTCAACATCATCACCCTGCTGGCCCTGGCCCTGGCGGTGGGCATCGTCATCGACGACGCCATCGTGGTGCTGGAGAACATCGTCCGCTTCATCGAGGAGAAGAAGCTCAAGCCCTTCCCCGCCGCCATCCTCGCCACGCGGGACATCGGCCTCGCGGTGCTCGCCACCACGCTGAGCCTCATGGCGGTGTTCATCCCCGTGGCCTTCATGACGGGCATCGTCGGCCGGTTCCTCAAGGGCTTCGGCCTCACCATGGCCTACGCCATCGGCGTGTCCCTCATCGTCTCCTTCACCCTGACGCCCATGCTGGCGGCGCGGTGGCTGGACCCGGCTCCCGAGGGAGGTCACGCGAAGAAGACGGTGCTCCAGAAGCTCGTGGACCGCTTCTACCAACCCATCGAGGACGTCTACATGGCGATGCTGCGCTACGTGATGCGCCATCGCTGGCTCGTCGTCGTGGCGTGCGTGGTGACGCTGGGCTCCTGTGTCCCCATCTTCAAGGCCGTCCCGGTCAGCTTCCAGCCGCCCAACGACGAGGCGAACTTCGCCATCAACATCCGCACCCCGGAGGGCACCAGCCTCCAGTCAACCCTCATCGTCGCCGAGCGCATCGCCCGGGAGACGCGGCGGATTCCAGGCGTCGCCCACACGCTGACCACCATCGGTGACGGCGCCCGGCGCACGCCCAACGTGGCCAACATCTACGTGCGGCTCGTGGACCCCGTCGAACGGACACAGAGCCAGCAGGAGCTGGGGGCGCGCGTCCGACGCGACATCATCTCCAAGCAGCCCAAGGAGCTGCGCATCGACGTCTCCGACGTGAGCGCCTTCTCCGGAGGCTCCAGCAAGTCCGTGCAGTACATCCTCAACGGGCCGGACCTGGACATGCTGGGCGGGTACAGCCAGCGCATCGTCGAGGAGCTGCGGAAGTTCCCCGGCGCCGCGGACGTGGACTCCAGCATGGTGCTGGGCAAGCCCGAGGTGCGCGTCCACGTGCTGCGCGACAAGGCGGCGGACCTGGGCGTCCAGGTGGCGGACATCGCCAACACCCTGCGACTGCTCGTGGGCGGCATGGACGTCTCCACGTTCCAGGACGGCGGCGAGGACTACGACGTGCGTCTGCGGGCCCAGGCGTCCGACCGGAACCACGTGGAGCGCCTCCTGCGGATGACGGTGCCGTCCAACCGGCTCGGCACGGTGCCGCTGCGCGACGTCGTCGAGCTGACCCAGGAGACGGGCCCGTCCGAAATCGCCCGGCTCAACCGCCGCCGGCAGGTCACCGTCGCCGCCAACGTCCAGCCCGGCGTGGGACAGAGCGTGGTGTCCAAGCGCCTGGAGGAGATCGTCAAGACGCTGGAGCTCCCGTCCGGCTACTCGGCGGCGCCCACCGGGCAGTCCCGTGAGATGGGGCGCACCATGGTGTCGTTCATGACGGCGTTCGCCCTGTCCTTCATCTTCATGTACCTCATCCTGGCGGCCCAGTTCGAGAGCTGGATCCACCCCTTCACCATCCTCTTCTGCCTGCCACTCACCGTGCCGTTCGCGCTGCTGTCGCTGCTCATCTTCGGGCAGACGTTCAACCTCCAGTCCGCGCTCGGCCTGCTGGTGCTCTTCGGCGTGGTGAAGAAGAACTCCATCCTCCAGGTGGACCACACCAACAACCTGCGCGCGAAGGGGATGGCTCGGGCCGAGGCCATCCTGGAGGCCAACCGCGACCGACTGCGCCCCATCCTGATGACGACCATCGCGTTCGTCGCGGGCATGGTGCCGCTCGTCACCTCCAAGGGCATCGGCGCGGGCATCAACCGCGCCACCGCGGGCATCGTCGTGGGCGGACAGACGCTCTCACTGCTGCTCACCCTGCTGGCCACCCCCGTCCTGTACTCGCTGCTGGACGACGCCGTGGAGTGGTGGCGCCGTCGCCGGGCGAACCGGGCCGTCGTGGACCGGGGCGAGGGAGAGCTGATCCACCTCGACCGCCCGGAGCCCCTGCCCGTGGAGCCTTCCGCCTCGTCGAGCGGGAGCTGACGAACCGAGAACCCCGTCCCCGGAGGCCGACCGTCATGTTCATCCTGTTCGCCATGTACATGGTCTTGCCCCAGGGGGCGGGCCCGGACGCAGGAAAGACCACCGGGGACGGGGGGCGTCCCCGTCACCCTCCTCCGTCCCGCCGACGCGCGAAGGCCCCCAAGCCCACCGTCCCCCGGCCCGGAGCCATCGCGCGTCGACGCAAGGCTCCCCGCGCGCCCAGAGCGCGTTGACCCGGGTCGACGCATATCGACCTCGACACGAACCTCGCGGCGGAAGGCCGGCCCACCCGCGTCTCGCAACCCCACCCTCCGCTCCACGCCCCCCTGCAAAGGCCGCCCGCGCCATGCCCGACCTCCACTTCTCCGTTCACGCCGAGCGCGACTCATCCAGGACGCTCCGGACCACGACCCGCGCCACCGTCTTCACCCTCGCCCTGCTGACGTCAGGCATCGCCAGCGCGCAGAACACGCTGGACCGCGCCTACGTGGGCTTCACCTGGACTCGGGGGACGGAGATCGGCTCGCAGGGCGGAAAGCTGAAGGAGCAGCTCCGCCTCGACGTCCGGCCCTTCATCCCCGTGGTGTCGCTGGGGAAGCTCAAGCTCATCCCCAGCCTGGGTTTCGAGACGCGATGGATGGGCATGGAGCGCCGCACCGCGCCGCTGCAGACGGAGGACGTCGAGAAGACCGGCAACGTCCACCGCTTCCAGCTCGGGCTCTCCCTGCTGACCCCGATCTCGACTCGGGCGCTGCTCCTGACCGGAATCACCACGAACATCCGCCCGGACTTCTCCAAGGGCTTCAAGGAGTTCGACGCCCAGCGGGACATCGCGTGGACGGGTATCGCCATGGGCAGCTACTTCCTGGGTGGGGACCCGAGGAAGACGCTGACGCTGGGCCTGGCGGCGCAGTACCCGTTCGAGAAGATTCCCGTCTTCCCCATCGTGGGCTTCTCCTATCGCGTGGACCCGTACATCCTGGAGCTCGGCGCGCCACGCACCACGCTGCTCCGGAAGGTGGGCAACAACCTGGAGCTGGGACTCACCGCCGCGTTCGAGCGACAGGTCTTCCGCGCGGACCTGCCCGACACCGACTCGACGGCGGGCGTGCGCTACGTGAGCCAGACGGAGCTGCGCGTCGGCCCGGTGGCCAACCTCCGGCTGGGGTCCAGCAACGTGTGGCTGAGCGCCTCCGGAGGGCTCGATTTCATCAACGACTACGCCCTGCTCGACTCGGAGCGGGAGCGCATCTACCCCGACCTCCCGGGCTCGACGAAGCCAGCCCCCTATCTGCGCTTCCTCGTGAGCTGGCGACCCCAGCACCCCACCGCCAGCAGCCGCCCCGCCCGAGCCCCGGAACCAGCCCCCACCGCGTCGACGCGGAGCCCGTCACCGCTGCTCCGTTGAGACGGCGGAACCTCTGTCTGGGATTCCACTGCGCCCAGCGTAACCCCCAGGGCTACAACGTCGCGGATTCTGTGTCCGGAAGCGCTACCGGGGTAGAAGACAGCGCGGGGCCGCCGTGGTGGTAGGGATTGGGGCACGGCTGGCACAGAGACTGCTTTGGTCCTCTCGCCGCGAATGACTCTCGGCGTCGTTCATCTTGCGAGAAGGCCCCTTGAAGAATCCGATGCTGTGGTCGGTGGTGTCCGCGTTCGCGCTGGCGTCCAGCGCCCTGCTCCCGATGTCCGCGGAGGGCGCGCCCGCCTGTACATGCTCCATCACCTGCCCCAATGGCACGAAATGTGGCGCCGGTGGGGATTCTTGCTCCTGTTCCTGTAGCTGGTGGACGGGCAATGCCAAATGCTCGGGTACCGCATCCAGAGGGCTGAGCGAGTTGGACGTCCCCCGGCTCGTGCGGACCTACCCCGGGACCTTCATCGATCGAGTGAACGAGAGGCTCAGCGACAAGATCGCGGCCGCGGAAGTGAGGACCGCCGTCCTCCAGGCAAAGAATGCCCTGCTGTTCGAAGACGACGAGGCCTATCAGGCCGCGATGCTTGCCCTGGAGGCGACGGTGGACACGCTCAGCACGAGCGACCGGGACATCATCGCGGAGATTGCCGCCGAACTGCTCGCCACCGGGGCACCCGCGGAGCCCGAGCAACAGTAGGCTCGGGTAGGTTCGACGACCGCATGGGTTTCGAATGACATCAGCGCTCCGCTGTGGCCTCTCCCGCTACAACGGAGTGGCACCTGTGACTTGGAGCGCTACCCATGCGGCGGCCAAGACGAGGCGTCCTGACGATAGGGTTTGAAGCATGGCTGGCATGGAGACTGCTTGACCTACCCGTGCCGCGAATTGTTCGCGGTGTCTGTTCATTCTCTCGAGGATGGCCTCATGAAGAGCCCGATGCTGCGGTCGGTGGTGTCCGCTTTCGCGCTGGTGTCCAGCGCGCTGGTCCCGATGTCCTCGGAGGGAGCGGCCAACTGCAGTTGCAGCATCACCTGCGACAACGGCACCACCTGTAACGCCAGCGGCACCAGTTGCTCGTGTTCGTGTAGCTGGTGGACGGGAAACGCCTCGTGCTCCGGCAGCAACTCGGTGGCGATGTCCGACGCGGACGTCCAGCGGCTGATGCAGACCTATGCCCAATCCTTCATCACGCAGGTGGACGAGAAGATCGCCGACAAGAACGCCGTCGCCGAGGTGAAGGCCGCCACGCTCCAGGCCCAGCAGGCCCTGTGGATGGGCAATGACGAGGCGTACGTGGCCGCGATGCACAGCCTGGACGCGGCGGTGGCCCCGCTCAGCACGGGCGACCGGCACACCATCGCGGAGATCGGCGCCCGGCTGCTCGAGTCGGGCATCCCAGGCACCGGGACGACCCAGCCGTAGGCCCAGGCCCGGTCATCGAGCACCTGGAGGCCCGTCAGACGGCGAGCCTCCACGCTCGAGCCCAGAAGGAAGCTCGACCGCTTGTCCTGGATGGAAACCACAACAATCACAGCCACACCCAGAACGTCGTCACCTCCGCCCAGAAGGAGCCACAGATGAGAAAGATGAGCGCGCTCGCCATATCAGTCCTCACCTCACTGTCCCTACTCGCATGCAACTCCACGGATAGCGTCGACCCGATTGGCCAGCACGAGAGCGCCGCAACCAGTCCCTCGGTCGGCGCAAGGACCCGCTACCTGGACAAAGACGGCGGATGTGGAGACAAAGGGACGAATGTCTGCAGTTTCGGCTTTGGTACGACCGACCCCACGGAGATCCTTACCGCGGTGGGAGAGGACAGGGTCGAACTCACCTACCTCGAGAAGCCGGATTTCCTCCTCGGCAGAGGAGGTCTGGCTGTGAAGGAGGCGATTCCGCTGGACGAGGCAACAACGAGCGCGCTCGGTCTTCCAGAAGGGACCATGGTGCACCCCCAGTTCGCCCCTCTGACGAGCAACAGCGCCGGGCTCATGACGGTTTCCCTGAGCGTCGGGACGATCCGCGTCGATACCCCGGACACCGATACGTACGACCCACCGATGCAAGTCCGCTGCTGCGGCGACGGCCAGATCAAGTTCTGCAGAAGCTGCGTTGGTGGAAACAGCAGCGAGCGCCCCCCGTTCAGAGGGAGTGCGTGCTGCCTCAACAGCATCCACTACGATCCAGACCTCCTGGACTGACGTTCGCCAGGTACCGCAAAGGCACACGGCGGCTCGGGAATCTACAACGAGCCGCCACCGGCCTCGGAGGGTCTTCAGGCCGCCCGCAGGATGAGGTGCGTGATCTCCGCGGGTGAGCCGAGCCGCATGGGCGGCCCCGAAAAGCCCGTGCCACTGCTGACGTAGACCCAGGTCGCGCCGAACCTGGCGAGCCCCGCGACCACCGGTTGCCCCAGGCGCAGCAGCCAGCCCAGCGGCCAAATCTGCCCCCCGTGGGTGTGCCCCGACAACTGCAAGTCGACTTCGTGCTGGACGGCTTCGTGGATGGCCTTGGGTTGGTGCGCCAGGAGGACCAACGCTCGACGCGTGTCTCTGCCTGCCACGGCGCCTGGGAGGTCTACCCGGTGGCCGATGTCGAAACGGGTCGACTCGTAGTCGTCGATGCCCGCCAGGTGGAGCACGTGCTCCCCGCGTCCCACCTCCACGTATTCGTTGCGCAGGACCCGCACGCCGAGCTGACCGAGGTGCTCGCACCATCGACTCGCGTCCGCGTGGTACTCGTGATTGCCCGTGACGAAGTAGGAGCCATGGGTGGAGGTGAGGTTCGCGAGCGGCGCGACCTGAAGCGCGAGGTCTTCGACGCTGCCATCCACCAGATCTCCCGTGATGGCAACGACGTCTGGAGCGAGCGCGTTCACCGTCTTCACGACGTGCTCGACGAAATCCCGGCCAATCATCGGCCCGATGTGCATGTCCGACAGTTGAACGATGCTCAGTCCGTCGAGTTCGGGTGGCAGCTTCTTCAGCGGAACCTCGACCCGCTTGACGCGAACCCTGCGGCCTTCTCGGAGCCCCCAACCGCTGGCGACCAGGCCGACCGTCACCGCGGCCAACGCGCCCAGCCGCGCCAACGCCTCCCGACGGTCGGCCTCCATCGGCGGGGAGCCCCCGCTCGCCAACAAGGCGCCCACCCGCAGCACGTCCACCACCACGACCGACATGAGCAACAGCGTGGACACGCCGATCCACACGTAGACCGGCGTGAGCCACCACACCGACCACGCGGGAGGCACCAGCCGGCTCACGAACACCCCCAGGGGAATACTGACCGCGAGCACGCCCAGGCTCAGGGTCAGCGTCCATGTGGCTGGTTTGGGGAGGCCAACATCCCGGACCAGTCGCGCCCACAAGTAGTAGTGCTCGAATGCGAGCCATCCCACCCCGAGCAGCAGAAACCCGCTGAGCGAAGTCCATGCCTCGGAGAGCTTGCTCACGCCGACGGCTCCAGCGAAGCCGCATCGAGGCCATGACCAGAGGGGCATCCCATCATGAGCACCGTCCTCATGCCCCGCCTCCGGCGCCGAGCTTTCCACCGGCGGGGACTTCGTCCTGGTACCGAGCCTCGCCAGTAACGAGCGAGGCGAGCTCCACGACCAGGGCCTGGGCTCGGGGGCTCGCGAGGTTCGCGGCGTGCGCCGCCTGCGTGGTCCACCCCTCCGTGACGTGGACCACGTCCGGATTGCTCGCGGAGCGACCCACGAGATAGAGGACGCAGTCCGTGTTGGTGACGAGGCCCGTGTTGCGCGTGGCGGAGAGCAACAGGGCCACCAGTTCATCGCCTCTGCCCGGGAGCGCAGTCATGGTCGCCCGGAATCCGTACGTTGCCTTCATGTCGGCTCCTTGCATCGCCGCGATTCGTGCGGCGTTGATGCTCCGAAGGTACGCGCGGCCGACAGGACGCTCCACCATGTGGGGTCCGTATTTCTTCTGCGAGAGTCCGGTCGGGACCGCCCACTTCCGGAGAGCATCGCCCTGCGTCAACCACGAGCGTTCTTCTCGAAGGGCATCTGCGGAGCCTGCGCCCCCCACGAACGCCGGTCAGGCTGAGTCCTTCCACGAAGTGGAGGACGGCAATGGAGAGACCACACGGCGACTCTCCGCGTGTCGGCACGGCGCGGTCCCGTGCCGCGTCGACACGCGAATGCCCCGCATGCGTCGTGGCTCCGTCACACGGATACACTAAGGACTTTCCGCTATTTATCGAACTCTCGAATTGACACATCGTGACCGTGGGGCAATCCCACAACCATTGCTTCAGACACCGCTCCGCCGGTCCCCTGTCGTCCAGAACTCCGACGTCATCATGGCCAGTCTTCCACAATGAGGAGGGGGCACCATGCGCTCCGTTTGGACTCGTCGCGTCTGTCTGGCTGTTCTCGCCGCGGGGGCCTCCGCCTGGGCGTCCGCGCCCTCTGTCTCGACCCCGGAGGCCCCGCGAGGCCCTGAGGAATACTTCGTGCCGGAGCTCGCGCTCCCCAGCGGGCAGGTCCCACTGGAGGAGGCATTGCCGAAGCTCGGTCAGGGAGCACAGAAGGCGTGGGAGGACTTCTTCGCGCGCAACGGAAAGGACTTCACCGTCTTCATCGACGCGCAGACGGGGACGGCCGCGAACATCGTGGGTGCTGTTCCGTTGATTCCCGGGCGCGGGACTGGAAACACGGTGACGTTGATGGAGTTGGGCGACAAGCTCGGCTCGAAAGTGGATGTGGTGGATGAAGACGTGGTCGCCAACCTCGTCCGCCGGTTCGTCGAGTCCAACCACGTCGCCATCGGCGTGGACATGCGCCAGCTCGGGGCGCCTCGCGTCCACCCGATCTCCGATGACCTGTGGCAGCTCTCCTTCCCGCAGATCCATCGGGGGATCCCCGTGCGGCACGGACGACTGGCGGCGACCGTGGGCCACGGCAACCTCGTCCTCCTCGGGACCGAGTCCTGGAGCAACGTGGACGTCTCCCCCATGCCCCTGGTGGATTCGGAGCGGGCCATGGAGGCTGGAATCGAGCGGCTTGGGCTGGCCACGAGTCCATCCGAGCTGTGGCTGGAGCCCATCCTGGAGTGGGCCCCGGTGGCCGCGGCGAACGCGGGGTTCGGGAAAGGCCAGCAGCACCGCCTCGTCTGGGCCTATGGCCTGACGCTCCCAGGCATGCACGCGCGGTGGAAGGTGACGGTCGATGCCAGCTCGGGGGTGGTCCTCGCCATCGAGGACGACAACCACCATGTCGACCAGTCGGTCACGGGCGGAATCTATCCGGTGACGAACTCGGGCGAGTGCTCGGACATCAGCGCCTGCGGGACGATGCAGCCCGACACTCCCATGCCATGGGCGGACGTCGGGAACGGCGTCTACGCGGACAGCGCCGGGATGTTCCCCTGGGAGTCAGGCCCCACCGTGACCACGCTGTCCGGGCGCTATTTCCGCATCCAGAGCAGTTGCGGCGCCATCCGGGTCAATGGGACGGGGAGGATTGCCCTGGGCGGCGCCAACAACCAGCATGACTGTATCGTCCCGGCGGGCCTCAGCGCCGGAAATACAGCCGCGGCGCGAACGGCCTTCTACCAACTGAACCGGTTCGCCCAGGTCGGCCGTGGATGGCTTCCCAACAACGCCTGGCTCAATCAGACGATCACGGCCAATGTCGACATCGTATCGACCTGCAACGCCTTCTGGAACGGGACGACCCTCAACTTCTATCGCAGCGGCGGCGGATGCAGGAACACGGGAGAGGCCGCTGACGTCCTGGGCCACGAATGGGGTCATGGCCTGGATGACAACGACACGACGGGGACGCTGAGCAATTCTCCAGAGACCTATGGCGATATCGCCGCGGCGTTCCGCCTGTCGATTTCATGCATCGGGATGGGAGTGGGACCAGACCCCGTCACCACGTGCAACAATCCGAACTACACCACACGGCAACTGAACTTCGAGAGAGACTCTCGCGGCCTCCCCTCCACGCCGCAACGTGTCTGTGCGAACTGCAATTCCGGGGTTGGGCCCTGCGCCAGGAACATCCACTGTGCGTCCCTCATCATGGGGCAGACGGCCTATGACCTCGTCTACCGCGATCTCACCGCGCCGCCCTTCAACTACGACCTGTTCACGGCCCTGCTCATCGGAAACAAGCTCTTCTACCAAGGCAGTGGCAACGTAGGCGCATGGCATAGCTGTAATTGTAGCGCCGGTACGGCAGATGGGTGCGGGGCCACGCACGGGTACATGCAGTGGCTCGCCGCGGACGACGACAACGGCAACCTCAACGACGGCACCCCGCACATGACCGCCCTCTACAACGCATTCAACCGGCACAACATCGCCTGCCACTTGATTCCGCCTGGGAACAGTGGATGCGCCACGGGGCCGACCACCAGACCGAGCGCCCTGGCCGCCGCCTCGTCCGACACGATCACCTTGAGTTGGGCCGCCGTGCCGAACGCCACTGAGTATTGGGTCATGAAGTCGGACGGGTTCAATGCCTGTCGCCTTGGAATGGCCCGTGTCGCGACGGTCACTACCCCGGGCTTCGTGGATACCGAGGTCCTCAACGGGCGCAACACCTGCTACACCGTCGTCGCCGCGAGCAGCGGGGCCTGCTTCACCCCCACCAGCTACTGTACCTGCGCGACGGCGACCTGGTGACCGACCCGACTCCAGGCCGCGGTGGGCCCGCCATCGACGGGGTGTCCGCGAGCCTCAGGGAGGCAGGCAGACGTTCAGCACGAACGTGGCGGTCTTTGCCTCCGCGTCGTTGAAGGCGAGGTCCGGCAGACCATCCGCGTTCCAGTCCGCGATGAGCGCGTCCTGGGCATAGAAGCCCCAGGAGGCCTGCGGCCCCAGGGCGAACGTGCTGGAGGGCTGCTGCAGCACCAGTCGGCTCTCCTGCTCGGTGAAGGAGAACACGTCCATCAGGCCGTCCGCGTTGAAGTCCGCCGCGAGGATGCCGAGGCCCGCACCGAGCCCCAGGGTGTGTCGCGGCGTCAGCGTGGGCTGCCGGGCCGAATCGAAGGTGAGCAACCCCACCGCGCCCCGGTCGAGCAGCAGACCGACGGTGCCCTGCCCGTCCAGGTCCACGCGGCCCATGTTGCGGTGCGTGTACTCGCCGGTGAAGGTCGTCTGGCTGGCGAAGCCGCCATCTCCCTTGCCCCAGAGCACGTAGACCTGGCCCAGGTCGATGCTGGGGTTCCCCGGGCGCATGAGCGCCAGGTCCATGTGCCCGTCCCGGTCCAGGTCCGCGGCGATCAGCGTGTCCACGGTGTAGTTGGCCGTCACCTCGACGGAGACGCGGGGCGCGAACCGTCCACCGCCCGTGTTGAGCCACACGCTCAGGATGATCTTCGAGGACGTGTAGCGCTCCGTCGACACCAGGTCGAAGCGGCCATCCTCGTTCAGGTCCACGGCGATGAGCTCCGTCTGGTCGCTGACCTCCACGTAGCGCTCCGGGGGCGCGAAGCCGCCGCTCGACAGACGCTTGTAGATGACGAGCTGGGGCGAGGTCCCCACCGGCGTGGTGGTGATGGCGGCCAGGTCCTCCCGACCATCCTCGTCCAGGTCCACCGCGACGACGTCCTGCACGCCCCCGGTGGCCGTGCTGCCCGTCGGAGGCACGAACACGGGAGAGAGCATCGTGGTGCTCCTGTCCGTGCTCCCGGACAGCGACAGGTGGATCGCGTTCTTCTCCCGGCTGCCGGCAGCCAGGTCCGTCGCCCCATCCCCGTTGAAGTCGCCGCTGGCGAGCCCGCCCGGGGCACCGTCCAACTGGATGCTGTCGGGGGTCAACGCTCCGCCCCAGTACAGCCGGACGGCGGAGGTGTCCGCGAGCGCCACATCCGCTCGACCGTCGCCATCGAAGTCCCCCGACGCGGGCGAGTAGACACTGCCGCTGAAGCCGAAGCTGCGCAGCGCCGAGAAGGGCGTCGGAGCGGCGCTGCCTGGCAGCACATGCATCTGGGAACCCGGGCTGCTGGTCCAGAACAGGTCCTTCCTGCCGTCGCCCGTGACATCCACCAGGAGGGGGCCGGTCCACAGGTTCCCCTGGGTCCGGGGATGCGCGACCGTGCTCACCAGGGCCAGCGTCCCACCGGAGGGGCTGAAGATGCGGACCTTCTCCGTATCGAGGAGGGCCAGGTCGTCCTCCGCGCCATCGTGGTCGAGGTCTCCCGCGATCAGGTTCCCGTAGCAACTGGTGCACGGCGCGTACACGGGGACCTTGAAGGAGCCCGTCCCCGTGCCGTTGGCCTGCACGATGCGGTTGTTGGCGCTGTCGAGCCGGGCGTAGTCCAGGTACCCGTCCCCGTTGAAGTCGGCCACCACGGGACAGTCGAGCGTGTTGGACGAGACGATGGTGGTGGGCGCGAAGAAGGTGCCGTCGCCCTTGCCTCGATAGAGCAGCGTCGGGCCGAGTTCGACGTGCGCGAAGAGGTCCAGCACCCCATCCGCGTTGAAGTCGCGGGCGGTGAGGCAATCGAAGGTGGTGGTGCGGTTGGTGCCCAGGGGCGTCGCGAGCGGCGACTGGAACGTGCCCGTCCCCCGCCCCAGATACACGGTGAAGCCACCTGTCTTGTACGTGCTGTCGGTCTCCAGGATGGCGGCGACGTCCAGCTTCCCATCCCCGTTGAAGTCCGCCACCACGGGCGGCGAGTGACTCAGGCTGTTGCCGGCGCTGACGGAGTCGGCCAGTCGGGTGAAGGTCCGACCAGGGCCACTGGTGAGCACGAAGATGTTGAACAGGTTGCCCACGACGACGTCCACGCGCGAGTCCCCGTTGAAGTCTCCGGCCCCCACGAACTGCACCACGGTCGGGAGGTCGAAGCTCGACACCGGCGTGAACGAAGTGGACTCACACGCCAGGGGCACGACGTGGCGGTGGTACGCGGGAGCGGAGGGCCGGCCCAGGCCCGCGGCGTTGCGGGCCTTCACCTGGAACAGATACGTCGTGCCGGAGGTCAGCCCCGGAATCGTCGCCACGAGCGTGCCAGCGGGGACGGTGACGGAACCTCCACCGGGTGACGCGGTGACGACGTACTCGGTGACGGCGTCCGTGGCGGGCGCGGAGGCCGCGTTCCACCGCACCACGGCGCCCCCGACCGTGGAGAGCACGCGCACGTCCGTGGGTGCTCGGGGCTGGGCGCGCAGGAGGATGGGCTCGGAGGTGACGGGCGGCCCCGCCCCCACGTCCGTCCTCGCGGTCAGCGTGAAGGTATAGGTGGCGTCGGCGGGGAGCCCGGAGAGCCGGACCACCGTGGGCGACGCGGGGAGGCTCTGATCCACACCCGAGGGAGAGGACGTCAGCCGATAACCGGTGACAGGCCTGCCACCGTCGGAAAGCGGAGGACGCCAGTCCAGCTCCACCTGGCCCTGGTGATAGACGCCCGTGAGACCGACGGGGGCCGAGGGGAGCGCGGGCAGCGTCACGGAGGCGCTGGTGGCGACGGCGCCCACACCCGACGAGTTCTGCGCGGCCACGCTGAAGCTGTACGTGGCGCCATGGGTGAGGCCCGACACGAAGAGGCTCGTCGAGGTGGAGGAGGCCGTCTGCGACGTGCCGACCGGATGCGTGGTGATGACGTAGCCGGTGATGGTCGCGCCGCCGTTGCTCGTGGGCGCGTTCCACTTCACCGTCGCGGAGCCGACACCGGGCACCGCCGTGACGTCCTGGGGCGCGCTGGGAACGGCGGCGGCCCGGACCGACGAGCTGGTGGTGGGCGAGGAGTTGCCCACCGCGTTGGTGGCCACCAACGTGAACGTGTAGCTCACCCCGTTGGTGAGGCCGGTGACGACGGCGGACGGCTGCGTGGTGGTGAGGCTCTGCCCGCCCGGCGCGACGGTGAGGGTGTAGCCCTGGATGGGCTGCCCACCGTTCGAGGGCGTGGTCCACTCCAGCTCCACCTGCCTGTCGCCGCCCTTCGACCGCGACCAGGACGGCGTCCCCGGGACGTCGGAGGTGCGCACGGAGGCCGAGGGACTGGAGGCCTGTCGGGTGCCATCCGCGAAGACCGCGGTGACGGTGACGCGATACTGAGTGCCGTTCGCCAGCCCCGTCACGACCGCCGTGCGAGCCGCGGCCCCCGTGGTGACCTTGGGCCCCGAGGGCGCGGCGACGACCTCGAAGGAGGCCAGCGCGCTGCCGGAGCCCGCAGGGGTGAAGCTCCAGGCGACGGCCAGCTCGCGGATGCCCGGCGTGGCCGTCACGCCCGTGGGCACGGCCAGCTCCTGCGAGCCTCCGTCGCGCTGGCCCGCATCGGGCGAGCCCGCGTCACCGCGCCCGGCGTCCGGCGCGCCCGCGTCGGGTTGCTCGGGTTGCTCGGGCTGCCCCGAGTCCGGCCCGCCCGCGTCGGTGGGCCCGGCGTCCGACGGGGGATTGTCGCCAGGCTTCGTGGTGTCCTCGGAGGACTTCTCACCACAGCCCGCGGCGCCAAGACCGACGAGCGCCGCTGTCAGGAGGAGGACGAGTGTTCTCATGATGCGAGGGCTCTCCAGGTCGCCCGGGAAACCCAGGGGCGTTGTCCTCCCTCAACGCCCCCTCCTGGAGAATGTCGCGCGGAATCCCGGTCGACGAACGGCACGTCACCCGCTTGTTTCAACGACCGGTGTAGCCGCCGATGGCGCCGGTTCGGGTGATGCCGTTCGCGTCGTCGCGCGACGCCCCGAAGGCCACCCGCATCATGCGCGCGTCGCCTCCGCCCGCGACCTGGATGTCCATGATGGGCTGCTCGGCCAGCACCTCGTCGTGGTGATGAGGGTGCCCTCGGTGTGCAGGCGCATCAGCCCCCGCCCCCAGAGGTGACCAATCCACAGACTCCCGTCGCGCGGTCCCCGTTCGAGCGAGGAGACGAAGCGCTCCTTGTCATCCGTCAGGGTGTACTCCACCACCTGCCCCAGACGTCTCCCGCCAGCCGGCTCTCCTCGTCTCGTCCGCCGCGTCCGCGCCGGGCATCTGGATGGCGGGATGGACATGCTCCATCACTCCCAACTTGCAGCGCTGTCGCGGCGCGGGGGTTCCCTGGCCTCCCTGCGCCACGTGGGACCACGCGTTGGCGCAGGGCTCACCTCCCTGGTACCCCGCTTCACCCCAGGATGGATCGCGCCAGGGACAAGCACCCCTTGACAGGATTCTTCCGATCGTTATTTTGAAGTTCGTCAAACTATCGAAAGGTCGTGATGCGGACGCAGGAGGTCTTCAAGGCCATTTCAGATCCGACCCGGCGCAAGGTGCTCAAGCTCCTGCAGGGCGGCTCGAAGTCCGCGGGAGAGCTCGCGGAGGCGTTCGACATCACGAAGGGGTCGCTGTCGCATCACTTCAACGTGCTCAAGGCGGCGGACCTGGTTCGCTGTGAGCGCCGAGGACAGCAGATCGTCTACTCCCTCAACACGACCGTGTTCGAGGACGTAGCGGCAGTCCTGCTCGACCTCTTCAAGGTCGACAAGGGGAATGGAGAGCCGTCATGAGGATGAGCCGAGCCACCGTGCTGAGCCTGGGACTCGTCATCGCGGCGTTCGCGATGGCCTTCTTTCTCTATGGCCGACTACCGGAGTCGATCCCCACGCACTGGAATGCCGAGGGCGTGGTGGACGGACACACGCCGAAGCCCTGGGGCCCCTTCGTCCTCCCGTTGGTGATGACGGCTGCATCCGTGGTCCTGGTGGCCGTGCCGCGCATCTCCCCATGGGGCTTTCGCGTGGCGCGATTCCAGGGAGTCTTCGAGGGCATCCAGCTGGCGGTGATCGCGTTCCTGTTCCTGCTCCACGTCCTGGTGCTGCTCACGGGCATCGGCGTTCCCGTGCCGATGACTCGCGTGGTCCCCGTGGCCGTGGGTCTGCTCTTCATGATCATCGGCAACTACATGGGGAAGTTCACCAAGAACTTCTTCTGTGGAATCCGGACGCCCTGGACGCTCGCGAGCGACGAGGTCTGGCTGCGCACGCATCGCCTCGGGGGACGGCTGTTCGTCCTCTCGGGAGGCATCGTCGTCGTCGCGGGGCTCCTCGGCGGCGGCCCCGTCCCCGTGCTCGCGGCGGTCGCCGTCGCGACGGTGACGCCCGTGGTCTATTCGTACGTCCTCTACCGCCGCCTCGAGGGGGACCACCGCGGGCCGACGGATGGGGCGGGCTCTCATCGTTCTGCGTGAAGGAGGAGGAGCCATGTTCCACAAGACCCGTGACGTATTGAAGAAGCGGACTCGAGGTGCCTGCCTGGGCGCGGTCACGCTCACGCTCACAGCCTGCGCGAGCGCGCCACTCCCCGACGGAGTGGAGCCCAGGCCCGCGGAGACAGCGGCTCCACGTTCCGAGGTGGCCGCTGGCACACAGGTGAAGTCCGAGGAACGACGTCCCTACGTGAACGGCGCGGCATTCCGGAGCGAAGAGGTCGTCGTGGGGCAGGAGCCCTTCCTGCTGCAAGGCACGCTGACGGTGCCCGTGGGGACGGGCCCCTTCCCGGGTGTCGTGCTGGTTCAGGGCTCCGGCCCGCATGACCGGGACGAGCGCATCGGACCCAACACCCCCTTCAAGGATGTCGCCGAGGGGCTCTCGACGTGTGGCATCGCCGTCCTGCGCTACGACAAGCGGACCTTCCGATACAAGGACCGGTTCGCGGGAGGCATCTCCATCGATGAGGAGGTGGTGCTGGACGCGGTCTCGGCCATGGGCGTGCTCAAGACGAACCGGGCCGTGGACGCCACGCGCGTGTTCGTGGCGGGGCACAGCCTGGGAGCGCTCCTGGCGCCGGAGATTGCCCATCGCTCGGCGCCGGTCGCGGGCGCGGTCTTGCTGGCCCCACCGGGGCGTCCCATGTGGCAGTTGATTCCCGCGCAGCTCCGGTATCTGGGCGTGCCGGCGGAACAGATCGCGTTGATTGAGAAGGAAGCCGAGCCATTGAAGTCCGGAACGGCCAGCTCCGGGACCTTCCTCGGCGTGCCGATGGCGTATTGGAAGGACCTGGACTCGCGCGACGGCGTCGGGATGGCGCGAAAGCTCCAGCGCCCCATCCTCATCATGCAAGGGGAGCGGGACTACCAGGTCACCGAGGAGGATCTGGCGACGTGGCGGCGCGGGCTCGCCCAGGTCGACGGCGTCGACGTCGTGACGGTTCCCGGCAGCAATCACCTGTTCATCCACGGCGAAGGCAAATCAGGCCCCGCCGAGTACTCGGTGCCGGGCCACGTGGACGCGCGAGTCATCGAGAAGCTCTGTTCCTTCTTTCTCTCCGCGCGAGAGTGAGCCAGCGCCTGAAGGCCCTGGCTCACCAACCTCATGACAGACAGAGCGGACCACCGTGAGGGAGGACCGCTCCGCCGCTGAGAGCATCGACGACTACGGCGTCATGGGCGCGTACTGGGAGGAATTGTGCACCTCGATGTTGGTGCAGACTTCGGCCGCGTCCCACTTGAAGAGGACGTAGGAGCTCGGGCCAATCCCCTGGACCGCCGCAATCAAGCCGGTATCCCAGGTCGTACACTGCCCATAGGTTCCCCAGGCGTCCCGCGCCTCACAGACCGCATAGGACGCACCGGCGCGCTGTGCAACCGTGCGACACGCGATGTACTGCAAGACATCCGCGCTCTTGCGCGCATCCGCCATACTGCCGCCCGCAATGCGGCTTGCCGTGTTGACCGTGACATCGGAAATGAGCTTCGCCCCGGCATGCGCGGTGCCCATCAGCCCCAAGATGGAACACACAATCGCTACCGGCTTCGTGAACAGCTTCATGCTGACCCCTCTTATTTTCTGCGCCGGCAAGAAGTGAAACTGCAATGCCGGCCGAGAAAATCTAGACCAAAATGCAAAACAAGATCAATACTACAAATATTGGTATGAAGACTGCAGCCCGATGATCTGACCTGGGTCAAAGACGCACGCCCTGGTGTCACGAGATACCGTCCAAGTTTCTCACCGAATGAGCCTCATTGAGTCAGTACATCCGAGCAAGAACGCGCACGCCCCCGGCGTGTCCGCAACGGGCGCCGGGGAGAGTTCATCGGTTGCGACGCGGCGGGTCAGACCTCTCCGAACTTCCCATCGAAAATGCCGTTGGCCTCCAGGGCATCCTTGATTTGTTCGTCGTCGACGATGCTCGGCAATGGCCATCCCCAGAGTCGAAACACTCGAGATTCACCGACCTTCGACTTGTCGATGCGCAAACCCACGACAGACCTGTGCTGCCCAACGAGGTCCGCGTGAAGCGACTCATTGGCTGGGATGTATTGGCCTTCCCTGCACGCGGAAGCATCAACACAGCGGACTTCCCGAGCCATGCTCAGGATGAAAAGGAATTGGGCAGTCCCTCGACAGCAACCGGGACGAGCCGCACGTCGCCAGGCGCCATCTCGCGAAGAACAGACGCCACGTGCTCACTGACGACTGGAGCAAGCGCACCCAACGAAAGTCAGGGTAGAGGCGGCGCAGGAGAATGAGGCAGCAATCATGCGATGCTGCGCGCTCACGGCCTCGTGCTCGCGCGCGACCGAGAGCCCGACGAGACGCCGCGCGGACACATCGTGGCGCCCGAGCCCAGCCGCCGCATCGCCACCAACCTGACACCGATCGCCGCGCGCCCCTGCTCAGGGTCGGCGGCACCTGCGCCGCCGAGCCCTTCTGCCGCCGAGCGGTGACCGAGTGCTACGCACCCCTGCTCAGCGTCGGCGGCACCTGCGTCGCCGAGCCCTTCTGCCGCCGAGCGTCACACCGCTTGCCCGATCGGGCGGATCGTCAGCGTGTTGACGTCGACGCCCGACGGCTGGTCGAGCGCGAAGCAGATCGCCTCGGCGATTCGCTCCGGCGCGAGCGCGTTCGGGGGCGCCGCGCCGTGCCAGAACGCCGTGTCGATCATCCCCGGGTTGACGAGGGTGACGCCGATGCCGCGAGCGGTCGCGTGCAAGCGGATGTTCTCGGCGAGCCCCACGACGGCCCACTTGGTCGCCGAGTAGAGATTCGCCGGGCTGTTCTTCACCCCGGCGACGCTCCCCAGGAGCACGAGTCGGCCGCTCGTCCGCGCCAGGTGCGGGAGCGCGGCCTTGGCGAGCAGCGCGGGCCCGAGCACGTTGGTGAGCACCATCGACGGCCAGAGCTCGGGATCACCCTGCTCGATCACCGGAGCGCCGCCGCGGAAGTGGTCCGCCGAGGCGAAGCCGGCGTTGGCCACCGCCGCGTCGAGCGACCCGAAGCGCTCGACGGTGCGGGCGACGGCTGCCTCGGTGGCCTTCCAGTCGGCCGCGTCCGCGACGATCCCCAGGACGCGGTCAGCGGCATCGACGGACCCGAGGAAGGCGTCGAGCTTTCCTCGGTCGCGCCCGGTGACCGCGACGCGGTGACCGCGCTCCAACAAGAGGCGGGCGGTGTGGGCTCCGATGCCGCTGGTGGCACCGGTGATCAGGACGGTCTTGCTCGATGACATGCCTGGCTTCCTCCGTGGCAGCGTTAACATCGTAACGCTATCAACGATATTGTAGTATCGTCGCTATTATCGCAAGTACGAATCGTCCTGGTAACGTCGGAAACATGAGTGAGGACCTGCGCGCCCGTATCCTCGAGACCGCGAGCCGGCTCCTCGCCGAGGGCGGCGCCGGCGCAGTCAGCACGCGCGCGGTCAGCGCCGCCGCGGGCGTCCACGCTCCGACGCTCTACCGCCTGTTCGGCGACAAGAACGAGCTCATGGACGCGGTCGCCGCCTACGTGCTCGCGTCGTACCTGGAGCGCAAAGCGGCCTTGCCGCCCACCGACGATCCCGTCGAAGACCTGCGCCGGGGCTGGGATCTGCACATCGGGTTCGGGCTCGAGAACCCCGATGCCTACGCCGCGCTCTACGCCAGCAAGCGTGACGCCTCGTCCTCCGCCGCCGAAGCGTCGGAGTCGATCCTCCGCGAGATGATCCACCGCATCGCCGAAGCCGGAAGGCTCACCGTCCCCGAGCCCGTCGCGACGCACCTCGTCCACGTCGCAGGAACGGGGACCGTCTTGTCCCTCGCGAAGTATCCCAGGGGCACCGAGCGCGACCGGCTCACGCACGAGGGCTTCGAGATGGTGCGGCGCGCCATCACCTCGGATCGACGAGACGACGGCACGGACGCGGTCGCCCAGGCGGCCACCACGTTGATCGCGAGCCTGCCCACACTTCCTCAGTTCACGAACGGCGAGCGGGGCCTGCTCACCGAGTGGCTCGCGCGCGTGGAGTGAGGCGGGCGCGAGTCAGCGCGTCGCCCATCCGAGCATCAGCGCGGTCGCGTTCACGAACACAGGTGTGGAGACTCAGGGGCTGAAATCCTCCACACGCCCGCTGACCCGCTGGCCCCGGTGCCACACCTCGACGATGCGGTGGACGGCCTCGATGTTCGCGTCCGGGTTGCCGTCCACGATGATGAAGTCCGCGCGCTTGCCGGGCTCCAGCGTGCCCCGGTCGTCGAGCTTCAGCAGCGCGGCCGCGTCGCGCGTGGCATGCGTCAGCGCCTCCACCGGGGTCAGCCCCGCCTGGACCATCAGCTCCAGCTCCCGGTGCTCCGCGAAGCCCGGGATGCGCAAGGGATTGGCGCCCGAGTCCGAGCCGAACCCGATGTTCACCCCCGCGTCGTGCAGCGTCTTCAGGTTGCGCAGGTTCATGTCCAACGAAGCCTTGTTCTCGACCAGGGTCTTCGCATTCCCCAGCACCTTCGCCCGCCACGCCTCGTCCTCGAACTGCTCGGCCAGCGCCGGCTGCACGGCGTGCTGGAAGAAGGGCGTGCCCATGAAGGCCGGCCGCTCCGCGAAGATGTAGAACGTCTCGTCCAGCCCCAGCGTCGGCACGTACCAGGTCCCGCGCTTCTTCATCTCCTGGATGAGCTCCGCGTCCACGGGCACGTCGCGCACGCCGTGCGCGAGAACGTCCACCCCATCCCGCACCAGCCGCTTCGCGTCCTCCAGGTAGTAGACGTGCGCGGCCACCCGCAGCCCCTGGCGGTGCGACTCGTCGATGATGGCCGCGTAGACCTCTGGTGACATCTTCGCGGGCATCGTCCCGTGGAAGTCATCCACCCAGAGCTTCACCAGCGCGGGGTGCCTCGACGCCGTCTCGCGCACCGCCACCCGGGCCTCGTCCACCGTCTTCGGACGGTAGAGCTGATCCTCCCCCACGTTCACCGGGGGCGCCGCCGACGGCACCCCCATTCCACGGTCCGCCCCGAGGATGTCCGCGCCATGGGCTGCGCCCGCCGCCAGCTCCTTCTGGAACTGCTGGAACGCCGCCGGGTTGAACCCCAGCGACAGGAGCGTCGTCACGCCATACGCCTCGTACTGACGGGCCTGCCGCCCCACGTTCTCCCGCGTGTAGTGCCCCGCGCCCGAGTCCGTGCCATCCACCACGCCCAGGTGCGCGTGGTTCACGACGAGCCCCGGGAGCACCGTCCTGCCGCGCAGGTCGATGACCTGGGCGGAGGCCGGCACCTGCACCACGTCCGACGGCCCCACCGCCTTCAACGTCCGCCCCTCCACCACGAGCGTCGCGTCCTCGAGGGGCGCCCCGCCCCGTCCGTCGATGAGCCGCGCGCCCTTCAGCACCTGGACCCCACCTCGCCGCGGCGACTCCTCCAGGGGACGAGGCGACCCGGGGGCATGGCGGGCACACGCCAGGAGGCCCAGCACCGGGACGAACAGCAGCGACTTGGAACGAGAGCGGCTCATCGACCAGGACACACGGGCCTCCAGCGGACGCATGGAGCGCGCCCCGCTCCATCGCGCCTGCGTATCGTCCCGCGCGTTTTCGTGGCGCGTGAAGCGCATCCCGGCTAACGGAAGCGTTCACACCGGGACATCCCCATGGCCCCATCCATTCCCCTCGACACCCGGAGCGCGCGCTAGCATGCGCGGCCCATTTCCCACCCGGGACAGGAGCCCCACATGACCCAGATGACCTACCGCCGCCTCGGACGCTCCGGACTGACCGTGTCCGCCATCGGCCTCGGCTGCAACAACTTCGGCACCAGCGTGGACCTTCCCGGCACGCGCAACGTCGTCAGCGCCGCGCTCGACGCGGGCGTCACCCTGTTCGACACGTCGGACTCCTACGAGGGCTCCGAGGACCTGCTCTCCCAGGCCCTGGGGACGCGCCGCCGGGACGTCATCCTCGCGACGAAGTTCGGCAGCAACCTCAAGGGCGAGAACGGCGAGGACTGGGGCGCGCGCGGCTCGCGCCGCTACATCCGCCGCGCCGTGGAGCGCTCGCTCAAGACGCTGCGCACGGATTGGATCGACCTCTACCAGCTCCACTGGCCCGACCCGGCCACCCCCATCGAGGAGACGCTCACCGCCCTCACCGAGCTCGTGCGCGAGGGCAAGGTCCGCTACATCGGCTCGTCGAACCTCAAGGGCTGGCAGGTGACGGACGCGGAGTGGACGTCGCGCACGCGCGGCCTGGAGCGCTTCGTCAGCGCCCAGAACGAGTACAGCATCATCGGGCGCGGCGTGGAGGAGGACCTGGTGCCCGCGCTGGAGCAGCACGGCATCGGCCTGGTGCCCTACTTCCCCCTCGCCAGCGGGCTGCTCACCGGCAAGTACAAGCGCGGCGTCGGCACCGAGGGCGCCGGCCGCATCCAGCGCTGGAAGAAGATGAACCCGCTGCTGAGCGACCAGGTGTTCGACGTCGTGGAGAAGCTGGAGGCCTTCGCCCGCGAGCGCTCCATCACCCTGCTCGACGTGGCCATGGGCGGTCTCGCCTCGCGCCCCACCGTCGCGTCCGTCATCGCGGGCGCCACGTCCGCCGAGCAGGTCAAGGCCAACGTCCGCGCCGGCATGTGGAAGCCATCCGCCGCCGACTGGACCGCGCTGGAGCAGTTGCTGCCCCGCGGCGCCGGCATCACCGTCAACGAGCACCTCTACGCCTGAGGCGTGGCCTGGGCCCCGGGGAGCACGCCCGGGGCCTACAGCTTGATGACCTCCGTCCCCCGTCGCGGGAGGCTCACGCGGAACACGGTGTAGGGGCCCTCCATCCCCGACTCCACCTCCACCTGACCGTGGTGGGCCTGGATGATCTGCTGGACGATGTAGAGCCCCAGGCCCAGCCCCCCGTTTCGGCCGCGCCGCTGGGCGCCGCCGCGAAACGGGTCGAACAGGTGGGGCTGGAGCGCCGGGGGAATCACCCCCACGTTGCGGATGGTGAAGGAGACCGCGTCCGCCTGGGTGCCATCCAGGCGCAGTTGGACGGGCGCGTTCGCGTCCCCGTGCTGGAGCGCGTTGCCGATGAGGTTCGACGCCACCTGGGCCAGGCGATCCGAGTCCCAGTCGCCCACCAGGTCCCCATCCTGGGACATCTCGATGGGGTGCTTGGGTGAGGCGGCCTGGTGCTCCTGCACCATGCGGTGCACGAGCGCCCCGAAGTCCGTCTCGCCGCGCCGCAGGGGGATGCCGCCGGCCAGTCGCGCGCGCGCCAGGTCGAGCACGTCTTCAATCATCCGCCCCATGCGCTTGCCGCTGGCCAGCATGCGCCCCGCGCTGCGCCGCACCGCCTCGTCCTCCGAGCGACGCTGGAGCAGATCCGCGGCCGTGAGGATGGCGCTGAGCGGGTTGCGCAGGTCGTGCCCGAGCACCGCGGTGAACATCTCGTTGAGCCGCAGCGTCTGCGTCAGCTCCTCCAACTGTCGCGCGAGCTGCTGCTTCTGCCGGTGGAGCTGGAAGAAGACCTCCGCCTTGTTGCGCAGCACGAGCGGCTCCAGCGGCTTGTAGAGGAAGTCGACGGCGCCCGCGTCGTAGCCCTTGAACTGGCGCCGCTTGTCGTTGGCGCCCGCCGTCACGAAGATGATGGGGATGTGGCGCGTGCGCTCCATGCCCCGCATCAGCTCCGCCAGCTCGAAGCCGTCCATCTCCGGCATCTGCACGTCGAGGAACGCCAGGGCCACGTCGTCGTGCTGGAGGAGCAGCTCGAGCGCCGCCGCGCCGGAGCGAGCCTGGAGCACGTCGACGTCGTCGCGGTGCAACAGCGCCGCGAGCGCGATGAGGTTCTCCTCGAGGTCGTCCACCAACAGGCACTTCACCCGTGGCGAGATGCTGATGTGTTCCTTCCCGGGAGCGCTCACGTCTACTCCTTCTGGAAGATGCGATCTTCCCGGTCGACGACCGAGAAGGCCGGCTCATGCTGGGAGAAGCGCAGGGACTCCCGGGCCCCCAGGCCCAGGAAGCCCTTGCGACAGAGGGACTCCTTGAACAACCCCACCGCCCGCTCCTGCAAGTCCCGGTCGAAGTAGATGAGGACGTTGCGACAGGAGAGGAGCTGCACCTCCGCGAAGACGCTGTCGGTGGCCAGGCTGTGGTCGGAGAACACGATGTGTTTCTTCAAGGAGCGGTCGAACACGGCGTTGCCGTAGGCCGCCGTGTAATGGTCCGACAAGGAGCCCCGCCCTCCCGACTCCATGTGGTTGCGCGTGAAGGTGGCGACGCGGTCCACGGCGTAGACGCCCGCCTCCGCGCGCTGGAGCGCGACCGGGTTGATGTCCGTCGCATAGATGAGGGTGCGCTCCAACAGCCCCTCCTCGCGCAGCAGGATGGCCAGGGAGTAGACCTCCTCGCCGGTGCTGCAGCCCGCCACCCAGACCTTGAGCGACGGGTACGTCTTCAGGAACGGGACGACGCGCTCGCGCAGGGAGCGGAAGAAGGACGGGTCCCGGAACATCTCGCTCACCTGCACGGTGAGGTAGTCCAGCATCGTGGGGAACAGGGCCGGCTCGTGGATGATGCGGTCCTGGAGCTGCGACAGCGTGCGACAGCCCACGCTCTCCGCGGCCTGCAGCAGCCGCCGCTGGAGCGACTGCGGCGCGTAGCCGCGGAAGTCATAGTGGTACTTCAGGTAGATGGCGTCGAGCAGCAGCTTGAGCTCGATGTCCAGGTCCTTGGAATCCATGTCGGTGGAGCGTCCCTACGCCTTCGGCATCCACACGCGGATGAGCGAGAGGAGCTTCTCCACGTCGAGCGGCTTCGCGATGTAGTCGTTGGCGCCGGCGGCCAGACACCGCTCCTGGTCGTCGCGCATGGCCTTGGCCGTGAGGGCGATGATGGGCAGCTTCTGCCACTCCGCCCGCTTGCGGATCTCCCGCATCGCCGTGAGGCCGTCCATCTCCGGCATCATGATGTCCATCAGCACCAGGTCCACGCCCTGGGCCGTCTGGGACAAGGCCCCCGAGAGCCGGTCCAGCGCCTCGCGGCCGTTGCGGGCGATCTCCACCTTGACGCCCCGGGGCTCCAGCACGCTGGAGAGGGCGAAGATGTTCCGCACGTCGTCCTCCACCACCAGGATGCGCCGCCCGTCCAGCGCGGCCTCGCGATCTCTCGCCACCTGGAGCATGCGCTGGCGCTCCGGAGGCAGCTTGGACTCCACCTGGTGCAGGAAGAGCGTGACCTCGTCCAGGAGCCGCTCCGGCGAGCGCGCGCCCTTGATGATGATGGACTTGGAGTAGCGCCGCAGCTTCTGCTCCTCGTCGCGCGTGAGCGAGCGGCCCGTGTAGACGATGACCGGCGGGAACGACACGTCCTCCAGCTCCGCCATCTGCTCCAGCAGCTCGTACCCGCTGAGGTCCGGCAGGTTGAGGTCCATGACGATGCAGCCGTAGGTCACTCCGCGCAGCTTCTCCAGCGCCTCGCCCGCGGTGGCCACGCCCTCGATGACCACGTCCTCGCTCTCCAGCAACTTCTGGAGGCTCTCTCGCTGGCGCTCGTCGTCCTCCACCACGAGCACGCGCTGCACGCCCGGGGTCAGCTTCGTCTCCAGCTTGCGGACGGCCTCCATCAGTTGCTCGCGCCGCACGGGCTTGAGCGCGTAGCCCACCGCGCCGCGCTCCAGCGCCTCGCGCGACGCGTCCGACACGGAGATGACGTGGACGGGGATGTGCCGCGTGCGGGGGTCGCGCTTGAGCTGGTCCAACACCATGAGCCCGGACTGGTCCGGCAGGTTCATGTCCAGCAGCACGGCGCTCGGCTGGCAGGCGATGGCGGCCTCGTAGCCCGTGCCGCCCCGGTCCGTCACCACGCACAGGAAGCCCAGCTCCCGGGCCAGGTCGCGGAGGATCTCCGCGAAGCGGGGGTCGTCCTCCACCACGAGGATGAGCCGCGCGCCCGCGGTGAGCCGGTCGCGGTCGTCCTCCACCGGCGCGCTCGAGCCCGTCAACGGACCCCGCTCCGCGGGCCCGGTGCCGACGGGAGGCAGCGTCGCCACGCCCGCCGCGGCGCGCGCGGTGGCGGGGGGAGACAGCCACTCGGAGGCGACCGCCGTCGGAGACGTCCCGGACACGGGCTGGGCGACCGGCAGCGTGAGGGTGAAGGTGCTCCCCGCCCCGGGCTCGCTCTCCAGGCAGACGTCCCCGCCCAGGAGCCGCGCCAGGTCGCGGGAGATGGACAGGCCCAACCCGGAGCCGCCGTACTTGCGATGGGTGCTGCCGTCGGCCTGTCGGAACGCCTCGAAGATGACGGCGTGCAGATGCGCGGGGATGCCGATGCCGGAGTCCCGGACGGCGAAGGCCACGCGCCCCGGCCCCGCCGGGGAGACGCGCAGGGAGACCTCGCCCTTCTCCGTGAACTTCAGCGCGTTGGACAGCAGGTTGCGCAGCACCTGCCCCACCCGCTGCGGGTCCGTCTCCAGCGTCTCCGGGACCCCCGCCTCCACGCGCGCCGTGAAGGCGAGCTGCTTCTCGTTGGCCAGGACGGAGAACGTCCGCGCCAGGCCCTCCACGAAGCGCGAGAGGACGACCGTCTCCGGCTGCACCTCCACCTTGCCCGCCTCGATGCGCGACAGGTCCAGGATGTCGTTGATGAGGCCCAGCAGGTCGTTGCCCGCGGAGGCGATGGTCTGCGCGAACTTCACCTGCTCCTGCGTGAGGTTGCCGCCCTTGTTGTCCGCCAGCAGCTTGGCGAGGATGAGCGAGCTGTTGAGCGGCGTGCGCAGCTCGTGGCTCATGTTGGCCAGGAACTCGGACTTGTAGCGGCTGGTGCGCTCCAGCTCCGTCGCCTTCTCCGTCAGCGAGGCCTGCGCCCCGGTGAGCGCGTCGCGCTGACGCTCCAGGAGGCGCGCCTGGGTCTCCAACTGGGCGTTGGTCTGCTCCAGCTCCGCCTGCTGCTCCTCCAGCCGGCTCTGCGAATCGCGCAGCACGCGGCTCTGCTCCTCGATCTCCTCGTTGGAGGCGCGCAGCTCCTCCTGCTGCGCCTGGAGCTCCTCCGCCTGACGCCGCGTCTCCTCCAGCAGCGCCTCCAGCCGCGTGCGGTCATTCGCCGCGCGCACCGACGTGGCGATGGACTCCGACACCCGCTGGAGCAGCTCCAGGTCGGAGGGATGGACGGCGTGGAGGAAGCCCAGCTCCAGGACCGCCAGCGTCTTGCCATCCACCACCGCCGGCACCACCAGCAGGTGCCTGGGCGTGCCCTGGCCCAGGCCGGAGGAGATGGGCAGGTAGCCCTCGGGCACGTCGCGGACGTGGAACACACGGCGCGCCTGGAGGGCCTGCCCCACCAGCCCCTCGCCCGGGCGCACGGTGTCCGTCGTCGTGAACGACGCGGGCAACCCGTATCCCCCGAAGCGCTGGAAGTGCGTCGAGCCCTCCGCCAGGTAGATGGCGCCCACCTGCGCGTCCAGGTACTGCGCCAGTTGCTGGAGGACGTTCTGCCCCAGCTCCGTCAGGCGCTGGTCGCCCTGCATCCGCTCCGCGAGCTGGGTGTGCCCCTGCTGCACCCACGCGCGGATGGCGCCAGCCCGGAAGTCGCGGGACGTCATGTACGCGGACATGCCCACCAGCACGAGCAGCAGCGCGGCCCCGAGCCAGGAGACCGCCAGGGCCATGGTGGCCGAGCGCTGGAACTCCTCGCTGCGCGTCTCCAGCAGCCGGCGCTCCTCGTTCTCCATCTGCTCGATGAGGGTGCGCACGCGGTCCATCAGCGCGATGCCCTCGTCGGAGCGCACCCGCGCCAGCGCCACGTCCGTCTTCCCGTCCTTCTTCAGGGAGATGGTCGCGTCCAGCTCGACCAGCTTGGCCTGGACGAGCGGTGTCAGCATGTCGATGCGCTGCGTCTGGAGTGCGTTGTCCCCCACCAGTCCGCGCAGGCGGGTCATCTGCTCGGGGATGCTCCGACTCGCCTCGCTGTAGGGCGACAGGTACGTCGCCTCCCCCGTCAGCAGGAAGCCGCGCTGGCCTGTCTCCGCGTCCTTCAGCGCGGACAGCAGCGTCTTCAGCCGCTCGACCACCTCCATGGTGTGACGCACCAGCTCCGCCGCCGAGGAGTGCGTCTGGAGGGAGCGATACGACAACATCGCGATGGCGAGGATGGCCACCGCCGCCAGCACCAGCCCCGCGAACGTGCCGGTGGGCAGCAGCGGCCCGAACCGCGCCGCGCGCTGGGTGCCCCGGGCCGGGTCCATGGACGGGGCGCTCATCCACCCCTCCCTGCGGCGACGAACGGACGGAATCCCTGGGGACGGAGCTGGCGGACATGACGTCCGCACACACGGCACTGGAGAACACCTGTCATGGAGAGCGCGACCGGAGCGGGGATGAGCGGCGCAACCGCGCCCGAGTAGCACACCCCCTGGCCCTGTCCCGGCGCCAGGTCGCGCACACTGTCGGCTTCCTTACGCTTCGCGCCCAGCCCTGCACACCTCGGGACGGGGAGCACACTCCCCGTCCCGGTGAGCCGGGACCTCCCGCCTCACACCATGAGGGCCCGGGGCCTCAGACGGAGATGACCACCTTGCCGAAGTGGGCGCCGGACTCGAGGTAGCGCAAGGCCTCGGGCGCCTCGGCGAAGGGGAACACCCGGTCGATGACGGGCTCGATGCGATGCTGGGTGATGAGGCGGTTCATGTCCTCGAACATGGCGCGACTGCCGACGTAGATGGGGTGCACCCGCACCTTCCTCGACGCGACGAGCGCCTCGTTCGGCTTCCCGGGCGCGCCGCTGAGCAGGCCGATGAGGTAGAGCTGGCCCCCCTCGCGGGTGGACCCGATGGACTGCGGCAGGGTCTTCTCCCCGCCCACCTCCACCACGTGGTCGACGCCCTGCCCGCCCGTCATCGCGAGGACCCGGGCATCCCAGTCTGGTTGTGTCCGGTAGTTGACCGTGCCGTCCGCGCCGAGCGCCCGCGCGCGCTCCAGCTTCGCGTCCTGGCTCGACGTCACGAGGACGCGCGCGCCCAGGGCCTTGCCGAACTGGAGCGCGAAGATGGACACGCCGCCCGTCCCGAGCGCCAGCACCGTCTGCCCGGCCTGGAGCCCCCCCGTGGACACCAGCGCGTTCCAGACCGTCACCGCGGCGCAGGGGAGCGTGGCGCCCGCCTCGAAGGACAGGTGCGTGGGGAGGTGCACCAGCCCCTCGGCGTCCACCACCACCTGCTCGGCGAGCACGCCGTCGACGCCTCCGCCCAGCGCGGCCGGGCCGCCCGGCGGGCGGGGACCGTCCGTCCAGGTCTGGAAGAACGTGGGGGCCACGCGGTCCCCGGGCTTCACCCGGGTGACACCCGGCCCCACCGCCAGCACCTCGCCCGCGCCATCCGACGTGGGGACGAGGGGCATGGAGCCCAGGCCCGGGTAGCGGCCCTGGGAGATGATGGCGTCGCGGTAGTTGAGCGACACGGCGCGGATCCGCACCACGGCCTGACCGGGACCGGGCCGGGGATCGGGGCGTTCGAC
Source organism: Myxococcus dinghuensis (assembly GCF_024198235.1). Lineage (GTDB taxonomy): Bacteria > Myxococcota > Myxococcia > Myxococcales > Myxococcaceae > Myxococcus > Myxococcus dinghuensis. The sequence goes on along the minus strand of NZ_JAKCFB010000012.1, from coordinate 75,534 downwards.
CTGGACCCAACGGGCGTCGCGCCCGGGCTTCTGGAGTTCGTAGGCTCGCATGGCGCGAGTGCCTAGCGCCGCCGCGCGCGGTCCGCCACCCGATGTCGCGCCCCCCCGGGGTCAGTGTTCCACGCGCCACACCCGCAGCGCCGTGTCCCGTCCCGCCGTCGCGAGCAGGCCGCCCGTCGGGCTCCAGGAAACCCCCGACAGGGATTCGTCGTGGAAGCCGATGACCTGGCGGGAGAGGTCGGGCGTCGTCGTGTCCCAGACGAAGACCTGCCCTCCCCACCCGCCTCCGCCCAGGCGTCGCCCATCCGCGCTCCAGGAGAGCGCGGACGGCACGATGGCGGCGGACGACTCGGCCACGAGCCGCCCCGTGGCGATTTCGCGGATGGACAGCCCTGGCCGTCCGCCCACCGCCACCTGCGTCCCGTCCGGGCTCAACGCGGCGGCGAGCGACACGACGTCCACGCCGGGGTCCACCGTGTCGATGCGGCGGGTCTGGCTGTCCCAGATGCTCCAGCTCACGCCCGCGTAGACCACGACGAGGTAGCGCCCGTCGGGCGTCCATCCCAGCGCGAGGACCTCCTGCGTCCCATCCGGGAAGCGGAACAGCTCCGTGTTGCCGACCACGCTCCAGACCTTGATGACCCCGCGTTGGTTCGCCAGCAGCGAGGAGCCCCCCACGCTCGCCATCAACCGCGCATCACCGCTCAACGCCACGCGGTAGACCTCCTGCGTGGCCGCGGACGTCCCCGCGTCGTGCCGATAGGGCAGGTACGCGAGCGTGCCCTCCGCCGCGCGCCAGATCCTCACGATGCCGTCATCGCCCCCCGTCACCAGGAGCGCCCCGTCCCGGCTCCAGTCCAACGCGCGCACGCGCTTGCCCCCGTGCGCGGAGAGCGTCCGCACGGCGTCGCCCTCGGGGCTCCACAGTTGGACGACGCCCTCGTAGCCGCTCGAGGCGAGCAGCGCGCCGGTGGGGCTCCAGGCGGTGGCCTCCACGAAGGTCGTGTGCGCGAGCAGCTCGCGGCGCAGATACGTCCGGGCCTCGACATCCAGCGAGAGCACGTCGAGCTGGTTGGGGAAGTCGTCCACGACGACGAGCTCGCGCCGCGTGGGGTGGAAGCGGACGGCGTCGAAGCCCATGGAGGAGCCCGTCGGTGGCGCCTGGCTCGCGTCCACTCGCGCCTCGCCGGTGGCGGCGTCCAGCACGAACAACCTCCGCGAGGCATCCCCCACCGCGAGCCAGCGACCGTCCTGGCTCCAGTCCAGGAGCGTGGCGAAGCCCCAGCTCCCCTGGTGTCGAGACTCCACGCGCGCGTCGGCGGCGACGTGGATGGAGACCTCGCCCATGAGCCCCGCCGCGAAGCGCGAGCCATCCGGTGCCCACGTGAAGCCCGCCGCGTGCGACACCAGGGACTCCACCTTCGGACGCCCGAGCGCGTGGACCTCCACCCAGGGGTCGAAGACCGGTCCCGCCTCGAGCCCCAGGCGGGCGCCATCCGGGCTCCAGACGAGGCGCCGCACCTGGCCCACGGCCACCACCGGCTCGCCCAGGAGCGTCCCCGTGTCGGCCTCCCAGATCCGGATCTCCGTCCCCACGTCCGTCGCGGTCGCGAGCCGCGTCCCCTCCGGGCTCCACGCCAGCGCGCGCACCACGCCCTCCGGGAGGGCCCACTGGCGCAGGACGGTGCCCGTCGACGGGTCCAGGAGGACGAGCGTCCCGTCCGTCAGGCCCGCCGCCAACCTGTTGCGCGTGGGACTCCACGCGGCGGACAGGAAGCGCGCCTCCTCGATGGGAGGAATCACCCGCTTCACCCGCCCGCTCGCCACGTCCCAGATGCGGAGCACACCTCCGGAGACGCCCCCGTCCAGGACGACCAGGCTCTCGCCATCCGGGCTCCACGTCGGGACGCCGGGACGGGTCGCGCCGGTGCGCTGCCACTCCAGCACCGTGTCGACCTCCGGCGCGAAGCGCGCGGTGACGACCCGGTCGCCCTCCAGCCTCAGCTCGCAGCGACGGGACGTGCCTTCACACGCGGAGAGCCCCAGGTAGCGCCACCCCGGCGCGGGCGTGGCCTCCAGCACGACGATCGCGCCCGTGGCGAGCCGGGTCGCGCACGTGCCCGGGCAGTCGAGTCCGCCGACCAGGCTCGACAGCGTCCCCTGCCCCACCACCTCCAACGTCAGCGTGGCGGTCCCCTCGGGCCTGGAGTCCACCACGGCGAAGTCGAGCGCGGGGGACCAACCTCCCAGGCCCCCGTGGACGTCGACCGCGCGGCACCGGGCCTGGTAGTTCCCCTCGTGGGGGATGGACACCTCCACCTGCGCGGACACGCCGCTCGCCACCTGCTCCGACGACGCGAGCGTCCCTCCAGCGCCCCAATCGAAGACGTACGTCACCGCGTCGCCTTCGGGGTCACTGGCCGTGCAGGAGAACCGGATGGACGCTCCCGGTTCGAGGCGGGCGCGATCCAGCTCCAGCCGTGCGACACCGGGAGGACGCGAATCGTTGACCGGAGGCGGGGACTCCGTCCCGGGGCACCCGCTCATCAGACAGACCAGCGATGCCAGGAGGACGGGGGATGCCCGAGTGCCTCGGCGGGAGTCGACGAAGACAGGACGAGACGTCATGCTCACGCTCCAGCGCGCCCGGCCCGTGTCGCGCTGGGAAACTCACTAATCCCCGGAAACGCGTCTGTCAAAGCCTGACGCGCCCCGAGCAACGACCGGGTCAGGCGCCGGAACAGACCTCGTCCGTCAGGGCACTTCTCGAGGAGGGCGCCCCATGACGACACCGATTCTCGACGGCATTCGCTTCCTGGAACGTCAGTTCGTCGTCACGACCGTGGTGGGCTCCGGGATGTTCGACCCCGTCGAGCATGGCCTGAAGCCCGCGCCGTTCGCGACCAGCGGCCACCGTGGCTTCGTGCGCGACTTCTCCATCACTGAAGGCAGGCTGTTCCTGGAGACGCTGCTGATTGGAGACAGGGCCACGCACCTCAGGCTCCGGTACGGCAGGGCGAGGCCGCTCCTCGGCGTCCATCCCCGCCTCGTCGAATCCTTCGGGTTGCAGGTCCAGTACGACGATCTCCACTGGCCCGTCCCGTTCACGGGCGCGATGCGCATCGGCGTGGGCTACCTCCATCGTCACGTCCTCGACTTCGAGCACCCCGCCCCGCTCTGGCCCTACGCGGAGGCCCACGAGCTGCGCTTCGAGGAAGGCGCGCTCATCGAGGCCGCGGACCGCACCGAGGCCCTGGCCCGCGCCGGCAGCGAGCTCCTTCCTCACGGGTGCGCACGACAGCAGGCTCGCGAGACCCGGGCACGGCTCGCCCGGGTCTTCCCGTGGACGACGACCTGAGGCCGTCACGGTGGTTCACCTGGCGGCCTGGAGACGGGCCTGCGCGGCCAGGTAGAGCGGAAGCTCCTCGGAGATGGCCTTCGCGACGCTCGGACGCTCCCGCAGACGCGCGTAGTACGCCTTGAGCACGGGCCACTGCGACAGCTTGATGGGCGTCGCCGGGCAGGTGTTCAGCAACGTCACCAGATAGGCATCCGCGACGCTGAAGCGGTCGAGCAGGAACTCGCGCTCCGCCAGGTGCTGCTCCAGGAAAGCGAAGCGCGGCCCACACCGCTCCACGGCATGGGCCTTGACGGCGTCGGGAGCGCTCCGGTCGAACCACTCGAAGAAGATGGCCTTGTGGATCTCCGTGCCGACGAAGGCCAGCCAGCGGTGGAGCCGGGAGCGCTCGACGGGGTCCACCGGGATGAGGCCCGCCTCCGGGTGTGACTCGGCGACGTGCAGGAGGATGGCGATGTTCTCCAACAGGAGCTCTCCACCATCGGTGAGCAGCGTCGGCACCATGCCCAGCGGGTGGATGGGCGTGTAGTCGCCTCCGTCGTGCGTGCGCCGCGCCCGCGTATCCACCTCCACGAACGTCGCGGGGACTCCCGCTTCGTACAAGGAGATGCGGGTCGCCATCGAGGTGGCGAGCGGCGAGAAATAGAGCTTCATGGTGTCTCTCCGGGCAGGCCCTGCGTTCCCGGCGTGGGAACGCGTGGACTCTCCCCTCCGCGCCCTGATGCGTCCAACGCATCGTTCGCATAGGCTCGATGCATGGCGGACATTCCCCTTCCTCCCACCTCCAGTCTCGACGTGAGGGACCTGCGCGTCGTGCTCGCGCTCGCCACCGCGGGGACCACGGCCAAGGCGGCGGCGCGACTCCACCTCACCCAACCCGCGGTGAGCCGGGCCCTGCTGGGCGCGGAGGAGAAGCTGGCGACACGCCTCTTCGACCGGACACCTCGGGGGCTCGTGCCCACCGCCGCGGGCCGGCAGCTCATCGAGGGCGCCTCACGGTTGCTGGTGGAGCTGGGCGACCTGGAGCGCGGGGTCCGCGCACCGGAGCCGGCCCCCACCCGGCTGCGCCTCGTCTGCGGTTGCTACACGGCCTACCACTGGCTGCCGTCGACGCTGCTCTCGCTGCGCCAGAGCCTCCCCGGGCTGGAGGTCCGACTGGCGGTGGAGCACACGCGAGACCCCATCCCCGCGCTGGAGGCGGGCGACATCGACATGGCGCTGGTCACCACGTCGACCGTCCCGCGCGAGCGCCTCGAGACGCGGACCCTCTTCACCGACGAAATCGTCTTCGTCCTCGCCGCCGGTCATCCGCTCGCGCGGAAGAAGACCCTCACGCGGGCGGACCTCCAGGCCCATCCCCTGCTGACCTCCCCCACGCCGCCCAGGGAGGACGTCTGGTTCGTGTCACGCGTCTTCGGCCGTGAGCGGCCCACGCTGCGCGTCGAGCGGCTCCCCTTGACGGAGGCCATCCTCGACATGGCCCGCGCGGGGCTGGGCATCGGGATGCTGTCGGAGTGGATCATCGGCCCCCACCTGCGAGATGGGACACTCGTCACCAGACGACTGGGTTCGGGGCCCCTGGTGCGCACGTGGCGGCTCGCCTACCGGCGGCAGGTAGAGGCCCCCGCCCTCCGTCTGGCGGCCGTGCTGGAGGGGCTGGCTCCCAAGCGCATCGCCGGGAGCTGAGGAGGCTCGTCCTGAGACTGCAGTGCGGGATGTCCCGGCTCGAAGACGTCACGCAAGCCGCTGGGGACCAACGAGCCCGATGTCACTCCGCTCCCGGAGTGCCGAGGTAGCGGCCGATGACGCGCCTTCGCCAGACAATCGTCATGAGGGTGGCGCCCGCCGCTGCCGCGCCGAGCCACGCCAGCGCGAGGAATGGAAACTCCCCGCCCCCTTCGAGTGGAATGAAGCTGCGGTCGAGCCATCGGAACAGTGCCGGGGTCACGAACTCCATCACGAAGAGGAACACGATGACTCCGGCCCATGCGCCCACGATGGCGATTAGAATCTGGGAGAGTCGCGCCAGCGTGTGCATTCAGGCCTCCACTACCGCTCGACAGTACTCCCACCCGAGCATCTCGGGGCATCGCACGACGGCCAGCCCGCAGCCCCAGTGGGGGAGTCGCTGAACACGAAGCGGAAGGCAAGCTCCCTCGCGGCTCCAACGCCAGCCCGCATCCGTCAATTGCTGACCATCTGGGGTCAACGAGACTCACGGCGCTCGGGCACCTCCGCATTCGTGGGCCGGGGCGTGTTAGGTTTTGGTGTCGGCGTGTCTCCTCGCAACGTGGGGCAGGGAACGAGATGACCGTCTGGAACTTCAGCACGGGACCGGGGACCCATGCGCTCGTGGTCGGCGTTGGCCGCTATCCGCACCTGCTGGGAGGGGGCGGCACGCCCTTCCCGGACCACGGGGGCATGGGCCAGTTGACCTCCGCGCCCGTGTCGGCCACGGCCTTCGCGGACTGGCTCACCAGCACCTACCAGCCGCCGACGCATCCCCTGCGCTCCATCGACGTGCTCGTCTCCGGTGGCGCGCCGCTGACCTACCAACCCGCCGTGGCCGGCGCCCAGGCCCAGGTCGTGGAACGCGCCACCTTCGACAACTTCAAGGCGGCCGTCCTGCGCTGGTACGCGGCGCTGAGCACCTCTCCCGACAATCACGCCGTCTTCTACTTCTGCGGGCATGGGCTCGCCGCGGGGCTGCAGACCACGCTCCTGCTCGAGGACTTCGGGGACGTGCCCCACGCGGCGTTCGCGCACGCGCTCGACTTCGACCGGTTCTACCTGGGCATGGACCCGTGCCCGGCCCGCACGCAGTGCTACTTCGTCGACGCGTGTCGGGTGGCCTCGCGGACGCTGTTCGAGATCGACACCTTCGGGGAGTCCGTCCTCACGCCCTCGCGCAAGCACTCGACGCCCGCCCGGCGCGCGCCGGTGTTCTACTCGACCATGCTCGGGACCCAGGCGTTCGGCCGCGCCGACCAGCCCAGCCTGTACACGAGCGCCCTGCTCAAGGCCATGAAGGGCGCGGGGGCCATGCGCAAGGGGAACGCCTGGGAGATACGCCCCACCACGCTCCTGACGGCGCTGGATGACCTGCTCGCGCGCGAGGCGGAGGCCGCCGGCGCCACGCAGAACTGCAACGCCAACAACGTCGTCGACTTCCCGTTCCACCGCCTCCCCTCCCCTCCCGAGATTCCGGTGACGGTGAGCTGCGTCACCCAGGTCGACCTGACCAACGCGGTCCTCCGCGTCGTCGGAGGCGCGACGCCGCACGAGCACGCGGCCTCCTCGCCGCCGTGGAACCTGGTGCTGCCCTACGGCACGTATGAATTCATCGCGGCGCCCGAGGGGGCGCCCCCCGACACCCCCAGGCACGTCCACACCGAGCTGGTCTTTCCGCCCCACACGGAGGTGGTGCTGCCATGCCCGTAGAGCTTCGCATCCACATCGACGGAGAAGAGCACGCTCGGGGCACCGCCATCTCCACGACGGTCCGCAACCTGGCCGACGGCGAGGGACAGGAGGTGCTGGTCCTCGTGGGCGACGTCGCGCGCGTCCAACTGGAGCCAGGACAGTACTTGATCGAAGCGAGCCTCCCCTCGGGCGAGCGGCTGCGACGGCCCGCCGACCTCCGCGAGGGGGCGCCCCCCGTCGACGTCAGCCTCAAGCCCCTGCGCGCGCCGAACGCGAAGCTCTCGCGACAGCACCTGCTCATGCCCGCGGAGCGCCTGCGCCCCGCACCACCGCCGCCGTTCTCTCCGCTCCTGTCATTCACCGGCGTGGCGGGGGGAACCAAGACCCGGGTTCCCTCCCGCCCCCCCTCGAGCACACCGCCACCGAGAGAAGGGCATGGTTACGAAACCGAACGACCGTACGAGGAGCCCCCGTTCTTCGGCGCGCTCGGGATTCGAGAGGAGGCGCCGCTCCCCGTGGTCTCCGTCCTCTGGCGGAACCCCCGCGCGCCCGACCCCACGCCCACCACGGCGGCGCTGGCCGGTGAACGCGACCTCCAGGACCAGCCCTTCCCCGACCGGCTTCCCTTCCTGAGCCACGACGGCACGCTCGTGACCTATGCGCTGCCCCGCCCTCCTGGTCCGCTCCCGGCGACCGGCACCCTCGTCATCCGGTGGGACCAGCAGCTCGTCCTGATTCCCGTGGCGCGTTGGGAGGGGCTGCCCGGGTCGTCCGCAGACGCGCGCATCGAGTTCGTGGTGAACCTGTCGACCCAGACGGTGTCCGCCATGGTGGCGGACCCCATCTTCGGTCCCATTCTCGGCTACCTCACCTCCGGTCAGCTCGAGAAGGCGGCGCACACCCTGCGGACCGCCGTGCCGTTCTCGCGACTCGAGCGCGACGAGCACGACCCGTTCGCCGCCGCCATCAGCGCCCTGGTCCTGGCCCGCACGATGTTGTCGGGGAACTCCGAGCACGAGGCGAAGTGGTACGAGTGGCTCCGCTTCCTGGACAAGGACGCGCCCCACATCCTCGAGCTCATCAAGTCCCACCTGCCCAAGGTCCAGGTCGAGTGGCGGAGCTGGGTGCATCTGCTCACCACGTGGACACCCAACATCCCGGACACGGCCATCCTCGAGGGCTGGCTGCGACTCACCGACGAGAGCACCGACACCGACGAGGAGGCCGCCGAGGCGCTCGCGTGCTTCCTCCAGGCCTTCCAGCGAGGCGTGCCCTACTTCTCCGTCAGCCTGCGGATGCTGCTCGACGGGCTCCTCCACTTCGACCCGGGCGCGCTCTCCCAGGACCAGCGCGAGCCCTACCGGCACGCCCTGCGGACCGTCCGGCAGTGGGCGACGTGGGTGGACCCTCGGGAGCCCTTCACCACGCTGCGCATCCCCCGGGAGGACTGACCATGTCGCTCTACCGCGTCCACCTGCTCCCCGCGCAGCAAGGTGACTGCATCCTCATCGAGTACGGCCGCCCGGAGCGCCCGCATCGCGTGCTCATCGACGGCGGCATCGCCGGTACGTGGAAGCACCTGAAGCCCCTCATCGAGGCGCTGCCCGTCGAGCAGCGGCGGTTCGACCTCCTCGTCGTCACGCACATCGACCAGGACCACATCGAGGGGGCGCTGTCGCTGTTCAAGTCCCCACCCGAGGGGCTCTCGTTCGACGACATCTGGTTCAACGGCTACAAGCACCTGGAGGAGAGCGACCTGGAGGACTTCGGCCCGCTCCAAGGCGAGGTCCTCACGCGGCACCTGTGGACCGTGCCGGCGTGGAACCAGCACTTCGGCCGACGCGCGGTGGTCGTCCCGGACACGGGCCCCCTGCCCACGCGCGAGCTTCCGGGCGGGATGCGGCTCACGCTGCTGTCGCCCACGCGAGAGCGGCTGAAGAAGCTCCGGGGCGTCTGGGCGAAGAAGTGCGAGGAGGCGGGCCTGGTCCCGGAGGTGGAGCCACATCCCCCCGCGCCCGAGGGCCTCGAGGTGATGGGCGGCATCGACGTCGCCACGCTGCTCTCCGGCCGGTTCAAGGAGGACGACGCGGAGGCGAATGGCAGCTCCATCGCGTTCATCGCCGAGCACGGCGGCCGCTCCGTGCTCTTCGGCGCGGATGCCCACCCGAGCGTCCTGTGCGCCTCCATCGCCCGGCTCGCGGGGGGGCGCGCGAAGGTGGATGCCTTCAAGCTCCCGCACCACGGCAGCCGGAAGAACGTGAGCCGGGAGCTGCTCGCGCTGGTGGACACGCCCCGCTACCTGTTCTCCACCAGCGGCAGCCGCTACCGCCACCCGGACCGCGAGGCCGTCGCCCGCGTCGTCGCGAACACGCAACCCGCGGAGCTGTGGTTCAACTACCGCAGCGCGCACACCGAGGCCTGGGACAGCGACGCGCTGCGCGGCGAGTGGCGCTACACGACGCGGTACCCGCCCCTCGACGCGGGCGGAATCACGCTGGACCTGTCCTGACGGCGCCGCGCGGCGCCCCCACACCCCCATCCGCTCTCCAGGAGCCGATATGTCCATGGAACCGCTGGACCTCTCCGATTCTCCTCCACCTCGACGTCTGGGATTGGCGCTCTCGGGAGGCGGCAGCCGGGCCGCGGCCTTCCACCGCGGCATCCTGCGTGGCCTCATCGAGTTGCAGTTGGTGCCTCGCGTCGACGTCGTCTCCACGGTGTCCGGGGGCTCGCTCTTCGGCGGTGCGTGGATGGCGGCGCGCGCGAACGGGACGGCGGACGTGGACTTCCTCTCCGAGTTCGGCGCGCAACTGCAGAAGGGCTTCGTGCTGCGCGCGCTGGCGAGCCTGCGCGGGCTCAAGATGCTGCTGCCCTGGTACAACCGCTCCGACTTGATGGCGGACCTGTTCGACGCGCTCGTCTTCCAGCGCCGCGAGGCCGGGAAGAAGCAGCGCAGCACCCGCCTCGCCGACCTGCCGGACCACCCCGCGCTGTGCGTCAACACCACGCTCGTGAACAACGGGCAGGTGGCCAAGTTCAGCAAGGACGGCTTCTCCGCGCCGAGGGTCCGTCCCCGGGAGGACCCTCCCCGCCCCTACGACGCCCGCAACAACCTGCCCATCGCCCTGCCCGACTTCCGCCTGTCGCGCGCGGTGGCCGCGTCCGCGGCCTTCCCCGTCGGCCTGCCGCCGATGACGCTGTCGAGGAAGAAGGACCTGAAGAACGCGCTGTTCTTCGAGGAGCTGGAGAACCACGACCGGCTCACCCTGACGGATGGAGGCGTCCTGGAGAACCTGGGCGTCCAGACCCTCCTCATGAGCCACCGCTTCGGCACCTGGGACCTCATCGTCAGCGACGCGGGGACGAAGGAGGAGGCGTGGAAGAAGGGCTTCCTCAACGTCCTCAAGGACCTCGCGGTGCCCCTGGTGAGCGGCGGCGTGCTCACCCAGCTCCTGCTCATCATGAACAGCAAGCAGAACCGCTGGATGCGCTCGGCGACCGTGCAGGAGTTCGAGACGAGCTGGCTCAAGGACGAGCTGGGGCAGCGGCTGTCCGCGGGCAGCCACCCGGCTGCGGGCGAGGGCATCCAGCGCTACCTCCAACCGGAGCCCCGGCGCACCCGACGTCGCCTGTGGTTCATCCGCGTCAACCAGTGCCTGGAGGACTTCGTCACCGGCCTGCCGCTCTGGCGGCTCGTGGAGCTGCGGAGCGCCAGGCCCGAGGGAGGCACGGGTGGCTCCATCCCCCGCGGCTACGAGGAGCGCATGGTGTTCCTGCGCACGCACGGCGTCGACCTGGGCGCCGCGAGGCGCGTCTATGACGACATGGGGGGACGCACGCGCGTCCAGGAGCTCAACGAGGTCGCCACGGGGTGGACGGGGCTGTCGGCGCGCGACATCGAGGGGCTCGAGCAGCATGCCCACTGGCAGGTCCTCGCCTCGCACGCCATCTTCGGCGTGGAGGAGAAGGCCGTCTCCGGAGACGTCTCGTCGCGCACGGGGTGAGGCGACTACCCGGGCCGCGCCTCGTCCCCGAGCACCGCGTCCAGGTGCGCTCGCACGTGGCGCCGCGCGCGGTGCAGGCGGCTCTTGAGGGCCCGGACCTCGATGCCCACGACGCGGGCAGCGTCCTCCGCGGGCAGGCCCTCCACGTCGCGCAACAGCAGGGCCTGTCGCTGGGGCTCGGGCAGGGCGCGGATGGCGGCCTCGAGCACCGTGCCCACCTGTCGCGCATGGGAGCGCAGGTCCGGCGCCTCCTCGTCGGAGGCCACGACCGCCGCCTCCGGCGAGTCCAGGGAGTGGAAGGACTCCGGCGCCCCGCTGCGGAGGCGACGCAGGCGGAGGCAGTGCGTCCGCGCCACCTGGAACAACCAGGTGGACAGGGCCCCCTCGCCGCGGAAACCGCCGAGCCCCCGGAACGCCGCGAACAGCGTCTCCTGGAGGACGTCCCGGGCATCCTCCTCCGAGCCGCACAGCCGCAGGCCGAAGCGGTAGACCTGTCCTTCGTGCCGGGCGAGCAGCTCCTCCACGGCGCCCGCCTCGCCCGAGCGGGCGGCCTCGATGAGCTGGTCGGTGGTTCGCGCGGACGTCATGGGCACTCCTCGGCGGGCTCCGGTCCTCCCGAGAGATATCGCCGACCGTGCCCGTGTGCCGCACCGCCGAGCAGTCCCCCGGCGATTACTCCCAGTTCGACATGGCCCCCAGGCTCAGGACGTTGCGGAAGCCCTGCTCCTTCAGCAGGCGCTCGGCCCGTCCGCTGCGCGCGCCGCTGCGGCAGTAGACGACGATGGACGTGTCCGGCCCGCCGAGCTCGCCCAGACGCGCCGACAGGTCGTCCACGGGGATGTTCACCGCGCCGGGCAGGTGCCCTTCGGCGAACTCCTCGGGGGAGCGGACATCGACCAGCGTGGCGCCCTCCTGGACGCGCCGATGCGCTTCCTGACGGACGGGCGGATGGCTGGCACAGGCACTGACGAACAGGCCGACACAGACGGCCGAGACGAGCGACCGGAGCTTCATGGCGGGGCACCTCCTGCGCCCGGGGCCAGACGCCCCGGGCCGACACTCTGCCAGGTGAGAGCCACGGGTGCGCACGGAGGATTCAACCCGGGGGGACGCCCAGGAGCCCCCCAGAAGGCCCGCGGCGCGGGCCTCCGTGACGGTCGAGGTCAGGACCTCAGACGCAGGACCAGCTGTCCTCCGTCCACTCCCCGCACTGGCTCTTGCGGCAGAGCGTGTAGTTGCAGCTCTCGCCGAGGTAGCCGCAACACGCGATGGGGTCCGCCGCCGTGCCCGAACAGGTGACCTGGCGGGCACCGCGATACGTGGTGGGCGCCGCGTTGTCGTCGCAAGAGCCGCCGTTGTCGTCCGAGTCACTCCCACACGCAGCCAACATCGGGACCGCCACAAGCATGAACAAGATTCGTCGCATGCTCGAAGGGAGACCATGTCTCGCGCACCCCAGGCCAGGGCTCAGGAGTGAAACATCCGGGTCACAGCTTCACGCTGCGCCACGAATTATCCCGACGTGAGAGGGCAAGAACAAGAAGCCACCGCAAGCCCTGACAAGCACGTCGCCCTCACGCGGCGTAGCTCACAGACGGACCTGGAGCAGCACCGTGGCGCCGTAGGCGTCCTGGGGGGAGAGAGGAATAGACCACGTGCCCCTGCGAGTCGGCCTTGCCTTCGGTCTCGTGGGGGTCGCGGAGACCATTCGCTGTCATGAGCGCGGCCGCGGCTACCACACTCCCGCCCCGGGACGCGCTCCCGGTCCGCCCCACCCGGCCCGGCGGTCACTCCATGCCGCAGGGCGCCACGTTCGAACGGCGCACACTTCGTCACGAAGCAGTGCCTCGCGCGACACCGCTGGAGTACAAACGACGTAATGTGGGTGCTCGAGCGCAAGCCCCCGCCGACGTCGGCCCCTCGCGCAGAAGGACATCGAGACATGATCGCAACCCGGTGGTTCGGACTGGCTTCCCTGACGCTGCTGCTGACCACGAACGCCCTGGCCGAGGACCAGGCCCCTGCCGCCGAGACCAAGGCCCCCGCCGCGGCGCCGGCCCCGGCCGCTGCCCCCGAGACCGGGCCGACGGGCCGGTGGACGACCATCGACGACGAGACGAAGAAGCCCAAGTCCGTCATCGCCATCTACGAGGAGAACGGCAAGCTGTTCGGGAAGATCGAAAAGCTCTTCCGCGATCCGAAGGAAGAGCAGAACCCGGTCTGCGACAAGTGCGAGGGCTCGCTGAAGAACCAGCCCATCATCGGGATGACCATCCTCCAGAACCTGAAGAAGGATGACGACGAGTGGACGGGCGGCACCATCCTCGACCCGGCGAACGGCAAGACCTACAAGTGCAAGGTCGCCGTCGAGGACGGCGGAAAGAAGCTCAAGGTCCGCGGCTACATCGGCATGTCGCTGCTGGGCCGCACCCAGCACTGGGTCCGCGCCACCGAGTAGCGCGTCGCGCCCCATGCGCGGCCCCCGAGGGCTCCCTGGCACTCCCCGGGGGGCCCTCTTCCATTCAGGCCCGCGTCCCCGTCATCACGACCCGGCGCAACGCCCCCCCGCGATGGACTCCAATCCCTGTCGCAAGGAGTCGAGGGGCTGTTCACCCACGCGGCGGGACACCTCCTGTCCCAGCGCGTCCAGGAAGAGGAAGGTGGGGACACCGCGAATGCCATGGTCCGTCGCGGCCCGCCGCCCCTCGGAGGTGCCGACGTCGAGCCGGAGGACCTCGACGCCCTCGTGCGAGCAGTGGCGCTCCAGGAGCGCCACGACGGGCTCCATCCGCCGACACACGGGGCAGCTCCCACTCACGAACTCCACCATCGTCGGATGTTCGATGCGCGCGAGCACCGAGGGCCCCCCGGAGGAAGGAACGAACCCGTCCTCGGGCACTGCACACGCCCCCGAGCCCCCGGCTTCGGCGGTGCAGGCGGCCCCCACCTCGGCCGGAGCGTGGCCCTCCGCCACCACGGCCGGCGCCTCCACGGACGGCACCAGCGCCTGGAGCGAATCCGTGAAGAGCAGCACCCCCAGCCCCGCGAGCAACACGCCCGTGGCGACCTCGACCTTGCGGAGGTGGCGCTTCGCCCGCTCCAGCCAACGCAGCGCCACCGGCGCGGCGAGCGCCACGAGCAGCATGGGCAGCGACAACCCCGCCGCGTAGGTGCCCAGATAGAGCGCGCCCATGGCGGGCTCCGCGGTGGACGACGCCGTATAGGTGAGCACGGCGCCGAGCACCGGCCCGATGCACGGCGTCCAACCGAGGGCGAACGCCGCCCCGAAGAAGAAGGCCCCGAGCAGACTGCCTCCGCGCCGCACCCGCCCCAGCAGGGGCCTCGACTCCCCATCCAGCCACGGGAGCCGGATGAACCCCAGTTGATTGAGGCCCAGCAGGACGAGCGCGACGCCGCCCACCTGGAGCAGCCCAACGCGGTGCTCCGCGAGCACGCCGCCCACGGCCGTCGCCGCCATCCCCAGCGCGACGAACACGGTGCCCAACCCCAGCGAGAAGGCCAGCGCCACGCCCCAGGGACGCCGGGCCTCCCCGCCCTCGCGCCGCAGCTGCGCCAGGGACTCGCCCGCGAGGAACGACAGGTAGAGCGGAACCAGCGGAAGGACGCAGGGAGATAGGAACGTCAGGAGGCCCGCGAGGAAGATGCCGGGGAGATCGAAACCCATGCGCCCCAGGACACGAGCGGAAGTCCGCGAAGTTCCCGCGCGCGCGTCTTCACTGCGCCAGCCGGGCGAGGGCGTCGACGAGCACGGACGCCTCCATCTCGGAGACGACCAGCGCGGCCCTGCCGCCCTCGCGTGGCGCCACGCAGATGCGCTCCCCCACGGGGCCACTCATGCAGCGCGTCCCACCGCCGGCGAAGCTCACCGCCTCTCGCGCCGCGGGTGAGCCCGGCGGCGGCAGGAAGAGCGTCATCGCCTTGCCCTGCTCGTGCCGATACAGCAGCGACGCGGAGAGCTGCCCGTGCAGCGTGCAGCGCCGGGCACCGAGCAGCGTCGCGTCGGGCACCTGCGGCACCTGCACCGCGTACCCCACCTCCCGCTCCACCCACGCCCTCACCGCCGAGGGGTCCGACGACTCGAACTCGCAGGGCATGGTGCGCGAGAAGGCCTTGAGGTGATGCCGCTCGAGGTCCATCGCCAACGCGTCGTTCATCGCGCCACGCCGCGAGCTCCAGGCGATGCCCGCGGCGGCCAGCGCCAACGCAACCCCCGCCGCCACGGGCCAGCGGCGCGGAGCGGGACGTGGGCGCGCGGTCAGGTGGCGCACCGGCGCCATCGGGCGGGAAGGCGCGCGGGCCCCGGCGGCGGCGTGGAGTTGGAGCGCCTCGCGCAGCGCGACGTAGCGGGACGCCTCGCGGGTACAACCCACGCAGCGGGACAGGTGGCGTTCGACCTCTCGCTGTTCGTGCGCCTGGCATTCCCCGTCGAACCACGCGGAGAGCCGCTCCTGCCACTCCGGGCTACAGGCTTCCATGTGCCTTCTCCTTCTCGAGGAAGTCGAGCATCGCGCCCCGTGCTCGCGCCAGGCGCGAGCGCACCGTCCCCACCGGACAGCGCTGCAGCCGGGCGATCTCCTCGTAGCTCAGCTCCTCGACCTCACGCAGCCACAGCGCGTCCCGCCACTCCGGCGCCAGCGACTCCAACGCCGCCTTCATCCCCGCGCTCAGGGTCCGGGCATGCAGCTCCGCCTCCAGGTCCGCGGAGGGCTCCGGAGGGGTGTGCTTCCCCAATCCACCCTCCAGCACCTCCAACCGGGGGCGCAGCCCGCGGCGGGAGTTGAGGAAGACGGTGCGCTGTACCGCGAGCAGCCAGCCCTCGAGCCGCTCCGGGTCTCGAACCTCGCCGTGGCGCTCCAGCGCGCGCGCCACGGTCTCCTGCACCAGGTCGTCCGCCTCCGACGCGCTGCCCGTCAGTTGGCGCCCCACCCGCCGCAAGGCAGGCAGGTGCTTCAAGGCGCGATGGATGAAGGACCGACTGCTCACGCGGACCCAGGACACGGTGGCCCCCGCGAAAAGTTCCCGGGAACCGACGTCCCCTCCGGGAGGAGGCGCCGCCCCCCCCAGCGTGAGTGCCACACCCGCACACCGAGTCATCCCAGGGACCGGCGGACAGCGGGCTCCCTCCCTCGCCTGCTTCGAGGCACACCGCCCAACGACTTCCTGGTGGAGGGGCACCGCCGCCGTGGTGCAGTTCGTCGGACGCAAACCGGTCTCACTCTGAGAGAAATCCAGTCAGGGTGCGTCGTTTCCAATCGCAGGCACCTGACACATCCGCTCCGATCTCAACACAGCGTGACACGGCGGCACGGCAGGAATTGAGGGCTGCCGCGTGCCACCTCAAGCAAGACACACAAATCAAGACAAGCCAGACCTCCGCGCCCAAGCCGGTCCGGGCCCCCCGGCGGCATGCCGCGCCCGGCCATGGACGGCCTTTCCCAGAGGAGGAAAGCCGGGCCTGGAGCGATTCCCGCATCCGTTTCAGGTCTCGACAGGCAGGCGTGGACGGGGGATGAGCTCCAACGCGTGACGCTGGATCTCCGTCTCGGACGCCCTTCGCGACGGAATGCGATGCACCGTGCCAGAACCCTTTCATGGCGTCTCACCCAGACACCCCACTCCCTGAGTAGGAACGCGATTCTGTTTGAAATACGGAAATAGATTCACGTAGAGTCCGTTAGAGATTTGGGGCCGAAGACGAGCACCCGTTGTGCCCAAGGGGGGGGCGTGGCGAACCTATTCGCAATCCATTCCATTGGTGAGTCGCTCGTCTCCTACCTCCGGCACGCCTATGAGGCCTTGCCCGCGGAGCAGCGAGCGAAACTCCCGAACGTCCAGGCCTTCGAGCTCTTCTCCAGCAAGGAGATGGGCGGTGGCCCCAATGCCACCGAGCCCACCCGGCCCGCGCTGACGCTGTATCTGTATCGCGTGACAATGAATGAGCACCTGCGGAACCAGCCCGTCACCGGGGCGTCCGCGTCGGCGCGTCCACCGCTCGCGTTGGATCTCCACTATCTGCTGACCGTCTGGGCGGAGGACGCCAAGGACGAGCACCGCCTGCTGGGCTGGGCCATGAACCTGCTCCACACACACCAGACGCTCAGCGCGTCGGACCTCAATGAGGACGGTGGGTGGAGGCCGGGGGAGATGGTGCAGCTCATCCCCGCGGAGCTGAGCAACGAGGACCTGATGCGCATCTGGGACACGTTCCAACGCCCCTACACGCTCAGCGTCTCCTACATCGCCCGCGTCATCCGAATCGACGCCACGGACGATTCCGTGGCGAAGGCTGTCGTCGCTCGACGTCTTTCCTTTGGGGACCGGGGGGAGACGCCGTGACATGGGAGTCCATCGACAATCGAATCCTCGCGGCGCTGCGCTTCCTGGATGGGGAGACCTTCGAGCCCCTCGTCGATCCGCTCACCGTCTCCGGGGACGCCGCCCGCGTGGTGCGCAATCCGCGCTCGCTGTACGTCCTCACCCAGGCCCCGGGCTTCGAATCCTATACAGGGCGCTTCGACACGCCGCCTCCGCCCGCCGCCACGCCGTTCACGCTCACGGTGGCCGACCCGAGCGGAAGACACCTCCCCCGCCGCGTCTCGCTCGAGCTGCCGCGCGACGCCTCGCGCACGCCCGTGGACCCCAGTCGCTCCGTCTTCACGCCGGTGGACGTCCGCATGTACCTGTCCCCCACCGCCCGGCCCGCGCCGGGCAGCGCGGTGGTGCGCCTGTCGCTCGTGGACGACGACGAGGTGCCCCTGGCCCGCTGGGTGGTGCGCATCAAGGTCGCCGTCCCGGACCGGCCCGCCACGGTGGGGCTCGGGCTGTCGGACGCGCGCGGCGAAGTGCTGCTGCTCGTCCCCCGCATCCCCATCATCCGCTGGGGACAAGAGGAGGATGACGCGCTCATCCACACCAACTTCCCGGCCACCCTGGAGGCGGCGCCCACGCCGAGCGGGGCGGGACCTCCGGATCCGGACGTCCCGGAGGCCAGCTTCACGTTGCTGCCGCTCACCCTCCAGGTTGCCTCCGGCCTGGAGATTCACCGTCGGATCCAGATCCCGACTTCATAGAGGGGGGCCTCATGCCTGAATACCTCGCACCTGCTGTGTATGTCGAAGAGACCAGCTTTCGGGCCAAGTCGATTGAAGGGGTGAGCACCAGCACGACGGGCTTCGTCGGTCCGACGCTCACCGGTCCCTCGGGAGGGACACCGGAGCTGCTCACCAGCTTCGCGGACTTCGAGCGCGTCTACGGAGGGTTGGACCCGCTCTCCTATGGAACCAACTACCTGGCGCACTCGGTCCGCGCCTACTTCAACGAGGGGGGCTCGCGACTCTACGTCTCGCGCGTCGTCACCACGGCGGCGAACGCGGGCTTCGCCGCGGCGGCCATCGGCTCCAGCGGGCACAGCTTCGTGTCGCGCTTCCCGGGACGCGGCGGCAACGGGACCATCACCCTCAGCGCCTCGCAGCGCCCGGCGAGCCCGCTCGCGCTGGACCGGGCCCCCGCCGGCTCCGTGTTCGTGACGGACGACACCACGCCCGTCACCCACGTCAAGGGCGCCAGCGGCTGGGCCCCCACGCTGCCCACCACGCCGGCCGGCAACCTCGTGTCGCTCTCCATCCGCACCCGGGACGGCGCGGGGCGCGAGGCGACGTACGAGGACGTGGGGTTGGATCCGCTGCATCCCCGGTGGATCGGCAACGTGCTGTCGGAGACGCCCACCCGCCAGTCGGAGGCGCTCCAGCGGCAGTTCGCCATCCACTTCACGGGCACCACCCTGCCCGGCGGTGGAGACCTGAAGTCCGCACTGGGCAGCCTGCCGGCGACGTTCACCCTGGCGGGCGGGCTCGACGGCGACGCGCCCACCACCGGGCAGTACGAGGCGGCGCTCGAGGCGCTGACGGGCATCGAGGACATCTCCATCATCGCCGCCCCGGGCTCCTCGTCGTACTCCGGCGCCGCCGCGGGCGTGCGCAACGCGCTCATCATCGCCGCGGAGAAGCGCCGCGCCTACCGCGTCGCGGTGCTGGACACGCCCCCGGGCCAGAGCCTGGGCCAGGCCCGCGACTGGCGCGGGCAGATCGACTCGAAGTACGCGGCGCTCTACTACCCCTGGGTGGTGGTGGCCAACCCGCTGGCCCGCGCGGGCGACGACAGCATCCCGAAGGAGATTTCGCTCCCGCCCTCCGGCTTCCTCAGCGGCATCTACGCGCGCAACGACGTGCAGCGCGGCGTCTTCAAGGCGCCGGCCAACGAGGTCGTCAACAGCGCGCTGCGCTTCGAGGCGGACATCCACTTCGCGCAGCAGGAGGTGCTCAACCCGCTGGGCATCAACTGCCTGCGCTTCTTCCCGGGCCGCGGCTACCGCGTCTGGGGCGCGCGCACGGCCAGCTCCGACCCGGAGTGGAAGTACCTGAACATCCGCCGCTACTTCAACTTCCTGGAGCGCTCCATCGACGTGGGCACGCAGTGGGCCGTCTTCGAGCCCAACGGCGAGCGGCTGTGGGCCAACATCCGGGAGACCCTCGGCAGCTTCCTGGAGACGCAGTGGCGCTCGGGCGCGCTGCTCGGGAGCGACCCGAAGCAGGCCTTCTTCGTCCGTTGTGATCGCAGCACCATGACGCAGGACGACCTCGACAACGGCCGGCTCATCTGCCTGGTCGGCGTGGCGGCCGTGAAGCCTGCGGAGTTCGTCATCTTCCGGATCGGCCAGAAGACGGCTGATGCCCGCAGCTAGGGGAAAGGAACCAGGACATGAGCACGCGCCCCACTCCCTACGGTGCATTCAATTTCGAGATCAGCTTTGGCGGTGACTCCTTCGGCGGCTTCTCGGACGTGTCGGGTCTGAACACCGAGTTCACGATGGCCGAGTACCGCGAGGGCACCGACCCGAAGAGCCACGTCCGCAAGGTGCCCGGCATCTACAAGACGGGCGACGTCACCCTCAAGCGCGGCCTCGTCGCCTCCCGTGTCCTCTGGGATTGGATCGAGGCGGTGCGCGCCACGGGCGTCAACGGCCGCAAGGACTTCATCCTCATCACGCTGATGGACGAGGCCCGCACGCCGGTGCAGTCGTGGAAGCTCATCAACGTGACGCCCATGAAGTACACGGGCCCCACGCTCGCGGCCAAGGGCGGCGGTGACGTCGCCATGGAGGAGCTGGTGCTGTCCGCCGAGGACGTGCTGACGGGCTTCCCCAACGTGACGTAGCCGAAGGTCCATCTCGCGGGACGGGTGAGGGTCTGGGATGAGTGGCCTCGTCTTCGAAGTCAACACGCGCGCTCCGGTGAGCGCGCCCGAGCGCGCGGACCTCGCCTGCTTCGTGGGCTTCGTCCGCCGCGTCCCGGGCACGCCCGTCCCGCTGGACATCCAGCAGTGGCTCGTCGAGCACGGCTGGAGCAGCACGCCGTCGTCGGACCTGGAGAACGTGCCGGTCCCCATCGAGCGGTGGAGCGACTTCGCACGGCTGTTCGCCTGGGAGGGCACGTACCTGGGCGCCGCGGTCCGCTCGTTCTTCACCCAGGGCGGGCGCAAGTGCTACGTCGTCCGCGCGGGCAATCCCTGGCCCGACGACGCGCTCCGTCCGGCGCGCGTGCTCCTCGCGCAGACGCTGCTCCCCGGCACCGAGGCGCTCTTCGACGCCTCGCCGCACGAGCGCGCGACGTGGAAGGGCGCCGCGCACCTCTTCGGCCTGGATGACGTGTCGTTCCTGTGCCTGCCCGACCTCGCCGCGCTGTTCGCCGTGGACGAGGAGGCGCTGCCGCCGCCCGTCACGCCCCCCTCGAGCCCGGAGGTCTTCGTCGAGTGCTCGACGCCGGCCCCCGCGCCCGTGGACCAGCTGCCGTCCCCCCGCCCCATGCCCCGCGCGGACGCGGAGGGCTATGCGCGCTGGGCGGACTTCCTGACGCGGGTGAAGGCCCTGCTGTCGCGGCACGTGCGCGAGGTGCAGCTCGTCGCCGCCATTCCCCTGCCCCACCCCGACGCCGTGGTCCACGCCCACGGCCGCGACTGGGTGGCCGAGGAGAATGCCTACACCTTCCTGCTCGCCGCGGGTCACCTGCGGCGCATCGAGAGCGCCTTCGTCCAGCTCGTCTACCCGTGGGCGCGCACCCCGGGTTCGGTCCAGCTCCCCGGGGCGCTGGAGAGCCCCGAGGGCCTGCTGGCGGGCGTGCTCGCCCGGGGCGCGCTCTTGCGCGGCGCGTTCCGCAGCGCGCTCAACGCGGGGCTCGCGGACGTGGTCGAGCTGTTCCCGGTGTTGGACCGGGGCGCGCTCGCGCTGCGCCCCTCCGGTGGCCTGGGCCAGGGGCCGGACTGGCCCTGGTTGGACCGGGTGAGCGTCCTGGGCCCCACCGCCGGAGGGCTGCGCGTGCTCTCCGACGTCACCACCAGCGCCAGCGCGAGCTGGCGACAGGCCGGCGTGGACCGGCTGCTCTCCGTGCTCATCCGGGCGATGCGGCGCGCGGGAGTGCAGACGCTGTTCGAGCCCTCCGCCGAGCGCACCTGGCGGGAGCTGGTGTACCGCATCGAGGGGCTGCTCGTCCGGCTCTGGGAGGCGGGCGCGCTGCGCGGCACCAGCCCGCGCGAGGCGTTCCGGGTGCGGTGCGACCGGACCACCATGACCCAGGACGACCTGGACGCCGGGCGGTTGGTGGCGGAGGTGGAGTTCGACGCCGCGGCGGCCCTGGAGCGCCTCCACGTCGTGCTGACGGTCGCCGAGGAAGGCGTGCTCTCGCTGTCGCCGGAGGGCGAGGCATGACCACCGCCTTCGCGCCACTCTTCACCTTCCGCTTCGAGGTCTCCATCCAGGAGCAGCCCCTGCACGGCGGTGGCGGCGACCTGAGCCCCGACCCCGCGGGCGCGTTCTCCGAGTGCACCGGCCTGGAGGCCACCATGGAGCCCAAGGTCATCAAGGCGGGCGGCAACAACTACGGGGCCATCCAGCGGGTGGGCCCGGTGACGTTCGCCACCGTGGTGCTCAAGCGCGGCATCTCCCGCGACGGCCGGCTCTTCAAGTGGTTCGAGCGCGTGGCCACCGGCGACACCGGCCACCGGTGCACGGTGCGCATCCACCTCAAGACGGTGCCGGAGTCCACCGCGGCGGAGCCGCCGGTCCTGCTCACGTGGCGGCTGGAGCGGGCCCTGCCCATCAAGTTCAAGGCCGCAGACTTCAACGCCAGGGCCACCGAGGTGGGCATCGAGGAGCTGCACCTCGCCCACGAGGGGCTCTTCCTCGAGTCCCAGGGAACGACGGGAGCCTGACACCATGAGCGCGCCACGCAAGGCAACCTTCACGCCCAAGGGGCAGGCCCCCATCGAGGTGCACTTCAACCCGGCCTCGCTGCAGCTCACCCTGTCCACCAAGCTCAACGAACAGAAGAGCAAGAAGAAGGGCGGACGGCAGGTCGTCAACGAGGGCACCGCCAAGCTCGCCGTGGAGCTCGTCTTCGACACCACGGACACGCTCGAGAACGTGTGCGACACGACGGTGAAGGTGGCGCGGCTGCTCGGCGAGAAGGGCAAGCCGCCCCCGTTCGTCGCCTTCGAGTGGGGCGCGTTCAAGTTCGAGGGCATCGTGGACTCCTACAAGGAGACCCTCGACTTCTTCTCCGCGGACGGCGTGCCGCTGCGCTCCAGCGTCTCGCTGGGCATGACGCAGGACGAGGACATCTTCGCGCGCGGCGCGGAGGGGCAGCGGGCGGAGGGCTGGAGCCCGAGCGGGGGCGGCGCCGACTCCCAGGCCCAGGTGGCGCCGCCGCCCGGAGGGGGCACCACCACCACCGCCACCCAGGCGGGCGCGCCCTCCGCGGGGCGGGCCATCGCGGCGATGAACGGCGAGGAGAGCATGCGCTTCCCACGCTCCGCGGTGCTCACCGTGGACGTGTCCGCCACCCTCTCCCCGCCCGCGGCCTTCGCGAGCGGGGGCTTGGGGGTGAGCGTGGGCATCGGCGGGGGCGGAGCCGGGGGCCTGCCGTCGCTGCAGGGGGCCTTCTCCGGCCTGCGGATGCCGTCCGTGAGCGCGTCCGCCGGCGTGCGCCTGGACGCGAGCCGCCTGGTGCAGCGGGTGGAGACACACACGCACGCCACGGAGGACGGCGCCTCGTTCGAGCTGGGCGGTCGGATGTTGAGCCGGGGGTCGCGCCTGGGTGGGAACACGCGGGTCCGCATGCGCTTCGAGGAGGAGTGAGGCATGGGCATCGTGTCGATTGGCGAGGTGGTGGGGAGCGTGAGCGACGGCCCGTCCGCGCAGCAGTCCCCCGAGGCAGGCCCGGCGCAGCCCGCGCAACCGGGAGGCGCCGCGCCCGGCCCCGAGCAGGCCGAGGCGGTGGAGCGACAACTGCGCACGAAGGCCTGGCGCCGGACCCGGCTCGCCGCGGACTGAGGACCCGACGCCATGTCCGAACAAGCGTTGAGCAGCAGGCCCGTCTATTCCGCGCGCCCCACCGTGCGCATCGACGGGCGCGCGTCCGACAAGGTCACCCAGCAGCTGGGGACCGTGCGCATCACCGAGTCCGAGGGAGGCATGTCCTCGCTGGAGCTGAGCCTGGACAACAGCGCCCGCTTCGACGACGGGCGGATGGACCTGGCGTTCGAGGACGAGGCCCTCCTGCGGTTCGGGACGACCGTCAGCGTCTACGCCGGTGACGAGGACGCGCCCCGGGAGATCTTCCGGGGGCTCGTCACCGGGATGGAGGCGAGCTTCGAGGGGGCCTCCGGGCCGGAGCTGCTGCTGCTGGCCGAGGACGCGCTCCAGCGGGCACGGCTCGCGCGCCGCACGAAGGTCCACGTGGACGCGAGCCTCGCCTCGCTGGCCCGGGAGCTCGCCACGCGCGTGGGGATGCGCGCGGTGGTGGAGGGCTTCGACGCGCCCATCGGCACCCACGTGCAGCTCAACGAGAGCGACCTGGCATTCCTGCGGCGCCTGCTCGCCTCGCGCGACGGCGACCTGCAGGTGGTGGGCGAGGAGCTGCACGTGGCCCCGCGCAAGGACGTGCGCCGGGGCACCCTGGAGATGTCGCTCTACAGCCAGTTACGCCGCGCGCGCGTGGTGGTGGACCTGGCCCACCAGGCCACCGAGGTCACCGTCGCCGGATGGAACGCGCTCACCGGCGCCCGCGTCACGGGGCGCGGCACCGGGACGAACCTGGGCCCCGGCGCGGGACGCCAGGGTGCCCAGGTGCTGCGCTCCGGCGTGGGCGCGCGCGCCGAACACCTGGGCGACCTCTCCGCGATGACGGACGCGGAGGCCCGGGCCCTGGCCGAGGCCGCGTTCGACCAGCGCGCCCGCCGCTTCGTCTGCGTGGAGGGCACCGCCGAGGGCAACCCCGCCCTGCGCGTGGGCACGCACCTGTCGCTGCGGGGCCTGGGCCGCCGCTACGACAACACCTACTACGTCGTCCGCGCCCACCACCGCTACGACCTGACCCGCGGCTACGAGACGGACTTCGAGGCCGAGTGCGCCTTCCTGGGAGGTCCGTGATGCAGCCGCTCCCCCACGCGCCCGCGGCCCCGAACCTGGGCGCCCTGCACGGCACCTACCTCGGCCGCGTCACGTCGGTGACGGACCCCGAGCACCTGTCGCGCGTCCAGGTGCGCCTCACCAGCACGCCGGAGACGATTGGCGACGGGGACGCCACCCTGTGGGCCCGCGTGGCCGTGCCGTTCGCCGGCGGCGGGCGCGGCGCCTTCTTCATCCCCGACGTGGGCGACGAGGTGGCGCTCGTCTTCGTCAACGGCGACCCGCGCCAGCCGCTCGTCGTGGGCGGGCTGTGGAACGGCGCCGAGCGTCCCTCCGAGCAGTTGGGCGGCGCGGGGGACCGCGTGGACCGCTACACCCTCACCGGCCGCAAGGGCAGCCGCATCGCCATCGTCGAGGAGACGGACGGCCAGGCCACCATCTCGCTCACCACGCCCGGTGGGCAGAGCGTCACGGTGACACAGCGGGACGGCGGCAAGGTCACCCTGGAGGCCGCGGGCAACACCGTCACCCTGGACACCCAGGGCGTCACCGTCCAGACGCCGCTGACGGTGAAGGTCTCCGCCAGCCGCGTCGAGGTGTCCGCCGCGCAGGTCCAGGTGGACGCCGCCATGTCCACGTTCTCCGGCGTCGTGAAGTGCGACGTCCTCCAGGCCACCACCGTCGTGGCCGCGACCTACACGCCCGGAGCCGGAAACGTATGGTAGCCCACCCCACCCTCCTGCGAGGGCTCACCTTCGACGGCGGCAGCGGCCGACCGATGCCGTCCACGGAGAACCGCCCGGTGCTCGTGGAGCGCACGGACGACGACTTCATCTCCGCGTTCCTGGCGGAGCTGGGCACCGACGAGGGCCGCAAGCAGTGGGTGTCCACGGTTCGCAACGCGGGTGAGGGCGCGCCGTCGCTCAAGCTGTACCAACCCGTCCACCGCTCGTTCCAACTGGCCGTGGTCGAGGCCTTCTGCGACATCCCCGGCGAGCCCCGGCTGGACCCGGCGCGCATCGAGAGCGCGGGCCTGGTGGTGCGCCGGTTCAACCCCACCTCCGGCCAGCGCGAGGGGTGGATGAAGCTCAACGGCGAGGTGCGCGGGTGGGTGCCGCTGGCGGATGCCCGCGCGCTCGACGCGGACCCGGAGCCCGCCCGCCGCAAGGCGGCGTACCCCGCCGGAAATCCCACGCTCGACGCGCTGGTGGAGGACGCGCTCGGCGCGCCCGTGCCGTACGAGGAAGGCGTGTCGCGGCTCTTCGTGGCGCCACCCCACGTCTGCGCCGCCACGCGCCGCACCATCCTCTACGGCATGGTGCCGGTGGCCAGCGCCGAGCAGGTGTCCGGCAAGGCGGCGCCCCCGCCCCGCTACGAGGAGGACGAGCTGCGCGACATGCTGCTGCCGTACTTCTCGGACACGGTGGGCGTGAGCCTGACGGGCATCGCCGGCAAGACGTACACCCACCGCTACTCCGACGAGGTCGCCTCCGACGGCTCGCTGTCCGGCGCCGCGCGCGAGGACGCCGCCCAGCGGCTGGAGCAGTTCGCCACGTTCCTGCGCAAGCTGGTCAGCGTCTTCAACGCCTTCGAGTCGCCGGCGATGAAGGCGGCCCTCAACCGGCAGACGCTGCAGTTCGGCGCCACGCGCAGGCCCCTGGGCGACGTGCTGGTGGAGGCCGCGGACGTCTTCGTGCTGGGCCGGCCGGACCGGACCTTCCGCATGCCGGATGCCTGGCCGCGCCCGTCGTCCGGCGACGTGTCCGCGCTGGTGCGCGCCGGGGCCGAGGCGTCGAAGAGCCGCCTGGCGACGCTGCTTCCCCGGCGCGGGCGCTTCGACACACCGGAGGCCCGCTACGAGGTGCGCGCCTTCGTCCGCGTCCGGCGCGACGACGGCTGCCCGCCGGCCCTCGTCTGGGGCACGCCCAGTCAGCCGTTCCGCATCGCGCCCTGGTACGAGAACGGGAGGCTGCCGCCCATCCAGGTCTCCCTGCCCGCCGTCACGCGGGAGAACGCGCGCAACTTCCTGCCCAACGTCGCGTTCCAGGTGCCCGGCAACATCTTCGACCTCCTGTCGCGCAACAAGGCGAAGGACTTCCTGGAGGAGAAGGCGAAGGAGGGGCGCTCGCTCGGGCTCGATTGGATCTGCGGCTTCAACATCCCCGTCATCACGCTCTGCGCGTTCATCGTGCTGAGCATCTTCCTGGCGCTGCTCAACATCCTCTTCTGGTGGCTGCCCTTCATCAAAATCTGCATCCCGCTCCCTCGCCGGGGGCGGTGAGGCGGCCTGGAGACCCACGTGATGAACACCCCTGCACGACCGCTGGTGAGCTTCCCGCTGCTGCCCGTGCCCGACGAGCACGGGGAGCTCCACTTCCCCACGCTCGAGGCGGGCGTGCGCCAGGCCATCGAGGTCATCCTCCGCACGCGGCCGGGGGAGCAGCTGATGCGCCCCGGGTTCGGCGCGGGCCTGGAGGAGTTCGTGGGCGAGTCGAACGTGCTCGCCACGCGCCGCCGCATCCGCGACCGGGTCGTGGACGCGCTGTCGCGGTGGGAGTCGCGAATCGACGTGGAGCGCGTCGACGTGCTGGAGGTCGACGGCGCGCCCGCCCACGCCCGCGTGGAGATCGTCTACCGGCTCCGCCGCACCGGCTCGGTGCAGGGGCTGGGGCTGACCCTGGACCTCGGAGCCTAGGATGCCCATCGTCCCGCCCAGACTCGATGACCGCACCTTCGACGACCTCGTCGAGGAGCTGCTCACCCGCATCCCCGCGCACACCCCCGAGTGGACCCACGCCCGGCAGGGAGACCCGGGCCGCACGCTGCTGGAGCTGTTCGCGTGGCTGGCGGACACGGTGCTCTACCGGGCCAACCTCATCCCGGAGCGCCAGCGGCTCGCCTTCCTGCGCCTGCTGGGCATCCAGCTTCGGCCCGCCATCGCGGCCACCGGCGTGGTGGCCGTGCAGTTCGACGGCCAGACGCTGCAGCCGTCCGTCGTGCTGCGGCCGTACTCGGAGGTGCGCGGCCCCGTGCCCTTCGAGACGCGCACGGAGCTGCCCGTGCTGCACCTGACGGCCGAGTCCTACTACAAGCGCCCCCTGGCGCAGGCCGAGCGCCAGCAGATGGGCCCGCTGCTCACGGGCCTGTCGCGCGTGTACGGCCTGACCGCCGCGCAGGCCGCCTACTACGTCACCACCGCGCTGTTCCCCGGCGGCGTCGCGGAGCCCGCGGGCTTCGACGTGGTGGAGCGGACGGTGGACCACTGCCTGTGGCTGGCGCTGCTGGCGCCCACCGCCGCGGACGTCACGCCGCTGCGCCAGGAGCTGAACACGGGCTCCGCGGGCGCACCCCGGGTGCTCAGCGTGGGCATCATGCCCTCCATCGAGGTGCCCGCCCTCCAGGAGGAGATCGGCCCGCGCGCGCGCATCCCGCACCAGTGGGAGCTGAGCGGTGTCCCGGACGCGCAGGGCAGCCCCACCTACCACCTGCTGTCGGTGGCGTACGACTCCACGCAGGGGCTCACCCGCCGCGGCGTCATCCACCTGGTCATGCCGGGCCATGAGATCGGCGTGCCGTCCAACGACGTGCGCCAGAGCCTGCACGCGGGCGTGGGGGACCGGCCTCCGCGGCTGGACGACGTCAAGCGCACCGAGCGGCTCGTCGCGTGGCTGCGGCTTCGCCCGACGGTGCGGCTGTCCCACCTGCCGCTCAGTTGGGTGGGCATCAACGCGGTGGAGGTGGAGCAGCGCCGCACGTACACCGCCATCGTCGTGGGCCAGGGCGACGGCACGCCGGACCAGGAGCTGAAGCTTCCCATGGGCTCGGTGGAGCGCGAGTCGCTCCAGCTCGAGGTGGAGGAGCCGGGCCAGGGCTATCGCCCGTGGACGCTCGTGGACGACCTGGCGCTGACGGGGCGCGACTCGGCCGCCTTCCAGCTCGACGCGGAGGCGGGGCTGGTGCGCTTCGGCAACGGCGTGCGGGGCCGCATCCCCACCGTGGGCATGCGCGTGCGCGTGGCCCGGATGCGCACCGGCGGCGGCGGGGCCGGCAACCTCCCGGCGGGCACGCTCAAGGCCCTCAGCGCCCTCACGCTGGAGGGCACCGCGCCCCCGGGCGCGATGAAGGTGGAGCAGGCGCTGCCGACGTCGGGAGGCCAGGACGCGGAGACGCTCGCGGACGCGGAGCGCCGCATCCCCTCCACCCTGCGCCACGGCGAGCGCGCGGTGACGGCGGAGGACTTCCGCTGGCTCGCCGCGGGCAGCCCCGGCGCGACGCCCGGCCGCGTGGAGGTGCTCCCCCGCTTCAAGCCCCACCAGCGCCGCGAGAACGTCCCCGGCGTGGTGACGGTGATGGTGCTCCCGCCCTCCAGCACCTTCCGCGCCCCGAACCCGCGACCGGACCGCCCCTTCCTCGAGGGCGTGCACGCGCACCTGGACGCGCGCCGGCCGCTGGCCACGGAGCTGTACGTCATCGGCTGCGAATACGTGCCCCTGGGCCTGGCCACCGGCATCACCCTCCGCGAGGGCTTCGGCCGCGAGACCGTGGTGAATGCGGTGCGCGAGGCGCTGTTCCGCTGGCTCTGGCCGCTGCCCCCCGCGGGGCCGCAGGGCGGCGGCTGGCCGCTGGGGCGCGCCGTGAGGGATCGCGAGCTGGAGGTGGCCATCGCCCAGGTGCCCGGCGTGGACTCCATCACCGGCGTGCGCCTGTTCAGCAGCGGCACGGTGGTGTCGCTGCCGCCGACGCCCTCCGGCACGGACGGCCCCACCTCCGCGCGCTTCGAGGTGCGGCCCGCCGCGGCCGGCGCGTCGACGGGGACCTCCGGCTCCGCGCTGCCCGCGAGCACCAGCCAGACGCCCTCCGGTTGGCGGGCGCTTGCGGGCCCCGTGCCCGGCATGCCGGTGGAGCTGATGCTGCGTCCCTGGCAACTGCCGGAGCTGATGGCCGTCGTCGTCGACGCGGACGGGGGCCTGCCGCGTGACCTGAAGGGCGCGCCGGATCCGTTCCAGTCCACCCAACCCGGGGTCGCCGTCCCCGTCGTCCCCGAGGTCTGCTGACCATGGATGCGAACCGGCTGCGCTTCTGGATGCTGGCAGAGCCGCTCGTCCACTGGGAGCCCCTCCCGGAGGGCCCGTCCCTGCCGCACGCCATCCACCGCGACCTCCAGCGCCGCACCGTGCGGCTGGCGAGCTCGCCGGGGACGTTCCCCTGGACGGAGCCCGACGAGCCAGCGCGGGCCGAGCAGTGCGTGAACCAGGTGCCCGGGACGATGGACCCGTTCGGCACCTGGGCTTCGCTCGACGCGGCGACAGCCACCGTCCTGGCCTCGGGCGCGGGCCCCGAGCCGTACCCGCTGCTGCGCTTCGACGCCACCACGCCCGGCGCGCGGCCCACCGACCTGGTGCTCGGGGACGACGGGGTGCTCTACGTCGCCGCGGGCGGCGGCAAGGTGCTGCTCGAGGACACGCGCGACCGGTGGGACCCGGCCACCGCGTCGCTGGAGGGCTTCGACGCCTGGCGGCTCGCGCCCGCGCCCGGCGGCGGAGTGTTCGCGCTCGGCCGGCCCGCCTCGCTCGCAGCCCCTTCGGGGCCCGCCCGCGTCCGGCTCGCCCGCGTGACGGGGCGGCCCCTCCACCGGGGCCTGCCCGGCGAGCGCGCCCCCACCGTCTTCAATCCCGACGACAACCGGGACCCGCCCCGGATGTCCCTCCTGCTGGACGGCCCCGACCTCCCGGGAGAGGTGCTGGTGGGCATCGCCACGACGCCGGACGGGCGGCTCGCCCTCCTGAGCTGGGTGTACGACGCCGCGAGCGCGACACCACCGGGGGACGGCTCCGCGCGCCTGCGCTTCTTCACCGGCACCGGCGTGTCCGCGCCCATGGCGCTGCTGGGGGCGAAGAGGCCCTTCAGCTTCGCGTGGGTCTCCGAC
This sequence comes from Myxococcus dinghuensis, assembly GCF_024198235.1. Classification (GTDB taxonomy): domain Bacteria; phylum Myxococcota; class Myxococcia; order Myxococcales; family Myxococcaceae; genus Myxococcus; species Myxococcus dinghuensis. The sequence continues at coordinate 45,343 of NZ_JAKCFB010000012.1, read as the reverse complement.
GAGCGCCTCGTCGTGCTGGTGAGCACCGGCGCGACGACGACGAGCGTCGTGGCCTACGAGCCGGAGCCGGGGGAGGCGCTCGCGGCGCCGCTGGGCGACTACTACCCGCTCACCGGCCACGACGGCGGCCCCTTCCTGCACGGCCCCCGCGAGCAGCTCCACTACCCCGTCCTCGACGGGCCTCCCGAGCCGCTGCACCCGGTGTCGCTGCCGTCCTTCGCGCTCCAGGGCTCCCTGCGCAACGCCACGCCTCCGGACGCGCCCCTGCTGGACGCCGGGAGCGGCCGCGCCGTCTGGCACCGCCTGTACCTGGAGGCCTGCCTGCCGCCCCGCTGCGGCCTCCGCGTCTTCCTCGCGGCGACGGGCACCGCGCAGCGCCCGGCCGAGGACGCCGCGGACACCTGGCACGAGCACCTCTTCGGGGACGTGTCCTCCGTCAGCGGCGCATCGCAGGTGCCCCGGGGCGCGTGGGTGCCCGAGTCCTCGGAGCTGCCCTTCCACCCCGGGCTGCTGCCGGGGGAGTCCGCGCACGAGCGCCGGGGCCTCTTCACGGTGCTCATCCAGCGCGCGGGGCTGCGCGTGCGCTCGCTCCAGGGGCGCTACCTGTGGGTGCGGGTGCAGCTCGTCGGGGATGGCCGCGCGTCGCCGGAGCTGGCCGCGCTGCGCGTCCACGGGCCGCGCTTCTCGTACGCGGAGAACTACCTGCCGGAGCTCTACCGCGAGCAGGTCTTCGGTGACGAGGCCGACGCCCGCGCGACGAGCACACCGGCGGACTTCCTGGAGCGCTTCCTCGGCCTCACCGAGGGGGTGCTCACGCCCCTCGAGGACAAGATCGCCGGGGCCTCGCTGCTCACGGACCCGCGCACCGTCCCCGAGGAGTCGCTGGAGTGGCTCGCGGGGTGGATCGGCTTCTCCTTCGACGCCTCCATCCCCCAGGAGCGGAGGCGGCGGATGCTGGAGGCCGCCCCGCGCATCCGCCCCTGGCGCGGCACGACGCGGGGCCTGCGCCTGGCGCTGGACGCGCTCACCGACGGCGGCATCAGCCGAGGAGCGCTGGTCGTCGTGGAGGAGTTCCGGCTGCGCCGCACGTTCTCCACGCTGCTGGGCATCGACCTGGGCGACGAGGAGGATCCGCTGCTGCCCGGCCTGCACCAGAGCGGCAACTCGTACGTGGGCGACACGCTGTTCCTGGGCGCCGAGGACAGCCGGGAGTTCCTCGCGCTCTTCGGGCCCGACCTCCCGGCGACCGCCGCCGAGGAGGCCGCGGTGGAGCGGTTCCTGTCCGAGCTCGCCCACCGCGTCACGGTGCTGGTGCACCAGGACCTCGACGCCCGCGAGCTGGGGCTGGTGCAGCGGGTGGCGGAGCTGGAGGCGCCCGCGCACGTCGCCGTCTCCGTGAAGCGGGCGAGCCATCCGCTCATGGTGGGCGTGGCGTCGCTCGTGGGCATCGACACGTTCCTGGGCCCACCGCCGTCCCCCCAACCCCTTCGCGTGGGCGAGGGCGCGCTCGGGAGCAGGAACCTGCTCGAGCGTCCTCCCAGCCTGGACCCCCGACTTCTTGCAGGAGGTTAGCCGATGAGCACCCCCATGGACCCGCTGCTCGAGAACGAGGCGACCGACCGCACGTACTACGCGACGGGCGTCCTCCTGGACACCACGGACTTCGTCGCGGAACAGACGTACCACCGAGGGCGGCTGGCGCGCGCGCTCGCGGCGCTGCACGGCCCGGGCACGGCCTCCGGCCTGCGCGTGCTCCACGAGCCGTACGCGGACGCGCTCAGCGAGGCGGAGGTCGCCGTCCAGCCCGGGCTCGCGGTGGACCCGCTCGGGAGGATGGTGGAGGTCGCGTCGCGCGCCTGCATCCGCGTCAAGCGCTGGTACGAGGGCCATGACGCGGACCAGCTGCTCCGGCGGGCGCGCGCGGACCTGGGCATGGGCCTGCCTCCGGCGGAGCTACCCGAGCAGGCGGTGGTCGCCGACCTCTTCGTGCGCTTCTGCGTGTACGAGCGCGGCTGGACGCCGGCGCTCGCGTCGGGGCTCTACGACGCGACGGACGCGGTGTCGCCGGCGCGGCTGCGCGATGGCTTCGAGCTGAGGCTGGTGCCGCGGCTGGAGACGGCGGCCCAGCCGCTGCCCACGGTGCCCGCGGCGCCCTGGCCGCGGCCCGTGGGTGGCACGCCCTTCCCGGACGACACGGGGGACGAGGCCGCGCGCAGGAGCGCCTTGAAGAAGGCCATCCTCGACTCCTGGATGCCCACCCGCCAGTCGCTGTTGGACCGGCTGTGGGGCGATGAGTTCCTGCCCCACGCGCTGCGCTTCGACGCGAGCCAGCCCGGGGGCAAGGTGGCCGACCCCGCGTGGGTGTTCCTCGCCCGCGTGGCGGTGGGCGTCACCCACGCGGTGGATGGCAATGGCCGGCCCGTGCGCACGGGCACGGTGGCCGTGGACAACGAGATGCGCCCGTTCGCCGTCACGGTGGCGGCGCTGGCGCGCTGGCTGGGCATCTAGCCCCTGGACTTCGACCAGACGCGGGGAGAGTGGCTGCGATGATTGATACGACGAAAGGACCGGCGCGCGAGCGGCTCGAGCCCAACGCCGCCAAGAGGCTGGAATCCGCGGGCACGCTGGTCCATGACGACCGGCGGCTGCGCTCCTTCTTCTTCGATGGCCGCTTCCTGACGGCCAAGGACCTCACGCGCGAACAGGCGTACTTCCTCACGCGGCAGGCCGACCTCGGCCGCGGCGGGGGCGTGGGCGTGGTGACGGGCTTGAGCGTGGAGGACGGCCCGGACCCGCGCGCGCTGCGCATCACCGCGGGCCACGGCGTCACGCCGTCGGGCGAGGCCGTGGTCATCCCGCGGGAGCTGACCAACGTCCGGCTGGACGACATCCCGGAGGTGCAGGGGCTGGACGCGGCCTTCGGACTGGCGCCCATCCCGCGCGAGACGGCGCGCAACCGCTCCGGGCTCTACATCGTGGCGCTGCGCCCGGTGGAGTACACGGCGAACCTGGTGGCGTCGTACCCCAGCTCCGTGGGCGGCACGCGCTCGGCGCAGGACGGCGACATCATCGAGGCCACCGCCATCACCCTCATCCCCTACCCGGACAACCACGCGGGGGCGGGCTTCGAGTCGCGCCGCTCGCGGGTGGCCCATGAAATCTTCGTGCGCAACGGCGGCCTGCGCCCGCCGGTGGACGCGCTGCCCATCGCGATGATCGCCCTGGACCACGGCGTCATCCGGTGGATCGACCGCTTCCTCGTCCGCCGCGAGGTGGGCTCGGAGCAGACGGACTTCCTGGGCTTCGGCCAGGCGCCGCGCGCGCTGCGCGAGGCTCACCTGCTGCAGTACCGGGAGCACCTGGAGCGGGTGCTCCAGTCCCGGCGGCAGGTCAACCAGGGCGAGCGCTTCGCGGCCAGCGAGCACTTCTTCGCCCTGCCTCCCGCGGGGCCGCTCCCCGCGGCCGCCGTCTCCGTCAGCGGGCAGGAGTCCACGGAGGTGTTCTTCCCGCCCGAGGTGGACGTGGAGCTGTCGTTCGTCCCCGAGGACGAGATTGGCGCGCTGCTGGCGGAGAGCCTGTTCCTGGCGCCCATCGACCTGACGAAGACCGGCGAGGAGCTGACCGCCGTCTCCGTGCTGGTGATGGTGCCCATCCCCCGCGAGGAGATGACCCAGGCCCTGTCCACGCTCTTCCCGGGCGAACGGACCGGGACCCTGAAGCTGCGCGCCACGGCCTCGGGCCTGGTCGCCATGCGGCGGCCGGGGGACGCGCTCAAGGCGCTGACGCTGCGCCGCACCGCGACGGTGCTCGCCGACGCCACGGCGACGGCCGAACCCAGCCTCGCCGACGCCGTGTGGAGCAGCCTGCTCTCCAACGCCACCACGCTCTGGTACGCGCGCCGCAAGAACTTCCCCTACAAGGCCTCGGTCGTCGGCCAGCCCCAGGACGTGGAGCCACCCGACGACACCTTCACCACGGCGCTCAAGGAGGCGGGGCTCTACGCGGAGTTCCGCACCCTCCCCTCGCGCGCCAGCGCGCTGGGCATCGGCAAGGCCTACGAGCTCTTGAACACCCTGCTGCGCGACGAGGCCGCCGGCGCGCGGCACCTCTTCGCGGGCGCCGCGGGTGAGATCCTCCGCCAGCAGCGCGTCACCGCCGAGTCCGTGGCCACCGTGGAGAAGCGCTACACCTACGAGGGACGAGGCGGCGGGCTCGCGCTCCTGGTCAAGGCCCCCACCCCCCGTCGCACCACCGGCGCGAAGGCGGTGGCCGGGGCCGCGAGCACGCTCCCCCAGGAGGCCCTCGCGCGCGCGAGCACCATCGCCGAGCTGGACCGGTACGCGCTGCAAGCGGGCCGCGAGGGCACGGAGAAGGTGGAGCAGCTTCGGGGCATCGTCACCCGGACGCTGCGGGAGGGACGCACCCTGGACAGCGCCGTCGCGGAGATCCGCAAGACGCTCGAGACGCCGCCCACCTAGCCACGGACGGAGAAGAGGCAGCCCATGAACACCCGACCGCTGAAGGAGTCGCTCCCCGACGAGCACATCCTCCAGGTGGAGCCGCGCCCGCGCCCGTCGGTCGACGCCGACTGGCGCAGCCGCCCCCACCTCTACAACGGCCGCGCGCTCTCCGAGGAGGCGCTCGACTCCGAGCAACGGCAGCGCGCCGGCCGGCTCGCGCTGCGCGGGCAGATGCGGGCCCCGGGCGTCATCGCCGGGCTCGAGGTGCGCCTGGAGCAGGAGGAGGCGTCCACCCCGGGTGGCGCGCCGACGTTCCTGCTGCGCATCAGCGCCGGCATGGGGCTGCTCGCCACGGGAGAGGACGTGGTGATGCCACGCGCCGCCCGCATCCGCGTGGACCGGCTGCTCGCCTACTGGCAGCAGCGGCCGGAGGGGCCGGTGGACTTCGACGTCAGCATCCTCTCGGACCGGGCGGAGGCGGACATCCCGAAGACCCACGCCGACCTGCGCGCGGCCGTGCTCGTCCTGGTGCCGCTGGAGACCCACCGCCAGGCGCCGCCCGCCGCCGACGTGGATCCATGCGAGGCCACGCCGGAGGACGCGGCCTTCGAGGACGAACAGCTCGTGGATGGCTGCGCCGTGGTGCTCTACGCGTGGCCGCCGCACTGGCCCCTGCCGGAGAAGGACGACCAGTGGCGCAACCGGCTCGCGTGGGAGCTCTTCGAGCGCGAGCGCCTGCGCCCTCATGGCGAACATGCCCCCTGGGAGGAGGTGGGCGTGCCGCTGGCCCTCATCGGCTTCGACCCGCCGGAGGAGGAAGGCCCGCCCGCGACGCCGCTCTTCATCGACCGCGCCGCCGTGGTCCGTACGGGCGGCGCTCCTCGCGCGCGCACCCCGCTCCTTCCCTCGCAGGGCACGCCCCTGCTCTGGCAGGCGCGCATGCAGCAGCTCTCCGAACACCTGGCCGCGTTCGCGCCGGAGGACGTCGAGGACGGCACCGCGACGCTGGCGCTGGACCAGCTACCGCCCGTGGGCATGCTGCCGCGCAACGCGCTGAGCGTGGAGCTGGGCGAGGTGGGCGTCGCGCGCCGCTTCTTCCCCGAGTCCTTCGAGCTGGAGTTCGTGCCCGTCCCGCTCGAGCAGTTGGACGGGGTGGCCCAGGCGAGCGCCTCGCTGGCGCCGCTGAGCACCTCGCGGTCCGAGCGCGTGCGCGTGCTCGTCCCCGTGCCCGAGGCCCACTTCCAGCCCCAGCTCCTGCGCCGGCAGGAGGTGGGCCCCGAGTTCCAGGACGCCATCGAGGCCGCGCTCGCGCGACTGGGCGAATGGCTGCGGCGGCGCGAGGACCTGCGCGGCAAGGCCACGCTGCTCCTCAACGCGCTGGAGGGCCGCAAGACGAAGGCCGAGCGGTACCCGGAGCCGGACCCCCAACGCGTGCCCGGCGAGGAGCCCAGGCCCAAGCCCGACCCGAACCCCTATGGCCCGGAGGAGGCGGACTACGGAATCGTCAGCAACAGCGTCCCGGCGCTCGACGAGGTCCTCCCTCCCCAAGGCGAGAACAGCCTCTGGGGAACACCGGCGCTGCTCGGCTTCGACGCGGAGGAGGTCTCCACCGCCATGTCGACCGCGTCCGGCGCGGACCGGTTCGGACTGGCCGCGCGGCAGGGCGGGGACACGCTCGCGTTGACGAGCTTCTCGGACACCTGGCAACCCTGGGAGACCCTCGTCGGCACGCTGGGGGACACCACGCAGACCCTGCGCGGCTTCCGCGTGGTCTGGAACGACCGCGACCCCGCGGTGGTGGTCCTGGTCAGCGAGCCTGGCCCGCCGCCTCCGCCAGGAGGCCCCAGCCTCACGCCGGACACCTGGTTCGCGCGCGTCTACCACCACACGGCCGGCAGCAACTGGCGCTGGGAGGAGACGCAGCGGACCCAGGCGACGGACATCTCCGACTTCACCGCCGTCTGCTGGGGTGAGGGGCGCATCGACGTGTTCGCCGCCGCCACGACGACGGTGGACTCGGTGACGGCGCACCGGATCCTCGCCTTCACCTGGGTGGACGAGCGCAAGGAGCAGCCCCCCGTCGTCGCGCTGACGCAGATGACGGACCGGGAGGTGTTCAGCATGAAGGCCCTCCAGCGCGAGGAGGCGAACAACACCCGCCGCATCGACCTGCTCCTGCTCGCGAAGAAGGACGACGACGGCGACGGAGAGCCCGCCTGGCTCCACCACCTCTCCGGCGTCCACGAGGCCGGCAACTCGATGCTGACGGACATCACCCTGGTCGAGGTGAACAGCGCCACGGGCAACCTCCTGGCGGCCTGCCGGTCCAGCAAGGACGTCCTCGACGTCCTCGTCATGGGGCCCGCCCTCATCACCCACGGCCGCTTCCAGGCGGATTGGACCTTCGACGAGACCGCGGTGAGCACGGTGGATGGCAGCTCCAGCCTCCAGGTCGTGTCCCGGCTGGATGGGCAGTTGCATGCCTTCTGGCGGGCCATGCCCGACGCGACGACGCTCCTCCTCTACGCGTGGTTCGACGGCGACAAGTGGCACCCGGCACGCACGCTGTCCCAGGAGCCGCTGCCCAGCGCGGGCGCGGTGTTCGACGCGGCCATCTCCGGCGGCACACCCGAGGTCTTCCTGGCCACGCTCAAGGGCCTCCAGCACCTCAAGATGCTGCCGGACGGCACACGCGCGCTCGTGGAGGAGCAGGGCCTGAGAGGCACCCTCGCCCAGACGCGGAGCCTGCTGAACCGCGTGGACGACCTCATCCAGGCGGGCTCCTCCCAGTTGCAGGCGGACACCCAGAACGTGCGGCAGCTGATGCTCGGCGGCAGCACGGAGGCCAGCCGCCTGGTGGTGTCTCCCATCCTCGGCGCCACCATGGTGCAGAGCCCGCTGTCGGCGCGCGCCGACATCGAGCACTACTTCAACCGCTTCCTCAAGCGGCGCTTCGTCCCGGAGGTCGAGGACCCGAGCAGCAAGGAGGACGCCCGCGAGACGCTGGTCCAGGCCACGCTGACGCGGGCCTCGCTGACCCGACGCCTGGTGGAGCTGGTGAAGGAGCTCCAGCTCGACGTGACGGGCATGAACCTGTCGGGCATCGCCCTGTACGACTCCAGCGCGACGCCCCCGCGGGTCTTCTTCGTGAGCGGCACCAGGGCCGTCAGCCGCGAGAGCATCCCCCTGGACACGCTGGTGAAGAGCCCCGACGCGCTGACGAGCGTCCTCCAGCGGCTCACGGCCGAACCCGACGGCATCGAGGCGACGCTCAAGGTCCCGCCGGTCCGCACCTGGACGCCGAACGAGTACTTCACCACCGCCGTGCAGCACCTGGAGGACATGCTCGTGTTGCTCCGCGAGCTGGAGCGGCGGACCCGCCCCTTCGCCAACGCGGTGGCGGGATATGAAGCCGCGCTCGCCCGCATCGAGCAGGACTGGGCCGCGCTGTCCAAGCGGTTGGGGGTCGTGGACGCGGAGGTCGCGGAGGGGCGACAGGACGTCACCGTGGCGCGCGCCCTGAAGGCGGAGGAGCAGATCCGCGTCCACGACATCAACGAGCGCCGTCAGGAGGTGCTCGACCAGCACGTGCCCTTCTTCGTCTACCAGCGCCCCCGCCAGTGCGACCTGACGAGCGACGCGCCCTCGCGCCTGCTCGACCCGGGCTTCGTGCCGGACATCCTCCCGCAGGTGCTCGCCAGCACCGCCGCGGCGCCTCCGGAGCTGCTCGCCTTCGTCGAGCTGGTCCGGGACTCCCCGCTGCGCTGGTTCACGCTCGCGCCCCGGCTCCTGGATGGGCTGGACCGCATCGGGCTCATCCACCGCACCTTCGAGTGGGCCCAGGTTCGCGCCGTCCAGCGTGTCCCCATCCAGTATCCCGTCGTCACCAGCCGGGCGTCCTCGCCGTACGTGAAGAGCCTGTCCACCCTGCTGGCCGTGCGCGAGGACCTCATCGCGAGGCAGCGCGTCGCCTTCGTCGGCCTCCAGCCCGCCCTCCTCCAGGAGCGCACGTGGCTCGAGCTGCAACAGAGCGCGCGGGAGCAGCTCTCGCTGGGGGACCTCATCGACACGGCCCATGGCCGCTCCGACGTGGGCCGCAACGCCTCCAGCGAGTTGGAGGACCTGGCCAAGGTGGCCACCGGCCTGTACCAGCGCTTCGGGGAGGTGCTGCCCGCGCTGCGCCTGGAGTGGGCCGAGCGGATGAGCCAGTACGACACCCCCGTCGACCTGCGCGACCTGTCGCGCCTGCCCGGCTGGAGCACGGTGGACGTCGTCGAGCGGCGCGGACTGCAGCGGCTGACGGACTGGCTGTACCAGCGCGTGGTGTCCACCGAGCCGGAGGCCGTCTCGCTCATCAGCGACCTGGTGCGCGTGTGCATGCTCCTGGCGAGCCATGCCCCCGTGAACGAGCTGTTGTCCGGCCACGTCTCCAAGCCCACCGAGGCCCGCGTGGGCGGCTCCATCGAGCTGGCGGTGGACCCATCCCGCGTGCGCGTGGGCATGCACGTGACGATTCGCTCCGGCGAGCGGACGGTGCAGGCGGTGGTGGAGGACCTGACCACCAGCGCCGTCCGCGCCCGCGTGGTGCTGACGTCCGCGCCCGTGGTGTCCCTGCAGGTGAAGACCTCCGCCTATTTCTCCGAACCCGCCCGCGGCACCGGGGCCCTCCTGCCCTACGTGGGCGTCTGGCGGTGAGGCCCCCGATGAAGCCCGGAACCCACCGGAAGGAAGTCCGCGCATGAGTCCCCGACCGCTGAAGGAGCCGCTCGCCGGCGAGCACGTCCTCCAGGTGGAGCCCCCGCTGAAGCCGTTCGCCGACTCCGGCTGGCGCAGCCGTCCCCACCTCTACACGGGGCGGGCGCTCTCCGCGGAGGCGCTCGCGGCCGAGCAGCGGCAGCACTCCGGATGGATCGCCGTGCGCGGCCAGGTCCGCTCGCCGGGCGTCGTCTCCGGCCTGGAGGTCGGGCTGGACCATGACCTCGACGAGGACCCCGAGCACCCGTTCCCCGTGTTCACCCTCGAGCCGGGGATGGGGCTGACGGCCAGCGGCGAGGACGTGCACGTGCCTCGCGCCCTCCGCGTGCGCGTGGACCAGGTGCCCGTGTACCGCACCGGCGACAGCCCCTCGGGCCTGCCGCTCGACGCGCTCGCCCACGTGAGGGCGGCCGACACGCAGTACGGCCTGCGCGCCGCCGTGCTCGTCATGGTGCCGGTGGTGACGCGCCGGGACGACCCCTTGGACCCGACCGACCCGGGCGAGGTCGACCTGGACACGCGCGCCCTCGACGACCACCGCCTGGTGGACGGCTGCACGCTGGTGCTCTTCGCGTGGCCGGCGGAGTGGCCCCTGCCGGAGCAGGATGGCCAGTGGCGCAACCGCCTGGCCTGGGAGGTCTTCGAGCGCGAGCGGCAGCGCCCCCATGGCCAGCACGCCCCCTGGGAGGAGGTGGGCGTCCCGCTGGCGCTCGTCGGGTTCGAATCGGCCTCCTGCGCCGAGGGGCCACCCACGCCCGTCTTCGTGGACCGCGCCACCGTGGTGCGTCCGGGCGGCGCGCCGCGCTCGCGCACCCCGCTGCTGCCCGCGTACGGGACGCCGCTGCTCTGGCAGGCCCGCATCCAGCAGCTCTCCGAGCATCTGGCCGCGTTCATCCCCGAGGACATCGACGACGGCACCGCGCTCCAGGCCCTGGCGCTGCTGCCGCCGGTGGGGCAGTTGCCCCGCCACGCCATCAGCCTGGAGCTGGGCGCGGTGGGCGACACGCGCCGCTTCTTCCCCTCGGCCTTCGACCTGGACTTCCGCCCGGTGCCGCTCGAGCAGCTGGACGCGGTGGCGAAGGCGAGCGGTTCGCTAACGCCGCTGGACACCGCCCAGGCCGAGCACGTGCAGGTGCTCGTCCCCGTGCCGGAGTCCCACTTCGAGCCCTACCTCCTGCGCGAGGAGGAGGTGGCCCCCGCGTTCCAGCAGGCCATCGACGCCGCGCTGGCGCGGCTCGAGGAGTGGCTGGGCCGGAGGCAGATCCTCCGCCGCAGGGCCACGCTGCTCCTGAACGCGCTGTCCGGCGACAAGTCGGAGTCCGAGCGCTTCCCCGGCCCGGACCCGCAGATTCCCGGCGAGCACCTCCCGGTCCCCAATCCCTATGGCTCGCAGGAGGGAACCTACGAGACGCAGGACACGCCTCCGGGCGTGCCATTGCTGGACGAGACGCTGCTGGTCAACGGCACCTGGGCGGAGCCCGGCTTGCTGGGGGGTGACAACTACGGAGTGTCCACCGCCCGAGTGCCGGACACGGGGGGCATCGCCGTCCTGTCGCGGAGCACCTCCTCTCCCTTCGGCACGTACCTCACCTCGAGGCGCCTGCCAGCCACCGGCACCGATGGCGGAACGACGCTCGAGCGCATCTTCCATCCCTGGGGGCCCATCGACTTCAAGCTGCTCTACACGGGCAGCGAGCCCGTCATCGTCCTCCTCGCTCGCGGGCGCGGCAACACGCCCACGCATCTGATCCTGCTGCGCAAGTTGGCGCAGGGCTGGGAGGCCGTCGGGCATCAGGGGCTGGACGTCCCTCCGACGGCCGTCCGGCACTTCACCGCCGTGTCGTTCCGCAAGGGGGGCATCGACGCGTTCGTGGCCACCAACTCCGGCCTGCGCAAGTTCACGTGGATCGACTTCCTGCCCCAGGCGCCGCAACAGCTCGCGCCCGAGACGTACGTCCACAAGGTCGTGGCCCTCTGTCCGGGGGAGCTGGACGTCGAGGTGCTCTTCCTGGGGAGCGATGATGTCGACGACGAGCCCTACTGGCTCCACCACATCTCGGGGCGACACGAGGGCGGCGGTCCAGAGCTGCTGCCCCGTGGGTCGAAGAAGACGTTGACGCCCGTCCAGGTGACGAGCGCCAAGGGACACCGGCTGGAGGCCGTCGTCTCCTCCAGCACCACGAAGCGGCTCGACGTGCTGGTCATGGGCGACGACGCGACGAAGGGCCTGCGGCACGCGTGGTTCGACGGGACGTGGAAGCTGGGCATGGAGCTGGTGAGCGTCACGGGCGGAGACGCGCTCGTCGCGGTGTCGCGAGGCGATGGCCAGGTCCACGCGTTCTGGTGGGACAGCCCGAGCGACCTGTCCGCCTCCGGCTATGGCCCCCTGTGGTACCGCCGGTTCGACGGGACGCGGTGGCAGCCCGCCGAGCTGTTGGCGCGGGAGGCGCTCTACATGCGCTGGGCGGACACCACCCTCGAGCAGCCCTTCGACGTCATCCTCGAGGGGGCCAGCCCCAACGTCTTCCTGGCGGCGCGGCGCGGACTGCTGCGCCTGCGGAAGGTGGCCGCGAGCACCCAGGCCACCGTCACCCAGCGCGGCCTGCGGGGCCTGGTGGGCAACGTGGAGGGCCTCTACGCCGAGGCCACGAAGCTCATCGACACGAGCTCCGCGCGCGTCCAGGCGGAGCTCCAGCACATCCGCCAGCTCATGCTCACCAGCAGCACGGAGGCCAGCCGGCTCGCCGTGTCCGCGAACGAGGGGAGCACGCTCGTCGACAGCCCGCTGGTCGTGCGGTCCGACACGGACGCCTACCTGACGCGCTTCCCCGCCCTCCTGGGCCGGGTGACGCTCATCCGCCTGTCGGACGCGATGGAGGCGCTGGAGCAGGCCACGACCACGCGGCTCGAGCTGACGCGACCGCTGCTCGACCTCGTGAGGCGGCTGGTCGGCGTGAAGGAGCTGGGGCTCGACGTGACGGACCTGACCCTGGGCGGCATCTCGACGGTCGTCGCCACGGGAGGCCCCAGGCGCGTGGTGCTCACGGCGACGAAGCAGTTGGTCCGGGAGAGCCCCTCGGTGCGCGACCTCGTGGACAAGCCAGGGCTGTTGACAGACGTGCTCTCGCGCATCGACGAGGAGCCGGAGAACATCCGGCGCGGTCTCGCCACGGCGCGCTACAAGTGGACGGAGTCGGCGTACTTCTCCACGGCGCTCCAGCACCTGGAGAACACGCTCGGCCTGCTGCGGGCGCTGGAGCGCCGGCTGCGCACCCGGGTGAACGCCATGGCGGGCTACAAGGGCCCCCTGGCCCGCCTCGAGCAGGCCTGGGCGGAGCTGGACAAGCGCCTGAAGGTCGTCGACGGCGAGGTGGCCGAGGCGCGCCAGGACACCACCGTGGCCCGCGCCCTGCTCGCCGAGGAGACGGTCCGCGTCGCGGCCGTCAACGACCGCCGCTCGCAGGTGCTCGCGCGGCACGTCCCCTTCTTCGTCTACCTGCGACCCCGCCAGTTCGACCTGACCCGGGGCGACGTCTCGCGCCTGCTGGATCCAGGCTACGCGCCGGACATCCTCCCGGAGGTGCTCGCCAGCACCGCCGCCGCGCCGCCCGAGCTGCTCTCCTACGTGGAGCTCGTCCGCGACTCGCCGCTCAAGTGGTTCTCCCTCGCGCCGGGCCTGCTGGGGGGATTGGACCGGCTGGAGGTCATCCACCGCACCTTCGTCCGGGCCCAGGCCCGCGCGCTCCAACGCTTGCCGGTGCAATACCCGCTCGTCTCCAGCCGCGCCGCGTCCCCCTTCGTCCAGGGGCTGTCCCGCCTGCTGGCCTCGCGCGAGGACCTGGTCGCCCGCCAGCGGCTCACCTTCGTGCGCTTCCAACCCGCCATCCTCGAGACACGGACCTGGCTGGAGCTCCAGCAGAGCGCCCGCGAGCAGCTGTCGCTGGGGGACCTCATCGACACGGCGCACGGCCGCCCGGACGTGGCCCGCGACGCGGCGACGCTGCTGGAGCACATGACGAAGGTGGCGACGGGCCTCTACCAGCGCTTCAGCGAGGTGCTGCCCGCCATCCGCCTGGAGTGGGCCGAGCAGATGAGCCAGTACGACGCGCCCGTCGAGCTGCGCGACCTGTCGCGACTGCCCCGGTGGGAAGAGGTGGACGTGACGGCGCGTCGCGAGATGCAGTTGTTGACCGACTGGCTGTTCGCGCGGGTCGTCGCCACGGAGACCGAGGCCGTCTCGCTCGTCAACGACCTGGTGCGCGTGGGCATGCTCGTGGCGAGCCATGCCCCCGTGAACGAGCTGTTGTCCGGCCACGTCTCCAAGCCCACCGAGGCCCGCGTGGGCGGCTCCATCGAGCTGGCGGTGGATCCAGAGCGCGTGCGCGTGGGGATGCAGGTGCAGATCCGCTCGGGCAGCCAGACGGTGCAGGCGGTGGTCGAGGACATCGCAGCCAGCGTGGTGCGGGCACGGGTGCTGTCGACGTCGACGCCCACGGTGACGCTGCCGGAGCGCGCCTCGGCCCGCTTCGCGGACCCCATCCGCGGTGGTCACGCGCTGTTGCCCTTCCTGGATGCCGCATGGTGAACGGCGCGACGCGGCACGTGGAGACGATCCGCCTGACGGCCCGGACACCGGCGCTCGTGCGTCGCGGCGCCGTGCTGCTGGAGGACGCGCTGCGCACCGCCTCGTTCCCGGAGGCCGGCCGTGGCCGGGTCCTCGTCATCCGTCGGCTGCCGGTGGGCATCATCCAGGGCCACCTGCCCCCCTCGAGCGTCGCCCTCGCGCTGGAGCGGGTGGTGCGGGAGCTGGCGGCGTCCGCGGTCCACGCCGAGGAGCCCTCCGCGCCTCACCAGGACGCGGTCTTCTTCCATGACGACGCGGAGCCACCACTCGCGCTCGCGCGACGGCTGGTGCGAGGCGAGCCGGCGCTTGCCTGGTTCTGGCCACTCGCCGTGGCGGACTTCGCGCCCGCCCGCGCTCGGGACGAACAACTGCGCCGCACGCTCGCCGCCGCGCTCGCGAGCAGCGCGGGGCTGGGCGCCGCCGCGCGACTGGTGGAGACGCTCAATCAGTGGGGCGGCCTGGACGTACTGCTGGGCGCGCTGCGGCGGAGCGATGGCGCGGCCCTCCTCCAGGTCTCGGGAGGCGCGCCGCCGACGCCCGCCGACGTGAACAGGCGCCGGGGCGACATCGAGGCGGGGCTCGGGCACGCCGCGCTGCGGTCCACTGTCGAACGCTGGGCCGCCGACTGGGGTCCCGCGGATGCGAGGTCGGTGTGGCTCGCGGCCATGGCGCTCGTCGTGGAGCGACGCGCGAGACTGGCGGACAGCGGACTGTTCGAGCGGGCCGCGAGACTCGCGGCGGGGCTCACGCCGCCCACGGAGACAGCGGAAGCCTCCCACTCCGCGCGCGCCATCACCCAGGCGGACGCAGCGCGGCCTGACGCCGCGCCGGCCACGTTCGAGGACGGTGCGACGGGAGTTCCCCTGCGCGGGTCCAGCCCCGGGGCCGCATCGCCGGTCACCTCGACGCGGGAGGAGCCCCCCGAGAGGGCCTCGGCGCCTCCAGCGAACCCGACGTCTCCACCCGCCGGGCCGGTGGACGCAGCAGCTCGGGACGCGGGCGCACGCCCCCGGACTCCCACGGAGTCGCGGAGGAAGGACGACGCCCCATCCGAGCCCACCACGAGGCCCGACCGGCTGACGTGGCCCGAGACACCGATGCCCACGAAGCTGGGAGGGCTCCTCTTCCTCATCCCCGTCCTCGAGAGGCTCGGCTTCCCTGCCCTGCTCGACGCGGCCCCGTCCCTCATCGAGGCGGAGGTGCCGGAGCGGCTGTTCGGCGCCATCGCGCGACGGCTCGGCGCCACCGGAGGGGATGCGACGCTCGCGCTGTTCGGCGCCCCAGCGCTGGGTGCCGCGCCTCGCGGGCTGGAGTTCGACCTGGAGCGGGTGCTGCGCGGCTTGCGGGTGGCGGTGCGGCGCTGGTGTCTGCGGCAGGGAGGCCTCGGGCTGCGCGCGCTCGCCGTGCGTCCGGCACGCATCATGGCCACGCGCACACACCTGGACGTCCTGCTCGACATCCGCCACGCGGACCTGCGCGCGCGCAGGCTCGGACTCGACCTCGACCCGGGGTGGGTGCCCTGGCTCGGCCGCGTGGTGCGCTTCCACTACCTCTACGGTGAAGGCTGAGGGTGGGACCGATGTCACTCGAAACCCGTCACGCACGCCCCCCGTCCAGACCATCCGCCTGGGCGACCTCGAACCGATTCCCGCGCTGGATGTGAGCGATTGAAGAGTCCCGACGTCATGCCCGAACCCACCCACGAGCCCCCACTCACCCTGCGTGACTTCGCCCTGGCGGGCGTGGCCCGTCAGCTCGGCCCCGACGAGGCCCCGCGGCTGGAGGTCCACTTCCTGCGGCAGGCCCAGGAGGCCGTGGAGGCGCGACACTCGGACTGGGCCCTCGGCGCTCGGGCCTGCCTCGAGTCGCCCGCGCCTCGCGACGTCCCGTTGGCGCGGCTGGCCGGACAGCTCGGCCTCACGCTGCTGGAGCAGCTCGTCGTGGCACTGGCCGCCGCCGTCGAGGAGGAGCCCGTGGTGGGGCGCGTCCTCGCCTTCGTCCAGGCGCCAACCGGCGGCTCGCGTCCGACCCTCGGGCTGATCTCCCGGGCCCTCGCCGACGCGGCCCCGCCAGGACAGTCGCCGCTGCACATCCTCGCGGCGGGCGCCGCCCTCCAGAGCGGACTGCTCGTGCGGCACGGTGTGGAGCTGCCCCTCGCCGAGCAGTCGCTGGCCCTCCCCCTGCCCCTCTACCTCGCCCTCCAGGGTCAGGATGGCGCGTGGCCCGGGACGACGCTCGGGCCCGGTGCCCTGCCGACGATTCCCCTGCCCGACTCCACGCTCGAGGGTGTCCACCGCCACGCGCGGACGCTGATGGCCGAGGCGCGCGGCGCGCTGCTCCTGCGCGGTGGCTCCACGGCGGAGCACCGCACCGTCGCCACGGCGCTGGCCTCCGCCATGGGGCGGCGTCCCCTCTT
Organism: Myxococcus dinghuensis; assembly: GCF_024198235.1. Classification (GTDB taxonomy): domain Bacteria; phylum Myxococcota; class Myxococcia; order Myxococcales; family Myxococcaceae; genus Myxococcus; species Myxococcus dinghuensis. The sequence goes on along the minus strand of NZ_JAKCFB010000012.1, from coordinate 29,088 downwards.
CATCGAGACGGACCGCCTCGACTCGCTGGGCCCCTTCCTGTCGCTGCGCTCGCTGCTGCCGGTGTTCTGCTTCGACCTCGCGCCCGGGGAGCGGAAGGTCGTGCCGCAGCCCTCCGCGTACGACGGCCCCGTCCTCATCCTCGGCGGTGTCGAGGGCGGCTTCGAATGGCCCTCGGGGAGTCTGCTCACCTGGACGCTGCCGGTCCCCGCGCGCGCCGAGCGAGAGGTCCTCTGGCGCGAGGCGCTCCAGGACGACGTGCTCGCGGCGCAGCTCGCCAACACCCACCGCCATCGCGCGGGGAGGATTGCCCACCTGGGCCAGGCGGCGCACCGCCACGCGGCCCTGCGCGGTGGCACCGTCACCGAGGCCCAGGACCTGATGGCCGCGTCCTGGGCGGGAGATGGGGGCGGACTGGGAGCGCTGGCCCAGGCGCTGCCCGAGCACATCAGCGACGCAGCCCTGGTCGTCCCGCCCCCGCTCGCCGCGGAGCTGGAGGCGTTGTCGCTGCGGTGCCGCGCGCGGGACGGCCTGTCGGAGGGGCTCGGTGCGTCCGCGACGACGCGCTATCGCACCGGCGTGACGGCGCTCTTCGTGGGCCCCTCGGGCACGGGCAAGACGCTGGCCGCGGGCTGGCTCTCCACCCGGCTGGGCATGCCGCTGTACCGGGTGGACCTGGCCAGCGTGACGAGCAAGTACATCGGCGAGACGGAGAAGAACCTGGCGCAGATCTTCGCGCGCGCCGAGCACGCCGAGGTGATGCTCCTCTTCGACGAGGCGGACTCGCTGTTCGGCCGACGCACGGACATCCGCGATTCGAACGACCGCTTCGCCAACGCGCAGACGAACTACCTGCTCCAGCGCATCGAGTCCTTCGACGGCGTCGCGCTGCTGACGAGCAACAGCAAGGGCCGGTTCGACCCGGCGTTCATGCGCCGGCTCGACGCCATCATCGACTTCCCGATGCCGGGGCCCGAGGAGCGGCGGGCGCTGTGGCTGTCGCACCTGGGGCCCCGGCACCGCGTGAGCCCCCGGGACTTGAACCGGCTGTCGGCGATGGCGGAGCTGGCGGGCGGGCACATCCGCAACGCCGTGCTGCTGGCCGCGGTGCTGGCGCGCCAGGAGGCCCGCCCCATCGAGTACGCCGACCTCTTGAGAGGCTTCGCCAGCGAATACAAGAAGCTCGGTCGGCATGTCCCGACGGAGCTGCGTGACGCTGGCCCCACTTCGGCGGCGCCCGCGAAGGCGACGCCGCCCCGCACGCCTCCGGGCGAGCCCTGACCCCACTTCGTTTCCCTGGCATCCCGACACGCGAGTCCATGGAGGAATGGCAGATGCCCACCCCATCACCGGAACCCGGGCCCACGACATCCACCCTCGTGCTGGGCGAGGGCGCGGACACCCACGTGCTCCCCGCCAACGACGACGGCTCGGCGGGCCCCATCGAGCTGGGCTTCCCCGTCAACTTCTTCGGGACGCTCCACACGTCGGTCTTCATCAACACCAACGGGAACGTCACCTTCCAGGAGCCGCTCTACAAGTACCTCCCCTTCCCCATGGGCGCCGGGACACCGCCCATCATCGCGCCCTTCCTGTCGGACGTGGACGTGAGGGGCGCCACCTCCGCGCGCGTGCGCTACGGCACCACGACGTTCGAGGGCAGCCCGGCCTTCTGCGTGAACTGGATCGACGTCGGCTATCACGCGGCGCGCTCCGACAAGCGCAACCGCTTCCAGTTGCTGCTCGTGGACCGCAACGACCTGGGCCTGGGCAGCTTCGACGTCGTCATGAACTACGACCGCCTGGTGTGGGAATCGGGCGAGTCCGGTGGCGGCAGTGACGGCCTGGGAGGCCACGCCGCGGGCGGCGGCTTCTCGTCCGGGACGGGAGAAGCCGGCACCGCCTTCGAGTTCCCGGGCGCACGCACGCCGGGGGCGCTGCTCGATGACAACGCCACCACCGGGCTGGCTCGCACCCGCCGGAACAGCTCCATCCTGGGTCGCCACATCTTCCGGTTCCGCGGAGGCCGTCCAGAGCTTCCGCGCCCCGCGGGTCGCAGCCAGAAGGCCGTCCCCCGCGCCGTGCTCCGGCCGGATGGCCGTGTGCTCGTCCTCGGGGACTCCCAGCCCATCGTGGATCTGTTCGTGCCGGCCTCGCTCGGAACACCCGATGCCTGGGTCGCCGCGCACGACTCCCTCGTCGACCGCCGGTTCCACACGGCCACCTTGTTGGAGGGACATGGCCAGGTCCTCGTCACGGGCGGAGAGAGTCAATCCAAGACCACCGAACTCCACGACCCACTGACGGACACGTGGCGGGCCACGGCGCCGATGAGCGTGGGACGCATCTCCCACACCGCCACGCGGCTGAACCATGGCCAGGTGCTGGTGACGGGAGGCTACAACCCGGACACACGGGGGCTCGACACGTGCGAGCTGTACACGGCGAGGAGCGACACCTGGACGGCCACGGGCACGCTGGGCACGGGCCGCAGCATGCACACCGCCACGCTGCTGCCGGAGGGGCGTGTGCTCGTGACGGGGGGACTGGATGCGTCCTCGAAGCCGCTGCGTTCCACCGAGCTGTATGACCCCGCCACGGGGACCTGGACGCCCGCGGGCGACATGGAGAGCGAGCGCTCCGAGCACACGGCCACGCTGATGCAGGACGGCCGCGTGCTCGTGGCGGGAGGCACGCCCTTCACGGACATCAGCGGCTCCGCGGAGGTGTATGACCCGGCGGAGGGGACCTGGACGCGGGTGGGCGACATGGCCGGGCCACGCCGCAAGCACACCGCCACCCTGCTGCCCACCTGCCATGTCCTCGTCACCGGCGGCGGCCACGAGCATGGGGGCATCCTCGACAGCGTCGAGCTGTACGACGTGCACTCCGGCACCTGGAGCACCGTGTCGTCGCTGAGCGTGGCGCGCTCCTACCACGCCGCGGTCCTGCTCAATGACGGCCGTGTCCTCATCGTCGGCGGAGCCAACGACACGGCCCGAGGGACGTACGAGCTCTACTACCCGCCTCGTCACAGGAAGTAGTCGGAGGGTCGGTCCCCATGTTTCGCCGCAGCTCGCGCAAGGAAGAACGCGTCGCCCGCTCGACGAACACCGCGTCGAGGGAGCGCGGCGCTCCACGTCCGCCGCGCCTTCGGGAGCGAGAGCGGGAGGAGCGCGACTCGGAGGAGACACCCGAGCCCGAGGGCTCACGTCGGGGTCGGGACCACGTTCCGCGATACCTCGGTGGACAGGGGTCACCGGAAGTCGAGACGCTCCCCGTGTATCTCGGAGGGCGAGGACCGGCGCCCGGTGAGTTCGGAGCACGCGAACACGAGGGCCCTGGCGTTCCGCGATACCTGGGCTCCGAATCGAGCCTGACACCGCGCACCGGGATGCGCGCCCCAGAGCGCGGCCCCTCCGATACGGCGACCGGGGCTCCGAGCGCATGGGAGGCAGACGCCGCTGACACGGCCACCGCCACGGCGAACGCGAGTCCACGCGTCGATGGGGCCGACACAGCGTGGCCTGCCACGAGCGATACCGATGTCGACGCGGCGACAGGCGCCCCAGAAGTGGCGAGCACCGACGCGCCAGGGCGAGGCAGGGCCGAGGCCCGGACAGGACCCGAGAAGGAATCCAAATCCGCCCGGACGGCGGCGAGGGCGGAGTCTCCGGCGACGCCGGATGGAGCCTCGATTGGAGGCGGTGGCGGGGGGACAGGTGCCATGGCCGAGGCGCCAGCCACCCTCGACACGGGCAGCCCCGGCGCCGTGCTGGAGTCCCTCGCCCGGACACCCGCCACGGCGGCCCTGTCCGCGTACACCCAGGCCAGCGAGGCATCCGCCGGCGTCCTCCAGGCCCAGCGCGACGAGGCCCAGGCGCGCCTCCCCGTGGTGCCCACCCCCACGGGGATTCCCGCCCAGGAACACGTTCCCCCGGAGCAGGCCCGCTCCATGGCGGCCACTCCGGCGACAGCTCCGCTCCAGGCGAGCGCCGCATCCACCAGGATGAACGCGCCCCTCGTGGGAGCGCTGGTGCCCGAAGCCCCGGCCCTGCCCGCTCCCACTCCCACGGTCCTCGCGGGGAGCACGGGCGAGTTGCGCGACGCTCAGTCCGACGGCGACCGGGAGCTTGCCCGAAGCGCCCAGGGGGCCCTCGACGGAGTCAGCCAGCCAGGCACCGGAGTGCCGACACGGGCCACGGAGCGTCCTTCCGTCGACCTGAGCGGCGAGGCGGATCCGACCCAACTGGAGTCGGCCTACGGCGCGTCGGACCAGCAGACGCACGCCGCTCGCCTCGATGCCGCCCAGGCCATCCAGGGGGACTTCGGAGAGAACGCCATCTTCCCGGAGCCCGACCCTTCGATGCTCCGGCCGCGCCTCACGGAGGCGGGAGCCACCACGGCCACGCCGGAAGTCTCCGCCGCCGCGCCGTCGATTCCCTCCGAGGCGCGGGCCTCCATCGACGCTGGGGCCTCCCCTCCGCTCCAGGAGCGCGTCGGCGCCGAGCAGCAGCGCTACGCCCAGGAACAATCGAGGTACGAGAGCGACACCGAAGCGGCCCACGCACAGGCCCACGAGGACATCGCCGAGCTGGGCGACGAGGCCCGCTCCACCCAGACGGATGCGCAATCCACGGCCCGCGCCGCCGTCGGCCTCGCGCGACGTGACTGGGATGGGGAGCACGCGCGCGTCGAAGCCGACTTCCAGGGCAAGGCCGAGACCGCGAGGACGGAGCACCACGACCGCATCTCGACCAAGACACGAGAAGGCAACAGCGAGGCCGACGCCCACATCGCCAAGGCCGAGCAGGACACGAGCGCGGAGCAGCAGCGCGCGGACGCCGAGGCCGAACGCAAGAAGCGCGAGGCGAAGAAGAAATCCAGCGGCTTCTGGGGTTGGGCGCGGTCGAAGGCGAAGGCGCTCATCGACGGCCTCAAGGCCGCCGTCAACTTCGTCTATGACAACCTGCGCAAGGCGGTCAAAGCCATCTTCGACGCCGCGAAGAAGCTGGCGCTCGCGGCCATCGAGCTGGCGCGCAAGGCCGTCGTCGGGCTCATCCAGGCCTATGGGGCCGTCCTGAAGGGACTGGTGAGCATCGCCCTGGCGGCCTTCCCCGACATCCGCGACCGCATGCTGCGGCGAATCGACCAGGCGGTCGAGACGGCCACGCGGATCGTCAACACCGCCGCGGAGGTCCTCAAGAAGGGCGTCGCGGCCGTGTTGGACTTCCTGGCGGAGACCATCGACAAGGCGCTGGGGCTCGTCCAGAGCATCTACAACGGCATCCTCACCGTGGTCGGCATGCTCATCAGCGGCGAGTTGCAGGAGCTGCTCGCCCGCTTCGCGGACCTCGTCGCGGCAGCGAAGACGGCCCCTGGCCAGTTCGAGACGGCGGCCTACGAGGAGCTGCTCGGGGGCAACCTCGACCAACCCCTGTCCCCCGCGGAGCTCGCCGCGGCCGGGCGCATGCCGCCAGCGGTCGCGGCGTCCCCGGAGGGCACGAGGCCCGCCACACCCCAGGCCACGCCCGACACAGGTGCCGACGCGCCACTCCCTGGCCCTCCCTGGACGGAGGCCAACGTCGGCGTGGACGAGGTGGCCACGGGAGAACCGCTGCCTCCCCCGCTCCTGGCGGACCTCCATCGACAGACGGGCGGTGGCGACGGGACGGTCGTGTTCGGAGAGTCCACCGAGGCGCACCGGACGCTCGACGCCGCGCTGGGACTTCCCGCGTCCGGTCATGCTCCAGCGGCCCAGACGCAGACGGAGCCCGGACAGGAGACGTTCCCGGACGACGGCCTCACGCCTCGCGAGCGCGCGGCCATCAAGTGGGAGGCGATGAAGAAGGGGCTGGCCGCGTGGTGGTCCGCGAACTGGCCCTATGTGCTCGCGGGCGGCGTCATCGCGCTGGCTGGGTTCATCATCGCCAACATCCTGACGGGTGGCGCCCTCCTGGCGGCGCTCCCGCCCATCATGAGCGTGATGGGGTCGCTCTTCACGGGGCTCATGGTGATGCAGTTGGCCGGACACGTCCGCGACTTCCTGCAGAAGGGCTGGAACGGAGACATCGCGGGCGGCGGCAAGAGCCTGGCGAAGGGCATGGCGGCGGGCGCCATCGAGCTCATCTCCCTGCTGACGTTCAAGGCCGGCGGACTGGTGCTCAAGGGAGCTCGGGCCACGGCCCGGGGCGCGGTGAAGGGCGCGCAGGCGTTGGCCGAGGGGGTTTCGAAGGCGGCGCGCGCGCTGCGCGGCGGCGCCAACTACGTGCTCAAGGGCGGCAAGGTCCTGCTCGGAGGCGTGGGGCGCGGCATCACACGAGGCGTCGAAAGCCTGCGCGCGCTTGGCGGCAGGCTGTTGAGTCGCACCCGGTTCAAGGGCTTCCGCATCCTTCTCCAGGGTCGTCGCTTCCGCCTGGAGGGGCGAATCAACCCCTGGGTGTTGCTGGTCCAGGGGCCCCTCACCGAGGCCGACGTCCACACACCTGGAGCGACACGGCTCAGCGACAAACAACTCGCGGAGCTCCGAAAGAGCACCAATCCCCAGGACTACCTCAACAAGGTCCACGCGGATGACCTGGCCAAGGCGGGAACGACCCCGGCGAACGCCCGGAACCCGTGGCCCCACGCGGAGTCACTGGAGGACTTCGCCGACCGGATGCGCGCCGAGCTGAACAAGGCGAAGGGGGAATATGACCGTCTGCGACGGACGAGCCCGCTGAGCCAGGCGGAGGCATCGAGGCTTCGTCAATTGGAGGAAGAGGTCCTGCCCAAGCTCTCCAAGGACGTCCATGGCCTGGAGAAACCCGATCTGCTCAAGCCGCCCCGGCCGGATGCTCGCGACATCCCCACCCACGTCACGACTGCGAACAAGCTCAGTGTCGAGGTGCCACGGCAGCAACTGGACCACATCCTCTTTGCCCACACGGTCGAGAACTTCGACCCCGTCCGACGCATCGGGGAACTGGCTCACGAGGCCCCCACGCACATCACCTCGTTCTTCCCGGAGCGGACCCTCACGAACCACCGGGAACTCTTCACCCTCATCGAGCAGGCCCTCGCCGGGAAGGGCGGCCGCAACATCATCCCCACCGGAAACAACCACCTCCGCATCACCAGCCTGCGAAACTACCGCCTCGAGGGCTGGGTCGGACTGAAATCAGGGGGTGGCCTGAAAGTGAACTCCCTCTATGTCCAAGGTGGGCAGCTCACGTTGACCAAGGCGCAGATCCAGGCGTATGCGACGGCCATCCAGAACGGGTCTCGTACCGTGGCTGACATTCGCCAGGAGATCTCCGTGCGGTTCGTGAGAGGATTCTGATGGACCCGATGGAACGAGAACTGAGGGCGCGGCTTCGCAGGATCTACGTGGAGAACTGGCCATACTGGGAGGAACCAGCCACGCAGCCAGCGACCCAAGAGCGCCAGCTCGAGGTGCTGCGGCAGAACGTCACTCGGCTCCTGCGCCACCCCGCCACCGTGCAGACCACGCCGCGAGACATCAACAACTACTACGACATCGAGTGCCCACTGAGCGCTGGGCTCCCGCCCAGCCGGGCCGAGCTGACGTTCGAGGAGGGTGACCCGGAGCCATCCGCCGAGTACTTCCAGTTGCTCTTGAGTGCCGTGGCACCAGTGGTCGCTGGAGTCTGGCACCGCTTCTCGCATCCCGACGGTGAGCCCCGTCACGAGATGTTCGACCTCGTCAGCCCGGAGTGGTTCGCGACACACCCCGAGCACGAAGCCGCCGCGAGGGAGCTGGCGCATATCGCCCGAGGCCTGGGGCTCACCCTCCTGGGCTGGGACGTCACCCTTCAACCCGCTGATGCGGACTGGCCCGTGGCCCCCTTGATGCCCGAGGCCCCCGACCTGCGGCATTACCTGTTCAAGGGCTACTACGACGACTGGGGAGGCATCAGCAAACCGGTCCGGGATCCGTGAGCCAGCGCGAGGTGTTCACCCTCGGCGTCGCCCCGCCCGTGGTTCAGGCAAGCGTGAGAGGTTCGAACGCGCCCCAGAGCAAGGCCTTCGAGCACCCCATCGTCGAGGCCGGGCACCTGAGAACCACCGTGCCGTAGCTCGACCCTTCCGTGGAGGCATGCCTCGTGAGCTTCGAGAGCGCCTGGCTCACCCGCATAGACGGTCCCATCGACGTCGCTGTCATCGAAGACCACCTCGGCGCGCTTCCCTGGGCCTGGAGGGACCCGGTGGACGGGCGGCAGTTCTTCCTCGCCGGCCACGTGCGGGATGCGCGCGCGGCGCGCGACTGGCGCATCACCCACCCCACGGAGTATCCAACCGATGGAGTGCTGGTCGCGGTCCATCCGGACGGCGTGAGAATCGATCAGCGGGGGTATCCCGAATCGATGGCGCGCGCGCGAGACTTCGTGGGCTGGCTGCTGCGAACGGGCACGTGGAACGCGCGCACCGAACTCTCCACCGAGCAGCCGCTCACCTCGGCGGAGGAGCTGTACCCAGGCCCCCTGCCCTCCACCTCCGAGATGGACGACGACCCGCACCAGTCACCTGTCATCGTGGGGACGCTCACGCGGTGGACGACCGGAGCACGAACGCTGTCCGTCCATTCGGACGGAGCCGCGCGACTCCAGCTTCCCGGTGGCGGCGCAGTCGACGCGAGGATGACACCCGAGGAACTCGTCGCCTGGACCCGCGCCGCGGACGTCGATCCCGAGGACCTGGACTTCGACGCGTCGGACGCCGCGACTCGCGTGACGCTCGAGCGCGAAACACCCGAGGGCGTGAAGTCCGCCTGGCTCGACACGACACGCGTTCCGAAGGCCGTGGCACCCCTCGCGCGGCAGGTGGCGCGGCTCTCGAGCGCCCTCGAAGGGTGGACGCCAGGGGACCCCATCCCCCCAGGACTCATGTCCATCACACGCCGAGAGGCTTGAAAGCGACCTGCCTGGGGCCCTGGAGACGACTTCGTCCCGAGCTTCAGGCGGTCCGAAGAACCCTGGGCACGTCAGGTCACGCGCAGCCGTCAGGAACGAGCGCTCACAGGAATCGACCGACCAACGCTTCGAAATGCAGCACGAAGTAGATCAGCGGCACGATGTTTCCCAGAATCAGCGTCGGGATCAGCCACGCAATCATGACCCAGACCGAAGCCTCGTTCAGATAGACAAAGAAATTGAACAGGAGGAGGCCCAGATACAAATCGGCGGTGACTTGTCGGCCCCATTTCAGGGCCATCACAGTCCGCAGCGAACGCCAGAAGTTCTCGGTGCGACTGGCGTAAAGCGTGTATCCAGAAAACAAAACCAGAAGCGCGAGCGCGGACCAGCGGACGAATTCCATGTCGGCTCGTTACTGCACCTTCTGGACAGAGCGCAAGAGCGCCTGAATGGCCCCGGTTCCGTAGAGCGTTCCTGGCCTTCGCCAGCAAGCGGCAGTCCGGAACCTCTCGTCGTATCCAGTTCAGCTCAGCTCGTCCCCCAGTTGCCCAGGAAGTCGCCCATGGTGAGTCGCACGCCTTGGTTGCGCAAGATGCCGTAGGCGGTGGTCACATGGTAGAAGAAGTGAGGAATCGCAAATGCGATCAGGAACTGGCGGCCCGTGGAGCGCATCGAGCCACGGCGGTGCTCTATCACGACCTCTCGTTCGAGGCCGGCCTCGAGGTCGTCTGGCGGAATCTCTCGGAGATACGCGATCGTCGCATCGATCCGCTGGTGGAGGTCCGCGAAGCTCCTTGCATCGTTCGCGGCCGGTACCCGTGGCGCCCCCAGCAACTGCGCAATCGCCAGCCTGGCTCCCTCCGCGGCCCAGTGGACTTGAGCGGCGAGCGTGTACAGGTGCAGGTCACCTGGCGCGTCACTCGCAATGCCGCGCATGCGGCCATCCCCAGCGAGTTGCGCGTCCAGCAACGCCGCGTCACCGCTCCCACTGGAAGCAGCATGGTCTTCGGCTTTCGCCAACTGCGACTTCAAGTTGGTCAGTCCGCGAACGAACAGGCCAGCAGACAGCTCGTAGGCATTCAAAGACATGGTCCATCCTCCACCACAGTATACGCCAGTGCCAACCAGTCCCTACCGGTGCGGATGTCACCCTGCTCGGTCCAGGAAGAACTCGGACGGGTGCATCTTGATGTAGCGCACGAAGCAGCCCTGCAGCCGCTCCTCCGTGTTGGCGCCACCCACCGCGACGCCGAGGGGGAGGCTGGCGGAGGCCGGCAAGGCAGCAACGGCTTCGCTCATGGCTCGTCCGGCCCCGCCAGCCATCGTCCTTCTTCACCAGACCGATGCCCCCTGCTGACAGACCGCAGCAGGCGGGCCGACTTCTTCGCCGCCGACATCTACTCTAGGATTTCCATCTTCACCGCTTCTTCGAAGATTGGGGTCTCCCGTGTTTTGTCGCCGCTCGCTCGTGGCTGTATCCCTCCTCACACTGCTCGCCGGCTGCCAGGTCGATGGTGACGCCTTCTCCTCCGAGGTCCCCGTGGGTGCGGGGATTCCCTCCACGCCCGGAGTCGTCGACACGGGATGGGCCGTGGTCCGCGGCAAGGCCACGCAGATCCGCTTCACGGTGAAAGAGGGCCGCGCCATCTTCGAGGGCGACATCGACCTGGGGCCGGCCGACATGGTTCCCACCCACCGCGAGGCGCTGGAGCGCGCGCCCTCGGATGGCGTGCACGGCATGGGGAGCATCACGTACGGGACCGGCAGCCGCTGGAACTCAGGCAGGGTGCCGTACGTCATCGACCCGGCCCTCCCCATGCAGTACCGGGTGACGGACGCCATCGCCCACATCGAAGCCAACAACCCGGGCGTGGACTTCTTCCCTCGCACCACCGCGTACGCGGACTACATCTACATCACGCGAAACGCGACCGAGTGCAACTCCCAGGTCGGGCGCGTGGGCGGCCGACAGGTCATCAATCTCGCGGACGGCTGTGGCACGGGCAGCACCATCCATGAGCTGCTGCACGCGCTGGGAATGTGGCACGAGCAGAGCCGCTGCGACCGGGACAGCTACATCGAAGTCCTATGGGCGAACGTGCTGCCCGGGTACGAGCACGCCTTCAACCGGTACTGCGCGGACTCGACGCCAATCTCCGGTGACGCGTATGACTACGATGAGGGCTCCATCATGCACTACCACCCCTATGCCTACTCGAGGAACGGAGCGCCGACGATCCGCTCCCTCCGGGGACGGGAGTACCTCATGGGTCAGATCTACGCCATGAGCGCGACGGACGTGAAGACCATTCGCTGGATGTACACGGACCCCGCCGTCTGCGGCGATGGCAGGTGCTATCCGGAGGAGAACAACCTGACCTGCCCGGCGGATTGCCAGCCGTTCTGCGGCGACTTGATCTGCCAGAGTAGCGAAGAAGGTGTGTGCCTCGATGACTGCCCGCCCTGTGGCGACGGCATCTGCACCCTCCTCGAGCAGAATGGCTCGTGCGTCGCGGATTGCGGCAGTTGTGGGAACGGAGTCTGTGAGGCGTCGGATTCCCAGGTCCCCTTGTGTTCTGATTGCTGGGGACCTTTCTAGCCAGGTGCCTTGCCAATCGTCAGGGCGCCCCCAGCCCCTTCCCTGGTAGGTGCCCTCGCCCGTCGCCCATCGCACCAACGGGCAACGGAAGCGGTTCAGCCAGGAGTGCCCGCGCCCGACCATCCACCGTCGGGCGTTCTTCCGCGAGTTGCTGTTCCTGGTGCACACGCAGAGTCGGCGTCGAAGCAGGTGCAGCGTGAAGTGGAACTCTTCCGCCAGTCGCCTGACCTCGTCGACGTTCGCGCCCCACAGAGAGCGCGGCGAGTCAGTCGGTGTAGGTCACCAGAGACCGCTTCTTTCTCGCGGCCGAGGCGAAGAACTTCTGGAGTGCCTTGATCTCCGCGATGACTGCCGCAGCGGCCTCATCGTTGTCAGAGTCTTCGAGCACGCACTCCTCGTCGACCTCTTCGGTGTCGCGCAGCTCATCGAAGTCGGCCTTCTTGATCGCGGACTTGATCTTCGCGAGTTCGACCTTGGTGAGCGCGGCGCTCAGCCTGACGACGGTCGCGGCGGTGGTGAGATCGAAGCCACCGCTCTCCACGGATTTCGCCTTGACGCGCTTCTCTCCGCCCAGAACTGCGCTGAGCGGGTGCTTCTTCGCAGGGTATGCGGCGCCGGTGAGGAAGTAGTTGATCGCGGTGTAGAGCTGCGTCGCGAGCTTCTCACCCGCGGGCTTGTCGAGCGACGTGATCGTGTCAGGAGCCTTCTTGAGCGCGGCGACCTCCTCATCGGTGAGCATCTGAATCCACGTGACCATTGCCATGTGAGCACCTCCCTTCGAGCGCGCAGCCTTGCGAGCTCGAGCCCAGCACGCTACCACGCCCGTCCACCTGGCCGGCCTCGCCCATTGCCGGCGACGGGGCCCAGCATGGCCCGAAGAATCCAGGCGGGTCAGACCTGAATCAGCGCAGCCGCAATCCCAGCCGCATGGCCAGGAATGAGGTCATCACGTCCGCCGCGGCCTGGGTGTACTCGTTCGTCATGCGGCCATGAAGGTAGAAGGACGTACGGAGGCTCGCGGTGCCGAACTCCACCGCCAGCGCCGCGATGTCCGGCGCCCCCCGCGGGATGTCGACGCCGCGCGTCGCGAGCAGGCCGCGCGTGAGCGTGCCCAGGCGCGCGATCGTGGATTCGAGCGCGCGAAAGCTCACATCCGAGACCGGCCCGGTCAGCAGGACGGCCTGCGCCGCCGGATGCGTGCGGTAGAAATCCGCCGCCGCATGGACCATGCGCGTGATCAGCTCCTGCCAGTCCCTGGCCCCCGCGAGGCTTTGGGCATAGCTCGTCAGGTGCGCCTCCAGCGCCCCGAGTTGGCGCTCCGCGAGCTCGTTGAGCAGGGCTTGGGGGGTCGGAAAGAACTTGTAGATCGTCGATCGAGGGTACTCGAGACGTTCCGCCAGCGTCGGGATCGAGAAGGCCGAAAGCCCTGATTCGAGCAGCAGTTCCTCCGCCGCCTGGAGCACGGCATCGACCCGGACCTTGGCGCGCTGCTGCTGCGGCTTGCGCGCCACGAAATCGGGGTTGGGGGCGGATTGACGCGCATCGTTGGCCATGGTGCTCGACTCCATTGCGGGCTCCAACAAACGTCGGGACAGAGCCGACGCGGCAGCATGATGCGGCAACCGAGGACGCGAAAGCCGAAGTGGACATCGTCCCTGCGTTCGTCGAGGACTCGAAGTCCGCGGAGCCGGTTCTTCCAGGCCAGGGTCCGCTCGACAACCCAGCGGTAGCGGCCGAGTCGGTCCTTGGACCCGGCCCTCGCCAGCGCCACCCCACCCCTGGATTTCGTCAGTGACCGTTAGGCGACAAATGTCGCCTACGGCACTTTAGCGACAAATGTCCCTTTTCGGGGAACGCGGGAAAGGGGCTCATCCCCCCGTGTGACTCGGAAACTGACGTCTCCGAGCACACGCCTACCCGGTCGGACCGAGGCCCCATCCGACCGACCCCAAGTACGTCAGGAGGAGGGACGTCATGGCGGCACGTCTGACTCGAAGCGTTCTCGTCGCGATGTGTTTCGTGAGCGCCGGCATCACACCGGCAGCAGCGCAATCGGACCTGCTCGGCAGCAAACGTGGTGGTCACTACTGGTTCGAGTTCTGTACGGGCAAGTCCGATGCGACGCTCCTTCCGCCCGATCCACGATCACTCGTGACGCCGACGTCGAACAAGAACGTCGTCTTCAACGTGGGGTGGCACTCATGCATGAACCGGGTTCCGCTGACGTGTGGTGAGCTGCGGTCGAACAGCGCGGCTGGAGGGCGGCTGATCGGTGGAAACGGAAGTCCCGACGCCGGCTGGGAGTTCAGCGGCCATTCCGCCTGGAGCCTCTGGTCGATGCCGGCGTCCCAGTACAACGCGCTGTGGCTGAGGTGGGGCCTGCCGTTCCGCCCTTCCGACTTCGACACCCTCGTCGCCGAGCGCTACGGCAGCCCGCTCAGCCCGCAACGCAATCCGTATCCCCTCCCGTTCGAGGATCCGAACCGCACGAACGGGGGCTCCGGCCAACTGCCCATGGCGCTGACCCAGACACGCAACGCCGACGGCTCGTGGAGCGGACAGATCGGCGTCACGTGTTCGGTCTGTCACAGCGGCCAGATTGGCCAGGCGAGCGACGGCGCGGGCCTGGGGCCGTTGCACGGAACCAACGGCCTCACCGACGTGACCCTGTTCTTGAGCGAGCTCGGAGGCCTCAACCCCGCCTTCACGATCGCCTCCCTGAACCGCATCCGCGGCACGGGCAACATCACCAACTTCCAGCTCTTCGCCCTGCTCACGATCTTCGACCCCGACGGGTCCATCCCCGGCGTCTTCCTCAATCCGGAGATCTGGGCGGCCGGCTCGACCGGCACGGAAGACCCGCCGAACTGGTGGAACCTCGGGCACCGGCCGGCGAAGTTCTTCGACGCCGGGATGAGCAGCGACGCCACCCGCATCGAGCTCTCCTGGTACATGCCGGGCGCCGCATTGCCGAACTACGGGGAAGGCTACGACTGGATCCTCGACAACGAGTACCAGGCGAACACCTGGATGCTCGGCCTGAAGTCGCCGGCCTATCCTCTGCCGGTCAACACGGCGCTCGCGGAGCAAGGGTCGATCCTGTTCCACACGCTCGATCTGTGGGCAACGAACCGCAACAACCCGGTCGTGAAGCCGCAGCAGGCCGGCAACGGCTCGTGCGCGAGCTGCCATGGAGCCTACGCGGCCCGCTACGTGAACGATCCGAACTTCCTCGCCAATCCCACGCTCGAGGGCATCGCGGCCAACGTGACTCCGATCGAGGTCGTCGACACCGACGACGCCCGACTGCTTGCCAACGATGGCGCCATCGAGACCCAGTTCAAGAACAGCTTCTTCGGGTACGAGGGCCAGAATGGGTGCGCCGACAAGTACAACATGATCGGCTATCTCGCGCAGCCGCTCTACGGTGTCTGGGCGTCCGCCCCCTACTTCCACAACGGCTCGGTGCCCGACCTCTGGACCCTGCTCAAGTCGTCGGACCGCCCGCGGATCTGGCGTCGCAAGTCGAAGTCGCCGAGGTTCGGCGTCGTGATGGGATTCGAGACCGAGCTCGCGAAGGCGTATGACCAGACCAAGGTCGGGTGGAAGTACGACACGATTCCGTGCAGCTACCTGACCTTCTCTCCGTTCAACCACTGCAACCCGTGGGATCCGAACGAGACGCCGCTCATCGAGAGCGGGCTGTCCCTGCTGTACGGCAACGGCGCGCTCGCCTGGAACCTCCTCGGCAGCATCATCGCCCCGAGTTTCTCGAACTCGGACATCGAGGATCGCAAGATCTACAACACCCGGATGTTCAGCCAGTCGAACTCGGGCCACACGTTCACCGACGTGCTGACCGATGCGGAGCGCACCGCGCTGATCGAGTACATGAAGACGTTGTGAGCCTTCGCCGGAGCGTGGCGGGGACTCGCTCGCCACGCTCCGGCATGCCCCATCGGCGCCAGTCCCGCCTACCGTCGCCGTCGAGTATGTCCAGGCGCTGCTGGGGCACGCAGCCCCGTATGCCTTCCAGCACCTGGTCGCCGCTCCCCGCCCCCTCCCACCGTCGCCGCGCACGCCGAGCACGGTCGGCGTCTGCCCTCAAGCGCGCCGTCACGTCCTTGACCAGACGGTTACTTCCAACCATTTCCCTCGCATGGTATCGCGTGTACGTCCCCAAAGAGAGCCGCGCTCTGCGGCTTGACATGGGCGAAGGACCTACGACCGTGCACGTGACCTCGATTGCCGGCTTGATGTTCACGAACCGACCCGAGCGGCTCGTAGCGGCTGGTCGTGGGCACGCGGTGACGAACGGGCCTGGCACGTCGTGGGAGAGAAGCCCAGGCGGTCCAAGCCCGTCCCCGGTGTGCCGCCCCAAACTCGGCCGCTGCGTCGAGATGCGCACCATGCCGGACACCGTACCTGCCTCTTCCCTGGTGTCCACGGAAGCAGAGCATGCCCGCACCTCCTGACGCAGAGCCGAAGAGAGCAGCATCAACCCAGCGCCGCCCACAGCGGGGAGCAAGCCATCATGGTCTCTGATGTCGTCATGAGCGAGAAAGCACTCAGGGAGTATCTTGGAGATTTCGAGAGCGTTCCAGCGGGCGTCTTCGCGGAAGGAACGATCGGCCATGCCCTTCAAAATGAGGGATTCAAGGGATTGATACTCCAATCCCACGGCACTCCATTCGAAGTCTTGGAAACCAACGTTTATCGAAGACCCGGGAAGCTCATCAGCACTCCGCAAATCGACTGGGTGGTCTTGGTCGACTACAAGTGCGACGCCCCCATCGAGATTCCCATCCACGACAAGGTCTACTGGGATTTCTTCGAGCCGCACCTGTTGCTTCCCCTGGCGCCAATCGAAACGGTCCAGAAGAATTTCGAAGCGGATGACATCTACTCGGATCCCAGCGCGTTCCGGTTGAGGTTCTTGCGCGCCCTGACCCCAGATATCAGGCCCGATACCCTACCCCATTGGATCGAACACGATTTCCTGAAGATCGCCAAGTCGCAGATGGCCGTCTGGGCATCGGCAGAGGCAAACGGCTGGAAGGCACTTCTCTACTGCGACCAGATATCCGCTCGCGCAGGAAGGCTGTTTTCCTTCGACATCAAGGCGATCCAGCGACTCGAATTTCAATTCGAGGATTCAGCACCCGTCGTCAGAGAGCAGGAGCTGTTTCTCGGAAGGATGTATCCAGAAGCATTCCTTGCGCCTCCGCCCACTCCGAAAGAAGTCGAGAAATTCCTGGCGGAACTCTATCAGAAGCAATCCAAGAAGCTTCTTTCGGTCGTCAAGAAGCTCGGAAAGAACCAGCCGTCTGAGTGGATGCCGCATGACATTTCGATCAAGCCCAACCCGATTGCATTACTACAGAAGCATCTGAAGATTGAATCCGTCATGAGAAGCCAGGCCCACCGTTGAACCTTGCGCCTCTGCGTGGGCGCCAGCCTGACGAGCTCGCGGCCTATATCGGAGCATCCTGAGCCCGGGCGAGGGCCCCCCAAACTTTTCTGGGACGCCGGTCGTCCTCCGCCCTCTTTCTCCTCGATTGCAGGGGCGAGCACGAAGCGACCCGAGGTGGACGTACCGCGCCTCGGAGCCACTTCGTGTTCGCGCCTCCAGTCAACGGCATCGCACCTGCCTCGGTCCTGACACGAGGCATTCCCGGCAAGAGGAGAGACGCATGGGCACGGAGACAACGGTCGGTCGTTCTGGAGCGGCAAAAGTGGACCCCGCGGAGGCACAGCGCCGCGCGGAGGAGGCCCGGCAGAAGGCGGAAGCGGCGCGGCTCGCGGCCGAGGCCAAGCGCACGGCGGAGGAGGCGGCTCGAAACAACCTGGCGCAAGCCCAGCGCGACGAGGGGGCCCGGGACACCTACGCGGGCGCACCGAAGAAGTCGCCGGTCGAGCTCAACCCGGGGGCCCGGAACACCGCCACGGCCCACGGCACCGTGCAGGGCAGCGGAGCCCCCTCCACGCTCGGTGGCGCCCAGTCGAAGCAGAAGCAGGCCCAAGACCTGGCGAAGCAGGGCCGGCTCGGCGAGGCCCTGGACGTGGCCCTCAACTCCGAGGGCGACAGCGTGAAGCTCAAGCTGAGCGCCAACGGCAAGGTCCAGGCGGGCGGCGCGCCGGTCAAGGCCGGCGGCGAGATTGCCAGTGAGGTCGAGGTGAAGCGGGGGCCCAACGGCACCTATGAAGTCACCGCCCTCAACGAGGGGAAGCTCACCGCCGAGCCGAGCGTGAAGGGCCCCGTGGAGGGCTCCGCGGAGCTCGGGGTCGGCGTCTCCCCGAAGTTCGAGTTCAAGTCCAAGGAGGACGCCCTGCGCGGCCTGGGCATCATCGCGGCCGCCGGCAACGAGTCCGCGCTGGGCGTCGCGGCGAGCTACGCCGTGGATGCCGGCGCCAAGGTCGGTGACAAGGTCTCCGGCTTCCTGGCGGGCACCGCCAAGGCGGTGGGGGCCGACAGCATCGGCAAGTTCTTCGACAAGGCGGGTGACACCAGCCGGAAGCTGGACTCGTTCGTCGGCACGGACGCGCAGAAGTTCCTCGGCGACAACCTGAAGGGCTTCTCGGTGAAGGGCACCCTGGCCGGGAAGCTCGCGGGGGACCTGCCACTGCCCAACGTCCCCCTCGCGGGCGAGCTGAAGGGACAGCTCGAGACGAAGGTCGACATCGAGCTGGGCAAGAACGGCAAGAAGCCCACCATCACCGTGGAGCAGTCCGGGCAGCTCGAGGGCAAGGGTTCCGTGGGAAGCGGCGCCGCCTTCACGAAGGAGGTCGAGGGCAAGGGCTCCATCAAGCTCGCCATGCAGAGCAAGTTCGAGGTGGACGGGAAGCTGGACCTGGCGGCGGCGCTGCAGGGCCGCGACGCAGGGCTCGAGGTCGACCTCGTGGACTCCACGCTCTCCGCCGAGGTGGGCGTCTCCGGCAAGAGCGGCGTGGGCCTGGCCACGCCGGAAGGCACGCAGACGGAGGCCAGCCTCAAGGGCGACACCGGCGTGTCCGGCAAGCTGAAGCTCACGGGGAAGACCGTGGACGTCGCCGCCGCGCTGGCGGACCCCCAGGCGCGCGAGGCCCTGGCCAACGGGGACTTCGGGCCGCTGGCGAAGAAGCTGGGGAAGGTGCCCATCACCGTGGAGGGCGAGCTCGCGGCGACGGCCGGCTTCACCGGGAAGCTGTCCCTGGACGCGGGGCGCGCCAGCGGCGGCGCCTCCATCGAGGGCTCCCTGAGCGACGTGTTCTTCAAGGAGAAGCGGAACCTGACGGGCGACGAGCTCGCCGCGCAGTTCAGCAGCTTCCCCGCCTGGCTCCAGCAGCAGCTCCACGCCTGAGCGCCCGCCCCCGCGACGTCAACCCCTTCCGTCCCCAACCGTGGCCCCTGTGGCCACCGACCGAGAGAATCCACCATGAAGGTTTCCAAGCCGAACAGCAGCCAGAGCACGAAGTCGACACACGCCACGCAGTCGGGCGCCTCGAAGAGCAAGCCCTCCAAGCTGGTGTCGCCGCTCGACCAGCCGCTGCCGAAGAAGAACCCCTCCTTCAACGCCCCCGACCGGGAGGGGATGCCGGACGGCAAGGGCGTCAAACGCCACGGCGCCCTGGACTGGTTCGCGAAGGCGGGCTCGAAGGTCCGAGCGCCCCAGGACGGCAAGATCATCGAGGTGAAGAAGTCCAAGGGCAACAGCGGGCAGATCTTCGGCGGCACCGTGAAGGTCCAGGGCAAGGACGGCAAGGTGTGGACGTTCCGGCACGTGGACCCGGCCAACCTCAAGGTCGGCGACAAGGTCAAGGCGGGGGACACGGTGGGCCGCGTGACGGACTGGAAGAGCGGCAGTGACCACGTACACATCGAGCTCTGGAAGAGCGCGAAGGGTGGCTACAACTTCAACAACGCCATCGACCCGCTGAAGGCCCTGCAGGGCTCCTCGCGCGAGGTGACGCGCGACGCGCCGAAGACACAGAGCGCGTCCGGCACCCAGGCCCGGTCCACGGACGTCTCGGCGGACCTCTTCGAGACGCACGAGGCCATCGCCACCGCCCAGCCCCTGTCGCTGGACGGCTACGGCAGCAGCCCCGTCACCATCGAAGCCCTCTGGCCGTCCTATTAGGGGATGACCGCGACTCCGAGGGTCTTCGTATCCATCCACGGGCGGGCCCCCTGAGGCAGGGAGCTGTCCGTTCGAGACGGGGACTACTCCAGTGGGGCGTCACGCCAGTCCACCCGCCGGACCCGCAGTGGCTCGCGCTTGCCCTTGACCTGGATGGGGGCAAGCGCGACCAACGGCCATGACCGCTCCTGGCACCGCTGGGCCGTGCTCTCGGAGAGGTAGATCTCCCCGCCCGCCGCCGCCGAGCAGATGCGGCTGGCGACGTTGGTCGCATCGCCGATGGTGGCGTACTGGAGGTAGTGCTCGGAGCCGATGTTCCCCGCGACGACCCGTCCGGTGTTGAGTCCGATGTGGATCTGGACCTGGGGTTTGCCCTCCGCGCCCCAGCGCTCGTTCAGCCGCGCCTGCGCATGCTGCATCTCCACCGCCGCGCGCAACGCGCGGTCCGCGTCGTCGGGCTGCGGGAATGGCGCGCCCCAGACGGCCATCAGCGCATCCCCGATGTACTTCTCCAGCGTCCCCTCGTGCCGGAAGACGATCTCCGCCATCACCGGGAAGTACTCGTTGAGCAGGTCCATGACCTGCGAGGGGTGCAGCGCCGAGGAGAGCGCGGTGAAGCCACTGATGTCCGAGAAGAGGACCGTGACGTCCGCCTCGAGTCGCTCGAGCGAGGCCCCGCGCGCGGTCTCGAGGCGCTGGATGACGGGCGCCGGAAAGAACCGCCGATAGGCATTCCTCAGCACGGCCTCGTCGGCCAGGCGCTGGGAGAGCAGCGAACTCTCGAGGGCGACGGCCGCCTGGTTCCCGAACGCGGTGAGGAACTCCAGGTCCTCGTCGGTGAAGCGGTCGAACTGGCGCAGGTTGTCCACGTACAGCACCCCGAGCACCTCCTGGCGTGGCTTGAGCGGCACGCACATGGAGGTCTGGATGGACAGGTTCGCCACCGAGGACGCGCCGTTGAGCCGGGGGTCCCTCGGCGCATCCGCGAACAGCGCCGCCACGCTGTGCGTCCGGACGTATTCGATGATCTGCCGGCTGAAGAAGGCCCCCGAGGGGACCTCCCCCGTCGAAAGGCGGGCGACCCGCGGGCGGAGGACGCCATCGACCGGGTCCACCAGGAGCAGCGCCACGCGGTCCACGTCGAGGATGCGGAAGACCAGTCGGACGACCCGCTCCAGCAGTTCGTCGATGGGCCCCAGCGACGACAACATCCGACTCGCCTCCAGCAGGACCCGGAGCTTCTCGGCCGTGCGTGCCTCTCCGGGGGCCGCTTGCCGCAGCTTCAACGCGGAGGTCGCGGACGAGGGGTCCCCCAGCAGCGCGTCCATCGATGGGTCGGTGAACCGCGTCCGCAGCGCCTGCGTGTGGGACGGCGTCATCGCGCCGGGGGTGTCCATCAGCCGGAACGACACCTCTCCGCAACGGAACGAGTCCCCGCTCCGCAGCGGATGGCGCTCGACCCTCGCGTCGTTGACGAAGGTGCCGTTCTTGCTGCGGAGGTCGACGAGGACCACCTGACGTCCCTGGCGCTCCAGTCGGGCATGCCGACGTGACAGGCTGACGTGGAGGACACAGACGGCGTTGTCCTGTGTGCGTCCGATGGTGGTCACCCCCTCGGGCAGTGGCAGGGCCCGCTCCGTGGACGACTGGGGGTTCATCACGATCCACATGCGACCTCCCGACGACTTCCCATTCCCACGACGCCCAGCGCATCGAACCGGCGGTCCAGGACCCCTCGGGTCGGTTCGGCTGCCGCGCCGGCCCGAGTGTATGGAGTTGGGCCGCTTCTTTCCAGACAACCTCCGGCGCAATCAGCACGCGACCTGTTGAGTCGAGGCAGGTCCGACCCGGCGCGAGCGAACTGCCCAATGGCAAACAGGCTCCTGGGCCCACCCCACCAACCACGCACGTCGCCACGGCATCCTTGCGCGCGACGATGGCGCCGCGGACTCCAAAGCCATTCGTGACAATCCATGACCACCCACGCGTTGCATGGCTACCTGGAAGACTGCAGGAAGCTGGTGATCGAGGAGATCCAGCGCATCATCCCCAAGGACGAGCGCCGCGCCTCGTTCTACGGGATGATGCTCGACTATCCCTTTCGCGAGGCGAAGGGCTTGCGACCCGCGTTGTGTATCGCCACGTGCCGCGCCCTGGGTGGGAAGCTGGAATCGGTGGCGAGCTCGGCGGCGGTGCTGGAGCTGTACCACAATGCCTTCCTCATCCACGACGACATCGAGGATGAGTCCCTGCTGCGCAGGAACGCGCCCACCCTGCACCGGCAGCACGGCGTGGCCGTGGCGGTCAACGTGGGGGACGGCATGCTGGCGTTGTCCCTCCAGCCGCTGCTGGAGAACGTCGCGCGCCTCGGGCTCGGCGCCTCGCTGCGCATCCTCCAGGCCGTCGCGCGGATGACACGGGAGTCCGTGGAGGGACAGGCGCTGGAGCTCGAGTGGATTCGCAACCACGTCTGGGACCTCAGCGACGACGACTACATCCTGATGGTCGAACAGAAGACGGGTTGGTACAGCTTCATCACGCCGGTGCTGATCGGCGCCATCGCCGCGGGCGCGCCGGAGGGCCGGATGGAGCTGCTCTCCGGCTTCTCTCGCGCGCTCGGCACCGCCTTCCAGATCCAGGACGACCTGCTCAACCTCCAGGCGGCGGAGCGCGACTACGGCAAGGAGATCGCCGGAGACCTGTGGGAGGGCAAGCGCACGTTGATGCTCCTCCACGCGCTGCGCGTCTCGACGCCCGAGGAGCGCGCCGAGGCCAAGCGGGTCCTGTCGCTCGCGCGCCCGCGCGAGACCGCCGACACGCCCCACTCCCCCCTGCACCAGGCCCTGGAGGCGCTCCGCCGGGAAGGTGAGCTCACGTCGAGGGGACACGCCGCGCTGCTCGAGGCGATGCGGCACACGCTCGCTCCGGCGAAGACCGAACAGGACGTGCGCTTCCTGGGCTCGCTCCTCGAGCGCCACGAGAGCATGGCGTACGCGCGTCGCGTGGCGCACCAGCACATGGAGGACGCTCGCAGGCACTTCGACCGGTGTCGGGAGTGGCTTGCGCCCTCCATCCATCGCGACTTCCTCGAGCAGCTCATGGACTACGTCCTCTCTCGAATCCGGTGAGACCGCGCCACATGATCGCCTGGATCCAGAAACTGGCCACGCAGTACCGAAGTCGACAGCGCGTGCCGTTCCTCGGCGGAAGGCTGGGTCGGACGCCCTTCCTGTCACCGGTCGTGCCCGTCCCGCTCGAGTTGCTGCGGTACCAGACGCTGGTCGAGGAGGAGCTCCTGCGCCTCCGGGAGATGTTCCTGCGAGCCTACGTCGAGCCCCGGTTCCCCCAGGCTCCCACGGTGCCGCTCGAGGGTGGCGACGTCCCGACAGCGACCTCGCCCGACGACACCCTGGAGGACCTCCTGATGAAGGCGCAGTTGCTGGTGCTCCACCATCCCGTCGCGGCCCAGGCGGCGTACGCGGCCCTGGTGGCGGAAGGTCGGAGATTCGCGGAGAGCACCGAGGGCGCGAAGTGGCGTGACACGCTCATGGACTCCCCGCTCGTCCAGCGGGCTCGCACGCTCTGGGAGAAGACCACGCTGAGCCTGCTCGAGGAGGTCCCCGTCGGCCTCCTCCCCAGCACGCTCATCGACATCCTCGTGGCGGCCAGCGCCCCCCGGGGAGGCGCGTCGGGCTCCGGCCCAGGAGTCACCCGCCCGTGATTGACGACCTCCAGGAGGACGCTTCCGGGCAGGCGCCGTTCCTCCACCTCGTGCTGGGGCTGCTGTCCGCGACGGAGCGGGTGACACGCTTGCTGACCAGGCCCCACCGCGGGCCACGGGACGCCAGGGCGCCGCGGCCCGCGGAGGCGGACGGCCTCGTCCACCTGCTCCTCGGCATCGTCTCCGTGCAGGTCCGCCTGCGCGAGGCCCTGGACGCGAGCCCCCAGGCTCCGTCGACACGCGCGGAGCCACACGAGCCCGCGCCTCCGCCCCTCGAGGACCTCCTCCGCTAGCCATGCGCCAGCCCACGCCCTCCGTCACGGATGCGCTGTTCCACATGGACTACTACCGCGGCCCTCCGCCGGGGCCGGAGCGGAACATCGGGTTCAAGGAATGGCAGCACTTCATCGTCCACACGCCCCGGACCCAGCTCATCGTGAACTTCAGCCTGATGAACGAGGCGTGGAGCACCAGCGCGAGGGAGCCACCGGTCGCCCGGGTCATCATCCTCGCCCGGCGCGATACCCTGGAGGGAGATGTCGACAGCTTTCGTGGCGCGCAGATCGACGTCCAACCCGGCCGCATCGACACGCGCCTGGGGACCAACTCGCTCCGCTTCGAGCGGGGGAGGTTCCTCCTCTCGGCGGCGTTGCTCGAGCGGGACCTCTCCGTCGAACTCGAGCTGATTCCGTCGAGCACACCGCTGGCGACGTTCGGCCGGCCACTCGCGATGGGACGAAGCCTGTCGTGGGTCAGCGTGCCGCGCTTGCGTGCGGACGGCGCCATCACCCTGAACGGGCGCCGCGAGCGCGTCACGCGGGCCCCCGCGTACCACGACCACAACTGGGGACACTTCGCCTGGGGAGACGACTTCGCCTGGGAGTGGGGGCAATTCCTCGCGGGGAGCGACGCCGACCCGTGGAGCCTCGTCTTCTACCGGATGATCGACCGCACGCGGGGGCGCGTCCGTGACCAGGCCATCCTGCTGTGGCATGGCGCGGAGCTGCGTCGCCAGTTCCGGGGCCCGGACCTCCGCGTCACCGCGCACAAGCGAGGTGGGTTGCCCCAGGCCCTGAAGGTCCCTCGCATCATGGCCCTGCTCTCTCCGGGGACCGCGAACGACGTCCCCGCGAGCCTGGAGGTGACCGCCCGAGAGGGAGGGGACGACCTCACCGCGCGCTTCGAATTGCGGTCCCTCGCCCAGGTGCTCATCCCCGACGAGACGGACCCGACCGGCGTGGTGACGCTGAACGAGGCCTGCGGACAGATGACGCTCTCGGGACGGCTGCGGGGAGAGCCCCTCGCGATGGAGGGACCCTGTGTCCTCGAACTCGTCCGGTGACTCGGTGGCGCGCCTGTTGCGCGAATCCCTCGGAGTGCTGGAGCGGGAACACCCCGTGCTCCATGCGCGGATGAGCGCACGGCTCACGGGGGCGGTCCTCTCCTTCGAGGTGGACGACGAGCGGTTCCACGTCTCGTTCGTCTCGGGCACCGCGAGGGTGCTGCCGGGGCGCGGCGCGTCCGGGCTCCTCCTCGCCACCAGCAAGCAGACCCTCCGCGCGGTGCTCGAGGCCCGGCTCGCGCTGGAGGACGCGGTCCAGGTCGACGCGGTCCGCGTCCTCGGCCCCCTGGAGTTGCTGACCAGCGCCCACGAGGCCCTCCGCTGCTACGTCCATGGCGCGGTCCGCTGTCCTTCCTTCCCGGCACTGCTCACCCGTCTCCTCCTACTCCTCACCACGCCGCCCTGAGGAACCCCATGCCTCCTCCACGAACCGCGTCCCCAGCCCCTCGCGCCGCCGCCGACACGCGCCCCTCCGTCACCATCTTCGGAGCGGGAATCGCAGGCCTCACCGCCGCCCACGAGTTGGTCGTCCGTGGCTTCGACGTCACGGTGGTCGAGCCCGGTCCCACGGGCGGATTGGAAGGCCCGATGCAGGTGGGCGGCATGGCCCGGACGCAATACGCCATCGCGCCCGTCCCGGCCCCAGGGAGCAACGCCGAAGGACCGACTCCGGCCCGACCCGCGCGGCAGGGTGAAGGTCCGGCGGGAAGCGGGCTGTTCCCGGTCGACGTGGCGTTCAGCCCCGACAAGAGCACCCTGGGCCCCGAAGCCAGGGAGGCGCTGGACAAGGTCGTCGAATGGTTCGCCCAGGACGAGAATCGCCGCGCGACCGGCGTGTCGCTCCATCCGCCCGCGCGCCTCCCCTCCTCCAAGGAGGGTCGGCGCGGGCTCGAGCGACTCGCGCGGGTTC
Source organism: Myxococcus dinghuensis (assembly GCF_024198235.1). Taxonomy (GTDB): domain Bacteria; phylum Myxococcota; class Myxococcia; order Myxococcales; family Myxococcaceae; genus Myxococcus; species Myxococcus dinghuensis. Next base: position 3,486 of record NZ_JAKCFB010000012.1, on the reverse strand, counting down.
GGGATTATCTCACCCAACACCCGCGTCACCCGCTGCCGAACGACAACGTGCTCGACGGGCGCCCCGAATCCACCGAGGGCATCCGTCTCCGCGCGCGCGTCCTCGCCCTTCCCGGCGAACAGGGGGTGCGTGAGTTCCCCGCCTATTACAGACATGTGTTCGACACCCTGTCTCGCATCCCGCTCATGGAGGCCGGGGGTGGAGTCACCTCGCGGACGGTGCTCGACGACATGAGGGCAGCCCCTCACCATTCCTTCGCGGAGACAGGCCCGAACCCGCTCATCTTCCCGCCCCATCCCCTCGCCCATCCATCCGACTGGGTTCGACAGGTGGCCAGGCTGCCCGACACGGGCTACAGCCATCGCGACATCGTCCAGTTCCTCAACCGCGTCCTCCGCTACATGGCGACCAGCTCCGCCCGGCGAGCCGCTGAATACGAAGACATCTCCTGGGCCGAATACCTCCGCGGCCACGACACGCGCACCGGACAATCCCTGTACACCTACAGCCCCCAGTTCACCGGGGACCTCGACTTCAGCCCCCGGCTCCCGGCGGCGGTGGACGCGGCGGTGGGCGAAGCCCGTGCCTGCGGCGACACCTATGTGCAACGACTCGTCAGCGGCCTCGAGCCTTCACGCAGCGACGGGACGTTGAATGCCCCCACGACGGAAGCCTGGCTCGAGCCATGGCAGGCGTTCCTCGCGCACCGCGGCGTGCGCTTCGTGACGGGGCGCCTCGAGGAGCTCGCGCTCGAAGACGACGGTCGATTGGTGGCGTACATGGCCTCGACCGAGGCCGGAGGCCCCGTGCGCGTGGACGAATCGACCTACGTCCTCGTCGCCACGGACGTGGTCACCGCGGAGCGCGTCTCGCAGCGACTCCCGCCGGTGGGTGTTCCCGGCCGGTTGCGGGGATACACGACGCGGGTTCCCCGCGCCCCGGGCGGCTCGGACGGCGCGGCTCATCATCGGGATCCCCTGCACTCGCAGCTCGGGCTCGAACCGTGGGACCGCCTGCGAGCGATCACGGGCATCCAGCTCTTCTTCCAGGAGGAGTTCAAGCTGGCCGATGGCTGCCTCCACATGCGACAGACACCGTGGGCGCTCTCCTCGGTGAGCAGCCCTCCCTCCTGGCGCTTCAGCCCCAGCGACGAGATGGACGGCTTCCTCTCCGTCACCCATGTCGGCATCGGCGATTGGAACGTGGCGGACGGGCATGGGCGCAGCATGTGGGGCGCGACCCGGGAGGAGATCGCCCTCGGCACGCTGGAGCAGCGCGCCGCGTCGCTGAAACACGTCTCGGAGAGCTTGCCGCGACCGCGCTGGTATCACCTCGACGAGAACCTCGAGTTCGACGCGGTGACGGGAAAGCTCAACGGCATCCGGACGCCCTTCCTCATCCCCGTGAAACGAGACTGGAAGAACCGCCCGGGCGCGAACCCGTGGGACCCGACGCAGGGCGCCGCCCCCTCGCCACAGCCAACACCCAGCCCACACTTCGTCGCCGGCGTCTGGCAGGCGCCTCATGGAGGATATGAGGTGCATTGGGGCCGACTGCTCTATGCAGGGACGTACCTGCGGACCTTCACCCGGATGACGAACATGGAGGCCGCGAACGAGTCCGCGCGCCATGCGGTGAATGCCATCCTCGACCACCGGCTGAAGGGCCAGGACGCGGAGCACCCGCCCCATGCGACGACTCCACGCGGCGACTACGATCCGAGGTGGGCACGCCCGACCCGCTTCGGGGACTACTGCCGCATCTGGAATCCGGAAGAGAACGAGCTGGCCCGGATGAAGCCCCTCAAGGAGTTGGACGCCTGGCTCTTCGAACGGGGCCTGCCTCACGTCTGGGACGTGCTGGGCCTGGAAGCCCTCAACGCTTCGCTCGCGTTCTCATCGCAGCTCCTGGACCGCTTGCGCCCGAAGAAGGCCGCGGCGGCCAGCCCCGCCCCCACGCCGTGGCTGGGGGGCCTGCCCTGGCTGGGCACGCTGCTCCCCGGGCTCTCCATCCCCAACCTCCTGAAGGGAATCCCGGGGATGCCCTCGGCGGAGGCTGGCCCCGATGGAAGCCACACACCTCCCCCCGCGGGGCCGGAGGCGTTCTATCAGTGGCTCAAGCAGCTCCGGGAGCAGATGGAGAACGACCTCCAGAAGCGCGCGGGAGGGCGTGGCCCCAAGGCGTGAGCGACACCCCGCGCCCCGGTCGGCCACCTCGGCCCTCTGTGCGGACCGTCAATGAAGGTCGGGGACTTCAGTCACTCGCTCGAACGACACACCCAGGTTCCCGACCCGTTCGAGCGCATCCTTGACTTCCTCTGAGACGATCAACGCCGTCTTGAACTTCTTCAGCCGAAAGACTTGCGCGCCTTCAGTTTTCGCCGGGTCGATTCGCAGGCCATAGATCCAGCGGTACTCGCCCGCGTACTCAGGGAATGCACCTCCTTCGTCATAGTGATGCACCTCCCGACATCGCGTCTCGTCTATGGCATCAACCACCTTGATTGCATTGACGACGAAGTACCGTTCTGACTCTCCCTCCACCGTCACCGGAAACAGTTGGACGTCATCACGAGCCAGTGATCTGAAGACGTTCGCGAGTGCTTCGCTGACGATAGGCGTGCGTTCAACCCCCCCAAACACAAAAGCGCGCTTCGTGCCGGGATGTGAAACCTGAGCTTTGATGGAACCAGGGTCTGGCAGGACGCGCCCATCTGTGAACAGCCAAGGCTCATCGAACGCCTCGCCGGATGTTCGCGTGGGCGCCTCAATCAGCCATCGAGGGACGCCCGCCAAGCCTACCCAATAAAAGTTCCGTTCCACCCTTCCCTCCTACTTCACGATAAGGCTGCGCAGTTCCGAACCCTCAGTCAGAAGTTCAGTGGCGATCTTCGAGAGTTCATCCAGCAACCTTGCTCGACAGGCCTCAATGGTTCTGCATCGGCTGACCGAATCTTGCAATCGGGTAACAACCCTCTCGTGATACTGCTGGGGGTGAGGTCCCTCGTGGCCGTTGAGCCGCACCTTGTTGGCAGCGTCTTCGAGCGTCATCCCGGCCTTCTTGAAAATCTTCTCGCACTCTGGAGTCCAAGGACCGCCTGTCGCATCCGAAACCAGGTTCTTGTTCGTGCAGATGTGATGGACCGGCCCTTCGGCATCGCCAGGAAACCGCCCTTCCCCGTACATCGCCAGGGCCGCGGCGGCTCCGGGCGCCAGGGCGACGTTCAGCACGCCGGCAGCCGGAAGCGCGATGGACGTCACGCCCCCACCCATCGCCGCCCCGAGTTGGAAGCCCGCTTCAGCCTCGGCTCGCACCGCCGCCTGGGCGAAGCCAGGAAGCCTGGGGCCCTGGGCCGCCATCCTCAGTGGTCACCCAAAACCGGCCAATGAAGGTCCCCTGAAAAGCGGCCAAAGGGAAGGGCCGAGACGTTGACGCCCGGGTAGGACGTGGAGTCCGCCTGGGGGATGGGCAACGTCTTGAGCGACG
>NZ_JAKCFB010000119.1 GCF_024198235.1 Myxococcus dinghuensis | reverse complement strand
CCGCTCTCGCCGCCATCGAGAACCCAGGCACGGTCACACTTCCGGAGAGTCAGGACTGACGGCAGCTCCCGCCGGTCGTCCCGGGCGGGTCAGCACGGCGCCGGGACGGGGCACGGCGAACAGTTACCCAGGAACTCCCTGTCGGAGAGGGCGTGCTGCTCCTCCAGGAGGAACGGCCTCGGGACCTCGGTCCATCCCTCAGCCTGTAAGTGTTGGGGGAGCATCGAGAAGAAGTCGGACTGGGCGCCTTCCTTGTTGGGGCTGCGGCAGGATCGAGGGGGCATGGGGTGGAAGTCGGTCATGCCCACCTATAACGAATCGTTTCCGGGTCCTTCCGGAGCCACTTGTGGGCAGTGCGCCCCTAACTTCGGTCCTTCAAGGGAATGCTCGACGGGTTCTTCACCACCAACACGCAGAGCGCGGCGCGTTACCACAAACGCCCCCAACTACCTGACTAACAGACTAGACCACCAACCCACGAATCCGACCAAGCCAACCAGAAGACATGAAGACTGAAGCGCAAGTGGCTCTGTGTAATTGAGATGCGTTGGCTGTTGGGCATCTTCGGGGCAGAGAGGCTGTCAGCTCATCGGTACGTACTGCCTTACGACCTTGAACTCCAACCTGAAGAGAGGGCGCTGGCAGCCGAGCTTCATCCTGCCGGCAGAAGCCGGTTCTGCGGAGGCAAGCCGGCGGCAATCTTCATGGTGATGCCGAAGATCAACGACCAACTCCGTGCAGAGACTGTGGCTGAGTATCTGCGTGGAACCGTCACGCAGAAGGAGTGCTGCGCCATCTTCGAGGCGCGGACTGGCCGCCGGCTATCCGCTAGGACATTGAGGTCGTGGATCGCCCGCTTCGGTGCATCTGGCCGTATCTATGTGCGGACCCGGGCTCTGCTCGCTGATGCACTTGGCCAGGTGCGGGCCCTAGCGGTTTGCCTCCAAGCGGTGTTGGACCGGCTTGATGGCGAGGCTGCCACTCCAATGCCGGTTCGGCACATAGAATCCGGCAACGAGCCGCCGCCGACAGACTCATCGGTAGGTCCGGTGGCCGCCAGCGCCGATCCGGTCGGGTCTCGATGGGCGGCTGCCGCTGCACTGCCACCCGGCACTCAGGTGGTCGCTGCCGCCAATGAACGCACTTCGTCCTCAGCGTCAACTACTCGTTCCCCGCGGCGACAACTATTTCTCCCCACCGGGTTGACCTGCTCGAACGTGTTCGCGTCGTCGTAGTTGTCGTTGGCGTGGTAGTGGTCCACCTCCTTGGAAGAGC
>NZ_JAKCFB010000118.1 GCF_024198235.1 Myxococcus dinghuensis | reverse complement strand
GGTGGAGGACTGCGGCCCCGGGGAAGAAGTGCAGGTGGACACCGGGTGGATGGGGCTGTTGGAGCCGGACGTCTTCGGCAAGAGGAGACGCTTCCGGGCGTGGATATTCACCGCCGTGCGCAGCCGCTACCGCTTCGTCTGGCCCGTCTTCGAGGAGACGACGAAGAGCGCGATTGAGGCCTGCGAGGCGGCGTGGGAGTTCTTCGGGGGAGTGTTCCGGGTGTTGGTGCCCGACAACACCAAGGCCCTCGTCGTCACGGCGGATGCGCTGGGTGCCCGGGTGACGCCCGCCTTCCTGGAGTACGCCCAGGCGCGGGGCTTCCACGTGGACGCGGCCCGGGCGCGAAGCCCCCAGGACAAGGGGCGCGTGGAGCGCAGCGTCCCCACGGTGCGTGACGACTGCTTCGGGGGCGAGAGGCTGCGCGGCCTCGAGGATGCGCGGGAGCGCGGTCGTCACTGGTGCCGAGAGGAATACGGCATGCGCCGACACACGCGGACGCAGCGGCTACCCAGGGAGGCCTTCGAGGCCGAGGAGAAGGGCACGTTGCTGTCCGCCCCCGACGTCGCCTACGACGTCCCCCTGCATGCCGAGCCCAAGGTGGCCAGGGACCAGCATGCCCAGGTGGCTCGCGCGCTGTACTCACTGCCCACCGCCCTCGTTGGACGCACCCTCAAGGCACGCGCCGACACGAAGCTGGTGCGCTTCTACTTGGGCACGCAGTTGGTGAAGACGCACCCGCGCCAGCCTCCCGGGGGCCGCTCCACGGACGCCAGTGACTTCCCGCCAGAGAAGAGCGCCACCGCGCGCCGTGACGTCGCCTTCTTCGTGCGCCAGGCCGCAGAGCATGGCGAGGCGCTCGGCCGCTACGCCCAGGCGCTGCTGGAGGGCCCTCTGCCCTGGACGCGGATGCGCCAGGCACATGCACTGCTGGCCATGGTGCGCCGCTACGGTGCGGCTCGCGTGGAGGACGCGTGCGCGCGGGCCCTGGCCACGCGGATGCTCGACGTGCGCCGGCTGGAGCGGATGGTGAAGCTCGCCCTTCCCCCCGAGCCGCCCTCCTCCAACGTCATCCCCCTCGCGCGCTTCTTGCGTCCCACCAGTCAGTACGCCCTCTGCCGCCCGAATCCCTCGAGCGCCAGTCCCGAAGGAGAAGACTGAAATGAACACCGACGTCGACCAGGACCTGCGCTCGGTCCTCAAGCAACTGCGCCTCTCGAAGCTGATGGACACCCTGCCCGAGCGCCTCGCGCTGGCCAAGGGGCAGAAGCTGCCCCACGC
>NZ_JAKCFB010000117.1 GCF_024198235.1 Myxococcus dinghuensis | reverse complement strand
CGGGACGAGGGGCGTAGGTCGTGAGTCACGCGGGCGGGGTCAAAGGTTTTGAGAAACCCTCACCCCCTGGGGTCAATGGTTCTGAGAAATCCACCCCTGGAGGGATCAATGGTTTTGAGGACCGACACAGGACCGCGTTGGCCTTGCTCGTTGTGAAACGCTCCGCGAGCGCACGAGTTCGCAGAACCGCCGGGCCAATGCGACGACACGCGACGCTTCGTCGTCCTGCTCGATGCGCGCCAACGTCGCGGTCTCCGCAGAGGTCAACTCCGAGGGCCTCTTCACGCACAACCATGCCAATTGCTTCGGCGAGGGGAGCGCATCAGGGCGCGTGCCCGTCGACCACCAGTTGCCGCCAGGGTCACCGCGCGCCCCTGGGCGAGGCCGAAAGGTCCGTCGCTCCTGGAGCCAACGGTGGACCTGCCGAGAGGTGCCACGAAAGCCTTGGGCACGAATCTCCCGCCAGAGTTCGCGGCCGTTCTCACACCCCGCGACGTGTCGCCGCGTCAGGTACTCCAGGTAAGGGTCGAGGATGCTGGGACCAGGCACGCGCGCCGCGCGCTCGGGGAAGACTTCGGCGGCGGCGTATTTGCGCACCGTCCCTCGAGCAAGTCCCAGTTCGTGACTGATTCTCAGCAGGGGCTCCCCGGCTAGGTGCCGCCGCCGTACGGCTTCGTATGCAGCGACACGCCGGGAGCGGCTCTCCTCTCGAGCGTGAGCGTCGGCGTGAGTTCGCGAAAAGCTGGTGTGACGACACGCGGGAGGAGTGCCTGCGCGCGATACGGCCGGTAGCGCTCGAAGGCGGGGGTGGGCGCTGGTCATCCAGCGTTCCATCATTTGCCGTCCATTCAGCAGCAAGTGCCAGCGGTTCGCCACCTGCTGGGCCTCTGGAGCGCCCAGTGCCGCCGCTCGTGTGTACTCAGTCGACCGGTCTCTGGCGATGACTTCCACGCCGGGGTGCTGGCGCAGCCAGGCGCTCACCGTGGGAGTCGAGCGGTCTGGCAACACGTCCCGCACGCAGTGCGCTTCCAGATCGACAAGGATGGAGCCATAGGTGCGCCCCTTGCGCAGTGCCCAGTCGTCGAGGCCCAGAATGCGAGAAGGGCTGGGAGGAGGCAGCGGAGCGCTGCGAATCAGCCGCAAGAGGGTATCGGGACTGGTGGGCATGGCCAGGGGCTTGAGCAGCCTGGCCCCAGCTTCCGCTCCGGCGGTGATTGCAACGGCACACTGCGCAGTGGCGAGACGTCGTGTTCTCCGAGCCCGAGAGGGTAGCAAGCGCACCGGCCGCTCCGCGAACGTGCGGCGAGAGCATTCCGGGTTTCGGCAGCAGAAGCGCCGTACACGCAGTT
>NZ_JAKCFB010000116.1 GCF_024198235.1 Myxococcus dinghuensis | reverse complement strand
TCCCACCAGGCCCCGAATCTCCTCCTCCAGCAGCATCTCCAGCGTCATGCGGATGGCTCCCAGGAAGAGGCCTCGCACGTCGGTGCGCACCTCCTCGTGCGAGGGCGCGGCAAACTCGGTATCGTCCGTGGCGGGAACTCCTCGGCTCTCCTCACAACTCCTCAACCAATGATTCGATAAATCCAACCCGATCTAATCGAAACCTTCCGCAAAACAAAGCATGCCTAAATCAGCAACCATCGAGTCATAGTACGAAGAGAATTGCCTGCACCGCAGCCGCAGCAAAATGCTCTGACGTACCAGCAGGAAAGACACCAACAAGAATGGCGTCTTCACCTACCTGACCAAGCGCAAGAACGCCTCCCCCTTCAACACACAGTGTCAAGGGGCCGTTCTCAAGCTCCCCGCGTACGACTTTAGGCAATGGAGAATGAAACGCTTTCCCTCGTACTTGAAGAGCACGCCCAGCGTAGTTCATGACAAAAGCGCCTTCAGCGCCATGAACCTCCATCAGGAGCGAAAACATCTTTGCCGAAAACGTCTTCCAGTCGGTTCTCTGATGCCATGACCCCATATATGTTGACCTCCATCAGAGTAACCGTAGCTGGATGGGAGGTAGCGAGCCATAGGTAGCGCCGGAAGTTTTGTCGGACAACCGAACGAGGAATCACCAATCAATAGGATTTCGGCAAACTGGAGTTACACCGGTCTCGTGGCTCTCCCGCACGTTGTGTGGACCCCTTCGGGAGTGGGCGTGACCCGGTTCCGTGGCTCTCCCGCACTTCGTGTGGTTCCCCTCTGGGGAGTAGGCAGACGCGGCAAGCTGCCAGCGGGGCGAATAAACCCTGGGAATGGAAACGCTGTACCAACTTCCTGGGTGTCAGGTAACCCGGGTGGCTCACGGTAGCGCGGCGAGTGTCGTCCTCGGGGTGCGCATGGAGGGCACGGGAGCACGATGTCCCTCCTGCCAGACGCCCAGTACCGCGGTGCATGGCAGCTACGTCCGCCGCCCAGTGGACCTGCCCACTGCAGGACGCGTCGTGCAACTCGAGTTGCGTGTGCGGCGCTTCTGCTGCCGAAACCCGGACTGCTCCCGCCGGACATTCGCGGAGCGGCCGGTGCGCCTGCTGGCCGCTCAGGCTCGGCGGACACGGCGGCTGGCCACCGCGCAGTGCGCTGTTGCAATCACAGCCGGGGCGGAGGCTGGGACCAGGCTGCTCAAGCCCCTGGCCATGCCCACCAGTCCCGATACCCTCCTGCGGCTGATTCGGTCGCGGTAGGGACGGCTCTTCACCCGTGAAGGCTGGAGCCGCCCCCCGCACAGATCCCAGCGGGCGCTGCTAACGCACTGGGCTCTTGCCTTGAGTGGTGACGTCGAACCGCTCTTCAGGCCAGG
>NZ_JAKCFB010000115.1 GCF_024198235.1 Myxococcus dinghuensis | reverse complement strand
CCGCTCTCGCCGCCATCGAGAACCCAGGCACGGTCACACTTCCGAAGAGTCAGGACTGACGGCAGCTCCCGCCGGTCGTCCCGGGCGGGTCAGCACGGCGCCGGGACGGGGCACGGCGAACAGTTACTCAACGACACCACCTCATGTCCACCCCGACCCTCGACCTCTCATGGCGGACTCTCCGGGCCACTCCTGCGCTCCCCGTCGACGTGCTGGCGCGCGCTAACATCACGAGTGTTCCGGTAGACGCCATCCAGCTTCTCGTTGCCCTTGGCGTTAAGGTCTACCTGGATGACCTGCCGGTGCCAGGTATCCTCCAGTTCGATGACGAACTCGCCTCAGTCTTCCTCAACAAGGAGGACGGCCCCTCGCGGCAGCAGTTCACCGCGGCGATGATGCTCGGCCTTCTGTTGAGCGTGGAGCCTGGGGATCATGCGCGCACAAGCGGCCCTCCTCAGACCATGGCGGAGCGCAAGGCCCTCGAATTTGCCTCCGGCCTGCTCATGCCAAATTGGGCCGTCCTCGAGTCCCTCAAGTCCCAGCCGTCGCTCAGCATCGCGGAGAGAGCAAAGCGCTTCGGCGTATCGATGGCCGCGATGGAGGTGTGCCTCGGGCGGCAGGTCACGCAAGAGGCCAAGCTCCTCGCCGCCATTGGGTTGTCGGCGACGGGCTCCGCCACAGAGGACGATGCCGCGCTTCAGAAGTTGCTTGATGGGTACAAGGCGGAGCGCTTCACTGGCCTGCCGCCCGACGTGGTGGCCTTTGCCGCTCAGCGGTACCAACTCATCGCCGACACCTGGGCAGCGGTGAAGCTCCATCGAGCCTTTGGTCTCCCCGAGCTGAATGGCGCCATCCGCCTCGCTGCAACCGTCGAAGACGTCCGCGACGTGCTGACGGAAGCCAAGCGCCTCCTCCTGAAGGGGGGCTGGTGCCGCGGCAAGGGCTTCCTGGCGCTGGACGCCTACGGGAAGCGTGTCGCGTTCGCTGGCGAGCGCGCCTACCAGTTCAGTGTGGTCGGAGCGATTCGACGCGCTGACGTTGGCGACGTCGGAGCTGGACTCGTCGCGGAAGCCGTCGTCGCCAAGCTCGTGGGGCACCACTACAAGTATCTCACCGAGTGGAACGACAAGACGACGGCCACGTTTGAAGAGGTCCTCGCCACGTTCGACCAGGCGATTGCTCTCGCCACCCCCGCAGAGCAGTGAGCTCGTAACCGACCGACGGCGGGCGTCCTGAGTTGAGCGGTCCTCGCGGGTTGTTGGGGCATGCGACGACCCAATCCGGATGAATGGCCGAAGTGGGTGGAAGAGTTCGAGGCAAGTGGGCTGCAGCAGAAGGAGTTCGTGGCCAAGCACGACCTGTCCTTGGGCACGCTGCAGTACTGGCTCTACAAGAAGCGCAAGAAGCGGGGCCTCCGGGCGTCCGAC
>NZ_JAKCFB010000114.1 GCF_024198235.1 Myxococcus dinghuensis | reverse complement strand
AGCCCGACACGCACGTCTCGGGGTTGGAGCTGTTGGGGGAGGAGGAGCGGCGGCGGGTGGTGGAGGAGTGGAACGGGTTGTTGCCGGCGCCGCAGGTGGAGGGAGGGCTGCACGAGCTGTTCGAGGCACAGGCGGAGCGCACGCCGGAGGCGGAGGCGCTGGTGGTGGGGGAGCGGCGGCTGAGCTACCGCGAGGTGGAGGAGCGGGCCAACCAGGTGGCGTGGAAGCTGAGAGGGCTGGGTGTGGGCCCCGAGGTGAGGGTGGGGGTGTGCCTGGAGAGGACGGAGGAGTTGGTGGTGGCGTTGCTGGGCATCCTGAAGGCGGGAGGAGCCTACGTGCCGCTGGACCCGGCATACCCGGCGGAGCGGCTGGGGATGATGTTGGAGGACGCGAAGAGTCCTGTGGTGGTGACGCAGCGGACGTTGGCGGGGGTGGTGGAGGTGGGAGGGGCGCAGGTGGTGTGGATGGGGGAGGGGGAAGAGGTGAGGAGGCAGCCGGTGAGCCGGCCTGTGGGGGTGACGAAGCCGGGCCACCTGGCGTACGTGCTGTACACGTCAGGGAGCACGGGCCGGCCGAAGGGCGTGGCGCTGGAGCACCGAAGCGCGGTGGCATTCCTGAAGTGGGCGCTGAGCACCTACCGTCCAGAGCAGTTGGCGGGAGTGCTGGGGGCCACGTCGGTGAACTTCGACTTGTCGGTGTTCGAGCTCTTCGCGCCGTTGAGCTGCGGGGGCCGGGTGTACCTGGTGGAGAACGCGCTGGGGTTGGCGGGGCTTGCTGCTGCCGGTGAGGTGACGCTGGTGAACACGGTGCCCTCGGCGATGGCGGAGCTGCTGAGGCAGGGGGCGGTGCCGGGGAGCGTGAAGACGGTGAACCTGGCGGGAGAGGCGCTGCCCAGCCAGTTGGTGGAGGGACTCTACGGGCTGGGGACGGTGGAGGGGGTGTACAACCTGTATGGCCCGACGGAGGACACGACGTACTCGACGTGGGCGCTGGCGCCGCGAGGAGCGGAGGTTGCGCCGCCGATTGGAAGGCCGCTGGCGGGGACACAGGCGTACGTGGTGGACGCGAGGCTGAAGCCGGTGCCGGTGGGAGTGCCGGGAGAGCTGTACCTGGGCGGAGTGGGGCTTGCGCGAGGCTACCTTGGGCGGCCGGAGTTGACGGTGGAGCGCTTCGTGCCGAACCCCTTCAGCCGTGAGGTTGGGGCGAGGATGTACCGGACCGGAGACAGGGTGAGGTGGAGGGCGGACGGGCAGTTGGAGTACCTGGGGCGAATCGACTTCCAGGTGAAGGTGAGGGGCTTCCGAATCGAGCTGGGGGAGGTGGAGGAGGCGCTGAGGCGACACCCCGGGGTGCAGGAGGCGGTGGTGGTGGCGAGAGGGGAGGGGGCGGACAAGAAGCTGGTGGGGTACGTGTCGGTGAAGGCAGGGCAGCAGGTGGAGCCCGAGGCGTTGCAGGGGCTGCTCAAGGAGCGGCTGCCGCGCTTCATGGTGCCCTCGGCCCTGGTGGTGCTGCCGGCCATGCCGCTCAACCCCAACGGCAAGATTGACCGCAAGGC
>NZ_JAKCFB010000113.1 GCF_024198235.1 Myxococcus dinghuensis | reverse complement strand
CGCTGCGCCTCCTGACGGAACTGCTCCAGCTCCTTCTCCAGCTCCACGGACCACCTCCTGCGTGTGGCCGCTGGAGGTCTCACGAGATGCTGGGGCCCGTCACGACGGGGCACGGCGAGGTCTTACATCACACCTGCGCTCAGCCACTTCTGGATGAGGCGCAGGACTCGCTTGTCTGCAATCCGGTGCTCGAGGAATTTCATCAGCCACTCGTGGTCGATGGCGTCGAAGAACCCACGAATGTCCGCGTCGAGCACCCAGTTCACCCTCCTTCGCTTGAGTCCGGTCGCGAGCGCATCCAGCGACTGGTGCTGGCTGCGCCCCGGCCGGAACCCATACGAGAAACCAAGGAAGTCCTCCTCATAGATGGCGTTCATCACCTCGACGAGGCTGCGCTGGACGAGTTTGTCCTCCAGTGCCGCGATGCCGAGCGGTCGCTGCCGCCCGTCCGCCTTGGGGATGTACGTTCTGCGTGAGGGCTTCGCCCGGTACGCTCCTCGATGGAGACGTGCGTGCAGGTCCCGAAGGTTCTCTTCGAGCCCTGCGCCGTACGTCTCCCACGTCACGCCGTCCACCCCCGGCGCGGCGTTGCGGCGCAGTGCCGCGAACGACGTCCGAAGGCTTTCGAGTGTGACGTGGTGTAGCAGCGCGGTGAACCTCGCCTTCCTGTCCTTCCTTGCAGCTTGGCGTACGCGAGCGAGCTCACTGTGCAGACGTGTCCGGCACTGTGTCCGGGGCCTGTTTTGCTCCCCCGCGTTCCTCTTGGCCAGGCTCCTTCCCTCCACCGTCTCCGCAGCTCGACTGCGAGCGTTGTTCGATGGCTTCACCGGTACTACGAGCCTGTCCGACTTCCTCTGCCCGTGCGTCATCGGATTGCGGTCTCCGACCTTCCCGATGCGTCCCGTCTCGCCAACTGCGGCGGGCGCGCAGAGGACCTCCCGGTTCTCGTGCATGGAGTTTCAGTACATGCGTGGGGTCTCCGACTGCGCAGGACCGTCCGCGAACTCACCTTGGCGCTCGCGTCCGTGGGGCCTTCCGCTTCGGTTAACAGCGTCGGCGTCCTGGAGGTCTGATTTCGCAGCTCAATACCCAGCCTGCACCTGCCCCGGTCAACGCTTCGCCCAGCCCCCTTACGGGTACCGTCGCATGACTTGGGGTCATCGCGGGTGGTTAGCCCTTCGATGTACGACTCTTTCATTCGTGACTCCATGCCGGTTTATCCCGGCGCACTAACCGACCGACGGCGGGCGTCCTGAGTTGAGCGGTCCTCGCGGGTTGTTGGGGCATGCGACGACCCAATCCGGATGAATGGCCGAAGTGGGTGGAAGAGTTCGAGGCGAGTGGGCTGCAGCAGAAGGAGTTCGTGGCCAAGCACGACCTGTCCTTGGGCACGCTGCAGTACTGGCTCTACAAGAAGCGCAAGAAGCGGGGCCTCCGGGTGTCCGACCTGGCTGCCGAATCGGTCGCCGCCTTTCTGCCTCTGGAGGTTGTAGCGTCGCCCGCGCCGCAGGCGCGGGAGAGCTTCTTCGAGGTCGCCACCGTGGGCGGCCTGGTGCTGCGATTCCCGGTGGGCTCGGACGCGGCCTACGTCGCGCGGCTCCTCGTCACCCTCGCGAGTACGAGTACGGCGGCGGGCACCTGATGCTGCTGCGACTTCCTCGGACGGTGCGCATCCTGCTGGCGCGCGAGCCCGTCGACATG
>NZ_JAKCFB010000112.1 GCF_024198235.1 Myxococcus dinghuensis | reverse complement strand
GGAGCCTCCGCCCGCCCGGCCGCGGCCCGCGTCGCCCCGCCCGTGCCCCCGGCCCAGCCCCGGGCCTTCCCGCCGGACATCCCGCCCCCGGCCGCGGCCCAGCCCCAGTTCTCGCCCATGACGCCCGCCTACGGCACGCCGAGCGCCCCCCCGGCGCGCGCGGCGGCGCAGCCCCAGCCCGGCGTCGCGGCCCCCGTCGGCCTGCCGCGCATGGAGGAGCCCGAGACGCTGAAGGACCCGCTCTTCGCGCCCGTGCCCCAGGCCCCCGCCAGCCCCCCGGCGCCCACCATGGGCCTGCCGCGCATGGAGACGCCGGTGACGGCCGCTCCGGAGCCCGTGGCGCCGGCCCTCCCCGTCCCCCGGGCGGAGAGGCCCCGCCCGCCCCAGGCCGCGCGTCCCGCGACCCCGGAGGTCACCGAGGTGCACGCCCGTCCGGCCTCCCTGTGGCGTCGGCTGCTGTCCTTCACCATCGACACGGCGGCCATCGGCGGCGTCGCCGCGCTCTACATCACCCTGGCGTCCTCCGTGACGGGGCTGAAGTCCCCGGAGGCGGGGATGTCCGGGCTCGATGGGTTCGTGGCCTGGCTGCGCGCGCTGCACACCGTGCTGCTGCCCGGGTTTTTCCTGGTGCTGCTCCTGGCGGTCGTGTACTGCGCCGTGGCGGCCTTCCTGTGGAATGGACGCACACTGGGTCGCCTCCTGCTGGGACTGCGGTTGGTGGACACCCACGGCCTGGCCCCGGCGCCGGGCCGCGCCATCGTGCGCGCCATGCTGTCCGGCGTGTCGTTCATCCTCTTCCTCGGCGGCTTCTGGATGGCGCTGTTTGATCGCCGCGGGCAGACGCTGCATGACAAGCTGACGTCCACCTTCGTGGTCCAACCCAGCTGAACAACGCTTCATTGTGCCTTGCGGCCGCGGCCGTAAGATGCCGCGCCCTACATGCCCGCCCGCCTCGCCCAGCTCCTCGTCTCCCGCCTGCTCCTCTCCCAGGAGAAGGCCGGCGAGTTGCTACGTCACCAGCAGGCGCAGGGCGTCCACCTGGACACCGTCCTGCTGGAGCAGGGCCTGTTCAGCGAGGCGGACGTGCTGTCGCTGCTCGGGGAGGTCTCCGATTTCCGCCCGGTGAACCTGGTGGACTTCGAGCCGAACGCGGACGTCGCCACGTTCATCCCCCCGAAGATCGCCGAGCGGCTGTGCGTGGTGCCGCTGTCGCTCGACGGGCAGACGCTGCACGTCGCGTGTTCGTACCCGGTGGCGAAGAAGGAGCTGGACGAGGTCGGCTTCCTGCTCGGCAAGCCGCTCGAGCTGTGGGTGGGCACCGAGGTGCGCATCCGCGAGTGGATCTCCGTCATCTACCGGCAGCCGCTCGCGCCGCGCTTCAGCCAGCTCATCGCCTCGCTGGACCCGGCGCAGCAGCGCGCCACCGCCACCCCGCCACCGCCGCCGCCTCCGGAAGAGGAGTCGCTCACCGCGGACATGGTGGAGCGGCTGGCGCGCTCCGTCGCGCAGGAGCCCCTGGCCGCCGACGTCCGCCCCGCTCCGCGTGAGCCCGCGGCTCCCGCCCGCGCGCCGGAGCCGCCGCCAGCCGCGAAGCCTCCTCCGCCGCAGCGTCCGCCGCCTCCACCGCCGGAGAGCCTGACGCCGCCGCCGCCCGCCTTCGTCCGGGCGCCGCTGCGCCTGAACATGCCCGCGGCCGAGCCCCCCGCGCGCACCGCGCCGAAGCCCGCGGCCCCGCCCGCGCAGCCGCTGCCGCCGACGACACGGGTGGACCCCAAGCAGCAGCAACCCGCCCCGCCTCCCGTCCTCTCCCCCGCGGGCGCGGGCACGCAGGCCCCCGCGGCCACGAACGGCACCAGTGCCCCGACGGCCGGCAGGCCCCCGCAGGGCCCCGCCGCCACGAGCGCCTCGACCGCTGGCGCGCCCACGCAGGGGTCGGCCGGCACGGGCCCGCGCGG
>NZ_JAKCFB010000111.1 GCF_024198235.1 Myxococcus dinghuensis | reverse complement strand
TCCTCAGCGTCAACTACTCGTTCCCCGCGGCGACAACTATTTCTCCCCACCGGGTTGACCTGCTCGAACGTGTTCGCGTCGTCGTAGTTGTCGTTGGCGTGGTAGTGGTCCACCTCCTTGGAAGAGCGGTCCGTCCGCTCCCTGGCGTGGTGTGAGGTCAGCCCTCGCGCTTGGCCGCGGACTTCTCGCGCTCGGCCCTGGCGCGTGCCTCCTCGTCACGCACGGAGGGGCCGGTCATCTCGAGGATGGCCGCGTGGTGGACGACGCGGTCGATGGCCGCTGCCGTCGTCATCGGGTCCTTGAAGATGCGGTCCCACTGGCTGAAGACGAGATTGGAGGTGATGAGGACGCTGCGCCTCTCGTACCTCTCGGCCAGGAAGGTGAAGAGCACCTCCATCTCCTCGCGGTCCTGCTGGATGTAGCCGATGTCGTCGAGGATGACCGCGTCGTAGCCGTCCAGCCGCCTGAGCTCCCGCTCCAGGGCGAGTTCCTTCTTGGCCATCAGCAGCCGCTGCACCAGCAGCACGGCGGGAACGAAGAGGACGGCATATCCGCGCTGCACCAGCTCGTGCCCCACCGCGGCCACCAGGTGCGTCTTGCCGCGGCCGGGCAGGCCGAAGACGAGGACGTTCTCGGCGCGCTCGACGAAGCCCCCCTCGCACAGGCCGGGCAACTGGCGGCGCACCTTCTGGGGCATCTTGTCCTGCTTCAGGGTGGCGAGCGTCTTGTCTGGCGGCAGGCCACTGGCCTTGAGCAGTCGCTCGATGCGGCGCTCCTTGCGCTGCGCCACCTCCATGTCCACCAGTTGGCGCAGGTATTCCGCGTAGGGCCAGCCCCCGGCCTCGGCCCTTCTGGCCACCTCCTCGTGGTGCGTGGCGAGCGCGGGCAGCTTGAGGCCACGTAGCAGCATGGAGAGTGTCTGGGTGGGGGCGCTCACGAGGCCACCTCCTCGGCCGCGTCCAGCAGCGCGTCGTAGGCGCGCAGGTCCACCTGGGGCGCCTCCAGGTGCGGCACCTCGCACGTCTCTGGCGCCACCTGGGCCTTCACCGCGTCCGCTCCCCGCACGCCGCCCGAGGCGAGCATCCGCTCGAGCGTGGCCTGCACCGTGGACTCCATGGTGGAGGCCGCAAGGTGCAGGATGCGCAGGTACTCCATGTCGGCGCGGCGCTCCTCGTGCCGCTCGCGGAGCGAGTCGTAGGTGCGGCGGAAGACGAGGGAGGGGAAGAGGTCCTGGCGGTAGCGGTACTGAGCGAAGGCCCCTGGCTTCTGCACCAGGCTCCAGATGATGTGGCGGTAGTTGATGCGGTGGCCGTTGCGCCCGTGCAGCCGCTCCACGGTGAGTTGCAGGGCCCCGCGGTGCAGCACCTCCAGCCGCTCGTCGTACAGCCGCACCCGCACGCGCTCGCCCACCAGCCGGCTCGGCACCGAGTAGGTGTTGTGCTTCACCCGCACCGTGCTCCACCCGGTGACCAGGACGTCCACCTCGGTGTACTCCGGCAGCGACTCCACCGAGAGCGGGCGCATGGCCGCGAGCTCCTCGGCCAGCCGCTCCGCGCGCAGGCCGTTGGCCTTCAGGGCCACGCCCTGCACCCACGCCTCGTACTCGGCAGCGCTCGAAAAGTCCGCGCTGCCGCGCACCAGCAGGTGCTGCACCAGGCGGCGCTTGAAGGCACCGTTGAGCGCCTCCACGTCCCCGTTCTGCTGTTTCTCGCCCACCTCGATGGTGCGCGGCTCCATGCCGAAGTAGGCCATGAGGGCGCGGTAGTCCGCGTTGAAGCCCCGCTTGCCGTCCTCCAGCCGGTGCGTCGCCGACGTCGAATTGTCCGTCTGGTGGTAGCGGGGTACGCGGCCCAACTGGAACAGCGCGGCCTGCACGCCCCGCTTGATGGCCGCCATGGACTCCGACTGGCACACCGTCGCCCACTCCCAGTTGGAGTAGGGCAGCACCGGGTGGCAGAGCAGGTGGGGGAACGCGG
>NZ_JAKCFB010000110.1 GCF_024198235.1 Myxococcus dinghuensis | reverse complement strand
CCGCTCTCGCCGCCATCGAGAACCCAGGCACGGTCACACTTCCGAAGAGTCAGGACTGACGGCAGCTCCCGCCGGTCGTCCCGGGCGGGTCAGCACGGCGCCGGGACGGGGCACGGCGAACAGTTACCCGAGGACACCCGTCGAGGGCAGGGCGATGCCTCCAGACCCCCGCGTGTTGAATGAGCGGGTTCCCGGCCCGTTGAGCGATGCTGTGATGCGCTTCATCGCTCGCAAGCCCGAGAACCGGCCCCCGTCGGCAGAGGCGGTGCGGCGGGAGTTGGCCGCCATCGCGCATGAGTCCGGCCCGGAGTGGGTGACGCCGCTGCACACCCTCGCCGCGAGGCCGCTCCTCACCCCTGCAACCGGCACGGATCCCCCCAAGCCGGCCCGCTCGCGTCGCGGGCTGCTCGTGGGTGCCCTGGGCGCCGCGCTGGCCATCGCGGTCCTGGTGGGGCTCTTCGCGTCGACGTCCGCCCAGAAGGCTCCACGCGGGATGGATTCCATCGAGTCCACCGCGCCGCAGACACCGGGAGCTGGTGCCCCGTTGAACGCACTGGCCCCACAGGAGGATGCAGGTATGTCCCAAGGTGACGCTGTCGCATCTCCTCCGCTTGAATCATTGTCGCCTGGGGTAGCGTTGCCCCCTCAAGCTCCCGTCCAGAAGGAAAGCCCCGCCGTGAAGCGTGCCCCTCCTATCGTCGCCAGTTCGCCCGAGTCTTCGGCCGTGAAGACCCCTGCATCCAGTGGCGGCCGGGCGGAGTTGCTCAAGAAGTGCGCGGTCGCCACTGCCGCCGTCGCGTTGCAGCTGGGTTGTCCGAGCAGCTCCCAGGTTCGCCCCGGCCCCAGTGAATGCCCAGAAGAAGCGCGCGAGGCCATGTTCGAGGTGCTGCGAATCCCGGAAGGAGATGCGGTCGTGGTGACCCTCGACAAACGCCGACCCGGGGCCCTGAATGACTACGGGATCTTTTCGGAAGGCCCCACGAGAGGAGTTGTCCGAAGTGGGAATGACGAGCTTCCCACCGGGACGACACTCGAGGGGCGAATCTGGGTGCGCGACGGGGCTCTGATGGCGCGCTACACGCAGGCCCGGTACCCCAACGGGAGCACCTATCCTGTCTGCATTGTGATTGGTGAGAATGGGTGGGTGCAGATGGGGCCGGGCCCGAAGCCGGGAACTGTCGAGTTCCCCCTGAGCGCCTACGGATACGTTGTAAAGGAGTGGCCCTGACGGCTTTTGTAAGGCGGCTTTACTAAATGGCAATCGGGCTTCGCGAAGTTCGCGACCTATAGCGTCGTTCACGTCGGACGTGACTGGGCGTACCTTGTTTGTGCCTTCGCAGGAGGTGCTTTCCGCGAGGGCTCACAGGAGCCCCATTCATGTCTGACGATTCCGCCCCTCCCTTCAAGGAGGGTGTGGTCCTCTTTTCCCAAGGGGACACGCAGTATTTCCTCTTCCAGATTCTCGGCGAGGGCCGCAATGGGGAGCGCATCCTCTACGCGCGGCCTCGTACACCTGCCGGCTTCCAGGGCAAGGTGCTGGTGAAGTATGTGCCGCTCCCGAGTGGAGAAGCGATGCCAGAGCGATACCGGCTCGCCCACATCCGCCTGGAAGAAGAAGTCCGGCTGGCGCGCTTCCTCCAGCATCCGAACATCGCGCACGTTCACGGCCTCTTCGAAATCAATCACGGCCTCTGTTTGGTGAGCGAAAGCATGGGGGGCTTCACGCTGGATTCGTTGCTTGCCGTGGCGCAGGCGCGCGGGCGCTACTTCTCCGAATCCTTCTGCCTCTACGTCTTCGCAGAGGTCGCGGCGGCTCTCGCCTACGCTCACTCGCGAGCCGACGATGCTGGCAGTCCTCTGCACATCGTCAACCGCGACGTGAACCCCGCTCGGATTCGGCTCATGCCCCGAGGCGGCGTGATGCTGACGGACTTCGGGGTGGCCCTGTCGCGGATGGCCGGGCGAGTCGCGACGTCCCTCCCGCGTCCCAAAGGGGATGTCATCTACTCCGCCCCGGAGCTGTTGCTCGGGGAAGTCGTGGACGGGCGCGCGGACTTGTTCTCCCTGGGCCTGACGTTGCTGGAGTTCGCCACGGGCCGCCACCTCTATGACCCGGGCACCCTGACGAGGTCAAGTCCCGAATCGTGTGTAATTGGTCCGGAGGGGGTTCGGGGGAGGAATGCTCCTTGGCGGGGTCAAGCGGCGGCAGTGTCTGGGGTTGAGTTGAGCAGGGACATGTCGAGGTAGCGGCGGTCATCCCAGACGCCGGTGACTTCGAGGGCGACG